>JAYTVB010000014.1:0-182745 GCA_043744235.1 Cyclobacteriaceae bacterium | reverse complement strand
CTAGGAATCAAATCGTCACGATCATTTTGGTAACCTAACCTTCTGTAAATCAACATGTCAAAGAACAGCCTAACTATTTTAATAGGACGCTAGTGATTTGAAATAACTAAGAACAGCCTCAAACTTGTTCCAGGCTACCAAATCCTGAAATCACCCCTGATGTTCTCACTCCTGAAAGTGGGCTGTTGCCTGCCTTTCGTCAGCGCGGGGACGGCCTTGTACATATAGTCTTTCAACTCTGACAGCATGATCTTGCCATCCTTGTTGAGGTCTGCCTGTCTGTTCTTCAGCCCGTTGAGAAGGCACATCGTGAATGCGCCGTTTTTCCATTCCTCACTTTCCAATGCAAACTCAAAGCCCCCGGCTGCAGAAATGATCGTGGCACCGGAACCCTTTCTCAAATCGGTAAACAGAAATTTCATCAGCTCGAACGAATTCTCCAGTCCCGTTTTTCCCTGAATGGTCTGATCACCCACGGCGCGAAACACGAGGTCACCCTTTTCGGTCTGGGTGTTGGAGGATACCGACAGCACACTCTCTTTGTCGACTTCTCCGGAATGACAAGCATCAATAAAAATCACTTTTCTCCGGGCCTGGATTTTGTCGAGGAGCCCGGATAGCGCCTCATACGGCAGTCCATTCTCGGCAGGGTCTTTAAAATTGACATCAAAGGTTGCGAGGAAATAGTTCAGGTCTTTGTCCAAAAGGCCGTGCCCGGCGTAAAAGAGTATAACCACATCGTCCGGCCTGGTATTGGCCAGCGATGAGCGAAGATTGCTGATGCTTTGGACAGAAACGTTTTGGTTGCTCAGTGAAAATTCATGGACATTGGCAAACAATTCACTTTTTTCCTTAAGCACCGCGCTCAGGTCTGCGGCATCCTTAGCGGCAAAGGTCAGGTTCCATTTCGAATCCCGGAACTGAGATGCGCCGATGGTAATCACATAGAGATCAGGTTTAGATGCCTCATTTTCATAAAACACCTCAAAGGACTCTCGTTCGCTTTCGATTCCTTTTTCGTTGGTGACATAGGTGGTTACAAGGTTTTGTCCGGTGGTGAGCTCCACCACCATGTCCTTCTGAACTGAAAGTTGTGCAGCCTCCCTGATTGAAATACCGTCAAAACCAAATACGGGGACATCATTGATCATCACATGGATCGCCATGAGCTTATTCTTTGGGTCACTTGCCAAAACGGTGTAGTTTAATTTTGCCTCGCGGGTCGACACCTCTTCAGGCAAATGGCTGAGGGTAATATCGGGGGTTTCCTGGGTCATACTGATTTTATCCTCCGTCCATCCCATTTTGGCTATCCTTTTCTGATAGGCATGGTGGTAGGCTTCAATCAATTCCGGTGAACCACTGAGTTTTGCCAGCACCAGGTCTGGCCGGTTGAAATTGATATCGTACTGTTCAAACAGAGAAACTTTATCACCACTGACAAAATGTATTTTTTGAATGGCATCCTTCGAACAATAATAATTATTCTCCCTGGTGACCACGGCAAAGTTTGTCGAGTCGGTCGTAATGTAACTCACCAGCTCCTCCCCATTTTCTGTATTCCACAGCTTGACTGTCCCGTCAAAACTGCCGGTGGCGAGTCTTGTTCCCTGTTTGTTAAAAGCCAGGCTCCGTATGTTCGAGCGATGCCCGGCATATTCACGAACCATGTTTCCGCTCGCGACATCGTATTCCGTAAGACCGCCGTTCCAGTCTGCACTGAGAAGCCTTGTCGTGCCAGGTCTGAATTTTATCGCCTGCAATAAGACCGCCGACGTATTGATCGTTTTGAGTTCTTTGCCATTGCTCACATCAAAAAGCGTGATCGCCTGGTACATACCCAATGATTTTCCGCGAGTACCACCGGAAATTTTCTGACCCTTGACATTTCCACGGCTTACATCAACCTTGGTAAACGCGACCGCCAGGTAGCGATTATTATCAGAGACTGCAATATGGTTAATGCCCAGGTTTTTCATAGTAAATTCCCGTACCAGTTTGCCTGAAGTCGCCTCGTACGACAACAAGTTTCCTGATCCACCGATTGCGTACAACAACACGTTGTCCGGCGAGATAACAAGATTGGACATCCCGGAAGCATAATTGGCGGGCATTCCTTCAATCATCAGGCGTTCCTTGAAATTTGCCGTATTCCATATTCGGATCGTGTTGTCATAGCTGGCAGTAGCCATCCACGTATTGTCCGAACTAAAAGCAATCGACGTTACCGTATTGCTGTGCCCCCTTACTTCGCCCAGCTTTTCCAGTGTCTGTCCATCAAACACCTCCACCTTTGTGTTTTTCGCTGACATCACATCCCCCTTGCCTTGTGATCCCGAAGAGAGGGAACCTACTGTAATGAATTTTACACCAGGGCTGAAGCCTATCTTTTGGCCTGGCTTGAAGCCTGTTTTTTTTGTGCTTATCTGGTTGATGTTCCAACGACGGACCAATCCGTAATCTTTAGACAGCTTGGCTTCAATCGGATAAACGCCTTGTTCGTCAAATCCCAATTCCTCATTGTATACGTCCAACCCCCGAAAGTCCCTGATCTTCGTGCCCTTCAGGTTATAGGTACAGATATACGGGAAGGACGTATAAAAATATTTTGAATCATTTGAAAACATGGCGTAGTTCTGCTGAGTCAATCCGGGGAATTCGGCGATGGCTCCCGGCAAGGACCAGACCTGTGCACCCTTTGCGATATCCCACAAACGATACGTCGCATCGTCGCAGGAAAGCAGAAACCTTCCATCCGGACTGATCTGCACGTGGTTGGCAGGTATACTCTTGTCTGACCCCTTGAAGGAAACCTTCTCCTGCCCCGATGCGCCATCCCAAAGGGTGATGTTGTTGTACATGGAACTGCTGGCCACCAGTCCGCTATTTCCATAGTCGACGGAAAAAACAGGATCAAGATGCTTGACCAGCTGCCGGCTTTCCTTTCCCTTTTCTATGTCCCATATCCTGACGATTTTATCCATCCCCCCGCTCACAATATTCTTGCCGTCAGGACTAAAATCAAGGCTGAGAACAAAGTCTGTATGCCCTTTCAATTTCTTTAACAATTTGCCCGAAGGAACCTCCAGGATTCCGATGGTGCCCAATTCCTCGTAGTTACCCACAGCCAGAACCTGGGCGGTGGGACTGAGGGCCAGCGCCTTGTAGGTGTAGCCAATCGCTTGCATCACCACCATCGGGCAGGCAAATTCAAGTTCGTCATTGGTCTGCAGGTCCCACAGTTTTACCTCATGCGACGAGGCTGATGCCATGTACTTCCGTTCAGCACCGATTGAAACGACCGTTGGTCCCAGCAACGTTTCGTGAAAAAATGACTTCAATTCCCTCCCGGTGGACAAATCCCAAATCTTGATAAGCTTATCCGTTCCGGCCGAAGCCATCCATTTTCCATCGCTTGAAAGAGCCATACTTCTTGGAAACCCGGTATGCCCGGTCTGCACCCGCAATTCAACAGGCTGTGCCATGGAAGCAAAGGGCAGGAGAAAAAAAGCGATCCAGCAGAATTTCATAGGCAATGGGTTTAATAAAAATGCCCGGCCACTTGTATGAAAGCAGCCGGGCATAGTCAATCAATTCATTACTCGATGGGCATTTTCGCCAGCCATATGCTCTTTTGATCCTCATCGGTTCCGATAAAAATGACATTATTGTCGGCAGTAACGATGAACGGAAATGTGTTATTCAGAAAATACTGAGGAACTTTCTTGACGAATTCAGTCAAATAGATATTCTTTTCAGTGGGTTTGATGGTGACACCGAGGGGTTTAACCGGCGTTGCCTTCTGCGTGGCGGTCAGGTCAATTTTCATCACCAGGGGGAACTCCATGATCTGCCATTCACCGCCCACCTTTTCGGTACCGAGCATTTGAATACCTATCCAGTAAGCGCTCGTTTTGTCCTTGTTCAAAATCATTTTATTCACGCCACTCACCTCGGGCACATCCTTGTAAGGATTATTCTTTATATACGAGTTGGCCATTCCATAAAACCCTTTCAATCCTCCTTTGAGATCCACGAGGAAGGCGTTCCGGTAAGATCCATAGTTGGTTGTCCGTCTATAATTATCATTGGGCTTAAAGTCCTTGCCAGGGGGCACCGCAAAAGTCTCGGTGATATCAGAATTTTCCTGTACGATCAAAATGTTATCAGCAATCCTTTCTTCAATGCGGCTATCCATACCGCTGTATTTTGTACCCGTGTATTTAGTCAGCGCCATATCCGTGATATCCAATGAGCAATAGTCACCCGGAACACCAGCGATTTCCCATTCTTTTGCGTTGTTCACATACTTCATCAGTTTGCCCACCGGATTCTTGGCAGGCCACCCTGCCTGGGGAATAACGCCCCTGAAAAACAAGGCTCCGTCGTACATGCTTACCGAGGTGCCATCCTCGAATGCGATATCGGATTCAACCTCCGCTTTGCTGGAAATGCTTCCATCGTTTCTCACCCTGACAAACTGAAACTTGGTAGTCACTCCCTTTGCGCTTTCTGGTTTGAAGACCATCAGCAGGTCACCATTATCCACTGTATATGATTTTTCATCGTTAGCGAGGGTTTGATCATCACTCGCAATATTCTTTGAGGGATAGGACTCTGAATCCGCGGATCCCCAGTCTGCCTGGGAAAAATCAATGGCAAAGGGATTGGTCTTCGGCCCACTCATACTGAAATACATTTCTGTTGTTAACGTGCGGGAAAGCGGCCATTTCGCGGTTCCTGTCTCCCCTTCCTTTGGAATGAGAAACTGGAGCTTGGCGATGTGCGGCGCATCAAAAGAAATCTTTTCTTCCTTGACCTTCTTGAGGTTGTAGTCGAATGTCAGCACATAAAATTCACTGTGGGCCGAAGGAGCCGTGCCAGCCGGTTGGTCTTCAGCAAACAGTGAGCCGCCGCCCGAAATCCTGTACCTGAATTGAAGTTTCACTTTATCCTTGATAAACGGCTTCGCAAGACAGATAATTTGCTTGGTGACCGGATTATAGGCATAGCTGATGGGTGTCACGGGCTTTCCAGCCGCATCTTCATATTTCAACTTGTCTTTGACACTACGCTTCAATTTGTAATCCAGTTTCCACCAGCTGTACTTGTACGTATAGCGCACCTTCAACACCTCCATCTTATTATTCTTTGCTTCCTGCAATTCCAATCCTTCAATTTCGTATTCATCCCCTTTGTATTTTTTCAACTTCTTAAGTTTCTCCAGGGGTATGTCCATGGGTGTTTGCGAAACAAACTTCAAATCTTTGTCGAACTTGTAGGCTATGGCATTGCAAACCTTGCTGCTAATCTTGGTGGAATACACCAGGGTAACACTTTGATCATCGCCATAGGTTACATCCACGATAAATCCTTTTGGCTTCAGCGTGGTGGTAGACTGTGCCGTGATCTCCTGGGCCAAGGCACATGGCCCGGACATGACAAAACACAGGAGCGCTACGATAGGAACCTTTTGAAAAATTTTTTTCATGGGTAGGGTTTTTGGTGATACGTTGATTTGGATAATCAAATGTACAAAGGCCCAGAATAACTAATATACCCTGCCAACGGTATTCTGTATCCGTGCTACTACTGATGGACTGAAGTCAGAAACAATGATTTAACGCTGATATGACAGGTTTCAGGAGAACCCGCTGGTGCAATACATTAATATGAACCAACATTCTTCTTCAGCCAGTCGTGGACATTCTCCCGGTTTGTCCGACCATAGATGTCACTTAGTAATGCGGTGAGTTCGTCCAAAAATTGATTGCCCGTGAGGGTGCTGCGCATCTTAAAGGCAGCCACAATTTCCCTGAGTGATGCTTCTTCAGGAAATGCGACCATGAAAGGACTCACTTCACTCATTGCACTCCCTTGCTTGTAGAGAAGGGTAGCGTTTTTCACGGATTTAGGCGCAATCTGGGCACCATCAACTTTGTATATCTCCTGCCTGCTCAACAACATGGTGTCCTGATGGAACACGATCTTTTTGTTGATCGTTTCTCCATTCCAGGTGTATCGGATGAAAAAGAAATTCGTGGAATTCACGGGAAATGCCGCCGGTGAAATCCAAACCTTTCCCTCTCCCAACAAAAAGAGCGTATCCCTGGAGAAAAAGTGATTCAATTCGACCCGGTTGGTAATGCCTCCTGCCCTCGCACTCAACCTTCCGGTGCCCGGGTTCAGGATGTCGGTCACGACACAAATCAGCTCACTGGATTTGGCCGCAGGCTTTGGCCGCAGTACCATTCGGCCGCTCTTGGAACTAATGACGGCTACCGCGTCAGCAGGGCCCCCAAACAGTATCTTGTCCTGATCGGAAACCTGGTCGTTCGGCTTCAACAAGGCTTTGCTTTTTTCCAGCGTCACATGTCCCTTCACATGCAATACATAGTAGGCATTCTGCGCTTTAACGGGTTGTGCCAGCACGCAGAAAGCAATCAGTAAAATGGTGTTCATGTTTCGCATCATACCTTCTTTCGTTTTTGCCGCATCCAGTTAATGACATATTCGACGATCACAATGTACACACCCATGATCAGCACATTCATATGGACATCGAAGAGCAGGTAACTGAAGATATTGATCAGGACCAGCACCAGGGCATATTTCATGAAATCATAGACCACACCGCCCCACTTGCTGTTCCTGAACCTTTCCAGCCATGGATTGGAGAGAAACACATTTCCTGAAAAAAGAAACCATGAAATGATCCCGTAGCAGAGGAATACAAATATCAGCAGCGGCCACGTAAGCAGGTGGTCTCCGTTGACGAGTGCGAGATAAGCATTGAGCTGAATGAGCGGCCCGGGGATGGTCCCATAAAGTGTCGGGTGAAGATCGCGGTCGGTGAAATCACCGATGACGATAATCCTGTTTCTCGTCAGTGACTTTACGAATTCCGGCGGGGCATTCAGTATTTCCGAAAGGTGAACGGAACTGTATCCGCTCCCGTCGGCTGAAAAAATATCATAAGGCCTTACGGAAAAATCCAACGCCAGGGCGTTCAGTGCCAGGTGGCCGGCTGAGGTGTAAAATGGACCTGATCGATCCAGGCTTCCCCTGTTGAACCGCTCATACAGCAACAAAGGGACCGTACGGCAGGTGTCATGCTGCAGGTAAGAATATTTAAGGAAGGTTCCGAAATCTGCGTCATAGTCGGCCAAACCGCTCCAGCCTTTAATGTAGCTCTTCAATTGCCTGTCGCCTCCATCATAGTGATAAGGAAGAATCAGTGCCTTGCATCGGTCAACCTGCGCCTGCAGTGCCGAATCAAAAGCCGTAGAATCCTCAAAGAAAATATCACACAGAATTAATCGGCCTGGCTCACCCTCATTAATCATGGCCAGAAACCGGGTCAATGCCGCCCGGTCGGTGACCGCCACATTACCGGATTCAAATCCTTCGCTGTCGTAGCGGGGAATCAACACCTTGTCGTATGATACATTGACAAAAAGCAGGCTGTCTTTGTGCGGCTTATCTTCAGCTCCCAAAACAACATTCTTCAGGATGTTGGTGACCGTCATTATTTTTGATTCGGACTCGTACGAATAAGGCATGTTGAGCCATACGTACGAAAGGAACATCATCCAGATCGTATGCAGGATAATCGCAATGAAATACAAGCCTTTGTTTTTTGACACGATGCCGGTACGGTTTTACTCAGACAAACATACAAAGATGTAAATCAAACAGGCCCCAGCTGCCAAAATGTGCGGTTATGTAAATGGGAAAGAGAAGGACGAGTAATGATTCGATCATGACCCGATTCGGTAATTCGTTAATTAGATAATTACCGAATTATTGCATTATTACCAGTCGACTACCTTCATATCCCGATAAGACTTTCCTGATCGAACGGAAGCGGACGTTGCCAGCCATACCGCCGTTTCGGCTCCCTTCTGCACCGAACGCGTCGCGCCAGCACCGCCCATGTCAGTCTTCACCCAGCCCGGACACATGGACATCACCTTTATCGAACTTTTCTTCAACTCGGCGGCCAACAGGATCGTGAAAGCATTCAATGCCGTCTTGCTCAGTCGATAGGCTCCGTATCCACCCACTTCCAGCGATGCCAGTTCACCCATACCGCTGGAAATGTTGATGATCCGACCTTCGCCACTCTTCCTGAGCAGGGGCATGAAATACTTCGCCGTCCGGATGGGTCCCATGAAATTCGTGTCCATCACATGGCTGATCTGATCCAGATCGAAATCAAGCATAGAGCGGTTGCCGATAACGCCGGCATTGTTGATGAGTGCGTCGAGCCTTCCAAACTCCTTCTCAACTTCCAAGGCAGCATGCCTGACGGAATTTTCATCTGAAACATCCAGTGCCACACCGGTCGTTCCATTTCCAATCTCAACGGCTGCCTGATGAGCCTTTGCTCCATCCCTGGCCGTGGCATCACCTGCCACCCGAGATCTGCCAGTTGCGTGGCAATCTCCCTTCCAATGCCCCGGTTGGCGCCGGTGACAAGAGCTATTTTCATATCTGACATAACCTTGTGATTTTATTGATTGCTCAAAAGTAAGTCATCCGGATGATTGGATCCGGTTCAAAATTGATTCTTATCTTTCATTTCAATTTTCAGAAAAATCATGACCAGGAACCCCTTCAGGCTTATTCTGCTCCTCCTGCTATTCAGCCAGGCTTGTCAATCCCCGAAGGAAAGATCCACATTCCCAACCCGCCGCCTTGATTCTCTTTTTGCCACCGTGCCAGGCTTTAGCGGCGTGGTGCTTGTCGCAGCAAAAGGCAAACCGGTCTACCACAAGGCTTTCGGATACCGTGATTTCGCAATGAAGACACCGGTCGACACAACCACGATATTTGAATTGGCATCTGTCAGCAAACAGTTCACCGCCATGATCATCATGATGCTGCAGGAAGAAGGAAAGCTGAGCGTGAATGATTCGGTTGAAAAATACCTGCCTGCCCTCCCCTACAAGAATATTCTCATCCGTAACCTGCTTAACCACACCTCCGGGCTGCCCGATTACCAGAAAATGATGGACGAACACTGGGACAAAACCAAAGTGGCAGGAAACCCTGACATTCTGGAATACCTGGAGCGCTACCACCCCGAAAATAAATTTAAACCAGGGGATCAATATGAATACAGCAACACTGGCTATGTTCTTCTTGCGAGCATCGCCGAGAAAGCCTCCGGCAAAGACTTCGTTGAGTTGTGCCGCACACGGATCTTCCAACCCCTGGGCATGTCCTCTACCGACATTCGGACTATTTCCGAAAAGGCAGCACTTGCCAATGTCGCCTTGGGTCACATTTACGTGCCGGAAAAGCAGCGGTACATCCGTGCGGACTCCTTTCCTTCTTCCGACTACACCATCTGGCTGGGCAACCGGAAGGGGCCGGGTAACCTCCACGACAGGTGATTTACTCCAATGGGACAGGGCGTTGGCTTCAGGAAAACTCATTTCAAAAGAATCACTCGAACAAGCCTTCACGCCTGCGCGCCTCAGCAATGATTCCCTTTCTTACTACGGGTTTGGCTGGATCATACGTTCCCATCCAGCATTGGGGAGAGTCATCTGGCATGATGGAAGCAATCCGGGGTATAAGACAATCATTGTGCGGTATGTTGAAACAGATAAGACATTGATCATGCTCTGTAATATGGTGCCTGAAAATTTCTTTGACCTGGTAACCAAAATTGAAAACACATTTCCCGCAGTCCCGGCTGTTGGGACCCATTGATCAACCCATGTCCTTAACACGCGGGAATTAGTATTCTTTCTAATACCAAATGAAAATCCTGCTCCTCTCCGACACCCACAACTACCTTGACCCTGGCATCCTGCCGCATTGCCAGGCGTGTGACGAAATCTGGCATGCCGGCGACATCGGCGACAATGCTGTGACCGACGAACTAGAAAAAATCAAACCCCTCCGTGCGGTCTACGGCAACATCGACGACCAGCAAATGCAGACGAAGTTTCAGGAGGACTTATGGTTTGACTGCGCCGGGATGAAAATCTGGATGACCCACATTGGCGGAACGCCGCCCAATTATAATCCGAAGGTGAAAAAGATTCTAAAGGAAAGGATACCCGATGTTTTCATCTGCGGACATTCGCATATTCTGAAAGTAAAAAAAGATGAAAGGCTCAACCTGCTGTACATCAACCCGGGAGCCGCAGGAAACCAGGGATTCCATCACATGAAGACCATCATCCGGATGGAAATCTCCGAAGGAAAAATCAGGAAACTGGAAGTGGTGGAGTTGGGGAAACGGGGGATAATTCGTTAATGCATCAATTCGATAATTCGTTAATTAGATTCCCGAATTATCGAATAAACGAATTATTTTTTGGCGGCCTTCTTGGCCTTAAATTCTTCCTTGATCTTCTCGATGTCCACACCCTTGGCAACGGGTTGGAAATTCTGAAGTTTCAAAGTTTGCCTTCTGCGGGCTGATTTGGCTCTATCCTTACGGTTCTTGCGCTTGAGTCGGGTTACTGACATATCGGGTTCGTTTTAAGAGGCGCAAAAATAATCCCCTTTCTTGGTATTACAATGCTTTACAGGATTTTATGAGGATTCGCTACCACAAAAACAGCCTAATTCAGTCGAATACTATTAGTTTTAACCCGGAATTATGGACAAACCCTCCCTCCCGAAAGGCACCCGCGACTTTGGCCCGGCCCAGATGGCCAAGCGCCAGTTTATCCTGAACACCATCCGCAGGGTGTTTGAAACCTATGGGTTTCAGCCTCTGGAGACCCCAGCGATGGAAAACCTGTCCACCCTCACTGGTAAGTATGGCGAGGAAGGAGATCAACTGTTGTTCAAGGTCCTCAATTCGGGCAACTACCTCAAGGACATCGATTCAGCGAAACTCAATACCCGTGATACCAGACTCATCACCGGGGACATTTCTGAAAAAGGTCTGCGGTATGACCTCACCGTGCCCTTCGCCCGCTATGTGGTGATGAACCGCCATGAGATCGCCTTCCCTTTCAGACGTTACCAGATTCAGCCCGTGTGGCGTGCCGACCGGCCGCAAAAAGGAAGGTACCGTGAGTTCTTTCAGTGCGATGCGGATGTGGTAGGAACAGATTCGCTCATCTGTGAAGCGGAGATTGTTCTCATGATAAAGGGGGCATTGATGGAATTGGGCATTGCGGATTACACCATCAAGATTAATCACAGGGCCATCCTGTCGGGGCTTGCTGAACTCACCGGCGCCGCCAGCGAGTCCTCCCTGTTTGTGGCCATCGACAAACTGGACAAGATTGGTGAAGAGAAAGTGAGGGAAGAATTGAAAGGCAACGGGTTTTCTGAAACCAGTCTTAGCGCCCTCTTTGAAATCCTGAACTTCAAAGGCAGCACGAAACAGAAAATTGAATTCCTGTCTTCCAAATTCGCGGGATCGCAAAAAGGAAAGAAAGGCCTTGCCGACTTCAGTGAAATGCAGGCTTTGCTGAGCAACTATGGAGCCAGTGATCACCAGGTAGAATTTGACATCGCTTTGGCGCGCGGCCTTAGCTATTACACCGGCTGCATTTTTGAAGTGAAGATCAACAACGTATCCATCGGCAGCGTCAGCGGCGGCGGGCGATACGACAACCTGACAGGCGTGTTCGGAATGCCCGGCATCTCTGGTGTTGGTATATCGTTCGGCGTTGACAGGCTCTATGATGCCATGGAGGAACTGAAACTGTTCCCGGAAGAAGCCCAGGTGTCATCAAAAATATTGCTCTGCCACCTGGATGAACCTGGCTTCCGCTACGCATTGGGTCTTGTTCAATCTTTCCGCGCTAAAGGCATTGCCAGTGAAGTCTACCCGGACCTTTCCAAGATTAAGAAGCAGCTTGAATACGCCGACCGGAAGAAGATACCTTTCACCATCGTAATAGGTTCTGAAGAAATGACCACCGGCCTGCTCGCCTTCAAGAATATGAAGAATGGTGAACAGCAGAAACTGGCCTTGCCAGACATCCTCTCCAAATTCTGATTCCATGTCCGTGCAGCACACCATCTCCCCCCGTGTCCTTCAGCTGGAAGACCTCGCCAGGATTCTGAAGGATGACTGCCAGCTGGGACTCTCAGAAGAGTCGACCCAAAAGATAAAGGCTTGCCGCGATTACCTCGACAACAAGATTGCCAATACTACGCAACCGCTGTATGGCATCAACACAGGCTTTGGTTCACTTTACAATAAAAACATTTCAATAGAAGACCTCGAACGCCTGCAGGACAACCTCGTCAAGTCACATGCCTGCGGCACCGGCCCGGAAATTCCCGAAGAGGTTGTTCGACTGATGCTTTTTCTAAAAGCCCAGTCACTGTCGTACGGGTACTCCGGCATACAACTGGAAACAGTGCAACGACTGGTTGACTTCTTCAACCATAGGATATATCCCAAGGTGTATGAGATGGGTTCGCTTGGCGCTTCCGGCGACCTTGCCCCGCTCGCACACCTCTCCCTGCCGTTGATCGGCCTGGGCGAGGTCAATGTAGAAGGACAATCCTTTCCGGCAACGGAAATCCTGGAGCGCTTTCACTGGAAGCCGCTGCACTTCAAAGCCAAGGAAGGACTTGCGCTGTTGAACGGCACCCAGTTCATGAGCGCCTTCGGCACCTGGTGTGTGCTTCATGGCCATCGCCTTCTCCGGCTTGCCAACCGAATCAGCGCGCTGTCGTTCGACGCCTTTGACGGCAGGACCGAACCCTTCAACCCCAAGGTGCATGCCATTCGTCCGCAGAAAGGTCAAACGAAAACTGCAAGTGAGTTTCTCGCATTGTTAAAAGGCAGTCAACTCAGCGCGCAGCCCAAGAAGCACGTGCAGGACCCCTACTCCTTCCGGTGCATTCCACAAGTGCATGGCGCGAGCCAGGATGCTCTTGACTATGTTACGGAGGTAATGCTGGCCGAAGTGAATGGGGTCACGGACAATCCCATCATCCTTCATGAAGAAGACCAGATTGTCTCAGCAGGCAATTTCCACGGGCAGCCGCTGGCCCTGGCCCTTGATTTTCTGTCCATTGCCCTCGCCGAACTGGGCAGCATCTCCGAACGGCGGACGTACCAGCTGATCAGCGGAGCCCGCGACCTGCCCAATTACTTAGTGGCCAATCCCGGTATTAATTCCGGATTGATGATACCCCAATATACCGCCGCCTCGCTGGTGAGCCAGAACAAGCAGCTTTGCACCCCGGCCTCCGTGGATTCGATTGTTTCATCCAACGGACAGGAAGATCATGTGAGCATGGGGGCCAACGCGGCGCTAAAGACTTACCGGGTGGTGAACAACCTTTATTCCATCCTGGCCATCGAGCTCATGACGGCCTCGCAAGCCCTGCAATTCAGGCGGCCTTTATTGACCTCCCCCGAATTGGAACAATGGGTCCATACTTTCCGGGCCGTCGTGCCGTTTATAACCACAGACCGTCTGCTCCACAATGACCTGGTGAGCGCGGAGAAATTTTTGAAAGAGACTAACTTGAGCGGCAATTAATGCCCGACGAACTTTGATCAGGAATATCTTCATATTACTAATATTTTCCGCTTTGGCCACAACGGCCCTGGCACAACCCTACACCAGCCGGCTGGGACGATTCAATGTTGACCAGAAGAAAGGCTGTGCACCATTCACTGTTACGGTAACGAACCTTCTTCCCGGAACCTGCGTACCTGGGATATCACCCTGCGCCATAGACTATGATGACGGCATGGGGCCGCAGACCAACCCGCCGCTGACCCATACATACCTAACGGCCAAGTCGTACATCCTGAAAGTTATTTACCAGAGTTTGCCCCAGCAGCAGGATGATATTACCATCACGGCTGATCCCAACACACAACCCTCGTTTGAATTGTATGCCTGTTCCGGAGCAGGTGCGTCCATCCGGGTAACAGACAACAATGCTTATGATCAGTACGTTATTGACTATAACAATGACGGTACGCCGGAAGCGATCCTTCCCTTCACGAACAATATCACCGCGCCACCCTATGTGTACGCTCCGCCTGGGCTGCAGACCGCCAGCGTCCGCGGGCGGCGCCTGAATTCTGCCGACAATTGTACCGCCAAGACCCAGCCGTTTACCACACTCAACGTGCTGCCAACACCAGCCATCACCACCCTTACCGCGGTTGACAACACGACCATCAAACTGGATTTTACCATTGCCGTCAACATTCAATACAAGCTGGAGATCGCCACCAATAATTCCACCACTTTCCAGCAATTCCAAACCCTGTATGGTGTGAGCACCTTAACAGTACCCAACCTGAAGCTTGACCTGAATTATTACTGCTTCCGGCTCGGTGCCTACGACCCCTGCACTGGCGTGACAACGTATTCCAACACCAACTGCAGCGACAAGTTCAGCGTCGCGGCACAGAGTGATGTGAACCAACTGACATGGACCACCGGGGCCACGGGTTCAGTTAATAATTACAGCATCACACGAAACGGAAACAACTATGTAACTACGGCCACCATCGGGCTCAATGATACCGACGTTATCTGCAAGACCAACTACTGTTACCAGATCACCAACAATTATGCCGGCGGATACAAGAGCATTTCGTTGTCCAAATGTGTCACCGCTGTTTCAAACAAGGTTCCTACCGGGATCAGCGACGTCAGTTCGGTTGTAGGGTCAAATGGTGTTGACCTGGGATGGACGCAGGACCCTAAGTTCGTACCGGACATAGGCTATGCGGTCAAACGATCATCCGCCGGAGGTGCGCTCGGGCCATTCAGTACTTCCGTCTCTACCAAGTTCAGCGACAACACCTATTCGACAGAAGGAAAGTATTGCTACCAGATCAACTACATCGACAAGTGCGGCAATGCAAGCCCGCCCGGGAGCATCGCCTGCCCATTGAGGCTGACCGGCACCATCGACAAGACCAATGCCATTTCGGTTGCCTGGAACAAATACACCGGATGGAAAAACGGCGTGAAGAACTATGTGCTGGAGAAATACAATGCGCAAGGTGCGCTGATCAAGACTGTGACCCTTACCGATACGGCGTTTGTTGACGATCAGCCGGATCCCGGCAATCAACTCGTGCGGTACGCTGTGAAGGCCCAGTCCAACGACCCGGGGCTGACGGTTTCACTTTCGAATGTGGGTGAGTTCATCAAAAACGTAAATCCATTTTATCCCACGGCCTTCACCCCCAACAATGACAACCTCAACGATGGTTTCAAAGTATCAGGGCAATACATTGCAAAGATCAGTCTCAATATTTTTGACCGATGGGGCGTCCTGCAGTTTGCCACGAGCAAGAATGAACCCTGGGATGGACAAAGCAACGGCAAGCCGCTTCCAGCCTCCACGTATATCTGGAAGGCCGAGATAACCGATATGACGGGCAAGACTTTCTCCAAAGAAGGAACCGTTGCCCTGATCAGAAACTAATTCCTGCAAGTCCTTACCTTTGCGACTATTCATTAAACAACCGGCGCTATGCTTGACATGATGAAAATGATGGGGAAGGTCAAAGAGATGCAGACGCGCCTGAAAGAGGCACAGGACAACCTCGAAAAGATCACCGTGACCGGCGAATCCGGCGCAGGCATGGTCAGGGCCACGGCGAACGGAAAGAAAAAACTGCTGTCCATCGAAATCGAAAGCACCTTGCTGTCATCACCCGACAAAATACTGGTGCAGGATCTCGTTGTTGCGGCGGTGAATAAGGCCATGGAGGAAGCGGACAGCAAGGCGAAGGATGAACTCAAGAAGAGCACAGAAGGCATATTGCCTGCCATTCCAGGCCTGGACCTAACCAGCATGATGGGATGACCAATATTGCCGTTGTCATTCTCAACTACAATGGACGTGACCTGCTGAGAACATTTCTTCCTTCCATTATCCAGCACAGCCACGGCGCCGAAATTATCCTGGTAGACAATGGCTCCACCGATGATTCAGTAGCGGTGGCAGCGAAAGACTTTCCGGCCGTTCGACTGATCAGAATTTCTTCCAACCTCGGATTTTGCGGCGGTTATAACCATGCCTTGAAGCAAATTCAGGCAGACTATTTTGTCCTGATCAACACCGATGTCGAAGTGACGCCAGGCTGGCTTGGGCCACTGTCCAGGCTGCTGGACACCGATCCGTCGATTGCAGCCGTCCAGCCAAAAATCCTGTCTTATAACAACCGAAAGTACTTTGAATATGCAGGGGCGGGTGGTGGACAATTGGATGCCTTAGGCTATCCGTTTTGCCGGGGGCGACTCTTCTATCTCCTGGAGGAGGACCAGGGGCAGTACAATGATACCCTGCCAATCTTCTGGGCATCGGGCGCCTGCATGATGGTACGGGCCAGGCTGTTTGAAGAATTGAACGGCTTTGATGAAGACTACTTCGCCCACATGGAAGAAATCGACTTGTCATGGCGCCTGCAGCGCGCCGGGTACAAAATCTACTACACCGGGGAGAGCACGGTTTATCACGCCGGCGGAAGCACCCTATCCGCGGCCAACCCCCGCAAGACCTACCTGAACTTCAAGAATGGATTGAGTCTAATTTACAAGAACCTGCCGGTAGCCGAACTGGCCTATAAGTTCCCAATCAGGATCGTGCTGGATTGGGTGGCTTGCATCAAATTCAGCGTTTCAGGTTCATGGCCGCACGGTCAGGCCGTTTTTCAGGCACACCGGGATTTCTTCAGGAACTACGGGAAAGAGCGGGTACGCAGAAAATTGACCGAAAGTTTCGGTTACAGGAAGCTGGCCAACCAGTACAGCGGATCAGTTGTGTGGGATGTCTTTGTGGCCGGGAAGAAGAAGTATGCCGACCTGGGCCATTAAAAGCCCAGTGGTCAAAAGTCTGGTCAGAAGTCTAATACAGAGCTATTGCTCCTTCTGAGGTGCTTACGCATATTCAGCATGAAGGCCAGGCCCAGGTAAATGATAATCGGCGATCCCAGTGTAAGAAACGAGGCGTAGATGAAGAACAATCGGATGCTGGAGGAAGCAATGCCCAACTTTTCGCCCAATGCCGAGCAAACGCCAAAGGCATGATCCTGGAAAAATAGCTGCAATCGTTTCACTGGTTCTACCATAACCCCATCTTCATTTACCCGGGTTAAATGCGCTTTGGCGAACAAATTACCCATTTGCAAATATAGGGCCTTTTAAGGTGGTGCCGGATTACAAAAAGCACTATTTTTTTGCCTATTATTGCAAAAAAAATCGATACAAAGTTACCTTTGCATCTCGTTTTCGAAACCCTAATAAACCATCCATGAGAAAAGTAGTCTACTCAATAGTGATCATCAGCATGTTGAGCTTGGCCGGCTGTACCCTGCCCCAAATGATTAAAATGGCGAAGCAACAGAACCTGACGGTGACCCCTAATCCACTGGAAGTCCATAAGGACACCGTGGCCTATGAAATGTCAGCCAGTTTGCCTGTTAAGATGTTGAAAAAAGGCACTGTTTATACACTTAACAGCTTCTACAAGTATGGAGACAAGGAAATGGCGCTTGCTCCCATCCCTTTCAAAGGCGATGACTATGCCAACGCGGCTACCGAACAGCCCAAAATCACGAAATCTTTCACTTTTGCCTACCAGCCTGCCTACAAGACCGGCACCCTTCAGGTTGAAGGCGTAGCGTCAAAAGGAACCAAGAACCTAAAAACAGCCCGTATGGACGTAGCCGTTGGTTTGATCACCACCAGCAAGCTTGTCCAGAATTCATACTACGCGGCTTTTGCTGATCATGGCTACAACAACAAGGAAGAAATTCAGCCTGTCATCATCCCTGACTTCATTTTTGAGCAAGGGAAATCAGTGCTGCGCAAGTCCGAAACAGCCAGCACCAAAGGAAAGCAGCTCGACGCCTTCATTGCATCCAAGAACGTTACCCGCACCGTGTCCATCACCGGTACTCACTCACCTGAAGGCCGCGAGCGCATCAACAGCAAACTCTCAGAAGAGCGCGCGAAGGTGATCGAAAAATACTATCGTGCCCAAATGAAGAAGTACGATTACAAAGGAATGGCCGATGAGATCAAATTTATCCTCAAGCCTGTCGTTGACGACTGGAATGGCTTCAAGGGTGCCCTTGCATCTTACGAAGGAATCAGCGCCGATGAGAAATCTGCTTACATGAACATCATCAACAGCGGAGGTTCTTTCGAAGATCAGGAAAAACAAATGAAGAAACTTTCTTCTTACAAGAAAGTATTCAAGGATGTATATCCAGGCTTGCGTACCGCCAAGACTGAAATCCTGACCATCAAGGTGAAGAAAACAGATCCCGAAATCACGGTGCTTGCCAAGCAAATCACCCAGGGCTCATCTCCTTCAGACGCATTGAGCTTCGAAGAATTAATGTATGCTGCCACCCTCACTCCTTCCCTGGAAGAGAAAGCTGCCATCTATGAGGCCGCAACCAAGAAGGGCACCAACTGGAATGCTCATAACAACCTCGGTGCTGCTTACCTGCAGATGGCGATTGAAAACCCAAGCCGTGCTGCTGACCTGGCAGGCAAAGCTTCTGCTCAACTGGAACTCGCTGCCAAGATCAAAGAAACACCTGAAGTCAACGCAAACCTCGCTACCATTTCCCTCATGCAGGGCAATGCCTACAAGGCAGCGAGCTATGCCAACAAGGCTCTCAATGGTGCTAGCAACGATGTTGCCCGCGGCGTCAATGGCGTGAAAGGTGCTTCTGAAATCTACACCGGAAAATATGATGCCGCTGTTCGCTCTGAGTCATCAGCGCTGACAACGGACATCAACCTCTTCAACAAAGGCCTGGCCCAGTTGCTCTCTAAAGACTATGCCAATGCAGCGAACTCTTTCAATGAAGCAACGACCAAGAATGGCAACCTGGCGATCGCTTACTACGGCGCCGCTGTGGCAGCTGCCCGCTCAGGAAATGCTGACAAGGTGGTGAGTAGCCTGACCAGCGCGGTTAAGGCTGATCCTACCCTGAAAGACAAGGCCCTGACTGATCTTGAGTTCAGCAAATTCAACACTTCGGAAGCATTCCGCAATGCACTGAAGTAATCCATAACGAGAACACTCCGAAACCCTGTCTCCCACGAGACAGGGTTTTTTGTTTCAACCCTGCCTGGCGGGCCAAAAGAATGGCCTAGAAATCATACCAACCCTTTCATCCTGACCATCCTTCAATTATTTTTACAGCCTTTACCGACCATATATGCGTGAAATCCAGTATCGTGAGGCCCTCCGGGAGGCAATGAATGAAGAAATGCGAAGAGACCCGCGTGTTTTTCTGATGGGGGAAGAAGTGGCAGAATACAATGGCGCCTACAAGGTCAGCCAGGGTATGCTGGATGAATTCGGACCGGACCGCGTCATTGATACACCCATTTCCGAGCTTGGCTTTGCCGGCGTGGCCGTCGGGGCAGCCGTCAACGGCATTCGTCCGATTGTTGAATTCATGACCTTCAATTTCTCCCTGGTGGCCATCGACCAGATCATCAACGCTGCTGCCAAGTTTTACTCCATGTCCGGCGGACAGTACAATGCCCCCATGGTATTCCGTGGCCCTACCGGGAATGCCGGCCAGCTGGGCGCACAGCACTCTCAGAATTTCGAGAACTGGTTTGCCAATACACCCGGATTAAAAGTAGTGGTTCCCTCCACTCCGTATGATGCCAAGGGCCTGTTGAAGACGGCCATCCGCGATGACGACCCTGTTATTTTCATGGAGTCCGAAGTCATGTACGCCGACAAGGGTGAAGTGCCTGAAGAAGAGTACCTCATTCCCATCGGCCTGGCGGACATCAAGCGCCCGGGTACGGACGTTACGATTGTGTCTTTTGGAAAGATCATGAAGGTGGCGCTCGCGGCTGCCGCCGAACTTGAAAAAGAAAACATTTCAGCGGAAGTCATTGACCTGAGGTCGGTGCGCCCGATTGATTATGCTTGCGTGGTGGAGTCAGTGAAGAAGACCAACCGCCTGGTGATCGTGGAGGAAGCATGGCCGTTATCATCCATCGCCACAGAAATTACTTACCACATCCAGAAACACGCTTTCGACTACCTCGATGCACCCATTCAGCGCATCAACAGCCTGGATGCGCCTTTGCCCTATGCGCCGACCCTGATCCAGGAAATACTTCCCAATGTGGAGAGAACGGTCAAGGCGGTAAAAGCTGTTATGTACCGCTAGGTTCATCAAACGCCAGCAGGGTCTTCCACGCATCTTCGAGTTTGTCTTCGTTCACCAGCTGCTGGGCAAGACGGTGAAGCGATTCCAAACCAGACGAAGCCATGGCTTCCAGTTCAGGATGCATGGAGGTAAACAACCGGACACTGTCCAGGTCCGGCAACTTTTCAATGTTGGCCAATTTGCCCAGGTCATTGCCCGTTAGTACGGAACTATTCCGAACCGCGTGGGGAATGTTGTCAAACCCAATCCCGAGTTTCTCATTCGGCTTGGGCACCTTAAAAATATTCTCTCCTTTCGCCCTCAGGTAATAATCACCTCCCATACGTGCTACGGCATCCATTTTCTGAGGATCAATCCTGCCATCCTCATCCAGCACATCGTCGTTGATGTGGATCAACACTATTTCGCAGATGACCAGGTTACCGGCACCACCCTGGGTTCCCAACTCGATCACGTGGTTCACCTTGCATTCCATGGACACCGGGGACTCGCCCACGCGCGGCGGCCTGACCAGACTCGATGAAACTTCGGCAAAGCCTGCTTTTACGAATTCGTTTACACCATGCGGGTACTCACAACTGGCCAGCGACACCTGCTGGACCATGTCATAAGTGACCACATTGATGACAACTTCCGGCACAACTTTCACATTTTCTAGAGTATTCTTCGTTGTATTGTTCCGCCCCCGCCGCGAAGGAGAGAACACCAGGATCGGCGGGGCCGTACTGAACAGGTTAAAGAAACTGAATGGACTCAGGTTGACGTTGCCGGCCAGGTCGATGGTACTGGCCAGTGCAATCGGACGGGGCGCAACTGCACCCTGAAGGTAGCCCTGCAATTTGGAAAGCGTCAGTTCTTTGGGGTCAATTGTCATCGCTGTTGTTTGCGGGTTGAGGCTTCTGCCGATCGCTGGCGCCTTGCTTTAGGCAAGCCGATCAGGGCGTATACAAATATTAGCATCAGCAGGGCGGGTAACAAGTAAGCTCCATATTTAAAACGCAACCCGGTATGACTGACAGTCCATTTTGAGAAGTCATGCGCCGTTTTCCAGGCAATGGCCCCGCATGAAGCTACCATAATGAGCAGAAAGAGAATACCCTTACCCCGCCCTATTGTGCCACTTTTTACCAGGAAGCGGACAAGTTCACCGAGCAGGATGGCGATCGAAACCACCAGGCCAACCGTGAGAAGTGCCCTCGGAAAAGTCCTGAGGTAATGAAATTTATAAATGAACAGTCCAATCTTACCCAGCAGGTTGGGGCTCGTCAGGAGGAGACTGTCCATGGCCACCAGTATGGCGATGATAATATAGAATGTCAATCTATTCATTGATTAGTAGACCAAGCCCCAGAATGCAGCGATTAAAACAGATCAGAATGCCGGCAACACTTTTCCCACACACTCTCCAAACCCGATCCTGACCCCGTCCCGTTCAGCGTGGCCTCTCATCATCACGCTGTCACCGTCCTCCAGAAAGGTTCGCTCACTTCCGTCCGGCATGTGCAGCTTCTTTTGACCGTTCCAGCTCAATTCCAACAAGGATCCAAATGATCCAGGGGAAGGTCCGCTGATTGTTCCTGAGCCATACAGGTCACCCACCTGGATGTTACAGCCATTTACGGTGTGATGAGCCAGCTGCTGGGCCATGTTCCAGTACATGTATTTGAAGTTGGTGCGGCACACGGTCGTAGCTTCTGTTTTGTCTGTCGCGATCAGGACTTCCAATTGTATGTCAATGTTTCTTTTCCCCTCAAAGGAAAGGTATGGCAGTACATGCGGAATTTGTTCCGGCCCTTCGGTACGGAAAGGTTCCAGGGCATCCAGCGTCACCACCCAGGGAGAGACCGTTGATGCAAAATTCTTCCCGAGGAAGGGACCCAGCGGGACATACTCCCAGTTTTGAATATCCCGGGCAGACCAGTCATTGAACAATACCAGCCCCACGATGTGATCTTCTGCTTCTTTCAAAGAAATGGGCTTTCCCAATGTCGAATTGCTGCAGGTGATAAAGGCAAGCTCCAATTCAAAGTCCAGTTTCCGTGTTGGGCAGAAGGCAGGATGTTCGGCGTCTGGCAGTCTGATCTGTCCTTTTGGCCGGCGGACCGGTGTTCCCGACACTACGATGGAGGAAGCCCGGCCATGGTACCCCACAGGCATGTGTTTCCAGTTTGGCAGAAGCGCGTTTTTCGGATCACGGAACATCGACCCTACATTGGTGGCGTGCTCTTCACTGCTGTAGAAGTCAGTATAATTCGCTGTCTGAACGGGCATCATCATCTGCGTTTCTGCCATGTCGATGAGCGCAATCTCCCTGGCCGCCACATTATTTCGGAGCTCATCGTTGTCATGACGAAGCAATTCCGATATCCTTCCCCGCACCTCTCCGACCTTCTTCCTGCCCAGCGCAAAAAAATCGTTGAGAAATTTCTGGTTGAACAGGCCCGGGGGCAAGCCCATACCATCGAGGAAACCATTTTCATGCAGGTACACCAGGTCCAGGACAAAATCCCCGATGGCAACTCCGGCTACCGGTGTCAGGTACCGTGTTTTGAATATCCCGAACGGAAGGTTTTGAATGGGGAAGTCGGTTCCGGGGGTCACCTTCACCCAGCTCTTCAGTTTTGGATTATTGGCGGCAATCATGGCATCACTCTTATCTCTTCAAAAATAGTCTAATTTAAAATCCTTCACTACTGGTGTTTTTATCTCCTGGGGATTGAGTGGAATAGCGCAGTCAAATGCCTAAAAGTTCATTTACAACATTACCCTAATTGCCTTGCTCCACGCGGTCACTATCAAATAATTTAATCTAATTTGGCATGTGGCAATTCAACTTCCTGAAGCATTTCAGCAATACATGGCTTCCCGTCTCGGTCAGGAGTCTGCTGATTTCCTTCATGCCCTGGAGAGCCAGCTGCCGGTCAGTGTAAGATTCAATCCGCGCAAAGTGACGGACTACCCGGGCGATCCCATTCCGTGGAGCCGCTGTGGAAGGTACCTGCCGTCGCGCCCGAGTTTTACGCTGGATCCGGTGCTGCATGCCGGCGCCTACTACGTTCAGGAAGCCAGCTCGATGCTGCTGGAGCAGGCAGTCATTCACAGTGCAGATCTATCCAAACCGCTGAATGTGCTCGACCTGTGCGCTGCACCGGGTGGGAAGTCAACCCATTTGTTGAGTCTCCTTTCGGAAGAAAGCCTGCTGATATCCAATGAGGTGATCCGTCATCGCGCTTCCATCCTGTCTGAAAATATTCTGAAATGGGGCCAGGACAATGTGATGGTGACTAACAGTGATCCGTCAGCCTTTCAATCGCTCCCGGAGTTCTTTGACTTAATCCTGGTGGACGCACCCTGCTCCGGCGAGGGTTTATTCCGCAAGGAGCCTGAAGCCCTGAAAGAGTGGTCGCCGGAAAATGTGGAGTTGTGTTCGCTCCGCCAGCGCAGGATCGCAACCGATGTCTGGCCTTCGCTGAAACCCGGAGGTATACTCATCTACTCTACCTGCACG
The DNA here is from genome assembly GCA_043744235.1 of Cyclobacteriaceae bacterium. GTDB lineage: Bacteria > Bacteroidota > Bacteroidia > Cytophagales > Cyclobacteriaceae > ELB16-189. The sequence continues at coordinate 159,097 of JAYTVB010000014.1, read as the reverse complement.
TATAACGAAAAAGAAAACCTGGGAAACCTCGCCTGGCTGGCATCGCAGCATGACCTTGAATTCATCAACCTTCCCATTCCGGAAGGATGGGGCGTATCGGTGCTTGAGAGTGGAAAATACATCGGCTACCAATGCTATCCTCACCGTGTGAAGGGGGAAGGATTTTTCATTTCCGTTATCAGAAAAAAAGGAGGCAGCCGTTATCCCTCCATCAAAACAAAGGATGTCCTGAAGTACCCTGCCCGCAGTTTGAATGAGGAATACCACCACTGGATTATTTCTCCCGAATCCAAATGCTTCTTCGTGCACAACGATTCCATTCGAATGTTTCCGCTCAGCAAAAAAACAGAGGTATTGTTTGCCCTGCATCATCTGAATGTGGCCAGTATCGGCACTGGCATAGCAGCGGTGATGAAGAATAAACTAGTCCCTGACCATGCCCTGGCATTGTCAATTCACCTCAGGAAAGAAAACGTAACCCGCCTGACGGTGACCCTTGACCAGGCCCTGGCCTATCTCAGGAAAAATCAACTGGACCTGACCGCAGACCGCACCGGCTTTGCACTCATTGAATTTGAAGGGCTTGGCCTGGGGTGGGTGAATGTTCTGCAAAACCGCCTCAACAATCTTTACCCTGCTTCCTGGAGGATCCGGATGGAGGGTTGAAAAGGTTGGACCAGCCTTATTCACTATTCCCCTCCTTTCCTTATTTTTGCGCTCCTTTTAACGATTGAGCATGTCCTTATCCACCAAATACAACCCGGCCGAAGTAGAAGACAAATGGTACTCCTATTGGCAGGAGAAAGGATTTTTTCAGGCGAAACCGAATCCAGGCAAAGAACCCTTCTGCATTGTCATCCCTCCTCCCAACGTGACGGGTGTGCTGCACATGGGGCATATGCTCAACAATACCATTCAGGACATCCTTGTACGAAAGGCTCGCATGCAGGGCAAGGAAGCCCTCTGGGTGCCCGGCACTGACCACGCTTCCATCGCGACGGAAGCCCGTGTGGTGGCCATGCTGCGCGAACGCGGCATCAAGAAATCAGACCTTACCCGCGATGAGTTTTTAAAATACGCCTGGGAGTGGAAAGAGAAGTATGGCGGTATCATCCTGGAGCAGCTGAAGAAACTCGGCGCCTCATGCGACTGGAGCCGCACATCCTTCACCATGGATCCTGACTACTACAAGGCCGTCATCCGTGTGTTTGTTGACCTCTACAACAAGGGTTACATCTACCGCGGCCTTCGCATGATCAACTGGGATTGTGAGGCGAAGACTGCCCTGTCAAACGAGGAGGTTCTGTACAAAGAGGATGGAGAGAAATCCATCCTGTACTCCATCCGGTACAAGGTTAAAGGCACCCAGGACGACTGGGTCACTATCGCTACCCAGCGGCCCGAGACCATCATGGGCGACGTGGCCATTGCTGTTAATCCCACCGATGAACGATATAAAGCACTGGTTGGTAAAAAAGTGCTGGTCCCCTTCATCGAACGTGAGATCCCCGTCATCGCCGATGATTATGTGGACAAAACATTTGGAACAGGCTGTCTGAAAGTGACGCCCGCACACGACATCAATGACTATGAAATCGGCCTGCGGCATTCCCTGCCGGTGATCGACACGATTAACGACGACGGCACACTGAACGAAAAATGCGGGATGCCGAAGTTTTTCGGAAAAGACCGCTTTAAGGTTCGCAAGGAGATTATCAAAGACCTGCAGGATGCCGGTCACATTGTCAAGGAAGAGGAATTCATCACACGCATCGGCCGGTCCGAGCGCACGAACAGTGTTGTTGAGCCAAAACTTTCCCTGCAGTGGTTTGTGAAGATGAAAGACATTTCCACGCGGGCCTATCGCGCTGTGGAAGATGATGAAATCAAGCTCCATCCCGCCAAGTTCAAGAACACCTACCGCCATTGGATGGAAAATGTGCGTGACTGGTGCATCTCCCGGCAATTGTGGTGGGGGCACCGCATTCCGGCCTACTACTACGGCAAGGGTGAAAATGATTTTGTCGTGGCGGAAACCCTGCAAGAGGCAGTCCGGGTGGCATCCGAAAGATCCGGCAGGACGCTGACGGAAAAAGATTTGAACCAGGACAGTGATGTGCTGGATACCTGGGCATCTTCCTGGCTGTGGCCGATGGAAGTTTTCGGTGGATTCAGCGATGCCTGCTTTGACAAGGCGACCGGAAAAATCATCAGGGCCAAAAACAAAGACCTGGATTACTTCTACCCTACGCAGGTATTGGTGACCGCTCCGGAAATCCTTTTCTTCTGGGTTGCGCGGATGATCATTGCCGGTTACGAATATCTTGATGAAAAACCTTTCGAGGATGTTTACCTCACGGGCATCGTCCGCGACAAGCAGGGCAGGAAGATGTCCAAGTCACTGGGCAACTCACCCGAACCACTGGATCTCATCACCCGTTTTGGTTCGGATGGTGTCCGCACCGGCATGCTGTTCAGCTCACCAGCCGGGAACGACCTGCCCTTTGATGAGAAACTCTGCGAGCAAGGGAGAAATTTTGCCAACAAGATCTGGAATGCTTTCAGGCTCGTCAAGGGTTGGGAAGTGGAAGATAAACCCATGCCGGCCGAGAATGCCATTGCGCTCGACTGGTTCAACTCCCGTTTTAACCAGGCCCTGGAGGAAGTCAACGACCATTTCACCAAGTTCCGGATTTCAGATGCCTTGATGTCGGTTTACAAGCTGGTCTGGGATGATTTTTGTGCCTGGTACCTGGAGATCATCAAGCCTGAATTCGGCAAACCCATTGACGGGGAGACTTACCGAAAGACGGTTCACCATTTTGAAAGTGTCTTGAAACTGCTGCACCCGTTCATGCCATTTATTACCGAAGAACTGTGGCATGAATTCTACGAGCGGAAAGAAAAAGACTGCATTATCAAGGCATCATGGCCGGAAGAGAAAGGGTATGACGAGAGAATCCTGAGCCAGGCAACGTTTGCCTTCAGCATAGTCAGTGAAATCAGGAACCTCAGGAATGCAAAGGGTCTTTCACCCAAGGAACCCCTGGCGCTTTACATCAAAGGCCAGGAATCAATCCTGGATAAATCCTTTGCGGCGGTGATCCGGAAATTATCCAACCTCAGTGAGATTGGTTTCACAACAGTGCCGGTCGAACAGGCTGCGGGATTCCTGGTGGGCACAACGGAGCTCTTTGTTCCGATGGCCGGAAAGACAGATGCCGTGAAAGAACGCGAGTCAATATCGAAGGAACTGGAATACCTGCGGGGGTTTCTTACTTCCGTAGAGAAGAAGCTTTCCAATGAGAAATTCGTCGGCAGCGCCCCGCCGCAGGTGATTGACGGCGAGCGGAAGAAAAAGGCTGATGCGGAGGCGAAGATCAAGTCGCTGGAAGGACAACTGAAGAGTCTGGGGTAACGTGGTGAAGGGTTACGTCGGGGGTCACAGAGACACCTTGACATGGGCCGAATAGAATCGCAGGCCCGAATTGGCTGGATTTAGCCTCCCCGTACTGATTTGTGATACCATCCAACCGGTTTGTGTTAGCCAAAATCTCTCTATTTTTCCAAATTAGGCCCAGGATCGCGCGGTCCGGGGGATCACCCGGTAACTATTGCCTACTTTAAGTATCGCAACCAAAACCGGGAATGCTTATGCAGGTCATAGAAATATCCCACGCATTCATATTTCTTGGAGGATTCTACCTGGCCATGGCCGTTCAGCGGCTTATCCTCTTCATGTACAACCGCAACCGAAGGGCCAACCTCGTATACTTTGTGGGCATGCTGATGGTGTTTATCAATTTCACTTTCACACGCGAACCGGCGTCCTGGGCCCTGGCCCATAAGGCAAACATCCTCACCGACCTGATTGCCAACGGCGCCCTGCTCTATTTCGTTGTCTACAAAGTCATCTCCTACACCCTGCCCCGGTTCAAGAAAATTATCAGGACCTACGTGTTGCTGCTCATAGCAGGATTTATCCTGCTGGCCCTGAACATTGAGACCACGGTATTCAGCATGCCCCTGGAGATCATCCTCCGCAGTTCAATCTACGCGGTCATCGGCATCAGCTGCTTTATCGGGCTGGTAAAAAGAATACCCAACTTTCACCTGATTGTCATCGCCACTTTCGTGCTGATGCTGATGTGGGTGATCTCCGGGGCGGATCTCTTCAACGTCTGGGACAATGAGTATCCGGTTATCAGGATACTCTTCATTGTTGTTGGATTCATGTCGCCATGGTTTGCCTATTCGAACTACCAGGCCCGCTACCTGTCTACCACGAAAAAGAACCTGGCCAAAGAACAGATCATCAATGAGCAACTTTCGCTTATCAACATCCAGGCTGAAAAGATCAAGGAACTGGACAGATTGAAGTCCCGGTTCTTCGCCAACATCTCGCATGAATTCCGAACGCCACTCACCCTGCTCCTCGGGCCGATCGAAAAGCGCTTGAAGTTAACACAAGATATACGGGACAAGACGGAACTCACCACCATGCACCGAAATGCCTCCAAACTGCTCACGTTGGTCAACCAACTCCTGGACCTGTCACGGCTGGAAGCGGGTACGCTTCATCTGCGGTGCGCATCCACAGATCTTCATTCGGCGGCCCTGCCCGTCATCAGCCAATTCTCGTCGATGGCTGATTCAAAAGCAATCAGCCTGGAAATTCATGCCAATGAACCGGTATTCGCCTTTGTTGACCGTGACAAGTATGAAAAAATCATCAGCAACCTGTTGTCGAACGCGTTCAAGTTCACCCCCACCGGCGGCAGCATCAGGCTGACCATCCGCAAAGGGCCGCCCAGTGAGAGGTTCATCAATGGCTACGCGGAACTTGTTGTGGCTGACACCGGTACCGGCATCGAGGCCGAACACCTCCCCAAAATATTTGACCGTTTCTACCAGGCTGATATGGGCAGCACAAGGGCATATGAGGGTTCAGGCATTGGGCTTTCTCTTACCAAGGAACTCATTGAATTGCACAAAGGTAGGGTTACCGTAGCAAGCCACGCCGGACATGACTGCGTCTTCACTGTCCACCTGCCGATGGGGAGCAGTCACCTGCTTGATGAGGAAATTGAAACAACGCCCGGGGCTCCTGCACACCCATACAATGGTTTCCACACTGGACAAATGGAGGATGCCATCGTCCTTGAAAAAAGTGTAGCGGGGCTTTCGCGCATACTCGTGGTTGAAGACAATCAGGACTTGCGAAACTACCTTAACACAAACCTGGAAGGGCAGTTCAACATCCAGGAAGCTGAAGATGGCCAGGTAGGAATTTCCAAGGCAATTCAGGAAGTACCCGACCTGATTATATCCGACCTGATGATGCCAAAAGTGAACGGCCTCCAGCTTTGCCAACAGTTGAAGGAGGACGAGAGGACCAGCCACATCCCGATCATCCTGCTGACCGCTAAGGCCGACATTGAAACCAAACTGGAAGGATATCGCCAGGGCGCAGACGACTACATACCAAAACCTTTCAACCTGGACGAACTGGTGACCCGCATTGAAAACCTGCTGGCCAACCGAAAGCGGATTCAGGAGAAATATGCAAGACAGATGACCCTGGCTCCGTCAGCCCTGCCCGTAACCTCTGTCGATGAGCGCTTCCTGAAGAGATGTCTTGAATTGGTTGAGAAATTTATTGCTGATCCATCATTCGGCGTCGAACTTTTTGCACGGGAGATGGCGGTCAGCCAGACCCAGCTGTACCGGAAACTTCAAGCGATCACCAACCTGTCGCCTAACGAATTCATCCGGCACATCCGGTTGCTTCGGGCCGCGGACCTTCTTCGCCAAAAAGCCGGGAATGTCTCGGATGTGGCCTATGCCGTTGGAATCAACAACCTCTCCTATTTTGCCAAGGTATTCAGGGAAAAATATGGAATCACCCCAGCCGAATTCCTGAAGAGCCCGCTGACCCCGCAAAATAATAGTGTCATTACCCCCGGCTTGATGAAAACCGGGGCTCCATCCTGATTTGTGTCAGGGATTGGATAACTGGTGTTAGTAGCCAGCCAGTCAATTTAGAATTCGTCCATAGCATTGCCGCGGGAGAATCAATTGCAAATTGACTTCATCATGGTTTTATGGTGTGGTCTGCCCCATGCGTGGCCTCAACTAATCTATCCCCGAAACGAGACCCGTATCAGTATGGGCTTGATATGAACCCAAAAGCATTTCCCTGAAAAATTGACTCCATCCTGATTTGTGTCAGGGAATGAATGACTGGCGTTAACACCGAAGCCCAAATGGGTCGCAATTTTGGTTTGTTGTTTTACTGCACCACAAAACCAAAACTATATGAACCGACCATTGGCTTTATCACTCGTGCTCATCCTCAACGGAATTCTTTCCCTGGCCTCCCAGGCGCAGAAGAAAACACACCATGGCTTCTATTATTCCATCGGCCTTGGGTCCGTTTCCGGCGGAATTTATGGAAGTGATAATTCCGGAAACAAAATCAATGTGGACGGACCGGCATTCGGTCTTGACTTCCAGATCGGCGGCCCGATAAAAGAAGACCTCATACTGCATGGCACGATCTCCGCAAAATCCATTTCAGGGCCGACAATAAATTCCGTCAAAGTACCCGATAACTATTCATTTGGTGAAAGCCTGTTGGGAATAGGCCTCACAAAATACCTGAACCATAATTTCCTTCTGTCAGGCACCATCGGAATTGGAAACTATTCCCTTTCCCAAAATTCAAGCAGTTCCTCGGCGCCATCCATATCCTCCGACCGGGGATTTTCATACCAGGCCAAGATTGGAAAGGAATGGTGGGTATCCAGTAAATGGGCGCTGGGTGCGGCGCTAACCTACAGCAGCACATCAGTGAACAGCGCAGGCGAGCAATGGAACAGCAACCGGTTCGGCATCATGCTCACCGGCACCCGGTTCAAAAACCACTAACATTTTAATTCTTAGGAAAATCCCAAAGACCATGAATTCAAAATTCAAATGGACGCTCACCCTGCTCATGATGACAGTCATGGCCAATGTACTAGCATCCTCACGCTATTTGCCCAAAGGAGGGTTTAAGCAGAAATACGAAACAGACGGGCACTACTGGACCGTCCTGCTGGTGGCCACGATGCTGAAGCTGCCCGACCCAAAGCTGATGGCCTATGCAGCCGAGTATCCCGACAATGTCATCAACGCCGACGGGTACTGCGTCAGGGCCCGGCACACCTTCATGTACCCAAAGGCACAAAAGAAAATTCATGCCCTCACCGGTGGCAGCCCGGAACTGGAAAGAAAGATCTCGCTGAAAATGATCCTGGATGCCGTGGGGGCCAATGAACTGGGAATTGCCGCTCACCATCTGGGCGACAGTTTCGCACACCTCAACGACAAGAAAGGAAAGATGTATCCCCACCTCATCGGGCATACCCTCCACTGGAAGGAGCCAGACAAAATCAAGAACAACCCTTCCAAATATCTCCGCTATGTGAATGATCTCGTGCATGCGCTGGGAGGGCAGGACGCCGCCGCTGATATGACTGTCTTTGAGTACATCGCCAGAACAGGACTGAATTCCACGGCCAATGCGGCGATCATGAAGGCCGAATACAACCTGCTCATCCACTCCCTGGCATTCAGCGTTGAAAAGGACCAGCTGGCAGCAGTAGAAAAATACCTTAATGAACGATTGACGGCTCAGACCACCACATACACCGTTCACACGAATACCGATGGCAAGTGGCGTGTCACCACCACTGTCATCCTGAGGCAATCGGGTTATATCGCCAACCTGAATGGAAAAAGCGGGCCTTCAGAAACCTATGATAAGGATCTTCACAAAGAATAAATAACCAACATAACCTGCACTATATGAACCTCACCACATTCCTTGCTGTTTACCTGTCCGCCTTAGTCGCATGCGTCATCATCACCCTGGGTATCATCAGGGCCATCAAGCCCGGACTGAAGAAATATTTTTGCAATCTCATCCAGGACACTGAAATCTCCGGATTCTTCGTAAGGCTGATCAGCCTCATTCTCTTTCTTGGAGGACTAAGCGCCGCTTTGAACAATAATTATGTCGTGGATAAGGCCACCTGGCTGACCTTGTCCTGGGATGCAGTCGACCAACTAAAAGGAACACTGGATAACCTATTTTCTGCGCTTATCGTGTTTTCCATTTCGTTTCTGATTATTGAGCTTCTGCAGAGGCGTTTCACCAAATGAATGCTCCCACTGAGTTTGAAATTGGAGTGATCTATTATGCCGGGCTGGCCGTCTCCCTGCTCACGGGTATTCTTGGAATGGTCTACCTCTCGCCCCGGCATGCGCTTGCCAGAGTTGCCGGAAAAGCAGGGAGCCTGTGGAATCACCTCTTCAAGTCAACCGTCCTTATTTCGGGAATGCTGGGGGCCATGTCTGTCTCCTTTGTCGACTGCGACACTGAGTATCCCAAAACCCTCCATCATGCCATCACGCTGGGTGCACGCGAAGTATCTTCTGCCTATGAATATTCGATCACTTTTCTGGCTGCATGGCTGATGGCCTTCCTGACGATGCGATTGGCCACCCTTTGGCGGGTGCAAATGAGAATGGCTTATAAAATGCTCACCATTGCCGTGATTGCAGTATCAGTGATGATCTGTTACTTAGTCCATGAAATAATGTGACTATAATCAGAACCTCGCCGCCATCAGCAGCTCAATGTTCTTAAATTTCATTCCAAACTTCCGCCCGACGGATTCATTGGTGAGGCTGCCCTTGTAGGTATATACGCCTTTCATAAACCACTTGTGAGAAAAAATCATCTCCTCCATGCCGCCTTCCTCGGCAGCGCGCATAATGGTTGGGGTGAAGATGTTGCTCAGCGCTGTTGTGGCCGTGTGGGCCACCCTTGAAGCCACGTTGGGCACACAGTAATGGATGACATCGTATTTCCGGAATACCGGCTTTGAGTGCGTCGTGATCTCCGAAGTGGCAATGCATCCTCCCTGGTCGATGCTCAGGTCAATGATCAGTGAATTTGATTTCATGTGGCTCACCATCTCTTCCGAAACAACGTGCCGTGCCCTGCCCTTCTCTGCACGCAGCGCCCCAATCACCACGTCTGCCGACTTCAGGCTTTCACCGAGTGTTGCGCTATCAATGGTTGACGTATAGAACTGGTGCCCCAGCGTATGCTTGATCCGCCTGAGTTTGTACAAATGGTTGTCATACACCTGGATTTCAGCGCCAAGGCTGAGGGCCGCCCGCGCCGCGTATTCAGCCACCGTACCGGCACCGATGATCACCACCTTCGTAGGCGGAACCCCGGTAATGCCGCCCAGGATGATGCCCTTGCCGTCGTGAACAGAGCTAAGGTATTCCGCAGCAATCAGCATGACGGTACTTCCGGCAATTTCGCTCATGCCCCGGATGATCGGCATTCCACCAACCTTGTCTTCCATGAACTCCCAGGCGAGGGAGTTCACCCGCTTCGTTAGCAGCGCGTCGATGAAACTCCTTTCCAGGTGACCTACCTGGAGGGCCGAGATCAAAGTCTGGCCGGGCTTAAAATAGTCCATCTCCTCAAGGGTAGGAGGTTCAATTTTCAAAATAATGTCTGCCTTGTACACTTCCTGCGGAGTGTAGGCAATCTTGGCACCTGCCTCGCTATACTGCTTGTCGATGAACTTGGAGCCCACACCGGCCTGTGTCTCGACCCATACTTCGTGACCCTGGCTGACGAGCAGCCCAACGGCGTCCGGAGTCAGGCTGATCCTGTTTTCCTGGAGGGAAATCTCTTTCGGAAGCCCGATAAAAAATGAACGCCCAGAGGTCTTGACCTTCATCAGCTGTTCCTGGGGAGACAAACTCGCCTTCGCCAAAGTTTCAAATCCGGATTTCGTTTTCGCTGCCATGTTCGCTTACTCAATTCAACAGTATTTCAATTCAATTTTTCACCTGGTATTCAATCAACCGGTCATCGGGTCCCGTTGCCCTGATCCTGACCGCAAAGTGATTCACCGGTGTCCGCGTACCAAGCTTTTCCGGCCATTCCACCAGGCACAATTCCCCAGATTCAAAGTATTCATCCGTTCCGATATCAAACACTTCCTTTTCATTCTGAATGCGGTAAAGGTCAAAATGATAGACCTTACCTCCATCCCCTGCATCATATTCATTGATGATGGGGAATGTCGGACTGCTCATCACCTCGCCCACACCTACCGCCTTGCCAATCGCCTTGATGAGGGTCGTCTTGCCCGAACCCATCTCGCCAAAAAAAAGCCAGACATTACACGCCTTTCCGGCTGCCAGCAGTTCCATGGATACATCATCCAGTTGATTCTGGGTAACGGCCTTACCATCCGCTGTAGCATGCCAACCGTCAGGCATTTTTCGAAGTTAAGAAAATTAGGGGAATGATCATTTCCTCCAGGCTCACACCGCCATGCTGAAAAGTGTCTTTGTACAGCCCGACATAATAATTGTAGTTGTTCGGATAGGCGAAAAACTGGTCTTCAATGGCAAAAACATAACTGGTTGAGATGTTGTTCTTCGGCAGGAAGAACCGTTCGGGCTTCGTCACGGCCATGATTTTATCGCCGTCATATCCCAGATTCTTGCCCTGCTTGTAACGCAGGTTTGAATTCACATCGCGGTCGCCGATAATCTTGAAGGGCCGCTTGACCCTGATGGTACCATGGTCGGTGGTAATGATCACACGACATTTCTTTTCTGCGATCTTCTTGAGTATGTCCAGTAAAGGGGAGTGAATAAACCAGGACTTGGTAATTGAACGGTAGGCCGGTTCGTCGGGAGCCAATTCACGGACCATGGCCATGTCAGTCCGAGCGTGTGACAACATATCAACGAAGTTGTACACGATCACGTTGAGGTCGTTGGTGAAAAGGTTCGACACAGCATCCGCCAAATCCCTGCCTTCCTCCAGCCGCTTGATCTTATGATAGGAGAATTTCATATTGAGGTTGTTGCGCCTGATCTGGCGGGACAAGAACTCATCCTCAAAATTATTTTTCCCATCATCTACATCTTCACCGACCCAGAGATCAGGGTGCGCTTTGGCCATCTCGGACGGCAGCATGCCCGAAAAGATGGCATTGCGCGCGTAGGCCGTGGTGGTTGGCAGAATGGAATAATACGTCTCCTCCTTCTCAATAGTAAAGTACTCCCGCAATTCCGGCTCAATCGCCTTCCACTGATCATAGCGCAGGTTGTCGATGACAATCAGAAAGGTGGGCCGTGCTGAATTCACCTCCGGAAAGACCTTCTTCTTCATGATCTGATGTGACATCAGGGGCTTGGAAGCTTTCGGATCATTCAGCCATCCGTCATAGTGACGTTTGATGAACCGGCAAAAATTAACATTCGCTTCAACTTTTTGTGAATCGAGAACTTCCGCCATGCTGGCGTCCGACTGGTCCATCTGAAGTTCCCAAAATACCAGCTTCTTGTAGATTTCAGCCCACTCCTCATGACTCATGTTATCAAGAAAAGCCATGCTGATTTTCTGAAACTCCTGCTGGTAGCCGGAGTTGGTCTTCTCCATCACGAGGCTTTTCTTATCCAGGATCTTCTTGACGGAAAGCAGGATTTGACTGGGGTTGATTGGCTTGATCAGGTAGTCATCGATTTTTGAGCCGATGGCCTCCTCCATGATTTGCTCCTCTTCATTCTTCGTGATCATCACCACCGGCACGTTTGGCTTGGCCGCCTTGATATGGCTCAGGGCCTCCAGCCCCGACATCCCGGGCATGTGCTCATCCAGGAAGACGACATCGAAGTTTCGCGATTCATTGAGTTCGACCGCTTCGGCCCCGTTATTCACAGGCGTGATATCATAACCCCGCTGCTGCAAAAACAGAATGTGCGGTTTTAGCAAATCAATCTCGTCATCAGCCCACAAAATCGAATATCTTTGCATGGAGGTCTTTTTTGTACAAGATAATTAATAGCAGGGAATCCTTCCTTACCGTTGCCATTGAACAAGACTAAAATCATAAACGATCCCGTGTACGGGTTTATCTCCATCAAGGGCGAAAAGATTTTCGACCTGATGGAGCACCCTTACCTGCAGCGGATGCGCCACATTCGTCAGCTGGGTCTGACTGAACTGGTTTACCCGGGCGCCATTCACACCCGGTTCCACCACGCCCTCGGCGCCATGCACCTCACCCGCCTGGCGCTTGACATCCTGGTTTCCAAAGGCATTGAGCTGACGGAGCCCGAAATCGAAGCAACCCAAATCGCGATACTGCTGCATGACACGGGTCACGGACCTTTCTCCCACGCCCTGGAAGAGGCGTTGCTGGGTGACATCCGGCACGAGAGCCTTTCTTACCTTTTCATGAAAGAGCTGAACAAGCAGTTCAATGGCGGACTCAGCCTGGCGCTCAAGATATTCCAGAATACCTACCCGAAGAAATTCCTGCACCAGCTGGTAAGTTCCCAGCTGGATACTGACCGCCTGGATTACCTGAACCGTGACAGCTTTTTCACCGGCGTCAAGGAAGGCGCGGTTGGAACAGACCGCATCATCGCCATGCTGAACGTGGTGAAAGGACAACTGGTTGTTGAGGAAAAAGGAATTTACAACATCGAGAATTTTCTCAATGCAAGAAGGCTCATGTACTGGCAGGTTTACCTACACAAGACGAGCGTCAGTGCGGAACGTTTGCTGGTCAACATCATCAAGCGGGCGCAATACCTGGCAGGGTCCGGCGAGACCTTGCCAGCCAGCGACTCACTCTCGCTCTTTTTGAACAAGACTTTCACGCTTGAGGATTTCAGCGAAAAGAAAGATGTGCTTGCCGCATTCGGCAGCCTTGACGACTATGATGTCTGGGGTGCTATCAAGTATTGGCAAAACCACCGCGACCCGGTTCTCTCGCAGCTAAGCCGCATGCTGCTGCACCGTAAACTTTTCCACATCAGGCTCTCCACAGAACCCATACAGAAATCATTTGTGGAAAAGGTGAAGAAGACCATCGGGAAAGAAATGAGTCTGCGCAATAGCGACATCCCCTACCTGTTTTCACACGGCATGGTCTCGAATGAAGCCTACCTGTCTGAAAGAAACTCCATTCAGATCCTCATGAAATCAGGGGAACTCCTGGACGTGGCTCAAGCCTCTGACCTTCCCAACATCAAGGCCATGAGCAAAATCGTGAAAAAAAACTATTTATGCTGGCCTAAAAACCTATCTTTGTAAAGGCGGTTTCAGCCGCCTGTTCCGTGTCCATTGACGTATCACCCTGACGTTGATTTTTTATGGAGTTTACCTTAAATCAGATTGCCGGAATGTTGGGTGGTGAGGTGCGTGGCGACGGAAATCAAAAGATCAACATGCTGGCAAAAATTCAGGACGCCAGGCCCGGCCAGATTTCTTTTCTGGCCAACCCCAAATACGAACAATACATTTACACCACACATGCCACCGCAGTAATTGTCAACCGCGACTTTCAGCCCAAAAAAGAAATACAATCGGCATTGGTGCTCGTGGATGATCCCTACTCAAGTTTCACTGTTCTCCTGGAAGAATACCACAAGCTGATCAGCTTTCAAAAGTCGGGCGTGGAACAGCCCAGTTTTATCGGCGAAAAATCAGCCGCCGGACAGGGCATTTACCGCGGCGCATTTTCCTACATCGGCACTGGCGTGTCTATCGGCAACAACGTGAAGATTTATCCTCATGTTTTTGTTGGCGACAACGTAGTCATTGGAGATAACGTCATCCTGCATCCCAACGTCAAACTGTATGCGGGCACCAGGATCGGATCCAACTGTGTGCTTCATGCTGGCGCAGTCATCGGATCCGACGGGTTCGGATTTGCTCCACAGGAAGATGGTTCCTATAAGACCATACCGCAACTCGGCAACGTTATCATCGAGGACAACGTTACCATTGGCTCCAATACGGTCATCGATTGCGCTACACTCTTCGGTGACTCAACCATCATCCGCAAGGGCGTTAAGCTGGATAACCTCATCCAGATTGCTCATAATGTTGAGGTCGGGAAAAATACAGTAATCGCAGCGCAGTCCGGCATCTCCGGATCGTCAAAGGTCGGTGAGAACTGCATGATCGCCGGGCAGGTAGGCATTGCGGGGCATCTGGTGATTGCCAACAACACGAGCCTGGGGGCCCAGGCTGGCATTTCCAAGTCCATCACGGAAGAAGGAGAGCGGCTCCTGGGCTACCCTGCCATAGACATCAAGGACTATTTCCGGTCCTACGCTGTCTTTAAAGTCCTCCCGGACCTGAATTACCGGCTCAGGGACTTGGAGAAGAAGGTGAATAACAACGCCGCTCATTCGATTGAAACGCTGGATAAGCGTAAAAACGGAGATTCATAGGCCACCACAGGCTTCTTTTGGCATAGTGCGCCGATCCCCTTAAATTTGCGCACTTATTCAATTTCATGCTTAATCACAAGCAACAGACAATCAAGAAGTCGGTGACCATTTCGGGGGTCGGCCTACACACGGGCGTGCAGACCAACCTGACCTTCCTGCCGGCCAAACCCAACCATGGAATCAAGTTCCAGCGCGTTGACCTTCCATCTTCGCCGATCATCGATGCCGATTGCGACCGTGTCGTGGACGTATCGAGGGGAACTACCCTGGAGCAAAGTGGGGCACGCGTGAGCACCATTGAGCATACCATGGCTGCCCTGGTGGGCCTCGAGATAGACAATGTCATGGTCCAGATTGACGGACCGGAAGCCCCCATCATGGATGGCAGTTCCATCCAGTTCGTCCAGGTTCTGAAAGAGGCTGGAACAGAAGAGCAAAATGCCCTTCGGGATTTCTTTGAAGTACAGGACAGCATATTCTACCGCGAAAGCGCACGGCACGTCGAAATTGCAGCACTGCCGCTGGATGACTACCGGGTGACGGTCATGATTGACTATAACTCCCCCGTGCTCGGAAGCCAGCATGCTTCCATCACCAACATCCAGCAGTTTGAAAAGGAAATTGCCTCTTGCCGGACGTTTTGCTTTTTGCACGAACTGGAGATGTTGTACAAAAACAACCTCATCAAGGGCGGTGACCTCAACAATGCCATCGTTATCGTGGACCGCATCATCGAGCCGCACGAACTGGATAATATTGCGCGCATGCTGAACAAACCGACCGTCGAGGTAAAGAAGGAAGGCATCCTCAACAACATTGAACTCCGCTACAACAACGAACCGGCCCGCCACAAATTACTTGACATTATCGGCGATCTCGGATTGGCCGGCCGTCCGCTCAAAGCCCAAATTCTGGCGGCTCGCCCCGGACATGCAGCCAACGTGGCCTTTGCCAAGAAATTAAAAAAAGCAATGGCCGAATCGGACAAGAAAGGTGTGCCCCGGTACAACCCTTCCCTGCCACCGGTAATGGACATCAACAAGATCACACAGACGCTTCCCCACCGGTACCCGTTCCTGCTCATCGATAAGATCATTTACCTCGACAAGGAAACCGTGGCTGGAGTGAAGAACGTGACCATGAATGAACACTTCTTTGCGGGACATTTCCCAGGCAACCCCGTCATGCCCGGTGTTCTGCAGGTTGAGGCCATGGCACAAATCGGCGGCATCCTGGTGTTAAATACGGTTCCGGATCCGGAAAACTATTGGACTTACTTCCTGGGCATTGATGATTTTCGTTTCCGTAAAATGGTCCTTCCCGGCGACACCCTGGTGATCCAGTGTGATCTGCTGGCGCCCATCAAGCGCGGTATTGCCAAAATGTATGGCAGGGGCTACGTGGGTAATACCCTCGTCTGTGAAGGAACCATGACCGCCAGTATCGTTAGAAAAAATTCATGAGCTACCATCCCCTGGCCAACGTACACCCCGAAGCGGTCATTGGCAACAATGTCATCATAGAGCCTTTTGCAACCATCCAGAAAGACGTCGTGATCGGCGACGGCTGCTGGATCGGACCCAATGCCATCATCTGGGACGGATCACGACTTGGAAAAAATGTAAAGGTGTATCCGGGTGCTTCGGTGTCCTCCATTCCACAAGACCTGAAATTTGCCGGAGAAAAAACCGAAACATTCATTGGAGACAATACCGTTATTCGCGAAAGCGTGACGATCAGCCGGGGCACCGTTGACAAGCACAAAACGGTAATCGGCAATGATTGCCTCCTTATGGCTTATGTACACATTGCACATGATTGCATCGTGGGCAACCATTGTATTTTCGCCAACGCGGTACAGGTTGCCGGTCATGTGAGCATCGAAGACTGGGCCATCATCGGCGGCGCCAGTGCCCTGCACCAGTTCGTTAAAGTGGGTGCACACGTCATGCTCTCAGGCGGTTCATTGGTTAGAAAAGACATACCACCCTATACGAAGGCCGCCCGCGAGCCACTCACCTACGCGGGCGTTAACAGCATTGGCTTGCGCCGGCGCGGATTCACGCCTGAGAAGGTCAGCGAAATCCAGGAGATCTACCGTTACATTTTTTTGAAAGGGATGAACAATTCCAAGGCTTTGGATGCCGTCGAAAAGGAACTGGTCCCCAGCCAGGAGCGCGACTATATCATCAATTTCATCCGCAGTTCTGAACGCGGGGTGATGAAGGGCTTCTCAACCAAGACTACTTCTTTTGAATGACACTCACGGCGGAAAACCTGGGCAAAAGGTTTAATCGTGAGTGGATCTTCAGGAATTTCAACCATTCGTATCAGCCTGGCGTGTACGCGATCACAGGCCCCAACGGCTCAGGCAAGTCGACCCTGCTCCATGTGTTATGGGGGCAAGTCCCGCCGACTACCGGCAACATTCACTATGAAGGAAGCCAGGGCAGGATTGCGGTTGAAGATGCCTACCAGCACCTGTGCATAGCCGCACCCTACATGGACCTGGTTGAAGAATTTACACTGTTAGAGACGCTTCGGTTTCACTTTGGGTTCAAAAGAGTACGCGGTGGAAGAACGCTCGAAGAGGTAATCGAATTAATGGAATTGTCGCATGCCCGCAATAAGCTGGTCGGTAACTTTTCATCCGGCATGAAGCAACGTCTGAAACTGGGCCTCGCTTTCTATTCAGATGTTAAAATGGTATTTCTGGACGAGCCCAGCACCAACCTGGACAAGAACGCCATGGCTTGGTATTGGAGAAATTTCCCCCTCCTGGGGCCAGAAACACTGGTTTTCATTGCTTCCAACCAGGACAATGAGTACCCCCCGGATGCGATAAAAATTAACCTCCCTGACTATAAATAGGTTACTAAGGGCGAAAAACTGTCATTAAAACAAGATGGATTCGGCTTTTCGCCAAGTCACCTTTCCGAAAGAATCCTTATTTTAGTATGTTTGAACTAATATAGTACACTATGAAAATCCATAAGTTAATACTCTCAGTTGCGCTGCTCGGTACGCTCCTTACCTATTCCGGGTGCAGCAAAGATTCTGCTCCGGCACCGTCGATTAAGGACACGCAGCTTAAATCCCTTTCCCAAGTCTGGAAGTGTACTTCAGCAACCCTGCAGGGCGCTGCCCAAACAGGTTACACTGGTTTTCAGTTGACCATTTCAGGAACTGCAGGAAATAGCACTTTTGGATATACGACAACGGGCAGGCCTCCTGGCACCAAATCAAGCCCATGGCCGGCCTCAGGCACCTTTACCTTTGGTACGGATCCTGCAACACAATTGCTCCGGAATGACAGTCCCGATTTACCTGTCACTTATTCAGTCAGCCCCACCACCCTTCAAATCACCTTCACCTACAGCGGTGCTGGCTATGACGCACGGGTAGGTAACGTTGTTGGGACATGGGTTTATACCTTTGGCCTATAGGTAACAATCAGGAAAATATTCAATAATAAGCCCCGCCCTCCAGCGGGGTTTTTTATTGCCTCGTTTTTTACTTGAATTTAATCAGCGTCACGCCAGCCCCTCCGCGGTCGGCGTGTTCATCCTGATAACTGGCTACTGTCTTTGATCTTTTTAGATAGTCTCTGACCACCGTCCTGAGTACTCCTTCACCCTTTCCGTGAATGATTTTCACTTCAGCCTGTCCAAGCAATACGGAATCGTCAATAAAACGCACCAGCCTGGGCTGCACTTCCTCCACCCGCATGCCACGGACATCCAGCACCGGCGAAAATTCGGACTGGCGCTGGTGTAGTTCCAGTCCAACCGTTATTGGCCTGGACTTTGCCACCTGAAAAACTTCACTGCTTCTCACCAGCCTGTCGAGCTTGACCGTGGAGCGCAACTCACCAAACTGCACAATGGCTGTCTTTCCCTTCATGGACAGGATCGTCCCGGTCACTTCTCCCCCCAGCATCCTGACTTTGTCACCCAACACCAAAGGGGCGGAGACACCGGGAACCACGGCGGCCGGCTTGACTTTCTTCTCCAGGTCCTTCAACCCCTGCCTGACCTTTCGGGTCTCCTGCCGCTCGGCCTTGTTCTCCCGGATGTGCCGGATGGTTTTCTCAATTTCGCGGTTGGTCTCCTGGAGCAGAACGGAGGCTTCTGCTTTCGCTTTGTTTAGGATTTCCTTTTTCTGAGACTCCAGTTTGGAAGACAGCTCTTCATATTTGCTGAGCGTACCTGAAAGGGCTTGCTCCTGCAATCGAATCTTTTTTTCCTTTTCCGAAAGCATCTCTTTTTCTTCCCGAACCTGCTTCATCAGCGTTTCCAGGCCGGTGAGCTCCTTACCAATGATGCGCTCGGCAGCCGACAATGTCTCATCGGGAAGTCCGGTCTTCCTGGCAATCTCCAGCGCGAAGGAACTTCCGGGCTGGCCGATCTCCAATTGAAACAGGGGTGACAGGTGCTTGGTGTCAAACAGCATCGCGGCATTTCCGATGCCAGGAAAATTACTCGCAAATATTTTCAGGTTGTAGTAATGGGTGGTTGCCAGTCCCCATGCCTTTTTTTTCACCAGCTGCTCGAGTACAGCCTGGGCGATGCCTCCGCCAAAATTCGGATCAGTGCCCGATCCCAGTTCATCCAGCAACACGAGCGTATTCTCACCGGAATGGCGAATGAAGAAATCCATGTTCTTCAGGTGAGAACTGTATGTGCTCAGATCATTTTCGATGGATTGCTGGTCGCCGATGTCAAGAAAGATTTCACGGAAGATACCCATGACGGAATCTTCAACCACGGGAACCAGCAAGCCGCACTGAAGCATGTATTGGATAAGCCCTACGGTTTTCAAACAGACCGATTTGCCCCCGGCATTGGGACCAGAAACCAGCAGGAAGCGGCTGTCATTTGAAAGGGCGAGGTTGAGCGGCACCAGCGGTCGTTTTCCCTTCAACGAAAAGTACAGCAGGGGATGCCGGGCCTCGCGCCATTGGAGGGCAGGACCATTCTCAATCAACGGCAATCCGGCGGAAAGATCCCGCGAGAGTTTTGCTTTTGCCCGGTTGAAGTCAAGCCAGCCCAGAAAATCATAACCTTGCTCCAGCTCTGGCTGGTGCTGCCGCAGGAGGTTCGTCAGGTCGGTAAGGATTCTTATGATTTCCTTGCGCTCATCCAGGATGAGATCACGAAGGTCGTTGTTGGCTTCCATCACCTCGCCGGGCTCCAGATAAACCGTTTGTCCGGTCGAAGACTGATCCAGAACATAGCCCCTGATCCTGCGCTTGTGCTCCGCGGATACGGGTATGACCAGCCTGCCATCCCGGATAGTCGGGTTTGATCCTTCAGGTGCCCATCCCTGTTCCAGCGCGTGCCTCATGATTTGCTCGGCTACCCTCCTGACTTTGAATTGCTCTTCCCTTAATCGCTTTCTGATTGTTGCGAGCGCATGCGATGCATTATCCTTCACCTGTCCCTCGTCGTCAATGCACTGCTGGATGCCCTTCATGACTTTTGCAGCCGGGCTTATGGCCTGGGATAACTTAAACAGTACAGGACATTGCGCCTCGTTTCTCTGGAGATAATCACGGGAGGTCTGGATGATCTGAATGGCTGTCCCGATTTTCACGAAGACTTCACTTTCGAGGAAGGATCCCTCCGCGGCGACAGCATGGAACCATTCTTCCGGATCATCATAGTGCCGAAGGGGCAGGTCCTCTCCCCTTTCGAGGATCTTTTTGGCCTCCAGGTTCTGGGCAAGCAGGTTCCGGATGGCTTTGGATTCAGTCAGGAATACAATCTGTGATACCCGCTTCCTGCCCAGGTCTCCGAGGCAATGGCCTGAGAGCCGCTGACGCACCTGGTCAAACCCTAACCGGGCTTCAAAATCATTTGGGTATATCATCAGGGATTACCTTGGGTGCCTGTTGGCGCATGCGCGTTTCTCGCAAACTGAGTGAATCGATGACCGTGTCATAAATCGCTTCCAATTCACCGGAGTTGCTAAGGTAATACTGGTAGGACTTATGCAATACAGAATCCTGCAGGCCCCTTTGCTTCATGAGCGAGTCCTGGTAAGGCCGGAAAAGCCGGTAGGCAGAATCCACCGGAAGCGAGAGCAGGGAGATCCGGGACTCCGCGATGTAGATCTTCATCATCCAATCCACCATTTGGGCATGCGAAAGGATACCAGCGGGTCTCGCTTCCTTCTTGCCGCATGACACCACGGCACTCAAAAGCAGCATTACGACAAGGCCGGGTACTCTCATGAAATCTTTTCTTTTGGCGGGCGCAAATTACTCATAATTTAGCGCCACTAAAATGATGCCGAAGTGAAAGAACTCCTCAAAAAGCTTCGCCGCTACGAGATCCAGATCCGCAAGGCCATCAACAGCCAGATGCAGGGCGACTTCCATTCGATCTTCAAGGGATCGGGACTGGAGTTCGACGATGTACGCCCGTACCAGTACGGCGACGATATCCGGGCCATCGACTGGCACGTATCGGCCAAGGGGCATGGCACATTCGTAAAAACTTTTAAGGAGGAAAAAGAGCAGACCATTTACTTTATCCTGGATGTCAGCGCTTCACAGAACATCGGAACCAAAGGCAAAACCAAGTTCGACGTCTCCATGGAGATTTGCGGTGTTCTGGCCCTGTCGGCCACGAAGGAATCCAGCCAAATTGGACTGATCTGCTATTCCGATGAAAGGGAGAAATTCATCAAGCCGAAGAAAGGGGTGGCACAAGCCTACCAGATTCTCTCCCAACTGGAGAACCTCCGGCCCAAATCATCCAAAACCAACCTGGCCAAAGCCATTTCGTTTGCCCTGAACTCCATCAAGCGAAAAAGCGTGATCATCATGATCTCTGATTTCATTGATGAGGGCTACTATCACAACCTGCAGTCCCTGGCACGCCGCCACGACCTTGTGGCGATTCAAATAACAGACAAGCGTGAAACCAGTCTGC
Organism: Cyclobacteriaceae bacterium; assembly: GCA_043744235.1. Taxonomy (GTDB): domain Bacteria; phylum Bacteroidota; class Bacteroidia; order Cytophagales; family Cyclobacteriaceae; genus ELB16-189. The sequence continues at coordinate 137,819 of JAYTVB010000014.1, read as the reverse complement.
CCAAACTGGGTATCATACCTGTCCTTGACAAGGAGTCCAAAAAGACCTTGTGGATCAATACTTCCTTTGGCGATTTCCGAAAGCACATGACCGATACCCATATTGCCCGCCGGGAAGAACTCATGAAATTCAGCCGCAAGCATGAAATCAATTACCTGGGCATCAGCACCGATGAGGATTATGTGCCAAAACTCCTGCGCCTCTTTAAGGTTAGAAACAAATCCCTGAAGACTTCGTAAAGAGTATGGTGGTGAATAAGATGGTGATGTACGGGTGCCTGTTACTCCTGATGATGTCTGGCGGTTTGGCCCACGCCCAGGAGGATGTGGTGGTTCATGGCCGTTTTCAAACCAGGCAGACGGCCATCGGCGAAGTCACTCCTTATACGCTGACGGCCCGCTATCCCCGCAACCTCCAGGTTCTCTTTCCCGACTCAACCTTCAACTTCGCTCCGTTTGAAATCCGGAAGAAGGTCTTTTTTCCAACACAAACCACGGGCGATACCAGTTATGACAGTGCCGTCTACTTTCTAACCACATTCGAAATCGACAGCATCCAGCGGCTGGGCATGCCCGTGTTTGTCGTGCAGCCCACGGACTGCGTAGCAGTAGTTTCACCCCGCGACAGCATCCGGCTCCAGTACCGGGTGTCATCGGTCCCGGATTCAGTGAGTACTGAAAAACTTCCATTAAAGACCAACACCGCATACCAAAAAGTGCAATGGATTCTGAACTACCCGGTGATTGCCATCATCCTCCTGATCCTGGTCATCGCGGCCGTTGCTGTGTGGATCATCTTTGGGAAACGAATCAGAAAATACTTTGCCTTGAAGAAACTGAAACGGAACTACGAGGCCTTCATTGCTTCTTTTACGAAGTCAACGGACCGGCTCTCTTCCGAATTCACCACACGCACGGCCGAAGAAACCCTCATCCTCTGGAAAGGATATATGGAAGACCTGGAGAAATACCCGTACACCAAATTCACCTCGAAAGAGATCATTCGCCTGGCGAGTGACCAGCAATTGCACCAGGCACTGAAAGCCATCGATGGCAGCATCTATGGCGGCCGGGGGTCCTCGGTGGAGGCCTTCCAGGCACTGCAGCATTTTTCCGCTCAACGGTTTCAAATAAAAGAAGACGAGGTAAAGAATGGATAGCATTGATTTTTTATCTCTTGAATGGTTTCTCCCATCGACACTGCGCTCTTTTACCTGGAGCAACGTACTGTTCCTGTACGCCATCCTGCTTGTCCCCGTCCTATTCCTGCTGCGTTGGGCGATCCGCTATTTCCTGAACCAGAAGCTGCCCGTAGCGTTCACCAAGAGCGAACAAAAGAGTTCACCCCTCACGCTGGTCAGGTTGCTGCCAGACGTGGTGCTGGCGCTGGTTGTCGCCCTGATTCTCCTCGCGTTGGCAAGGCCTCAAAAAACCAATGAGAAAGTCGAGCAATGGACGGAAGGCATTGACATCATGCTGGCCATCGATATTTCACAATCCATGCAGATTGAAGACTTTGCGCCCAACAGGCTGGAAGCGGCCAAGAATGTCGCTCGTGATTTCATCAAGGGACGCCTGCAGGACCGCATCGGTATTGTTGTGTTCTCGGGCGACGCCTTCTCCCTTACACCGCTGACCACCGATTACAACCTGCTGAACTCATACCTCAACGAATTGAACTTTGACATGATCGAGAGCCGGGGCACGGCCATCGGAAGCGCCATGGCTGTCGTGACCAACCGGATGCGGGAGTCCACCTCGAAATCAAAAGTATGTATCCTTCTCAGCGACGGAGACAATACGGCCGGAAACATTGATCCCATCACGGCGGCAGAACTTGCTGCCGCCTACAGCATCAAGATATACACCATTGTTGTTGGCAAAGAAGGAATGGTGCCTTTCGGAAAAGATTTCTTCGGCAGACCAAACATGGTGGAGAACACGGTGGATGAGTCCACCATGAGAAAGATCGCAGAAATCGGCGCCGGTGAATTCTTTCGGGTAACCGATAACCGCGCCTTGCAGCAGGTATTCAAGAAGATCGATCAGTACGAAAAGGCTGAAATAAAAGAAACCCGCTTCAAGGACACCTCCGACTTCTACTTCGTCTATGTCAGGTGGGCCATTATCCTGTTCCTCCTCTGGCTGCTCCTGAAGTCCACCTTCATGAGCAACATGCTTCAGGACTAAGCCAGGGTAAGAGTACTCGCAATCCACATGAGCCGGCAACCAAAGATGATCAAAGCAACACCCAGAACGGCATTCATAATCAGGAGCAACCGGGGTGTTACCAGCATTTTCAGCCTGGCGGCCAAATAGGCCTTCAGGATGTCCGTGGCCAGCACGGTCATCAGCAAGGAGGCAAAGAAGATGGCGAACTCCGGCGCAGCCCCATATCCAAAATCAATCGTAGCCACACTGGCAGTGCCGATCCAGAACAAAAGTACCGTTGGCGTCATGCCATTGATCAAAAATCCCTTGAGCATATACTGGTAAGGCTTCCTTTCGGCCGTGGTGCCAATCGTTCCTTTCGGCTTGCTTTTCACCACCAAATGATAGAGACCAAATGCAATCAGGATTGCGCCTCCTCCGTAACCCATGTAGATCTTTACATTGGAATGAGCCATGACAGTCGCCAGCCCGAAGTAGCAGATGATCACATACAGCACATCACTGATCGAAACCCCGAGCGTCACCAGGACACCCTTGGCGAAGCCACGCTCAATGCTGGTCTGAAGAATTGTGAAAAAAATCGGTCCAACCAGGAAGGCCAGGACAATTCCAAACTCTATTCCATTGAAGATGATGGAAATCACCGGGTGAGGAAGGATTGCCATTCTTCCAGCGTGGCCCCCTTGAGGACCCTGGGGAACTTGTTCTGACCACCGACCTTTCCTTTCGATTCCATCCAGTCATAGAATCTCTTGGCTGGTACTGCCTCCACATACACATCCCGCAAGGCCGCACTCCTTTCAACCTTGTAATCGTCGTTGAGCTCCTTGAGAAAATGATCCAGGCGGTCCCTCAGCATTTTCCGGTCAACCACATCATCGGTGCCGATGTACCAATGGTGCGCGAACAGGGTGCCATGCGGAATGCCTGCTACGGCAAATTCCTTAATATCGATATTCATTTCATTGGACACCAGCTCGACTGCCTTGTTCATGTTGTCGACCGACAAGTGCTCGCCGCAGAGGCTCAGAAAGTGCTTGGTCCTTCCGGTGATGATGATTTCCGATTCTTCGCGAGAAGTGAATCTGATCACGTCACCGATTAAGTAACGCCAGGCGCCTGCACACGTCGACAGCAACAGGGCATAGTCCTTGCCTTCTTCAACCTCATCAATCAGCACAGCCATTGCCTGGGGCGTGAGGTCGCCGTTGGATTGAAAATTCTCCTCATTGAAAGGAATGAATTCGTAGAAAATCCCGTTGTCAAGGACGAGTTTCATGGAGTGTTGCCGGGGCTCGGCCTGGTACGCAATGAATCCCTCCGATGCCAGGTACGTTTCGATGTAGTTGATGGGCCGCCCAAGCAATTTTTCAAAACCCTTGCGGTACGGATCAAAGGAAACACCGCCGTGAACGTACACACTCAGGTTCGGCCATACCTCATGGATGTCTTTGACCTTGTGGTAGGCGATGACCTTCTCCAGCAGAATCTGGATCCAGGCGGGCACACCCACAATGATACCGATGTTCCATGAGTCAGCCTTCTTCGTTATCTCTTCCAGCTTTTCGTCCCATTTCCGGGTTCGGGCTATCTTCTTGCCTGGTTTGTAAAAATGCTGAAACCAGAATGGCAGGCGGGCTGCCTGGATGCCGCTCAGGTCTCCTTCAAAGTAGCTCCCCTTCCGGTTCAGGTGTGTGCTGCCGCCAATCATGAGTATTCCCGCTTCAAAGAACTTTGACGGCAAGTCATACCTGGACAATGACAGGATCTGGCGGATGCTGGTTTTCTGGATCGCCCGGGTCATGTCCTTTGTAACAGGAATGTATTTGGATGATGCGTCTGACGTGCCTGAACTCAGGGCGAAGTATTTTACACGGCCTGGCCAGCAAATGTTCTTGGCGCCCTTGAGCGCAAGCTGCCACCAGTCCTTGTACATCTTGTTGTAATCATGGATCGGAATCTTTCTGAAATTCTCATAGAAATCCTTGTGCCCTTTGCGAAATGACCGGAGGATATCCGGGAAGTTGTAATAGCAGCCGATCTCTGTATTACTGGCCTTGATGAGCAGATCCTTCAAAACCTGTTTTTGCAAGTCCAGCGGTGAAGAATACTCCAGGTCAATATTTTTACGAAGTTTTATTCCTCTTTTCAGCAACGTACCGAGGATAGCCATATTTTTGTGTTCCTTAGTTGAAGGTTAAAGATAGAATGGGAATCAAAAATAACATAGAGAAATTCCGGCTGGCACTGAAACCTTATGGAGCAAGCCTGATTGCCGTCAGCAAGACCCATTCCGTTGCAAAAATAAAGGAGGCGTATGATGCCGGCCAGCGGGCCTTTGGGGAAAACCGGGTACAGGAACTTCTCTCCAAACAACCGCTGCTCCCGCCCGACATCGAGTGGCACCTCATCGGCACGTTGCAGCGCAACAAAGTCAAGTACATTACCCCCTTCATTACTTTCATTCAATCGGTCGACAGCCTGAAACTGCTGGAAGAAATTAACCGGCAAGGAGAAAAACAGCAGCGGGTTATCCGGTGCCTGCTCCAGGTACACATCGCGCGTGAAGAAACAAAATTTGGTCTTGACTTCAATGAACTGCACGAGCTTGTTCAAGCCTGCGAGGTGCACTCATTCAGTCATGTCAGCATTGAAGGACTGATGGGAATTGCAACGTTCACTGATAATTTGGACCAGGTCCGAAACGAATTCCGCACCCTGAAGAAGGTGGCTGACGACCTCAGTCAACTCGCTTTGCCTTCGCACATACGGATGAAAGAATTGTCCATGGGGATGAGTTCTGATTTCGAAATCGGGCTGGAGGAAGGAAGTACCATGATCAGGATAGGGACGGCGATCTTCGGCGAACGCCCGTACGACCAGCAAACCCCCTGAACCCACGCTCATGAATCAAAGAACCGTTCTATTGGCAGCAACCTTGCTTGGCGCATCCGCTGTTGGATTGGGCGCCTTTGGTGCCCATGCCTTCAAAGGCATCCTCCTTGCCAACGGCAGGCTCGATACCTATGAGCTAGCCGTGCGCTATCACTTCTACCATACGCTCGCCCTGTTGGGAGCTGCTTTGCTTATGGAAAAATATCCGGCTATGAAAACAGGTGCCTTGCTTATGCTCGCAGGGGTAATAATCTTCAGCGGCAGCCTGTATGTACTTGCCCTGGCCAATGTGCCCATGCTGGGCGCGGTGACACCGGTGGGTGGTCTGCTGCTGATCCTGGGCTGGCTGTACCTCGCCCTGGCTATCTACAAGAAGAAAGGATAAGATCGAACTATCATGGATTCGGCTGCTTCTTTTCGATCACATTGGCAGTGAAAGTAATTTGACCGCCGTCGGAATTGACAGCATTTGATACGATTGTGACAACTTTATTCTGCTTGCCAAATTTCCCAAGACTGTTGAACGCTACCGTAATCTCTCCGGACTGCCCGGGGGGTATCGGATCACGCGCCCAGCCCCTCGGCGTCGTGCATCCACAGGTTACCTGGACGTCGGTGATGATCAGGGGTTCATTGCCGCCATTCCTGAAGGTATACGTGTACTCCACTTTGTCTCCCTGTACAACATCACCGAAATCATGAGTGGATTTATCCCAGGCGATAACAGGGCCATTGGTTTGCGCCCATGAGCCTTGAAAGGCAATGAGTGAAACGAGGATAAAAAATAACTTCTTCATAATCTGTGATTTTTTACAAATTTAGGGATTCAGGATGGTAACGCATAGACACCGCGATTCGTGGATCAATCAGTTGAAAAAATTTATGGCAACCGAGTCAGAACGAGGGTCTGCGGGCTTTGCCGACAAGGGGAAAAACTGCTGCTGGTGAATCACCATGGGGTCTACGGCCATGACTTTTGGGCTCCACCGGGGGGCGGCATTGAATTTGGCGTTTCCATAACTGACAACCTGGTGCGGGAATTCCAGGAAGAAACCGGCCTGGACGTACGAATCGGAGAGTTCCGGTTCGGGTGTGAGTTTATCATGCCTCCCCTGCACGCGATTGAATTGTTCTTCGATGTAACCGTTACCGGTGGACTATTGACCGTTGGTCACGACCCGGAAATGGTCGACGGAAAACAAGTGATTACCGCAGCGCAATTCCTGTCGCCGGGTGAAATCGACTCCCTGCCGGAAAAACACAAGCACGGGCTGTTTAAGGCGGCCAAAACGGCACAAAAAGTAAGCGACCTGCGGGGTTATTTGAAAATTTAGTTTGAAATAGCCTCCATGACTCAAAAAACTGAAAATTCAGCTTAAAAATCTCAAAAAACGAACTTATTATTGCAAGCTAAATCTGAACACAATGAACCTGACCAAAATCCTCACGATAGTCCTAATAGCCATCAGCCTGGCCCTCGGCTACTATTTATACAGCGGCGTACAAAAAGTGATTGATGACAGGGCCATTATTGGGTCGACCGAGGCCGCTATTATTGAGCGACTGAAATTGATTCGTGAGGCAGAGGGTTTGTACCAGGAACAGACCGGAAAGTATACAGCAAGCTGGGACACCCTGGCGAATTTCATTGACCATGGTCAGGTCCCCATTCTCCAAAGAAGGGAGCAGATTACCCAGAAGCCGTATGGCGGTGAAGAAATTAAAATCATCACGGATACCCTGGGCTTCATTTCAGCCCGGGAACGGATTTTCAAGAAGAACTATTCGATGAACGCTGCCGAGAACGGCATTTTTGAAGGATACAATGTGAAGGTTGGCGATGAAGTCATCAAGAACCAGAAGGCCTATTTCATCCGGGTTGGTGAACGCAAAAACAGCCCTCCCTTTCAGGAAAAAGGCGTGATTCAAAGTCTTGCCGACATCCAGGTTGGACAGCCTGTAACCAAGGGAACTACGCTGATCAATTATTCCGATTACGTCTTCAACAAGAACACAGACGTATCCAGGATTGGTGAGGTGCCAAACAACCCCGGGGTCATGTTTGATATCTTTGTCAAGAAGATTGACAGGAACGGCCTTATGGTGGATGTGATTGAAGTGAAGGATCCCAAGCCCATCAATCCCGCCCGCAAGGAAGGCAACGAACAAAAGGCACGCAAGCCTCTGCGTTTCGGTTCCCGTACGGATGTGGCTACTGCCGGAAATTGGGAATAACATTATATTTTGTCATCCATTGCCACGCTCAAGCTGATCAAGAAGATCAAGGACGAGAAGTTTGACGAAGAAAAACTTCATCGCTATACCTTACTGACCCAGCTAGGAGCCAAAGACTTTCAGGTAGCTGTTGTTGACAGCGAAGACAATCGTTTGATCTTTTTTGAAGACTATGTCTTCAACGACGTGAACTCACAGGCGGATTTGCAGGCCGCCCTGCAAATGCTTTTTGAATCGCATGAGTACCTTACGGCAGGATTCTGGAAGGAAGTAAAGGCCTCCATCAAGAACAATAAATTCATCCAGGTTCCGGCCAGTCTGTATATCGATTCAGCCGCTGACGAGTACCTGCGCTTCAATGCTGTTTTCGACAATGATAAGGAAGTCGTCCTGACTTGCCGCAATGCCAGGACCGATGCCGTAACGGTTTTCGCCGTTCCCATGGATATGCTGGAGTGGCTGAAGAGAATTTATGCCAATACTACCATCCGGTTTTACCATCAATCCGCGGCACTGATTGAAGGCGTCCTGGCATCTGCTCCCACAAGAACCGATGACCCGCTGTACGTGTATGTTGACCGGTTCAAGCTTCACATACTCTTTGTGAAAGAGGGCAAACTGATTTACTACAACCAGTTCCTGATCAAGCAATTCACGGATTATGTAAAATACATCATGCTGGTGATGAAGGCCATGGGCATGGATCAAAACACCAGCCAGGTGGTGCTGTGGGGATACATCGGCAAGAACTCACCGCACTACCAGGAGTTTGTGAAGTATGTCAGGAATGTGTCTTTCGGGGAACGTCCGCAGCACCTGAGGTTCGGGTATCTGTTTGATGAAGTACAGGAACATCATTTCTTTGATTTGTATTCCATAAACATCCTTCCATCATGAAGCGCATTGCCCTTTTTCCGGGGTCATTTGATCCCTTCACCAAAGGTCATGAGGATATTGTACTCCGGGGCCTTTCCCTGTTTGACGAAATTATTGTCGCCATCGGCTACAACAGCCAGAAGGACCAGCGCTACTTCAAGATTGAACTGATGATCGATAAGATCAGGAAGACTTTTGCGGGCCATCCCCAAATCAGTGTTATCACCTATTCTGAACTGACCGCCGAACTGGCACGCAAGCACCAGGCAAACTACCTGCTGAGGGGGCTGCGCAATACCACGGATTTTGAATATGAAAACAGCATTGCCCAGGTAAACCGGTATCTTAACTCGGAACTTGAGTCCGTATTCCTGATTACCTCGCCGCAGTTTGCGGCCATCAATTCTTCCATTATCCGGGAGGTGCACCGGTACGGCGGGGATGTTACACCCATGCTGCCGTATACGCTCTAGCGGTCGGAGCCGGCCTTTTCTGTCATTTTGTAATACTCTTCAAAAACGAATCGGATCGAGTTGTAGGAATGCTCAAGGGCATGATAGACTTCTTTCTGGGTCATCCACCGAAGCTCTTCAATGTCCTCTTCCAGGCTTGGTTTTATCTTTGAGTCGTCCAGCAACTCCATCACATACCAGCGCGTCTTCTTGAGCATGCTGTTGCGGTTCATGGTGTAGGTGTGCCAGGTCGTGCAGATCTTCTTTCCCACCTTCACGTCAACATTGCATTCTTCTTTGATTTCACGTTCAGCGGTACGCTTATAAATCTCACCACTTTCTTTCTTCCCTTTGGGCAGGTCCCAGCGCTTCATCCGGTAAATCATCAGAAATCGGTCCTTCTTCTTGATCAACCCTCCTGCCGCTTTGATGACCTTGTACTTGTTTTTTAGGAAGACTTTGACTGCCTCATAGTCGTCGACGGTAATATCGAGTGACAACAGGTTGGTGGGCACTTTTGAATTGACCAGGTCAAGGATTGAATTCAGGTCGTAGACACTGGCCTGCTTGATCCAAACATGGTTGATCAGGGTTGCCTTGGTGATGGCTTCCTTGGGGGCATTGATCTCGATGTTAAAATTGCCCTCTTCCGGATTCTGACCCTGTCCCCAGATGCGGACGGGTATGTCGTTTACGAACAGGTTCATGGTTGGCTTAGTACATGCAAAAACACGAATATTTTTGAAAGTGGCAACGGTATTTCCAGTCTTTTTGATCCCATGCAGGCCAGCATGCCCATTTGGTTGCCCAAGTTGCTGATTATTAACGCGACATTGGACATGACAAAAATCCGTGACCGTCTGACGCTTGGTCTATGCCCATTTCATGATAAATTGCCATATCTATGAGTACCAAAATCATGGAAGCGACGGCAGGGCCAATCGCCTCCAAATTGATGGAAATCGGGGCTATCAAACTGAACCACCAGAACCCATTTACCTGGAGCAGCGGATGGAAGTCGCCCGTTTATTGCGATAACCGACTGAGTCTTTCCTACCCGGACGTCAGATCCTACATCAAGCGCAGCCTCGTACAGGCGATACGCGAGGCTTTCCCAAAAGCCGATGCCATTGCCGGGGTGGCCACGGCTGGCGTGCCACAGGGCGCCCTGGTGGCTGAGGAGCTTCAATGGCCGTTCGTCTATGTCCGTCCGAAACCGAAAGACCATGGCCTGGAGAACCTGATCGAAGGCAAGATCGAAAAAGGGCAATCAGTCGTGCTGGTGGAAGACCTCATTTCCACAGGCGGCAGTTCCCTGCGTGCGGCAACTGCCCTGCGCGATGCCGGAGCCGTCGTTAAAGGTATGGTGGCGATTTTTACCTATGGCTTCGCCACAGCCGAAGAAAATTTCGCAAAAGAACATGTTGACCTTGTTTGCCTTTGCGACTTCGATCACCTCCTGAAAGAAGCACTGAAGAATAAATTTATAAACGAAGACCAGTTGGCACACATCAAGACCTGGCGCCTTGATCCGGCCCACTGGAGTTAACAATACCCTTATGGACAAGAAATATAAATTGCTCGTATTAACCGGCGGCGGAGACTGCCCCGGACTCAATGCCGTCATTCGCGGCATCGCCAAGCGTGCGCGCAAGGAAAAAGAATGGGACATCTACGGAAGCATGGAGGCCTTCAACGGCGTCTTCAGCGAGCCCACGGACCTGTTGAAACTCACGCGCGCCGTAACGGGTGGCATTCATGTTCGCGGCGGCACAATACTCAAGACAACCAACAAGGGGAACCCGATGAAGTTTCCGGTCCTTCAGCCTGATGGAACCTATAAAATCATTGACCGGACAGCCGAGCTTGTTGATCGAATCAAAAAACTGGGATTCGACGCGGTGATCAACATTGGTGGCGACGGATCGCAGCGCATTTCGCAGGCGCTATACGAGAAAGGACTGAACATCATTGGCGTGCCCAAAACCATCGACAATGACCTGGCAGCCACAGACCTTACTTTTGGATTTCAGACCGCCGTGCAGATTGCCACCGACAGTTTTGACAAACTGGTCACTACGGCTGAAAGCCACCACCGCGTTATGATCATGGAAGTGATGGGCCGTGATGCCGGCTGGATTGCCCTTCATACCGCCATTGCAGGCGGAGCCGAAGTATGCCTGATTCCGGAAATTCCCTATGACATCAACAAGATTGTCAGGAGGATTGAATCCCGCTACAAGCATGGACGGGGTTTTGTCAACATTGTCGTTTCAGAAGGAGCCAAACCCAAGAACGGCGGCATAACCGCCGGTGCAGCGGAGAAGGGCTCAGAACACGTACGTCTTGGCGGAGTAGCCTTCCAGCTGTCAAAGCAACTCAAAGATGCGGGCTGCAAAGCCGAAATCCGGGAAACGGTTCTGGGCCACGTCCAGCGCGGCGGCAGCCCTATTGCCTTCGACAGGGTTCTCGCGCTGCTGTTCGGTGTTTATTCTTTTGAAATGGTGTTGAAAAAGGAATTTGGCCGGATGGTCACTTTCAAGAACAACCAAATTGAATCCGTTACACTGAAGGAAGCCACCAAAGCGCCAAGCTTCGTCGACCCCAATTCCTATACCGTAAAAGCAGCCAGGGGACTGGGCATATCGTTTGGCGATTAACAAGAATGAGACTTAAACATAGTGAGTTATGAAAACGATTAACAATATCAATTTTGCAAACAAGCGCGCCCTGATCCGCGTGGATTTCAATGTGCCGCTGGATAAATCTTTTAAAGTAACCGATGACAACCGCATCCGGGCCACCATACCGACCCTGAACAAAATCCTGAAGGACGGCGGCAGTTGTGTGCTGATGTCCCACCTCGGACGCCCTAAGGGCGGTCCGGAAGAAAAATATTCGCTGAAGCACACCCTCACCACCCTGGAAGGATTGCTGAGCAGAAAAGTGCAGTTTGCCAATGACTGCATTGGCGAAGAGGCAATAACGAAATCAAAGGACCTGAAACCGGGACATGTACTGTTGCTGGAAAACCTGAGGTTCTACAAAGAGGAGGAGAAAGGCGATGAGGCTTTCTCTGAAAAACTTTCAGCGCTCGGCGACATCTATGTCAACGACGCTTTTGGCACCGCTCACCGCGCCCATGCGTCTACCACCATTGTCGCCAGGTTCTTCAAGGAAAAGTGCGCCGGCCTTGTCATGGCGGCCGAACTGGAGAATGCCAGGAAGGTACTAGAGCATTCCGAAAAACCATTCACCGCCATCATGGGCGGTGCCAAGATTTCAGACAAGATCCTCATTATCGAGCAGTTGCTTGACAAAGTCAACCACCTGATTATCGGTGGCGGCATGTCGTACACATTCTTCAAGGCCATGGGAGGAAACATCGGGAAATCGCTGTGCGAAGAAGACAAGCTTGCCCTGGCAAAGGACCTGATCCAGAAGGCGAAGGCGAAAGGCGTGGAACTGCACCTGCCCATTGACTCTATAGCCGGGGACAAGTTTGACGCCGCTGCCAATACACAGGTTGTGAACAACACCTCCATCCCGGATGGATGGATGGGTATGGACATTGGTCCACAAGCCCAGGCCGTATTCTCTAAAGTCATCGAAGGATCAAAAACCATCTTGTGGAACGGTCCGCTGGGAGTCTTTGAAATGGAGAAATTCGAAAAAGGAACAAAGGTTGTCGCAGAGGCTGTGGTGCGCGCTACAGGCAAAGGAGCATTCTCCCTCATTGGAGGCGGTGACTCGGCGGCCGCTGTTGCCAAGTTCGGATTCAGCCAAAAAGTGAGTTACGTTTCTACGGGCGGCGGCGCCTTACTGGAATACTTTGAAGGCAAAGTGCTGCCCGGTGTAAAAGCACTGGATTAACAACCTGATGATGGTTCATGATGTATGACAGGGTCCGGTCGCTTCACCCATATGTGGTTCACTGTTTCATAACGGTGGCGATCGGGTCCGCGCTCTTATTTGGGTGCAGCCCTTCCGGAATCAGGAAGGAAATTATGAGTCAAAGACTCTGGCTGGCACCTGATACCGCCAAGATCCCAAAAGGTGAGGAAGGACGACTGATCCGGTATGGCCGTGACCTCATCACCCGGACTTCGTTTTACCTGGGTCCGCAGGGAACGGTAGCGAATATCAGCAATGGCATGAACTGCCAGAACTGTCACCTGGAAGCAGGCACCAAACCTTACGGCAACAATTACGGCTCTGTGGCGTCCACGTATCCAAAATTCAGGCCCCGGTCCGGGACGATTGAAAGCATCGAAAAGCGCGTCAACGATTGCCTTGAAAGAAGTTTGAATGGCAAATCACTGGATTCGCTCTCCCTGGAAATGCTAGGCGTGGTGGCCTACATCCGATGGCTGGGCAAGGACGTACCCCGTGGCAAAGCAGTAAATGGCTCTGGCCTGGGCGATATCCCATGGCTGAACAGGGCATCAGATCCGGTTATCGGCAAGAAACTATATGCCGCGAATTGCCGCGTTTGCCATGGCGCCGGGGGCGAAGGGTTAAGACTAAAAGATGATGGACCCTTCATCTACCCGCCGTTGTGGGGAGAAAATAGTTTCAACACGGGCGCAGGTTTGTACAGGATCTCAAGTTTTGCGAAGTATATCCGTTCAAATATGCCGAAAGGCGCAACGTTTGAAACGCCAATACTGTCAAATGAAGAGGCTTGGGATATCGCGGCATTTGTCGTCAGCCTGCCAAGGCCTGACAAGAAGTTTGCACAAGACTGGCCTGACCTCAAGGCCAAGCCGGTTGATCACCCCTTTGGCCCGTACGCAGACAGCTTCCCGGAACAGCAGCATAAATATGGTCCCTTCCCTCCGATCCTCCAATCCAAGCCATAAACCCAATCCCATGAAACAATTCCTATTGGTTCTGTTCATCAGCATCACCTCAGCCACCTTCGCACAGTCGTCCGAAGGGGTTGTCGATCTCAAAACACACAAGATCGTCATGCAGTTTTCTGTGGGGGACTCCCTGGAACAAGTCTCTGTAGTGAGTCAGGTTGGAAACATCCGGGCTGCCTGGCCGAAGGCGGTTATCGAAGTGGTTTGCCACAGTTCAGGATTAGACCTCCTGACCGCCAAGAAATCCAAGGTTGCCGCGAGCGTGGCCGATCTGTCGTCAAAAGGTGTGGTTTTTGCAGCGTGCAACAACACCATGAAAAGAAGAAATGTAAAGAAAGAAGACCTTCTGCCTTCGTCTGTGGTGGTCCCTTCTGCCATGATTGAACTGGTGACGAAGCAGGAGAAAGGGTGGGCGTATTTGAAGGGCGCGCATTAGGAGCGCAATCGGTAATCGGTAACCAGTATTCGGTTAGACAGTTTAATCAATTTTCGGTTTCAATCAACGGGGTCGATGATTTTCTGGTATCGAATTACTGATTACCAACCCTCAGCACCCAATATTCATCATACCGGATTATCCCCTGGTCAACCATGTCGCGCACAGCTTCCACAAAAATGTGGTGGTCTTTGGGATCGACGGCCTCTTCCAGTTCGTCAACCGTCATGGGGCGTTGAGTCAGCAGGTACTTAACCTGCTCTTCAATATCCCTGAATGATTCACCATTGTCTTTCTTCTTTTTGTCGATGCAGACGTCGCACTTGCCGCACGTCTCAAAGGTACGCTCATCAAAATACTCCAGGACAACCTGCATCCGGCACCGGTGCTTTTGTTCCGCAAATTCAATCATCGCCTCAGTCTTCTTCACAGCCAGGTCACGGCGTTCATTCAGCCGCGCCTGGTTCAGGGTAAGGCGCGCAACGTCCTGAACGGGAGTCATGAATGTTATTTCCGGCTTATCGGACGCCTGCTCATAAGCCAGCAGTTGAAGCTTCGACAGCTGGTCCAGCATAATCGCCACTTCAGGCTCAGTCGCTTTCAGGGTCCTGGCAATCGCCTGTTCTGATATGGAAACAAAGTCGGAGAAGAGTTCCGCCCCGTATAGCCGCAGCATGGACTTGATCAAGGGGTCGTAACCAATATTGGCCACCTGAAACTCATACAGTTTCGACTTCTCCGCATGGATGTGAACCCTGGATGGCCTAAAGAAACTGTCGCTCAATTCGATCAGTCCTTCCTCTTCCAGTTTCTTCAAAGCAGAAAAAGCGGCTGCAGACCGCATGTTGAACCGGCGGCAGAAATCATCCAGACTAAATTGATAGCTCTCACCCTCGCTGCTGCCCATGGCCAGCTGAAAGTAATTGGCCAGTCCCTGGTAAATCCTCTTCAGGTAGTCTACAGAAGGATGGGATTGCAGGATTTTGCTTCGCAGTCCCACTACATCGACCTCATGAAAAACGAGGGCAGCGTACGCCCGCTTCCCATCCCGGCCGGCGCGACCTGCTTCCTGGTAGTAGGCCTCCAGGTTTTCCGGCAAGTCCAGGTGAATCACAGCCCTGACATCCGGTTTGTCGATGCCCATCCCGAAAGCGTTGGTGGCTACCATGACCCGTTTGCTATTGCTGATCCATGCTTTTTGCCGTTCGGTCCGGTCCTGATAGGTAAGTCCCGCATGGTAAAAGGTGGCCATGATCTTGTGACGCTCCAGCCACCTGGAAATCTCCACACAAGACTTGCGTGAGCGCATGTATACAATGGCTGGTCCAGGAACATTCCTGAGAATTTCCAACAACTTCTTTTCCTTATTCTCAGTCTTGCGTACAACAAAAGAAAGGTTGTCCCGTGCAAAGCTCCGTTGAAAAATTTCGGGTGACTTCAGTCCGAGCTTGTCAACAATATCATCTTTTACACGCCCGGTGGCGGTGGCTGTAAGGGCCATGAAGGGTACCTGTTTCAGTTCACGCAGGTTGGCGATTTCGAGATAGGAAGGCCTGAAATCATAGCCCCATTGCGAAATACAATGCGCCTCATCAACGGCGATGAAGGAAACGTTCATCTTCTTGAAGCGCTCAATGAACATTTCCGTTTTCAACCGCTCGGGTGAGAGGTACAAAAACTTGTATTTTCCGTAAACGCAGTTGTCGAGTGCGATGTCAATTTCCCGGCGGCCCATACCTGAGTGAACAGCCAGGGCCTGGATACCCCGTTTACGCAACTGTTGGACCTGGTCCTGCATGAGCGCAATGAGCGGGCTGATCACCAGCGTGACGCCGTCCAGGAACATTCCCGGAACCTGGAAGCAAATGGATTTTCCACCACCCGTCGGCAACAGTGCAAGCACATCCTTTTTCTCAAGCACGGCATGAATGATCTCCCGCTGCAGGGCCCTGAACTGGTCATGGCCCCAATACTTCTTCAGGATGTCATCTGGTGAGAGCAAGGTCAGAAAGTCGGTTGAGGTTGGAACTATAAATCACCACTTAATGGGCTGCTTCTGAAGGAAAGCATCAATACCCTTCTTGCAGTCGTCAGTGCCCCTGGCGTGTGCATTCTGCCTTGCGGCATAGTCAAGCGCTTCCTCCAGGGAAAGTTGCTGAATCTCCACCATCATCTTCTTGGTCAATGACAATGACTGGGCCGAGGCTGTGGCGATGATCTGCGCCGCGAATTCGTGCACCTCTGATTCAAGGTAATTCTTTGCAACGACCCGGTTGACAATGCCGGCCTCCCTGGCTGCCTCGGCATTGACCAGCTTGCCGGTCAGCAAGAGGTCCTTGGCCCGGGCCTCCCCGATTTTTCTCAGCAGGAATACCATGACAATGGCCGGCACAAAACCAATCTTCACTTCCGTGTAGCCGAATTTGGCTTCATGGGCTGCAATCACAAAGTCGCAAACCGTAATCAGTCCGCATCCGCCTGCCAATGCAGGTCCCTGAACCTGTGCGATCACCACCTTCTTTGATAAATAAATTTCAAGAAAAAGGTCCTTCAGCTGAATAGAATCCGACAGGTTTTCCTCGTAAGAATATTTCTGAAGTTCCTGCAGGTAGGCCAGATCAGCGCCGGCGCAAAAAGCTTCCCCGTTAGCACGCAGGACAATCACTTTCACCCCGTCATCAGTCAATGCCTGCGTAAACGCCCGCTTCAATTCAGTGACCATGGCCGGGCTCAGGGCATTTCTTTTTTCCGGCCTGTTGAGCGTAATGTAACCGATGCGGTCTTTGATCAGACTTTCTACTAATGCCATGGATTATAAGTTCAGAATAAAAGCTCCTTGCCTCGTCACATTGAAACAGGATACACCCATTTCCTTCGCCTGTGTTTCCAGCCTGCCCCCATACATGGAGGAATTGCTGCTGTCGAGTATTATGTGATCAAATTTAACATGTTTCGCAAAGGTCTGAAGGGATTTTACGGAATTGTTGCTGATAATCAGGTAATCGGCATGAAGCACCACAGGTAATTCGAATTCCGGCACAATCACGGCAAGGAAGGTTTTCCCATTCCGTCGGTAGAGTTCCATTCCTCCAACAACCCGGCGGATGCCAGCCGGTATTCCAGAAACCTGCCTGACTCCCTTCGCTATCCTGCCAGGCTCAATGTGATACCCCATTTTCTCCCGGTCGGACCTCAAGGCAGAATCGGTTGTAAACAGTGCATGGCCTGTCATAACCCATCCCATGGTGCGGTGGTGCGGGACACTGTAAATGGTGAGCGCCTGCCGGTCAACTTCTTCAAATAAATGTTGCCATCCTGCTATTGAAAACATCATGGCACACGATATCATCAACACCACAAAACTGAATCTCCGCAGTCGCGCCAATGCCAGGATGCAAACGATCATACCAAACAACAGGAAGCATTGCAGCGGCGAAAGGTAAATTTCGCTGATCAGGCTGAACGGAAGTCGTTCGACCAGTAACACGCCTTCGTTATACAACCACACAAAATACTCCAGCAGGTAGCCCAGCAATTGGGCCACAGCGCCAAGCGGACTCACCATCAGGAGCGCCATTCCACCAAGAAGAACGACGGTGGAACCCGGGATTATAAACAGGTTCGCGAGCAACGAATAGACTGGAAACTGGTGAAAGTAAAAAAGTGTCAGGGCGACTGTACCGACCTGGGCCGCGACGGACACACAAGTAATTTGCCACGCCCAGCTCATGAATGCAGACTGAGGCATCCAAAGGTTAAAGAGCGGTCGCTGCAAATACACGATGCCAAGGACAGCCAGGTAAGAAAGCTGAAAACCGACGGACATGATCAGGTACGGATCATACAACAGCAGGAAGAAAGCGGATGCCGCGAGCGTGTTGTAAATGTTGGTATTCCGTTTCATCGGTCTGGCCAAAACAACAAACGAAAACATCGCCACGGCACGAAGCACGGATGGTGAAAGCCCGGTGATGAATGCATAAGCCCAAAGCAAAACCAGGCTGATCAACGCTCCAATCAACCGACCACCCTTCACTTTTTCCAGCGGACGGAGGAGGTAGATCAGCAAGCCATAAATGACAGCCACATGAAGCCCGGATACCGCCAGCACGTGCATGGCGCCGCTCGCCGCGTAGGCGCTTCGCAATTCATTGTCCAGGCCATCGGTCACCCCAAGAACCAGTGCTGATACGATTGCCTGCTCACGTCCCGACCCAATGTATTTCTTGATGGCTGTTACCGACCAATGCCTGGCGTAATGGGCATAGTACAAAAAGCCCTTGTCGTTTGATTTTTGAACTACCACCCAAGTTCCCTGCTTGATAAAATACTGATGATGAATGTGGCGCAGTTGCATAAATCCCATGAGGTCAAACTCCCCTGGGTTCCGGGGCCCCTCGATCAGTGCTGGTATGCCCTGGACCAGCAAGTGATCGCCATACTCCAGGTCAGCCACCGCTTCAGATTTGGCCCAATATAAATTGACTTTGCCATAAGCCTTCTTCCAGCCCGAACCAGTCAGGACAGCAGTAACCTCCCCGGTCCTTTTCCACGATTTTCTCTTTTCCTCCAAGGGTGAAATAATCTTCACTTCAAAGGCCAGTGCCGGTTCTCTGTTTTGCAACAGATGGTCCGGGTTGCTGGAGTCCTCGTTCTGCCACACAACCAGGAAGCCACTGACAAATACCGCTGAAAGCCCGAGGATTCCGGTCGCGATTTTTAATAAATCGCCCTGTACGGAAAACCTGACTAAATAATAGAAGAACAAAAAAGAGAAGAATAGAATCGCCGCGGTGAACTCACCGAGCATTCCCGGCGAACCAATACAAGTGAGAATTCCGGCGATAAACACAGCCGTGATGCGCACCATGGCATAAGGACTCCATTGCATCAAGGAATATAAATGGAATTGGAAAAGGTATCAAGCGTTGTGGATTCAGAACAGCACGACGGCGTACCCCCTAGTTGTAACCCTGGACTAGTCTAAGCCCAAGCATGGCGATTGCGATGGCCTTCACGACGCGGCAATCCGCTCACAAAAGCCATGGTTTTCAGCCCACGTGCGATGGCGGATTATTCCTCTGGTAGGCTTCGATGATGTCCCTTACCAGTTTGTGTCGCACGACATCCTTTTCGGTCAACTCTACAAACCCGATGCCCTTCACTTCCGAGAGGAACCTCACCGCCTCCTTGAGGCCGGAGCGCTGGTTGGCGGGAAGGTCGATTTGCGTGGCATCGCCGGTGACAATCATCTTTGAATCAGGACCCATGCGGGTGAGGAACATCTTCATTTGCATCGGCGTTGTGTTCTGCGCCTCGTCCAGGAGAATGAAAGCATTGTTCAGCGTGCGGCCCCGCATGTAAGCGAGCGGGGCAATCTCGACAATCTCCCGTTCCATGTAGTACTGGAGTTTTTCAAACGGGACCATATCGTTGAGCGCGTCGTAAATGGGACGCAGGTATGGGTCGATTTTTTCTTTCAGGTCGCCCGGCAGGAAGCCCAGGTTCTCCCCTGCTTCTACGGCCGGCCGGGTGATGATGATCTTCTTGACCTGCTTGCTTTTGAGGGCCTTGACTGCCATGGCCACGGAAATGTAGGTCTTGCCTGTACCGGCTGGTCCCAGGGCAAAGACCAGGTCATTGTCCATGACCGACTGCACCAGTTTCCGCTGGTTGACCGTTTTGGCTTTGATGGGGAGACCTTTGGTTCCATATAACAGGATACCGTCAGGCGATTCATCGGGTATAAACTCCTGACGCTCCTGGGCGATGTAACCCCGCACATTCTCCTCCGTCACGCGTCCAAACTGGTGAAAATGGTCGATCAGGGCATGCAGGATGTCGGTAATCTGAATGATATCACTGCTTTCGCCCTTGAGGAGGATTTCATTGCCACGGGACACGATCCGGCTCTTCGGAAATGCCGATGACAGTTCGTTCATGTTCCTGTTCCCGGTACCCAGAAAATCAACCAGCGACACGTCGTCCAGGGTGATGGTTTTTTCGATCAATGAATTAATATGAAAATGATTTAATTTCGTGGCAAAACTAATGAATATCCGGCTCCCGTTAAACGAGCAGCCATAGAGACACTGGAATGGCTATCATCACCCTGCTTACCGATTCTGGAGAAAGCGACCACTATGCGGCGGCCATCAAAGCCAGGATTTTGAGCACAAACCCGGGTCTGACCGTTGTGGACATCAGCCACCGGATCAATCCCTGCGATATCGCCCATGGCGCCTATGTGTTGAAGTCCGTTTTCAGGGATTTCCCGAAAGGGACCGTACACCTGGTCGCTGTGGACGCGGCCGGCAACCGTGGTGATTCCCACATTGCCCTGCAACTGGAAGATCATTTCTTTGTCGGTGCCGACAATGGCCTCCTTGGCCTGATCAGCGACAAGTCACAGCAAAACCTGGTAGAGTTGAATGCCATCAATGCGATAACCACCTCCTTTGCGGAAAAAGATATCCTTGCCCCAGCCGCCGCCAGGCTTGCCAGCGGTGTCTCCATCAGCACACTGGGTAAATCCCTCGCCTCCTTCCGAAAAATGACTGACCGTCATGTGAAGGCCACCCGTAAACAGATCCTTGGCCACGTGACCCGTGTGGACAGCTTCGGCAACCTGATTACCAACATTGAGAAAGATACGTTTGATGTCCTCAGCAAGGGTAAGGTCTATACCGTTCAGTTCGGAGGTGAAAAACTGCGCCGGATAAACACGAGCTATCACCAGGCTGAGCAGGGCGACTGCTTCCTGCTGTTCAACAGCCTTGGGCTGCTGGAGATTGGCATCTACAAGGGCAACGCCAGCGAGCTTTTGGGATTGGGGTACGACAGCTCCATCAACATTATCTTTGAAGAGTAGATACCTCCCCTGACTAAAAAAAACCACATGAAGCTCAGAGCCATTCTCGCAGTCATTATTCTGTCCACCCCGCTTGCCATGTGCTCAAACGGGCATTCATCCAACCCGGAGACTCAGAAGGTGGTAGATACCTTTTTCCAGGAATACAATACCTCCAGTAAGACTGCGATCGTTAACCTTCTTTCGAAAAACAAGTGGATCACCAACGATGATGCCAGTAAAGTCGCAAGCCAGCTCGATGGGCTTGCTGCAGAGCTTGGCTCATACAACGGAGCGGAAAAAATTGGTGAAGTAACATACGGAAAAAGCATACTCCAGTATGTCTATATTGCGAAATACGAACGTCAGCCACTCAAGTTCATCTTCCGGTTCTACAGACCAAACAACAAATGGGAACTGTATTCCTTCAACTACGAGGTCAATTTCATCGGTGAACTTGATGAAGCCGGAAAGGCTTACCGGCTCCAGGAAAACGACAACAACTAGGAATCAATATGCTGATCCGTATCGTCCGCATGCATTTCACCGAAGCCGGCGTGGAGGAATTTCTCACCATCTTCAACCAGAACAAACTGGCGATCAGAAATTTTCCGGGATGCACGCACCTCCAGTTGATGAAGGATGCCGACGATCCGCTGTGCTATGCTACCCTCAGCCATTGGAACAGTCCGGACGATCTTGAAAAATACCGGAAGTCTGTATTGTTCGGAAGTGTGTGGGGAAGGGTGAAGACATTGTTCTCGGAGCGGTCGCAGGCTTTCTCACTGGAGCACTTCATCGAATTATAAACCGTGGCGCCCTGGCAGGGGTTTGCATCAAGTCCCAACCGACTAACAATCTGCAAGAAATTCTTTGCGTCCTTTGCGTCTTTGCGTGAACCGCCTTTTTCAGCCTTTGTAATACACCTCATTCCACCGCAGCTCATTTTTAATGTCGTGCAGGGTTGAGCCATTGCCAATCCTGATCATTTCGATACCGGCCATCTCCGCAAAGTCTTCCAGGTACTCGGCCGTCAGGTTCTGGCTGTAACAGGTGTGATGCGCGCCGCCGGCGAGGATCCATCCCGCGCAGCCGGTGTTCATGTCCGGGAGCGGCTTCCAGAGCACGCGGGCTACCGGCAGTTTAGGGAGTTCCTGCTCGGGTTTAACCGCCTCCACTTCATTCACCAGCAGCCGGAAACGGTTGCCCATATCCACGATGGAAGCATTGAGCGCGGGACCCGCGGCCACATTGAATACCAACCGGACAGGGTCCGCTTTGCCGCCTATTCCCAACTGATGAATTTCACAGGAAGGCTTTCCCTCGGCGATGGACTCACATATCTCGAGCATGTGGGCACCCAGCACCTGGTTGTTGCCGGCGGCAAAATGATAGGTGTAATCTTCCATGAAGGAATTACCTCCTTGCATTCCACTAGCCATGACTTTCATGGCACGCACCAATGCGCATGTCTTCCAGTCCCCTTCAGCGCCAAAGCCATAGCCCTGGGCCATCAGCCGCTGCACGGCAATACCCGGCAACTGCACCAGTCCGTGCAAGTCTTCAAATGTATCAGTGAACCCCCTGAAATTGCCACGCTGCAGGAAATCACGAATACCTATTTCAATCCGGGCAGCTTCCCTTAATGAGCCCCTGTTTTTACCCTTCTTTCCAAGGGATTCCGACAAGGTATAGCGATCCTCATACTCTGACACAATCTTGTCGATGCGTTCGTTGCTGACTTGCTCCATCGCGTGTGCCAGGTCGCCCATTCCAAAGCCATTGACGGCGTATCCAAACCTGATCTGGGCCTCAACCTTGTCACCTTCGGTAACTGCCACCTGCCGCATGTTGTCACCGAAACGGCAGAAGGCCGCTCCCTGCCAGTCGTGCCAACCGCAGGCCGCCCGGAGCCAAATTGACACACGCTTGACAACTTCATCGTCCTGCCAATGACCGACAACCACTTTCCGGTTCAATCTCATCCTGGACATGATGTATCCGAATTCGCGGTCCCCATGGGCCGACTGGTTCAGGTTCATGAAGTCCATGTCGATGGCGCTCCAGGGTATGTCGCGGTTGAACTGGGTATGCAGGTGCAGCATCGGCTTGGACAGCGCTTTCAGGCCGCCGATCCACATCTTGGCGGGAGAAAAAGTGTGCATCCAGGCAATTATTCCCACGCAGTTGCCTGCAACGGCGGCTTCCTGACACAGCACCAGGATTTCCTCCGGTGTCTTTACCACGGGTTTGAATACAACCTTGACCGGGATGCCGGGGTGATCGTTCATCGCCTTCGCGATTTGCTGAGAGTGCTCTGCTACTTTGCGCAGGGTCTCCTCACCGTAAAGGTGCTGGCTTCCGGTGACAAACCAGGCTTCGAGCTGTTTGAGGTTGATCATGAGTTGGTGTGGCCTGAATGTTATAGTCTTAACAATTTGGGAGCATTAGGCAAATAGCTTTAAAGCTTTACGCTTGACCGTCTTAGCAATTAACTTTCACTTTTAGTTTTCTGGCCGTAATAAGATCCAGGTCCATGCTTCCTCTCAAAATGTTTATTAATCAGCGACTGCTTGAGTTTCGGGGCTGCGGGATTGATCTGCAGCGTAAGCCACGCCATTTTCGCGATCTCTTCCAGAACAGCCGCATTGAACACAGCGTGGTGGGCTTTTCTTCCCCAGGCAAACGGCGCATGATTGCCGACAAGCATCATTTCCACCTCATGGTAATCCAGTTTCCTTTCCGCAAAACAATTGATGATCTGCGTGCCGGTTTCCCTTTCATAGTTTCCTTTCACCATGTTGTCATCCATGGGGGGAGCACAGGGGATGTCGGTAGTCAGGTGATCGGCATGGGTTGTGCCCAGGATAGGAATGTCGCGTTGTGCCTGCGCCCATGCCGTTGCATAGGTAGAATGCGTATGTGCGATGGAGCCAATGCCTTTCCAGGTTTTATACAACAACGCATGCGTCAGCGTATCCGAGGAAGGCTTAAGTTTTCCTTCCACCACCCTTCCGTCAAAATCAACAACCACCATTTGCTTGTGTGTTAACTCCGAATAGGGCACGCCGCTGGGCTTGATGGCAAAGACGCCTGCTTTCCGGTCGGCCACGCTTACGTTGCCGAAGGTGAAAATGACCAGGCCCAATTCAGGCAATTTCATGTTTGCCTCGCAGGCCGTTTGCTTCAGTTTTTTGTAGTCTGACATATGCGCTTTATTTAATTGCCCATCACCGTGGAGGTGTAGTACAACTTACCAAGAGTTTTATACTTCTCAAACCGTTTTCCGTAGTATTCAGCCGATGACGTCCTTGGCCTGTACGCGCCATCAAAACCCTGGCCCATCGCCGCCATGGCCTTCATGACATCAGGATAAATTCCGGCGGCAGTGGCCGCAAACATGGCGGCTCCCGCAGCACAGGTCTGTTCCGAGCGGTGGATGCGGATGGGCATATTCATCACATCCGCCATCACCTGCATGACATACGGCGACTTCCGCGCCACGCCGCCCAGGCCAATCAATCCCTTGACTGGGATGCCTTCCTCTTCAAAGCGCTCCACAATAGCCTTTGCCCCAAAACAGGTGGCCTCGACCCATGACTTAAACAAGGAAGGTGCCGTGCTACCAAGATCCAGTCCGGACATCACCGCCTTCAATTCCTGGTTCGCATCAGGAGTTCTTCTGCCGTTAAGCCAGTCGAGTGATAACTCATCCGAGTCCTCCAGCGGCAAAGCAGCCGCCTGCCTGGTAAGTTCAGATAAGAGTTTCTCGTGGAGTTCACCTTTCAATTTTCCAATCTCATCCTCACCCACCACCTTTGTTTGACTCAACACATATTGAACCGGCCACTCCAGCAGATTCCGAAACCACGCGTATGTATCGCCGAAAGCTGATTGCCCGGCTTCCAGACCGATCATGCCCGGGATGATTGAACCATCCACCTGGCCGCAAATGCCCCTCACGAGTTTGTCTTTCACATCCGCGCGCGGCGCCACCAGCATGTCGCAGGTCGAAGTGCCCATAACCTTGCTCAAGTGATACGGTTCAATCTGGCCCCCCACCGCGCCCATGTGCGCGTCAAAGGCGCCAACACCCACTACAACATCCGTGGCCAGCCCTAACCTTGTTGCCCATTCCGCACTCAGAAGGCCGGCTGGTTGGTCGGAAGTATACGTCTCCCTGAAAAGGCGGCCAGTAAAGCCACTTAACAAGGGGTCGAGGGAAGAAAAGAAATCTTCAGGAGGGAGGCCGCCAAACTCAGCAGCCCACAACGCCTTGTGGCCTGCCGAACAAACGCCGCGCCTCATCTGCCGGACATCTTTTCCGCCAGTCAACAAGAAGGGAATCCAGTCACAGTGCTCCACCCAGGAGTAGCATCCTTTTCTGACTTTCTCATCGGCCCGGAGTATGCGCAAAAGCTTTGCCCAAAACCATTCAGAAGAATAGATACCGCCCACGTATTTTAAATAATTGACATCAAACTTTTCGGCATGCGCATTAATCTGGGCCGCCTCCTGTGTGGCCGTGTGGTCCTTCCATAAGACAAACATCGCGTTCGGGTTTTCAGAAAAAGCCGGCAGCATGGACAATGGCGTTCCCGTCAAATCAACAGCTACGGGTGTTGATCCTGTTGTATCAACGGAGATGGCGCGGACATTTCTTCTAACCACCTCACCGGCGGCTTTCATGCTTTCCTGAACGGCTCGCTCCAGGCCTTCAATATAGTCCAGTGGATGCTGGCGAAACTGGTTCAACGAGGGATTGCAATACAGTCGATCCCTCCACCTGGGATATTGAAACACAGCCGATGCGACTTCCTTTCCGTTGCTTGCGTCAACAACCAGGGAACGCACCGAATCCGTCCCATAATCTACCCCAATGACATAGTTATCTTTCATAATAGAGTCGAGTTGGACAGATTAATGAATGGCTGAAACTGCGTTTTGTACTTGCGCTTGTCAATTTTGTAATAAAAGGCACCCTTCTTCGAGCTGTGCTTCTCCTTGTCTTTCATTTTCACCATCATCCCATTGGACAAAATCTTCCGGCTGAAATTCCGCTTGTCAAATTCCTTTTCATAGACCCGTTCGTACAGGTTCTGTAAAACCGGAAGGGTGAATTTTTCGGGCAGTAACTCAAACAGCAAAGGCTGAATCGCGGCCTTATCCCGGAGCTTGTTCTTAGCGATGGCCACCATCTGCTCATGGTCGAAAACAAGTTTTGGGATTTTGCCAAGCGAAAACCACTCGGGTCGAAAATCATCGCTTAACTGCTGCTCGTACCTGTGAATGTCGATCAGCGCAAAATAGGCTACCGAAATGGTGCGTTCCACCGGATCGCGGTCGGGGCTGCCAAATGTCTGAAGTTGTTCCATGTAGACATTGCTGAGGCCTGTCAACTGCTTCAGGATGCGGGATGCAGCCATCTCCAGGCTCTCATCAGGTTGCACGAATCCACCCATGAGGCTCCATTTTCCCTTTTCAGGTTCAAAGCCGCGGTGGATAAGCAGCAGTTTGAGCTCCTGCCCGTCAAACCCAAAGATGATGCAGTCCACCGCTACCAGCGTCCTGCTTTGTCCGACGTACTTCATGTTATCCTCAGACTATTTCTTGATGACCCTGCATCCGAAGACGCGTCCGGCTGTTTTATTCGGGTGGGCCTGGACCCTCACATTGATTTTTGATTTCCCCTTGATCAGTTCATCCGGGATTGGGTAGACCACATCAAAGAACTTCCCGGTGGTTGCGCCTGGCAGTTCCTGTGTCGCGATCTTCACACCGTCCACGAGGAAGTCAAAGGCCCTGTTCTTGTCATCACCGATGTAGGTACACAGCAAACGGCATGGCGTATCAGCCAGCACCGTCATGTCAAAAGAGAAGAACCCTCCGCTCCGGGCTTCGCGGCCGTTGCGGCCCAGCGCATCGCTCACGTAAGATTTTTCGCTGGCCTTGAGGTTGTGGTCACGCTCGGGCTGCATCTCTCCGATCCGTATGACATCAATCGTTTTCTCTTCCACCTCGGCCTGACGCTTCCGCTCGGCATGGTATTCAGCCTCACGGTTGACCCAGTCCGTCTGAGTAAAGAAATCCCAGTACACATTGTAATATTGGTCAACCGTCTTGTAGAACGGCACCAGCTTGACATCATTGGGCTTTGCCACCAATGTACTGAAGGTCAACGGCTCACCCGTTGGTTTTACCCAGGCCGTCACGTTGCGGTTATCGGTCAGCAATACAGTTGTTCCAAAATTGGGGTCAGGCATTTCCTTGCCCAGTTGACCGGCCATTACCAGCGGGCCGTACAAGAAAGCAATGCGGTTTGGGTTATCAGGCATACTCTCGGTGTATACCTGCATGGGCATTGTTACCTCCACCTTGTCGCCCTTTTTCCAGTTGCGATCGATTGACCAATAGCCCGCCGCCAGGGTCGCCTTCGCGTCGGCACCATTTACCGTCAGGCTTGTGGCTCCTGCCCATTTTGGCTGGCGGATTTTCATCACAAATCGTGCAGTTGATTTCGGCGAGACGGTGAAGACAATCTTGTTACTCTCCGGGAAAGAAGACTCCTGACGGATGATGGCATTCTTTGATTTCCAGTTCAGCTCTGACGGGATGAACAAGTTCACCATCAGGCTGCCGTCCTTGCCTTCGTAATAGATGCCCTCGGTATACTTGGAGTGATTTTCCATCCCGCTGCCGACGCAGCAGGTGAACGTACTGAAGGGTTTGCTGAAATCCTTTTGCGTTCCCATCCTGAGGGGTACAAAATAGCACATCATACCGTCATTGGGGTTCTGGGACGCCAGGATGTGGTTGTACAATGCCCGTTCATAGTAGTCTGACAATTCCGGCGATGGCTGCCACGAGAACAGGAAGCGGGTCAACTTCAGCATATTGTAGGTGTTGCACGTCTCGCACGTGTTGTCACTCAGTTTGTCATTGAGTTTATCAGGCTCGGCGAGATATTCATAGTTGCTGTTGCCGCCGATGACATAGGTGTAATGTTTTGCGATGGTCTCCCAAAAGAAGGAGGCAATGGTTTTGTCGCTTTCCGTGCCGGTGAGTTCATACCGGCGGGCGCAGCCGATGGCCTTGGGAACATTCGTGTTGGAATGTTTCCCCTGCATGGCGTCTTCCCGTTTGGCAAGCCGGTCCAGCACGAAGTGGTCATGGAATTTGTATGACAGGTCCAGGTACTTCCTGTTGCCGGTTAATTCATATATATGAACCAGGATGTCATTCATACCGCCATATTCACATTTGCGCATTTCCTCCAGTTGGGCATCGGTGAGGTCTTTAAGGATATTTTCACTCCAGTCTGCAATTCCCGTGACAACCGTAAGCGCCTGTTTGTTGTCACAAAACAAATAGGCATCCGTAAGGCCGGCCATCACCTTGTGGACCGTATACCACGGAGACCATCCGCCATTCATGTCAAAGCCCGCTGTCTTAATAATGCCGTGCTGGAGTTTCCAGAAAATTGAATCTTCTTTGGGGATCCCTCCGACATAACCGGTCTTCCGCGCCTTCTGGCAACGATCCAACTCTTGTACGATGTAGTCTGCTTTCTCCTTGAATCTGGCATCGCCTGTTGACGCATAAAGCATGGCGCAGGCAGACAAGTAATGCCCCAGGGTGTGCCCTGAAAGACCCTCGCTCTCCCACCCGCCATAAATGTCCCCTTTAGTTGGCAACCCCGCATTCTGGTAAAAGCGGTGAAGCAATCGATCGGGCTCAATGGTCAGCAGGTAAGCTGCGTCCTTATCCATGGCATTCTTGAACGGACTGCCATCCAGCAGACGGATGTCTTTCAGGTTAAAGGCATAGGCCTGTACATCAGTTACTGGTTTAACTTTTATCTTGGAATTGTTCCTTTCCGGCAGGTAGGATTGAGCTGAAGCAAGAACCACCATCAACAAACCAAGGAGTGTGTGGGCAAATTTCATCAGTTATTGATTTTAATGTCCTTGATCTTCGTAGGAAGCCACACCTGCATCGGATTCTGTCCACGGTTGGCCCATGAGTAATACGGAATAGCCGTAATCGTTTTCTGCTGTGTGCTTACAGACTTTCCGTCAGGGCTCACCTGAATGCAGGGTGCCTCAAATTGAATCGTGGTGACGCCATTGAGCAAGTCCTTCTGGAAACTGGTCTTGAAAGTCGCATGGTCGGGCAGGATCAGGTCCCAGGCCTTGCCATTGTTATCAGCGCCCTCCACGCAATAAACGAGCGGGCCCCTTTGCAGTGCCACCCGGTCCTCATCCTGTTTAAGTTCAGCGCGGGAAACGATTCGTTTTACATCCATTGGCAGGATCAATTCCAGTTGATCGCCTTTCTTCCATTCCCGGTCGATGGTGGCGTAGCCTTTGTCCAGCACGTACGTCACCGGCTTACCGTTCAGCGAAAGCGTAAAATTCGAGATTGAACCCTCTTCAAACTTGTAAAGGTCGCCGGGGGCCGCCTGCCCCAAGGCCCATCCCGGAATGCGCACATGTATGGCGAACTTCACTTTGGATTTTGGATCGAGGGTAACTTTTACATTGCCATCCCAGGGATAATTGGTTGCAAGTTTCACCGGCACATCAGTCTTGCCATACTTCAATGTCGTATTGCTTCCAACAAACAAATTGATCCAAAGGCCTTTGTCGGAAACGCCATAGACATAATCGCCGAGGGAAGCGACCAAACGAGCGATGTTGGCCGGACAGCAGGCCGTGCCGAACCACTCTCTCCTGAAATGCCTGCCGTTCGAGGCCAACGGGTTACCATAGAAGAACCGGTCGCCACTGAGCGATAAGCCGTCGCGGGCTCCATTGTAAAGACTCTTCTCCAGTACATCAATGAATTTGGTGTCTCCCGTCATCAGGTTCATGCGCTGGTTCCAGAACACCATGCCTACGGAAGCGCAGGTTTCACAGTATGCCTGTTCATTGGGCAAGTCATAGTCGTTGCTGAATCCTTCATTGTTGCCGGAGGAACCGATCCCACCGGTAACATACATGTTGCGGTATACCACATCTTCCCATACGGTGTTCATGGCCTTCATATAGCCTTCGTCGCCGGTTAGGGCGGCTACATCGGCTGCGCCTGTGTACAGGTACATGGCACGCACAGCATGGCCGGTAATTTCTTTTTGGTCACGGACAGGAACGGCATCCTGCGCATAAGCGGTGTCTTTCCAGTCGGTCCATGTGTAACCCTTCGCAAACTTGTGGCCACGCTCCTCCAGGAGCCAATAGGCCAGGTTGAGGTACTTCTTGTTATTGGTGACGCGGTACAACTTTACCAAAGCCAGTTCCAGTTCCTGGTGGCCGGTGACCCAGTGTCTTTTGCCTGGACCAAACAGTGAATCAAAGTAATCAGCAAAACGGATACAGACATCGAGGAGCTTCCGTTTACCTGTTGCGTTGAAATAGGCGACACCCGCCTCCAGCAGATGGCCCCCGTTGTAGTCCTCGTGCATGCTCATATCCGACCAGCGGTCATCCAGCTTGCCCAGGGTATAATAGGTACCGATATAGCCATCCGGCAACTGTGCCGCGGCGATCTTGTCAATCCATTCGTCAGCCTTCTTCTCAATGGCAGGATCGGGATGGTTTTTCAGGGAATAGGCAATGGCCTCCAGGGCCTTGTACACATCAGAGTCATCATAGAAAATTCCCTCGTGCTTCTCCCCTTTGCCCCGCGCCACTTTTTCAAAGTTTCTGATTCGGGGCGTTTTGACCTCCGTTTGGTAAATGCACGCCTGGAGCGTGGTGGTGGCCACCACATCCATGGTGGGCTTCCAGAACGCGTCCGTGATGTTCACCTGAGAAAAATTGACCGGCTCGAATTTACGTGTCGCCGTCTGGGCCGAAAGGTTGTGCATCGCCGTTATCAACAGCAGCACCTGGATGCATTTTTTGATGATCATTATATTACTTTTTTTGTCCTGTTTGTATTTCCTATTCCAGTTCAATTCCTTGAATACTACATCCTAATCATGCCTTTGTTTTTATCCTGATCTGCGTAAATGAATGTGCCGGAAATGTGTAGGTGAATGTATTCCCCGCACTAACCTCTCTCGTCACCGCCTTCACTTTCTGCTCCCGCTCATTATTCTCATCCATCAGGTTCGTTGAGTTTACCTCGGCCACGGTTGCCTTTCCAGCCAGGGTTCCTTGCTGGTTCATAATGGAAGTCTCTATCGGCTTATCCTTGTGCCGATTGACAACATTGATCACCACCTCCTGCAACGCCGGGTTATACACAGAGGTCACGTCCAGGTAGGGTACCTGTTTGTAGTCACCTGCATCATAACGATCGCACTGCACAAAAGTCTCCAGCGACTGCCCGACACAATTCTGCGCGAAGAGCTGGAGCGGGAAATAGATGGGCTGCATCCACAGTTTACCATTGGTGACCATCATCGGCGCGATCACATTGACGAGCTGGGCCATGTTGGCCATTTTTACAATGTGGGCGTTCCGGACAAACACATTCAGGTACATGGCAATCACCAATGCATCCTGCATGTTGTACCGCTCTTCCAGTTTCTGATCATTCCACGCCCTGTACCATACATTG
Organism: Cyclobacteriaceae bacterium; assembly: GCA_043744235.1. Classification (GTDB taxonomy): domain Bacteria; phylum Bacteroidota; class Bacteroidia; order Cytophagales; family Cyclobacteriaceae; genus ELB16-189. Next base: position 106,473 of record JAYTVB010000014.1, on the reverse strand, counting down.
TATTCATCGAAGGCGATGTAGATGGGTTTCTTCATCTTGTACTTGCTGCGGACTTCATTGATGAGGCCTTCTGTGATTTTAATATTGTTCTCCACCCGGGTGGTCACGGCCATGAACTTGTTGTGATCACCATCGGAATTATTCGAATAGTTATGAAGTGCGATATAGTCAATGTATTCATGCAGGTGATTCAAGACTGTACGGTTCCAGTCGGCCCAGTCGCGTCCGTAGTTGCTGGAGCCGGACGCGATTAGTTTGATACCGTCGTCTGACCACTTCATCATCTTGGCAGCCTCCAGGGCGAACTTGCTGTAGTCTTCAGCGTTCTTGTGGCCGATTTGCCATTCGCCGTCCATCTCATTGCCGAGGCCCCAGTATTTAACTTTGTAAGGTTCCGGGTGACCGTTCTTTGCGCGGAGGTCGGAATAGTACAAGCCCTGTTTAGCATTGCAGTATTCCACCCAGTTGCGGGCTTCATCCAGTGAGCCGGTACCCATGTTGACACAGAAGTACGGCTCCACCCCGGCGGCGGCTGCAAATTTTAGGAATTCGTCCGTACCCACTTCATTGGATTCAATGTCGCCCCAGGCAAGGTCCTTCCGTTTGGGTCTTTCGCTCCGGGGGCCAATGCCGTCCTGCCAATGGTAGCCGGAGACAAAGTTCCCGCCCGGCCACCGCACAATGCTCACCCCGAGATCTTTGGTGGCGCTGATCACGTCTTTGCGGAACCCGTCTGCGTTGGCTTGTTGCGAGCCAGGCTCGTAGATACCCCCGTAGATGCAGCGGCCCAGGTGCTCCGTGAAGTTTCCATAGAGGAGTTTATCGATGTCACCCTTTTTTCGCTCGATATCGATCTTAATACGGGCCTTGAGGTTCTGACCGAAGGCAGCGAAAATGGCAAATAAGGTAATGCAGGCTGCAAGGAAGGTCTTTTTCATAGCGGACGGGAATTGTGACCGAATGTAATTATTAATTGTAACAATGACACTTTTAAACAGGATGAATGGATTGCAGCAGGATAAAGGATTGCCAGGCATTTCCCGATTATTCGACTGTCAGCCCATCCTGATATCAAATTATGCGAGATCCAGAGTTTCCATTGCAAATTCAGTAAGTGTGTAAAATCCGGTTTTCCGGATCACCATTGGGCTAGTCCGATTCTGATCCGGCATTATCCGCCCGGTGGTTGTGGAAAAATCAAAGAATGACCATATTTGCGGCCCTATCCGCCGAAGCCTTGGCGTAGGCGGACCTTTTTATAAGCCAAAGTGGCCCGCCTGCGTAGGACTTCGGCGGGCGCGGCGCCCCGACTTGGGTTGGGGCAATGGTGTTTGGAAGTAGAGTACGTTAGTAGCCAAAGTGGCGGAACTGGTAGACCCCGACCCTGGTCGGGGCAGGCGCGCAATGGTGTTTCGAAGTAGAGGATGTTATTAGCCAAAGTGGCGGAACTGGTAGACGCGCACGACTCAAAATCGTGTATCTTCGGATGTGCGGGTTCGATTCCCGCCTTTGGTACCAAACCCTCAGGAAGCTGGGGGCTTTTTTTGTTCAGATAGCCTGATTATTGGGCCTCATTCTTGATACTCAAAATATTTGGTAGCCATTGTCGCGGCAAAGGAAAACCTAATTCCTACCTTTCAAGCTAACAACAAAAAGCATGAAAATCACAAAACACGCTGTGGCTGCCATCCACTATACACTAAAAGACAACAACGGAAAAGTGCTCGACAGCAGCATTGGCCATGATCCTCTATATTACCTCCACGGCGAGGGCAACCTGATCCCTGGCATGGAAGAGGGCCTCGAAGGACAGGAAAAAGGAACCAAACTGGCGCTGAAAATCGCACCTGAAAAAGGATACGGTGTTCACGACGAAAAACTCATTCAGAAAATACCCCGCACAGCCTTCGGAACAGAGAAAGTTGAGAAAGGCATGCAATTCCGCACCAACAATGGAGGCGTGGTGAAAGTGGCCGACGTGGGCCTGGACACCGTGACGGTGGACGCCAACCATGAGCTCGCCGGCGTCGAACTGCACTTTGACGTGGAAGTTATGGAAGTCCGCGCTGCCACTACTGACGAAATTGCGCATGGACATGTGCATGGCCCTGGCGGGCATCACTAAGCTAACGTGTCAGAGCTGACGTGTCAGTCACCTCCAAGGTGTCAGACACGTCAGTCCAGACGCCTGACTAGCATTTCACCTTTCTACGGGTTAACTTATCGGTGGCAATGCGTACTGACACTTTACAGGTGTCTGACGCCTTACACAATTAGCATGAACGGCGGTGAAATTATTGCGCAGGTAGTTGCCAGCCACGGTGTGAAGTTCATCTTCACACTGGTTGGCGGGCACATCTCCCCTATTCTGGTGGCGGCCGGCCATTGCGGCATGCGTGTCATCGATACCCGACACGAAGCCAACGCTGTATTTGCTGCGGATGCAGTGTCCCGGCTTACCGGCGTGCCTGGCGTTGTGGCCGTTACTGCCGGACCCGGCCTGACCAATACGATCACTGCCGTGCGCAACGCCATGCTGGCACAATCGCCCCTTATCTTGTTAGGCGGCAGCGCACCAACCATATTAAAAGGACGCGGAGCGCTGCAGGACATCGACCAGATGAGCCTGATGAAACCCAATGTCAAATGGGCTGTGTCCATTAGAACCGTCCGCGGGATCGTACCTGCCCTGACAAAAGCATTCGCAGTCGCACAGGAAGACGTGCCAGGGCCCGTGTTCGTTGAATGCCCGATCGACCTGCTCTATGATGAAAGCCTGATACGAGAATGGTACGGCAAAGGAAACTCAAAGAAGCCGACAGGCCTCAAAGAGCAAGCCTTGAATTGGTATGTCAACCGCCACTTGAAAAAACTGTTCGCTGGAAAGGAATCTGTAAAGACCTCGGTCATTCCGCAGGTCGTTCAGTTTGATCACCACTCAACTTCCCAGGTTCAGTCGGTCCTTTCCCGGCTGGCGAAAGCGTCAAGGCCCATGATCCTCGTGGGCAGCGGCGCCATGATGCAGCCGCAGAAGTCCGGAGTCATGGCCCTGGCGTTGCAGCGTCTCAACATACCGGTATACCTGTCGGGCATGGCGCGCGGGCTTCTTGGCAAAGAACATCCGCTCCAGCTGCGACACCACCGCAAGGAGGCTTTGCGGGAAGCGGACCTTATTATTCTGGCCGGTGTGCCATGCGATTTTCGCCTGGACTATGGCAGGCACCTCAACAAAAGCGCATTTACCATTGGGATTCACAGAAGTAAAAAAGATCTCACACAAAACCGCACGCCGAATCTAGCCCTGGAGTGCGATCCTGCCGACTTCCTGATCGACCTGGGATCAGTCTCTCCAGCTGAAAGGACATGGCAGCCCTGGCACGAGAGCTTGCTACAGCGCGACCGTGAGCGGGAAAAAGCTATTGATGAACAGGCTGATCTTCCTACAAAAGGCATCAATCCAATTCAACTCTTCAGAACCCTCGATCATGCCCTGAACGAAAACGCCGTGCTTGTTGCCGACGGCGGAGATTTTGTGGCCACATCATCCTATACACTAAAATCGTGCAAGCCTTTGTCCTGGCTCGACCCTGGTGTCTTTGGTACACTGGGAGTGGGTGCCGGTTTTGCGTTGGGCGCCAAACTGTGCTTTCCTGAGGCGGAAGTAATTGTCATCTACGGCGATGGCAGTGCCGGTTACAGCCTGATCGAGAACGACACCTTCATGCGGCACAAAGTACCCGTGATCTCCATTATCGGCAACGACGCATGCTGGTCACAGATTGCCAGGGATCAGATTGAAATCCTGAAAGATGATACAGCGACCAAACTATCTTATTCCGACTACCAAATGATCGGAGCGGCTTTTGGGGCCGACGGCAAGAAAGTTGAAACCATTGAAGAATTTGAAAGGGCGTTTGAAAAAGGGAGAGTTGCCGCTCAACAGGGCATGCCATTCATTATTAACGCCGTCATTGGAAAAACCGAGTTCAGAAAAGGATCAATTTCAATGTAATGGCTATGTGCTCCACGTGCCTATGTGGCTCGAGTGTCTTTAGTCGCAATAACTAATGACTATGTATTTTGATGAAACCATCGAGACCCTTCCCATCGCCAAGTTGCGTCAGCTTCAGAATGAACGACTGAGGGATCTTGTTAAATATGTTTATGCCCGGATTCCTTTCTATAAAAAGCGCTTTGATGAAATGGGAATTCAGCCATCATCGATCAAATCGGTGGCCGACCTGCACCGAATTCCATTCACCAAAAAAACCGATCTAAGAGATCAATATCCGTTTGGCATGTTTGCCGTCAGTCCGGAAGAAGTGGCCCGCATCCATTGTTCCAGTGGCACCACCGGAAAACCCACGGTGGTCGGCTATACAAAAAGAGACCTGGAAATCTTTGCGGAAGTATGCGCCCGTTCGCTCGTGGCCGCAGGCGCCAGGCCGGGCATGAAGCTTCAGAATGCCTATGGTTACGGCCTGTTCACTGGCGGCCTGGGTATGCATTATGGCGCAGAAAAGCTGGGAATGACCGTAATCCCGGTATCCGGCGGCATGACCGACCGGCAGATTTTGCTCCTTCGCGACTTCAAACCGGAAGTTATGTGTTGTACGCCCTCGTATGCACTCACGCTGGCAGAACAAGTCAAGGAACGAAACATCGATGTCGGCGAACTGAGCTTGAAATACATGGTCCTCGGCGCAGAGCCATGGACTGAAACGATCCGTCACGAAGTCCAGGAAACGCTAAACGTGAAGGCGACCAACATCTACGGGCTCAGCGAAATCATGGGGCCAGGCGTGTCGCAGGAGGATTGTGACGAGCGCGGCAACGGCAGCCATGTATGGGAAGATCACTTCTTTCCCGAGGTAGTCCATCCTGATACAGGCGTGCCCTTGCCCGAAGGGGAATACGGTGTATTGTGCTTCACCACGCTTACGAAGGAAGCCACTCCCCTCCTCCGCTACTGGACCAACGACATTACCAACCTGCAGTATTACCAGAGCTCCAAACGCACCCACGTCAAGATGGGCGCCATCCGCGGCCGCGCCGACGACATGCTCATCATCCGCGGCGTGAACCTGTTTCCCTCACAGATCGAATCGGTCCTCAGCGAGATCCCGGAATTCTCGCCGCACTATCAACTGATTGTCACCCGCGAAGGAACCATGGACGAACTGGAGGTCGTCGTTGAGTTTTCAGAGAGTCTTCACCTGGAACTAACAAACAACGTTGGTCTTGCCACCGGTACCGAAGTCATTCATGCCCTGCATCAAACCCTCTCCCGCAAAATCAAGGACAACATTGGCCTCACCATGAACATCACCATCCGCGAGCATGGCAGCGTTCCGCGGAGTGAAGGGGGGAAATTGAACCACGTGGTAGATAAAAGGAAGAAGTGAATTTCTTTACCACAGATTAACACAAAGGGTAAACCGTCGATCCGCGAACCCCGAAGGGGTGACATTACTTTAGAAAATGACAGCGATCCGCTAAGAAACCCCGAAGGGGTGACATTATTACGGCAGACATTATTATGGCTGGTAATTATTCAATCCAATCGAAAAGATATTTTTCCTGGTATCCGATTTCGAATTCATCCAATAACTGCATGTATTCTTCACGGAAAGCTTTTTGGCGATGATGTTCTTCCTGGTTCAGGATATAATTATAGACATTCCCTATCTGGCTGTGAGCGTATGAAAATGCACCATAGCCTTCCTGCCATGAAAATTTTCCCTGGACCCAATTGTGTTCATTGATGAAATTGGATGAATTGCTTTTGATGTCACGAACCAGTTCAGAAACAGCCATAGCGGGACGAAGCCCGATAAAGACATGAATGTGATCAGGCATGCCATTCACAATGATTGGCTTCTGATCTTTGCCTTTGATAATCCCCGAGATGTACTTATTCAATTCCAATTTCCAGTTTGGGTGAATAAGATTTTCCCTATGTTTCACCGCGAAGACAACCTGAATGTAGATTTGTGAAAACGTGCCCGGCATAATGATGTGTCGCCCCTTCGGGGCTTTTGGTGGCTGAATCAATTCTGTTTTCTATAATTATTTCACCCCTTTGGGGTTAGGTTGCACAATTTCCATGGTCTAGAGCAATTTCACCCCTTCGGGATTGGATTGCCTGGATAGCCCTGGCATATAATAATTTCACTCCTTCGGGGTCGGCCGACTTCGTCGTAAAACTTCCAGAAAGATATTGCGCTACAACATGGAACACATCATACAATGGCGCATGTTTTCCGGACTATCTTGTTACTTTGCCACGGATGCACTTAACGAATAGTGCATTTAATTACCAATTCGTAATTGATCATTCGTAATTGAAATTTTTTTCCTAACTCGTCTTACCAACCCCCTCCCATGACCGTTTCCCCGGCCTATAGAAGGTACGTGCTCCTGATCCTCATGATGGTGTACGCCTTTAACTTTATAGACCGCCAGTTGCTGGTGATCCTTCAGGAGTCAATCAAGACCGAATTAAAATTATCCGACACGCAGCTCGGCCTGTTGACGGGCTTCGCCTTCGCCATGTTGTATGTCACCATGGGGCTGCCTCTGGCAAGACTCGCGGACAAATCCAATCGAAAAAATATAGTAGCGGTCTGCCTGACCTTGTGGAGCGGAATCACTGCGCTGACCGGGATGGCAACCAGCTATATGCAACTGCTCCTTGCCCGTATTGGCGTGGGCATCGGAGAAGCGGGGTGCAGTCCCCAATCCCACGCGATCATCTCAGACTATTACCCTGTTGAAAAGCGAGCCACTGCCATTTCCATATACTCCATGGGTATCTACCTTGGGATCTTCATTGGCTACATGGGCGGTGGGATCATCAACCAGTATTATGGCTGGAGGGCGGCGTTTTATGTGATGGGCATACCGGGTATCCTGCTTGCCCTATTGCTCTTTTTCACTGTTCGCGAGCCAGTTCGCGGAGCATCAGACCTGATAAAAAAAGCAAGCCCGGACCGTTCAGTTTGGGAAGTAATCCGCTACCTGTTTTCAAAAAAGACTTTCATTTTTCTGTCCATTGGAGCTGGATTCATAGCCTTTGCCCAATACGGCATCGGCAATTGGTTACCCTCATTCCTCTTCCGGTACCATGGCATGCAAAGCCAGGAAATCGGGATCGCCAACGCATTGCTTATCGGCATCGGCGGCGGGCTCGGCACTTACCTGGGCGGTTTCCTTGGTGACCGGTACGGCCGGAAATCGCCGGGGTGGTACCTCTGGATTCCAATGATCGCAGCGCTAGTTGCTTTGCCCTTTTCGCTGGCAGCGTTCTTCATCCCACAGAAATACGCTGTGCTCGCACTATTCTTTCCTGTGATCCTCCTGAACACCGTTTATTTTGCTCCAACCATTGCGATCACACACACACTGGTGCCCGCCAACATGCGGGCTGTAGCATCCTCCATACTTCTTTTTATCCTCAACATCATCGGACTGGGCGGCGGTCCGTTGGCCACGGGAGTCCTGAGCGACTGGTTAAGACCATCCATGGGCAATGAGTCGCTGCGCTATGCGATGGCTGTTGTCGTCTGCGCAGGACTGATCGCAGGCCTGTTGTATTACCTGGCAGGAAAATCAGTAGCAAAAGACCAGGAAGAATAGAGAGAAATTACTCCATGGCTTTTCCAGTTTGAAATATCTTCTCATCCACCCCATCGCTGGCATCGGCATCCATCAATATTTTCCAGACGCCACTTTCCTTTTGAAGGAGCACGTGGAATTTACCAAAGCTCACAAATGTTTTTCCAGTAGAAAGGTTGGTATTGATCGTCCTGTAATATCCCACCTCAAACGCCTTGTCATTGCCGGCGATCCTTTGAACGAATCTCAACGCAATGCTTTTCTTTCTTTTCGGGCGTTTCGCCTTGATGCTGTCCGGAACGGTTCGGAAATATTGATCATAGCCAAATAGGATATTTTCATCCTGACTGACCCTGACAATGTCCTTGCTGTGAACGGACCGAAACCCCGCATCATCATCATTGTCGTATGATTGGATGAAGGTTTTCCAGACCTGGTCGTTGATCTGCCTTTGAATATCCCCGGTTTGGGCCTCGGAAAGTTGGCCGGATGCGACCAACGTCAATATAGCCAGAGTCTTGGACAGCATTTATTGCTTGTTTTAAGGTTGGGAATCTGCGATTTTGCGAACTTATCCCTTTAACGAGAAAAAACAATATTCGTTTTCATAGCCTTTTAAAAGCAAAAACCAGGATTTTGAATGGACCCATCGAACAAGCACAGCCCGTTGCCTACTCCTGATAACATCATGCAGATCGGTATGGGCTTTTGGACGTCAAAAGTACTTCTTGCTGCTGTTCAGTTGAAATTATTCACCATGCTGGCCGACAAAGGAAAGATGACTGGCGCCCAAATCAAGGCGCACCTGGCCCTGCATTGTTCCGACCGTCATGTGTTTGATTTTCTTGACGCCCTGACCGGGCTCGGCTTTCTGCAAAGGGAAGGGTTGATGTACAAAGCGGCATACTCGAACAGCATTCAGGCTGACGTTTACCTGGACAAAAAGAAACCTTCCTACATCGGCGGGCTACTGGAAATGGCAAACCACCGCCTGTACCGTTATTGGGGAGACCTTGAGTTGGCGCTGAAAACCGGTAAGCCACAGAATGAGATCAAGGATGGCGCCGACCATCCCTTCAAAGAGTTATACAAGGATCCGGGGAAACTGGAAGAATTCATCAACGCCATGAGTGGTGCACAGATGGGAAACTTCATGGCCTTTGCCGAGAAGTTCGATTTCTCCAAATACAAAAGCCTCGTGGATGCCGGTGGTTCGGGAGCCATGTTGTCGATCATGGTAGCGAAGCACCAACACCACATGCACTGCACCAGCTTTGATCTTCCGCCGGTAGAACCCGTAGCCCAGGCGAACATCAGGAAATTTCACCTTTCGGGAAAGGTGAGTACCGCTTCCGGCGATTTCTTCTCGGATCCTATTCCAGACGCAGATGTGGTCGTCATGGGCAACGTGCTGCACGACTGGGATGAAGAGAAAAAACTATTCCTGATGCGCAAAGCATTCTCAGCCCTGCCGGGGAATGGCGCTTTCGTCGCGATCGAAAATGTTATTGACGATGACCGCAAAGACAACATCTTCGGACTCCTGATGAGCCTGAACATGCTCATAGAGACGGGACATGGCTTTGACTACACCTACTCGGATTTTAAGAAGTGGGCGAAGATTGCGGGATTTCAGTCCACGGCGATCCTCCCGTTGGCCGGACAGGCGAGCGCGGTGGTAGCGTTTAAGTAGGCTTTCCTGCTAAAAACCCTTTTAACAACCTCGAACTTCCTTTCTTATATTTGGGGTTATGCCCTCAATCCTCCCAGCCTTTGAATACCGGTCAGCACCCAAGCTGGCGATATCAAATCCTAACCCCATTTGATATATGCCTTCCATTATCCAGAATTTTGAGTACGATATTTTTATCAGCTACCGCCAGAACGATAACCGGTCGGGTTGGGTAACGGAATTTGTGAAGGCCCTGCAGGAAGAACTTGCCGCCACCCTCAAAGAGTCGCTTTCGGTATATTTTGACTCCAATCCCCACGATGGGTTGCTGGAGACCCACCATGTCGACAAAAGCCTGGAAGGGAAACTCAAATGCCTGATCCTCATTCCGGTCATATCCCAGACCTATTGCGACCCGAAAAGTTTTGCCTGGCAGCAGGAGTTCCTGGCTTTTAACAAGCTGGCAAAAGAAGATTCTTTTGGCCGCGACATCCGGCTTGCCAACAAGAATGTTGCCAGCCGGATCCTGCCCGTCAAAATTCATGATCTTGACCAGGAAGACATCACCCTTCTTGAAAATGAATTGGGTGGCGCAGTCCGGTCCGTGGAGTTTATCTACAAGGCGGCCGGTGTAAACCGTCCACTGACCCCGTCGGATAATCCAGACAAGAATATAAACAAGACTTTTTACCGTGACCAGATCAACAAGGTCGCCAATGCCATCAAAGAAATTATTTATGGCATTAAGTATCCAGACCGTGTTTCGGAATCCAGGGGGGTCGTTGACAAACCTGAAATTTTTCGGGCTGAGCCTCCCAAGCCTGCCGTTACTGATAACTCCATTGCCGTTCTTCCGTTCGTCAGCCTGTCCCAGGACACTTCACAAGACTATTTCGCTGACGGCATCATGGAAAATATCCTGATTCAACTGGCAGGACTGCGGCACCTTCGTGTGATCTCACGAACCTCCGTAATGCGGTACAGGAAAACAACGAAGTCAGCACCTGAAATTGCCTCCGAACTCGGGGTGAAATATATTCTCGAGGGCAGCGCCCAATCCCATGGCAAGAAAGCCCGCATTCATGTGCAGCTCATTGATGCCCAAAGTGACAGCAACATCTGGGGAAAAGTATTTCTGGAAAGCCTCGATGATATTTTCACCATTCAAAACAGTGTGGCGGAGACCGTCACCCATGAACTGAATGCCTCCCTCCTGCCCAAAGAGAGTGAGAAACTCAAAGAGATTCCTACCAAGAATGTAAAGGCCTATGACCTGTTCCTGAAAGGCCGTCACGCTTTCAACCAATTCAACCTCGAAGGCTATAAAACTGCAGAAAAGTACTTTCAGAAGGCGGTGGAGCTGGATACCGACTTTACACAGGCCTACTCCTACCTGGCCAGCACCTATTCGGCACTCATGTCCTGGAACGGTGACCTTTCCCCGGAAGAGAGCCAGAAGAAGATTAACATTTACCTGCCCCAGGCGATGAAACACGGGGCAACCGACAACGACTACCTGACGAAAGCCTTTGTTGATTTTTTCATTACCAAGGACTTTCCCGCGGCAGAGCAGTGGCTCCTGAAGGCAATGGAACTGGGGCCCAACAACTCCAATGTTCTGTATACCTACAGCTACGTACTCAATATGATGGGGCGTTCGGAAGAGGCTCTGAAAATAGTGCAGAGAGCAAAGGCCATCGACCCTACCAGTGTTTCGGCCTTCAACTACCTCGGCATCACACAATACATGATGGGCCGGTACGAAGATGCTCGGAACACATTCATGGAAGCGCTTCAACTTTATCCCTATGTCCTCCGTCAGTACGATCACCTCGCGAGGGTCTACCTGACCATTGGCGACTACAATGAAACGATACACACGGTTCAATCCGGCCTTAAATCAGCTGGTATCCGCCCACCCTCCATGGTGGCTTACCTGGCCGCGGCACACACGGGTCTCAAACAGGAAGAAAAGGCCATTGGATTACTTGAAGAGCTGTTGCTCAGAAGCATCCACGGCGAAAAAGGGGTCAACCTGTACATAGCACACATCTATGTTGCGATGGGCGATATCTCCATGGCCAGGACCTGGATAGAAAAAGCTGTGACCACCAATGACATTGACCTCATCTGGCGTCACGTTGATCCACTGCTCAAAAAACTGGACGACGCAACCCCCGAATCCACGTCCCCTGACTACGAAGGAGCAGAGAGATTCATCACCCGAAAACTGCAAGAGGAACTCCCGGGCAGCCTGCATTACCACAATACCAATCATATCCAGGATGTACTGCAGTCAGCCATGAGAATTGCGCCGAGTGAAAACCTGACCAACGAAGAAATCCATCTCCTGCGGATAGCGGCACTTTTTCACGATTCCGGGCTGATCCATTCTCACAAAAACCATGAAGAAAAAGGCTGCGACATAGCCAGGGAAAATCTTCCTTCTTTCGGCATTTCAGATCAGCAGCTGGCCATCATCAGCGGCATGATCATGGCTACCAAAATTCCGCAATCACCGAAAACACTCCTGGAAAAAATCCTGTGTGATGCCGACCTCGACTACCTTGGCCGGGACGATTTTTACGAGATCGGCGGCAAGTTGCACGAGGAAATGAAGGATGGGGGCCTGATCGAAACAGAGCGGGAATGGAACCTCATTCAAAAGACATTCCTGGAGTCACACCAATACCACACCCAGTTTGGAAAGATAAACCGGGACGCGAAAAAACGGCAACACCTTCAGGAAATTACTGCCAAGCTAAAAAAAGTCTAGGATCGGGACGTCATGGCCACCTGCCGCCCTATAAAATACATGTCAATTTCTCCGATGTTCTTCGCTGAGATCTTTCCACGGTATTCACATTCAAACACGTGCCTGACTCGCTCATACGTGGAGGCTGAAATGTTGACTTTGCCAGGCTCTCCGTTTGACTCCATCCGGCTTGCAATGTTGACGGTATCACCCCAGATGTCGTAGGCATACTTCTTCTTCCCTACCACACCGGACACAACCGGGCCTGTGTGTATGCCTATCCGGAGTTCCCAGGCCGGCAGTCCTTTGGCCTGAAGTTCCTCCCCCCTTTTCTTCATGAAATCCTGCATGGCCAACGCGGCGTGCACCGTGTCAAGCGCATGGGTCTCATTGACAGTAGGTATGCCACCCGCACACATATAGGCATCGCCGATGGTCTTTATTTTTTCAAGGTGGTATGACGTGATGATCTCGTCGAATGCCATAAAATAGTCATTGAGCTCACTCACCAACTCCTGGGGTGAAAGCTTTCCGGCGATTGACGAGAACCCCTTGAAGTCTGTGAACAGCACAGAAGCACTCTCATAGTAACGTGGTTTGGCCTGACCATCAGCCTGCAGTTCCCGTGCAGTCTCAGCAGGGAGAATGTTGAGCAATAATGCCTCGGACCGCTCCTTCTCATTGCTGATAATCTTGTTGGTCTTGTTGACATACCGGTAACGGTTCAACGCGCCGACAGCCATGATGAGCAGGAGGAACCCGGTGATTCCGGCCGCATAACTAATTGCCTTTTGCCGCTGTATAGCCAGTTCACGAAGGGCCTGGTCCTTGGTCAGCAGGTCAATTTGCGACTGCTTCTTTTCGATGTCAAAGTTAAACTGGAGCTGCTGCACTTTCTTGTCGTTGGCTGTATTATACAGGGTGTCCTTGATGCCGCTGAACAAGGCCTCATAGGTATAGGCTTCCTTAAAGCTTCCCATGGCCGAATAGGCATTGGCCAGCCCCTCGTAGGCCTGCTTGAGCTCTCCACGTGCATTGACTTCCTTGGCAAGCCTGACGGCTTTCAGGTAATAGGCTATCGACAATCTCTGGCTGCCCTTTCTCCTTTGCGTTTCGGCCAATCCCAGCAGACTCTGGGTCATTTCATATTTGGCATCCAGCTTCGTGGCAATCTCCAGCGCACGGCTCTGATATTCCAGGGCCTGGTCAAAATTTCCCTGTTCGGCATAAATTTCACCGATATGGTTCAAGGGAAAGGTTGCATCCACACTGCTGTGGTACACCTCCAGGGAAGCATCATAGTAAGCAATGGCTGAATCATACTGCTTGCGGTTCTTGTAGATTTCCCCGATGTTCATGCTGGCCATGGCTATGCCTTCATCGTATCCGATTTCCGCGCATATCTTTATTGCGCTGGAAAAATATTCAAGGGCCTTGTTATAGGTTGCCGTCTTGTTCTGGTAGACACCTCCAATGTTATTCAGGATGGTCCCCGTTCTCAACCGGTCATTGATTTCTTCCGACACCCGCAGTGCCTTGAGGTAGTACTCAATGGCCTTGGTATCATCACTCATGTTGAAGTAGCAGCCGCCGATGTTGCTGAGCATGTTGGCGACGCCACTCTTGTATTGAATGGAGTCAAAAGTAAGGCGGACTTCTTCAAACTGGGTAATGGCTTCTGCGAAGTTGGACTGCATAACATAACCCTGCCCCACTACCTTGCCAGCGAATCCGGCCCCCCTGGTAAAACCGATTCTTCGGGCCAGCGACCTGGCTTCCTTTGCAAATCCGATCGCTTCTGACGGGTTCGAACCCAAATAATTCCGGGCGATGGTCAGCAGGATGTTGACCCTGCCGGAGTCCGGGGCCATCGTCCTCATGGCGGTCTTCAGGCTGTCGATCTCCCTGGCCTGCCCCTGGTCTTGCGCCAAAGCCTGCACACCCAGGCAGAGAACAAACGACAAACACAGGAGTATTTTAGATATCATGAACAACTCAAATTACGGATCATTTCACCATTTGTGCAATGATTGTCCCTCATAAGCAAAAAAGAATGAAGAGGTAGTCTTCATTCTTTTCATTGAGCAATTCAGCCATGCGAATCTTATTCCTTCATAATCCGAACGTAATGCATTCCGCTTGGCGTTCTCACATAAATGAGATACAATCCTCTGTACATATCCGAAAAATCGATACCTATCTCCTTGTACTGGCTATTCCATGTTGCCCAGACCGGGTAAGGCTTACCCATATCATCGTAAATGCTGATATCCGTGCTGGCAGGTTTCTCAACCAGATCAGAGACGGTAATGGCCACATGATCTACGATAGGGTTAGGAAAGGCCTTGATTTCCACATCACCTGATCCCCAATGACAACGGTTGGATGAGGAACTTGCGTCTGATGCCACGGCCGTCTTTTTGTTCTTATTGTAACTGGTCACCGTCCAGGTAAGTTTGGTTCCGTCAAAGAGAACATCGAAGTGACCTTCACCACGCTGGAACCACTGTGGAGGCTGCCCTGAGAAACTACCGGTAGAAATCAGTCGGTTTTCAGGACCATTGGCTATGAAAATCGCAGTACTGTTATCATTCTCATATTCAAAATGGGCCACAAACGCGAACCCGGAGGGGTCATTCGTCAATGCCTCCACGCATTCCAATTCAATTTTGATCGACCTGGAATATGTATTGCTGGTATTAACATAAAGCGAGCCATTCACATACTGTGCCACCACATAGTTTGAAGGTGTTGCCAACACCAGGTTGCTTGGAATGATTGCATAGGTACCAGGCAAACTATAGTTGCCTGAAACAACGTATGTTGGGCCGCCGGTCACTACCGAAGTCCTCGTGTCGCCGTTCACAAAACCAGTGATCGTGGCAGTAAATGATGGTGTCGAGCTGCAACCGCTATCAATAACCTTGTCGTCTGCCCTGACGATCAAAGGTGCCGGTGTGACAGAGAGTGCACCATTGCTGTATACAAAGTAATAGTTGTTGTCACTGCCGCCGCTCACGACGATGGGATAGTTCCCCACCCCGCTTCCGCTTGTCGCCGTTGTGGCCAATGAAGGAGGAACGTCTATCACCCCCGCTTTGTCTGAACCTTTGAAGCCGGAGTAAGTGACAGTGAATGATGGATTTGAGCCTCCATAAACCTTCGTTCTATTGTCTGCAGTTGCTGTCAGCATGGCCCTGGAAATATCCAGTGTGCCGCTGACCAGCGACACCTTGTAATTGTTGTCAATTCCTCCTGACAACAAAATCGCATAAGTGCCGACGTCACTGGCGGTGGTAGCGGTTGTTGACGGTGCGGCTGGCATGTCAATGACCGACACATTATCCGAACCCTTGAATCCTTCGTAAACCACCGACAGGGCCGGGTTCAAGTCCCCATATGTTTTGGTCTTGCTCTCAGCAGTGGCTGTCAACGTTGCCTGCGTGACGGTCAAAGTGCCTGGGATGAAAGTAAACACATAATTGTCATCCAAAGCTCCACTCAGGGAAATCGGATAAGTACCGGCATCGCTGGTGAGCGAGGCGGTGGTTGAAGCGGTGGCTGCACCATCAATTACCGATTCGTTGTCGGTTCCTTTGAAGCCTGAATAAGTTATCGTCAGCGCCGGGTTAACATCACCATAGATCTTCGTCTTGTCATCAGCCGCAGCGGTCAACAGGGCAGGCGCAACCAGCAGGGTGCCATTCACCAGGTTGAACTGATAGTTGTTATCAACTCCGCCTGCCAAGGCAATGGGATAACTTCCAACACCGCTGGTGAGCACTGCTTCAGTCGACAGGGTCAACTGCTGATCGATTACAGTCACATCATCACTGCCTTTGAAGCCCTGGTAACTGATGGTCAGCTCAGGGTTATTGTCTCCATAGATTTTTGCCTTGTCCTCCGCAGTGGCGGTAAGCAGAGCCGGAACTATGGTCAGTGTACCGTTCACCAAATCGAATTGGTAGTTATTGTCCACGCCTCCCGTCAGATCGATCGGGTAAACGCCTACGGCACTTGCGGCCGCTGCCACGGTTGAAGAAACCGGGGGTGTATCAATAACGAGCGCGTCGTCCAATCCCTTAAACCCGGCATACGATATCGATAGTTCCGGGTTGCTGTCACCATAAATCCTTGTCTTGCCGTCGGCTGTTGCCGTCAGCATGGCTGGAGTTATGGCAAGGGTGCCGTTATTCAGCGTGAGGTTGTAGTTGTTATCCAGGCCGCCGCTTAGTTCGATGGCATAACTTCCCACGTTGCTGGTGTTGGTTGCTGCGGTGGTCTTGACAATGGGAACATCCAGGGCGGTTGCGTCATCGGTCCATTTGAAGCCGGTATACCCAATGGTCAACTCCGGATTGGCATCACCATAGATTTTCGTCTTATTGTCGGCCGTCGCGATGAGCTCAGCTTTGGCAACTGAAAATTTCCCGCTGACATAACTGATGCTGTAATTCAGCGGCAAGTCACTTGCCTGCCTTGATGATTGAATCAGATCGATTTTTGGCTGAATGTCGTAAGGTCCTGCTGAAATAATGCCGGCACTCTCATGCAGTACGCCTTCAGCATCCTTCAGTTTATAGGTCTGCGCCGAAATGACACCGGCCTGCTCCTCATCGTACTTGTATCCAGTGATAACAGACGTGTAAGCCGGCTGGTCCTGACCATAAATCATTTGTTTGTCATCTGCTGTCACCGTCAGCGGTGCCGGCGTGATCGTCAGTGTGCCAATGCCATAGCTGATGTCAAAGTTACTGGATAGGAATGCACCTGGTACAATGTATTGTTCACCCGCATCAGTACCGGTAATCATGTTGATGGAGAAAAGCTCTGGAAGCACCCAGTAGTCGCCATCCGATGCCTTATTGGCATCCGCCACATCATCGCCATCGACAATGACAACAACATTGCCGTTGCTCGGATCTGTTCCTGTACCCACAGAGTTGCTGTTGACCAGCGGAGATCCGTTGATCAGTGCCCTGGAGTTGATTAAGGCTCTTGAGTTAATCAGCGCACGGGAGTTGATCAATGCCCTCGAATTTATCAAGGCCCTTGAATTGACCACCGGCGCTATCAATGTTGCACTGTTAGGATCCACCGTATAGTCCAATAGGGACTGGGCCGAGAAATCAACCACACGGGTAGTCTCGCTGGGCGCTGAATTAATCAGGGCCCTTGAGTTGATCAGGGCGCGGGAATTGATCAGGGCCCTTGAACTCACCAGGGTGCTCATATTAATCAGGGCGCGGGAATTGATTAATGCGCGTGAATTGATCAGGGCGCGTGAATCGACCAAAGCCACAGCATCCGCTAAATTAGCTGAGTGCGTTTGGCTTAACAGACCTTGGAAGTCAAGGCTGGGGTCAATTTTAGAAGGATCATAGCCTGAATAGCTGAACGTTATTTTGTTATCAATTTTCTCACCATACATGGCGGTCAGGTTGTTTGGGGTGACAACCAACGGCAATTTTTCAACGGTCAGAACACCCTCTTTGAATTCATACGTATACAATTCCTTCAATGAAATATCAGGTTCCTGTGCCAGGTAAGGACGTACGCTGTAGTTAGCAACACTGCTCAGGCTGGTACAAGGCGTTTCATATAGAATCGCTTCAAGGCCAATGTTTGCCAAAGTGAGGCCAGACTGGGCAAGGGGTGCCCCATCCACCAGAACACTGGCGGTGAAAAGGGGTATTTTCTCACCAAACTTCTTGCCCAGGTTGTCCGCTGTTACGGTAATCTTCTTCTTGACTGTTCCGAAGAAGAACAAGGGGGCCGTGGTACCCCCATCCAAATTTGTGGGAGAAACAGAAGATGTGATCACCTGGATGGGAGGATTACCCTGAAAAGCCGGAATGATGGATGTAATCTCGGTGGAGCTATTGACGGTCGTTCCCGACGTTAAGGCTGTTCCCCTGAACAATACCTGGGAAGTAGACGACAAATTCTCGCCCTGAATCGTCACCTGAAATTCAGCCTGGCCCGGTATCGTATTGGAAGGTACAACCAGGTTGGTAATCACAGGTGCAGGAGCTGCAAAAGTGGCAATGGCAGCGGCTGGTTGAATGAATCCATACCCCGTGGCATTGTCGAAGCCAGGTGTTTCCATATCAAGGGCTGTGCCTTGCAGCATCTGCCTGATCTGGGCCGGAGAAAGATTCTCGTTGTAGAATTTTTTACGGGCCTCGATCAGGAGGGCCGCCGCACCTGCTGCGTGAGGTGCAGCAGCGGAGGTTCCAAAGAAATTCGGGAACGCGTCATTGTCGATATTGACACCATTCAGGAAGACTGATGTGTTCACTCCGTTCGGGGCAGTGAAGTCCGGTTTATTGCGCACAACACCGTTGACAGGCGTCCCTCCGCGGGAGGAGAAAGAGGCAACCGTAGGTATCGCCAAACCAAATGCGGGTGTGTTGCTGTAAAGCACTGCTCCAACGGTCATGGCTCCGGCTGCGTTCGCCTGTCCAACGATGGTGGAGGCTCCCGTCTGGCCTTCGTCAATTACAAAACCATCACCACGGAAGACAATGTACTTGAACTTCACGCTTTGTGTACCTGCCGAGCGGACGATCATGATGTTGGATTTGGTGCCATTATCACGAACGGTGAAGGGCATTACTTCTATAGGATCTCCACCGAGGTTATTCCGGTTAAAGCCAAAAAGGGTTGTTCCGTTCTCATTGGTGAGGTAGATGTCAAGGTCATTCAGCGTTCCTGTTTGAGTCTGGCCAATTGAATAAATGGGGTCTTCCCATTGCAGCACGAGGGTATAGGTACCGGCTCCCAGTGTTATACCCTGGTAAATATCTCCTCCGCCGAAATTGTGGGCTTTTCCAGCAATGCCGGCCGGAGCACTGGATTCTGCAAATACCCCCTGGTATGCTTTGCTTCCGTAGTTACCCGCAGCTGAAAAATAGGAAACACCCTGCGATGTGACATAATCTACCGCCTGTGCCACCTTTCCATCCTGGAAGAACGGCTCGGTGATGTAGGTGATGTCATCCACGATGATGTTGCAGCCATCTGCTTGAAGCGCTTTGATGCCTTGCGCAAAGTCACCGGCGCTGATGAAACCTGTTCTGAAAGCGAGATCGGCTTTAGGCGCGATATCATGTACAATTTGCAACATGGCCCTGCCTTCATCAAGGCCGGTACCAAAAGGATAGTCAAGAAGCAAATGAACAGATCTTGGATTGATCGGATTTGCGGAAGAACCTGGAAGGTCCTTGTTGCCAACATCAACCGCAGCCTGGTTTCCGGGCTGTGTATTATAGCTGTCAGAGAGTACACCGACTTTTACGCCCGCTCCGCCGATATCATAGCCACCTCGTGCCAGGTTTGTTTTCATGGATATGTCCCCATTGCTGGAGATCAGGCCACTGTTGCTCAGAGCGGCGTAGACTGGCCGTACATAATTGATCAGGGTGGGAAGGGTATTCAGTTTGGTCAGGTTGGTGATCGGAAACAACCCCGTTATCAGCAGGGTGCCCGGACCGTTGTCTACTTCGCCCGTAAGGCCATAGTCGGCAGTTCTCAACAGGTTAAGCAACGTCTCGTACTGCCCATCCACAGCAATTACTTCCACCAGGATTTTGGCATCACTAATCTGATAAATAACATTTGTGTTGTCAGGCGGAGCAATGTTGTATACGGTATGCAGCGATGTCAATTCCGAACCGATAAGATCATTGACCTTGCCATCAGCCGGGGGCGGATAATAAGGGGTGATGCAGGGTCCAAGTATCACGATGGTTTCGTCACTCGTTGTACATCCGTTTGCTGGATTGGTAACGGTGAGTGTATAGGTGCCCGCCGCATCAACGATAGGTGTTGCAGTTGTCGCTCCGGAAATAATATTACCTCCTGCGCTGGCGACCCAGTTGAATGTGGCACCAGTTGTTGAAGAAGAACCTTTGAGTACGGTTGTGAGCCTGGCACAATTAACCGCATCATCCAGGCCTGCGCTCGCATTGGGCGCAGTATTATTCAGCGTTACAACAACAATGTCTGTCGCCGTGCAGCCATTCAGGGGGTTTGTTACCGTCAGGGTATAAGTGCCTGCTGTATCTATGGTGGGCCTGGCAATATTGACTGCCGAAGAGATGTGTCCACCATTGCTGGCGACCCAGTTGTAAGTCGGATTGAGGGTTGTTGATGAGCCATCAAGTTGAAGGCTATTTGTACTGCAGGTAAGTTCCTTGTCAGCACCCGCATTTGCATTCGGGGTGGCCTTGTTGAGAGAAACCAAAGCAACATCTGTTGCCACGCATCCCCCTGTGGAAGTGGTGACTGTCAAAGTGTATGTTCCCGCCGCATTTACAGTTGGAGTGGCTGAGTTGGCACCGGCCGTGATACTTCCGCCGTTGCTGGCCACCCAGCTGTAGCTCACGCCTGTCGTAGTTGACGAGCCGATGAGTTGAACAGACAGCGCCGTGCAGGTAATTTCCTTGTCCAGTCCGGCATTGACATTCGGGGTTGAGCACGTTGAATACGGCGAATAATTTATGGTGACGCCATTTTGAATGTTGACCTGAGTCCCGCTCCACAGGGCACCCGTGATGTCCGAGTTTCCAGTTCCAGAACCAATATTAATAGCCGAATAGGGTGCCCATACCGTCCCCAGCCAGCGTGTATTCTGACCACCGGAAGAACCATTGGCGAGAGTAAAAGCGTAGCTGCTCTTCCCATGTACCTCCATAAAAATTCTGGACGCACTACCCCCATTGATCATGGTTGCATTAGCCTTGTTCAGGTTTACGTCATTGTGTACGTAAATCAGGAAGGTGCCCGTAGCATTATTCTGAAAATCAAAGACAAAGGTATTGCTGTTCTTATTATCAATCTTGTCCAGTACGTAAACACCAGGACCGCTCAAAGTCAAAGTCTGGTTTCCGGAAAGTTTGATATCATCATAGGCTCCGGGTGTGATGGATCGTGTAGTAGTGATATCCGGCAATAGGGGAAATGGCGGAAAGTTGGTGATGTTGGGCAATACTGGAAAAGAGGGGAGCGATGGGGTGCCCGTTATGTTACCCATGCCTGGTACCGGACCAGAATAGGTTGTGCCCGTCGGATGAGTCACCCTGCCGGACACCATTCCGCTAGAGACTACAATGTTGCCGTTGGCATCGATGTTACCGCCTATGTTTGCATTAGAACCAATCGAAATAATGGTCCCGATGGCTGCTTGCGAATTATTGGCTGCCATCCTGCCGCTTACCGAGTTGCTGTTGGCAAGGGTGATCGTTCCTCCGCTATAGATATTGGAAGAAAAGGAGGCATTGCCGGTCGTCCTGACAAGTTGTAAACTTCCCAGCGAACCGCCGACAACGCTCGATGAAGACCCTAGCTGTACACCATAACCCGGGCTGGCAGGCGCAATGGTTCCAGGCCCCCCTTGGCCTGAAAAGAGGGCAAAATCAGACATTTTGAGTGGTTGACCTTGCGATAGGGCAGCAAACGGACCTGTTGAGGCAAATGCAAGGGCCAGCATGAAAAAGCGGCAAATGGGACTTGTTCTTAATCCGGTCTGTCCAGAAGAAAACGGGTTGGTGGCCATTCTTGGGTGAGGTGGGTGGTAAATTAAATGTAAGAATTTTCCCGGATTTACTGAATTCCGTCACCGATCGGAATATTTTCTATTTTGGTAATCCATTGAATGATAGGCATTTATGGATAACTGAGGTGGCACAACCAAGAGAAATAAATGATATCTGTCATGGAAAAACCATGTACTCTAATGCCCGGGTTTTCAACAATTGGCTGGCCGCTGATGTGCACTCAGGTCCTGAACTTATGGGTCCGTTGTATAAAAATATGGACGCGAAGTCATTCATAACTCAGGGTCGCGATGGCCACCCTGGGTGGCTGGGATAAATAATTGTATTAACTTGATCGTCAATTCAGAGATAAAGACAGATGATTGATATGGAAGAGTCAGAAAACGTGAAGAAAAAGGGTGAAGGTAAAGGCAAAGGCAGGGAAACCCTTTTCAGGGTGGCCTACCGGAACCAAATCACGCTAATCCAGATCGCTGACAACAAGGCCAACATCATCATCAGCATCAATGCCATGATCATCTCTTCCATCATCGCCGTAAGTGGCTATGGTGTGGTTTCGGACAAAATGCAATATGACAAGACTAACATTGTTGTTCCGGTCGCCTTTATCTTACTAAGCTGCCTGACCTCGGCCATTTTCGCCATTCAGGCTGCCAAACCAAAGATCATTCGTCCCATGGCGCTTGACACCAAAAAAGACAAGTCAAGCCTTCTGTTCTTTGGAATCATTTCCATGTACACGCAGGAGCAATACCTGGAGAACATGCACAGCCTTCTTGCCTCCGACCAAGACATATACGATACGATGACGATTGATCTTTACAATCAGGGCCTGATCCTGACCCGTAAGTATGCCCTGCTCAACCGGGCTTACCGGATCTTCATGTTTGGATTTATCCTGAGTGTGTGGATGTTCCTCACCTTCCTGGTCATGCGCTGATCCTGGATGGATCAATAATAATAGATCTTTACCGTTACGCGCTCCCTGGCAAAGTCGATGTGTTCGATGGATATTTTCTTAATGTCCAATCCGGTACGCTCTCTTAATTCCGCTATCAGCATGGCCTGGCGCTCGGGACGGATGTTCTCCAATTTGTCAAATTCCAGTGTCTTGTGCTTCTGATTTCGCATGAATTGGTTCCCGTCAACGACATAAACGGCGCCGATGATCATCCCATTCAGGGAGAGAAGTTCAACATAGGTTCCCTTCATGATGGAATTGATCAACCCAAGTGCCATCACGATAAACAGGTAGGTCATATCCTTGATGGTGATGGCTTCTGTCCGGAAACGAAGCAAGGCGAACGCAGCAAGCAATCCAAAAGCGCTCCCCAGAGAATTGAAAGCTTTCACAACCTCCAGCATGTAGGTCAACAGGAAGACAATGAAATTGAGCAGGAAAAAGGTAAAAAAAGTGTCTCGCTTCTGATAGGTGCCGTAATAAACGAACCGGATCAAAATGACTATAGCCAGGATGTTGATCAGGAACCGGGAAAAAAAGTATTCTGTAAATAAGTGATTGCCGTCCATTATTCTTAAATATAGAAAAAGTTAAGATGCTATTTGGAGAAAATATGCTTTATCCCATTCAATCCAACACCTAAAATCTTTTCCGCCAGCAGATTTAGGTCTTCTTCGGTGCCTTCGGCATGCAGCGTCATATGCCGGTGTCGGATTATTTCCCCCCTCTTTAGTTCCCTGGCTGGTGAAGAGCTCTCCAGTTCGTAGAATGGTCCAAGCCGGGAACCATCCGCCTGAGGTCCGTCATTGTAGGAATTAATCGCATCACCCCGGTAAGGAGACTGCTGTATTTCCCACCTCGAGTTCACATAAGTACCTACCCTGTCCAAATCAAACTTAATGATTGTCAGAATATTCTTATCCGCATCGTAGCTCCCAGCTACATTCTTCCCAACCCTGGGCGCAATTCCCACCTTGCCGCGAAATTTTCCATCTCCCCTCAGGTACAATATGCTGTCCGTCCTGACAATGCGGCTTTTTGGAATGGTCCCAAAATAGTCATCCGTTACAGCGTTCATATCCTTCGACTTCTTATAAGTAAGCACAATGCAAGTATTGTCTGAAGGATTGAACATGCCCAGAATCCAAATAGAGATCAGACCATTTTCCTTTTTCCAGTCCGCACCGGTATTCCTGATTTCATTGATGCTCTCATAGGCAACCAGGCTTGTCTTCTGCATTGATACTCCAAACTCCTTGGCCACTTCTTCCCTTTCAAGGAGCCTGATCTTGCGGCTGATTTCCAATTCAAATGCAGCACCTTGATAATTAATCAACGAGGTATGCTTTGTAAAATTTGCCTGGAGACTGTCAGCATTCACGAGTTCAAAGGGCTCGGTGTCTATTGCAGCAGGCGTTTGCCAATGATCAAAGTCAAATGGATCTCCCTTCCTGAAAAACAATCCATACTGCCCACCTTCCGGGCCCAGCCAAAAACGGTCCTCACCGCCAAACGGATTGATGTGGGGCTTGGTGGCCCCTGATCGAATCAGCTCATAATTAATCCAGCCATAACTGTTGCCTGTATCTCCATTGGCAGAACTGGTCATCACCCGCGCCTGGTAGTCAGCCACCACGAGGACCCTGGCCTTGGATGCCTTCCTGCCCAGCACCACGATACTTGTGTGTGACTTTAAAAAGTCGACGTCATACCCAAATGTTCCCGGTACGGGATCCATGGGTTTTTCCAACACAGGTAAAGGTTTCTTTTGCACACAGCTGAACAAAAGTACAACGATGACCAGGGATTGTATTGGCTTCATGCAAGTCAACCGCCTAATTTATTTCCAGCTCATCCTTGGAAGGGAGTTTGGGAAAAGCCGTGTGCGGTTCGGTCTGGTACCAGTAAGCAACAGATGAAATATCAGACTGCTGCGGCAAGTAGGTGCCGTTATGCCTCCAGCCCAGGTCCTGGATGGTAATTTTCAAATCCTGTTCGAAACGGACAGGATCAGCAATGTGCCACCGATACATGCCAAAGCGCTGCATCACTTTATAATGGCCATCGCCGCGAATCACCTGGTGTAGCCCGCTGTAGGGAGTTGAAAACTCCGTGTACTCAGTCACCTCTGCTCCAGCCGCGTTCTGCTTCTTCGTATCGAAATCATAAGATCCGCAAAAATAATCTTCAGTGCCCGTGCCATTGATGGTCGGAAATTCCTGGTCGCCATCCATGTAGAACTTGATCTCACCCTCACCCCACCAGCCATTGTTGTGCACACCCCAGGCCATGTAGGTTCCGACATAGTGTCCCTTGCCCTTGATCTTGTCCACGATCGTATAGACATCCTTGTACTTTACTGGATTGGTCCTCCTGAATTGGGCATGGAAATAGGCTGCATCTTCCGGCACTTCGGTCAGGGTGTAGTCTACCTGGTAGAAGATGGTCACTTTCTCAGTGTTTATATTTTCCATGGTGATCCTGCATTTCTTCCGGAAAGGCATAACCCAGTATGTATTGAAGGCGCTTCCCGGGTTTACACAAACTGCGAGTGAACTCATCGGCGCATATTCGCCCCAGCCCATTCCGAAGAAATCACCCAACGGCACTTCGACTGAAGGCGTTGTCTCGTCATCCCAATACATCCGTATTATGGAGAACCGCCAGTTGCCGGTGGGTGTGAGCCAGATGTGCTGGATGGCTCCTGAACCGCTGATTTCCGCAAGGGTATGGGTTTTGCCGGGCTCGATGATTACATAAGGACTTACTTTCCAACCCTGACCGAGGTCCTTCGCATTCCTGGATGCAACACCTTCTTTGTCCATTCCACCTTTTCCCTTTTCGCCGGTTGTGTTCTCAGGACTGATTGAGCGGGTCTTTGCCGGTGAAAGGCGGTAAAGGTTGTCCATGCCAACCCCCAGACCATTAAACGTGTTCTTGTTCTGCGCCTGGGTCGGCAAAAAACCAAGAACCAAAAACAGGAGGAGAAGAATCTTTTTCATAGGCGATGGATTTTAAGTTCGAATGAAGTTAAGAATTCATGACCGCATTCCCACGGCATTTGTGATGGTGCCGATTCCGTCGATGGATATCCGGACCTCATCGCCAACAGCCAAGGTGAATTCATTGGGCGGCACTAGGCAAGTTCCGGTCATCAGAAAGCATCCGGAAGGAAAAGTTAATTCCCTGAACAGGTAAGATGCCAGTTCTTCGTGACTGCGCTTCATCCTGCTGATCATCACAGCATCCCTGAACACTTCCTTCCCCGCCCTGACTATGACCATGGCAATGACCGTTTCGGGGGAAATCGGTGATGGCGGAACCCAAAGGCATGGTCCCAGCGCCGCGCTGCGGTCATAGGTTTTGGCCTGGGGCAAGTAGAGTGGGTTCTCCCCTTCGATGCTGCGCGAACTCATGTCGTTGCCTATGGTATAGCCCTGAATATTACCCAGGCTGTTTATAAAGAGTGTCAATTCCGGTTCAGGCACATTCCAGGCTGAATCGCGTCGGATATGAACGGTGTCGCGATTACCCGCCACGCGATGCGGCAGGGCTTTGAAAAACAACTCGGGGCGCTCGGCCTCATACACTTTGTCATAAAACGCTGCTGCACCGGACTTCTTCGACTCGTCCATACGCGCATCCTTGCTGCGACTGTAGGTAACGCCTGAGGCCCAAACCTCCTGGCTGCCGATGGGTGGCAGGGGCCCGGTATTGATAAGTCCCACACCAACATTCAACTGCTTACAACGCCCGATTTCGTCTAACAAGAAAGAGTGCAGGTGGTCGCGGTTGATCAAAGTATCCCATGCCAATTCCGTACGATGGCACGCACCGTTCGAATAAATATAGATTGCGGATCTCGTTTTATAAATCTTCATCGAAAAGACAAAAACATATCAAGCCACGAGGTTACTTCGGCTTATCCGCGTACGCATCTCCGTAATACTTGCTGGTGATCCGTGTATGGAAAGTTTCGGCTTCAATGGGCTCGTATTTTGGTACGCCGGTATTGGGCAACACCTCGAGGATTTCCTTCTCCCAGACATACACGGCCATGGGGAAACTGATGCGCGGCTTGCTGTTCATGGCACGGTTCTTCGGCTTGCTCACCCGGTGGGTCGTTGACGGCAGGATATCGTTCGTGATTCTTTGCATATAATCGCCGGTATTGAGCACAATGCTTCCCTTGGGTGCCTCCAGCCGGATCCACTTCATGTTCCTGCGATTCAGTACCTGCAGCCCATCGACAGACTGTGCCGGAAGGATGGTGAAGAAATCCACGTCTTCGTGGCCGAGCATGCGACCGGCGCCGGAGGCATCATCTTCCGCCTGAATGGGCGGATAGTAATTCAGGCGGAAACCGAAATTGGTCCCCGCAAATTTCCTGTCATACCCATGAGGATCAACACCGAGGTACAGCAGTATGCTCTGCATGATGGGAAGTATCAGTGCCTCGTGATGCTGTACAAGCTTTCGGAAGAAAGGCTCATAACCCGGTTGGGGCCAGAAGTCTGATTCCTTATAGTCTACAGCATTGTCCAGGTTGAAAGCCCTGCGGCAGAAGACCCATCCTTCCACCAGGTCGGGGTGGATGATGGTTGTTTCCTTCATGGGGAAGTACCCCTGGTTCACCGAGCCGAAGCGCGCAGCGTGGTATTTCATCCGCTCCTCGCGCGTGGTGGTTTCGAATAATTCAGCCGTCTTCTTCTCAGCTTCGTCGTAAAGCGAAGAATCAACACCATGGTTGGTCAGTATTGCAAAACCAATTCCCCGCATGGCTTCGCCGAGTTGTTGGGCAAATTCCTTTTTGCCGGATTCACCGCCACGGAAGAACAGGCTCATGTCGCACGTCTTGATCCTGAACTCCTCATCGAACTGGTCCTCTCCTTCCTTTTCCACGAGGTGGTAGGTCTGGCCCTTGTTGACCTGTTCATACTTCTTGAATTCCTGGTTGAGGGAGTCAATCCCTTTGTCCTGCGCTGATTTCATATTGGCTGCTTAACCTATTCAATGATGAGGGTACCCTTTTCACGATCGTAGGGAATGATGTTATCCCATTCTTCCGCACTTGAACGGGAAACAAATGCCACGACACGTTCCGTCTGGCTCACGTTAAATACTTCATGAGGTATGCCAGACTTGATAAAAATAAAATCTCCAGCAGTATTTTCCAGGACTTTCTTGAGTTTGTGGCCGAACTCATGTCGCACGTTGCCTTCCAGGATATACAGCATCAGCTCAAATCCATCATGGATGTGTGCCTTGGCCACACCGCCGGGCGGAATGGTCGCGATGTTGACTGACAATTTCGTTGATCCCACATTCTTGGCCGACATACCCTGCTTGTAATGGATGCCGTTCCAGTCGCGTTTGCCTCCGCCACCACGGATGGTCATGATGCCATCGTGGTCCTCGACTGCATCCAGTTCAATGTTGTCTTTGTCTTTCTTCATGGTTAATCATTTAAGTTATTAAACTGACTAGAAATATACAATTGATTTTTCAGATAAGGACGTCGTACACATACAGGGCCAGGACGGCCAGCAGGGCCATCGGAATGATCCATTTTATCCAGAAAAAAGCAGCCTTCCTGATAAAAGTTTGGTCATCAGAAAGAAACATCTGCTTCAGCACCTCATTTCGTCGTACGCCCCACGTCAGTCCCAGGATGCACAGTGCACTCCCCAGTACCTGCATGCCAGAACCAAATACCAGGTCCAGCACGCCGATCAGGTCAGGAAAAACAGTGCTGGGCATCGAGAGAATGGCCTGGCCAACACCGATGATTAATAAAATCCTTTTGCCATCCATTTTGGCTTGCTCATTCCTGATGCAGGTGAAGGGCACCTGGTAGGCAGCAACGAGCGAAAGAAAGGCAACAATAAAAATCGAGATCAGAAAAAGAGAACCGATAAACCTCCCTCCCGGCATGGCGCTGAACAGCAAGGGAAAGGTATTGAATATCAGACCCGGACCCGACGCCATATTCATCCCCATTACCAGAACGGAAGGAACCAGGAACAGGCTGATGAGCAGTGACGCGCCGGCATCACCGAGCCCCGTGTATAAGGAGATGGTGGGAATATCCTCATCCTTCTTCAGAAAACTGGCATAAACCACCACAAAAGTGCCACCAAGGCCAACAGAAAAGAAAGCCTGACCAAGCGCAGCGAAAACCTGTGTTGATTTCAAGGCAGAGAAGTCAGGCCGAAGGAACTCCCGGCATTTCTCCAGCGCATGGGGCATGGAAAGCGCGTGCACGATCATGTACACCAATGCCAGGAAAAAGAGCGGCATGACAATCTTGCTGATCCGTTCAATGCCATCCAGCAGTCCTTTGTGGATGACAAAAATGGAGGCACCGATCAGCAACACCGTGATGCCATATTGCAGCCAGCCATTGGCCAGCATGGCATGGTATTCACCAACCGTATCCGGGGAAAATCCTCTTGCAATTGAAAACGCTGATGTATAAAAAACATTGCCGACCACGACGGCGTAATACGATCCGGCAATGGTGATGACAATGAGCAACAGGTATCCAAACACATTGCCAGCCCTTTTGCCAAAAGCAATCCTCATTGAATCCAGTGTTCCCTTGCCGCTCAACCTGCCCAGGGTCATCTCTGCCATCAAGGCAGGAAAAGCAAAAAGTATGGTGAACGCAATGTAGACAGCGAGGAATGCACTGCCTCCATAACGACCCATCATGTATGGAAAGCGCCAGACATTGCCCAGTCCTATCGCCACGCCGAGCATGGTGAGGATGGAAGTCATCCGTGATGTGAAGAGCTGGCGTTCCACGCTAAGGTTATCGATATCCGAAGATTAGCATTTTAGGCTGAATAATTCCACGCATCGTATCCGTCAGGCATGAAAAAACCCTGGCTGGGAAAGCCAGGGTCAAAGAAAGTGATGGACGGTATGGTCAGTCTTTCTTTCCCATACCCAGCACGGCCCCGATGATACCACCGGCCAGGCCATTCAGGGCTGCGGCTACACCAACGTCGACCAGGGAGGCTGTCAGGTCAAATGCATTGCTGGTTGCGAAACGGATCATGTTCATGCCAAGTCCCATAAAGAAACCCAGGATAGCGGCCGCTGAGGCACCAGCGGCAAAAGATGAAATGTTGGCCCACCTCAAAAAAATGTAGCTGAGCAGTGCACCCTGCGCCATGTTGCCCAAAATCAGTGCCCACCATACCATTTCCTCCATGGTTTTTGCGGGGCCGCCCCCGGCATGTTCAGCGAAGAAGCCCATGAGCGCCACTCCATAAAATAAGTAGCCAATGAAGAAAAAGGCGATGCCCCCCACCAGCGTACTTGTCAAGAATTTTTTGGTATCCATAAGTAAGGTTTTGGTTTTAGTGTATAGGAAAGTTAGTGTTTTTTTTGAAACCTGCGCAGCGGCCTTCATGCACTCCTAGAACAAGAGCCTGCCTTCCTGACTGTCAAGTGAGTATTGCATTCGAATTCTTCCGGAGCTCCGACTGAGCGCTAAAGGTGCCCATTTACTCATTCAATAAAGCACTGCTTGCCAAATAAGGCCTTTTTCAATTGACAATAATTTGGGATACTTGCACCTCAATTTGATTTCAATCCCATGAAGATTAAGCCCATTCCTTATTCATTGTACCCGTTGATCCTCACTGCTTCCCTCATCCTCATTACCTTTGTTCTTGAGTCATGCTCATCAACGGCAACACAGATTACTGGCTCCTGGAAAGATCCTGAATCAAAAAGCTACAAGGACTTCTTTGTAGCCGTATTGAGTAAAAATCTGCCGGCACGGTCCACGCTGGAGCGCGACATTTCCAGCCGGCTGAAACATGAAGGGGTAAAGGTTACCCAAAGCCTGGACGTTTTCTCTCACAGTGAAAAGCTGGAGACAACTGAAGAGAAAAAGGCGGCCGTGGAAAAAATCCAGGGCCTCGGCCATGACGCCATCATTACGGTAACCCTTATCAAGCATACTGAAGAAGAGCGGTACGTTCCAGGCGCCAATTCATACACCCCAACCAACATCGGATATGGTTCAGGTTACTATCAACCCATGACGGGAGGAGTTCCCGGCCCAGGCTCTTATGGTGCTTTTGGGGGCTACTACACCAGCGCCTCCACTGCCTACTCTACGCCTGGCTATTACGAAATGGACAAAGCCTATTTTGTAGAAAGCAGGGTTTACGACACCAAGACCTCCAAGCTGGTATGGTCTGCCCAGTCAGAAACCTTTAACCCGGGTGATCTGGCGAGTGCCTCCAGCGATTTTTCTACGGTGATGGTGGCCGCCATGAAAAAGGCGCAGCTTATATTTAGGGAAGCGAAGAAATAGCATTAGCCAAAGTGTGTGAATATACTGGCCAGGGTCATTTGAACAATTTTCAATGATCATCGAAAACACAACCATCGACGATCTTTCATTTATCTATGGCCTGTTCGACCACGCCATAGCGTACCAAACCCGGAAAAAACTCCCCGTGTGGCAGGGCTATGATAAGGGTGTTTTAATCAAAGA
This sequence comes from Cyclobacteriaceae bacterium, assembly GCA_043744235.1. Taxonomy (GTDB): domain Bacteria; phylum Bacteroidota; class Bacteroidia; order Cytophagales; family Cyclobacteriaceae; genus ELB16-189. The sequence goes on along the minus strand of JAYTVB010000014.1, from coordinate 75,390 downwards.
GGCAACAAATGGTAATCAATACAAGATCCTGATCGACGGCACCATCGCCATCGTATTCAGCGTGTGCTACAACGACAAGGTCATCTGGAATGAAAAGGAGAACGGCGACGCCCTTTATCTTCACCGGATTGCCGTCAACCCGGATTTTAAAGGCAGAAGACTCTTCGGTGAAATTTTGAATTGGGCCATTGCCGATGCGCGCGGCAGGCACTTGCCTTACATCAGGATGGACACGTGGGCCGATAACCAGCTCATTACATCATATTATGAAGGCTTCGGATTCAAGGTGGTTGACCATGTCACGGCCCCCGACTCGCCAGACCTGGGCTTTCAATACAGAAACCTGGATCTTACCTTGTTGGAAATGGAAGTTGCAAAAGAAGTGTAAGGTTGATTGGCTGTGAGGACACAGATCAGGAGTTTAATGAATCCCGACCCTGCCTTTTACCGAATCAAACAACTTCATTGAATTAAAGCCAACGCCGTCCTTGAATACCCAAACTACCTTCCGGATATCACTGATGTTTTTGGATGGGTCTCCGTCCACGACAATCAAGTCCGCCTCCTTACCCACTTCAATTGAACCGATTTCCTTTTCATGACCCAGGGCGAGGGCTCCGTTGTACGTGGCGATCTTGATGGCCTCCAGCGGCGTAAATCCTTCTTCAGTCAGCATCTCAATGGCACGCTGATTTCCATAACCGGCGATGACCTTTCCATTTCCCGTGGGATCAGTACCCACAGTCAATAATCCGCCTGCATCATAAAACATCTTCTCCATCCGCATCGTGTTTTTCAGCGCCTTCTCAAACTGAGGACTCCGGGGGCGGGCACTTAATTTCAGGTATTCCTCCCGGGTATTGGCAGCCATCGCCTCCAGGACCTCAGGCCATGGGGAAGCCAGATCGAAAACAGCAAGTGTGGAATTGACGTTGACTTTTCTTTCAACCAGAAACCTGATCAGATCCCTGGCTTCCGTGCCGGAGGGATCCAAATCCGCAAGCCCGTTGTTGCCCGGGCATTCATCCTGCTTCTTGTCTTTAGCAAAATCAGTGGAGGCCATGAACCCATGCTCCAGGTGATCGATGCCCATTTCAGCCGCCTCACGATAGGTGATGGAGCACAAATGTCCTGTCACTTTCAGTCCCCGCTGGTGGGCGGTCTCAATCGCCGCTTTCAGTGTTGCCCGGTTGATCTTCATGTACGCTTTATATGACGTCATGCCCGCATCCGCCCAAAAATTCACAAACTTTCTTGCTTCTTCAGGAGTGTCCATCTGGTACATCTGGCCGGCAAAAGCCCCGAATCCTTCCAGGTATGGTGCCGTTACTTCGATCGTTGGCGCTATGATCTGTCCTTGTTGAGATTGTCTCTTCAGGCTGATATCAGAATACGGCTCCAGACTTCCCCCTGTTCGCAGCGTGGTAACGCCAGCCGCCAGGTACAAGGGAGGGAATGTAACCGGGAGCTGCTTATAGTGTGCGTAATACGGTTTCATCGAAATAGCAGGATAATACATGTGCTCATGCAGCATGACCCATCCGGGCAACAGTGCCTTACCCTTCAGGTCAATAATGGCCGCATCAGAAGGAATCTTAACGGAGGTTGCATTTCCCACGGATTCAATCTTTCCGTTGCGTATGATAACCGTTTGATTTGACCTTGAAGGATTTCCCCTCCCGTCAATAACCATCGCCCCGGTAAAAGCTATGACGGGAACATGGTAATCAATAAAACCCTTCAGGTCCTCTTTGTATTCGACCTGGCCATGACTTGCAATCAAAGGTAGAACCAGGGCCAATCCGGCCAATAGTATTTTCTTCATCCGTCTAATGTTGAATCAATGGTTTCTACGACTCATATACCCACTTCCCGCCTGTCATCGTTCGCTCAATCGGAATCGTAATCAGCGTGGAAGGATCTTCCTTGTAAGGATCTCGGCCCAGGACCACCAGGTCGGCATACTTTCCCGGTTCGATTGACCCCTTTGTTTTTTCTTCGTATGACGCATAGGCACCATGCATGGTACCGATGCGGATCGCCTCATCTACGGTCACTTTCTGATTTGCTCCCCACACGTTTCCTTTAATGTCGGTGCGCGTCACGCTCGACTGTAGCGCCATCATCGGCTCGAACGGACCCGGAGGATAATCAGAAGCCTGCGTCGCACGAATGCCGGCATCCAGAAAACTGCGCAGGGCAAACATGTTCTTCAGACGCTCGGGCCCGTACTCGCGCATCTTCTCTCCATGATAATACACGTAGGTGGAGAACGGTGTGGGGATCACGCCAAGGGTTTTCATCCGCTGGATGATGTTGTCGTTGATCATTGTGCAGTGCTCAATGCGAAACCGGGGATCCTTGCGGGGACGCTCTTTCTGAAGACGTTCATAAACCTTCATGGTCGTGTCAATGCCAACATCACCATTGGCATGAACCCCAATCTGCCAATCCGCATCATGCGCTTTTTTGGCGTAGCCGTACAACTGCTCTTCGTTCATGACAAGGATGCCATAGTCATTGGGCCTGCCGATGTATGGTTGAGATAACCGAGCCGTGCGCTCAGAGATCGATCCATCACACGTGAGCTTCATCGCTCCGACCCTCACCCACTCATTGCCCACACCCGTGCGGATACCAGCTTCCAACATCTTGTCAATGTGGGTATACCCGATCAGGCAGTAAATTCGCAAACCCAGGTCACCGGATTCATAAGCGTCCTGGTACGCGCGAAAATATTCCGGCGAACCGTAGGCATCATGTACCGATGTCACCCCGGTCTTAGTCATCATTTTGGAAATCAACTTGACGCCTTCCCGCAAGTCATCGCGGGTGTAGTTATCCGGAATAATCTTGTCGAATGGCCGGGTAGCGCTTTCCTTGATACGGCCATTGAGTTGCTTTGTTGAGGGGTCGCGGTCGTACATCCCACCCTGTGGATCTGGTGTGGTTTCAGTCACCCCCGCCATTTTCATCGCCATTGAATTCACATAAATGGTATGTCCTCCTCGATGCTGAATGCGCACCGGGTGATCAGGCGCCGCCGCATCAAGGTCGGCCAGGTTCACAATGCGTCCTTCGCTGGTCTTGGTGTCATCGTATTTGAATCCCAGCACCCAGTTTCCTTTTGGTGTATTGGTGGCACGCTGGCGGATAGCCTGCTGGATGTCCTTGATGGATCGCAGGTCGCAATCCACTTCACGCAGGTGCTGCAGCCCTGAACTGCCGGGATGTGAGTGCGCGTCGATGAATCCAGGCACGACGGTCTTTCCGCCGAGGTCAATTTTTTTGGTGCGTCCCGTGGCCAATGCCTGAATTTCCTTGTTTTCGCCGACGGCAAAGAACCGGCCATCGATGATAGCCGCCGCCTGGGCACGGGGTGTGCTTCCCATGGTGACTATGTTTCCATTATACAAAATGATGTCGGCCTCGCGTTGTTCGAAGGCCGTCAAGGTGGTTAATGCGGCCAAAGAACCGAGAAATCTTCGGCGGGACTGAGGCGGGGTGTGGAAGTCAAACATAGTCAGGTGGTTATTTGGTAAATTTAAGGTCAGTAAAGTCCGGGTGGAAAGCAAGTACTTTGTTTCAGGGGTCACCATGAAAAAAACGATCATCATTGCCGGGTCCATTCTACTTCTCCTGTTCCTCACATACCGTATGCTGACCGAACATGTCAGCAACATGGAAGACGAAAGAGAAAGGTATATCGGGAAGCTGGCTTTTGAATTCTGTGGCCAAGTCGATTCCGTGAAAATGCTGGGAAGTGACAGGGGCCTTGTCTGGTTCCACCCGACCAGCGGAAGTTTTGATCCATCCCGGGAAGGCCTTTTCAATGAAGGACTGAAGTACAATGCCGACCTGAGGCTTCTGATTATCCGGAGGCGAAACGGATTACCGGCGATTATCAACAGGAAGGTTAACCTTCTTCTCGCTGGCGATAGCATTTGTATCAATTCGTCTGAAAATAGGATTGTATACTACCGGAAGGGTAAAGAAATTTTGTCACTGAAGGCAACTGGTGCATTGAATGGAAGGCCGTTTTAGGGAGGTACAGTCAGGCTGAGCACCTCGCTGCCGAAGTGCCGCGTGGGCAGGAAGTCGAAGCCGGGCTGGAAGGCAACTTTACTCAGGGTGACCGCTAATCGATCAAAGGTTCTGAAAATAATATGTGCCGTGCCAATGTCACTTAGCTGAGGCATTCGCTTGCCTTCACCGGACTAAAGTCCGGTGTTAATAAATCAAATTGAGCCTGTGGCTCTCCGGCTATCAATGCCGAGCTGTTTATAACAAGACCTCCCCGAAGGCGGCCTCAGGGGCTCAACCTGTTCACCCGAGGTAATAAATAAAGAATGAAGAGGCAGCCTCGATGATACTGCTACAACGGGTTTCAACCCGTCGACCCAAGGCAATAAAATTAGAATGGACAGGCGCAGCCTGTATGATACCGCAACAACGGGCTTCAACCTATTGACATGAGGCAATTAATTTAGAATAAAGAGGCGTGGCCTCGATGATACAGAAACAACGGGTTTCAACCCGTTGATTTGAAAATGAAAGCAAGAATGAGAGCCGTAGGCTCGGCCCATTTAAGCACGAGCTCATGCTTAAACTTAAAAGGTTATGCCAAACCCCAGTATTGCGCGTCAGGACTTCACCGGCACGCGTCCTGAAGACATCGCGCCAACTACACCTGAAACTTCGACAGCGCCTTCATGTATTGTACCCGCTCAAATTTGGCTGGATTCTTCACGTTCATGGCGCTCATGCTGCCTTGCATCTGTTTGACGGACTCGTACTCATTCTCCTCCATCCACTGTTTCATTTGGGATTCAATGGTGATGATCTCCCTGATGCCCTTCTTCAGAAGAATCGAAGCCAGCATGGCCACGTCGGCACCTGCCATCATCAGCTTCAGTACATCCCAGCCAGTGTGTATGCCGCTGGTAGCCGCCAGGTTGGCCTTGACCCTTCCCTTTAGCAAGGCAATCCAACGCAAGGGCAGGCGCATGTCGTAAGACTTGCTCAATACAATGTTGGGTTCAACGTCCAGGTTCTTCAGGTCAATGTCCGGCTGATAAAACCTGTTGAACAATACCAGTGCGTTTGCACCTGCCTTATCAAGCCGTTGGGCCATGTTGGCCATATTTGAAAAATAAGGACTTAGTTTCACTGCTACCGGAATCCTGACCCGTTCTTTTACCTGCTGGAGGATGTCAACATACTCCTGCTCCACCTGCTGTCCTGTCATCTCCAGGTTGGAAGGAATGTAATAGATGTTCAACTCCAGCGCATCCGCGCCAGCTTCCTCAATCATGCTGGCAAAATTGGTCCAGCCTCCGATGGAGTAACCATTGAGGCTCGCAATCACGGGCATCCGGGTAGCGATCTTCGCCTTGTATACCAGATCCAGGTACTCGGCGGGACCCGTGCGGTATTCCTCGGATTTTGGAAAATAGCTGAGGGCCTCAGCAAAGGTCTCTGTACCCTCCCTGGAATGAAAATCCAACTCATTTTGTTCAGTCTCCAGCTGTTCTTCAAAAAGAGAGTAAAGCACGACGGCTGAAGCGCCGGAGTCCTCCATCAGCCTGATGTTGTCAATGTTCTCAGACAAAGGTGAGGCGGATACCACCAGGGGATTCTTCAGTTTGAATCCAAGGTATTGGGTTGACAGGTCCATAATCTTTGTGTTTTATTTAGCCAGTTCTTCTTTTGCTGCTGATGTCTCAGCTTTGACGTGTGGTACTTTGGAGGCCAGGTGCTGGAACTGCTCATACCGCTCCTTGGCACGTGTCGTGGCCTGCTCATAGTATTTCTTTGCAGCTTCGGGATGCGTCTTGGACAACATCTTGAAGCGATTCTCAAGGCTCATGTATTCCTCAATCGTAGTCTTCTTCGGCTGCGAATCAATGGTCATCGGGCTCTTGCCTTCTTTCTCCAGGTCAGGGTTGTAACGGTACAGGATCCATTGGCCGGAATCCACGAGCGCCTTCTGATGCTGGAGCGGTGCCTCCATGTTGATACCATGTGCGATGCAATGCGAGTAGGCAATGATGACGGACGGTCCTTCAAAGGCCTCCGCTTCATTGAAGGCCTTGAGGGTCTGAAGATCCTTTGCTCCAAACGCGATGGTGGCGACATATACATTGCCATAGGACATCGCCATCATGCCCAAGTCCTTCTTGTTGCCCGGTTTACCACCCGCTGCAAATTTAGCGACGGCTCCCATGGGCGTTGATTTTGACATCTGTCCGCCGGTATTCGAGTAAACTTCAGTATCCAGCACCAGGATGTTTACATTCTTGCCTGAGGCGAGCACGTGATCGAGTCCGCCATACCCGATATCATAGGCCCAGCCGTCGCCTCCGACGATCCAAACACTCTTCTTCACAAGGTAATCGGCCAGATTCAGCAGGCGAACCATTCGTTCCTCCTGATTGCCTTCCAATGTCTTCTTCAGTCTTTCGACCCGGTCCCGCTGTGCGTTGATTCCCGTTTCTTCTTTCTGGTCTGCCATCAATATCTGGTTGGCCAGCTCCTCTCCCACTTCACCTGCCAATTCTTTCAGGATGTTCCTTGCATTTTCCTGATGCTGGTCGATGGCCAGGCGGAAGCCCAGTCCAAACTCTGCGTTATCTTCGAAGAGGGAGTTGGCCCACGCAGGACCGCGGCCCTGGGCATTTTTGGCCCATGGTGTGGTTGGCAGGTTGCCGCCGTAAATGGAAGAACAGCCGGTTGCGTTCGCAATCACCGCGCGATCTCCGAACAACTGAGACATCAGCTTCAGGTATGGCGTTTCGCCACAGCCCGAGCAAGCACCGGAGAATTCAAATAACGGGCGCTGGTTCTGCTGCTGGCTGATGGACGTGAGATTCAATTTACTGCGGTCCATGTCAGGTAACTTGTTGAAGAACTCCCAGTTCTCCGATTCCTGCTTGCGCAGCGGGGGCTGGGGTGCCATGTTCAGCGCCTTCAGGCTCACGTTTGATTTGTTCTTCACCGGACAAACTTCCACGCAGACACTGCAACCGGTACAGTCCTCGGGCGATACCTGAATGGAATATTTTAATCCTATTTCCTTCCACTCCTTTTCACGACTGTCCACCGCCTTGAAACTTTGAGGGGCATCTTTTAAATGTTTCCCGTCAAACACATTGGACCGGATTACGGCGTGCGGGCACACCATCATGCACTTTCCGCACTGGATACAAATTTCCTCATCCCATACCGGGATCTGCAACGCAATGTTTCTCTTTTCATATTGCGCCGTATCACTGGGGAATGTGCCATCGGGAGGAAATGCGCTGACCGGCAGTTCGTCGCCCTGGCCGGCAATAATCTGACCGAGCACCCTTTTCACAAAATCGGGTGAACTTTCAGGAACGGGCGCCACCAATTGTGAAGTGGAAGTAACCGAAGCTGGTATTTTCACTTCAAATAAGTTTGCCAGCGTACTGTCCACTGCTTTCAGATTCATTTCCACGATTCTGGTGCCCTTCATCCCGTAAGATTTCTTGATGGATGCCTTAATGGCCTCAATGGCTTCCGCCCTGGGCAGCACGCCTGAAATCGCGAAGAAGCAGGTCTGCATGATCGTATTGATCATCCGGCCCATGCCATTTTCTTTCGCCACTTTCTGCGCATCGATGATATGGAATTTGACTTTTCGCTCAAGAATGATCTTCTGTGTTTCGCGTGGCAGAAAACTCCAGGCCTCTTCGGGCTTCCATTGTGAATTCAGGAGGAAGTTTCCACCCGGAACAATAAACTCCAGCATGTTGATTTTTTCCAGGAAGACCAGCTGGTGGCATGCCACGAAGTTTGCTTCCCTGATCAGGTACGGTGAGTGAATGGGTTCCGGGCCGAAGCGCAGGTGCGAAATGGTCATGGATCCTGATTTCTTGGAGTCATACACAAAATAGCCCTGGGCATAGTTCTGTGTATTTTCACCGATAATCTTGATTGAATTCTTGTTGGCTCCCACGGTTCCATCGGCACCCAATCCGTAGAACAACGCCCGAATGACGCTATCTGGCTCGATGGTAACATTGGGATCGAAGTCAAGGCTCTTATGTGTAATGTCGTCTTTTATGCCAATGGTAAAATGGTTCTTACCCTTGCCTTCCTTCAGGTTCTCAAATACCGCGACGGCCATGGCCGGGGTAAACTCTTTCGATGACAATCCATAACGGCCGCCCAGGATGCGTGGCATTTTTTCAAAACGTGCCCTACCTTCAGCATAGGCCTCCATGAGGGAATGTGAAACGTCCAGGTAAAGTGGTTCACCCGGAGAACCAGGCTCCTTTGTGCGGTCAAGGATGGCGATGGCTTTCACGGAGGCAGGCAAAGCTTCCACCAGTTTGGTCATGTCAAATGGACGGTATAGCCTGACTTTTACGATGCCTACCTTTTCGCCCTTCTTGTTGAGGTAATCAACGGTTTCCTGAAGCGTTTCTGTTCCAGAGCCGATGGCAATAACCACACGCTCAGCTTTTGGGTCGCCATAGTAATCAAACAGGTGGTATTGACGGCCGGTCAGCGAAGCAAAACGATCCATCTGCTGCTGCACGATTTCAGGGCAGGCGTTGAAGAATGGATTGCAGGCTTCGCGGTTCTGGAAGTATACATCGGGGTTTTGAGCTGTGCCGCGGATAACTGGCCTGTCAGGGGATAAGGCTCTTTTGCGGTGCTGGTGAATGAGTGCTTCACTGATCATCTTCTTCATCACGTCCTCTTCGATCACTTCCACTTTTGACACCTCGTGAGAGGTGCGGAAGCCGTCAAAGAAGTGGAGGAACGGAATTCGGGATTCGAGCGTACACGCCTGGGCAATGAGCGCCATGTCCATCGCCTCCTGAACGTTTGCTGAGGCAAGCATGGCAAACCCCGTTCCCCGGATGGACATCACATCGCTGTGGTCACCGAATATGGAAAGTGCGTGGGTGGCCAATGCGCGTGCCGAAACGTGAAATACAGTGGAAGTAAGTTCTCCAGCGATCTTGTACATGTTGGGTATCATCAGCAGAAGACCCTGCGATGCCGTGAAGGTGGTGGTCAGGGCACCCGACTGCAATGCTCCGTGCACGGCTCCGGCGGCTCCGCCCTCGCTTTGCATCTCGTATACAGTGGGTACAGCTCCCCAGATGTTCTTCACTTTCTTCGAAGACCATTCGTCCGCCAGTTCAGCCATCCCTGAGGAAGGGGTTATGGGATAAATCGCGCAAACTTCATTAACGCGGTAGGCCACATAGGCGCAGGCTTCGTTTCCATCGAGTGTTACAAATCTCTTCTTTTTCATTTTTCGCTTCTTTTCTGATAAAAATGTCCTTTTCGGGTAACTAAAAATCAGCAAACCCCTACCCGCAAATAATGACGCAAGTCATAATTCAGGATGATCTTTTATCATAAAAATGGGGACAGAAAGGAACTAGTGCTCCATTTCTTATATTTCAAGAACCTTTGAAGATTCGAACCTTTGACCTCAATCCAAGACATCAGGCACCTCATTAACCAGGGGCGCTACCTGGAAGCTCAGTCTGCATCTGAGTCGTTGCTTTCCACCTCTGACGACCTGGTTGTCAAGCAAATGCATGCCCTGGCCCTTTCCAAATCGGGAATTCCCCTCGCTGCGGCTGAATTTTTCGCGCCTGTACACCGCGACCATCCCGACGACGCCGAAACAGCCGGGATTATGGGCGGTATCTATAAGGAGCTCTTCCGCCAGTCCCAGGACCAGAAATACGCCGTCCTTTCCCGCGATGCCTACCTGAACAATTTCCTGATCACCCGAAACTATTATACCGGGATCAACGCCGCCACCATGTCGGCAATCGCGGGTAAATTTCAGAAAGGAAGGGAGATCGCGCTGGAAGTCCAGGGTGTTCTGCCAGGGGAACCAACCGACTTCTGGGAGCTGGTCACATTGGCAGAGGCCCGGTTGTTGCTCAAAGAAAACAGAGTAGCCGGGGAGCTATATCTTAAAGCACACCAACTTGCGGGGCCGGACTGGGGAAAGATCAATATCGTATACAACCAGTTGTGGATGCTGAACCACTATATCCTGATCCCGGCCGAAACGCTCAAACTATTCAGTCCACCGGTAGTGGCCGTCCTCGTCGGGCACATGATTGATCATCCGCTGCGGGCGGTGCCGCGCTTTCAAAATGAATACGAGGCCGCCGTGAAACTGGCGTTAGCCGGCATTGTCAAGACGCTGAATGCCCGCATCGGATACACTTCGCTCGCCTGCGGAAGCGATATCATGTTTGCCGAGGTCATTCGCGAAGCCGGAGGCGAGATCAACATCTACCTGCCTTTCAGCAAGGAAGACTTTCTGGAAACCAGTGTTCGGTTTGCGGGTGAATCGTGGATCGCCCGGTTTGATCAGATCGCTTCCAAAACAACCCTGCATTACCTGACAAAAGAATCATACCTGGGCAACGACGATTTGTTTGCCTTCCACGGGCGCGTTCTCTTTGGACTGGCTGTCCTTCGCGGCCGAATGCTTCATTCAGAACCCTACCTCCTTACCATTCTCTCCGAACGCGACCGTACCAGGAAAGAAGGAGGCACCCGCGACTTGATGAAGCTGTGGCCGTTTCCAGCCCGAACACAAAACATTGATCCTTCTATCCTGCTGCCTCCAAACCCGGTCCCCAGGAATACTGCGCAACCACCGTCCCCGCCTCCGCCACCAAACCGGCATGTGCTTTTCATGGCAGAGATTTCTTTTGAAGGACCGCTGATGCTGGAATCACACCGACTCGCAAAAAAAATGGAATCAGATATGGCGGGAGAAATGCTGTCGCTGGAATGCAGTGAAGAATCCATCGTGGCAGGATTCAATTCATCTTACCGCGCCCTCTCCTTCTGTAAGGGCCTCGTTCTGGAAATGGAGCGAAAAAGTTCGCAAACAAAATACAGGGTGGGCTTTCATGCCGGACCCGTGACGCTCGTGGAAAAGGAAGGAGGAAAAATAATGATGGGTACCCACACAGAAATCCTGCATGGCATTTTCAAACTGACAACCTCCGGTTCGATATATGCCAGCGAGCCTTGTGCCGCTTCCCTCGTCCTGGACTCCGCATCATTGGCATTCATTCACACCGGCACCGTTCAACTGCCCGAACCAGGAGGTTCACAAAACCTCTACCGCGTCGACTGGACCGGCACGGACAAGGTTTCGAGATCCTGATGAAGCCATTCCATCTCAGATTCTCAGCGGCTTATGCCATCGCGTTGATCCTCATGTTCATTGTCATGATGGAGCTTCACGAGGTGGTTCACATTTCCATAGGCAGGATACTGTGCGGATGCTGGGGGCCGCGCGATTTCAATGTCTGGTCCTTGTGCGAAGGGTGTCAGGAAAATCAATCACTGTGGTGGCTTGCAACCCTGGCCGGTCCTGTTTTCTCATTCGGCATGATGTGGCTGGGTATGTGGTTGCTGAATTCAAACGATGGACAAAAAAAGGCCTTTGGGTTTTCTCTGATCTTCACCAACATTCCATTCGGGCGGATCACCACCGTAATGATGGGTGGAGGAGACGAAATGGTAGTAGTCAGGAATTTTCTCAAGGAAGACCTGACCCGGATGCAGATGATCCTACTGGGTACGATTATCGTTCTTGTACTTGGCGTTCCTCCTGTTATCCGCGCAGTACGCATACTGACAAACCGACGACCGTGGCTGGTCGTCCTGGGATTCATGACCCTTCCCCTGCTTTTCTTGTTCTTGTATACCCTGGTGGGATTAAACACCCTGCTCAATCACGGGTTTCTTTCCGAGACCTGGGTGCTCGGCACCCCGCTGCTGATCACGATTCACACCACCATCGCGCTTGGCCTGATGATCTGGTTGAGGAAAAATCTGTTTCTTATCAATCCTGCCTCACACTAACGTATTACAATCAGCCTGCCGCTGGAGGTAAACTGCCTGCCGCCTACGACGGAGGTCATCCGGAACAGGTAAACTCCTGCCGGAAGCGGGCTGCCTCCTGCGTCTGTCGCTTCAACTGAAACATCATTCGTGCCGACATGGATGGATCCAAGCACTTCATTTCCAAATTCCCGGACGAGTGACCCTGACGACGAGTAAATTTTCAACCCAAATTCTTCCGGGGCGGAAGGTCCTGAAACCAGTAACTTGAAATAAAAACGGTCAGACGATGGGTTGGGATAGACCGACTGAATGACAAATTTCTTCAGGTCCGATACCTCAAATGAAACTTCATAGGGTGTGGTTCCGCTGGGATTCCCGCTGCCGTCGACGGCCTCCGCCTTCAGGGTATATACTCCTATTGCCAGGCTTTGAGGCTTAAACTCAATTTTGAAATCGGATGAACCCGTAGCCGGAGACCACACCACATCATTACGTGAGAAATTGATTCTTGTGAACGTGCAATTCTCCAAGGCACATGGATAACGAAGATAGAGGTTAACCCCGGTCGTATCCGTTTTCGGAATAAACGGATTGCGGTCAATGACGGAAGTCAGAATGGTTGGCGCGGACGATACCGCGTCACCATCCACTACATGCCGGCCGTCTACGGTCACATCAAGTAGTGGAGGTGTCTGATCAGCCTCAACGCGGAGATGACCATAAAGCGGCAAAATGTTGTTGTCAAAATACTGCTCCGGCAGAACACGAGGGTTCACAAACACCGTTACATCATTGAGACCCGCCTTTCCCCTGGTTTTAACCTTGACTGAAAATACAGAGCTGTCTCCGGGAGCCGGGGCCTTGATCCGGAAAATCTGTTTTTCGGCCGATGGAATTTCTGAGGAAAAGACGTCCACCTGGACCCGCAAGGAGTCTGAGAAACTTAACGAAGAAATATTCCTGAATATGTAATCAGCTTTCCAATCCTGGCCTTCCTGAACTGTTACGGCTTCAGGGCTGCTTCGGTACCCAATCAGTCCTTCGGCCATGGGCGTGTAATAAACCATCCAGTGCCGAAGCTGCACAGGCGTCAGGTCAACCAGGTCTTTGGTCTGCAGCACAAGTTTCAGATACGGGTATGCGCCGGCGTTGATATCCGACAAGGGTGTTGAACCATAGGTATTGCTCTTTAGCAGGGTTTCCTTTCCCGACAAGTCTATGCCGAACACATCCATTCCAAATTGGTCATTGGGTGTTGCCCTTGTGCACTGGGTAACAGCATGCGACCACGCTGATGCGGGGCCGATTACCGTGCTTGTGAGAGAGCCTTCTGTAAACCGCCCGGTAATGGTTTTGTTGACAAGGACCGCCTGCGCATTGGCTGGTGCCTGCGACGGTCGGAAAATGACCGCCGTCCCTGCAGAAGCACCCTTCTTTCCAAAAATCACGAAGGGTTCACCTGGCTGCAGCCCATTCAGTTGAGTATTTCCAATCCCAAGCTCAGTCAACTTCAGTTTGACGCCGTTGGACCAAGACGCATAGCCTGCGTCTCCGATAGAAAATAGCACGACCGAATCGCTCGTTTTGATGTTGTTTACCCAGTGGGCCAAGTCATCACCGTTGCCTGTCTCCAGCTCAGAGGCTTTGAAATTATTGATCATCTGGGGAGCCCGGCCGCAAGCCCTAGGGTCAAAGAAACTTGCAAAAGGAATGCCCGCATAGGGTGCCGTGGAACTCTTGTCAAACGCAATCAGGTTAAGGGTGTTTATCCTGCAAGGTTGTTCCTGGGTAGAAACATTGTATTCCTCCTGGTTGATCTTCAGCGATACCGCTGAAAACGGACTTGGGTTTGTGCTGCCAAAGGTGAGGACATCGATGGTGGATCGGGTTTCCTGGAATTTAAGTTGCCTGAGTAAGGGGTCCTTAACCAGTCCTACCGCGGGATCCTCGGACAATTGCGAAAATTTTGACTGAGCCCAGCCCGGTGAACTGCTGCTGATGGAGATAAACGATGATGATGCCCAATCTACGCTTTCATCGGGCAACGGCTTGTCCAGCTTTGTACGCCAGTAGTAAACCACAGAATCAGCGGGCAACAGGGTAAGCGGCATGGTTGCAATCACCTTACCGGTAACCACCTGTCTTTTTAGGTAGGGGCTGTCAAAAGTAGCAGCTGTATCTACCTCAACTTTGAACGAGCGCGCGGCCGATTGCAAGTCCGTGGTCTGAAAAACCAAACTGTTGAGGGTATGGTTTACCACCGCATAGGCTGGAGGAAAAAGATTTTGCGTTCCGTTGAGCGGAATAAAAAAATTAAGTCCGGCGTTGTTGTTCGTTTCCAGCAATTCCCATACGGTATTCTGCGGGTCGATCGAAACCAAAAAATTTGAATTACCCGATTCCTTGAGGCTTCCCTTCCTGATCACAAACCGAAGGACCTCACGGTAAAGCACCGGGCTGAAAGTAGAATCGTACCGGATTGAAGTATTGTCTGACAAGGTCCTGGTGACGGTTATCTTCAAAGGCCCCGGTTCTGCCCGGCCAAAATTCCTGACCGAAATATCCAGGGCAAATGAAGGGGACTGTGCCGTAACCGGCTTTCCATCAAGGGAGACTACTGACAATGATCCGCTGTTAATTTCATAGTCAGGATGGGCCGCGCCAAAAAGTGATACGGCAGGGTCGCCCAGGAGCATCATCTGCTGAGCCTGGGTAATGGTGTACAAACTTGTCCCTTCAATAGAAAGCAGCCGGCGGGCGGTTTCCTTTTGTACTTCACCGATTCCCTTTATCATGAATGTGGAATCACCGAAGGCAATAGAATAAAAGGTATCGGAATATGACTTGAGCAAATTGGTGAAGCCGAACGAACTGTGGGCAATAAAAGTCTTTGCACCCTTGTTTGGTGTCAGGATCCAGTCTTCGCCAAAGGTGACGCGGTTATCAAAAAAACGTCCCGCGTTGCAGCCATTGATCAGGAAGCCAGGGTACTTGCCAGCATTGCTGTATCCCAACGACGGGTCGCTCACATTCCCGATATCAATATCAATGGTCCCAGGTCCCGAGTGACCAAAAAAAGTAATCAGGTTGAGCCCTTTGTTCACCTGGTCTTTGACATTGATAAGTTCAACATTCAGGGTTTGCTTAGAGATGGTTTCTGCCTTTCCACCGAGATAGAAACCCTCGGCGATTGTCTTAAACCCGTCAACATACTGACGAAAGAGTTCTGTTTCACCGGCCTTAATCCCGCCACTCAGGTGCAGCAAGTCCTTCCGCCAGATTTCCGTAAAGGTCAGTGCTTCCGTTTCCTTCACTTTGTTAAGGTAGGCCGCAACCTGCAGCGCTGTACTGGCGGTCAGTCGACCGGTTGGCACGGCGGGCTCATAGGTCGTGCCTTTGAACCCGGCGGTGAATACCATATCGGCAGCCGGCATACCTGCTGACGGAACCAAGTCACGGAAATCGGAAGACAATAGTGAAGTCTTGCGGTAAAATCCTTGAGAGACTTCCAATCCTTTTCCAATCAGGAACAAAAATTTGGGATCGCCGGTGCTTAGCAAGTATTTCATGAATTGGTAAATCGCACGCGGTGACGTCTCACCATAGTTGAATTGATTATACAGCTGGTCCATTGAAACCGTCAGGGTATCATATCCGCCGCCCGCTGCCGAGGCCCGGTAAGCCGCATAGGCTTGCACGGCATTGCCATAACCAAGCGCCGGCTTCAAGAGCGACCGGTGGGAAATGACAATGTAGTTATAAAGTGAAGGTGTGATCGAACGGAACCCGACTTGCTTCAGGGCGGTGGTCAGCGTCGCGTTTGACACATATAGTATTCTTCCTCCCAACGTGGAGGGTACAATGGCGCCGATGCCTCCAGGTACTGTGGTCGTGCCGATTATTTGAATGTTGGCCTCATCGGTAATATCCCAAACCCTGGCACCGGCCGGGTTCAATATTTCAATGTAGGATTTATTGGATGGATTGTCCGGCAGCCTCAGGGTCTTTTCAGATAACCCCGTCACATCATAATCCTGCGGAAAATTCACTTTAATGTAGGACACGCTCACCTCGTCTCGGGTTCCGGATGCGGTCAGCCGGATGCGAATGTCCATCCTCCCATCAACGCCTATATCGCTCCAGTTCAGGCCTGCGTTGAGGACATAGGTTTGGAAGCCGTTGAAGGTGGCCGTGGACAGGAGTCGCAATGCCCCACCGTTGGCACCGGCATAAATCTCTGCCTGGTGTGTAAATTCATCCCGGCCCACCAAGAGCAACTCGAGTTGTGGCGATCCACCTGTCGGGACAGTCCTAAGCAGGTTATCGACAATGAAATCCTGTTGGCCGACACAACCGGAATAACCTGTACAGATCATGGCTCCTGTCCATCCTTCTCCGATGTCAAAGGCCGTATTTTGCACTTCCCCCCCAACGGTTAGTCCTCCACTATACTCATTACTGAAAACCAACAAGCGCTCTTCCTGGTGATACGTTTCTTTGGGGATGCCAGATCCATTGGCTTCAAAGAAAGACACCATGCGTTTGCCCTGGACTGGCAATGGATTCCAGGTTAGAAAATATGCACTGGTATCGTTGAAGAGGTTATAGTATGGATGAGGCTGCAGGTTTGAAGGCTTATACAAATCTGCATCGAGTGTTCCGTCATTGCGCTGACCATAAAATTCGATGAAATCAGTGGGATCAAAGACAGCGTCAGCCTGACCCTGGACGAATATCGCCTGCTCATTGCCGCGATGAAAGAGGTTTATCCGCCGAGGATCAATGGCTCCTACCGGTACTCCGGCTGCCTGCAAGTCACTTTGGGTAATCCGGTAAATACCAGTCCTGGAAACCGGGACCTTGTAGTATGTCTGTGTAAAATTGATCCATTCATTTGAAAACTGGCCGGAAACAGGCTTTGGCAAGAGTAATACTGCACATAGGCCAGCCATACCCAACACTTGTCTCCCCAAAGCCTTCGCGAAAAAATTCATCCCTTTAAACAAGGTAAATACAGCATTTCGGTCTGACGTAAATGCCAGAATTGGCCTAAAATGAGCCAAAATCAAAAATAACTCAAAAATTCTTAATAGTACTTGGCCATGCATAGTACTTTGCCGTATAACTGCATTAGAGTGCTTAAATAACTGCGGCGTATGAATCTTGAAAACACACAGGTACAGATGAGGAAGGGAATTCTGGAGTATTGCATACTTCATATTATCTCCCGTGGCGAGGTGTACGCTTCCGACATGCTGGATGAACTGACTGCAGCCCGGATGATCGTTGTCGAAGGCACACTGTATCCCTTGCTGACGCGGCTGAAAAACGCCGGACTGGTGGAATACAAATGGGTCGAATCCAAATCAGGGCCACCCAGGAAATACTATAAACTCACCGACATTGGCACGGCGTTCCTGAGGGGATTAACCGACACCTGGGAAGAACTGGTGCAGTCCACCGAACAGATCACACAGAAGTCGAAGACCAGCGTATAAATTATCCATCCACACTCCTATCGTTTAGTTGAGATATGAAAAAGAACATCAGCATCAACATCAGCGGCATCATCTTCCACATTGAAGAAGACGGATATGAAACGCTTCGGAAATACCTTGATTCCGTAAACAAGTATTTCGCCTCGTTCGAGGACAACAGTGAGATCCTGTCTGACATTGAGGGAAGGATAGCGGAGATCTTCCTTTCCAAACTCAATGACGGAAAGCAGGTCATCACAGCGGAAGACGTAAGCAGCCTCATGGCCACCATGGGAAGCGTGAGTGACTTCAAAGCTGCCGAGGAGCAGGAATTCGCCGGCGAACCGGCCAGGGAAACACAACAGCAAAAGGCTTATTCCTCTTCATCGTCCGCTTCAACGGCTTCGAAGAAGTTGTTCCGCGACGACAGGCGCAAAATCCTGGGCGGTGTTTGCGCGGGGCTGGCACACTACTTCAACATCGACCCGGTTTGGCCACGTGTGCTCTTTGCATTGCTCGTGCTGGGAAGCTACGGCGGTCTGTTGCTGCTGTACATCATCCTCTGGATCGCACTCCCCGTGGCCACCGACCTCGAGGAAGAACCTACCGTGAAAAAAATGTACCGTAATCCTGACAAGAAGGTGGTAGGCGGTGTGGCCGCAGGTGTGGCTGCGTTCTTCGGCATTGACCTCGTGCTGATCAGGGTGTTGTTTGTCGCCATGGCCTTCTTCGGAGGACTGGGTCTGGTCTTGTATATCATCCTCTGGATTGCACTTCCGGAAGCGAAGACAATCACTGAAAAAATGAAAATGCAGGGTGAACCGGTCACGCTTTCCAACATCGAGTCGTCGGTAAAGAAAAGCCTGGACGACAAAGACAGTGCTGAAGAAAGCATGCTGACCAAAATATTGTTGTTCCCCTTCCGCGCCATGGCGGCCATCCTCAACTGGATCGGCTCTATCCTGGGTCCTGTCCTTCGTGTAATGGTTGACGTCTTGCGTGTGGCCATCGGATTGATCATCACCCTCATCGGGCTGGCCCTGATCATTGCGCTGATCTTCTGTTTTGGCGTTTTGATTGGGCTGATCAGCGCACCGGACTGGAACATGATGTCAGACTGGTACCTGTCGGCACCCAGCCTGCCTTTAAATGCTATCCGCAACAGCTTCCCTACCTGGACGATTGTGTTTACCTTCCTTATTGCATTCATCCCCTCCCTGCTTATCCTGCTGCTCGGCAGCTCTGTCGTTGCCAAGAAGCTGGTGTTTAAACCTGTCGTTGGCTGGGCTTTGTTCATCCTTTTCTTCATCAGCGTTGCGGCCATCAGCTTCAGCCTGCCACAACTTATTTTCGGATTCAGGGAGGAAGGCGAATACAAGACCGAACAGGTTTTCAATGTGGAAGGAAAGACAGCCGTATTCAGGATTCATGAAACAGGTTTGGATGATTATGATGTTACCTCCATCAATTTTAAAGCCTACGAGGGAAAAGAAATCAAACTGATTGAAAGATTCCAGTCACAAGGCCCTACTCGGAAAGTGGCCGCTGAAAATGCGCTCATGGTGGAATACCAGGTAGCCCAGGCAGACAGCGTGATCACGTTTGATTCAAACATCACATTCAAGGAGGATGCAAAGTTCCGCGCCCAACGGCTGGACATTGATCTGATGATTCCCATTAATCAGGCATTCGTTGTGGATGCCGCCCTTTGGCGCATGATTGATACACGGATAATTAATGGCGGTGATCCCTTCCGTTACAGGTTGAATGAGGATACCCAGACCTGGAAAATGACAGAAAAGGGCCTGGAATGCACAACTTGTCCTGCGCTTCCGGCTGACCGGACCTTCAGCGCCAATGATCAGTTCGGGCTAAAGGACTTCAATGCCGTTGACCTGACTGGCCTGTTCAATGTGAGAATTGAAAAGGGCGATAATTATGCCGTGGAAATCACCGGTTCTGAGGAGGAACGTAAGCGCTATGACGTTTATGTCAATGGCGAGACACTCGTCATTGAACACGATGACAACCGGAAGTTCTTCTGGAAAAAGAGACTTGACGAAGATGACCGTATTAAGATCACCATCACCATGCCCGATCTGCGGGAACTCGATGTAACCGGTGCTGGAAAGCTGAAATTCAGGGGATTTGATGAGGACAAAATGGATATCAAACTGACTGGAGCGGTGATGGCTGATGGTGTCATTAATGCCAATACCCTTAATGTAAAACTGACCGGTGCCTCATTCCTGGACCTTTCCGGAAGCGGGAAGTTCATGGATGCCGATATCCTGGGAGCATCGGGCTTGCGCGCCTATGGATATGAAGTCAATCATTGCGTTGTGGAGGCGCATGGCGCATCCGTGGCCAAGGTGAACGCTTCCGAAACACTGGAGATTTCGAAGGGGATTGCGAGCAGCGTTTCTCACAAGGGTGATCCGGAAATCATCAGGCGATAAGGTAAGCGCGTCTCAGGTGGACTGAAGAATGGTGAGGATTTTGCCACGGGCTTAGACCCCTGGCAACTGCTCATTCCGGGATAAATACTATCTTCGGACAATGCAGGATCACCGCCTACAATCCCTGGACTTCTTTCGTGGCATCACCGTAATGGCAATGATCCTGGTCAACAACCCAGGATCATGGGACTCGGTATATGCACCCCTGTTGCACGCCCCATGGAATGGATGCACGCCGACTGACCTGATCTTCCCCTTCTTTCTCTTCATCGTCGGGGTCTCGATTCACTTTGCCTATCGAAGCAAGAAGGCTGACGGTCTCACAAGAAAGCACTTTGCAAAAATTCTCAAGCGGTCCATTCTCATTTTTCTGTTTGGACTGCTCTTGGCATGGTTCACCCTGCCTGTTGTTCGCATGCTTGACGTTGACCGACTCAGTACGTTACGCATTCCGGGAGTCCTACAGCGCATCAGTGTCGTCTTCCTCTTCTGTTCGCTGATATATTTCAAAACCCAATGGCTGGGACAGATCCGGATCACTGCCGCACTCCTGTTGTCATACTACTTGCTCATGATCCTGGTACCTGTTCCGGAATTCGGACCTGCCAACTTAGAACCCGGGACAAATCTTGCGGCCTGGACGGACAGGCTTTTTCTCGACGGGCACCTTTGGTCGCAATCAAAGACCTGGGATCCGGAGGGTGTTTTGAGTACACTGCCTGCCATTGCTACGGGTCTGCTTGGGGTATTAACCGGCCAATTGTTAGACTCGATCAAAAATCCCGCAGAACGCGTGACGTGGCTATTTTTTATTGGGGGCATCCTTATTGTTGCCGGATTAACCTGGGACATGGCCTTTCCAATCAATAAATCGCTATGGACCAGCAGTTATGTACTGTACACTGGGGGATTGGCCATGCAGGCACTGGCTGCCAGTCACTGGATCATCGATGTCCAGGGCCGCAAATCGTGGACAAAACCGTTTCTTTATTTCGGTGTGAATGCGATTTTTGCATTTGTAGCTTCGGGGATCATCGCAAAGATTCTGCTGCGGACTAAAATAGCCGTAAGCACGGAAGAGACTGAATCATTATGGAGTTACTTGTATCAACATGGATATGCCAGCTGGATGGAGCCGAACACCGCTTCTCTTCTCTTTGCCATCACGCTGGTCGCGCTGTTCTACGGAATCCTGCGTTGGATGTATCACCGGAAAATCTTTATCAAGGTTTAGGTTGTTCCGAATCGGAAATTTGTAATTTCACTCCGATCGGGATGACATCATGAAGTACATTTTCCTCTTCTTGCTTACTTTGGGAACCCTGGTTTGTGCTGGTCAAAAGCAGGGCTTGAGCGGACAAGTATTCTGGGTGTCGGGCAACCAGATGCCCGGACCTGAATCGATCTTGTCGCCAAACCAGGGCGCCGTCCGGGAAATTCTGATCTATGAACTGACTTCCTTCAAGGACGTGACCCAGGTGGGGCCTTTCTTCCGGGACATCAAGACCAGGATGGTGGCGAGCATCACATCCAAACCAGACGGAACTTTCAAGGTCAAGTTGCTGCCCGGTGCCTACTCCGTATTTACCAAGGAGAAAAACGGCCTGTATGCCAATCTCTTTGACGAAAAGAACAACATCAACCCGGTGACCATCAAAAACGGAAAATACGCCTGGAAAACCATCACCATTGACTACGAGGCAGCCTACTAGCCCTTTTTCCCTATTTTTTTGAAAGTTGACGCAACCAATCCGCCCGGGTTGGCATCTTATTCGTGTAATCACTTTAATGCAATTCCAGATCTACCGCGCGCGTGAAACGGAACTGATTGACGGCTGCAGGCGACATGAAGGCAAGGCCCAAAAGGCCCTGTACAACCAGATGTCTGGAAAAATGTTCGCCCTCTGCTGCCGCTACGTCAAGGACCGTATGGAGGCTGAAGATGTCCTGGTGACTTCATTCACGAAGGTGTTTGAGCACATCGGACAGTACAGCGGCGAGGGGAGTTTTGAAGGTTGGGTCCGCAGGATCGTTGTGAATGAAGCCCTCACCTACCTGCGACGGAACAAAAGCATGTACCTGGAAACGGACCTGGGGGCCGCAGACCGGGAACCTGAATCAGGCAGCATGGCTAACCACCTGGAGGCTGAAGACCTCTTGGGCCTGATCGCTGAATTACCGCCGGGTTACCGGATTGTGTTCAACATGAATACCATTGACGGTTACTCGCACAAGGAAATTGCAGAACACCTGGGGATCAGTGAGAACACGTCGAAGTCGCAGCTAAGCCGGGCGAGGAGCTTTCTCCAGGCCAGGCTGCAGAACATAGAAAAGAAAGATCAATACAAGCACACAGAACCATGAACAAGCTT
This sequence comes from Cyclobacteriaceae bacterium, assembly GCA_043744235.1. Lineage (GTDB taxonomy): Bacteria > Bacteroidota > Bacteroidia > Cytophagales > Cyclobacteriaceae > ELB16-189. The sequence continues at coordinate 53,205 of JAYTVB010000014.1, read as the reverse complement.
GATGAATTATTCCAGGAGAAACTGACCAATCACTCGGTCGTTCCGTCTCCGGAAGCCTGGCAGAAAATAGAAGCCGGACTTTCCAAAAAAACAAGGCCCCTCATCTGGCTCCGATGGGCTGCAGTCTTCCTGCTGGGTGGACTCCTGCTGAGCGTGCTTTGGTTGCGTAGCCCTGAGACCCCATCCACCATCACTGAATCAAGGTCCGTACCTGAATCACCAAGAAATGATAATCAAAAACAGGCGTTCGTAGAAAAAAAACAAATGAACAGAACGCAAGTCAAAAAGAGACCGGCCAGGAAGAAGCCTGCTGAACATCCCATGGTACAACAGGAGCCCGGGAAGGAAGCACTGGCAGTCATTGACAAAGCCGGGGTAGTCATGCCTGCATCTGAAACTGTTGTCGTGCAGACAAGCCCTGCACAAACCCAGGTGCCGATTGTATTGGTTTACACCCTGGACTCAATCGAACCTTCGGCCATAACCCCTTCAGCACTGGTGGCAACGGCTGGTTCGGACAAGAAGGATTCCTCGCTGAAACGGGTGTTGGAATTTGCCAGCACCCTAAAGAACAGCGATTCACCGCTGGACAATCTGCGCAACGCCAAAGAAGAACTATTTGCTCTTGATTTTAAGAAGAAAACAAACGGTAAAAAACAATAAGCTATGAATGCACGATTCAAATTAGGATTGCTGGTTATGTCGATCACCGGCTATTTCACAACCTCCCATGCCCAGGCCGGCGACTCCGTGATCATCCGTGTTGGAAAAGAAAGCAAAGTTATCTTTTCAATAAAAGACAAAAAAGACCTTGAAACGCTGAAGCATTACGATTTCCAGGCGCTGATGAATGACATGGTGCAAAAGCTCGAAAAGCGGGACACGACAACGATCGCCAAACCTTCCAGTATGTACCTGAAGGACTCGGTACAGACCGCTGCCGTTGAAAAGCCGGTTGAGACAAAGTCCAATGATGAAAGCGCTCATGAAGACCGTTCTTACCGCAGGCACAGGGGCCGCACACACCACTCTTTCAATATTGATGTAGGCATGAACAATTATCTCGAGAACGGAAAATTTCCAGATGGTTCGAACCAATTGTACACCGTCAAGCCATGGGGATCCTGGTATGTCGGACTGAATTCAGTGTTGAGGACACATGTCACCGGCAAATTCTTCATGGAATGGGGAGCCGGCGTCACCTGGTACAACTTCAAGTTCAGCAACTACCGCGTCGTGATGGGCGAAGATTCAAACGGTGTTGTCTTTTCAGAAGATAGCAGGGACTTTGACTTTACCAAGAGTAAACTAACGGTGGCCTACATCAATGCATCCGTCATACCCGTAATGGACTTTGGAGGGACCAGCCGCAGGAACAGTCTTTTCGGCAACCATTATTCCAGTTCATTCCGGGTTGGTCTTGGTCCTTACCTTGGATACCGCCTCGACAGCTACTCCAAACAGGTTCATATGGAGAACGGCGAAAAGGTCAAGACCCATACCCACGACAATTTTTACCTCAACAACATGCGCTACGGCCTGCGCCTGCAACTGGGCTTCAGGGGAACTGACCTGTTTTTCAATTATGACATGAATGAGCTCTTCGTTGAGAACAAAGGACCCAAACTCAACGCCTTCAGCTTTGGTATCACGCTGTAGCTGCGGTATACAAATCACCCCGATCGCACCGCGGGGTGATTTCATCAATCAGAGCATCCTGTTTCGCTGATAAAGGTCACGGTTATTCATCACCATGTCGCGTTCAATACGGCCTAAGCCCATTCGTTTGCAGAAGGAATCCTTTGAAGGCCACTGAAAGGCTACCAGCAGCAAGAGCAGGATGAAGAAAGCTGTGAAACCGGAATTGCCGGTAAGAAACAATCCAGCTGCCATCATGAGCGAGCAGACGCAGTAAACCGCCATTTTCATCAGGCTCAACACAAAGTAGCCATCCATCTTATTGGCCAACTCAATGACCTTCTTCAATCGTTTGATTTTTGACGCATTCGACCAGTGAACGCTCGTTAGGGCTATGGCGACGATACCGAGCATGGACCCTGCCAACATCAGAACATGACTTTTGTCAGTTATAATTGGCGGATGACTAATCAGGCGGAAGTACAGAAAAATGAAGAGTACCATCGGCATCAGTAGGAGGATGAAGCCGATAGTATTAAGTTTGTAGAAATATTCTTTGATCGACAGAAATTTCATAAATATTCAGTCGTTAAAGATAATAAGTAAATTTCAAGATGGCGCCGGTTCTGAATTTGTCACGCAAAGAGCAAGTCATACGAATGGCGGCTGAGCTTTTCAGAGAGAAGGGCTACGCAGCTTCCTCCATGCGTGACCTTGCCCAGAAGCTTGGTATTGAGGCTGCCAGCCTCTATTCCCACATCAAGTCCAAAGAGGAAATTCTTCAAAACCTGTGTTTCGACATGGCGGCTGAATTCAGGAAATCACTGGATGAAGTCGAAAAACAAAAAGGACCAGCCAGCGAAAAACTGCGCAAGGGCATCGTAGGCCACATTCAGGTAATGGCAAAGGACCTCACCGCCTCGGCGGTATTCATGAATGAGCATCGTCACCTGAGCCAGCCTTACCTGCGTCAATTCCTCCTCCTGAGGATCAATTATATCAACCGGTTCAAGGATATCATTGAAGAGGGCATCCGGACGGGTGAATTCAAGGAATCCATCGACAAGAAACTGGCCGTTATGACACTTTTCTCCTCCCTCAACTGGCTGCCATTGTGGTATGACCCGCAAAGCAACATTGTACCCGAAGGGCTTGGACAACAATTGTCTGACATGCTGGTCAATGGGCTAAAGAAAGTCAAAGCCTGATTCAACCTTAAATTAAGGCCGCCTACCTTTCTTCCGCCGAAAAGGCAACTTTCCTCATTCATCTTTGTTAATTTTGCAAACGACCGTTAGGGACGCTCTGGACTTTTACTTCCAAAGTGACACTCAGACTACGGTCCTTACAGAAAAACCATCATAGCCATGTACGGAGGAGGAAATACATTTGAAGGTGTCAAGACAGACAGCCTAGCACAGGAGGACCCGGTCTTGCTGAAAGCATTTGAAGACCGGATTGCCAGGGGTGAAAAAATTGAACCCGTCGACTGGATGCCGCAACTGTACCGCAAGCAACTGATCAGGATGATCGAGCAGCATGCGCACAGTGAAATCATCGGCGCATTGCCTGAAGGAACCTGGATCACACGCGCACCTGGATTCAAACGCAAGATGGCCCTCATGGCCAAGGTGCAGGACGAAGTCGGTCACGCCCAACTACTCTACAGCGCTGCCGAAACCCTCGGAAAACCCAGGGAACAAATGATCGATGACCTGATCACCGGCAAGTCAAAATATTCCAACATCTTCAACTACCCGACCTTCACATGGGCTGACTGCTGTTTCATTTCCTGGCTGGTGGACGCCGGCGCCATCGTCAATCAACTGGCCAACGCGAAGGGCAGCTACGGTCCCTACTGCCGTGCACTCGACAGGATCTGCGCGGAAGAATCCTTCCACCTGAAATACGGTCATCATTGCGTGATCTATCTAGCCGCCGGCACCCCAAAGCAGCGGCAGATGTTCCAGGAGGCACTCAACCGCTGGTGGCCGCCCATGATGCACTTCTTCGGCCCTTCGGACAAAATTTCAGTCCATACCGAAGTGCTGATGCGCTGGAAAGTAAAAATGGGCACTAACGACGACATGCGTAATCAGTTCCTGGACATGTATGTCCCCAAGATTTGGGAACTCGGCTTCACCATACCGGATCCGAACCTGAAGAAAAATGAAATCACCGGACGCTGGGAATACACAGAGCCGGACTGGGAAGAATTCAAACGCGTGATCAATGGTGACGGGCCCTGCAACAAGGAGAGGCTTGAAGTGAGAAGAATAGCTGAAGAAAGAGGAAAGTGGGTACGCGAAGCAATGGCCTCCGCAAAAACCAGTTATGTAACCCCGCTCGCATAGGATGAACTCACTCGATCCACGTGTCGTCCGTTTACCAGCTGTCGGCGAACCCGGCGTCATCCGCCCCAAGGCTCCGCTTGACCAGTTTGGATCATTTGAGGTTTTTGTCGAGCCCAAAGAAGGCAGGCCTTTTCAGCATGAAGGAATCGTGCATGCCCCAGACATTGAACTGGCCTATGTCTTTGCCAAAGAAAATTTCACCAGAAGGTTTACCTGCTCCTCGCTGTACGTGACCGAGACGAGGAGTGTATTTGTTTCACCAACCACGGAAGGAAATACCAATGCCTACGACAGCATCGCTGAAGTACCACCCACCGGAAAAGCCGAAACCTACCTGATTTATCACCTCCCCAAACGGGGCAAGCAGCACGTTGAGGCCGGCACCGTTGAAGCAGGAAGCGCCGAAGAGGCTATGAGCCTGGCCAAAAAAATGTTGAATACAAAAGTGGTTTACAATGTGTGGGCCGTTAAGAAATCAGACATAAGGTTTACGGATCCCGAAGAGAAAGACCTTTGGACTACCCTTCCGGAAAAGAGATTCAGGGATGCGGCCGATTACAAAGGCGGCGACAAGCTGAAAAACTTCCTGGATAAGCAAAATCATTCATGAACTGGCGACTGTACCAAAGAATCCTTGAACTGGCTGCCATTTTCACCATGATGGCTGGCATCATGTTGCTTTGGAGGCGGATGGACCCCTTGCACTATGTCGTGTACGCCGGCTTCCTGTTGCTGGCAACCGGCAAACTGGTTGAGGCCCTGAATGTCAATGATCCGCAGTTCAGGATCATCAAAGTCGCGGCCTGTTTAAGCATCTACGCGCTGGTTGCGTTGAATTTGCTTTACGACATCCGGTCCATCCTGTACATCCTGGTGCCCCTGACTGCTTACTATGTGCTGCACTACCGGTGGCTCCTTCAACAAAAGAAAATATGAAAGACATTGCCCTTAAAGAATTGCTCTATAAAATGGCTGATGACCTGCTCATCCTCGGTCATCGCAATTCCGAATGGACAGGCATGGGCCCACTGCTGGAAGAAGATATCGCATTCTCCTCCATGGCGCAGGACAAGATCGGGCAAAGCCTGGCGCTGTACACCATCCTCCACGAATTGGGCGAGCAAGCACCCGATACGGTAGCCTTTACCCGCCATGCACTGCAATTTCACAACTGCGTCCTGGTGGAACTGCCGAACCAGGAATATGACTTCAGCCTCATCCGGCATTTTCTGTTCGATACCGCCGACGCACTTCGCTGGGAGATGCTCACAAAATCCTCCCACGAACCGCTGTCACTGCTGGCCAGGAAAATAAAAGGCGAACTTCGGTACCACACACTGCATGCCAACACCTGGGTGAAGAAACTCGGGTCTGCCACCGATGAAAGCGTCAAACGGCTTCAGCAATCAATCAACAAGGTGATGCCCTATGCCCTGGGAATTTTTGAAGAGTCACCCTATGAAAGGGAAATCATCAGCCAGGGAATTTTTGGCGGTGAAGCAAAACTGATGGACCAATGGAAGACCAATGTGGCGGGAATTCTGTCCCAAACCCGACTGGAACTTCCTGATTGGAAAGCAATTTCACCGGTCACTGGCGGGCGAACAGGTAAACACAGTGAGTTCCTTCAGCCCATGCTGGAGGAAATGAGCGAGGTATTCCGAATTGATCCCACGGCAGAATGGTAAAGAACCAACCCAGAATTTATGGAAAGAACCGCACATGAACTTCAGCAGATTATTGGAAAGTACACCGAGGCCATCGGCTCCCTTTCGGAAAAGGAATTTTCCCAAAAACCGCGTTCTGACAAATGGAGCAAAAAGGAGGTGGTAGGGCACCTGATTGATTCCGCTCAGAATAATTTGAGAAGGTTCATCTGCGGTCAATACGAGACCACACCGCCTCATATAATTTACGAACAGGAATTTTGGGTAAGGGCCAACGGCTATGGTAGCATAACCAGCCAGGATGTCGTTCAACTGTGGAAGCTGATCAACCTGCAAATCTGCACAGTGATCCGGAACATGCCCGCGGCTAACCGTACCCGGCTGTGCAATACCGGGCGCGAGACCGAATCCCTTAATAGCCTGGAATGGCTTGCCAAAGACTACGTCAAACACCTGAAGCACCACCTGAACCAGGTCATTCCAGGATCATTCAACATTACCTACCCCTAGCATGAACCTCCTGACCTTTACAGCATCAGATATCCTGGCCTGGCTGGAAGAGGTTAAAGACCCCGAAATACCCGTTATCTCCCTTGTCGACCTGGGCGTGATTACAGGAGTTGATATTACTGGCGACACGGTAAAAGTGGAAATGACACCAACCTTTGTCGGGTGCCCGGCCATGGAATACATGAAGAACGAAGTGCTGGATGTTCTGCGAAGGCACGGCATTCAGCACCCCGAGGTGGAAATCAATTTCAAGCATGGCTGGAGCACGGACAAAATTTCAGAAAAGGGCAAGCAGGCACTGAAGGATTTCGGACTTGCCCCTCCCCCGTCTTCAAAAGAAATTCACGCCGACCTCGATATTCTGGAGCATACAAAATGTCCCAGGTGCAACGGAACCAACACGGAAATGAAATCGCCATTTGGTCCAACCCTCTGCCGGTCGCTGCATTACTGCTTCGATTGCCGGGAAGCATTCGAACAGTTCAAGCCGGTGGAGACTTTTTAAAGACAATTTTCTAACTTCGGGCATGCAGTTCTTCAAAAAAGCGGGCTTCTTCAGCGCCTTCATAATTCCAGCCCTGGTGGTTGCCGGGTCCTATGCGGGCGGCTGGTGGAATCTTACTTCGCTTGTTTTCGTGTTCATGGTCATACCCTTGATTGATTATCTCATTGGCATCGATACCAGGAATGTTCCCAAAGAAGAAAAGGAAATCATTGGTGAGGAGTTTTACTACCGGTTGATTACTTATGTCTGGGTTTATGTGCAATTCGGCTTCCTGATATGGTGCGTCTACCGGATTTCATCAGGAGCCATGACAGCGTGGTATGAATGGGCCGGTTTCACAATTGGGACAGCACTGGTTACCGGCGGCGTAGGCATTACAGTGGCGCACGAACTGGGGCACAAAAAATCCGGGCTGGAACAGTTCTACAGCAAAGCACTACTGATGACAGTATGTTACATGCATTTTTTCATCGAACACAATCGGGGACACCATGTTTTTGTAGCCACACCGGAAGATCCAGCCACAGCGCGGAAAGGACAGAATTTCTACGCGTTCTGGTTTCAGTCCGTGTTTTGCAGTTTTAGCCATGCGTGGAAACTGGAAACTGAATCGCTGAGGAGAAAAGAAAAGCCGGTGTTCCATCCGGGCAACCCAATGATCTGGTATTCGGTGCTTCCATTGGTTTTCTGCGGCGTGCTTTCCGGGATCTCATTGATGATTACCGGGACCATGCAATGGGAAATCCCAGTCTTCTTCTTTGCTCAAAGTGTATTGGGCTTCAGCCTCCTTGAGCTCGTGAACTACATTGAACACTACGGCATTCTGAGGAAGCAGACCGCTCCAGGTCAATATGAAAGGGTCAACCCCCAGCATTCATGGAACGCCAGTCACCTCATCAGCAATTTCTTTCTCTTCCAGCTTCAGCGGCATTCAGACCACCATTACAATGCCATCAAACGCTACCAAATTCTGGATCATTACAATGAAAGTCCACAACTTCCTTTCGGATACCCCACCATGATCCTCGCGGCACTCCTGCCTCCGATATGGTTTCACCTGATCCATCCAAGGCTGGAGGCATGGGAAAATGCCCAGATTGCCTAGTTGCATTTCAGAATTTTGATGGCGTGATTGCAGGTGGAGATTTTTCCGCGTACCCCCAATACCGAAACACATGAGCCTAAAGAAGATTTTCAAGTCCTTCCTGATTTTGACGGGCAGCCTCTCCCTTGTGGGTATTCTGTACTTGGGCGCCACCTTTCCTCCCATTTTGGCCGGGATGGCTGCCAAGACGATGTGTTCATGCACGTATGTGATGGGGCGTTCGCCGGAAAGCGTACTCAAAAAAGAATTTGCGGTATTCCCCGGGCTGTCAAAGGCGACCATTGAATTTCCCGATTCAGCAGGCGTGACGGCAAGGATATTGTGGTCCACGCGCAAGGCTGTATACAGGGAAGGACTGGGTTGCACTTTGTTGGCAGAACGCTCCGAAGGAGAAGTACTGAATCAAAAAATGGCATTGGCTGAGGCGCCTGCCGTCAACCAGGATTCAATAGCCTGGCCGTCGGGAAACCTGGTCTCGGATTCCCTGCTGCCTGGAGTCAACTATGAGGCCATCCATGCGGCGATCGATGATGCTTTTGCAGAAACAGACCTAGAGAAACCAAAGAACACCCTGGCCGTGATTGCAGTCTACCATGGTCAGATTGTGGGGGAGAAGTATGCGGGGGACATGAATATCAATTCCAGGATGATCGGATGGTCCATGACCAAGAGTTTCACAAACGCGATCATGGGATTGGTAATCAAGGATGGAAAACTCAGCCTCAGCCAGCCGGCACCAGTTGCAGCGTGGCAAAATGATGAGCGCAAAAATATTACCATCAACGACCTGATGCACGCCAGCAGCGGACTTGAATGGGACGAGGCATATTTCCTGCCTGGAGATTTTCACAACATGTTCATGCACAGCGATGACAAGGGCGGATACGCTGCGACGAAGAAAGCCGAATACAAGCCAAACGAGTTTTTTGAATACTCCAGCGGCACGACCAACCTGTTGTCAAAAATCATACGGCAGTCACTCGGAGACTCAGTATATTACCGCTACCCATATGAAAGGCTTTTCTATAAAATTGGGATGTTCCACACGATCATTGAGCCGGATGCCTCCGGAACCTTTGTGGGGTCTTCCTATGGATATGCAAGCGCCCGCGACTGGGCGAGGTTCGGACTTTTGTTCCAGAACGACGGTGTCTGGAATGGAGAGCGTATCCTTCCTGAAGGCTGGGCAAAATATTCTGCCACGCCAGCCACTGCTGCGCCCATCGGAGAATACGGTGCACAATTCTGGCTGAACGCAGGAGCCAAAGACAATCCAGAGAAAAGTTATCATCCCGGTGTACCACACGATGAGTATGGTGCGGAGGGGTTCGAAAACCAGTATGTATTCATCATCCCTTCGCGCAATCTGGTATTGGTGCGGCTGGGCATCAGTCACCACGGTTTCGACATCAATGGTCTCACACAGAAAATACTGAGCGCCCTCCCGGATAATAAGGCGCAATAAGGTGGGTATTTTTGCTTTCAAACAGTTTTCGGTGTGCGACAACCGTGCCACCATGAAGGTTGGTACAGATGCTGTATTGCTTGGCGCATGGACAGCGATCGGAGCGGCGGGAACAATACTGGACATTGGCTCCGGCTCCGGCATCATCGCCCTGATGCTGGCACAGCGCAGCCCTGAAGACACAAAAATTGATGCAGTGGAACTCCAGCCGGATGACGCCCGCCAGGCCTTTGAGAATATTCAGGCTTCACCCTGGCCCGGCAAAGTTAACGTCATCAATTCGAGCATCCAGGACTACCAGCCAGCAAGGCAATATGACCTGGTTGTCTGCAACCCCCCCTTCTTTTCCAACAGCCTCTTGCCTGCCACTGAAGAAAGAACCCGGGTCAGGCATCAAAGAACGCTCTCCCAGGACGACCTGGTAGCAGCCACGTTGCGACTGGTGATGCCGCAAGGAAGACTGGGGGTGATCATGCCCCCGGTTGAGGGAGAGACATTTGTTCAAAAGGCAGAGGCGGGTGGACTGCACCTCTATCGCATCACCCGCTTTTACACCCGCACGGGGAAACGACAGGAAAGGTCACTCATGGAATTTGGTTTCGGCGGCACGCCCGCCAAAGAGGATTCGCTTGTCCTGTATGGTGCCGGCGGCCAATGGACGGAGGACTACCGGAGACTCACCCGGGACTTCTATTTGGAACGGTAGCAATTATTTTGCTTCATTTTGGTATCCTTGGGACTTTAACCGCCAGATGAAGTCACGCCACCTCCTTATAACCTCGCTACTCCTGATTATGGCTTACGCTGGTTTTGGCCAAAAAGAGGGACTGCATATTAAACGCGCAGTGGGAAGGATTGTCGTGGATGGCCAGATGACGGAGGAGGACTGGAAAAGTGCGGAAGTGGCAGATAAGTTCAACCAATTTTTTCCCTTTGACTCTTCCTACGCCAAAGCACAGACAGAAGTCCGGATGACGTACGACGACCAGTTCATCTATGTGTTTGCCATTATGCACAACAACGGGGTCAGAAAATATGTCACACCTTCCCTTCGCCGGGATTTTCGGGGGGAAGCCAATGACAGCTTTGTTGCCCAATTCGATACCTATCAAGACCGGACGAACGCGTTTCAATTTGGCGTCAATCCGTTTGGTGTCCAGCGAGAGGGCCTTGTATCAAACGGGGGTGCCAACAGCGAAGATCTTTCTCTTTCCTGGGACAACAAATGGTATTCCGAAGCCAGGATCCTGGGCGACAGCTGGGTATGCGAATTTGCCATTCCATTTAAGACCATGCGGTATAAGCAAGGTGCTGTTTCCTGGAATCTCAACTTCTACCGTGTAGACAGTGAATATGCGGAACGATCAACTTGGTCGCGGGTCCCGCGTGTTTATCCCCTGCAGAACATGGCATTCATGCGCGAACTGATCTGGGACCACCCGCTGCCGCATCCCGGAAGCAACGTCTCTGTTATCCCTTATGTTGCGGCTAAAACCGAAAAAGACTTTGAGGGCGGTACACCTGCAGAACAGAAACTTGATTTTGGTGGCGATGTCAAGATCGCCGTTGGCCCGGCCCTTAATCTTGATCTTACTGTCAACCCTGATTTCTCCCAGGTTGAGGTGGACCAGCAAGTCACCAACCTCAACCGGTTTGAGATTTTCTTTCCGGAAAAAAGGCAGTTTTTTCTTGAGAATGGTGATTTGTTCGCCAACTTCGGTTACAGCAACATGCGGCCCTTCTTCTCCAGGAGAATCGGTGTCACGCGCGACCCTTCTACCGGCCAGAATATTCAGAACCGGATTTACGGCGGTGCCCGCATCAGCGGAAAAATCAACAAAGACTGGCGGATCGGCATGATGACCATGCAGGCCGCCGAGGATAATTCCATCGGACTTGCTTCCATCAATTATTCAGTGGCCGCTGTTCAGCGAAAGATGTTCTCCCGATCCAACCTTGGAATGATCCTGATCAACAAGCAGTCGTTCCAGGATCCAAAATACAACCGGCTCGTCGGCATTGAGTACAACCTCGCATCACGCGATAACCGGTGGACAGGGAAGACCTTCTATCATCAGTCTTTTGATGAGGTAAAGAAAGACAGTGCCTACGCTGCTACTGTACAATTTGTATACCAGGTGCCCAACCTGGAGATTGATTTTCTGGCTCAGGATGTTGGCGCCAACTATAATCCTGAAGTTGGTTTTACCCCCAGGAAACGGTTCAGAAGGGTAGCTCCAGAAATCTACTATACCTTTTATCCGAAATCTAAAATTGTCAACAAGCATGGCCCGGGAACAGACATTGATTTAATAGGCAATGACCTTTACGGAACGACCGACTGGGATGTCAATTTCTGGTACAGGGTCAATTTTCAGAATACGGCTCAATTTTTTGTACGGGTCCGCAGAGACTATACTTATTTGTTCACACCATTCGATCCTTCAGGCTCTGGAGGCCTGCAGGCTCCGGCGGGGTCAGAGTTCTACTATAACAGTGTAATCATCAACTACATTTCAAATGCCCGGAAAAGACTCTTCTTCAATTTTCAGTCCCGCCTGGGAGAGTACTTCAATGGACACCGCCAGAACTTGGAGGGAACCCTCAGTTACCGTATTCAGCCCCATGTGGTACTGTCCATGAATTTCAGCTACAACCGCATCCGCTTGCCGCAACCCTACAGCAGTTCAGACCTGGTGCTGCTGGGACCAAAATTTGATTTTACCTTTTCACGCAAGCTTTTCTGGACCACCTTCGTTCAGTACAACAACCAGATCAGCAACCTGAACATTAACTCGCGACTCCAATGGCGGTTCAAGCCAGTCTCTGACCTGTTTCTTGTGTATACCGACAATTACTTCGCGGAAACGCAATCCCATGGGGAGTACTTCTATGTTGGGCAGCCTAAACTGAGGGCCATTACCCTTAAGCTCACCTACTGGATCAATCTCTAGTTGCGGTATTTCTTAATTTAACAAAAAGTAATTGGGTTGACAATCAATTACTTATCTCAATCATAATATATGTTTAAACATATATATTCCATTCTTCGCTATACTTGCAAAACATTAAACAACAACTATGAAAAAATTAAACATGCTCGTAGCGCTGGTGCTCGTCGCCGGCAGCACATTCGCTCAAACCTGGACCGTTGACAAGGCGCACGCCAAGCTCGGCTTTGGCATCACCCACATGATGCTCGCGGACGTGGACGGCTCATTCAAATCATATGAAGCCACGATTACCGCCACGAAGGACGATCTTTCTGATGCCGTATTCGAAATCTCAGCAGACATTGCCAGCATCAACACAGACAATGAAAACCGTGACGGTGACCTGAAATCTGACAAGTATTTCGACGCCGCCAAGTTCCCCAAACTCACTTTCAAAAGCACATCCTTCAAGAAAGTGGAAGGCAACAAGTATAAATTGACAGGCGACTTCACCCTCAAGGGTGTAACCAAGTCAATTGAAATGGATGTAACCATGAACGGACCGGTTGCGAATCCCAGGAACAACAAACTGAAAGTTGGATTCAAGGTATCCGGCACGATCAAGCGCACTGATTATGGAATCGGCGGTGCCGGTGGCGCCATGTTGAGCGAAGAAGTAACCATCATCGCCAACGGTGAATTTGCAAAGCAATAGTATCCCCCATTTTTAGTATGAACAGGCCTTGTCATCTTATTGGCAAGGCCTGTTTATTTGATAAAGTTCATTTCAACCTTGTCCGGCGATGACAATCGAAGAAGAAATCAAACAACCCAAATTCAACAATCCGTATCAAAAGGTTGCCGTCAATCTTATTTATACCTCCAATTGGCTCCAGGGCCTTCAACAGGATTTCTTCAAAGCCTTCGGAATCACTTCATCACAATTCAACATCCTCCGCATCCTCCGTGGGCAACACCCCAACAAAATCTCAGGAGCCGAGATAAAGACCAGGATGCTTGACAAGAACTCGGACATTCCACGACTCCTGGAGCGGCTTTTGAAAAAGAAACTCATCAGCAAAATGCCATGCCCCAACGATAAACGGGCAGCAGATATCTTCATCACTGCTGAAGGACTGGATTTGCTGAGCAAGATTGATGTTCAAATCGATCAGACTCAAAAAACAAACCTTCATCTTTCCAAAGAAGAAGCCCATCAACTCAACAGCCTGCTGGACAAGTGCAGGGGCTAGGGTGCGGGTATCACAAAAGCATCAAACTACCATGGCATGCCGCAAGGCAGTCCACCAGCACCAATAAACAACGCATAAAAAAACCCCACCCTGAAACCAGGACGGGGCCTCTCTATTGGCAAGCAGAGAGTTAGTAACGGTAGTAGTCTGGCTTGAAAGGGCCCTTCACCTCCACACCAATGTACTTGGCCTGTTCGGCAGACAAGTCTTCCAACTCCACGCCAATCTTCTTGAGGTGCAGGAGGGCTACTTTCTCATCGAGGTGCTTCGGCAGCATGTAGACTTTATTTTCATATTTGCCTGTGTTGGTCCAAAGCTCAATCTGCGCCAGGGTCTGGTTGGTGAATGAGTTAGACATAACAAACGAAGGGTGACCGGTGGCACAGCCCAGGTTTACCAGGCGGCCTTCCGCGAGGAGAATAACCTGGCGGCCATTCTTCAGGGTATACAAATCCACCTGGGGTTTCACTTCATCCTTTGATGCGTTCTTGTTCAACCATGCCACATCGATCTCATTGTCGAAGTGACCAATGTTACACACGATCGTCTTGTCCTTCATTTTCTCAAAATGGCGACCCAGTACAATACCAAAATTTCCGGTCGCTGTCACCACGATGTCAGCATCTTTCACCGCATCATCCATCTTCTTTACGGCAAATCCGTCCATGGCAGCCTGAAGCGCGCAGATCGGATCAATTTCGGTAACGATCACACGGGCGCCTGCTCCACGAAGGGATGCCGCTGAACCCTTGCCCACATCTCCATAACCAGCTACGACAGCCACCTTGCCGGCCATCATGACATCCGTAGCGCGTCGGATAGCATCCACAAGGGATTCCTTGCAGCCGTATTTATTGTCAAATTTGGATTTGGTTACTGAATCGTTGATGTTAATCGCGGGCAGTGGAAGTTTGCCCTGGTTCATCCGCTCAACGAGGCGATGAACGCCGGTGGTCGTCTCTTCGGAAATGCCGCGAATGCCGGGGATCAGCTCAGGGTAGCGATCCAGGACCATGTTGGTCAGGTCGCCGCCGTCATCGAGGATCATATTCAAAGGCTGGCCGTCTTTAAAGGCGTGGAGCGTCTGCTCAATGCACCAGTCGAATTCTTTTTCATTCATTCCCTTCCAGGCAAACACTGGAATTCCGGCCTTCGCAATGGCCGCCGCGGCGTGGTCCTGGGTTGAGAAGATGTTGCAGGAAGACCAGGACACTTCAGCACCCAATTCCTTAAGGGTTTCTATCAAAACAGCCGTTTGAATGGTCATATGCAGGCAGCCTGCAATACGCGCATTCTTAAGGGGCTTGGAATGACCGAACTCCTCACGGAGGGCCATCAGGCCGGGCATCTCAGCTTCGGCCAATTTGATCTCTTTTCGGCCCCATTCGGCCAGGGATAGGTCTTTTACTTTGTGGTTGAGTTTCTCGGCTACTATCATATTGTGTTAATTTTCGGTCATTAAAGGGCCAAAGGTAATAAGAAGGTTTGTAAAATGGATAACAGGACCCGGCATCCGAATGTTATGCATGCCTTGAACTAATTCCTCAAAATATTATGTTTTCATGTCAAGTTTCAAAACAATGAAAAGACCTAAAATTCAGGTTGAAGTCGTATCCGATGTTGTGTGCCCCTGGTGCTACATTGGCAAGCGCAGGATGGAAAAGGCAGTGGACCGGCTTAAAGAAGAATATGATTTTCAAATCACTTTCTCTCCCTTTGAACTGAACCCGGACATGCCCAAAGAGGGCCTCCATCAGAAAACCTATCTCGCTCAAAAGTTCGGAGGCGAAGAGCGGTATCAGCAGATCACGGACCATGTAACCCACATTGCACACGGCGAGGGACTTTCGTTTCACTACGACAAACAAAGCACTTCTCCCAACACCCGGGATGCGCACAGGATCATCTGGCACGCCCGTCAGGAAGGCAGGCAACAAGCGGTCAAGGAAGCTTTCCTCAAAGCCTATTTTGAAGACGGCGTGGACTTGTCAAAAAAAGAAAATCTGGTCAGTGTTGCGGTATCGGCTGGACTGGCCAGGGAAAAGATTGAACTGCTATTGAACAATGACGAAGGAGAGGCCGACGTGGTGATGTCGGAAGAGGTGAGCAAGCGCCGCGGAATCAGCGGCGTACCCTTCTACATCATCAACAACCAGTATGGCTTGTCGGGCGCTCAACCTTCGGAAACATTTGAAAAAGTGTTCAGGGAGATTGCGGAAAAGAAATGAGGGTACGCAGCGGAGGCGCGTCCATCAGCTACTTCAAAATGAAAACTGCCTCCTGGTTCTTCATGTGAAACCGGCTTTTCGTCACCCCCTTTTCTTTCACGAAGAAGGAAACGATGGAATCAGAGTATTCACGCCTGCACTTAAAAAATTGGGGGACCTTTGTCATCTTGTTCGCTTTCAACAATCCGGTCATGATAACCTTGTCACGGGCACCTATCTCGCATTTTGGCTTGATGGATTTCTCAATCTCTGTGATGATTTCGTTGACTTCTGCTATTTGAAGGGCTGAAAGGGCTGCCATGGAATACCGTCAGTTAAATGAATGATAAAAGTAAGGCATTTTCAGGGACTTTCAACGCTGATCTCCTTTTGCGGACGTTGTCCCATTGACAATTCACGGGGAGGCCTGACTTGCACCAACTATCGGATCATCTTCAAATCACCTTCCTTGATGATGGTCGTCCAGACGCTGGTTTTTCCTTCATCCATACGTGTCCATATGGGCGTGATGATGCCGGCATGAGCGGCGATGTTCAGGTAGTCTCCGAAGAATACATCCCTGGAAGGCACAAATGGCTTCTCGCTGATCTTTATTTCATTGAACACATTGCCACCGTCAAAGGAATAAGCGAGGTAGACATCGGTTTGAAGATCATCATAGGCGCGGCGGTCGTAATACACAATATAAATGTATCCGTTGGATTGATCAACGGCCATCCAGGGGAAAAACTGGTGATGGCCAGGTTCATCCTTGTTGATTCTGACCGGTACAGTCCAGTGATCACCATGGGTGGTCGAACGCTTCAGCCAAATATCGGTGTCATCCGATCCGTTTTTCTGATCAGCATACACCATGTACAAACTGCCGTGGGTCCTGCTGGGACTGTTGTCAATGAGAAGAACCGGCATGCCATTGCACCGGCTAATACCCGGGATATCCATGTTCCATCCGCCTGCCTGCTTTTCAATCGGGATGTCATTGGACAGCCAGGTTTCTCCGCCATCGTAAGACCGGTCAAGGTAAATGGTGCCCATGCTTGACCAGGTGACATAGATCTTGCCGTCAAGTCCCACAGCAGGTGTCGCGCCTTCTGCCGTATTGTCGTCATCCAGGCAATCGCCAGGAACCTTGTTGATCTGTACCGGCTTTGTCCATTTACTCCCACCATTCATGGACATGCTGAACAGGATATTGGATTGACACTTTTCATCCTTTGAACCGTACTTATCAAACTGGGTCCAGGTGGTGTAAACGATTTGCTTGCGCGGATGCACGGCCACCCAGGGCTTGTCCTGATCCTTGGGAGGATTGTTGCCAATGGATGAACCCTTGGTCCATGTCTTTCCGCCGTCTTCAGACTTCTGGCATACAATCCGATCGAGCCAGGCGTCATTGGCCCTGCCTGCGCCGCTGGGATCCGAGAGGTGGAAGTAATAGAGATCACCTTTTACATCAGAGATGAGCGCCGGATCACCGTACACGCCAAACGGAGAAGCCAAAGTTGATTCAGTCCATGTCTTTCCTGTATCGATGGAATAAACGACCCGGTCGACGCAAATGCCTGCGACGATATTGCCGGCGTCTTTAAAGTTGATTGCGATGCTTGGCTCGACCGGCGGAAAGACACCTTCCCGTTCGGCGGCGAGCCTGATATTCTTAAATTGTCCAAAGGCGCCCACCGTCACGAGGCAGAACAAGCATAAGGCAGCAGAATTCATTCTTGTTAACATCACGTGCTACAGGTATTTTCCGGTTTTCAGGAATTCCACCCAATGTACATATCCGGCGGCATTCAAATGCAATCCATCCGTCGCGAAGCGCTCGTCCAGAACATCTTTCTTGTCAACGAATGAGGCGGGTACGTCCAGGAAAGTGTACTTCAGTGCTTCACTGTATTTCGCCAATTGCCTGTTGATTTCCCGGATGTTCTCCTGACGGGAATAATCCTTTGGAAAGGATTTCATGGAGGGGTTCACCGGCAGAATTCCCTGCACGTAAATAACGGTCTTGGAGGAAGCCGTTCGCACCCTGCCTACAATAGCAAAAATATTCTCAATGATCACCGCATTGGGTGTGTTGGATGCAAGATCGTTCATGCCGATCATCAGAAATAACCTCGAGGGCTTATGTTTGATGATCTCATCCAGTCGCTGCAGGATACCAAAGGTTTTGTCTCCGGCAATTCCACGATTCAGTATCGTTGAGTCCTTGAGCAGTTTTCGCCAGTTTCCTCCCTCTGTGAGGTCATCACCCAGAAACATGGTCTTACCGCCATGCGTCACTTGCTTTTTGAATTTCTCAACCTGCACCCGGTAATGGTCGGGGTTGTTAGGTATTGTGTCATAGGAATGCTGTGAAAAGACGCTCACCGACATGCCCATCATGAGAATGACCATCCACTTGCCCATAACCTATTTTTTTATCGGTTCGATTTTCGTATTCATCTTCTCTCCTCCTCCTACTTCAACCACCGAGGATCCATACATGCGAATTTCGGATTTTTGAAAGTCATCCGCATTGGCTTTGTAAATATTCTCGACATACTTCTGCGGATTTCGGTCAATGTAAGGAAACCAGGTGCTGTGAACCTGGATCATGACCCGGTGTCCTTTTTTGAAAGTGTGCAGAACATCCTGCAAGGCAAACGAAACGTCGGAGATTTCGCCAGGCTTAAATGGTTCAGGCTTTTCAAAGCTGTTGCGGAAACGGCCGCGAAATACCTCGTGCCTGACCAGCTGCTGATAGCCTGCCATGATGACATTAGATGGGTTGCGCTTCTCCTGAGGCGCATCTTCCGGGTACACATCAATCAACTTGACAACAAAGTCAGCATCGGTGCCAGTCATGGAAACCTTCAGCTTCGCCGCAATTTCACCAGCGAGCGTTATATCCGCTGGCAGTGCGTCTGTTTGAAAAGTGATCACATCCGGGCGGTACGAGGCATGCCGCTGGTCGTCCGACATGAACCTGCGCGGCGTGAATACCAGGCCTTCAGTCTGTGATGTATATGGAACGGGGTGCGCCGGGTCGCTGGTGTATTCAAATACTGCCTCTGCCCGGGTGGGTGTGTTTATCGAAAGTCTCCCACCTTCACCAAAGTATAACTTCACAGGTGGTATTTCCCTTGGCGGCCACTGTGAAAACTGTTTCCAGGTCTTTGAACCGCAGTCAAACATGTATGCCTCAGGCAGGCTGACCGGCGTGTTCGTCTTGAGCATCGAGTTGAAGAAATTGCGTTCAATCTCACGCTGGTAAAAGGTGGAAATACTGTCTCCAAAATAGATGTGATTGATCATTTGAAATCCATTCTCCCTCGCCCAATCGCCGTGGCTCCAGGGCCCCATGACTATGGTGTTGCGGGCTCCGGGGCTCGTACTTTCAATTCTCTTGTAAATATTCAGCGGGCCGTACAAATCCTCGGCATCAAACCAACCGCCAACGGTCATCACGGCATGTTTTACGCCGGTGAGGTGCGGCAGGATGCTTCGCTTCTGCCAGAACTCATCGTAGTTAGGGTGATCAATGATTTGCTGCCAGAAGAAGTTGTCGCTGTGGTATCTTTCTGTTGCATTTTTCAGCGGGCCTATTTTCAGGTTGAAGTCATAGCCATCTTTGGCGGCCTTGCTGAAGAAAGGCTCAATCTTGTCGTCATACCAGCTTTCGCTGGTCGGTCCGCTGTGCTGATAACCAAATACCGCAAAGGCGGCCAGGTAGCTTTGGAGAAAGGCGCCCTGGTGGTGAAAGTCGTCAAAGAAGAAATCAGAAATCGGCGCCTGAGGCGATGAGGCTTTCAGCGCCGGGTGAGCATCGGGTATAGCGGCCGCGGTATAATATCCAGGATAAGAAATGCCCCACATGCCTACGCGGCCATTGTTGCCCTTGATGTTCCTGACCAGCCAATCGATGGTATCCCATGTGTCGGATGCTTCATCAACGGCCGTCTTGTTCTTCCGGTCATTGCCGGGAATATTGGGACGCATGTTGTCAAAGGTTCCTTCAGACATCCACCGTCCGCGGACATCCTGGTAAACGAAAATGTATCCGTCATGCATGAGGTACCTGGAGGGACCCAGTCTCCCCGATGGAAATTTTGAAACACCATAGGGGGCTACACTGTAGCAGGTACGCTGCATGAGCATGGGGTAAACCTGGGATTTGTCCTTGGGCACATATACTGCCGTGAACAATTTGACACCATCCCGCATGGGAACCTGGTATTCAAACTTGTCGTAATGCTGACGCGCATAAACCGAATCAGGCACCTGCGCCCAGCCTGTGAACGGCAACAGGGCAACCATCAGGATCAAGGCATTCCTTTTCATAATTCAGTGTTCATACCGTAAGATAACCAGCCGGCCGGGTTATTTCAATGAATATTCCGCGAGGGTGAGAATTATATGAAACAGCTCGCTACTTTTACATCCCATGAAATTCTCCCTGTTCCTCCTGTATCTCCTTTCAGGAATTTGTTCACACGGACAGCTGATTTCCTGCATCGCCTTTGGTTCCTGCAACAATCAGGATTCCAAGCCGCTTCAAATACCATGATGATCAAAACCATCTGTTGGTTGGCTATCCTGACTTACGCAAGCCTTGCCGGTGAATGCCAGACTCAAACAGAACAACACCTCACCATCGACGGACTCGACCGGTATTACCTGATGGTGGTTCCCACGGGATTGGAGCCTGGCAAGAAATATCCTTTGGTGATCATCCTGCACGGTGGAGGAGGCCAGGCCAAACAGGTGATGGACTTCTGCGGATTCAATCCGCTGGCCGAAAAGGAAAAATTCCTCGCCCTTTATCCCAATGGATACAAGAAAGGATGGCATGACGGACGGATTGCGCCGAAAGTAGATGCCTTTGCCCAGAACATCGATGACGTCAAGTTCATCAGTACCGTTATTGACCAGGCTGCCGAAAGATTTCCTGTGGATAATACCAGGATTTTTGTCACTGGCATTTCGAACGGGGCCATGATGGCCATTCACCTGGCAGAAAATCTTTCTGAAAGAATCCGTGCCATTGCGCCGGTTGCCGGAAGCATTGCTGAGAATGCATTCCAGGACTTCCGTCTGACCAACCCGATTTCCGTTCTGGTGATCCATGGCACAGCAGATCCGCTTGTGCCGTATGAAGGCGGCCCCGTGATGAGCGAGCGGGCCGGACGCGGGCGGGTAGTGGGTGTTATGAAAATGATGGGGCGATGGGCCTCGATAGCAAATGAAACCGGAAATCCGGTTCTTGTTCACCTGCCCGACCATGACGTCGATGACGACTGCACAGCAGACCGTCTGACGTATTCATCTTCACCCGCCATGCGTGTAGAGTTAATCAGGATTAATGAAGGTGGGCACACCTGGCCCGGCGGAAAACAATACCTTCCCAAAATGATTGTGGGTACCGTATGCAGGGATTTCAGAGCCGAGGAAGTAATTTGGGGCTTCTTTAAGAACCAGGCCCCGCGATGAAAATTCTTTGGCTTCTTTCTTTACTGTTCTTTACGGGAAACCGGGCTGAAGGTCAGGCAAAACGAACCACCGTCGGGCTTACCTTAAGTGGTGGTGGAGCCAAAGGACTTAGCCATATCGGCATCCTGAAAGCAATCGACAGTGCCGGATTGAAGGTTGATTATATTACCGGTACAAGCATGGGCAGCATCATGGGGGCACTCTATGCCGCCGGCTACTCAGGCAAACAGATTGAAACCATCGCCAGGTCAATCGACTGGGGGGCCATTTTTTCTAACCGACCGCCCATTGAGCTGATCAACATGAATGAGAAGAAAGAATTCTCCAACTATGCCATCGAGATCCCCATCGAGAAGGGCAAGGCCAGGTTCTATTCAGGCCTGATTGAAGCGGAAGAAATCTGGCTCAAGTTCGGCGAACTTTTTTATCCGGTTTACGGCGTCAAGGATTTTTCAAAATTTGACATACCGTTCCAATGCATTGCCACCGATGCGGCTACGGGAAAGGCCGTTGTGCTGAAGGATGGTGAAATTGTTAAAGCCATCCGTTCAAGCATGTCCATCCCCTCCATCTTTTCTGCCATACAATACAAAGATACCAAACTGGTGGATGGCGGTATCGTCCGCAATTTCCCCGTACGCGACGCAAAAGCCATGGGGGCCGATTATGTTATTGGTGTTAATCTTTCAGAAGGACTGCTTTCCGCCGATAAGCTGCAATCTCCCATTGACATTATCTATCAAATTGGATTCTACAAAGATGCTGATGACTTTCTGCAGGAAAAGAAAATGTGCAACATGCTCATTGAGCCTCCCCTTCAGGGTTTTTCAGCTGCCAGCTTTGGCGCCGTCGACAGCCTTATTCACATTGGCAATGAGACAGGAAAAAAGTACTACCCGTATTTCAAAAAGCTGGCTGACTCCCTCCAGGCAACATCAAAGCCAATCGGAAGCAGGCTCCCCGAATCGGGCAATGTTATCGTAGACGAGATTGTAGCTGATGGGATTGAAAGAAAGGCCACACTCAAGGACTTCGATGCTAAACTGGGATTGATTCCCGGCAAATCCTATTCGGGAAAAGAAATCGCGAATGGCGCCCGCCGGGCATTCAGTTCAGACAATTTCAGGCGCATCGCCTTCTTTATTGAACCCACCTCACCGGGCCATGCACGGCTTCGCTGTGAAGTCATTGAAAACCTTCCCACTGATCTTAAAATTGGCCTGCATTACCATAGCTATACTGACATTGCACTCATCACCACCCTGTCAACCCGCAACTTCCTGTTTAACCGCTCCAAAAGTTTTGTCAAAATCAACTGGAGCGACAACCTCAGGCTCCTGGCAAAATTTGACCAGGCGTTTGGAAAAAATCAAAGGTGGGGAGCACAGGCCTCGCTCTACCATGAGCGGTTCAAACTTCCGATCTATGATGGGGACTTCAAGCAGCTATACGAATACAGAAGTGTATACTCCTATGCCGACCTCAAACTTTACCGGTTGATCGGAACAACAAGCATGACCGGTATCGGCACATCGCATGAGTGGCTGACACTGAGTCCCTCTATATCATCTTCCTTTATCTTCAATGGCTCCAATGATTATTGGAACACTTATTTCTTCTTCCATCGGAACAGTCTTGATACGAAAGTATTTCCCAAGAAAGGTTCCTACCTTGAATTTCAGGCGGGTATCATCTACGGCCAAAGACCGGATTACAATTTCGAGTCAAACGGGCTATCGTTCTCCTCAGATACCCTTAACCTGCAATTTCGCTCATACCAGCAAATCAAACTTAAAATGGGACGATACATTCCGCTTCACCGGCGGTGGACATTCATCACCCAATTCAACAACGGGATTAACCTCAATTACAAACCCGCGTACCTGAACTTCTATTCCGTTGGGGGAATAAACGATTTCATCCGCAACCAGGTAACTTTTGCCGGGCTTTCTGAAAATCAGGTCAATGCCAGCAGCATTTCCTCCGTACTGGCCGGCATCCGGTTTGAGCCTTATACAAATTTTATCGCCACCCTCAGGGCCAATGTCGGTTTGTACAACTACATCGATAAGAGCCCGGATCAATGGAACAAAAGCAATTTTCTGAGCGGTTATGCACTTTCTGCAGGATACCGGTCAGCGATTGGACCGCTGGAGATATCCCTGATCTACAGCGACCAGTCCAAGACATTCAAAGGCTATGTAAATCTTGGTTTTACATTCTGAAAATCATTGACCTGAAAGATTTCCCGGTAAGGATAATTTGCCCTGCATGACCTGATTGTGAGAATGAACGAGTAATTTGGTTTTTTTAAGCCCCCGGTGAGCGTACCCTCCAAGTATACCATGACCGTCGGCATCACGCTGGTGATTGCCAACATGATCGGAACCGGCGTATTTACATCGCTGGGTTACCAGGTAGGACCCCTTCCTTCCGGGTTTGTCATTGTCATGCTTTGGCTGCTGGGTGGAGTGGTGGCACTTAGCGGAGCATTGACCTATGCTGAAATATCAACAACCCTGAAACGGTCAGGAGGTGAATACCACTACCTCGGGCGAATCTTCCATCCTATCCTCGGCTTTATCAGCGGGTGGATGAGTACCCTCGTTGGCTTTGGAGGTGCAATATCTGCTGTTGCACTGGCCATCGGGTCATATTCTTCCGTCCTGCTCGGCCTTCCGGAAAAACTGGTGGCGGTGACCAGTATCCTGCTGATCTCCGGCATTCACCTGTTTGGCGTTAAAACCGGCGGCCGTGCGCAGACGGTACTCACCACCATCAAACTGTCACTCATCCTGTTTTTCTGCCTGGCACCGTTTTTTTTCGCCGGTGACAAACTCTCCAACATAAGTTTTCTTCCCGTTGCCGGTGACCTCAACCTCCTTCTCAGCCCGGGCTTCGCTGTTTCACTGGTTTTTGTTGTGTATGCCTATACAGGCTGGAATGCGGCTGCCTACATTGCCGGCAATCTTGAAAATCCTGCCAAAAACCTGCCGCGCTCCCTGCTGATCGGTACTGTTATAGTGGTTATCATCTACCTGGCACTCAACAGCATGTTTCTTTACGTCGCCACCTTTCGGGAACTGGACGGCCAGAATGACATTGGCAATGTGGTAGCAATCAAACTTTTCGGCGAACGAATCGGCCAGGTATTCTCCGCACTATTCAGCATTGCCCTGCTGTCAACCCTCAGCGCGATGACCATCGCCGGGCCGCGCGTGACGGAAGCCATGGGAGAAGATTACCCTCCGCTGCGGAAACTTTCAATTCGAAACCGGTTTGACATGCCCTATGGCGCCGTGCTGCTGCAGGCCGGCTGGTCCGTATTTCTGGTCATGGTCAGTTCGTTTAAGGAAATTATCCAGTACATATCCATCAGCCTTTCCATTTTTTCCATGCTGACGGTGGCCGGGATCTTCTTTCTTCGAAGAACACACCCCGACAGGCCCTTTCATCTTCCCTTTTATCCTGTCACACCGCTCGTGTTCATCACCGTCACCTGCTGGATGATCTACTATATGTTCCGGGAGGATCCGAAAATAGTCTTCTATTCGCTGGGCACCATGGTTCCCGGCGCCGTCCTCTATCTTGCTATGGCCAAAAAGAAACCCATTGAAAAATAGATTCACAGTCATCCTTCTTTTCCTGCTGACAGCCTGCACCACCCGACAGGAACACACATCATCGTCGGCTGATTCACTGGCGACAACCGATTCGATGAGCGCAGCACTTCCCCAAATTGATACGCTCGCAAAACCCAATGAACTTGATGCGCTTGGCCTGTACATCGCGGGGCTGCCACAAGACCAGGAGAATGCCTTCATAGCCTTGCAACAGGAACCTTCGTGGGGAGAGTACAAAAACTCCATGGACTCTAACTGGAACCAGATGTACGTCACCCGGTTGAGTAAAATGAAAGCATGGCAGTCGGAATCCTTCTCATCCAAACTCAATGATACGCTGCGGGTATTTTATCCGTTTTCGGGACCCGACTTCCTTCACTGCTATTTCCTCTACCCCACCTCCAGCGAATATATTTTCGCAGCACTTGAGCCCATTCATGCCGCCCCCCGGCTGGATACCCTGGGAGAGCCTGTTCGAAAGAAATTCCTTGATAGCCTGGGCCATTCCCTGAGGGACATTTTTCACAAAAGCTATTTCATCACCAGCAAGATGAAGGAAGACATCCGGAATGTGAAAGGCGTGCTCCCGCCGCTGTATTTCTTTCTGGAAAGGACAGGGCATGAATTGATTGGACAGGAGTTCTTTCATCTTGATTCACTTGGACAGGAAATCCGGACGCCAATCACCCAACTTCATTGGTACAAGACGCCCGGTGTGAAGGTGACTTTTCGCGACCGCGCATCCGGGGAGACGAAGCAGCTTTACTATTTCAGCATCAGCCTGTCGAACCAGGGACTGCAGGAAAGGCCTGAGTTCAAAATTTTTCTGAACCGCAAAGGCCCGTTTAATACCTTCATGAAGTCAGCATCCTACCTCCTGCACCGTGACAAGTTCACCGACATGAAAAAACTGGTGCTTGACCAATCCGTCAGCCTGTTCCAGGATGATACCGGCGTGCCCTACCAGGATGTACGCAAAAGACTGGACTGGGACATTCAATTGTATGGAGAATACGTCATGCCGGTCAAAGAATTTGGTGAAGCCAGGTTTCAACCAGATTTGGATTCCGCTTACCGGGCCTCAAAATCAAAGGAGTCCCTGCCCTTCTCGCTTGGTTACCACTGGGGCACAAAGAAACAGAACTACATGCTGGTGAAGAAATCACCGCTTCAGCCCATCCGGTAAGGGCTGGTCTGGCGCAATATCGGCCCCCACCGAAGGCTGTCGCCTTTTTTAGATTCGTCTAAATTATTATTTTTGTAATCCTAAATATCAAGAACCCTTCATGCGGCTCCTGTTCGCCATGTTGCTCCCCGGTCTTTCGGCATGGGCCCAAACCGGGACCTTGCAGGGAAGGATCATGTCGACTGGAAAGCCTGTGGAATTTGCCCACGTTTGGATCAGTGGAACGCAGCATGGAACCACCGCTGACTCATTGGGCCGATTTAGCATTGCCAACCTGCAGCCAGGCGAGCACGCCGTTCAAGTCTCGAATATTGGCTACTACCCGCTCAAGCTCACAGCCGTCATTTCACCAGGCCAAACCACTTCGTTACAGGCTGAACTCCTCGAAGACAACGCCCAACTGGAAGCCGTCGTCGTGACCGGCACGATGAAGGAAGTGACGCGTTCGGCATCCCCCATTTCCATTGAAGTGTATAGTCCGACCTTTTTCAGGAAGAATCCAACGCCCAGCATTTTTGAATCCCTGGGCATCGTTAACGGCGTGCAGCCTCAGATCAATTGCAACGTGTGCAATACCGGGGATATTCACATCAACGGACTGGAAGGTCCCTACACCATGATCCTCATTGATGGCATGCCCATTGTGAGCAGCCTGTCTACCGTATACGGTTTATCGGGAATTCCCAACAGCATGGTGAAGCGAATGGAAATCGTGAAGGGCCCCGCATCCACCTTGTACGGCTCCGAGGCAGTAGGCGGCGTCATCAACATCATCACCAAAGATGCCACTTCTTCACCCCGGTGGAAGGCTGATGTCTTTGGCACCAGTGTTGGAGAATACAACGCCGACATCGCCGGTCATTTTAGCATCAGGAAGACAAGTGCTTTGCTGGGCATTAACTATTTCAATTACACTCAACCCGCTGACATCAATCATGACAATTTTACTGACGTGACGCTGCAGAAAAGGATCTCACTTTTTAATAAATGGAACTTCTACAGGGCTGCCGGAAAAAATGCTTCCCTGGCATTGCGCTACGTCCGTGAAGACCGCTGGGGAGGGGAACTGCAGTGGACTCCGGAATACCGCGGCACCAATGTCTATTATTGTGAGTCCATTTACACGCAGCGTGCTGAAGTGATTGGAAATTACCAATTCAAAGGACCTGAGAATATCAATGTCGACTATTCCTATAACTACCACCACCAGGATTCCTATTACGGCACGGCCAAATTCCTGGCAAACCAGCAAGTAGCCTTTGCCCAGCTGCGGTGGAACAAGCTGCTCAGAAAACATGATTTGCTGGTGGGAATTCCGTTCCGGTTCACCTACTATGACGACAACACACCCGGCACAGCAACTGCAACGGGTGAAAACAAACCCGGCAAGACGATACTGCCTGGCCTTTTCATACAGGATGAAATAAAGCTATCGGATAAAATAACTACGCTGTTGGGCGCGCGGTACGACCATCACAACATTCATGGCAATATCTTTACCGAGCGGATCAGTCTTAAGTATTCCCTCGACAAGTCCAACATCCTCCGGCTGACGGCCGGCAGCGGATTCCGGGTGGTCAATCTCTTTACCGAAGAACACGCGGCACTTACCGGGGCCCGGCAGGTGGAGGTCAAAAATGACCTGAAGCCGGAACAATCCTGGAATGTCAACTTCAATTATTCCAGGCTGATCACCCACCGCAACGGATACATCAATCTGGACGGCAGCCTTTTCTATACGTACTTCACCAACAAGATCGTCGGCGATTTCAACACCGATCCCAACAAGATTATTTACGACAACCTCAATGGCTATGCCGTCTCCAGGGGTGTTACCATTAATTCAGATTTCTCATTCGGCAACAGCCTGAAATTTCTGGCCGGCATCACGCTGATGGATGTGTACCGCGTGGATCGCAACATCAGCGAGAACCAGATTCCTCAATTGCAGGCCCCCCGGTTTTCCGGGACATTTACTGCCAGCTATACCTTCGCGCGTATCGGACTTTCAGCTGATATCACCGGCAAGGTCAACGGCCCCATGTATCTGCCGGTCCTGCCCAACGATTTCAGGCCCGACATATCGCCGTGGTTTGCATTGGCCAACATCCAGCTCACCAAGTCGCTCGGCAGCCAATGGGAAATCTACGGCGGGATAAAGAATCTTCTGAACTTTATTCCGCAGGATCCCCTC
The DNA here is from genome assembly GCA_043744235.1 of Cyclobacteriaceae bacterium. GTDB lineage: Bacteria > Bacteroidota > Bacteroidia > Cytophagales > Cyclobacteriaceae > ELB16-189. The sequence goes on along the minus strand of JAYTVB010000014.1, from coordinate 25,072 downwards.
CTTCGTCCTTTCGATCCGTTCGACAAGAATGTGGGTGTGAATAATCCTTACGGCTATACCTTCGATACGAGTTACAACTACGCTCCCATGCAGGGAATCAAAGGCTTTCTGGGGGTGCGGTATACACTGCCGTAGGCTTGCCAATAAATAGGCTCGCATTCGGTTTTCTGCATAAATTCCTCGACTTTTGAACATCCGAATACAAGAGATATGTCACTGAGAACCCTTCAACCCCGTACCGCTGTTTTATTGCTGATGATTGTGCTGGCTGCAGCCTTCCGGTTGCTTCAATCGAGCCCCGTCTTCAGTATATTAAGCAACGTAACGCCCGTAGGCGCCATCGCACTGTTTGGCGGGTGCTATTTCGCCGACCGCTGGAAGGCGTTCATAATTCCCCTTGCAGTCATTTGGGTCAGCGACCTGGCCATTAACCGAATGTATTATTTCGACCATTTTGTATTTACCTATTCAGGCTTCTATTGGGTGTACGGCAGTTTCGCCCTGATGGTAGTCATTGGTCATTTTATCAAGAAAGTGAATTTTGTCACCATTGCCCTGGGCGGCATCGGCGCTGCGTTGGCCCACTGGGTTGTCTCTGACCTGGGTGTATGGCTGGGTGGGACGGATTTCACGACGGGTCTTCCCTTCACCAAGGATTTCAGCGGACTGATGAAGTGCCTGGTTCTCGCATTGCCATTCCTGAAGAACATGTTGATCGGGAACCTGGTGTTCTGCGGTGTGCTGTTTGGTGGGTTTGAGTGGGCGCAGAGCAGGTATCCAGCATTGAAGTTGGAAAAGGCTTAAGTGCGCAATAGAAAAGATCCAAAAGGCTGATGGTTCATCAGCCTTTTTTGTTCCCGGAAGTAATGATTTTTTAAACCGCAGATGCCAAGGCCACAGGCTCTCGCTGACCAGGTTAAATCTTCTTGAGCCGCCGTGCCTCTTATTTTGCCACCAGCACGGCTTCCTCCAAAATGAAATTCCCGTGGTCGATGTTGCCTTCGTTCAGCTTGAGTTTACCCTTCACCCGCAGGTATTGGTCCATCTCAAATTTCCCTGGCGTCACCTTGAATGTCACCTCCGCAATGGATTCCGGCCCGGCCCCGCCACAGAAAAAGCATTGGCTGTAGGGAAATTTGGAGAGAATGATGTAGGCGTCGCCATCCACATCAATAGGCAGGTAATATCCCTCCAGGCTGATTTCCTTGCCCACCAGGTCTTTCAGTTCTGGCGCAAACACCGGATAGAGGAAATACTCCATGGCCTTTTCATTGTACTTCGCCTCGAATTTAGTCTTGGCAAACAGGGCCCAGGTGTCGGTCTGAGCGTTGGCCATGGTGCCTGATATAAGTATTGTAAGAATTAGCAGCGTTCGTTTCATATTTAAAGTCTAAGTTCGGTTATCAGTAAATGCAGTACGAGCGTCCAAAAATAACGGTTACTAATTGCCCGCCAATACTTTATGGATATCCGTTCGATACGCCTGGATGGCCGGTATAGCGGAACAAACAATTCCCAGTACAACGCTGCCAACCAGGATGTAGGCCTCTTCAGGGTAAATGACAAAGGCAGTCATTCCTGCCTTCTGGCTCGCTTCCACCAGCAAGGTGAAGAGCCACAATACCTTGTGACCCAGGAGCAGACCCAGCAGGCTGCCCACCACGGTGAGGGTACTCCCTTCCAATACGATAGAAATGAAAAGCGTACTGCGGCTGGCACCCATGGAGCGCATAATGGCAAGGTCGTATTGGCGCTCCTTGAGGGAATTGTATAAGGCGATGAAAATGCTCAGGCCTGAAATAAATATCAATACAGCCGCAAATGCCTTCAATACGTCGACCCCTACTCCCAGGATGGAAAACAAACGGGCCGTCTCAAAGGCTGGCGAGGCTGCCTGCAAGCTGCTGGTGGTGTTGATGAACCGCGGCAGCTGAATCACCGCCAACGGGTTCCTGTACTGAATCAACAGCGACGTGATCTCACGAAGGGAATCACCTGCCTCCACACCAGGGACCAGCGATGAAGGATGAACGACAGGAACCGATGCAGAATCGCGCTCAAGGTCGTGCACCTTCCAAACGCTGCCAACATTCGTAAGAATAAGGTTGTCAACGACTGTGTTGCTCTTCTTCAAAACACCTTTCACCTCGTATTGGTACTCTTCATGTCCATGACCATCGGTTGTCAGGCCATGGGCGCTGGCAAAATGGTCGCCCACCTTCAGTCTGGCCAACCCAGCCACCGTGGCTCCCACGGTTACGTCGAGGTCTCTGGTCCACCACTCGCCTGAAGCCAGTTCAGCCTTGTACAGTTCTGCATAGGCATGGTTGGTACCGACAATCCGGTAGCCATTGTAGCTGTCGCCCAAGGCAAGGGGTATTGCCTTCTTCACCATGCGGTGCCTCACAATCCGTTCAGCCTCGGAGAGCTTGATGTTGCCCGTGGGAAAATCGATGTGAAAAATGCTGCACAAAATAAGCTGGAGCGGGCTCCCCTTTGCCCCCACCACCAGGTCGATGCCTTTGGCATTGTACGAAATCTTCTCCTGCAGTTGGTTGTTGAAAAGCATCAGGACGGTAATCACTGAAATCCCCAACGCCAAGAGCAAAATGTTCAAGACCGTGTTGAGCGGCTTGGCCTTGAGGTAATTCCAAACAAGTAGGAAGAGGTTCATCGGGTCAGAGCTGGATCTGGTTCTTGAATTTCAACTTCAGCCGCTGATCGTGAGTGGCAACGACGAGTGTGGCACTGCTGTGCCTGGAGGCTTCCAGCAGCAAGTCGATCACCCGTTCACAATTTTTGTCGTCAAGCGCGGAAGTTGGCTCGTCCGCCAGGATCACATCGGGTTTATTGAGCACCGCACGGGCAATGGCCACGCGCTGGGCCTGACCGTGACTAAGGTTCCTGACGCTGTAATTTTTGTTTACCGACAAACCCAGCTGACCCAGCACTTCATCCACGCGTGATTCATTCTGCGCAAGGCCTGCGAGATACGGCGACAGGAGCAAGTTGCTTTTCACGGAAAGCGAACTGATCAGGTGGTTTTTCTGAAAAACAAAACCCATGTGCCGCCCCCTGAACCGGTCAAGGGATGATTCGGAGAGTTTGGTTATGTCAGTACCTTCTACTTCAATCTTTCCGTTCTCCGGTCGCAACAATCCACCCAACAGGTGAAGAAGCGTAGTCTTACCGCTTCCCGATTCACCCAGCAGGAGCCAGTGTTCACCCTTTTCTATATGAAAATCAGAAAACCGGAGCGGTGTTGCCGCTCCGGCATAAGTATAGGAGACATCTGCGATGGCAATCATTCCTTTAAAGAAGGACGAATGGCCTGGATGTCAATATGGGTGCTGTGAAAATCAATTGCGCTTCAACGGTTCATATTTTTTGAAGGGCGACAGTGATACTTTCTCCATCATGGCCTGATAGTCTGCCCAGGTTGTGGCATAAAACTTATTCACCCGATTCATGACTTCCGTGATCTTGTCTTCAGCATGCTTGTACAGCCGTTTATCTGTTTCACTGATAGGCTCCCTTGAACGGCCAATGTACTGCTGTGCTTTCCCTATAAAGGAAACCCTGCTTGGATCCTTGCTTTCAGTGATGCCCTGGCGCTTGTCTTCCTTGCCCAGGATATAATCAAACACCGCGCTGATGGAGTCCTTCATGGCCTTGGTCTTGTCCTGCGCATCCTTGAGGTCGTTGCGTTTGGAGTCCTTCATACGCTTTTCAAAGTCCTCCGTAAGGTCTTTGGACTCGCGCAACCGTTCTGTTGCCTGGGCCGCAAGCTTCGTGAGTTTCTGAAGGTCCTTCGACATCGCATAGCGTGCCTCCAGCACCGAGGCAGGGGCGTCAATCCGGGGATCGGCTTTTACCATTACCATGGCAGAATCTTTCTGACCGCCAAAAGTCAGCCGCAGTTTGTACTCCCCAGGCAAAACCATGGGTCCCCCAAATCCACCAAAGCCTCTGCCTCCTCCACCTTCGCGTGGTTTCTCGCGTGACGGTTGTGTTTCAGCCTTTTCATTCATACCCCAATTCATGCGACTGATGCCGTTGTCATCCGGTGTCTTCTGACGGAGGGTATTGATCAATACTCCTTTTGAATTGAATACTTCCAGCTTTACTGAATCGTATTTCACCGGCTTTCCTTTTGCTTCAGCAGGTTTCGCATCAGCAGCCGGTGCATCTGTTTTCTTCGCCTTGGGATCAGCTTTTTCGGCTGGCTTCTCCTCCTTCTTTATTTCCGCCGGCTTGTTGATGGAATACGTTATCCTGGCTCCAAAGGGCCGGTTCTGGCCATTGTAGATAGCATCCGCATCAAACCGCGGACCGGAAGGCTGCTGTGAAGAAGCAAGGAATGCATCTGGGGGCGTGAACAGTTTAACCGGGCTGGTCAAGGCAACGCCGCCGGCTTTCGCCAGGTCGCGCAACGGTTTGATGTCATCCAGCACCCAGACTGCACGACCAAAGGTTCCAATCACCAGATCATTTTCACGGGGATGAATCACCAGGTCCATCACAGGCACACCAGCCGGAAAGTCGTTGGTCCATTTGGTCCAAGTCTTTCCTGCGTCGATGGAGACAAACAATCCGTTTTCTGCTCCGAGGAACATGAGCTTTGGTTCTGCAGGGTCTTGTACCACACACAACGTGTAATTGTTTTCACCAACCTGTGCTCCTGAAACCAGGCTCTCCCAGGTCTTTCCATAATCCAGCGTGTGGAAGAGGTAAGGCTTGTAGTCAAACTGCCTGTAGTTATTCACAATTACATATGCCTCGCCTGCATTGGCCTTGGTAACATGAATCTGAGGTATCCAGGCATTTTTGGGCATCCCTATAATAGAACCGGTCACATTCGACCAGGTCTTGCCGCCGTCCTGGGTAACCTGCACATTGCCATCATCGGTACCTACCCAGATCACGCCTTCCTTTGCGGGGCTGGGGGCAATGGCCAGGATGGTACAATGGTTCTCAGCACCTGTAGCATCCATAGTCAGGCCGCCGCTTTCATATGGCTTCTGCTTATCGGGATTGTTGGTCGTGAGGTCGGGAGAAATAATTTCCCAGGTATCGCCTTTGTTCGCAGACTTGTGAACCATTTGGCTGCCGTAGTAAATGATGGAGTTGTTGAACGGGTCCTGCGCCAGTCCCGAATTCCAATTAAATCTCAGTCTGAAATTCGCATCGGGGTGTGTAGGCCGGATAAACTTGGTATATCCTGTTTCCAAGTCATAACGACCCAGGTTGCCTCCCTGCGACATGGCATAACCATAGCGGTTGTTGTCCGGATCCGGAACTACATCGAACCCGTCACCAAAAAAGAGTTCCTGCCAGTAGGAGTTACGGATGCCTGCGCTTTTCCAAACATAGGCAGGTCCGGCCCAGGATCCATTGTCCTGGAGACCACCATATACATTATACGGTTGGTCCATATCAACATTGACATGATAAAACTGACCTACCGGAATATTTTCAGAGAACATCCATGTCTTGCCCCGGTCGCGGGTAATGTTAACTCCGCCATCGTTGCCGTCCATCATGAGAGACGGATCAACCGGACTGATCCACCACGCGTGGTGGTCGGGATGAATATCTCCGGGAAGCCTGGAGAATGACTTACCACCGTCTTCGCTGACATTTATGTCTGAGAAGATGGTATACAGCCGGTTCTCGTTCACGGGATCCGTGTAGATCTCATAATAATAGAATGGCCTGTCACCGATTTCATCCTTGTCATTCACCTTCGTCCATTTCTCGCCGCCGTCTTCTGACTTATACAGGGCATTCTTCTTTGCCTCTATCACAGCATAAACGATTTCAGGTTTGGATCTTGCAATGGCAATACCCATGCGGCCGAGTTCACCTTCCGGGAGGCCTTCCTTGCTGGTGATCTTCTTCCAGGTCTTTCCGCCATCATAGGTAATGTGCATGCCGGAGCCGGGGCCGCCCGACTTAAATGTCCAGGGCTGGCGGCGATGCTCCCACATGTTGGCGATCAGTTTGTTGGGGTTGGTCGGGTCCATAACCAACTCTCCTACGCCAGTCTTGTTGTCAACAAACAGAATCTGGCTCCAGGTTAGACCCCCATCCGTGGTTTTGTAGATACCGCGATCCGGGTGATCACCCCAGGGTGAACCGGTCGACCCAACATAGACAGTGTTTGGACTGCCTGGGTCAATGATAATGCGGTGTATGTGCCGGGTTTTTTCCAGGCCCATTTTCTTCCAGGTCTTCCCTCCGTCAAGGCTCTTGTAGATCCCGTCACCGCCATTCAGGCTATTGCGGGGATTTCCTTCGCCAGTACCAACCCAAACCACAGAGGGATTATCCTGCTGGATAGCAATGGCACCAATGGAGAGCGTGGTCTCTTTATCAAAGATGGGTTCCCACGATGTTCCGCCGCTGGTGGTTTTCCATACACCGCCTGAAGCAGCACCCGCATAGATGATATCGGGATTATTGATAACAGCGTCAATCGCCGTGATACGCCCGCTCATACCAGCCGGACCGATGCTTCGGGGTTTCATGCCCTTGAATTTTTCCATGTCAAGCTTCTGCGAGAACACGCTGATGCAGCTTACCAGCAGCATCAGGATAGTCAAAGATTGTTTCATAAAGTATTGATTAACGCCTTTCAAATATTAATTACCACAAAATTCATAATCAAAATCACCGATGGGCTGACCCGGAGGGGCGGGCAGCAGATTTTCCTGCTTGTATTCATCCGGGTCTTGCTGCAATTTCTCAACCTGGCCGGCTAGATAGGTATAGAAAGATTTCCATTCTTCATCCGGTGTTATGGCTATCTTGGCCAGGCTCCATTTCTTAAGCTGGTCCAGCTTCATCAACGTGATCGCCTTGACCTGCGCGGATGCATCCTTATTCAATGCCAGCCTTGCCATATTGGTGAATAGCGCATGATCAACCGTCATTTGAACAGCGCCTTCATAGCCAGCTTTTAGATTTGCCTTGATGGTGGCGCTCATCAACCGATCAACAACACTCTCCAGTGATGGCAGACGGGCATCACGGGAATGGTGCTCGAAAAGGCGGTTGGCCCTGGCGGGATGCAGGACGAGGCTGAAGGTCAAGTCGGCGGCTGTTTCGGCAGCAGCCAAAGGATCAAATGTCAGCTCGGTCTTTATTTTAATCAGTTCTCGGTGGCGGGAATATCCGAGAGGCCTCGGCGGGATAATGCGCAATAAATTTTCCGGAATCATCAGCACTGATGGCTGAACGGTTTTTAGTAATGCTTCCAGGGCATTGAGTTCCTGCTGAGGCGTGAGCAGGTCAGCAACCGGCTGTCCGTCGCCGCGGAGGGCATACCGGTAGTTGAGTCCGCCGACAACCTTGGAAGTCGCTTCTGTCTGGTACCGGTGGAAGAAATACATCGGCACGAACACCTCTTCGAGGGTTGCCATGGGCGCGCCCGGTTTGATGTTGTTTTCTCCAAAACTCTTCATCGCGACGGCCCGAATCTCCAGGACGCGGTTCAGTTCTTCGGCCGGATTTTTTCCATTGTCCCACAGGTGGGTATAGGGATGCGCCCCGCCGAGCGGTCTTCCATCCTGGTCTGACAGGAAAGTCATTCCTGCCTTCAGGGAATTTTGAATGATATCGTTCAGCGCCTTGCCCTCATCGGTTCCGGCAGGAAAATCCTGATAGCCGTAGGCGATAGACACCTTATCAAAGATGCCGATCTTGTCGTCGTAGGCACTGCTCAGGTCAATCTTGCCGTTGGTTAGTTTTACATAAGGATGAGGATAATCCATCACGGAAGACAGGTTCTCACTGCTGGAGGAGTATGCATGTGCCAATCCAAGTGTATGACCAACCTCATGGGCGGCCAGTTGTCTCAACCGGCTCAACGCCATTTGTTCCATCTCCTTTGATGCCGGCTTCCCTGTTTCATAAGGCGCCAGCAACCCTTCTGCGATGAGGAAATCCTGCCGTACACGGAGCGAGCCAAGGTTGACATGACCTTTGATAATTTCTCCGGTACGCGGATCCGTAACTGACGCTCCATACGACCAGCCACGTGTCGAGCGGTGCACCCAGTTAATCAGGTTATAGCGCACATCCATGGGATCAGCACCTTCCGGCAGGACCTCGACACGAAAGGCATCTTTATAACCAGCAGCCTCATAGGCCTGGTTCCACCAGCGGGCACCTTCCATAAGAGCCGATCGAATCGGTTCCGGCGCACCCGCGTCCATATAATAAATGATGGGTTCTACCGGCTCACTGGCGGCAGCAGAAGGATCCTTTTTGCTCAGCCGGTGGCGGGTGATGAAACGCTTTTCAATGGGTTCGCTGATCGGTGTGGCGTAGTCGAAGTATGAAGTGTTGAAATAGCCTGCACGGGGATCAAATTTTCTTGGCTTGTAGTTATTATCAGGAAGTTCAACGAAAGAATGGTGTTCGCGCACGGTGATGCTCGAAGGGGTAGGCACAACACTTCTCACAAATCCTCCGGCAGGCTGACCCGTAAACGTGAGCGTTACTTCAAACTCTGAGTTCTTTGGAAAGTTCTTCGTGCGGGGCAGGTAGAAAGCTGACCGGGACTTATCCAAAGTATAATTCCCCTGCTGTGTGCTGCGCAAAGTTCCGATGGCGTCATGGGCATCCTGGAGAAAAAAATCTGAAGCATCCACAAGGACCTTTCCCCCTTCTTCAGCGGTGACCGTAAAGCCCCACAAAACAGATTGGGCAAATGCTTCTTCCACAGCCCTGCGCTCCGCGGCATTGTCGCTGACGGCGCGGAAGTTCAGGTTGATTTCGGTCATCAGGACTTTCGGTCCTCTCTTTTCAAACTTCACGACACGCTCGCGGCCCAGTTGATTGCGGTCAAGACCAATGTCGTTGGAGCCTACGCCGGCGGTAAGGGACTCGACATAAAGGAATTCCGCGTCAAACCTGTTGATGAGGAGAAATACCTTGTCTTGCTTTTCGTCGTAGTAATAGTCGAAGAACCCCTCCATCTTCTTCATGCCTGCAGTCCTGGCATCAATGGTTGAAGCAGGCGCCGCTGCAGGGGAAGGTGCCGCGTCAGGCTCGGGCTGCTTTTTCTTTTGGGCTGGTAGATTAAAGGAAAAGCCGATCAGGACGGCCAGGAGAACTTTTTTCATGGTGGAATTTTAAAACCCCAAAAGCTAAGGAATCAGCAAGGAGTTTTCAAGGAGAAGAATGACCGGCGGAAAAAAGAAGCAAAAAAGGTGGCTGCGTCAAATCCACCCATGACCATGACAGCAGCCACCTGACTTTACCCAAAATACAGATCAAAGATACCCGACCCTTCGACGCAAGTTAATCACCTCTGTTAAGGGATTTTGATGATTTATTGTGGGTTTTATCCCCTCGCTTGTTGTATGTTCCAGGGTGCTTATAGTGCCAGGGCTAAAGCGTCGCCATGTCAATTACAAAACGATACTTCACATCAGCCTTCAGGATTCTGTCGTACGCCTCGTTGATTTGCTGGATTGGAATGACTTCGACATCAGACAGGATATTATGCTCGGCACAGTAATCCAGCATCTCCTGGGTTTCCCTGATTCCGCCGATGGAGGAACCGCTGAATGATTTCCTGCCGGCTACTACGGCAAAGGGCATGACCGACATCGGCATGGACGGTAACCCCACCATGATGAGGGTGCCATCGGTGCGCAGTAGTCCGAGGTATACGTTAAGGTCATGTTGCGCAGAGACGGTGTCGATGATAAAATCAAAGCGACCGCGAAGGGATTTCATGACCGCCTTGTCGGAAGTCAGGGCAAAGTTGTGGGCGCCAAGTTGTCTGGCATCCGATTCCTTATTCTTTGACCCGCTCAATACGGTCACCTCACAGCCCTTCGATGCGGCCAGTTTCACAGCCATGTGTCCAAGGCCGCCAAGTCCCAGCACACCAACATGATGGCCCTTGCCCATTTTCCAATGCATGATGGGAGAATAGGTGGTGATGCCGGCGCAAAGCAGCGGCGCCACGCGATCAAGTGCCAGTTTGGGAGATACCTTCAGCGTGTACAACTCATCCACCACAATCTGCGAAGAATACCCACCAAAGGTGGGGAGCGTTGTTCCTCTTTCATTGCTGTTGTACGTCCATATGGCCCCACTGTCACAAAAATGCTCCATGCCGTCTTTACACTGTTGACAGGTTCGGCATGAGTCAATAAAGCATCCCACGCCGGCTATATCGCCGATCCTAAAATTTTTGACAGCAGCTCCCGTCCTGCTCACACGGCCCACAATCTCGTGACCGGGCACCATGGGAAAAGTGGAGTTGCCCCACTCATTGCGAACCTGGTGAATATCGGAATGGCACACGCCGCAGTACAGGATGTCGATAAGCACATCGTTCGCTCCGATCTCCCGTCTTTCAAACTTGAATGGCGCCAGCGGTGTGGTGGCGGAATGGGCGGCGTAACCTTTTGCAGGAATCATAGTTGTTTGGTTTATATGTGACTCTGACGTGTCAGACACCTCCAAGGTGTCTGACACGTCAGAGCTTACCGGATCTCTTGCCCGGATTTTGTTTTCCATCTTTCGTGCATCCACACCCATTGTTCCGGGTGCTCCCGCACTACCTTTTCTATATAGTCAGTAAATTTTTGGGTGTTGTGGACGAGGTCGGTCTCCTCATCTCCTGTTAAGTCCAATGTGATTTCCGGCAGCACGGTCATGTGCTGAAACCCGTCTGTGCCAAGATAGATATAGGCGGGAATCACTGCCGCTCCGGTCTTCATGGCCAGTACGGCAGCTCCAATGGGCGTGGATGCCGGTATCCCAAAGAAATTCACAAACCTGCTTTTCACTTTCGTGTCCTGGTCAATCAATACAGCCGTAGATCCATTTTGCTTCAGCCCCTTGATCAGCCGGAATGTTTCTTTGCCACGTTCCACTGGAATGGCGCCATGGGCGTTTCGGTAGTTACGCAACAGCTCATTCAGCCTGGGGTCCTTTTGTGCCGTTCCAATGACCATGGGTTTGAACCCGCGCAGGGCAACGTAAGTAACCATCAACTCAAAGGCGCCCATGTGGTTGGGGAGAAAGATTACCCCGCGGCCTTCCGACCTGGGTTTCTCTGCGTTGTGCCAGCCTTCCACTTTTACAAATTTTTCTATGTCATCCTGTGTCCTGACGTGGGTGGCCCTGATGGTCTCACCCCCATTTTTGCCCAGCATCACAAACATCCGCCGTGCCAGCCTCCTGATTTCATCGGGAGTTTTTTCCGGGAAGGCCATACCCAGGTGCGTAAGGGTGAGCTGACGGTACTGATTGAAAACCCGATAGGCAACCCAGCCCAGGAATCCACAAAAGCCCAGCCATAGTCTGCGCGGCACCACGTTCGCGATAAACATGAAGAAGCGTGCCATCCAGTAAATGGCTGCGTACTTGATTTCCTTTCTCAGCGGTTGACCGGCCATTTCAAATTTGGAAGCCCAAAGATAAGCGCAGATTAACAATCAAGGTATATGTCGCATGCAAAGAAGGCTGCGTCTTATTGTTTTTCACACAAAGGCGCAAAGGCCGCCGGAGAAACCATATTGGAAATCAATCAGAGGGAGCATTCCCGGCCCTAGTCCTTAATAATTCTATCATTCCTGATTGCAACCTGCCCTGTCTGGCCTAAATTTAGTGTCGTATGAAAACGCTCTATATTGTACGCCATGCCAAGTCCAGCTGGGATGATCCCATCATCGATGATTTTGACCGGCCACTCAATGGACGGGGCGAAAAAGATGCTCCCCGCATGGGCGAAAGGATGAATGAACGCGGTATTGCTCCCGATCTGATTATCAGCAGCCCAGCGGCCAGGGCACTGGGCACCGCCAGGCTCATCGCCAAAAGCCTTGGCTATCCTGAAGGTAATGTTCAGCAAGACCGCTCCATATACCACGCCGGCACTGAGGCGCTCCTGCGGGTCATCCGCCAGGCGGGCGACAAAAATGAAATCATCATGATCGTTGGCCACAATCCGGGCCTGACTGAATTTGCCAACGATCTACTCAAGGAAAATATCGACAACATTCCGACGGCAGGAGTAGTAGGTTGCAAACTGAAAATAGACTCATGGAAAGACGCTGCTGCAGGGTGCGGTAAAATGCTTTTCTTTGATTTCCCGAAAAACAAATAGCCTAGTCGCTTTCCTTGTTGGGCAAGAGGTCCATGGCCCGCTTTTTCAAAATGCCAAATTCCCGGAAACGGTAGCCAACCAAGAATCTGAATGTGCTGCTGGTCGATGTCAGCTGGGCCTTCTCAAACTTCACACTCCGCGCCTGGCTGACATAATTCAGACCGCTGAAGAACCTCTTTCCATTATAGCCGAGGCCAACACGAAAATCGACAAATCCGTTTACACCGGAAGAACTGTAAGATTGACCGCTGACGACGTAGTCAAGATCACGGTAGGCCGGCCCAACTGCAACCGCCGCATTCAGAAAAAGGTTTTTGAATACCAAGGTATAGGTATACCCCGGTGCGACGCTGATGGTGAATGACTTGAAGTCGGTTACATTGGCATCTATTCCAAATATGGGTTCATAGTTCTTTCCGTAAATCGAGGAATCAGATTTTAAGTGGTAAGAATTGATGGTGCCTGCCAGCAAAAAAGATCCGGCATTCTTTTTCTGCCGCTCTGCAAAATTGTAGGCTGACCGAAGCGAAAACCTGTTCTTGTTGAAGGCATAGATTCCGTTCAATCCAAAATTGCGCGTTGACAGGTCTGGCCTTTGGGGATAAGGGGTACCGGCGGGGACTGTCTTGTCCGGGTCGGTTGCGTAGAATCCATGGTAGGTTGAATAGAAAACATCAGCCCCCCAGTTTCTACCCAACAAATTCAGCTGGAGATCCAAAGCATCAGATTTTCCAAAAATCTCATTTTTATTCTCTGCTACGGGAACCGAGAAGGTGATCTCTGCCCCAATTTCAAATACATACAATCCGAATCCCGCTCCATATGCATTGTTGGGCTTGAATGTCAGGGTCTTCCCACTGCTGATCTGCTTGACTTCAATCGAGGTTGACCGCTGCTTTAAGACAGGCCACACAAAAAAATAATCAGGAAAACGTTCAACGTATTGACTCCTCAGGGAATCATTTTTCTGTGCGGTTCCTGCTGAAACAATCAACAGCTGGAGAATGGTGATCAGGAACCCGGTCCGCATCTACAATATATATTCGCTCAGGTCCCTGTTCTTGCTCAATCCGCTCAGTCTTTCCATCACCATATCCCTGGTGATCTCCAGCTTGCTGCCTTGCTTGATTTGATCGGGAACGTCAAACAGGAACTCATTCAGCAGCCTGCTGATGACGGTCTGGAGCCTCCGGGCACCGATATTCTCCATCTCCGCATTGATGTTGAACGCGATTTCTGCGATAGCCTCAATGGCCTCCTTGGTGAAAACGATCTCTACCCCTTCCGATTCAAACAAGGCCTGGTACTGGCGGGTAATGGCGTTTTTAGGTTCTGTCAGGATCCGGACGAAATCATCCTTGGTCAGGCTGTTGAGTTCGACACGAATCGGAAAGCGCCCCTGCAATTCCGGGATCAGATCCGACGGCTTGGAAATATGGAACGCTCCCGCTGCAATAAACAATACGTGGTCCGTTTTGATCACACCATGCTTGGTATTGACGGTGCTGCCTTCTACAATGGGCAGCAGGTCGCGTTGCACTCCTTCCCGGCTCACATCAGGGCCACTTCCTTTGCTGGAGCCGGAGGCAATCTTATCAATCTCGTCAATAAAAATTATGCCGGCATCCTCTGCCCTTCTCAACGCCTCTTCCTTGACCTCGTCCATGTCGATCAACCGCGAAGCTTCCTCTTCCAGCAGGATCTTCCTTGCTTCCCCGACGGTCACCTTCTTCCGCTTGGCTTTCTTGGGCATCATCCCGCTGATCATCTCCTGCAGGTTCATCATGGATACTTCATCCATCATGCCCGCGCCAATCATACCGACATTGCCGGAACTGCCGGGCTTGATATCAATGTCGATTTTCCGGTCTTCCAGCTCACCATTTTTGATCTTCTCCCGAAACAGGTTGCGGGTACGTTCATTCAATTCAACGTCGCTTGTTGGCTCTCCATCACCGCCAGGCGAAAACCCGGCGCGCTGAGCAGTTCCCTTCATCGGCGGTATGAGCGCATCCAGGATAATCTCTTCAACAGCAGCGGCAGCCTTGCCTTTCACTTCCTCCTTCTTGCGGGCTTTCACCATATTCACCGACTGCTCAACCAGGTCACGCACCATGCTCTCCACGTCGCGACCCACATAGCCCACTTCTGTAAACTTGGAAGCCTCCACTTTGACAAACGGCGCTTCCGCAATTTTCGCCAGGCGTCTGGCGATTTCAGTTTTTCCCACACCTGTAGCACCGATCATCAGGATATTATTCGGAATAATATCTTCGCGAATCTCCGACTTGACATTCATCCGTCTCCAGCGGTTGCGCAGGGCAATGGCCACATTCCTTTTGGCATCGTCCTGGCCGACAATGTACTTATCAAGTTCAGCAACAATTTGCCGGGGTGTCAGTGAAGGGGATTGTATCATGAATGCGTGTTTGAAATCAAGGCAGGCTATGCCTTCTTCTCTTCTGTCAATGTAAATTCCACCGGGTGTTTCACCTTCTCCTTCAGCAAGGCTTTTTTCAATACCTCTTCCACGGTGCCAACATAATGGAATGTAAGTCCCTTGAGATAATGCTTTTCAATTTCCTCAATGTCCTTCCGGTTTTTGGAGCTCAGCACAATTTCCTTGATTCCGCTTCGCTTTGCAGCGAGGATTTTCTCTTTAACCCCTCCCACGGGAAGCACTTTCCCGCGAAGGGTGATCTCACCGGTCATGGCCAATTTGGATTTGACCTTGCGTTGCGTAAAAATGGAAGCCAGTGAAGTCAGCATGGTAATTCCCGCCGACGGACCGTCTTTGGGCACGGCTCCCGCCGGAACGTGAACGTGCAAGTCGTATTGTTGAAAGACGCGGTGGTCAATACCCAGCGACTTTGCATTTGATTTCAGGTAAGACAGCGCCGCTACCGCAGACTCCTTCATCACATCGCCGAGCTGACCCGACAGGGTTAGTTGTCCCTTGCCCCGGCTCACACTGGATTCAACGAACAGAATGTCACCACCCACCTGCGTCCAGGCCAGGCCCGTCACTACGCCTGCGGTCTCGTTGTCCTGGTACAATTCCTCATCAAAAATCTCGGAACCCAGGGCTTTCACAACATATGCCTCCGTGATGTCATGCTCCGCCTTTTCCTCCATGGCGATTGCCTTTGCCACACTCCTTACGACCGAACCGATTTTTCGTTCCAGGTTCCGCACGCCGGATTCGCGTGTGTAGTGTTCAATGATTTTCAGGATCGCACCCTTTGTAAACCTGATATCAGCGGTGGTAACCCCGTGCTCCTTCAGCTGCTTGGGTACCAGGTGCTTCAGGGCAATCTGCAGCTTCTCTTCTACCGTGTAACCGGTAATCTCAATCACTTCCATCCTGTCGCGAAGGGCAGGCTGAATGGTGTCCAGCGAATTTGCCGTGGCGATGAACAGGACCTTGGACAAGTCATATTCAACTTCGAGGTAGTTGTCGTTGAAGGTATTGTTCTGCTCAGGATCAAGCACCTCCAGCAGTGCAGATGACGGGTCACCGCGGAAATCCGAACGGATCTTGTCGATTTCGTCCAGCACAAATACCGGGTTGGACGACTTGGCCTTTTTGATGTTCTGAATAATCTTTCCAGGCATCGCGCCGATGTAGGTCTTGCGGTGACCTCGAACTTCGGCCTCGTCGTGAACTCCTCCCAGGGAGACTCGGATATAGTTGCGCTGCAAAGACTTGGCGATTGATCTACCCAGTGAGGTTTTACCCACTCCCGGAGGGCCGTACAGGCAAAGGATAGGCCCCTTCATATCTTGCTTGAGTTTCAAGACCGCCAGGTATTCCAGGATACGGTTCTTTACTTTCTCAAGACCAAAGTGGTCTTTGTCCAATATCCTGGAAGCACGCTTCAGGTCAAAATCATCCTTGGTGTATTCATCCCACGGCAAGTCGAGCATCAGCTCAACATAATTCATAGAGACCGGGAATTCCGCTGCCTGCGGATTCATGCGCATGAGCTTGTCGAGTTCCTTGCCAAAGTGATCAGCGGCCATTTTCGGCCATTTCTTCTCTGCTCCGCGTTTGCGCAGTTTCTCAATCTCCTTGTCAGGGCCGTCATAACCAAGTTCATCCTGCAGCACCTTGATTTGCTGGCGCAGGAAGTAGTCGCGCTGCTGCTGATCGATATCGGTATGAACCTTCTTGTGAATCTCACTCTTGATTTCCAACATCTGGATCTCCTTCAGCATGTACTGGAGCAGCAAGGTGCCCCGGTCGATGATGTTGGCCGTCTCGAGGATTTTTTGTTTCTCGCTTACCTCCACATTCAGATTCGATGCAAGGAAGTGAATCAGGAATGACGTACTCTGGATATTGTCCAATGCCATCTGGGCTTCCTGCGGAATCTCCGGGTTCAACCTCAATATTTTTGTGGCAGCCTCTTTCAGTGACTGCACGAGTGCGTTGACCTCTTTGCTTTCCAGGTTCAGCTGGGGTTCAATGAGCAGGTCGATGTGGGCAGTGAGGTGCGGGTCTTCCTGAACAAACTCGCGCACCGAAAAACGATTCTTGCCCTGGATGATGATGGTCGTATTGCCGTCGGGCAGCACGAGCATCTTGATGATGCGCGCCACCGTTCCAAACTTGTACACATCTTCGATGGCGGGTTCCTCCATCTGCTTGTTTTTCTGGGCGATGACACCGACAATTCGGTTGCCTGAATATGCCTTCTTGATGAGGCGTATCGATTTCTGACGCGTGACGGTAATGGGGATCACCACACCTGGAAAAAGCACCGTATTCTTGATCGGGAGAATGGACAGTTCTTCGGGAAGATCTTCCGGCTTGAGGTCGGACTCCTGTTCAGGATTTATCAGCTGCACCAGCTCTTCAGAATCTTCCTGAATCATGGGGGTATTTGCTAGGGATTTGAACATGCTATACGTGCCAATATGACACAGGTCTAATGGGTCGTTTGATGAATTTCAATTGCCTTCAATATGGTCAATAGGGGTGCCAAAGCGTTGTTTATCAATCAAAATTATTTCAACTTTCGGTAATACGGTGGCGAATTCAATTTTTTTCCAGCCTGTGAAAGCCCATTTTTTTATAGCAATTGCCATTCTTTCGTGCTTTTCAGGCTTCAACGCACTGGGTCAGAAGCAAAAGAAAAAGTTCAAAAAGGGCGAGACTGTCCAATTGAATGATTCTTTGACCACTTTCAGCCAGTCTGACATATTCTCCTTCCCGAACGTAAACCGGGTCGACTTCTACTATGACGCAGCGACGATGCAAAGGTTGCAGCAAATGAAGAAAGCCGGACCGTCTGAAGAATATTACAACCTGCTCAAAGGCTACGTCCGTAATTTCGGGATGCAGAATTTCCACGAAAACACGGCCATGCTCTGGGAACTGGCACATCTTTCAAAACAATACGGGCAGCCCGGCGAAGCGGTGCTGCTGTACAAGCTCGTCCTCAAGCACCACCGGCAGGGACTCAACATACAGGACGTATACCGTGAATATGACTCCGTCGAACGCGACAAGAAAAAGTATTACGTACCCCTGGAGTATTACTATCAACTGGTCGATTACCGCAAAGAAATTGATACCCTGCACCCGCCGCATTCCGTGCTGGTCAACATGGGTGAAGACATCAACTCCCAGAAGGAAGACTATGGCCCAACCATCGGCAACGTAGACAATCTGATCCTCTTCACCTCCAAGCGCAACAAGCACCAGCTGGATGACCGTAACTTTGACGAAGACCTGTTCTTCAGCAAAAAGCAGTACGGATTCTGGACCGGTGCCCAGGAACTGAAGAAGATCAACACCATTTACAACGAAGGCTCTGCCTGCCTCAGCATGGACGGCAAATTCCTGTTCTTCTCACGGTGCAACACACCCGAGTCATTGGGCAACTGCGATCTGTACATGGCCGAAATGGCCGCCGACAGTACCTGGACCAACATCAAAAACCTTGGGCCAGACATCAACAGCAGCGGGTGGGACTCTCATCCATCGCTCACACACCTTGGAGACACCTTGTTCTTTGCGTCCAACCGCGTGGGTAGTTTCGGTCTGTCCGATATCTATTTTACCGTGAAAGACAAAACGGGCAAGTGGGCAAAGGCTCAGAATGTCGGACCGGTCATCAACACCGTCAACAGTGAAGTGAGCCCCTTCTTCCATCACAAATTCAATGTTCTCTATTTTAGTTCGAACGGACACCCATTGAATTTTGGCGACTTCGATATTTATAAGTCCAACTGGAACAAGAAAAGCTGGACAGAGCCCAGGAATATCGGGCCGCTGGTGAATGGGGCCGGGAGTGAATACTATTTCACCATTGACTCACAATCCAAAGAACTTTACTATGCCCGCTCGGAAGAAACCGACAAGAAAAACCTTGACCTCTTCTCCTTTGCTGTGCCGATGGAGGCCCAGCCCGAAGCTACCGCACAACTTAAGGGCACACTGAAGAGCAATGACGGCCAGCCGATGAAAGGCATTGTGTCAATCATCGACCTGGACCAGAATATTGAGGTGGCACCCAAGTTCCTTCGGGAAGACGGCTCTTTTGATTTCAGCCTGATCAATAAGCGCAATTACCTGCTGATCATCCAGGGGGATGAATTCTTTCGTATCGAGGAAATTTTCTTCATGAACGGTGACATTGAAATCAATAAAATAGCAGAACCCATTGAAAGCAAAATCGCTTTTGAATCCCTTGAATTCGAAAATGGAAAGGCCAACATTCTCCCTTCCATGCATTCCGACCTCGATAAGCTTGCCAACTTCCTCATCGATCACCCCGACCTGAAACTGAAGATCTCCGGCCACACCGACTCGGCCGGCAAGGAAGAAGCCAACCTCCGCCTGTCGCAGGCCCGCGCTGACGCCATCAAGAAATATCTGCAAACTGAATTCCGGATCGACGCTGCACGGGTCACCGCCATCGGCTATGGCAGCGCGAAGCCTATTGCCCAGGAAGTCACCGATGAACACAAACAGCTCAACCGACGGGTCGAATTTGAAATTTCCAGGAACGAATAAATCACAGTCCTTTAATCAAAACAGCTCAACCATGAAAACCCTGTACAGCATACTCTTCATCTTCTTTCTGGCCTTTACCGGACTGGCGCAAACCGAAATCAATCCAAAAGTCAAGGGCGACAAAGACAAGCAGTTCATCCTGAATGAAATCGACAAAAACGCCGCCACCTACAAGCGCGTGTCCCGCGACATCTGGGGTTATGCCGAACTGGGATTCAATGAAACAAAGAGTACAACCGAACTCCAGGAACTACTCAAAGCCAATGGATTCAAAGTCGAGGCCGGTGTTGCCGGCATGCCTACTGCCTTTGTGGCCACCTATGGATCTGGAGGGCCAGTCATTGGCATACTCGCTGAATTTGACGCACTGCCCGGACTCTCGCAGGACAGCGTATTTACCAAGAAGCCTGTCATCGAAGGTGGCGGCGGACATGCCTGCGGACATAACCTGTTCGGAACCGGATCAGCAGCCGCTGCCATCGCCTTAAAAGAGTGGCTTGTCAAGAACAAACGCGGGGGCACGATCAAACTATACGGCACACCGGCAGAAGAAGGCGGTGGTGCAAAAGTATACATGGTGCGCGACGGACTGTTCAACGGTGTTGATGCTGTGTTGCATTGGCACCCATCATCAGCCAACGACGCCAGCGCTTCTTCCTGCCTGGCCATCAAGCAGACCATTTTCAGGTTCTATGGAAAATCATCCCACGCCGCGGCGGCCCCTGATGCAGGACGCTCTGCCCTGGACGGCCTGGAGTCAATGAATTACATGGTCAACATGATGAGAGAACACATACCACAAGAGGCCCGCGTGCATTACGTCATTAATAAAGGAGGATTGGCCGCGAATGTTGTCCCGGATTATGCCGAGGCCGAATACATGGTACGTCATCCGGATGCCCGTGTGGTGGAGGAGATCTGGAAGAGAATCGTGAAAGCTTCTGAAGGTGCAGCTTCCGGAACTGAAACCACGACCAACTACGAAGTCATTTCAGGTTCCTATAACCTCGTGCCCAATGAAACGCTGGCGAAGGTGATGTACAGCAACCTCACCACGGTAGGCGGCGTGCCTTACACGGCCGAAGAAACCGCTTTCGCGAAAGAGATTCAGAAAACGCTGGCCAAGGCCCCTGACCTCTCAACGGCACAGCAGATTCAGCCCTTCAAGACCGGAGGATTTTTCCCGGCATCGACGGATGTCGGCGATATCACCTGGGTGGTGCCCACCGTCGGTCTCGGAACAGCCACCTGGATCCCTGGCGCACCGGCGCACTCCTGGCAGGCCGTGGCAACGGGGGGCACCGGCATTGGACAAAAGGCCATGATCAACGCCGCCAAAACCATCGCGATGACCGGGGCAGACCTGTTCAATAACCCGGCACTGCTGCAGAAAGCAAAAGAGGAACTAACCCAGCGACTCGGCCCCGGCTTCGTATACAAGTCCATGATTGGTGACCGCCAGCCACCACTGGATTTCCGGAAAGGAAAGTAGAAGGAAATATGAAAATAGAAAGTGGAAACTGGAAATTTGAACTCAATAACTGCTCCCGAATATCAATCAACATTTCAATCATGAAAAAACTACTGTGTATTCTTTTCGGTATCACCCTGGCGCTCATCGTACAGGCGCAAACGGAAATCAATCCCAAAATTAAACCGGATAAAGACAAACAATTTGTCACCGCGGAGCTGGACAAGAGTTTCAACACCTACAAGAAAGTCGCCAGGGACATCTGGGGCTATGCCGAGATGGGGTACCTGGAAACAAAAAGCTCCGCGCGCCTTCAGGATGAGCTGCGAAAGGAAGGGTTCACGATTGAGACCGGTGTGGCCGAGATACCGACTGCTTTCGTTGCCACCTATGGCTCCGGTGGTCCAGTGATCGCACTGCTCGCCGAGTTCGACGCCCTCCCCGGTTTATCCCAGGACAGCGTGCCTTACAAGAAGCCCCTCATCGATGGCGCCCCGGGCCACGGCTGCGGGCATAACCTTTTTGGTGCCGCTTCAACTGGTGCCGCTGTTTCCATCAAGAACTGGCTGGTCAAAAACAAAAGGCAGGGAACGATCAAACTCATTGGCACGCCGGCGGAAGAAAGCGGCGGAGGCAAAGTGTATATGGTAAGGTCGGGGCTATTCAACAACATCGACGCGGTACTGAACTGGCACCCTGCCGATCATAACCAGGCCAATGCCGAAACGTGCCTTGCCTTCAAGCAGGGGAAGTTCAGGTTCTACGGGCAGTCAGCGCACGCGGCTGCCATGCCGGAAGCAGGACGTTCCGCACTGGACGCCGTCGAGTCCATGGATGTCATGGTCAACATGATGCGTGAACATGTACCACAGGAGACACGCATCCAATACGTGATCACCAAAGGAGGATTGGCTGCCAATGTTGTTCCTGACTTCGCGGAAGTGGAATACATTGTCCGTCACCCGGATGTGAGAACGATGGAAAAAATATGGGACCGCGTGGCCAAGTGTGCGGAAGGAGCTGCCCTGGGAACAGAAACTACGATGAAGTACGAGGTGATCTCAGGCTTGTACAACCTGCTTCCGCTGGAAACACTTTCAAAACTGATGTACAATAACCTGAAGACGGTAGGCGGTGTAGAATATTCTGCTTCCGATGTTGAGTTCGCGAAACAACTTCAAACTTCATTCATCAACAACAACAAGGTCCCTCCCCTTTCCCAGGCTCAACAGGTGGAGCCCTACTCAAACAAGGCCTTCTTCCCTGCATCATCCGATGTCGGCGACATCAGCTGGGTGGTGCCAACCGCAGGACTTGGTATTGCCACCTGGGTACCCGGTGCACCGGCACACTCCTGGCAGTCTACCTCTACCGGCGGCATGAGCATTGGATTCAAAGCCATGCTGAATGCCGCCAAGGTAATGTCGATGACTGCCGTTGATCTGTACAATAATCCCGCGCTCATCGGGAAGGCGAAAGCTGAATTGGCTGAGAAGCGGGGCTCCGACTTCAAATACAAGGCCCTTGTCGGGGACAGGAAGCCGCCGCTGGATTACAGAAAGGGCTTATAATAAGGCTTAAATCTCGATCTGAAGAATGCAAAACGCTAAATATAAAATGTAGAAGTGGTCAAACTCTTACATTCAATATTTAGCGTTTTACATTGCTGGCCTGACTCCACGAAGCGCTAATTGCCGGTGATGGCCTTGGCAATATCATTATAGAATACAAACACCATCAGCACCAGCAGGATTGCCATGCCAACCTTGAGTGCTGCCTCAAATACCTTTTCGTTCGGCTCGCGCCCGCTGATCATTTCATATAGCAGGAACACCACGTAACCACCGTCCAATCCGGGAATTGGCAGCAGGTTCATGAATGCAAGCACCATGGAAAGCAGGCCGGTCATGCGCCAAAAGCGTTCCCAGTCCCACTTGCCGCCGTACGCCTGCGCCATACCGACAGGACCTGACAGCGACTTGCTGAAAGAAATCTGGCCAGTGAATATTTTTTTAAATGCTTTTACCTGCGTGAAGATCACATCAAAGGCCCGGGCCGGCCCCAGCACAATGGATTGGCCGAGGGAATAATCAACCTTGTTCATCTCCGATGCCGGAATCAGTTCCATGGGACGGTAAAAACCAATGCTGGTTTCGCCCTTGTATAATTCCCTGAACGCGAGCACTTCGGAGCCACGCTGCACCTTGAAGCCCAATGAATCCCCCTTGTAGTCCTTGACCTGTCCCACCACCTCATCAAAATAGGCAACGGGTACACCGTTGATTTCAATAAATTTATCATCCTTCTTCAACCCGACTCGTGATGCCACGCTGCCTTCTTTCACACTCTCAACCAATGCCTCGCTTCGCGGCAGCAGGAACCTGGCGGCAGCGTCACGCTTGTTGAAGTTCTCGATAAAGTTTGCCGGTACCGGAATCTCCAACAGTTGCCCGTCACGCATCACCGTGTAGGAAGAGTTGTCTGAGAGCAGCACTTCGTGGTTGGTGAGGTCCTCAAAATTCTGGAAGTCCTTGCCGTTGATCTTGACGATCTTGTCGCCCGTCTTCAATCCCAGGGTCTGTCCCAGTTCGAGAGACCAAACGCCACCGTGGTTGTTGACGTATTTCATGGGCAGGTACTGGTCGCCAATGAAGTAGACTATACCAATAAAAATAATCACCCCAACGATCACGTTGACGATGATTCCGCCGAGCATCACAATCAGGCGCTGCCACGGTTTTTTGGACCTGAATTCCCAGGGCTCCGCCGGGGCCTTCATGGCTTCCTTGTCCATGCTCTCATCGACCATGCCGGCGATCTTAACATATCCGCCAAGCGGGAACCAGCCGATGCCGTATTCCGTGTCACCCTTCTTGAACTTGAACAGGGAGAAATTCAGCACATTGGCCATGGGGAAGAGGAAGTCGAAGAAGAGGTAAAACTTCTCAACCTTGATGTTAAAGGTGCGGGCAGTAATAAAATGACCCCATTCATGCACCACAATTAAAATTGAAAGGCTCAGCAGAAGCTGGGCCGTCATGATCATTCCTTCCATGTCTTAAAAATTGTTTTTTAGCTTCCCTACCCTATTTAATGAGCTCCTTCGCCCTGATCCTGGTTATCCTATCGGTCTCAACGTAATCCTCCACGCGGGGTTCACGGATATAATCGGATTTTGCCAAACATCGTTCCACAACATCCGACATTTCGAGAAAACCGATGCGGTCGGCGAGGAATTCTGCCACAGCTACCTCATTTGCTGCATTCAGAACACAAGGCATGTTGCCACCACGCTCCAGGGCCTCAAAAGCGAGCGCAAGATTACGAAAAGTTTCCGTATCGGGCTTTTCGAACGTAAGGGCCGGATAGTTGACAAAGTCGAACCTGGAGAAGTCGCTTTTGAGCCGCATGGGGTAAGACAGGGCAAATTGGATCGGCAAACGCATATCAGGCAGTCCAAGCTGCGCTTTGATAGAACTGTCTTCAAACTGTACCAGCGAATGGACGATTGACTGAGGGTGGACAATCACCTCCACCTGCGACGGCTTCAGTCCGAACAGCCACTTGGCCTCCATTACTTCCAGGCCCTTGTTCATGAGGGTCGCGGAATCGATGGTCACCTTTGCGCCCATGGTCCAGTTGGGATGCTTCAGCGCCTGGGCTTTGGTCACCTGGGCCAAATCCTGTCTTTTCTTTCCGCGGAACGGTCCGCCGGAAGCCGTGAGTATGACCTTCTCGATCCGGTTATGAAACTCACCGACAATACACTGAAAAATAGCCGAGTGCTCTGAGTCGACCGGTAAAATGTTCACACCCTTTTCACGGGCCAGCTTCGTAACCAGCTCTCCGGCGACAACGAGTGTTTCCTTGTTGGCCAGGGCTATGGTCTTGCCTGATTCAATGGCGCTGATGGTAGGCTTCAGTCCGGAAAAGCCAACCAGTGCGGTGAGTACGGTGTCAACGGTATCCATCTGCACCACGGATGCCAGCGCCTTCTCTCCGGCAAACACCTTTACCTGATCATTTTCCAGGGCGTCCTTGACCAACTGGTAGTAGTCTTCATTGGCGATGACCACTGCATTGGGCTTGAACTTCCTGGCCTGCTCAATAAGCAAAGCAGCATTGTTCTGGGCGGTAAGGACTTCCACTTCGAAAAAATCCGGGTGCGCCTCAATGACCTCCAGCGTCTGCCGGCCGATGGAGCCGGTGGAGCCTAGGATGGCGATGTGCTTTCTGGGGGTGGTTTCCAAGATTGTGAGGAGTCGGTTGACAAAGGTAAGGTTCGGCCAACAATCTCTAAAGGGGAATGTGAAATGTAAAACAATAAATGTAGAAGACTAACCACTTACCTGCCCAAAGGGAATGTAAAATGCAAAATAATAAATATAAAATATAAAGGGCTAACCCCATTGATTTTGGAGTAGGAACTTCAGGTCCTTAG
>JAYTVB010000013.1:0-23643 GCA_043744235.1 Cyclobacteriaceae bacterium | reverse complement strand
TCTAGGAATCAAATCGTCACGATCATTTTGGTAACCTAACCTTCTGTAAATCAACATGTCAAAGAACAGCCTAACTATTTTAATAGGACGCTAGTGATCGGTAATCAGTAATCGGTAATCAGTAAAAAAGTTGAGCGTACAGGAAATAGAAAGTGTTGCCGTTGAGCTGCTGAAAAAGCTGATCTCAATACCTTCCTTCAGCAAAGAGGAGGATAGGACTGCGGCCTTGCTGTTTGAGTTCTTTTCTGCAAGAGGCATGACGCCTCAGCGTTCTGGGAATAATATTTGGGTGATGAGCCGGCATTTCGATCCTTCCAAACAGACCCTTCTGCTTAACTCGCACCATGATACCGTTAAGCCAAACCCTGGCTATACGCGCGATCCATTTACGGCAACCCTTGAAGACGGAAAATTGTACGGGCTGGGCAGCAATGACGCGGGTGGACCCTTGGTCGCGTTGATCGGTGCTTTTCTCAGCCTGTCCGAAAGGACGGATCTGAACTACAACCTCGTATTGGCTGCCACCGCCGAAGAGGAAATCTCCGGCGCTAACGGCATTGAGTCACTCTGGCCTAAACTCCCTCGCATTGACTTTGCCATTGTGGGCGAACCAACGGGTACCGATGTTGCCATTGCTGAAAAGGGACTGCTGGTGATTGATTGTGTGAGCCATGGCAAAGCCGGACACGCCGCCCGCGAGGAAGGCGACAATGCCATTTACCGCGCCATGAAGGACATTGAGTGGTTCCGGACATTTCAATTTCCAAAAATTTCATCCACCCTGGGCCATGTGAAGATGTCGGTGACCATCATCAACGCCGGGCAGGCACATAACCAGGTGCCAGCCAACTGCAGTTTCACCGTTGACATCCGGGTGACGGATGCCTATACTCTGGAGGAAGTTCTTGATACTGTCAAACAGCACGTTGCCTGCGACGTGACGCCGAGGTCTCTTCGGCTGAGGCCGTCCGGGATCGCGGCGGAGCATCCCCTGGTTCGTGCAGCGAAAGCAACCGAAAGGAAACTTTACGGTTCGCCGACAGCATCCGACCAGGCACTCATCCCGGTTCCTTCCATGAAGATGGGTCCTGGTGATTCGGCAAGGTCGCACAGTGCTGATGAATTTATCCATGTAAGTGAAATTGAATCAGGAATTCACACCTATATCCAACTGCTCGAAGCCCTTAACAGAAACTTTAGAAGTAAGTAGTTATGGCCAGGCCAGGCGCCCTGACCGCAACAAAGGCATTTTACCCTTAAACTTTCTCCCATATACTTTTAACTTTACGCCTGCATGAAACTCTGGCAAAAGAACAAAGACTCCCACCAGTTGGTGAACCAATTCACCGTAGGCAAGGACCGGGAGATGGACCTCTACCTTGCTCCCTATGATGTCCTGGGGTCATTGGCCCACTGCCGGATGCTGGAGTCCATCGGGCTGCTGACCAAAGACGAGCTTACCAGCCTGTCAAACGAACTGAAGAACATTTATCACCAAATACAGCAAGGCGGGTTTGCCATCGAGGATGGCGTCGAAGACGTTCATTCCCAGATCGAAGTGCTGCTGACCCGCAAACTCGGTGACGTCGGAAAGAAGATACACAGCGGCCGATCGCGCAACGACCAGGTACTGGTAGACATCAAGCTTTTCCTCCGCGACCAGATCCAGGAAATTACAGGTGAAGTGCGGCTCCTCTTTGACCTGCTCATCAAACTGAGCAAAGACCACCAGCACAAGTTGCTTCCCGGCTATACGCATATGCAGCTGGCCATGCCCAGTTCCTTTGGCTTGTGGTTCGGAGCCTTCGCAGAAAGCCTTGTCGACGACACGATCACCCTGCAGGCTGCCTACGCCGTGGTCAATAAGAACCCGCTTGGATCTGCTGCCGGTTACGGCTCATCTTTTCCCCTTAACCGGACCATGACCACCAGGCTGCTCGGCTTTGACAACCTTAACTTCAATGTTGTCTATGCCCAACTCAGCCGCGGCAAGACTGAACGCATCACCGCCGCTGCCCTCGGCAACGTTGCCTCTACCCTTTCCAAACTGTCGATGGATGCCTGCCTGTTCCTGAACCAGAATTTTGGTTTCATCAGTTTCCCGGACGAACTGACGACGGGCTCCAGCATCATGCCGCACAAGAAGAATCCCGATGCCTTTGAATTGATCCGGGCCCGCTGCAACGCCCTGCAGGCCCTGCCCAATGAATTGGCCATGCTCACTGCCAATCTCCCTTCCGGGTATCACCGTGATTTTCAATTGCTCAAGGAGAAAGTGTTCCCGGCCTTCGGGACCCTCAAAGATTGTTTGGCGATGACCAGGCTCATGCTTTCCGGCATTGAAGTGAAGGACGGCATTCTGAATGATGAGAAATACAAATACTTATTCAGTGTGGAGGAAGTAAACAAACTTGTGCTGCAGGGCATGCCTTTCCGGGATGCCTACCGCAAGATTGGGCAAGACATTGAAGCCGGGACGTTCACACATTCCAAGACCGTGGCGCATACCCATGAAGGGAGCATCGGAAACCCAGGTTATGAAGGGATCACAAAGATGATGGACGACGTGCTGAATAAATTTGATTTTTCAAAGAAAGAAGCAGCTGTGAACAGCCTGCTTTCCTGAGTCCTGGTAAAAACCAAAACAACCTGATCATGAAAACTTACATGCTGCTGGCACTTGCCCTGATCCTCCTGTCGTGTACCAGGCCCGCCGCCACGGAAGAGAGTTCATCAACAACCCCCGGGGGTGCAGAGGCCACTTCCTTTGCCGGGAAACCGCTTGTTGCGAAAACTGCCGATCCAAAACTCCTTGCGAAGAGCGACAGTGTGATCGCCGCGATCAAAAGCAAGTCCGAACTGACGGAGGACGACTACGTTGACATGGGAAGGCAATTCGTCAGCACCAACCGGTACAAGCTCGCGGTGGCCAACTTCACCGAAGGACTCGCTCAGTATCCCAATTCGTTCAAGCTCCTGCGCAACCGCGGACACCGGTACATCACCCTGCGTCAGCTTGACCTTGCGATTGCCGATCTGACAAAAGCAGAAGAGCTCATTCGGCCGCAACCTGAAATCTGGGAATACGATGCCGAAGGCAAGCCCAACGCTTCGATCCAGCATCAAATCTGGTATCACATCGGCGTATACCATTATCTTAAGAAAGACTACACGCAATCATCGCAGGCGTTCGAACAGGCATTGGCCTGGACACATGAAGGAAGGAATATTGTCGGTGCGACCAATTGGCTCTATGATAACTACAAAAGGCTCGGACAGAACGATAAGGCAGGAGCCTTGCTCAAGCCGATCACCCCGGACTATGATACCGACCGTGAACATGCCTACTTCAGGAGACTGATGCTTTACAAGGGTGTCATCAAGCCAGAGGAACTGGTTGACGTCAACATTGCTTCAGATAAATTATCGATTCAGGACATTACCAAAATGTATGGCCTGGCTAACTGGTACGCCTACCAGGGGAAACAGGAAATGGCGTTCAGCCTTTACAGCAAGATTCTTGAGTCATCGGAGTGGGCTGGATTTGCCTATGCGGCCAGCGAAATTGAGGTACTGGGGAAATAGCACATGGATCCGTCCCTCCTCCTCTACCTGATCATCGCCATTTCAGTTGCTTCGTATCTCTTCAGCCAGGTCCTCGATTACCTGAATCTCAAGGCCCAACGCAAGGAACTTCCGGAAGAAATTGCGGCCTTCTACGATCGTGAGAAATATTTCAAGTCGCTGGACTACCACCGGGAGCAGACCAACTTCGGCTTCATCACGGCTGCGTTCAGCCTTAGTATTTCGCTGCTGATGCTGTTTTTCGGAGGCTTCGGCATGCTCGATATATTTCTTAGGCACTATTTTCACAATGAAATCATCCTGGCCCTTGCATTTTTTGGCACACTGGTGCTGGCGTCTGACCTGCTGACCCTTCCCTTTCAATGGCACGCCACTTTTGTCATTGAGGAGAATTACGGATTCAACAAGACCACCGTCAGGACCTTCATCACAGACAAGCTTAAAGGATATGCACTCGGTGCTGTCATCGGCGGCGCGCTGGTGTCGATGCTGATCTACCTGGTACAAACCATCGGACCGAATTTCTGGATTTGGTTTGGCCTGGCCGCGGCGGCCTTTATTCTGTTTGTGAACATGTTCTACACTTCACTCATTCTGCCCTTGTTCAACAAACTGACCCCTTTGGCGGACGGAGAGCTGAAAGCATCCATCGAGGCCTTCGCCGCCCGCATCCAATTCCCGCTTGACAACATCTTCATCATGGACGGTTCAAAGCGTTCGAAAAAAGCGAATGCCTTTTTCTCGGGTATCGGCAAAAAGAAAAAGATTGTGCTGTACGACACCCTGATCAACAACCACACGACCGATGAACTGGTCGCGGTACTCGCCCACGAAGTCGGTCACTTCAAAAAGAAACACATCATCCGGGGTTATGTGCTGTCGGTGATCCAGGTCTTCTTTACCCTGTTTGTTCTTTCCCTGATGGTGTTCAACAGCAACCTGTCTGCCGCACTCGGCGGCACCCAGCAGGCCATCCACCTCAACCTGGTTGCTTTTGGCATCCTGTTCTCCCCCATCAGCGGAATCACGGGGCTGCTGATGAATCTCTACAGCAGGAAAAATGAATTTGAAGCCGATGCTTTTGCCAGGGAAAACTTTGACGGGAATGCGATGGTCAGCGCGCTGAAGAAACTTTCCGTGGATTCACTCAGCAACCTGTATCCCCATCCCGCCTATGTGTTCTTCCACTATTCCCATCCCCCGTTGCTGCAGCGACTGGCGGCACTCCAGGGAAAGGGTTAGAAAATCTTAGTAGGAATAAATTTTTCAAGGTTGGTAAAACGGTATCCCACCGTGATGCTCATGCGCAGGTTCGTAGTCAAAAAATAAGTCGGGTTGACCGGAGCATAGTTGAATTCACCGTTGAAAGAGAGGTTGGCAAACATCAGGGGACCATTGTATCCCGCATTTAGAACGGCCTGACCGCCGACTTCCCATGTTGTATAGGCAAAATCACCTTTGCTGCCCTTGTAGAAATTGAAGGCCACCCCTGGTCCTACAAAAACCATGGGCGCAACAAAGAACCTGCCCTTATCCATGGTAACGACCGCACCATATCCCGGCATCAGCAATACACCCGGCGCCTTGAGATACTGAAGTCCCTGCTGATCGCCATAGACTTCAGGCTTGTCCAACGCGGCAGGAACCAGGGTTTGGCCAATGCCCAGTCCTCGGTAAAACGGCTCCACCCGAAGGAGAAAAGAACCCGCTGATCTACGCTGCCTTTCATCCTGAAACATGGAGGCGCGGTATGAGTACCGGTTATGATTGAAGATATACGTGAACATGGCGCCGTAACGGTATGAGTGGATATCCGGCGTCGACTGAAATCTTCCTTCCGGGTCAGCTGCAACCATGCCTTTTGCATCGCTCACAAAAGCACGGACAACATACTTCCTCGATGTAAACCCCAACCCTAGCCTGAACTGACTGAGGTTCTGCAAATCCTGCGCAACCATTCTTGTGGCCGGCAAGGAGAATGAAACGTCCACATCAATGATTTTGTACGTCAGGCCGAACCCGACAAAGTCATTCACATTGCTGTATACTGATGGGTTGAAATACGGATTGTCTTCATGACGGGAGCCATACTCAAGCGCTGTTGCCTGGGTACCGTAGAATACCCTGGCAATATTTGGCCTGGCAAATTTCATCATGTAGAGACTGTCGACTCCGGCCAGGGATTTCAAGCCCGTTGTGTCCGCCCGCTGGGCCTGCAGGGATCCTGCGGAAAACAATAAGATCAGACAGCTCAAAACCCTCCAAGGCATGGACACAACTTTGGGCACAAAACTACTATAACTTCTGTCAGGCACACCTGACCAAAGTCAGTCGGTGCTATTCAAAAACCCGCCATTCCAAATCCAAAATATGGGTATGCCGAACTAACGACGGTATGGATGACGACCCCGAACCCAAAAAGTCGACTCAATATTTTGGTATTCCAGCGATGATGGGTAATCTTGAAGAATGATTTCAACACCCTATTCGGTAATCATCGGGAGCGGCAGCTACCTCCCTACCCAAAAAATCCCGAACAGCCACTTTCTTGACAGCCAGTTTTACGACAGCCAGGGCAAGAAACTCGAGAAATCCAACGAGGAGATCATATCAAAATTCAAAGATATTACCGGGATCGAGGAAAGGCGCTACGTCACCGATGACCTGGTGGCTTCCGACATCGGGTTTTTTGCCGCCGAGCAGGCACTTCAGTCATCCAACATCGATAAAGAGACCCTGGACTATATTATCGTCGCTCATAATTTTGGTGATGTTACCGAGGCATCGGGCATGAGCGACTTTGTTCCATCATTGGCCTCCCGGGTGAAACAAAAACTCCAGATCAAGAACAGCAAGGCAGTCGGATTTGACATTCCCTTCGGATGTGCCGGCTGGCTGCAGGGCGTTATCCAGGCCAACTACTTCATCAAGTCAGGAGACGCCAAACGCGTCCTGGTGATCGGTGCCGAGACGCTGTCACGCATCAACGATCCGCACGACCGCGACAGCATGATCTATTCGGATGGTGCCGGCGCCGTGATACTCGAAGCGAGGCAGAGTGACACGCCCATTGGCATTCTTTCGCACACCTCCGAAACCTTTGCGGCTGAACATGCCTTTCTCATTCACCTCGGGCCCTCCTTCAATCCTGCCCACCCTTCGAAACAGCTCTTTCTGAAAATGAATGGGCACAAATTGTATGAAAGTGCTTTGCGGCTGGTTCCTCAAAATATTAAACAAAGCATTGACAAGGCAGGCCTGAGCCTTTCTCATATACACAAGCTGCTGATCCACCAGGCGAACCAGAAAATGGATACCGCCATCCTGGACCGGCTGGCCGGCGTGTTCAATGCTGAGAAGCTGCCCCTGGACATGATGCCCATGATCATTTCCTGGTTGGGCAACAGTTCTGTGGCAACGGTTCCGACCTTGTATGACCTGCTCAGCAAGGGGCAGCTGAAAAACCAGTCGTTCAAGAAAGGCGACGTCCTGGCTTTTGCAGCCGTTGGTGCCGGCATTAACATCAACTCGATGATTTACCGCGTGGTGTAGCGGACTCCTTTTCAGGCGAGACTGCCTTCCTTGTAGCGTTGCCGCAGCACCTTCTTATCAATTTTGCCCACACTCGTCTTCGGAATCTCTTTCACAAATACATATTTCTCAGGGAGCCACATCTTTGAAAACCTTGCACCCAGGTGGGCGGCCAGTTCATGATTCTCCACCGGGTTTTCCGCTGAGAGCGGAACAACAATGGCCAGCGGCCTTTCGCTCCACTTTTCATCAGGAATGGCAATGACGGCGGCTTCCCTCACTTTAGGATGGGCAACCAGGGCGTTCTCCAGTTCAACGCTGGAAATCCACTCGCCGCCGCTCTTGATCAGGTCTTTCGTTCGGTCGGTAATCTTCATGTACCCTTCAGCGGAGATCGATGCCACATCTCCGGTGCGGAACCATCCGTCTTTGGTGAAACTATCCGAAAGGGTGCCGTCATCCTGCTTGAAATAACGCTTCACCACCCAGGGTCCGCGCACCTGCAGTTCACCCACGGAATTTCCATCCCACGGCATCTCAATGCCTTCTTCGTCCATGAGGCGCATCTCCACGCCGGGCACTTGGTAGCCCTGCGTGGCCTTCACATCCCATTTCTTTTCATCGGACAAGGTATCGTGTATGTCCTGAAGCTTTGAAACCGTGCCAACAGGAGACATTTCAGTCATGCCCCATGCGTGCAGCACATTGACCTTCAGTTCCTTTTCAAAAGCCTCAATCAGTGACCGCGGCATGGCTGCCCCTCCAACGACCAGGGTCCGAAGTTTGGACAAATTCTTTGGTTTGGCTTTCAGTTCGTGAAAGAGACCTGTCCATATTGTAGGTACTCCCGCCGCTACGGTCACTCCCAGTTTTTCAATCATATCCGCCAAAGGCGCAGCAGCGAGGTGCATGGCGGGCCTCACGATTTCGGCGCCAACCATGGTGCAGGCATAAGGCAGGCCCCAGGCCTGTGCATGAAACTGGGGCACCACCGGCAACACCACATCCGACGAAACAAGGCTCAGGCTATTGGCCATGTTTATCGCATACGTGTGAAGGAACATGGAGCGGTGGCTGTACAGCACACCCTTCGGGTGGCCCGTGGTGCCGCTGGTGTAGCACAGACCCATCGCCATGGATTCGTCCGTGCACCTCCACTCAAATTCCTCACCTGTTTCGGCAAGCAGCTCTTCGTACATCAAAACATGAGGCAGTTTCGTGGCAAATCCCGGCGGCGCATTAAACAGAATGAAATGCTTTACCGTCTTTAACTTGTCAGCGAGGGGCTCCATCAGCGGCACCAGGGACGCGTCAATGAAAATGAGTTTATCCTCCGCGTGGTTGATGATGTAGATGAGTTGGTCGCCGGACAGGCGTATGTTGAGCGTATGGCATACCGCCGCACAACCCGGTATTCCAAAATACAACTCCAGGTGCTGATAATTGTTCCATGCAAAAGTACCGACACGGTCGCCGGTCTTGATTCCCAGCCGGTGCAATACATTGCCCAGCCTCTTGATACGCTTGTACAAATCGGCATACGTGTACTGGTGGTAAGACCCGTCAGCCAGTTTGGTGGTAATTTTCTTGTGGGGATAAAGGCGGTTGGCATGTTCAATGATGCGGTCGCTGGTGAGCGGGTAATCCATCATTTGTCCCTGAAGAAATCCTGATTTCATATTGTTTGAATGTATAGATGAATATGAAGAAGGCGATGCGGAGACCGGTCCCCTTGGTTAGTTTACTTTGGCAATAACAAAATGACGCTGAAAAACCGGTCCGATCAACAGGTAATCCTTATACACAGCCCCTACGGACGAGGCTGAGATTCCGGAGCCGTCATTCATCAGGATGGTTTCCTGGGTGAATCCGCCATTGTCCGATGGCGTCAGCTTGATGATTTCCGATGGTGACAAGGCACTTTCGTTCTTGGCGTGGGCCAGGAACTTGAGCAACTGCGGATGGCAGCCTACCCACAGGTTACCGGCTGGATCCAATTCAATATTATCCACACCGGTTCCCGTGAACACAACCGATGAGGGCTGCAATTCTCCGGTGGCCAGGTCCCGGTTAACGACCACAATCGACCTTGCGCTGGAGGCTGCCACATACAATTTGGTTCCATCCATGCTCCGGTTGATTCCATTGGCATACTTCAATCCCTCGATGGCAGTCTTCACAACCGTTTCCCCATTGTAGTAACAGACATTCCCGGTGCCGATCATCATCAGGTCCTTGAGTGACCGCCAGGCGCTGAGGCTTTCGTTGTGATCATTGGTGAAATAGAACGACCGTTCTCCCACACCGGTCACATCGTTGGGGCTAATGATCAGCGGGTCTGTAAAGGTCTCCAGGTGAATCAGTGAATCATTCCGGAACTCAAACCGCTCGATGGAGTTTCCTGATTTCCGGTGGTTCACCACGAAGAGGATTCTCTTTCCCTCAGGAGTCTGATACAGCGAAATGCCATGCGGATGAAAGTCCTCCTGTTGAAAAGTTGCCGTCAGTTCGACGGGTTGAGGCACTGAGTCATTTAGATTCAGTCCAACAATGGCGCCCTTGGTGGGACTTTTGAGAAGGGTCGATGCCCAGCGGTCATCCGATGACAGGAAAGCCATACCGGTTGACTGGTCGATTGTAATGTCCTCCACGCCGGCATAACCCGGTACCTGGACGAACTCCCCGGAAAAGGTATTGTTGATGGTCTTGAATGCGCCCGACTGCCATACGGTTTTGAAGGCAAATGCCCCGACAACCAGGACAACCAGCAGCACGAATTTAAGGTAGTTCTTCACGGTATGAAGGGTTAGGTAAATGGGCCGATTCCCCGATTTACTAATTCCCGAAGCCAAAATCAACAAGCCATGTCCGGGTTGAACGCATTGAATATACTTTTCAAACCTGAGCTAAGTCATTTTTTTGACCATTCCGATTAATAATATTTAGAATAGTTTAAGGCTCTTCATTTTTCGTTACCCGTACAAATAATTCTAACCATTCATCTAAATAATCTATTTATGAAAAACTACTCAAAAGTTCTTTCCGTGTTGGTTTTGGTCGGCGGCGTAATCATCTCTTGCAGCAAGAGTGACCCTGCCCCATCGCAGGCATCGCTATTGGTCGGAAACTGGAAATTGGCAAGCTATGTGACAACTGAATGCACCACGGCAGCCGACAACCAGGCATTGCAAACCTGCACCACCTCCTGCACGACTTTAGCCATTACGGCAACCACCATTTCCATCACCAATCCAGGATCCGCCGCTGAGAATTTTACTTATACCGTATCCGGCGCTACCCTTAACTTAACACCTCCCTTAACAGACGAAGTGGTCAGTTTTGGCGTCGCCGGCACCACGCTTACCATATTCAGCAAGCGCTCAGCCACTGCCAGTTCAGAGGCCAACTGCAAATTCACACAAACCTATATCAAGATGTAACCAGTCCCCGACTGGTAACCCACCTTCCCGACCATCGGTTCGGGAAGGTTTTTTTATGGATGGACGATTCAACAAATTACCAAACCTTGCCAGTCGGGGTTTTCAATTAACTTTGCGCAAATACCATTACCACTCATGGGTTTCCGCACCGGCTCTGTTCTATTAATTCTATTCCTTGTATCGTCCTGCAGCAAGAGCGATCCTGGCTTCTCCCTGGTGGGAACCTGGCAGCAAACCAGCATTGTCACCAGTGGGTGTCTGAATCAGGCCTTGAACGGCACACAGACTTGCACTGCTTCTTGCGGCACCATCGTGTTCACGTCCACCACGATCGCCACCAACGGCGGCACTCCCGTTGACTACACCCTCAAAGGAAACACCATCACCATTGGGTCCTCGGGCTTCGCTTCTACCTATTCCGTAACCGCCACCACCCTTTCGCTTTCTACTCAATACAACACAGCTTCTGGCGGCTGCCTGAGTGTCTCCAATTATACCAGGGTGAATTGATGCGTCACCGTCATACACATGGGTTATTCACCGCAACAGTGTTCCTGTTGTTGCTGGCAGGTTGCAGCAAGAATGATCCCATACCAACGATCAGGGGCACCTGGAAGCAGAAGGACGTGGTGGTAACCGGCTGCACGAATGCTTCACTCAACGGTACGACCACCTGCACCACAAGCTGCGTTAGCCTGATCATCGATTCAAATACGGTATCCACGAATGGCGGTGCGCCGGCCTATTATTCGATTTCCGGGGATACCATTACCCTAACCGTTGGATCAACGACTACCCAGTCGACCTATACTGTTACGTCCACCACCCTGACCATCAGCACGCAAAGCAGTCCGGCCAACGGGGGCTGCCTGAACGTAACTACTTTTACAAGACTGGCCTGATCACTTTAGCATGAACTGTTTGCTCATGTCATCATAGAGCAGGATCAGGTCATTTGACTTGCCGGTCTTGTCAAAAACAGATTCCCAGGTACTCAGCGGTTCCCAGATACAACTGCCTTTGCCCCTGCCGTCGGGGAGGTCAAACACGATCCTGTTTACCTCTTCCTTGCGCTGTGA
Source organism: Cyclobacteriaceae bacterium (assembly GCA_043744235.1). Classification (GTDB taxonomy): domain Bacteria; phylum Bacteroidota; class Bacteroidia; order Cytophagales; family Cyclobacteriaceae; genus ELB16-189. The sequence goes on along the minus strand of JAYTVB010000013.1, from coordinate 12,008 downwards.
ATACTCCACCACAATGACATCCTTGTTGTAGCGGTGTACCAGGTCGGTGAGGTTGTCGCGCAAGTCATCCAGGGTGCCGTGCCATTTGGGATAATACGATTCACCGATGACATCAAACGTCACACCGCGCGCGATCATGTTGTCGATAAACCAGGTTGACTCGTGGTTTTGCCCTCCCAGCGCAATGTGCAGCAACAGTGAGGTTGATGGATTGACAGCCTTTACCGCTGCCGTTCCGGCATTCACGAGCTGGGCGAGGCTGTCGAGATTTTTTACGTTGCCCTCCGGCCAAATGATGCCGTGGTTGATTTCATTTCCCACCTGCACCATGTCCGGTGCGGTACCCTGGTCCTTCAATTCCTGCATCACCAGGCGGGTGTAATCGTACGTGGCTTTCTTCAAGTCAGCAAATCCAAGGTCCTTCCATGCGGAGGGTTTGTACTGATGCCCGGGGTCGCCCCAAAAATCACTATAGTGAAAATCAAGCAACAGCTTCATGCCTGCCTCTTTGACCCGTTTGGCCATCTTCTTTGTGTTCGCCAGATCGCAAAATCCCTTTTGCGGTGAATAGCCCTCCGGAGCGGCCGGGTCGTTGAAGATCCTGAGCCTGACATAATTAAATCCATGGTCCCTGAGGATCAGGATGGCATCCTTCTCAACACCTTTGTCCGAGAATTTCATCCCCCTGTCTTCCAACTGCGGCAGGAATGAAATGTCTGCGCCCATCATCTTGTCTACGTCACGCTTTTGGCCCGCCTCCCCTTTCAAAGAATACGCCGGGTCTATGGTTTTTGACATAACACTTCCGGGCGACACCGTCTGGATATCGGTTGCCCCGGTCCACAGGCCTGCTGCCTTAGCCTCAAATTTTATCAGGTCTGGTTTCATCCCACCCTGGACAATCACCTGGCACTTTCCGTTGAACAGGCTGCGCTGCCAGGCACCCTCCGCACATTGGTCGGGTTCGTGACTGCTGGGGTCGCCATTGCCAACCCCGATGATTTTGCCTTCACCCCGGATGTAGAATTTAACCAGGTTGTCCGCATCGGGCACCTCGCGGCCTTCCCGATCGATCGCACTGATGTTGATGACAGTCACGTCCCTGCCGTCAGCCAGCATCGTCGTCTTGTAGGGTGTGACAACAATCTCGGCAGCGCTTCCAGTCGTCTCCACGGCGGTGGTGATCAGCTTGCCCTTCTTGTAGCCAACTGCCTTCAGCTTGCCCGGCTCAAAATTCACGGTCCAGTTCAGGTGACTGTTTCGCGGCATTTCCTTCTTGCCGAGGCTCTTTTCATTGAGGAAGAGTTCGACCTGGTCAGCGTTGGAGTTTACCCAGACATCAATCGGCTGTCCCCGCTTTTCCATCCAGTTCCAGTGCGGGGAAATATGGATCACGTCCTTATTGGTCCACCAGCTCTGGTAGTAGTAATAGATGTTCTTTGGAAATCCGCACATGTCCATCATGCCGAAATGTGAATTGATGTTGGGCCACTTGTAAGGCGTGGGTTCGCCGCGGTAGTCAAGTCCGGTCCACACAAATCCGCCCAGCCAATAATCATTGTCTGCCGCCAGTTTCCACCAGTCTTCGGCCTTGCTGGCCCACCACGGCGCAGTAATGTCCTGATCGGGGACATACCCGCGGACGGTGTCCTTCTCATACATGCCGCGCGTTGTCACCGTGCTTCCCATCTCGGTGCCTATGATTGGCTGCTGCGGATGGTCACGGTGGTAGTCTGCCACGGCGTACTGACGATAGTTGAAGCTGCGCACCGGGATCACTTCATTGATGCCTTTGTAGACGTTGGCCACATCCGCGGCGTAGGTGCATGTACGGGTCGGGTCCATCTCCTTCTGTTTTGCGATGAAGGTCTGCGCGATGCGCTTGCCCTGGCTGGTGGTGTGAATCCATCCTTCCTCGTTGCCGATCGACCACATGAAGACGGACGGATGATTCCTGTCCCTCCTGATCAGTCGTTCAAACTGGCTGATGAATTCCGGACTGCTGTTCAGCAAGCGCTGTTCATCCATCACCAGCATGCCCAGGCTGTCGCACACGTCCAGTAATTCAGAAGCCTGCGCATTGTGGCTGGTACGGTAAGCATTGACACCTGCATTCTTCAGCAGGCTTATGCGGTAGTAATGCAAATAGTCAGGCATCGCACTGCCGACGCCGGCATGGTCCTGGTGGTTGTTGACGCCGAGCAGTTTCACATGCTTCCCGTTGAGGAATACACCATTCGGCTTAATTTCAATCGTGCGGATGCCAAAGCGCGTGGTCCAGGAATCCACGACCTTCCCTCCTGACTTCACTTCAACAGCGATCCGGTACAAGTAGGGATCTTCAATCGACCACCGTCTTGGATTGGTTATGGCGATCTTCTGACGCAGGGTTTTCGTCTCATTGCTCTGCAAGTTGAAGGACTGCTCAGGAGACTGCGCAACAATCTTTCCACCGCGGTCTTTGAGGTATGCCACGAGGCTGCCCTGCGCAACGCTGAGGTTTCTGTTCTCCACTGCGGACTCCACGCCAATGCTGGCCTTGTTGTCTTTGATTTCCGCGTAGGCAAACACCCCGTCGTGGGCGATGTGTACATTGTTGTATTGGTTAAGCCAGACATGACGGTAAATGCCTGCGCCTTCATAAAACCAGCCCTCATACTGGGATGCATCGACGCGCACCACCAGCACATTCGGTCTGCCGAAGTTGACATAATCCGTTACATCGTAGGATGTGCCCACATAGCCGCTCAGGTTAGTACCGAGGTAAAATCCATTGAGCCACGCCGAAGCATTCCTGAAAACGCCATCAAACTGGATTTCAAACCGCTGTGAAGAGTCAGACTTGGCGATGACGAAGCTCTTCCTGTACCAGCCGATGCTCGTTTCCGGGAACAGCCCGCCTACCGGCTTGTAGCCATGTGCCATTACGTCGAAACTGGGTGAATTGGCAAAGGGCAGTTCGACCGCCCAGTCATGGGGCACGTCCAGTTTTCGCCATTGGCTGTCGTTGAATTTGGGATCAATGGCTGTGCCGGCCGCCGCACCCGACTTCGAGAAAATGGTGGCGACATTATAGTTGAAATCTTTCTCAGGATTGGCGGCATGTCCAAAGTGGAATCTCCAATCCCAGTCAAGGCTGGTCTGTTTCCGGGGTGACGGTCCGGCAAATGAGGTAATGGCCAGGCAGGTGAACACGATGGCACCGATGGCTGCTCCGCGGTATTTCATCATAGAAGGAGTCGGGAAAAAGTGACCCACAACTAAGTTGTGACAAAGTGATCAAATAAAAAAGGACAATGGAAAAAGTTCAAGGTTCAAGGTTCAAGGGTTCAAGAAGTTCAAGGGTTCAAGGGTTTCAAATCGATATTCAGCTTTGACATTGAACAATAATGCCCGAGGGCTGGGGTGGTATCTGGTATCTGGGTTGCTGGTATCTGGTGGCTCCCTGGGGCGGGCAGTGTTGCGATGTATGAGGTTTAAGGTTGCCTTCGGTCGGTGTTGTCACCGACCGCATCTACTCTGTCGGGGTTGGTGAAAACACCAACCCAAGGCAACTCGCACCATAAGAAGGCATAGGGCTGGTTGTTGGTGACCCCGAGGCGGGGAACACCAACAACGGATAGACACCGTGAAGGTGTCTGACGCCTCTGTATAGTTTACCCCTTGACGTCCACGTCCCAGACGTTCTTGCAATAATCCCGTATAGACCGGTCAGAGGAAAATTTTCCCATCCTCGCCGTATTCAAAATAGACATCTTCGTCCACAGCGTCTGGTCCCTGTACGCCTCTGAAACTTTTTCCTGGCACTCGATATAGGACTGGTAATCGGCCAGCAACAGGTATGGATCGTGATAGATCAGCGAGTCCGTGATCGGCTTGAAGAGGTCCTTGTCTCCTTTGGAGAATACCCCTGACTGAATCAGGTCGATAACTTCCTTCAGTTCCTTGTTCCTTTCCAGATACTCACCCGGCCGGTAGCCGCTCGACTGCACCTGGTGTACCTGGTCGGTAGTCAAACCAAACAGAAAGAAATTCTCGCTGCCCACCTCTTCCATGATCTCAATGTTGGCGCCGTCAAATGTGCCGATGGTGAGCGCACCGTTCATTGAAAACTTCATGTTACCCGTGCCCGAGGCTTCCTTGCCTGCCAGGGAGATCTGTTCTGAAAGCTCAGCAGCCCGGTAGACCAGCTCGCTGTTTTTCACGTTGAAATCCGGAATGAAGGCCACCTTCAGCCGGCCTGCCACATCCTTGTCATTGTTTACCACCTCGCCGACGGAGTTGATGAGCTTGATGATCAGCTTCGCCATGAAGTACCCGGGTGCGGCCTTGCCTCCGAAAATAAACGTGCGGGGCGTCATGACGCTCTTCGGCTTCTTCTTCAGCCGGTTGTACAACGTAACAATGTGCAGCAGGTTGAGGTGCTGACGTTTGTATTCATGGAAGCGCTTCACCTGGATATCAAAGAGTGAATCGGGATTGACCGCCACGTCGGTCCGGAGCCTGATCAGCTTGGCGAGGTCCGACTTGTTCTCGGCCTTGATCCGGTGCCAGGCGTCCTGGAACTCTTTGTCGTCGATAAATTTTTCAAGCTTGGGAAGGTCTTCTTCCAGGTGGGTGAGCCAGCGCTCGCCGATATACTTCGTGATCAGGTCTGCCAACTTCGGGTTATTGAGCTTCATCCACCGGCGTGGCGTGACGCCATTGGTCACATTCAGAAACTTTTCCGGCGAAAGGGCATAGAAATCGCGGAGCACATCCTTCTTGAGCAGCTCACTGTGCAGTTCCGAAACGCCGTTGATGGCATGGCTGCCGACGCTGGCCAGGTGGGCCATGCGCACGTAGCGTTCGCCCGACTCGTCAATGATGGACAGCCGTGAGAGCCAATGTTCATTGTTCGGAAAGCGGGTGCGCACCTCGTCGAGGAAGCGCTGGTTGATTTCGAAGATGATCTCCAGGTGCCTCGGCAGCAGGGAGGCGAAGAGCGGCAGCGACCATTTCTCAAGTGCCTCCGGCAACAGGGTGTGGTTGGTGTAGCCCAAAGTCTTTTGCGTCACCGCCCAGGCTTTATCCCAGGGGATATCATTTTCGTCCACGAGCAACCTCATCAGCTCCGCCACCGCAATGGATGGATGGGTGTCATTGAGCTGAAGCGCTGTCGATTCATGGAGCAGCTCCAGGCTGAGGCCGCGCGTTTTGTGCAGGCGGATAACGTCCTGCAGCGAGCAGGTCACAAAAAAGTACTGCTGGCTGAGGCGCAGTTTCTTGCCGCTTTCCGGCTCATCATTGGGGTAGAGAATTTTTGAAATGTTCTCTGAGTAGATCTTCTCATCCACGGCGCCGTAGTAATCCCCTTTGTTGAATGCGTGGAAGTCAAAAGACTCAACGGCCTCGGATTTCCAAAGGCGCAGGCGGTTGACAGCATCATTTTTGTATCCGGGGACGGGCGTGTCGTATGCCACGCCCTTGACTTCATATTCGGGCACCCATTTCACGCGGTACACCCCGTGGTCATCGGTGTACTGTTCGGTATGTCCCCCGAACTTGACGTAGTAGTTCAACTCAGGCCGAACGATCTCCCACGGGTTTCCAGGACGAAGCCACAGGTCGGTGATCTCCACCTGCCAGCCATCCTTGATTTCCTGGTCGAAGATTCCAAATTCATAGCGGATGCCGTAGCCGATGGCCGCCACATCCAGTGTTGACATCGAATCCAGGTAGCAGGCTGCGAGGCGTCCGAGGCCGCCGTTGCCGAGGCCCGGCTCTTCCTCCTGTGCCATCACCTTGTTCAGGTCAAGTCCCAGCTTTTCAGCCGCTTCCTTCACCTGGTCAAATATACCGAGGTTGATGAGGGCGTTGCCAAGGTGCGGTCCCATCAGGAACTCCGCCGACAGGTAGCCGACCATCTTGAAGTCCTTGTCGTTGAAGCGGTCCAGGTTATGCACCCAGTTGTGCATCATGCGGTCGCGGACCGTATAGGCCAGCGCCATATACCAGTCGTTGAGGGTAGCATGTTTGGCTGATTTTCCCTGGACATAGTAGAGGTTGTCGAGGATGGCTTGTTTCAGTTCCTCCGGCGACTTTCCCGCCCGGATATTTATAGCGTCTTTTTTCATGGATGGTCTATTTTAACAGGTCGGCTGAGGGCTTCTGCACGAGAGCCGATTCAACATACAATTTATTGAAATATAGGCAGAAGTGCGAACTTTCAAGGGTTCGAGGTTCAAGGTTCGAGGTTCGAGGTTCGAGGTTCAAAGTTCAAATCGATACTCAGCTTTGAACGGGCTGGGGCTGGGGGCTAGTATCTGGTTGCTGGTATCTGGGGGCTCCACAGGGCGGGCGGTGTTGTAACTTATGAATTTTTAGGTTCAATAAGTTCAGAGTTCAAACGTTCAAGGTTCAAGGTTCAAAGTTCAAGGTTCAAAGTTCAAGGTTCAAAGTTCAAGGTTCAAAGTTCAAGGGTTCAAAGTTTCAAGTTCAAGGGTTCCGGGTTTCGCAAACAGCTAACGGCGCCACAAGCCAAGGGTCAGGGTTCAAGGGTTCAAGAAGTTCAAGAAGTTCAAGGTTCAAGGTTCAAGAGTTCAAGAGTTCAAGAGTTCAAGGTTCAAGGTTCAATAGTTCAAGGGTAAGCCAACAGCAGGCAGGTATTCTCCATGGTTGCATTGCGATATATCACAATATTGCTAATTTTGTAACATATCAAAGCTTATATGTCATTCTCTGCAACATATCCCTTTATCCCACCTCCATTGCCCCCGGATATTCGCTGCGATCAGGAGAACTTCATGCCATGGCTTATAAAAGCGCGAACTGAATTGGGTGAATTAAAGGGATACTCGTTTGCCTTGCCTAATCCAATGCTTTTGCTCAGTCCCGCCATCCTACGAGAGTCAGTGGCTAGTTCCGGCATAGAAAATATCAACACTACAGTAGAAAAAGTACTGGAACAGCAGCTTTTCCCAGAGACCGACCAAAAAATTGAAAACAAGGAAGTTTTGCGCTACCGGGATGCCATACTATGGGGCTTTGAAAACATGAACAAAACACCTCTGGGTAACCGCCTAATCCTGGGTATCCACAAAGTGCTATTAAGTGACAGGAGCCATGGGTACCGGAGTACCCAAAATCATATCGAAAACTCAACCTCCGGAGAAGTTCTTTATACACCACCTCCTGCAGGCGAGATTGGCAACCTTATTGCCGATTGGGAGAACTACATTCATCAACAAGAGGATACGACAGATCCTCTTATCAAATGTGCAATTGCCCACTATCAATTTGAGGCCATTCACCCTTTCGGAGATGGCAATGGAAGAACTGGTCGGATTCTAATGATGTTGCATCTCGTTCAGGCTGGATTACTAAACTATCCCATTCTATTTATCAGCGGATATATCAACAAAAACAGGAAAGATTACTATCGCCTGCTGCGAGAAGTTACCATGCAGCAAAACTGGTGTGGATATATTGAATACCTGCTAAAAGGATTCTATTTGCAGGCCCGTGAAACAAAGGAGCAATTGTTCAAGGTCATGGATTTATTCAATGGCTATAAGCAGGGAATTAAGGAAAAGTGCTCCTCCATATATAGTGCAGATTTAGTGGAGCAGTTGTTCTCAATGCCAATTGTAACGCCCGTCCGTCTGGGGAGTATGCTTGACATCCATTATACTACAGCTACCCGTTACCTCAAGCAATTGGAGAAAGCTGGTTTCCTGCAAAACCAACAAGTTGGCAAATATCAATTGTATATCAATAAGCCACTTGTTACACTCCTGAAAGGCTAATTCAGGGTTCAAGGGTTCAAAGTTCAAGGTTCAAAGTTCAACGTTCCAAGTTCAAGGTTCAAAGTTCAAGGTTCGAGGTTCCGGGTTGAAATCGATACTCGGCTTTGAACGGGCTGGTATCTGGTATCTGGTTTCTCGTATCTGGTTTCTGGGCTCCACAGGGCGGGCAGTGTCGTAACGTATGAATTTTAAGGTTCAAAAAATTCAGAGTTCAAACGTTCAAAGTTCAAACGTTCAAAGTTCAAGGTTCAAAGTTCAAGAGTTCAATGTTCAAGGTTACACCTCCAACTATTACCACCTTGCTCTCACCTACCGATCACCGATAACCGATTACCTCTTACCCCTTACCACTTACCACTTACCTCTTACCCCTTACCTCTTACCACTCACCTCTCACCCCTACGGTTCTCCCAGTCGCTCCACAATAATCCTCACCTGCCTCGGGCAGTAGCAATGTCCGGCGCGTGGGCCGAGTTCGTCCTCAATTTGCCGCAGCCACTTTCTGAACGTCTTTCCGGTGCAGCGATAGAGGGCGGCCAGTTCTTTGAATGTGTAGGGCTGAATGGTAATTCCGACTTGTTCCATAGCTTATCACTTTCGTGCGACAAATCCGTTCGGTATCGTTTCTTCCTCGCTGAACTCTCTCAGCGTTTCCTTCAGCCCTGCAATCTTAGGCGACCAGTTCCTGGAAGTCCACCAGTTCACCCCCACCAGGAGGGGCAGCAACATCAGTGCCCACAGCAGGATATTCAAGGACCCGACCGGGACCGTCAGGCCGAGGACCAGCACCAGGGCCAGCCAGATCAGGCCATGGACGAGGCGGGAGACCAGCACCACCCGCTGCATGCGGACCAAGGACACCGTCAGCGCCTGGTGCAAGCCGCCCTCCATTCCCGGGAAGATGCGCAGGTAGCGCAGCCCCAGGTTGTCATAGATAAACAGCACGATGGTCCAGAGTGCGAAGATCCCCGAAGACCAGTGTTTGAACAGGTCAAACCCCACGATGACGGCGGCAATGAAGACCGACTTGCCGATTAATCGCAGGCGCTCCTTCCGCGTCAGTCTCTTCAACCGGGACAGCGGTGTCTGGTACATCATCCTGCGGAGTTCATCGTGGGTTTTGGGTTCGCTTTTGATCGCGCCCCACTCCTTTTGCAATTCCTCTATGTCCATAATGATTGGATAAAAGTCTTTAGTCGTTCTTTATGGCTGCCTTCATTCTCCTCAGTCGCCGGGTCAGTGACTCTTCGCCCAGTCCCATTGCCGTTGCTATTTCCTTAATGCTAAACCCTTCCATGACGAGTGTCAGGACCGTCCGCTCGAAATTCCCAAGCCCCTGAAGCCTGTTGCGGGTCTGGTCGTCCTGGCCTTCATCGATTCTATTTTCGTCTGAAGGGTGATCAGGAAGTATCCCCATGAAGTCGATCGGAGACTGGTGGACTTTGCGGTACGGCTGTATCGCCGACCACAGCGCCACCCGGTACAACCACGTACCGATTTTGGAGTCACCCTTAAAAGCAGGAAATGCTGTCCAGAGCTCGTACACGATTTCCTGGTAAAGGTCCTCCTGGTCGGCCCGGGTGTTGCTGTAGGCCCGGCATATTCTTTGAATGATGCGATGATGCTCGTCAATGATCTTCAGGAAAGATGCCTCCATTTCCCTCGCGCTTTTCATGCCTGTTGTTTCGCTCATAGGGTGGTCATGCTCCATTGCTTTGACGGCCTCCCGCAGTGAGGCAGCCGCACCCGTGACGGCTGCGAGAAACAGCGGGACCATGCCAGGCATCCGAAAGACTTCATGAGCAATCTCCTCCATAATTTCAGAAGTTATTTCAATACCATTAGTGGTGAATGCCCTTAAAAACCGGACAAGAATTTTGAAAATTCTTGTAACATGCTGATTTACAGGGAAAAATAATTGTTTGTCCGGGATTTGTTCGGACGCTGTTCGGTCGAAGTTCGGACCTTGTTCGGACGATGCAATGGGTTCTTCGGACGTTGTTCGGAGGAAGCAAGTCGTTGTTCGGAGGAAGCAAGTCATTGTTCGGATGTTGTTCGGACGAAGCAAATTGTCTGAGTCGGAATTGGCAGAATTTAGTTACCCAGGGGAGCGGGACGTAAGCACTGGCCGTGCCCATTCGTTCCCAATCGTGCCCGTTCGTGCCCGTTCATTCCCGTTCGTGCCCATTCGTGCCATTTGGTGCCATTTGGTGCCCGTTCGTGCCCAATCGGGTAAGTGGCTCCGCGGCATGCGTGCATCTTTGACTCAAGCATGGCGGACAGGGTACGATCGACCTGCATGACCATGTGAAACCTTAAACAATTAAACGTTATGAGTAAAAGTGATTCAGACTTTAGTATGCTGGGCGAAACCGTGAAGGTTCGCAAAGTGGCGGGCAAGTATCTCGTCAGCAACCGCCGCAGGCGGGTGGCGGGCAAGCGGTCGGAGAAACAGGCAGCGGCGCAGAAGCGCTTCCTGATCGCAGCGCAGTATGCCCGCCGGCAAGCGTCCCTGGCTTCATCCAGTGCCCTATACGCTAAGGGCATCACGGAGAAGAAGAGCACTGCTTTCCTGGTGGCCTTGAGCGATTACCTCAAGGCACCGGAGGTGCTATCCATTAACACCGACGATTACCGCGGAGTGATTGGCGATCGCCTGGTGGTGAACGCTGTCGACGACTTCATGGTGACCCGGGTGATTGTGACCATCACCGATGCCAAGGGTATCATCCTGGAAGAAGGTGAGGCCGGACCCGATTCTGAGGGCGTTAACCTCTGGGAATACAAAGCCAGGGTTGCCAACCCGACCTTGCCCGGTACGACCATCAAGGCCATTGCCTATGACAGGCCGGGGAATAAGGGAATGGGTGAGTTGGTGTTGTAGGGTTTTGGTGGTTTGTTAACGAGATCCTCCTGGTGCACCGGGGGGATTTTTTTTGGAATTGCGGGTAAGTAGTGAGTGGTGAGTGGTAAGTAGTGAGTGGTAAGTGGTAAGTGGTAAGTAGTAAGTGGTGTAAGTGGTAAGTGGTAAGTGGAGCCCACCAAGGAAGAGGCAAAACTCACCTCTCGATACGCTGTGAAAGTATTGAACAAGCTGGACTCGGAGGGTTATGAACTTGTTTCAACAAAACTCAAGGCCCTTATAGTATTATGTGCTATCTAAAGAAGGTGAACTAATAATTCATTTCCAGTTGGTCGGGCAGCCGGTGCATAAGACCAACCAGCGCTATTACAATATCTTAAATTTAGTCACCGGATGCACCTCCCAATATCTCCTCACCCTCGCCCACGACGGACCGATCTTGCTTTTGTGCTGGCAATGGCCGGCGTCAAAGAACAGCGCGCCTGAGACCATCACCCGGAGCGGGTCGGCTTTGAAGCGTGTGGGATAGTCGCCGCTGGAGCAGGTGTTGATGCCCAGTTCGGTTTCGAATTCATCACGGGCGGCTTTCAGTCTGGCGTAGGTCGGCGCAGACTTCTTCGGCAGGCCGGAAACTTCGGCGGTGAAGAAGGTGGCGGTTTTGTAGTTGGCCGTTGAACCCAGGATGAGGTGATAGTCCTCATCCCCTTCCCGCTTGAAGGTGTAGAGCCAGGCTTCGGTGATCACCACGTTTTGGTTCTCGTCGGTTATTCTTCCCGAAGTGGGCCCGGAGGCTATGGCATTGCACAACGCTGCATCCGGTTTGAGGGCCGCCAGCAAGGCGGATACAGACGCGTAGGTTTTCGCGGTGCCTGACGGCAGGCTCAGCTTCGCTTTCTTCCGGTCGCTGCCGTCAAATTGTTCGCCGGAGCATGGGTCACCAGGATCGGCGACATCGGCAGCGAGCCTGCGCGCCATAGACCTTTCCGTCACTGCCAGCGAATCTCCTTCTTCCGTACCGTTGTCAAACAGCACATAATGGCTTCCGGACCTGGACTGGAAGACGGCGGTATCTCCTTTCTTGAATGCCTGGACGGAGGTGATGGTGTCGAAAGGGGTGGCGGAGCTGAAGAGGGATTTGTAGTCGATTGGGATGGGCTTGGTTACTGGAGAAACCGGTCTAATTGACCAGTGTAATCCGGAGCAAACTGACCACCTGTTCCGGACCAAACTGACCACCCCATTCCGGAGCAAATTGACCACCCTTAAAGGTAAGGTTTTAACAGGTTGTTTTGAACGCTATAAAATGTTGACGTTGGCCACCAAACCAACCCAGCATTCATGGCTAACAAGGCAATCGA
>JAYTVB010000012.1:0-24943 GCA_043744235.1 Cyclobacteriaceae bacterium | reverse complement strand
CTTAAAAGACTTGCTTTCTAACTCTGTAAATCAAGATGTCAAAGAACGAAATCTGAATCAACTAAAATTTGACCTGTTTTAATAGGACGCTAGTGATTTCAAATAGATACATACCTGATTTCCCGCACCCCGATTCTTCCCCGATCGGCCTGCCAATCCCATCCGAGTGCTATACACCTCTGTTCCTGACTGAAACGACTGAATGAAGCTGGCCTTCACATATCAAGCGAGGTGCTGGTTATTTGTCACTTTTCGCAAAAAGTCTGCTGAAAGGTCAATACGCTGTCAGCAGGTTCGCAAAAACTGAGGATCGGAAGAAACAGGACAATGACTAATGCTCGCTTCATAGGACAATGCATTTAGACCAGGAAATGCCCAAAAGTCACTTTCCGGGCGATCATTCCGCTGCAGGGTTTCAGGCCCAATTCGCGGCCGTTGGCAGTAAGGTTGGATCCAGTCCGCTGGATTGGAGCCAGGCGTTGAAAGGCGGACCATGTTTTCGATCCGAATGAGCCCATATGTTCTTGAGTCCAGACGATGCAGGCAACCATACGATGGGCCAGGGAAACCAGAAATATGGACGAAAAACAGAACAATTGACTCGGCGAATGCCAGTATGAATGTAGTGATACCTATCGAGAAAATACCTGCTTTTTGTTGCCTTCAGCAGGCTTTTCAGGCTTTAGGAAGCCGGACGGTAAGGAGTGTACCGGCCCCAAGTGCACTTTGTATTTCTATTGTGCCCTGCAGGAGTTCAACCAGGTCCTTGGTGATGGACAACCCCAGTCCGGATGAACTTTCTCCGCCGGTGGGTCGCGCACTCAGTTTTTGAAATTTTCTGAAGAGCTTGTGCCGCTCCTCAGGCCTGATGCCGGCACCTTCGTCCTGAATAAGGAAGTTGATCAGGTTGCCCTCTTCGGTCACGCTGCATTGCACCTTCTTGCCTTTCGGGGAGAACTTGATGGCGTTGGAGAGAACGTTATCCAGGATCCTGACCAGCATATCCTTGTCGGTCGTGATGGTTTGATGAGCTGCCTGACATTGAAAGGTCAGGCTGATTTCTTTCCGGGAAGCCCATACATTGAACCTTTCCTCCAGCTGTTTCAGAATGGCCAGTATATCAACTTCCGTTTTATTAATGTTGGTGGTTCCCTGCTCGATTCTGCTCAGGTCCAGCAAGTCGGAAATCAGGCGCTGCATGTCCTCACAAGTCCCCTGCATCAGATGAATGTATTCGAGGTGTTTTGACGTCACCGAAGCGCCATCCAGCTTCATCAGTTCCAGCAAACCTGAAATCCCGGCAAGCGGCGCCTTCAGGTCGTGGGTGGTAATGCCGAGGAAATTATTCTTTTCTTCATTAAGACGGACCAGGTTTTTATTGGCTTCTTCCAGTTCGCGCGTTCTTACTTTAACTTTATCTTCCAGTTGGAGGTTGAACCCCTGGAGTTCAGCCAGCAGCCTCTGGTTATCTTTTTCTTTGTTGGAAATGGTGACCAGGGCTGCGAACGAAATCACGCCGATCAGCATGAAGCTTGAAAAACGGATGACGTCGTTGATAAAGTAACGTTGTTCCAGGCTTTCGGTTCGTTCGGCGAGCAGTTGCTGTTCATGCGCAATGAAGTCGGAAGTCCAGAACCGAATGCTGTCGAGCCGGGCCTTGGATATCTTCATGGCGGCATAATGGGAGGCGCTGTCACGGCCATATTTTTTCAGTATGGCGAAATCCTCCTGGAGTTTGGCCCGCTTCTGGTTGACCAGCGGGAGAAGTTTGCTTTGCAGCAATTCCATTTGGCGCGGATTCTCTCTCACCAGGAGTGTGAGGGTGTCAATCTCATGGTCAATGTTGACGACTGCCCCCTGGTAAGGCTGAAGAAAGAGCGTATCGGAGGTGATCAGGTATCCGCGGAGACCAATTTCCATATCCTTCATCAGGGACAACACCCGGGTGGAAACCTGGATCACCTGGTAGTGATGGATCACAAGGGCTGTTGCTTCCTTTTTCTGAAGCACGTTCAGGTAGGTGATCAGCGCACTGACAACCGTGAGAAAGATGGACAGGATAAGCAGAAACCGGACACTGATGGCTTTCATTGGATGGTATGCGTCAAGGAGGGTCAGGGCCGGTAAAATTAATCTACAATTTAGGCATTATCGGGCAAAAGCCGAGGGTCAAAAGGCCTCTCCGATGTTAATGTAGCTCCCCTGGGATTGCCTGCCGACACCATAGTCTACCCTCAGGTTGAGTTTTTCTGCCGGGCGAAGGGCATAGCGGATTCCTATCCCTACCGAGGGCTTAAGGTCCTGAAATGTAAAAACGTCTTTGAGATGGTCGCCAACCCGGCCCAGGCCTGCAAAAGTGGTCAGCCCCCATTTCTTATAAACCGGAAACCTGAACTCACCCTGGAAGGCAACCATGTGATAATCGGTGTAACGGCCGTCATAATACCCCCTCATGTAGGAATTGGAACCCATTGTCGCCAGGTCGCGGATGGGCGTGTTCCCAACGGTAGAAACCAAATTGAATTGAAATGCCAGTACCCTGTTCTTTTTCAGGGAGAAATATTTGCGCACATCCAGGTTCCGGAGCGAAAAGTTAAAATCACTACCCAGGTAATCCTGGTAATGGGTTGACGAATACTGCACAAAAAAACCACGGGATGGACTGAAGGCATTGTCACGGCTGTCCCAGGTAAACAACAGTCCCAGCCCTGAAATCTGACCCCCGTGCCTTCCGGTAATGTTTTCTTTTTCAAATAGGGATCCCGTCTCTTTGTATTGAAAATTGAAAACGTTCTGGTATTCATAGCTGATTCCCAGGTAGAAGTCTGAAACTACTTTTCGCAACAGCTCCGGATGAATATTGTATTGGCTTATTTCGTACGCCTCTTCGTTGGTGGTTGGGGTATCGTTCCCCAGTCCCCAAAAACGGTCTGGGAAATGACTGTAGGATGCGATGAAGTGGAAAATATATTTTTCATGGGGAAAATAGATGGTTCCCTGATTGGCAAATACCAATTGATGGCGTACCGTATAAAAAGTGACGTTCTTGAGGTTGGATGTCCGGGTGGTGGAATCATGCCATAGTTTGAAAAAGTAAGTGCCGGCCACGCCGCCGCCAAATATGTATTCAGGGGAGGCAACAATGACCGGAAACAGGACGAGTTTTTTTTGTTTTACCTTTTGTATGATGGGTACACTGCTGTTCTCTGCTTGTGAATAGGCCACGGAAGAGACCAGTAACAATATCCAAAAAATCCACAAAGGCCTTAGCTGCATTCGCGCTTAAGATAGGTAAAATTTGAGGTTGGTTGATAGCCCCGAAACAATCTGGACGGGTTTCGGGTTCCCATTGACTGACCGTTACTGGTTTCTGGTTCTCTTCTGGAACAATTGCCGCAGGTAGTTAAATCCTGATTTGTCTGTGCTTAAGTCGGTATAAAAGTCTTCGGGTATATTGTGGAACTTTGCCTCCAGCAGTTGATTGTAGAATAAATCCACAGACGAACCAGATGGTCTTTTCTTTGGCGGGGCAGGCAACAGTATCAGACGGGCATTGCTCTTGATCAGGTTCTTGACAAGGGCACTGTTCCTTTCGCAAAACAGCCAGTCAAGAATGATGATGTCTGGCAATCTGCGCTTTACATAGTCCTGCAATCCATCTCCTAATTGGTCGTCAGGCAGGGTATTCAACTTGATCACCGGTTTTTTCCAATCAACTTGGTGGTAGTGCTCCAGGTAATGACCATGGGCTTCCAGCCGGGAACAGTAAATGGTGTTGACGCGTTCTGCCGAAGTCGGGTATTGAGGTGCGGCTGCCAGTAGTTGAAGGGTGCCGCCCGTCCTGACTGCCAGTGAAACGGACCAGGAATAACCATCAAAATAAGGGCTGTCGGTTGCAAAAGGGAACAACAGGGTCTTGACGGTACTCATTTAGGTTTGGAGCGCATCGGCTCCTGAAGTCACCCTAACCCGCCGTAAATAGTTCGATTTGTTCCAGTACCTGTTCGAGTCCGACGGTAAGGGCAAGGGCGTACAATGCGTTGAGTTTTTCACGGGTGCGTTTCAGCCTCATCTTTACAGCGCTGCCCGACAGGTTCAGTTGTACCTGGAGGCTTTCGATGGATTCTCCCTGGAGGTACTTCAGGTTCAGGAGACTTTTTTCTTTTTCGGGGAGGGCATTGATCAATGAATACATGATTAGCTCCTGCTCAGCCCTTTCATTGGAATCCTCCGAAGCCGGTGAGTTATCACTGTCCTGATCCGGGTCCTGGCTGAGGAAGCCGTCCTCGATGGATGAGAACTGGAAGCGGCCGTTCTTCTTCAGCGCGGCGAGGCAGTGCCGGTGCGTGATGGTATAGAGCCAGGTTGAGAAGGATGACTCGCCCTTAAATGAGTGGATGTTATCGAACGCCTTGATCAGGGATTCCTGTGCCAGGTCGAAGGCCTCATCCTGGTTTTTGGTAAGGGACAGGCATTTGTGAAATGCTTTTTTGTAGTAACGGCTGTACAACTCTCCGAAAGCATTGCGGTCCTCTTCGCGGATGGCACCCACCAGCATTTCATCGGTGGCGGAGGAAAGGTTTTTAATGGTCACAGGCGTGGGGTTAGGTCATGTAAAATTAGACCCATGATAACCGGGCGACCTAGAGTGAAAAACCTATTCTGAAAAACCGGCAATCGGCTTAGCGCGGCTACGTAAAATGCGTACGACGATCTGAATTTGGTCTAAATAATTCCTTTTTCGATGGCGTATTTGACAAGGCCCACCGTATTTTTTACCTGCAGCTTCTCCAGGAGGTTCCTGCGGTGGGTGTCCACCGTGCGGATGCTGATAAAAAGTCTCTCGGCAATCTCACCGTTGGAGTACTCCTGGGCAATAAGCCGGAGGACCTCCTTTTCCCGCTCTGACAGCCTAGAATCGGAAAAACTCTTCTTATCGGTTGCTGACTTCTCCTGCTGGCGGGTAATGGCCTGGAGTAATGTGGCGGACACCTTCTGGCTAAAATAGCTGTCACCTTTGGCTACCGTATGGATCGCGGTTAGCAGTTCCTCCCGGCCTGCATTCTTCAGCAAGTAGCCGCTGGCACCCGCTTCGAGCATTTTAATGATGTAGTCAGGCTCTTCATGCATGGTCAGGCCCAGGACATGGAGGAATGGATACAACTCCTTGATCTGCCTGGTCGTTTTGATTCCGTCCGAGTCCCCCAGGTCAATATCCATCAGGATGACATCGGCTTCCTGGGTGGAGAGCAGGCTAAGGATTTCATCGGCGGTTTCTGCTTCCCCCGCGACAGCGATGTCTTTTTCACGCTCCAGCATCCCGCGGAGACCTACCCGAATGATTTTGTGATCGTCAGCGATGACAACCCTGATTGCGCTCATACGTTTTTTTCGAAGTTAAATTTATTACCAATCAAATTCACGGATAACCATCAATTTTTAACGGAAGCTGTCTGCTGATTTTTATTCAACAGGTAGTACAGGGGAGGCAACACAATGGGTGCAAACAGCAGGGTGCAGGTGAGCCCGCCGATAATCACCGTGGCGAGTGGCCGCTGCACGTCCGATCCGATACCTGAAGAAATAGCCGCCGGAACGAGGCCCACAATGGCTACAATCAAAATGGAAAGAATCGCGCGCAGCTGTTCGGATGAAGCCATGGCAATAATCTGCCTGATGTCTGTGTCATGCCTCTCTTCCATTCTTTTGATGGCAGAAACCAGCAGGACCCCGGCCATGACTGATATTCCAAAAATGGAGACAAAGCCCACACCAGCCGAAACATTGAAGTGATAACCCCGGATCATGAGTGCAGTAATGCCGCCCCCGAGGGCAAAGAGAATGCATGACATGGCCACAAACGTGTGCCGGAAATTCTTGAAGAGGGAAAAGAGCAGCACAAAAACCATGATGATGGTCAGGGGAATGGTTACCGAAAGTTGTTTCCCTGCCCGTTCAAGATTTTCATATTGTCCTCCGTAAATAACGCGGTAACCCTTGGGGATGTGCAGGGCAGCACCGATCTTCTCACCAACTTCCGACACAAAGCCGCCCTGGTCGCGGCCCCTGATGTTCGTGCGCACAGTGGACATCCGTTTGCCGTTGAGCCGGTATATATTTGTCTGACCTTCGGAAAACCGGATGTCTGCCAGTTCGCTCATGGGAATGAGTGCGCCCGTCGCGGAGGGCACCTGAAGGCTCTCAATGGATGCCAGGGTGTTTCGGCTTTCAGCGAGATAGCGTACCACGATGTCATAACGTTTGGCGCCTTCGTATAGTTTTGAAATGGCTTTTCCTCCGATGGCTGACTCAACTATTGCCTGGATGTCACTGACGTTGATGCCGTATCGTGCCGCACTTTCACGGTCAATGGTAATAGCCAGCTGAGCCTGCCTGCCTTCCTGTTCAATGTTTACCGCCACGGCTCCTTCAGCCTTTCTCACGATGTCGGCAATGGTATCTGCTTTACTGCGCATAAACTCCAGGTCATCACCGACCACAGAGATGGCGAGGTCAGCCGCGCTGCCCGTCACGATTTCCATCACCTGGTCAATGATAGGCTGGCCCGTGGAGAAGAAGGCTCCGGGAAATCTGTTCTGCAGGTCGTTCTGTATGCGTGCCACCAGGTCCTTCTTCTTAATGGTATCGCTCCACAGGTGATAGTCTCGGAGACCGACGAGTATTTCCGTGCGGTTGGTGGGAAAAGGGTCGGTCCCGTCGTCATTACGCCCGGTTTGCGTGATGACGTAATCAATAGGAGGGTATTTGGCAATAATTTGCCGGATGCCAGGCGCTATTTTCGCATTTTCCTGAATGCTTACACCGGCAGGCAAAAAGCAGCGGAGGAAGATTGAACCTTCATCAAGTTCAGGCAGGAATTCGGTGCCAAGCCTGGTGCCAAGGCCGATGAGCACCAGAATTATTGCAAAACTTACCGCGACAACAGTCTTGGGGATCTCCAGTATTCGGCCAATGGCGCGCTTGTAATTTCTTTCTATCCACTCCAGGACCTTGTTCTTATGTTGGGGAATTGTCTTTTCAATATCTTCCAGCCGGCGTTTGTAGGCAAAGGAAATCAGAACAGGGATCAAGGTGAGGGCGCATACCATGGAGCCTATTACGGCGAAGGCCAGTGTCAGGGCCATCGGGCTGAAGAGTTTCCCCTCAACACGGGTCATCATCAGGATCGGCATGTAAGCCAGGATGATAATGGTGACAGAAAAGAATATTTCTCTTCCGACTTCCTGGGCCGAGAGCAGCGTAATCTTAAGAATACCTTGTTCCTTGTCCTCAAGAGTAGCATTTCGGTATTTACGGATGAGGTGTTCTGCCATGATGCAGGCACCATCCACAATGATTCCGAAGTCGATCGCTCCCAGGGAAAGCAAATTCGCAGGGATGCCGGTGAGTCGCATCAGGATGAAGGCGAAAAGCAATGCAAACGGGATGGTGAGCGCCACTACCAGCGCAGAACGAACGCTGCCAAGGAAAAAGATCAATATGATGACTACAATGGAGATGCCCTCGAACAGCGTCTTTCCGACAGTTTCGAGCGAATGGTTAATAAGAAAACTCCGGTCGTAGAGGGTCCGGATTTTTACGCCTTCGGGAAGTTCGCTGGCTTCCAGCGTGGCGATTTGTTCTTTTACTTTCTTAAGGACTTCGCTGGGGTTCTCGCCCCGCCGCAGCAGGATGATGCCTTCCGTGCCGCTGTTGCTTTCTATTTTTTCACTCTTGAAAGTGTATCCCAGGATGCCGGAAGGCGGCGGGGGTGCGATTTCAACAGAGGCCACGTCGCGCACAAATACAGGCACGCCATGCACGGAAGTCAGTACGATGGTCTCAATGTCCTGGCTTGATTTTACAGCGCCGAGTCCGCGGACCGCAAAACCCTGTCCTCCTCGTTCCATCACATTGCCCCCCGTATTCTGGTTGTTCTGTTCAATGGCATGAATAACTGCCGTTACGGTCAGGTTGTATTTCCTGAGCTTGTCCGGGGCAATCAGTATCTGAAATTGCTTCAGCGGTCCGCCAAAGGTTGTAATGTCGGCGATGCCGGGAACCTGAAGCAGGAATGGACGGATCACCCAGTCCTGAAGGTCACGAAGCTGGGTGGGACTAAAAGTGGCGGGTGCCTCCACCACATAGCGAAGGATTTCTCCGACGGCTGTGGTCAATGGAGCGAGTTCGGGCTGGACCCCATCAGGCAGTTCAGCGCTAGCCAGCCTTTCCATCACCTGTTGCCGGGCGAAATAGTCATTAACGCCATCTTCGAATGTGAGCTGAACGACGGACAAGCCGAAGATGGTTCGACTGCGGCGATCAAGGACGCGCGGAACATTATTGAGCGCCCGCTCTATGGGGATGGTGACCTGTTGTTCAACTTCTTCTGCCGCCCGGCCGTTGTACTTGGCCACGACAATGACGTTGGTGTCGGCAATGTCGGGATAGGCTTCAATTTTTAGCTGGGTGAAACACCAATATCCTATACCGGAGGTAATAACCGCGAGCGCGATGACGATCCAGCGGTTGGTAAGCGAGAATATAAGAAGGCTCCTGATCATCTATTTCCAGATCTCTACCTGGTTGACAACGATAAATCCGCTTTTGACTTTCTTTCTGAACGCAGTGAGCACTTTATTTACTTTCTCTTCCTGATCGATGAAAGTGATCAGCATAGGAGGTTCGTCAAACGAAAACAGGCGGCCGGGCCTCTTAATTTGCTGATTTTCGCCAAAGCCCAGTTCGCCGCGGAAAGCCGTAGCGCCGAGAATCTCATTTTCTGCCAGGAATTCCATGATATAGTCAGTCATGGGCTTGTTTTCCCTGAACTTGTCTTTGTCGTAAAATATCTGGACTTGTGTCATAGGTTTTGATTTAATATCCGAAGGACAGACCCTTTAGCTGCATGGTGCCTTTCACCACCACCACTTCGTTTTCCGCCAGGCCGTCAAACACAATGATGCGCGATCCGGTCTGTTGGCCTGTGGTGACACTCCTGCGTTCAAAAGCAGTGGATGATTTCTTTACGAACACATAGTTCTTTCCCTGCACGGTCACCAGGGCATCGAGCGGAATGGTGAGGAATTTCCCTTCGCGAA
Source organism: Cyclobacteriaceae bacterium (assembly GCA_043744235.1). Lineage (GTDB taxonomy): Bacteria > Bacteroidota > Bacteroidia > Cytophagales > Cyclobacteriaceae > ELB16-189. The sequence continues at coordinate 15,842 of JAYTVB010000012.1, read as the reverse complement.
GACCGAACCTGGTGGTTCCGAACATGCCGGCTTTCAACCGGCGGTCCGGGTTGACGATGCCGATCCTGAGTTTCAAAAGACGTGTGACATTGTCTACAACGTCGCCGATGTCCTCAATCTTTCCAATGAAAACCTCGTTGGGATAGGAGCTGAACGTGATTTTACACTCCTGTCCCGGTTTCACCTTGCTGATCTGGTTGTCTGCGATTTCGGAAATTGCCCAGACGGTGTTGGCTTTTGCGTGGCGTAGTGCTGAAGTGCTAAAACCTCCCAGTTTCAGCATGGTTTCATGTTCCAGCATGCTGGTTTTTTCATTCACGAGGTTGGTGCGCACCAGGGCCAGTTCAGTCTGGGCCTGAAGCACGTCCCGCCCTGTAGCGGCCCCATGTTTCTGCAGGTCCAGTACGCGGTCCAGTTCGATGGTACGTTGCTTGATGAGTACATCTTCAAATTGTTTGATGTTGGCGAGATGCTGCTGGAAGAGTGTGTAGTTGGATGTCAGGTCTGGGTTGTCAAACAGGATCAGGTTCTGGGATGGGTTTTCCGATGAAGCCATGACCGTTGCCACCACGCGCGCTGGAACGGAAAAATCTGCCTGCAGATCAGCGTTCTCAATGGGCAGCGCAGTAAAGAACAAGGCCGTGCTGTCATCTGAAAAGGTGATGAGGTTGCCCGACACCTTGGGTTTGGTAAAATTCAGGTGATGTTCTTCTGTGGCGGGTCCGCTGCAGGAAAGAAGAATGCCCACTGGCAAAAGCAGGAGGAGGGTCTTGTGCATGGTTACCATTGATTAATGAGCCCGGTGACGTATAACAGTTGAATATAGCTTTGAAAATAGGAGAGCCGGGCATTGAGAAACAACTGCCGTGTGTCGAACCAGCTGCGCTGTGCGTCCAGGAAATCAATGATGGTTGTTCCGCCCTTGAGGTAGGCGTAGCGCACATTCTCCAGCACCATGTCAGATTGCGCCATCATGGCTTCGTACTTTTTCAGATTGGCTTTTTCGACCTGGTACGACTCAAAGGCTGCCTGCACCTCGGTGTTGATTTTCAGCTGAGCGCTTCTAACGCCCTCTTCTGCCTGCAGCTGCAGGTATTTGGATTTTTCTATTTCACCCTGGTTGCGGTCAAATAGAGGAACCTTGATCGTTCCAAAAAAACCCAGGTAGGGAATGGTGTTCTGCGGGTTCCAGATCATGCCCAGTTCCGGCTGAGGCCAGACCATTGATTTTTGATATTTAATGTTGCTCTGTGCAACGAGGACAGCCACGCTCGCTGCCTGTACATCGGAACGGTCGCGCTGGGCCTGATTGATCAGTGAATCCAGCACGTCGGGTATCGGCGTGGTTTCGACGCTGGCATTGATGTCCACATCGAGACTGTCGTTCAGGCCGATGAAAAACTTCAGCACTTGGATTTCATTCCGCAAATCCTTCCTGGCATTGATGATCTGCAGGCGGTACTGCTCCTGCAGGAGCTCGGTGCGGATGAGATCAGTTTGCGTGATAACCTGGTTGCGCAGGCGTGACCGGTTGATTTTCACCAGGCTGTCAATGTTGATGTAGGCCTGACCCAGCAAATCAAGCCTGGATTTAATAATCCATCCCCGGAGCCACTGGTTGGCGACGTCAGAGGAAAAATTCCGGATGGTTTCAAGGTATCCTTTCTGGAAGAGAAGAACATTTTGCGAGGCAATATCAATCCGGCTTCTCCGCTGCGCGGGCAGTATGAATGGCTTGGTCAGCTGCCACCACACCTGGCGGTTGAGGGGATTGGAGAACTCTGTTCCTGAAGGATAATATTTTGAATTGACCAGCTGCAGTGTCTGGTTGTTAAGGATCGGGTTAGGGTGAAGGCGGGCGGTCGTTAAGCTTCCCTGGGCGAGGTTCACGTTATACCCGGCAGCCCTCAGCAACGGATTGTTTGCTTTGGCTGTGATCACCGCCGACTGCAACGAATAAGACGCTTGCGCCTTCACTCGCTCATGGGAGCTGATGAGCAGGGTGAAAACCACTGCGGCCCAGACAGGAAGGGATTGGATCGAAACCATCTTGAGGTAAATGAATGACCGGAAAGTTAGGCAAAACAGCCGCCAGTCCATTAAAATTACCGCATTCTGAGAAATAATAAATATTGGCTTGTGACATGTGACCTGCCAGCCATCACGCGTTCTAAAGGAAGTTGCCAGGTGCTAGTAAACCTGGTGGCTTACAGCGTTTAGGTGAGGTTGGAATCCGGCCCAGGGGTGGGCCGGATTTATTTTTTTGGCTTGCCGCAAACCAACCTCCAATGATCATGGCTTCATCTTCGGAATTTTAATGACCTTCATTACTGATTCCAAATAGAACCGGGGTCCCTTGTGAGGACCCCGGTTACTCTTACTTCCGACCAATCCAACACTACTTCTTCACCCTCAAGCTAAGATTAACTTTGCTGTCGCTTGGATTCAGATCGGTCCAGAGTGCTGCCAGTGCCATGCCGGCCATGGGTGACATGGACGCCAGCGCATCGTCCATGGATTGCTCTTCAGGCGAAATTTTCTCGTCTCCGGCCAGGTGGGCCATGAACGCGTTCCTGAATAACGGAGCAGCCATGACAGCCTCCTCTTCAGAAGCATCAAAAGGTGGCTGAGTCAGCAGGTAAGAGAACACGCCATCCAGGTGTGCTGAAAGAAATACATTGGAATACTGTTGCAGATCCATGCCGCCGGGCAGTTGGGTGCTGATGCTGGTGATGTATTTGCTGGAGACATCCAGATTGCGGTCTTTCATGATTATCCTCCTGTAGGGAAGCGGGCGCATCACCAGGGAACCGGTTTCAATATCATACATGGTTTTGCCGTTGTAGTCGCGGGTGGTGATGTCATTGGCATGATAGTGACCTGTGAAAATAACATCCAGTCCTGCGTCCATCAGGGCATTGGCATTGGCTTCTGAATTATCCGTAACATAACCAGGATCAAGTTGGGTTTGACCGGCATAATGCTCAATCAGGTTATGGTGCATCAGTCCCAATACCCGCACACCTTTTGCCTGCGCCAGGGCCATTTGGTCCTTGATCCACTGCATGGTCTGTGATTTGATGTTGCCGCTGATAACAGCAATGCCTGCGGTGTTCTCATTGTATTTGCAGTCGTCGATGGCCAGGATCCACAAATCGGGAAAGGGCTGAGCGATGTAACTCAGGGAGTTCGGATCGCGGGCAATGGCAGTATTATACCCGAAGTCGCCGTACAGGCTGGCAAATTGTGCTGCCTGAATCGTTGACGTCACTGTTTCGCTGTTACCATCATAGCTGCGTGCTTCCGGGTTATTGATGTCATGGTTGCCAGGCACAACAAAGATTTTGGTTCCGGCTTGCTTGAGCGGCTGCAGCAATTGAATGACACCCTGGTGACTGACGAGTTCGCCGTCCTTGGTCAGATCGCCTGCAATGAGAAGGATGTCAGGCCTGTCCGATTTCAGCTGTGAAAGTGCTTCCCTGAAAATCGGGTCGCTGAACTGGATCAGTTTGGGGTCGGCATTGAGGTAGTTTTGGAATGGGTCACCGTTTTCCGCGCCGTTAATCAGCAGCGAAGGAGCCATATAATGGATATCAGCGAGCACCGCAATTTTGAGGTGCGCACCTGGTTTTTCCCCGGACATGTCCGGGTCACTGTTGCAGGATGCAAGCATGAGCAGCATCGCCAGCAAGGGAAGTAGCAGCTTGTTTTTCATAGGAGTTTTTGGTTTGGTGAAGATTTTTACGACGGTGTTTTCCTTAAACACTGGATCAAATGTAGACGGGAGGCCCTGTGCGGCGACCCCATTGTTTGCGTGGGACAAACCTTTGATAATTGGAATTCGCAAATTTTCAGGTAGGAGAAAGATCCAGTTGCAAAAATTGCAAATGAGCCCATGGTGCTCGATTTAGAATGCTAATGGCTCACCGCTAACCTTCCATGCCTGGCATTAGAGATAGCCTGGGCGTTCAGCGTGCACAATATTGATTGTCCCAGTGCTCTTGTTTATTGGTTTGATGATCGGACTCCTGGCCTGGGAGAATCTCCCAATCAGGATTCTTGTAAGAATCTTGCAGCGGACATTCAGCAATCAGTGATAGGTAAACCCAAGAGTTAAGCCAACCACATCATAATGCTGATTGGTGACGGTTGCGACATTGGGGATGTTAACGTCGTCAAATTGACCGCGGGCGTAATACACCTTTATTAAGCAACCCAAACGGCGTAACAGGTCTTTTTCATAGCCCACTGCAACCCATCCGCCCATGCCCGAGGCGTTATACGAATCCGGATGATAATTGATGTATTCCGAATGACCGCCTGCAAGATCGATGTAGAGGTTGCAACGGGGAAAGGGGAAAATCATCACTTGCGCAAAGATGTTGCTGACACTGACTCCTTTTGCAGGGTTATAATTGTAATTGCCGGGATATCCGAACGACTCGATCAGCCATCCGTTCAGGTTCATTCCTGCCCGAAGCCATGACGTCACTTTGTATCCGCAATAAAACCCCATTGAAAAACGGGGGACACGTTCGGATGGAATGTCATTTTGTATAAGCCTCATCCATCCTGCCCCCATGTCCATGCCGACATACCACCGGTTCCTCCAGGGGATGCTCTGGGAAAAATCCTCACGGAAATGGTTCTTGACGAATGTGCCCTGTGTTCTCGCATCCGGCGAAGCCAAGCCTGCCAGTATGATGGCCACCCCGAATATTCTAAGCGCTCGTTTCATTTCCACTGTAAAACTAGTGGAGTGGCCAGATGGGGACAATGACGGCGGTCATGGGGGCCGCAAGACACGGGTTATATTTCGATGGCCGACAGGATCGATTAATTCAAAGCGGTCTATAGTTTGACACTCCTCAACCGCAACGCATTGGTGATCACCGACACGGAACTGAAACTCATGGCCAGTGCCGCAATCATGGGTGAAAGCAATAACCCGAAGAAAGGATACAGGATACCCGCGGCGATGGGAATCCCCAGTATGTTGTACCCCAGGGCGAAGAGCAGGTTTTGCCTGATGTTCCTCATCACGTGATGACTTAGCAAACGCGCTTTCGCGATGCCATTCATGTCGCCCTTCACCAGGGTGATGGATGCGCTTTCAATGGCCACATCGGTTCCGGTGCCCATGGCAATGCCGATATCGGCTTGCGATAGAGCCGGGGCATCGTTGATGCCGTCACCGGCCATCGCGACTTTCTTCCCGGAGGCCTGAATCCTCTTGATTTCATTCATTTTGTCCTCGGGCAGCATCTGGGATTGGTATCCATCCAGGTGAAGTTTCTCACTGACAGCCCTGGCGGTGTCCTCATTGTCTCCGGTGAACATGATCACCTGCAGGCCTTCTTTTTGCAGCTGCCGAACGGCCTCCTCGCTGGTTGCCTTGATCTTGTCTGAGATCACCACAAAGCCGATCGTAGTATTCCCCTGAGACAAATACGAAACTGTTTTTCCCAGTTTTTGCTCGGCCCTGACCTGGCCGCTCATGTCCTGCGTGATGATAGCCTTCACCTGCTCCATCAGCTTCTCATTGCCCAGCGCAAGCGATACGCCGTCCAAATACCCGATGACTCCTTTTCCTGTGACGGCTTCAAAATTCGAGACGGGCATGATTGAAATTTTCTTCTTCTCTCCATACCGCAGGGTAGCCTGCGCCAGGGGATGCTCGCTGCTGCTGTTGAGTGATATGATTCTTTGAAGAATATCGTCCTCTGAAAAATCTGTGCTCACGCTAACTACCTTTTCGACCGAAGGTTTTCCCTCAGTCAGCGTGCCGGTCTTGTCGATGATGACAACATCAATGCGGTTCATTTTCTCCAGCGCTTCCGCATTCCTGATGAGTACGCCCGACTGCGCGCCTTTGCCCACACCCACCATGACGGACATGGGCGTTGCGAGGCCAAGCGCGCAGGGACAGGCAATGATCAGCACGGCAATGGCATTCACCAGGGCATAGACATAGGCAGGCTCAGGGCCAACCGCGGCCCATACAATGAAAGTGATGACTGAAATCGCAACCACCAACGGAACGAAATACCCGGAGATCCTGTCGGCCAATTGCTGAATGGGTGCCTTGGAACGACTTGCCGCATTGACCATCCCGATGATCCTGGCCAAAAGGGTTTCTGCCCCCACTTTTTCTGCAACCATGACAAAGGACTTGTTGCCGTTGAGCGTTCCTGAACTTACTGCATCGCCCGGTTTCTTTTCAACCGGAATGGGTTCGCCTGAAATCATGGACTCGTCAATAATGGCATCGCCTTCCCGGATGCTGCCGTCGACGGGGATTTTTTCACCGGGCTTGACCCGCAGCAAGTCCCCTTTGACAATAGCGTCGATGGAAACGATTTGCTCTTTACCGTTAATGATTTTGGTTGCCTGGTTGGGTGCCAGTTTCAATAATTCCTTTATGGCACTGTTGGTCCTGCCGTGGGCCCGTGCCTCCAGCAGCTGGCCCAGCAGCACCAGCGTCAGGATTACGGTTGCCGCCTCAAAGTAGACATAGACGGTTCCATGGTGGGTCTTGAATTGATCTGGAAACACGTCGGGGAAGAGGAGCGCAACCACGCTGAAAGTCCAGGCGACACCGGAACCAATGCCGATCAGGGTGAACATGTTCAGGTTCCAGGTGACCACAGAACGCCAGGCGCGTCCGAAGAACATCCAGGTTGCATAAAACACCACCGGGATACTCAATGCTAGTTGCACCCAGTTCCAATGCCGAAGCCCCATGAGGTTGAACAACGGGTTGCCGGGCACCATCTCCGTCATGGCGATGAGGAAGATCGGACCGGCAAAAATACAGGCGATAATGAATTTTCGCAGAAGGTTCTTATAAGTCTTATCTTCCTCTTCCGCCCCTGATTTTAACGGGATGAGGTTCATGCCGCAAAGCGGGCAGGCCCCCGGATGGTCCTGTATGACTTCAGGATGCATGGGACACGTATACTGAGCAGACACGGCAATGGCCTCCTTCACCAGGTCCATGCCGCACACGGGGCAGCTTCCTGGCTGATCATAAGTTTTTTCCCCCTCGCAATGCATGGGGCAATAGTAGATGCCCGGACCAGTTGGCATTTGCCTGGCGGATTGCAGCAGGATGGAAGGATCAGGATGTTCGCCGGGAAGGGAGATGCTGTAATTTCCGCCGCTTTTTGTCAAAGTCCCCTGCAATTCCTCCAGGGAAAGGTGGGATGTCATATCGATGACCGCTTCCTTCTTTTGGAGGTCAACGACAACGCTGCTCACACCTTCAGCCTGACGGAGAGCCAGCTCTACATGGGCAACGCAACCGCTGCAGCTCATGCCGTGGACTTGATAGGTGTGTTTCATGGCTACTTAACCACGTTCGGGTCAGGCAAGTTCCTTGATGGTATAATGTCCTGCCTGGGTAAGCTGGGCTTGCAGGTCACCTACATGAATTGTTTTGCTTGTGCTGATGACGGCCGTTGGAGGATTCAATTGTACTTCTGCCCCTGTAACGCCGGGGACCTTTAGAAGAGACTGCTGGACATTCGCTACGCAACCGCCGCAGCTCATTCCCTGAATTTGATAGGTTTGCTTCATAGGATAAAGTAACGCCTGCTGCGGACTAAATACGTGCCGTGGCAGGCTGTTTGAGAATCTAATATACTCATGATTACAAATCTACGGATTGATTAGTATGCAGCTTCTCCGCAAATCATATTCCTGTAAATATTCACATTTTCAGGTAAGGCCAGAACCCGAAAACCGAAACCTGCCGGGGCCTGTACGCTACCTTGTGTATGGCTAGTGAGGTTGAAAGGTTTCGATGTATTTCTTCCAATCTCTCAGCAATGCTGTTTCGGTTGTATTCAAGCATTGGAGAATGTCAGATTTCTTGTTGAAGGCCAGAAGCTCTTTCAGCTTTGCCCTTCCAAAATGATGATCAATATACATGACCATCGACCCGGATAAACCGTATTTGAGTTTGCCGGTCCAGAAGTTATCCAGGCCCACCGGGATTTGGTTGGCAGCAATGGCTTTCTTGATTTCCCCCATTCGTTGCGAATCACATTGACCAGAGGCATGGGTTGCCAAACCTTCAACAAACCAGTCAATACCTTCCACATTGCTGAAGTCGGGGCTGACATTCAATTGCCCATGATACACATGGACAAGTTCATGGGTGATGAGGCGCTGAGTTTTGTCACTGTCGGAGTAAACGTGTTCGCAGGCGTCCTTATCCCAACGCTTCGGAGCAATGACATCCAGCTTGGCAGCTACTCCACTGGCCACCATCCAGCATTCCGACTTGAAGTCCGGCATCTTCCAGTCTTGTTGCCAGGTGCTGTCCAGGGAATGCCGGTTGGGATGGATGAGGATATCAAATTGGGTTTTGTAATTACCGCCGAAGAAGGATTTTGTGGACTGGATGCCTTTGTCAACCAGTTGGTTGTATTCTGTTATGTTCCCACTGTCGATTGCGGTGTAGAATAGGTTGAAGCCATTGTCTTTTTGCCTGATCCAGTTTTGTGAGAAGACGGTATGGCTTATCAGCAAGTGGCAAATCAGTGCAAATGTTACTGAATTGAACTTCATTGGAATGATTTTAAGAAATGGATTTGTGTTATGTCCCAACGGATAGGGAGAGACAAGGTTGCACCACAGGGTTATTTCACGGAGTCGCACCGCCGAAAGGCTGCGCAAATCATTACCTCTTTCTCCTGATGAAAATAAAATCCCCACCTTCATCCCCTGCTTCGGCAATAATTCCATCCTGCGGAACCACCATGGAATTATTGATCACTGCCTGGCGGAAGCTGTCAAACAATTGCTGGGAAGTCATGAATTCTTCCTGGTTGTCGGCAAGTCGCTTGACCAGGTATTCGAAGAAGACCGATTTATCCGGAACGGTGGTCATGGTGCCGCTGGTGATGGCCCTCCGGCTGGGCAACTTGTACAAAATTTGAATATCCAATGCTGCATCCTGAATGCTGTTGGCGCTCCGTGTCCTGAAAATACCTCCGCTAAAGCAGGCATCTGATATCAACAGGGTGTGCCCGGAAGTGATGCTCCTGATTTGTTCCCTCAGGTCGCTGTTGGAAAGCCAGTTGGAAGGGTCATTTGCGCTCGCGTCACGCGCCCACCAATATCCCTGGCGGGCTGCCTCATCCCAGAAACCATGACCGGCATAGAAGATCAGCAGATTGTCATTCGAAGAAACGATTTTTCTCAGGTGGTATAGCGACAATAGAATATTTTGTCGAGTCGGATTGATGAGCAACTGTACGGTGCTGTCGGAGAAGGTGTAGTTGCTGATCAGTATTTGCCTTAGCTTTTGTGCATCGCCTGCCGGTTTGTCCAAGTCCAGACGGTCGTCCGCATAGTCAGATACGCCGATGATCAACGCATAGAACTTTCCTGCCGGTTTAACTGTCGTTGAAGCGCTGGCTGCGGCAGCTGTTCCAGCGGACGGCTGCACCCGGGCAGCAACATTGTCACCGGTTGACAGGTAACTGAACACAAACGAATCTACCTGGAGGCCCGCATGGCGGGTAAGGATTCCAACCTGGTTGAAGGGAGGGAAGTGGTAGGTTTCCACCAGTTTCTCATTGATGAATATGTAATAGAGTTCTCCGATCTTCCGGATGGTATATTTATTGAATCGGTTTGTCCCGAGGTTGGCGAACTCAATGTTGGTGCCGGTGCGATTATTGTTGCCGTCCGTTTCAAGCATGATCCGGCAACCATTGACTACTTTGATTCCCCTGTCGTCCTTAAATTTTGCATGGAGGTAAATGACGTAGGATCCCAACTTGATCTTGAATTCGCCGGAGGTATAGTCCGACTGGACCATGGTTTCAATTTCGAATGACCTTGAAAAATCAATTTCGATGAAACGCGTTGCGTCAGTTTTCTTAATATTCAATTTGCCATCTGAAATGCCTGCTCCTTTTCCGAAATGCCACTCTGTCGACGGGGAATCAAATGCGTCGTTGATCGCCACTTGCTTTTCTTCACTTTTGATTCCGGAATAGACCAGCTGGGCGCGGGAGGGGTTTGGCCATGAAATGCACAGGCTGGCCATGAAGACGGAGAAGGCAATTGTTCCAACATTCAGATCCTTCATATTGCTGAATTTTGTGACCTTGATATGGGCACAAAAGGTTCCACTTTATTGGAGGGTTTCGCAATGACAATTGTGCAGGAAAGGTCTGATCATTGTCATGACCTCTTGTTCAAACAGCGGTTCAGGGAGAGTAGTATGGGGAATTCTATGGAGTCCTTTGCGCTGTGTTCTTTGTGAATTTGACTGACCCTTCCTGCACCGGTGGCGCCGTACTCACCTTGCCATAATAATCAAGGCCAGCCCCGCCACATAGAACAACAGCATAACATTCAGGATGGTCTGCGTACGCTTCGGCGCCTCCTTGAATTCTTTCCAGACATAAATGCCCCAAATGGCCGCGACCACCGTGGCGCCCTGGCCGAGGCCGTACGAGATCGCAGGTCCGGCCTTGCCCGATGCAATGATGCTGAATGACATTCCCACGCACCAGATCATCCCGCCAAGAACTCCGATGAGATGCGTCTTCATGTCCCCGCTGAAGTAATCCCCGTATGTTACCGGCATTCCCTGGAATGGTTTCCACATCAACGCGCTGTTGAAAATGAAATTGCTCGCAAGAATTCCCAGAGAAAATAGCACTACTGCCGTGTAAGGACTCAGCTTCCCTGCCTCAGGCAGGTTGAAATCCTGATACATCGATGCGGCGACATATTTATAAAAGAGCCCCATCATGCACCCACTCACAATGGATAGGATGATCCCCCTCGATGAGGCTGCCGCTGTTCCGCGCTGACGATAGGCCAGGGCATTGAGCATAATCGCAGCTACGACGCACAGCACACCTCCGAAAAGAAGTGGAGCACTGCCTACCGGTGAATCAAGGTAGTTTACCACCACCCCGATCACCAGTGCCAGCCCGATCCCCACCGGGAAGGCCACCGACATCCCGGCCAGGGCAATGGCTGCACTCAATAAGATGTTGGCCGCATTAAAGATAATGCCTCCGAGCAATGCTGATTGTATGTTGGCCGTGTCCGCCTGCTGCCAGTCGGCAAGGAAGCCCCGCCCTGCTTCGCCCACACTGCCCAGCGTGAAAGCAAGCAGCAAGGAGACCAGCACGATGCCGATGACATAGTCCCAATAGAATAATTCAAACCGCCAGGTGGACGATGCCAGCTTCTGCGTGTTGGCCCACGATCCCCAGCAGAGCATGGTGATCAGGCAGAAGGCCACAGCAGTTGTGTACGATTCAATGATGAACATTGGTTCTGGTTTCAGGTTGCTGCCTCGTCAATAAGGTATGACATTAAGCCAAAGGCCAAAAGCCAATGGCTTTTCAATATTGTGCCTATTTCAAAACTGGTTTATCATTATAGACTAACACATCGCTTAGATGCAATTCAAACTCTGTCGAAGGATTCATCACCTTCATTCTCACGGTATGCTTTCCCTTCGGTAACTGGTATTTCCAAAATAGTTCATGGCGCCGCGTAACATAGTTTGCAGGAAGCCTGGCAGTCTCAACCTTTTTTCCATCGATGTAGAGGTCGGCCTCGAAAGCAAAGTTTCCTTTGTAATCCCAGCTGGATTGCTTGACGGGCACGGCCTCACCCCGGATCACCATTCCGATTCCTTCAAACTCAAAACTGATTTCATCTGAGATGCTCCTGTCAAAGCGCCGCTTTTCAACCGGGTACTGCCCTTCAAAACCCTGCTCCAGCCGTACAGCCTTCGGTGTCTCGGATTCGATTACAATATTCTCGCCATTCAAAACTCCCCCGTTCTTCCTGATAACCTGCAGGGCGTGTTTATAGCTCAGCGCATACACCTTGTTGAGTGACACAGTAGTGTACTTGAAATCGATGTCCTCGGATTCTTTGAGGCCCATCTTCCAATACGCGGGGATATTGTCATATCCAAGCAGTGTCCCAAGGATGCCACCGGCGGAAGAAGGATTGCAGTCCGCATCCTGGCCGGCACGGGTGGTAATCTCCAGGGTCTTTGTATAATCTCCTTTTCCGTATAAAAGCCCGAGGACGATATAAGCCGAATTGACTTTCGCGTCAATATTGAAAGCGCTGAATACACCGTCGGGGCAGCCTGCCTCGCTCGACCATTTTTTCCGGATTTCAAACCACGTCTGTTTCCAGTCTTCAGGATACCGGGCGTGCCAGGCGATGACGTCGGACATGCACTGGTAGAAGGTACTCTGTTGCGGGATGGTCCTCAGTGCTTCATTGACTACATCCCTGATGTCTTTGGAAATGAATGCCTGTGCATACATGGCGCCGACAAAAACGCCGCCGTACCAGCCGTCACCGTAGTTCATGATGTGACCAATGCCGTCGCCAATTTCTGCAGCGGTATTGGGCATGGCAGGCGACATTAATCCTGAAAAGTCCGCTTCAATCTGGAAGTCGATGTCATCCGCATGGGGATTATTCTGCCACAGTCCTGATTGGGGAGGCATGATGCCATTGAGGATATTGTAACGCCCGGCCTGGTTCGCATGCCAGAGCATGTAGCCGGCATTTGCGTAAGATTTCGCGTGTTCTTCCACCGGCGCGTCAATGCCTTTCTTTTCAAAAACATCGACGAAAGTCAGGTCCATATACAAATCATCATAGAGTCCCGGATTTTCAATCATCGTTTTCTTAATGTATCCGTCGTACCAAACGATGGGCTGGTAGTCGTTGATCATCGAGCCCTGGAAGTGAAATTCCACCGGCCCGCCGAAGGTGACGCCGATGACCTGTCCGGCCCAGCCTCCTTTGATCTTGTTCTGGAGCTCAGTGGCAGTGATGGTTATTTTTTTGGTCTGTGCGTGAACACTGGCGACAGAGAACAACACTACGATCAGGCAAAATCTTTTCATGGCAATGGGATGGTTATATTAATTCCGAACCAAACGGCATCGATGCCTGCGCGCCTTTCCGTGTCACGGAAACAGAAGCTGCCTTGACGGCGAAGACAACAGCTTTGATCATGGGTGAACCCTTGGATAACGCTACGGCCAGCGCGCCATTGAAGCAGTCGCCGGCGCCGGTGGTGTCTACCGCCTTTACTTTGGGTGCGGGGATAATTTCTTTCATGTCTGGTGTATGCAGGTAAGCGCCTTTTGCCCCCAGGGTAATGATAACGTTTGCGACACCCAAACCCAGGAGTTTCTCAGCGGATTTCTCCATGGATTTTCTGGTGGTCACTTTAATGCCGGTCAGCTGTTGTGCTTCGGACTCATTGGGTGTAATAAGGAACACGTCCTTGAGCATTTCCTTCCTGATCTTTTGTGCGGGGGCGGGGTTGAGGATGACCCGATGACCTTTGCCTGTACTTTGACGGATGGCCATTTCGACGGTTGCCAATGGTATTTCCAACTGGATTAGAATGATGGACGATGCGGTGGCGTCATTCAATCCAATTTCAACTTTTTCAAATTGCAATTGTCCATTGGCACCCGGTGCTACCGTAATGCTGTTTTCTCCACGTTTATTAACATTGATCAATGCCACGCCCGATGGCAGCTGCGGGTCGGTGGTGACAAACTGGGTATTGATGCCTTCAGTCCTGAAGTGGGCAATGGCCTGTTGTCCAAACAAGTCGTTGCCCACGTTGGCAATGAAGGTCACCCTGCCGCCAAGCCTTGCCGCTGCCACTGCCTGGTTGGCGCCTTTGCCGCCGGCGTTCATGAAGAACGTTCCCCCGATGATCGTCTCGCCGGGCTTTGGAAGCCGGTCTGACTTTACCACCATGTCGGTGTTGGAGCTGCCGATGACGTAAATGGGGATCATGGGTTGCTAAGGTTGATTAAATCTAGAGAATGGAGGCGGAGATAAAAAGAGATTTTTCAGTAGCGCCGAAGGTTCGCGAACCATGATTCCTCAAGGGTGGTATAAACTAAAAAGACCGCGAATGCATCCGCGGTCTTTTTTATGATTGTTAATGATGCCTAGTACCGGTCCCTGCGGCTCGATGCCCAGCTTTTGCCTGAATTCCGTGAGGAATTGGAAGAGCCGCGTGAAGAATTGGAATTACCCGATCTCCTGGCTCCCTGGCGCTGGCCGCCTCCACCTCCCATTTTTGGCGGGGGGACGTGATCCGTGCGGGTAGAGTGATACGGGTGGTCATCGACAACGGGAATCGTTTTCCCGATAAGCTTATGAATGTCACGCAGGTATTCTTTTTCTTCTGATTCGCAGAAGGAGAAAGCGATACCGCTGGCGCCGGCCCGGCCGGTACGGCCAATGCGATGCACGTAGGTCTCGGGAATGTTCGGCAATTCGAAGTTGATCACGTGCGACAAGTCATCGATGTCAATGCCGCGGGCGGCAATGTCAGTGGCTACCAGTACGCGGGTCTGCTTGCCTTTGAAGTTGCTCAATGCACGCTGACGGGCGTTCTGTGATTTGTTGCCGTGGATGGCTTCCGCCTGTACGCCGGCACGAATCAGATCCTTGGCAACCTTATCGGCGCCGTGTTTGGTGCGGGTGAAGACAAGGGCTGTTTCAATGTTGCGGTCCTTTAACAGGTGCAGCAGCAATGAACGTTTATCCGGCTTCTCCACAAAATACAGCACCTGTTGAATGGTGTTGGCCGTTGTCGCTGGCGGTGTTACTTCCACACGGACCGGGTTGGTCAGGATGGTATTGGCCAGTTTGGAGATTTCCGGCGGCATGGTGGCCGAGAAGAACAGCGTCTGGCGTTTCTGCGGCAGCTTGGCGATAACTTTCTTCACATCATGGATGAAACCCATGTCGAGCATGCGGTCGGCCTCGTCCAGCACAAAGATTTTGATGTGCTGCAGGTGCACGTACTTCTGGTCCATGAGGTCCAGCAGACGGCCGGGTGTGGCAATGAGGATGTCCACGCCGGAGCGCAGGGCATCGGTTTGCGATTTCTGTGATACGCCGCCAAAGATGACGGTGTGTTTCAGCCGGAGGAATTTTCCGTAGGCTGCAAAGCTTTCGCCGATCTGGATGGCCAGTTCGCGCGTGGGCGTGAGGATCAGTGTCTTGATGCCGGCCGGTCCCTTTACATAGAGCTCATCCTGGTGGAGGAGTTGCATAATGGGAGCGGCGAAGGCCAGTGTTTTTCCGGTGCCGGTCTGCGCGCAGCCGAGCAGGTCTTTGCGCTCAAGCAGTACAGGGATGGCTTGTTCCTGGATAGGGGTAGGCTGTGTGTAGCCTTCATTTTTCAAAGCCCTCAATATGGGCTCAATGAGATTTAATTTTTCGAATGACATGATTTAATTTTTCGTTCAGCGAGGCTCGCTAAAAATTTATTACAATGCCTCTTGGGTCAACGCAGGGGCTCTGGATGCATCAGGAGCGCCTTTTTACGGGAATTTGGAGGACTAAAGTGCAAAGATACAATATATTAATTAGTTAATTCGGTAATGGGTTAATTCGGTAATGTGCTGATTCGGTAGTTAACAGCCGTTGTGGTTATGAATGTATCCATGGTAATGAAATGGGGACAATGAGATGGAGGATGGACAAACAGGCCGCTCCTACGGAGCTACCGAACCTAACGCGCGCCTGACGGCGCTACAATCAGGGCGCTCCTCTGGAGCTAAACAGGACGCTCCTGCGGAGCTACAAGCAGGGCCGGTCCAGAGCTATAATCTAATTCTACCCAATGTTCCGGAGGAGCACCCTGTCTGTAGAAACCAATGATTGGGATTTGGGATAAGCTCCGGAGTAGCGGCCTGCTATGTTATTTTACAATAGATAATTCAATTCAACGAAATTGTTCATGAATATAATTCTACCCAGTGCTCCGGAGCGGATGATGATGTTAA
>JAYTVB010000011.1:0-26034 GCA_043744235.1 Cyclobacteriaceae bacterium | reverse complement strand
TCTTTTTTGCCTTGACGCAAAAAAGAACCAAAAAAGGTCAAGAAAAAACGATGCTCCTGCCCGCTGTGCCGGCGCACGCCCGCCGTTTTTTCGGGCCCACGCACTGGCGGTTCTTTAAGGCATAGGTCTTGGAGGAAGCATTTCTAAGACTCGATTTGCCTTGGGTTGGTGCTTTCACCAACCCCGACAGAGTAGATGCGGTCGGTGACAACACCGACCGAAGGCAGAACCCCCTCCTACGTCCCGAAAGCATTCGGGACTCCGCGGGCGAGGCTTGAACTTTAAACCTTGAACTCTTGAACCCTGGCCCTTGGCTTGTGTCGCTGTTAGCTGTGTTGCCTTGGGTTGGTGTTTTCACCAACCCCGACAGAGTAGATGCGGTCGGTGACAATACCGAGCGAAGGCAAAGGCAGATTTTGCTCCAGGCATTTCTGGGTTATTGTTCTTGAGGTTCACTGGTTTATACCACTGACTCCGTAGCTTGCTTTGTCACTTTTTTGTCTTAGACACAAAAAAGTAACCAAAAAAAGTCAAGGCGGAAAAAAGCTTCCCCGCGCAGGGCCATTTCGCACCCCCGCTTTTCCGCCGGGCCACCGCTCGCCTCCTATCGCATAGGATGATTCAAGATATGATGGAAGGAATCATGCAGGCATACCAACAGGTTCGGTGAAAGCACAGACCTGAGGCAAACAGAACCTGGTTACTCTTTTTGTACAAGAACATATTCATACAGGTTGGGATTCCCGCTTACGACAGAAACCAATTTCCAGCCATTCTTTAAAAGAAGATCTACTACGGGAATTGGATTCTGATATTCCTTAGCTTGCTTGTCAGGTCCGCTGATTTGCTGGTTGTACTTAATTGATTCCTGGCCATAGTTAACCACAATATTATTCATGAATTTGTTGCTGCCCACGATCCGGGCGCTGATTACGCTGACTACTTTCGTTGTCTCGTTAATGTTATTTCCGTCAACAAATACCTGGGCATTGGTTGTTGCCGTGACTGTGATCAGTAACAGTGCTGCAATGACGATGGCTCTCATGGGTTATTGGGTTAAGGTTTGCTATAGTTAATCCTGGAATTTAGTGATTCTTGGTTAGACTCTTGGTTGTGCTTCCCCGACCATAGAATTAAGGTGGAACACTACAGCTAAGATAACCAGCATTTTCATGTATCCATCAATCTCTAATAATGAGGCTATTAACCGTTTTGCCTTGGGTTGGTGCTTTCACCAACCCGACAGAGTAGATGCGGTCGGTGACAATACAGACCGAAGGCAGAAAAGCAACAATGCTTTAAAATAGATGGATGCCACCCTCTTCGATTTGGATATTGTGAAACTTCCTCTCTCATCATACTATTTAGTCTTTGTTCTTTTTTGCCTTGACGCAAAAAAGAACCAAAAAAGTTCAAGAAAAAACGATGCTCCTGCCCGCTGTGCCGGCGCACGCCCGCCGTTTTTTCGGGCCCGCGCACTGGCGGTTCTCTATGGCAGAGGTCTTGGAAGAAGCATACCAAATCCTGGCAAAACATTCCAGCTAACTTAAGCGTACCACTTCGAATCAACATCTTTAATCGCTCCAGGGCCTCCCGACAATTGTCGGGACCCGTCATCACTTCCGCGCTGCCTGCCTGCCGGTACTCTACTACAACGCACTCCAGCTGCGATCGCACAACCCGGAACACGGAACCCGAAACCCGGAACCTTAAGCAATAAAAAGTGTAATTTATGTTCGATTTTATTACGCCACTGTTCATGAAACAACTTCTACTCTTCCTCTCCTGCCTGATCCCATGGGGAACCCACGCCCAATCCCCGTTCCGTCACGACCTTCAATTCCCCAAACTCGCTGCCACGTGGGACGAAGCCCTGCCGCTCGGCAACGGCATCGTGGGAAACCTGGTCTGGCAGAAAGAGGGCAAACTCCGCTTCTCCCTGGACCGAGCCGACCTGTGGGACCTGCGCCCGATGACGGATATCGACAAGCTGTCTTTCAAGTTGATCCGGGAGCAAGTGGCAAAGAATGATTACAAAGTCATCCAGGAACTGGGCGATGTTCCCTACGAACGGGAACCTGCGCCGTCAAAGATTCCCGGTGCCGCCATCGAATTTGATGTGTCAGGTCTCGGTGAGGTGTCCTCCACCCGGCTCTATATCAAACAAGGTATCGCTGAAGT
This sequence comes from Cyclobacteriaceae bacterium, assembly GCA_043744235.1. Classification (GTDB taxonomy): domain Bacteria; phylum Bacteroidota; class Bacteroidia; order Cytophagales; family Cyclobacteriaceae; genus ELB16-189. The sequence goes on along the minus strand of JAYTVB010000011.1, from coordinate 23,853 downwards.
GAAATGGAAAAACGGCGGGCTGCTGCTGACCTTTATTCATCCCGAACTTCCGGTAGGATGGTTCCGGTTTGAAAACAGTACTGCCACTCCTTCTCTCGTTCCGCCCCGCTATACCGGCAGCAATGGGGGCACGGGAAATTCCGTTGAGGGCCAGGGGCTGGCAAGGTTGGGATATAAGCAGGGCACGGTCAGCCAGGATGGAAACTCCTTCTCCTACCGGCAGGCGGGCTGGAATGGATTTGTGTACGACGTTGCTGTCGCTTGGCAGAAAACCGACGATGGTATCGAAGGCACCTGGTCCATTACCTCCAATGGCGCTTACAACCGACGGAATACAGACGCCAATGTTGAAGTCAGAACTTCCCTCAACCGCGGCTACGACACTGACCTCGCGGCAACCAAAAGCTGGTGGAATGATTTCTGGAATGAGTCGTCGCTCGCCGTGCCTGACTCCGTCATCGAGCGGCAGTGGTACCTGGAGAACTATAAATTCGGATGTATCGCCCGGCCCGACGCGCCGCCTATCACCCTCCAGGCAGTATGGACTGCCGACAACGGCAACCTGCCGCCGTGGAAAGGCGACATCCACAACGACCTCAACACGCAGCTCAGCTACTGGCCGTCGTACAGCGCCAACCACCTGAGCGGGGCTTCGGGCTTCACCCGCTGGCTGTGGGACACCAAACCCTTTTTTGAAAAATACACCAGCCGCTTCTTTGGCGTAGAAGGTCTCACCGTACCCGGCGTCACCACCCTCGACGGAAAAGACATGGGCGGATGGGTGCAGTATTCCTACTCCCCCACGGTGGGCGGCTGGCTGGCGCATCACTTCTACCTTGAGTGGCGATACTCCATGGACAGGACTTTCCTGAAAGACAAAGCCTACCCATGGATCAAGGGCTTTGCACAATTCATGGATCGGATGGCGGTGAAAAGGGAGAATGGAAAGTTGAAACTGCCGTTGAGTTCGAGTCCTGAATTCTTTGACAACTCCATGAAGGCGTGGTTTAAAGAAACAACGAACTATGACCTGGCCATCATCCGCTGGACCTACCTGAAAGCGGCCGAGCTGGCAAAAGAACTGGGTCTTCCCGCGGAAGCCGCCCACTGGAAGAAACAACTCAGTCAATGGCCCGCGCTCAGCACGGATGCGACCGGATCACTCGCGCTGGCGCCCGGTATTCCCTACCCGGAATCACACCGTCATTTCTCGCACCTCATGGCCATCCATCCGCTGGGCATCATCAACTACCATAACCCGGCTGACAAAAGCACCATTGACGCCTCCATGAAACTGCTGGAAGACAAAGGAACAGACTATTGGGTTGGCTATTCATTCAGCTGGCAGGCGAATATGTATGCACGGATGCAAAATGGAAACAAGGCCGCCGATGTGCTGAGGAAATTTGCCACCTGCTTTTGTCTGCCCAACGGCTTTCATGTGAACGGTGATCAGTGTGAAGGCAAACTCTCCAAATACAGGTACCATCCTTTTACCCTGGAAGGTAATTTCGCTTTTGCTTCAGGATTGCAGGAGATGCTGCTGCAGAGCCAGGATGGAATTGTCCGGGTGTTTCCAGCCATTCCTGAAGAATGGAAGAACACTTCTTTCCGGACTCTCAGAACGGAAGGAGCCTTCCTGGTTTCAGCCAGCCGCGTGAATGGAAAAATCAGGGAAGTGAGCGTAGTGAGTGAGGCCGGCGGAGAATTTGTGATGCAGAATCCTTTTGAAACTGTTGCTGTCGACGGCGCCGCTTTCAAGGTAGAGAAGAACCTGATCAGAATAAGTACCAGACCCGGACAGGGGTTTATGCTGATGGAGGGAAACTAGTTCGTTGTTTGTTGTTCGGAGTTCCGAGTTCGTTGTTTCGAGGTTCGTTGTTCCGAGTTCGTTGTTCCGGGTTCGTTGTTCCTTGTTCCGAGTTCGTTGTTCGTTGTTCCGAGTTTCGAGTTCTGAGCGCTAACAGCCAACAGCTACTTACCCCCTATCTTCCCCCGATCATACACAACCTTTCCTCCCACGATGGTAGCATCGACCTTCGCATCGAAGAGCTCGACCGGATCGATTTCGAAAATGTTTTTCTCCAGGATGACCATGTCCGCCAGCTTGCCGGTCTCCAGCGTGCCTTTGATCTTCTCATCAAAAGATGCATAGGCACCTTCGCGCGTATAGCTTACCAATGCCTCTTCCAGTCCGATTTTTTGTTCGGGTACCCATCCTTCCGGATTCTTGCCGTCCAGGGTGCGGCGCGTAACGGCAGCGAACATCCCTTTCAGGGGTGACGGCGGCGCAACAAACCAGTCGCTGCCGAAAGTTACATGCACGCCTTCTTTCATCAGTGCGCCGATGGCGTAGGTCGTCTTGATCCTCTCCGGACCGATGGCCTGCTCAACCCAGATGCCGTCGTCGATGGCGTGGTAGGGCTGCATGCTGGCGATGACATTGAGTTTCTTCATGTAGGCCATGTCGGCGGGTGCTATGTGCTGGGTGTGCTCGATGCGGAAGCGCGGATCGACAGCCCCGTTTTCAGTAGTCACCTTTTCGAACGTGGTCAACGCCTTGTGAATGGCCTCGTCGCCAATAGCGTGGATGAACACCTGCAGGCCGGCCTGGTTGCCGCCCTTGATGAGTTGATACAACACCGCGTCGGAGGTCACCTGGCTGCCCCTGAATCCTTTCTTGTCGGTATAGTCGTCGTAGAACAATGCAGAATGCGATCCGATGGCGCCGTCGACATAGCCTTTGAGCGCGCCGGACTTCAGCCACTTGTCGCCTGCACCCTCGCTCTTGATCCGGGTCGCCACTTTCTCCCAGTCGGTGAAAGGTTCGGCGATGTAGAACCGCACGTTCAGCTTTCCTTCATCGTGAATCTTTTTGAATGCGGCATAATCTGTTGCCACACCACCGAGGTTTCGCTCATGCGGCTCTACCATGTGGTGAACGGAGGTGACACCTTCGCGCAGGTAGTATTCCATGGCCCCTTCGATGGCCAGTTGCTTCTGCGCGTCCGACAGATCGGGAATGGCCTTGAAGATCAGTTCCATCGCGTTATCCTTGAGCACGCCGGTGGGCACTCCATTTTTGTCCCTGACAATCATGCCGCCGTCAATGTCTTTTGTTGATTTCAGGATTCCTGCCTTCGTCAGCGCCAGCTGGTTCGACAGTCCGCTGTGGCCCTCACTCCGCTCCACCCAAACAGGATTGTCCCGGGTGACTGAATCAATCCACTCATGGGTGGGCAGTTCGCCGCCCCAGTGCTGGTGGTCCCAGTCGCCGCCGAGGATCCACTCACCCGGTTTCAGGGTTTTGGCATAATTCCCTATGGCGGTGATAAAATCCTTTTGGGTGTTGATGTTCTTCAGCTGAACGGAAGTCAGCCGGTTGCCTCCCATAATGGTGTGGGCGTGAGAATCAATGAAGCCCGGCACGACCAGCCTGCCGCCAGCGTCAATCACCTTGATGGTCTGTTCCAGCAGCGGAGCAATTTCTTCATCCGTCCCGATTTGAAAGAGGGTATCGCCGGCGACCAATGCGGCCTGGGCCCAGGGTTGCAGCGGGTTGCCCGTCCAGATTTTGGCGTGGGTAACGGCGAGGGTAAATTTCTTTTCAGGCTTCTGGCAGCCGGACAATACCAGGGCTGCACAGCAAGCCAGCAACAGGGTGCGGAGAATCATGATCAGGAGGTTATTGGATTAACAGACTTTGAAGAAACGCGCCGATTGCTCAACGCCTTGCTCATCGAGCATGGCTTCAATTCGCTTGGCAGTTTTGGTAATCGCCAAACCACCCAGGCCTGTACAGCGAAGGGTGTTCGGAATGCTGTCCCCCACCTTCTTCATCGTCTCGATCACTTCATCCAGTGGGATGAGGTGGTTGTAGTCCGACAATGCCATGTTCGAGCACGATATGGCGTTGGTTGCCGCCATCACATTGCGGTTGAGGCAAGGTGCTTCCACCCGGTTGCCTATGGTATCGCACACCATGCCCAAAGAAGTCTGCAGGGCCATGGAGGCCGCGCCGAGTGATTGCGCAAGTGTTCCCTTTTTCAATTCAACAATGCCGGCCGCTGCCATTCCGGAACCGGAACCACATTCGGCCATACACCCACCCACCTCCGCTGCGAACGTCGCATGGGCGGCGATAAACACGCCGATCAGTCCGGCGGCAAGCATGGCTTTCACCATGTCATCTTCGGTGAGTCCGAGGGTCGCGGCCGTGCCGATAACGGCGCCGGGCAGTGCTCCGCAGGAACCTGCTGTCGGTGCCGCAACGATCACACCCATGGAACTCTTCACTTCCATCATGGCGGACGTGTACAGGATCACCGTATTGAGCACGTCGCCTTCCACCAGTTTCTTCTCATCCATCCGCTGCCGGAAGTTCAGTGACTGCGCGCCGAGGATGCGGTCAGCGTACTGGGTTCCCTGCAGCCCAAGGTCAATGGATGTACGCATGATCTGAACGATCGTGCGCATCTTTTCAAATACCTCATGGTGCGTAATGTGTCCGCGGGCACTTTCATAGTGGACCGCCAACTGCCACAAAGCAAGGTTCTTGTTTTGATTGTAGTGAAGCATGTCTTCACTCGTGATAAAGGGTACTTCCAGGTTCTTGCGTGAGAGCACCGGCAGCACAGGCGATATCCTCTTGATGGAGACCACGCCGTCTATTCCTTTCAATTCGTCAAGCAGGCCTTCCGCAGGAAATTGCTGCGACTTGATTTCGATGAACGTCACCTTGCCTTTATGCAGGACCAGGTCGTCATAGGAAAGAGTCTTGCTGATAAACTCAAATGCTTTTTCAGGGTGGTCCACATACACCAGTGTCTCAAAAAAGTCGCCGGCCATGGCCACTTTGGCCCCGTCGATCTCAATGACTTCGATCATGCCGCCGCCGGTGGAGATGGCCGTCAGCAGCCGGGTTTCCTTTTTGTTCTTCAGTGTGATCTGGTAGGTATTGGGATGCTCGGCGCCGATGGCATGAATTTCAATCTTGATGTTGATGCCCGCCGCATCGATGGCTTGTTGGAAATTCGGAAGTCTTTCATCGTGGGCTTCCCATCCGAGGAAACCCCCGAAGAGGCCCATGTCTGAGCCCTGACCCTTGTGGGTGGTGGCGAGTGAACCGTTGGGGTCATACTCGATCAGCACGTCTTCGATCTGGCCGTCCATCAGGTCGCGGCACATCCGGCCAATTCTGAGGGAGGCGGCGCAATGTGAACTGGAAGGACCCCGCATGACAGGCCCGATCACATCATTGAAAATGCTTGGAAAATTTGCCATACGGACGGATGTTAAGTAATTTTTACGAAGATAATCAATATGTTTTTAAGGGTTCAGCCAAAGGCCGCAGTTCAATAGTTCAGGGTTCAGGGTTCAGGGTTCAGAGTTCAATAGTTCAGGGTTCAAGGTTCAAGGTTCAATAGTTCGAGGTTCAATAGTTCAAGGTTCAAGGTTCAAGGTTCAAGGTTCAAAGTTCGGCCAGGAGCCAGCAGCCGAGAAGTTCAAGCAGGCGATCAGAGGTAAAAGACAAATCCCAGGCTTACTGAATTGAGATACAGCAAAGACTGAAAATTGTTGGTCTGGGTGGTGTTGCCGCTGCCGTCTTCTCCATAATAAACAGAGTACCCCAGCAGGCCGATGGAAATCTCCGTGCTGAGTCTGTCCGTCATGAAGTAACTGAAACCCGGGCTGATCCCCACGCCGTAGCCTGTTGTCTTATAAGAGTAAGTGACCAGAGTATTGGTTTTATCAAATTCATCCGTGTCTAGTGTGCCCTTGCTGAACTGCACGCCGCCCTGAACAAAGAAGTACGTGGCTTCGCTGATCAGTTTATAGTACCGCACTGCCGCACCGATGGTATAATCTACACGCTTGTCTTTGATGTCATAGTTTACGGCAGCAACAGTCGCTGTAGTTGAGGTCGAAGTCTCGTTGTAACCGACATTCAACAAGAGGCCCCAATGATCGGAGAGCATTTTTCCGCCTGTGATATTTCCTCCAAGTTTGGATTGATCTGACCGCGAGTCGACGCCCGTCTTCCTGTCCCTGGTGGTATTCGCAATGGAGAAGTTAAAGTAGGATCCGATCAGGGTCCTTCCTTTGCCTACCGATTCATGGACAAAGGTGGAATCCTGGCCTGACGCCCCCCAACCGGCTACCATGAACACGATTACCAGGATAAACCTGGTTGCCGCCATACAGCGGATGGAGACTAATTGGGGACTGGTCATCATGACTTAAGGTTTTGCAACTTAAATCTAGGATTTTAATCTTTTGCAGCAAAGTTGTGTGGAGTGTCGTGAACTGATTCCTGGCGCCTGGCCGTAGGTTAGTAAGATTATTAGTCAGGCCATTGCCATCGGTGAAAACATAATCCCCTATCTTCGTTTCGAAAGGTGAAATGACCATAAACCTTCGCTAACCCAAAATCATTAAACTTCCGTCACTGATGAACAAATTAGTCCCCGCACTCATTATAATCACCCTGTTATTACAATGTAAAACACAGGAATCTGCCTCACCCGAAACAGCCAGGATCGAAGATCTTATCAAGAAGATGACCCTGGAAGAAAAGGTTGGCCAACTCAATGTCCAGGTAGGCGACAACTTCAACACAGGTCCAACCGTGAATACGGTAGAATCACCAAAGTTTGATGAACTGATCCGCGAGGGAAAAATCACAGGGTTGTTCAATGTCTATGGCGCCGCCTATACAGCCAAGCTTCAGAAAATTGCCGTAGAGGAATCACGCCTTAAAATCCCATTGCTGTTTGGCGCTGATGTCATTCATGGATTCAAGACGGTGGCACCGCAGCCGCTCGCGGAGGCGGCAAGCTGGGATTTGAAAGCGATTGAAGCCTCAGCCCGCGTGGCGGCAGAAGAGTGCACGGCCGTGGGCATCTCATGGACCTTTGCTCCGATGGTGGACATCAGCCGTGATCCGCGCTGGGGCAGGGTGTCGGAAGGCGCAGGAGAAGATCCGTACCTGGGCTCACGCATTGCGGAAGCCCGCGTGAAAGGATTCCAGGGAGACAACCTCGCCGACCCGCATACCATCGCCGCCTGCGTAAAACACTTTGCTGCCTACGGCGCGCCCCTGGCCGGCCGCGACTATACTGAAGTGGATATGAGCGAACGCCAGCTGCGGGAAGTGTACCTGCCTCCTTATCAAGCGGCAGTGAAAGCCGGCGCCGCCTCCATGATGAATTCTTTTAATGAGTTCAACGGAATCCCGGCCAACGGAAACAAATTCTTACTCCAGCAAATCCTGCGCAAAGAATGGGGCTTCAAAGGCATGGTCGTTTCGGATTACCAGTCGATCGGTGAAATGCTGGAACATGGCTTTGTGTCCGACAGTACCGAAGCGGCCAAGACCGCCATTGAGGCGGGGTGCGATATGGACATGATGGCTTCTATCTACCTGAAACATCTTCCCGCGCTCGTGAGGGCAGGCAAGGTCAGTGAGCAGGTGATTGACGATGCGGTCAGGAGAGTTTTGAAACTGAAATCGGATCTCGGGCTGTTCGATGATCCTTACCGCTATTCAAACACGGAAAGGGAGAAAACCGAAGTCCGTACGGAAAAGCAGCTGGCGACAGCCCTCGACATTGCCCGCAAGTCCATCGTGCTGCTGAAAAACGACAACCGGACTTTGCCCCTCAACAAAGAAACAAGGAAGGTGGCTGTCATCGGGCCATTGGCGGATAACCAGGCGGACATGAATGGCTCATGGTCCTTCTTCGGCGACACAAAAGATCCTGTCAGCATTTTGGATGGCATCCGCAAGAAGCTGGGACCCTCTTCAAAAATCAGCTATGCCCAGGGCTGCAATCTGTATGACGACAGCCGGGATAAATTCGCGGAAGCCAGAACGGTGGCATCCCAGTCCGATGTGGTGATCATGGTGGTTGGCGAAAGTTCAGTCATGAACGGTGAGGGTGCCTCCCGCTCCAGGATCGGATTGCCAGGCGTTCAGGAAGACCTCGTGAAAGCCATGTATGAAACCGGCAAACCTATCATCGTTGTCCTGGTCAATGCAAGGCCGCTCGCCATCGAGTGGATCGATGGTCACTTGCCTGCCATTCTTGAAAGCTGGACCCTGGGATCTACCGCGGGGACAGCCGTGGCAGACGTCCTGTTCGGGGATTACAATCCTTCAGGCAAACTGCCTTCTACGTTTCCACGGAATGAGGGTCAGATTCCAATTTACTACAGTCATAAGAACGGCGGGCGCACGTATCACGGAGATTACAAGGAACCGTTAAGCGAACGCATTTACCTTTCCAAATACCGCGACGTTTCCAATGACCCATTATACCCCTTCGGTTTTGGGCTTAGCTACACGCCATTTGAGTACAGCAGCCTGAAGCTCAGCAAGGCTTCAATCAGTGCCGGTGAAGACATCGCCGTCAGTGTACTGGTAAAGAATACGGGGACGCGCGCCGGAGAAGAAGTGGTTCAGTTGTACGTCCGTGACTGGGTGGGCAGCGTGACCAGGCCTGTAAAGGAATTGAAGGGCTTTGAAAAAATACTGCTCGAAGGCGGCGAGAGCCGGGAAGTGAAATTCACGCTGACGGCAAAGGACCTATCCTTCTACCGCAGCGACATGTCGTGGGGCACGGAGCCAGGCAAGTTTTCAGTTTTTGTCGGTGGAAATTCCAGGGATGTGCTGGAGTCACGCTTCGAACTGAAATAAAAAAGTGGCAAGCCCTTCGGCAATCTTACAAAATCCTCCTCACGTTAATCCAGCACACAGCGCACAGAAAATCCCAGGCTTTTGATATAAGAATATCGGTATAAAAATCCGTCACCGTAGTATTCATAGCGCGACCACGCATCCGTTGAGGAGGCTTCCGTTGCTGTCCACTGATAGCCGTTAAAGCCGATGGTGTTCGAGGTTCCGTCGAGGTTACGGCTGCCTCCGGGAAGTGCACTAAAACCCACGTCATTGGTCGCCGCGGCATTCGGGGTATTCCAATGCGCCGTCCCCATTTCCTTCAGCTTGCCTCCGGCCAGGTTCGCGCCGCCCAGACTTGCGGTCATGGCAGACCATTCAGCATCAGAAGGCACGTGCCAATCCGTGGGGCACAACCTGGTCGTATTCACGGCATACCAGTTGTACAATCCGCCGTAGACAGGTTTGTTGGCAATGTCATTGTTGTACCAGGCGTATGCGCCGGTGGTGTTGGACTGCCAGGCACTGTTGTTGGCGCCCGGAAAGGTTATGGCTGTTCCATCCTTGTATTTGGTGGTCCCGAGGTTTTCTTTCATCCAGATCTGAGTCCCGATGGTCACGACATTGTACACATTGCCGTCGACGTCCGCCACGCTCGTGGGGATGGTCTTTTTTGTCGTGAACGTAACGGAATTGGCATAGCCTGTAGTCGCCCCAACCGCAACGTAGGCCCTTACATAATAAGGAGTGTTGGGGGTAAGCCCGGTCAGGCTGCTCGTATAGGTTCCCAGCCCGGTACCATCCGAGGTTTTGTTGTCAGTGATGGTCGGGTTGGGGCTGGTACTCCACACGATGCCGCGGGCGGTGACGCTGGCCCCACTTTGGGTGGCTACATTTCCCCCGGAAGTGGCGGTGGTTTGGGTAATATCAGTAGCTGCCGTGGTCTCCACGACAAGGATCTGAATGGTGGGATCTGATGCAGTGCTCTTCTGGCAACTGGTCTGCAGGGCAGCGATGCCCAGGAAAAGAAAGGCGGCAATCGTGAAAGGGAGGTTGTTCTTCATGCGGGTTGGATTTCTGATCAGGCGGATTGCGCTGCCGCTTGAAAGAACTGTTCTGCCAGGTTGTGGGCTCATTTCACTGGTATACCCTGACGTAGTCAATTTCCATTTTCCGGGGCCAGATGTCTTCATCAATGCCCTTGGCGCCGCCCCAGTTGCCGCCGACGGCAAGGTTGATGATCAGGTGAAATCGTTGATCGAAGGGCCAGCACTTAAAGTCATCCCTCGGACTGCGCTGCACCGAGTGGTATAATGTGTCATCCACAAAGAAATCCACTTTGCTTTCTGTCCAGTTGACGGCATACACGTGAAACTTTTCATGGCCATCGGGAACCTTGATCATGCCCTCCTTTTGTGTCCCTTTATAATTGTTGTATGCATCGGTATGGATCGTTCCATGGATTACGCCAGGATCATAGCCCACGTGTTCCATGATATCAATTTCACCGCTGGCAGGCCAATCACCGTATTTCCATTCCGTCGGCAGCAGCCAGATGGCAGACCACGTTCCCTTTCCAAGCGGTACCTTCGCCTTCACTTCTATCCTTCCATAGAGCCAATCGCCCTTTTTCCTGGAAACGATCCGTGCCGAGGTATAAGGCTTTCCCCCGACCGCCTCTTTCCTGGCTTCGATCGTAAGCTTGCCATTTTCAACCCTGACGTTTTTAGGATCGTCGGTGTAGTATTCAAGTTCTTTGTTGCCCCATCCGTCCCGACCGGTGCCGATGTCATAATTCCATTTGGTGGTATCCGGCCGGCCGTTATAGTCAAACTCATCCGACCACAGCAGCCTCGATTTCTTTTTGGAATCCGTGGAAAGTCCAAGCATGAACAGGCAGGCCAAAACCAATATCAGTAATTTCATCCTGCTGATTGTCATGCTCGGTTTCATTCCTTTAGCCTCATTACTGAAGGATAATTTTTTTGACATACTGACTGCCTCCATTGAAGGCTTGAATGTAATAAAATCCCGTGGGGAGGCCGGACAAATCCAGGCGGGTGAGTTCCTCCATAAGAAGTCGGGACTGCACTTCAATCCCTGTTGCATTGCATATGCGAATGGAAGAGGGATCCGCGCCTCGCCGGCGAATGAACAGGCTGCCGGTGGTCGGGTTTGGATAGACATCCAATCCATTGCCCGGTCTTTCATCGATAAGTCCTGTTACGAAGTCCACAGCAGAAATGGTATTGCTGGCATAGGACCTTCCGGCAGAATTCAAGGACCGGATTCGGTAGAAATAATTAGGGTCGCCTGCATTCATCGTCAACGTAGCCGAGGTAGCGTTGACTGCGGGGGACTTAACCAATGCATACGTTCCATTTTGGGAAGCCGACCTGGAGATTTCAAAACCGGTCTCATCGGAGGAATTGTCCTTCCAGGATAGTTGAAGTTGACCGCTTCCAGCGCTTCCCGACAGATGCGACGGTCGGTTGGGTGCTGTTACGCCGGCAGGAACCTTCTGCACCCAGACTGAATCAACCCAGATGGAGTCTGCGCCAAGCGTACTGAGAATGCCGTAGTCAATGTACAGGTTAATTTTATTGATCCTGTTTTTTGCAACGTTGGTAATGCCTGATTTCCATTGGTTGAGGTTGAGGAAGTCAAAGGAGTAATGATAATATTCGCCGTCATCGACAAGAGGCAGAAAATCAAAAACGGGCGACTGGTTGGTGGCATAGCCGCTCGCATCGACAAGGTCAATTCTCATGTTGACGGTCTTGCTTTTGTTGCGAGACTTTGCTTTCACCCTGAGTACGGGATGATCGGTCAGGTCCAGGGTCCGGTAAACTGTTCCTGTCAGTGCGGGAACTGAGACCTTGTTATAAATGGTGTAGTCCACCTGCAGGGGGTTCTGCTTGCGGATGGTGAAGGTATTGAGGTTGTCAAAATTATTGGCCCACTGAATGCCCGTGGTGGCCGAGTTGATCTGGAACGAATTTCCCTGCGGCTTGGCAACCTGGGTGACGGCAATGCTTTTCTGGTATGAACCGCCGCCGGAAGTAACGTTAACGGTAACATTGCCTTCCGTTTGTCCCCAGTTGACCATAATGGCGTTTGTTCCTGCGCCAGACATAATCTGTGCGTCGGCGGGCACCGTCCAGGAGTAGGTGGCCCCGGGCAGGTTGGTAATCTGGTATTGAATGCCGGTTTGGTTTACGTCCACCAGGCTTGGACCCTGGAGGGGAATCTGGCTGAAGGACTGGTATACCTGTACATAATCCACCTGCATTTCTGCAAATGACAATGCGGGGTCAATGGGTCCACCGAAAGTTCCACCCATCGCCAGGTTCATGATAATAAAGAAATTAGCGTTGAACGGCCATGTAGAACTGTTCTTGGTTGAGGGTTGATAGGTGTAGAAAGAGACGCCGTCGATCAGGAATTCAATCTTGTCGGCTGTCCAGTTGGCTTCGTAAACATGAAATGAAGTATTGTAGTTACTTACGGTTTTCGTGCTTGTATTCACCGTATTTCCATTGCTGGAAGGTGTGTGTAAAGAGCTATGCACCAGGCCCGGGTTCTTACCCGCGTGTTCCATCACGTCTACCTCACCGCAGGAGGGCCAGCCAACGGAAGAAATGCTTTCTCCCAACATCCAGGTAGCTGGCCAGGTGCCGGTACCGGTGGGGAGTTTGGCGCTGAATTTTATGCGTCCGTACTTAAAATTAAATTTCGTTTGTGTTTTAATCCTGGCAGAAGTCCAGGTACCGCTGCTTTTCACGGCATCAATGATCAGTACGCCGCCCAGTACCCTGACATTGGTGGCGCTGTTTGTATAAGATTGTGATTCACCGTTTCCCCAGCCGCCGGCGCCGAGGTCATAACTCCAGTAAGTTGAGTTGGGAGCTCCATCCACACTGAACTCGTCGCTCCATACAAGCACTTCATCCTGTCCATAAGCGTTGCCCAGGACAAAAAGAGTGAAGAGAATTGAGGCGAGCTGTTTCACCATAACGGGTTTCAATAGTTAAACAAAAAATTGGGGAAGGGAGTTTCCCTTCCCCAATTCATCAAAGGTTAATGTGATTCAAGAGTGAATGACCAGAAGCCGCCGCCAGTCCCGCTGATATCCACAGTAATTTGCATGGTCTGCGTTGTCCCGTCGTTGACATAGCTTAATACGGTATAGGTAACTGTGCTGCTGACAGTGGGGGGAGTAGTGTACTCACCGCCGTTGTACGCCTTGGGCAGCACAATGAATGCACCCAATCCAGTGACCGCAATGGTTGCCTTGTTTGCTCCGGCTGCCGGTGTAAACACATAGGTGTGGCTCTTGGACTTCCAGATCGCTGCATTGCCGGTAATTGCTGATTCAGCATTGCAGGCATCAGGAGTACCTACACCCCAGTAGTTTTCAGCCCAAACGTCTGTCTTCGCATCATATTGATAGATGCCGCCGGTTTTGAAGACGAATTCATCATTGAAGAGGCAGGGACGATCGCCAGAAATATTGACGCCATTAGGATACCATGCATCGGATCCTGCGGAAGGTCCTACGCCAAATGCGCCGGCCGCCGCTTTCAGTTTCCAGATTTTCGTTCCACCGCCATTCAATAGTGCCTCGGTCAGTGTAGTAGAAGAGATAATGACCTGCTGTGAAGAGATATTGCTTCCATTTCCGTTGGTTGCAGTCAACTTCACAGTATAGGCTCCATCAGTAGCATAGGTATGAACAGGGCTTGCTGTGGTAGAAGCTGCGCCGTCACCAAAGTCCCAGGCGTACGTAATGGTACCGGTGCCTGTGGTTGTATTCGTATAAGTGACCGTCTTACCAGCTACGGAATATGTGTAACCCACAACAGGTTTTGCTCCGGGAATTGGAGGTTCCTGTGAAGGAGTATCATAATGAACAAGAGTCATTCTCCAGTAGCCGTTGGCAGTGGTCAGCGTGGTCTCAAGTGTCAGGGTATCCACCGGACCGTCAACGAGGCCAATAACCTTGTAGGTAACAGAACTCTGAGGAACGATAACCTCCTCCGAGGTGCCGGCTTTTGTGAGGCCAACAAATCCTCCGGTTACTTTCAGGGTTTTAGCTGTAGGATCATACTCAAAGGGATGTACGCCGTCGCCCCAAGCTGTCAGGCTTGCTCCGTCTTTGTTAACCAAATTGCCTGACGTGCTGGCAACACAGGTTGCGCTGGGAGGATTGGACCATACACCTTCTTCAGCCCAAATGTCTCCGTTGGTTTTGTATTCGTAGGATTTATTGATATTAAACACCCACTCATCATTCAGCAAGCAGGGCCTGACACCCAATTCCTGATTCAGTCCCAGCGCCCACCAGATCTGACTGTGGTCGGTTGGACCCACCTGGAGCGGAAACTTTCCTGTCGAGCTTCTGAGCAACTTCCATGATTTGGTAGTCTCACCAGTCAGTTTCTTCAATTCCAGGTTAGGATCTGCCAGTGTAATTGAAGTGGTTTTGACCGAGGTCACCTTGTCTGCACCCGTTGCCGTTAGAACCACTGAGTATGTTCCGGCTGCAGTGTAGGTATGCAGGGGATTTAGATCGGCGGATGCAGCAGAACCGTCGCCAAAATTCCATGATACCGAGGCGGCATTCGTGGAGAAGTTCGTAAACTGAACTTTGCGGAAATCGGTTGGATCCTGTGCGAACTGGAAACTGGCCACCACGCCGCTGGCGGGAACCGGTTCATCCTTCTTGCACGAGAAGGCAATTAAGGTGATGGCGACCAAAAACTGGAGCCATCGGAGGTTCATTACTTTTTTCATTTTTTTAGGTTTAATCGTGATTGAGTTTGATTGAGGAAATATATACGCTGGGTTATTGGAATAAGGAGGCATCGGGATAGGCCGTCAGCTTGCCGTTGCTGAGGTCTAACTCACGTTGCGGGATCGGGAGATAAATTGAGTTCTGGTTAAAGTTTGTCCTTCTCAAATCACCGGAAGGAAACAGGTTGGCATTGGCGCGTCCGGACCGGACCACATCATACCAGCGGTCGCCCTCGCAGGCAAATTCGGCGCGGCGCTCATACCAGATCACTTCCAGCAGCGTCCAGCTTTTGGCGGTCATCAGCTGTGCTGCCGTGGTAAAATTCCCGTTGTTGTTACCGGGTCCTTTCGCGCGCTCGCGCACCTGGTCAATGTATATCATGGCCTCTGACGGTGTGCCGTTTCCACGAATCAGTGCTTCAGCGCACATCAGCAACACATCGGCATAGCGGATAAAGTGCTGGTTGGCATCTTTCTCAACGTTGATTTCACCACCCGGGGCTGTATAGGCCTTGTAGTTGGCATATTTCTTCTGCCAGTAGCTTGTGTAGTCGGTAGCGTTCTGTACTGCCGGGCTAACCGGGCACCCGCCGGAAGAGAGTGAAGCCTCGCTGATCACGGCCGCATCACGGCGGTACGTATCATCCGGCAAAAAGGAATTGACCAGGCCGGTGGTCGGCAGCATAAAACCCCAGCCTTCGATGTAGTCCGGGTGCGTGGAGCAGAGGCCGCGGATGCCGCAAAGCTGAATGATCATATTGCCGTTGATAAAGGCATACGGAGTTGTGAAGTCTGCCCCCACCTGGTTGGTGAACTGGATCTCAAAAACAGCTTCCGTGGTGTTGGCGGCACCAAAGCCAAAGAGGTTTTTGTAATCATCGACCAGTGTGTATTTTGTAGAGGTGATGACCGCTTTAAATTGAGTGGCCGCCTTGTCAAACAAGGTCTTGTCATCATTGAGCTGGTCTGCCCAATACAAATAAGCTTTGCCGAGCAGTGCCTGTGCTGCTGTCTTGGTAGCCCTACCGGTCATGTTGGCCGGATAGGCGTCGTCCAGGAGCGGGATGGCCTCCAGGAGGTCGTTGGTAATCTGGGTGTACACCTCGCTCAGTGTATTTCTCTTCCGGTTCACATCCGATGGATCAACGATTGTGGTGATGACTGGAATGGGGCCAAAGGTTCTCACCAGTTGGAAGTGGTAGAGGGCCCGCAGAAACTTTGCTTCGGCCTTGTACTTCTCCACGACGGCAGAAGTAATCTTCACATTGTTGAGGATCTGGTTGGCCTTGTTGATACCGATGTAGTATTTCTTCCAGAATGATCTTGCCTCGCCGGTCAGCGGATCCTGTTTCAAGTCATCAATCTGCTGCCAGCCTGGCTGGTCGAAATTTGAATTGTCACCGCCGGCATTGGCATTATCCGACCAAATTTCACCTAGCATCACTTCGCTTGTCCAGCGGCCGTCCACGAAAGTGTACTCGAGCGGGTCGTAGGCGGCGATGAGGCTATTGAAGACCTGATTCTCCGTATTGTAATAGTTGGTTTGGAAGTACTTGTTTTGGGGCTCAACCTCCAGAAATTCCTGATTGCAACCTGTCAGCAAGAATACCGTGAGGGAAGCGATTAGTTTGAAGTTTTTCATCTGAGGATTGATTAAAATGAAAGGTTTAATCCGACGGATACTGTCTTCATCTGCGGATAGAATCCCTTGTCAATACCGGTATCAAGAATCCATCCTGAGGTTCCTATCTCCGGATCGAAGCCTGTGTATTTTGTGAATGTGAGCAGGTTATCAAAAGAAGCATAGACTCTGAAATTGGACATCTGCGCTTTGTTCAGCAATTGCACCGGTACGGAGTATCCGACCTGCAGGTTTCTCAGTCTCAGGTAGGAAGCATTTTCAACATAAAAACTTGAGGCCCTTGTATTGTTGTTTGTGTCGTTGGTGGTGAGCCTGGGGTATGTTCCGTTGGGATTGGTTTCATTCCACCTGTTCAACCACTCAGTCTGATAATTGTTATTAGGAACATCCTGGCGCTCATACGAGCGGTAGACGTCATTACCAAAACTTCCGGCCAGCAATATCCTCAGGTCAAACCGTTTGTAGTTGAAGGTCGCATTGAATCCCAGCATGAAATCCGCCCAGGGTTTTCCGATCTGAACGATGTCCTTGTTATCAATCACGCCGTCCTTGTTGGTATCCACAAATTTTAAGTCACCCGGTTTGGCATTGGGCTGAATTGGGTCGCCTGCTGAATTGATGTAGGCGAAAACGTCCGATTGATTGCGGAAGATGCCAGCTGCCTGATAACCGCGGAAGAAACCGACGGGTTTTCCCACTTCCATCCGTGTGATTACTGTATTCCGGATCGGCCAGGTGTATCCGTCGATGTAACCGTCGGCATTTACCTGGGTTACATTGTTGGTGAGGGTTGATGCTGTCAGTTTGAATTGCATGCCGACCGGCCCAAGAGCAGCCCTGTAGTTTGCTTCAATTTCGAAGCCCTTATTGACCACCTGGCCTACGTTGGCGATGGGTGCGCCCGTACCGATATAGTCAGGCACCGTTGACGCCATCAGCAGTCCTGAAGTGGTCTTATTAAAATAATCAAATTCGATGGTCAGCTTGTCATTCCAGATACCGAGTTCAAGACCGACGTCCAGTTGCTGACTTTCTTCCCAATGCACATTGGGGTTCGGTGAGTAACCAGAAGAGTACCCGTTATAAATAGTCTGATTAGATGGTTTTCCCAGCGGATATGCTCCTGTTCTTTCTATGGTGGCCGCGTAAGTCAGTGTGCCGATCCGGTCATTTCCGTTTACCCCATAGCTTGCGCGGAGTTTAAAGAAATTCACAGCTGTTTTCGGCCAGAAGGCTTCCCTCGAAGCTACCCAACCCACTGAAGCGGCCGGGAAATATCCGTAGCGATAATTCGAACCGAATTGTGAACTTCCATCCCTGCGTAAACTCAGGGTCACCAGGTATTTCTCGTCATAGTTGTAGTTGATCCTGCCAAAGAAACTCTGCAGTGCCTTCTTTTCCACGGCTGAACTGCCTGAGCGCTGAAGCGAGTCTGGCGTGCCGGTCATGTACCAGAAATTGGGATTGAGCTGGACCTCCTCCTGAATTCCTGAGGATGATCCGGAGAAAGCCGTTCCGTCAAACCGTTGCTGTGCGGTAGTACCTAAGGTGATTTCGGCGCTGTGCTTCCCTTCCGTCCTTGCGTACGTCACATAATTCTCCCACTGCCAGCGGCTGGCTTTGGATTCAAACTGGTAAATGTCATTGATGGTATTGAAGAAGGCCGGGGTAAGCTTGTAAGAAGGGGTAAACCCGCTGCCGGTATAGAAATTGTAATCAAATCCAAGATCAGTTTTGAATATCAATCCCTTGATGGGCGTAATCTTCAGGAACACGTTTCCTGTAACTTCATCCTGATTGTCAGTCCTGTTGCTGATATAAATACGGCTCAGCGGGTTGATGTATTCTTTCTGAACAAAGGGCGACTGGGCGAAACCGAAGGTGGCATTAGGATCGTAGATGGCTGTTGTTGGATCATACACGAGTGCATCGGCTATTGGCGTTCCGAATTCCGAGTTTTCCGGAATACTGTTTTTTACCGAGTGAAGGAAAAAGAGGTTCTCGCCGAAAGAAAGGAAGTCATTGATCTTCTGTTCTGAGTTTACCCGGCCGGTGACCCGCTTCAGGTTTGACTTGTCGGGGGCAATAACCCCTTTCTGCTCGTAATAGGAAAAGGAGGCCAGCAGGCTTCCCGATTCAGATCCCTTTGAAACGGATAATTGATGTGACTGTGTAGTGGAGGGTTGAAAGATCGCACCCATCCAATTGGTGTTATTCTGAATTGTGCTCTGGTCCGGGAATCCTACTGGTAGTGTGGATCCTCCATTGGTATATTTTTCCCGTATCAGGTCTACGTATTGTGGGGAGTTCAGCATCTTGGGTTCCCTCCAGGGCTGCTGCGATCCATAGACCACTGAGTAGTTAAAGGTTGCCTTACCTTCCTTGGCCTTTTTAGTGGTTACCAGGATAACGCCGTTGGCACTTCGCGCTCCATAGATCGCCGTCGAGGCGCCGTCCTTGAGGACTTCCACGGATTCAATATCTGCGGGGTTCAGGCTCGATAAGATCCCATCGTTGGTCACCATGCCATCGACGATGATCAGCGGACTATTGTCGCCGTTGGTACCAATGCCCCGGATGAATATGTTCATGCCTGAACCGGGCTGGCCCGATGAACTCTTGATGGTCACACCGGCAATCTGGCCTTGAAGCATCTGGTCCACCCTCGGAACAGAAAAACCAGCCATGTCCTTGGAGTCTACTTTAGCAATAGAGGCCGTAACGACGCTCTTCTTCTGGGTACCATAACCCACCACCACAATCTCCTCCAGGGCAGTCACATCCGATATCAGGGTAACATCAATGGTGCTGCGTCCATCGCTGGAGATTTCCTGTGTGGCGTAGCCGATGAAACTAAAGACAAGTGTGCTATTCACCGGCACGTCGGAAAGGACATAGGAGCCGTCAGCATCCGTGACCGCTCCCTGTACAGTGCCTTTCAGCTGAATGTTGACTCCGGGCAGGGCGCCCTTATCGTCCTTCACTTTGCCGGAAATGCGCACCTGCGAAAAGGCCGTAAGGGAAAGGAACAGGAGACAGGCAAGTAGAGATGTTTTCATCAGGCTATTGTGTTTGTTAGGCCAGTAGTGCATTGGTGTGCAAAACCGTTAAGTCAGCAATCGTTTGAATTCTTTTCCAAACGTGGCGCTAACAGAGACCGAATTCAAATAACAGACCCCATCAATACTACTTCACCCATGATTCATGAATACATCAAAATTACATCAGACCGGAAGAAATGGCCTTATTTAGTCAAAATACTAACTATAGAGGCACCTTTGGTATGATCCTATACAACAACCCGCTGGAGTTACCTCACTCAAGTCATTAAATAATCAAGAATGAGCATAGCCAGCCAGTATGCCCGGCAGAATTGCCGTTTGCGTTTGTTTAGGTCAAAAAAATGACTGGCATTTCGGGCTCGAAATGCATATAGCTGTAGAAATGGGCTAAAAGTTCAGAATAAACTCCTGCAGGTTCTGGTTGCGGTCAAGCTGGAGCTTCTTGCGCAAGCGGTAGCGGCTGATTTCGACACCCCTTACCGAGATGTTCAACAGCTGCGCAATCTCCTTGGAGGAAAGGTTCATGCGGAGGTAGGCGCTCAGCTTGGTTTCCTGGGGGCTTAGGGTGGTGAAGCTGGCCTTCAGCCGTGCCGTGAAATCACCATGAACACGGTCAAAATGAAACTGAAAATGTTCCCAGTCGGCATCATCGGAAATGTTGGTCTCAATCTCCCGGCTTATGTGCTGAAGGTCCTTCTTCAGTTCCTCATGGGTGCTCTTCTTAACGATTTGATTCAATTCCGTTTTAATGCCCGTAATGAATTCATTCTTGTTGAGCAGGTGCATCGTGGCGGTGGCCAGCTCATTCTTCATGTGATGAAGCTCTGATTCCAGTTTTTCATTCTGCAGCCGGTTGATTTCCTCCTGGGTCTGGATGGAAAGCTGTTCAAGTTCAACGTCCTTTTTGGAAAGCTGTTTTTCCTGCTCCAGGGCCATCTGTTGCCTTTGGCGCTGGTATCGTCTGTCCAGCAAGCTGAAACCAATAAACATGAAAGCAATTCCCGCCAGGCTATAAAAAGTATAAGCCCATGAAGACCGATACCAGGGCGGATAAATCCGGAAGGCAAAGGTTGCTTCCTTGCTCATTTCTCCATTCACATTCCTGGAACGCACATGGAATACATAGAGGTTCTCCTTCAGGTTGGTATACTCCCTGAACGTCTTTGCACTCCAGCCAGACCAGTCTCTTTCATAGTTCTCCAGATAGCATTGATAGACAAGGTCTGCATCACCTTCATAGGAATTGGCCGCAAAGGTAAAATTGAGTGAGTTGTTCCAAAAAGGCAACGAAGGCTTGAAACTCTCGAGCTGCTGCATGACCACGGAATCACCGTTATTATAGGAACCGCTGAAAAGGACCGAATCTCCGTTGACCGTTGATGTCACTCTCCGTATCAGGGCAGTAAAGACCGGTTTCTTCCCGAATTGAAAAGTGGGATTGTAGTGAATGAAACCATCCCGTGCACCGAAAAGCACCTCATCGTTCTTCAGGATGGTAATGTTTTCCAAATCATCATTGAGGTACTTTCTGATCTTGTTAAACTCATTCGCCTGCAATTCATAGTCGCCGCGGGAATTCTTCCTGAAGACGCCGATGTGCTCACGGCCAATAAAATAGATATTGCCCATAGCATCCTCCTGGATATACCAGATTTGCGCACTTTGACCGAGGGTACTGGAAAACAATCCATCGGGAACAAACGCGTCTTTCGCCTGATTGTATTTATAAACACCGAATTCTGCGCTGAAAAGGAGTTCATCCCTGATCCTGAACACGTTGATCAGTCGACTGGTGGGAAACCCCTTTTTATCACCGTAAAACGACACGTTGAGAATGCTGTCCCTGGATTCATTGAGCGTGATCCTGAATGCTCCTTTATATCCGTGGGTGACCCATACACTTCCATCCCGGTCCTCTGCCATGATTCTCGATGACTCCTCAAATCCGCTCAGCTTCTTTTTAAATTTCCATATTCCGCCTTCAAATGAATACAATTGCAATCCCCGGTAAGTACCCTCAATCAATTTGTCAGGATAATCTCTCAGGGGTTGATATACCCAGGACCCCTGTGCCTTTGAAATTTGAACGACTTTGCTTCCATCTACCCTGAAGGCTCCATTGTGATGACCCATGAGAAGATTGGTATTGTACAGACCTACGTGGTACACCTGGCCGCGGGAGTTGTCAAGCATCACGTATTTGCCGGGCTTTGATCTTTCCTGTTGGTAGAGCCCCGTATTGGTTCCGAGAAAAAGTTTTTCACCGTGCAGGTAGGCGGTGTATCCCGTTCCCGGCAGACCGCTTTGTTCATTGATAAATGTGAACGGGGAACCCAATTCCACGTAGGCTATGCCATTGTTTTGGCCGACCCACAAATTGCCGATATCATCTTCCCAAAGGCTCAGTACTGTCCGGTTCTCAAGGCCCCTGTCGCGGGTCATTTGAAGTATGATGTTTCCATCGGCATCGAGAACCAGGAGTCCGTTGTTCTGTGTTCCTGCCGCAAATTGTCCATTCTTCAGCCGGATCATGCACGTGATGTTCGCCTCCTTGAAAAATTCCTGGTTTCGTTCATTCCATGGTTCAGTCTTTCCTCCTTTGAGCCTGAATATTCCGTTTTGCAAGGTTGAAACCAGCATCTCATCGCCAAACAGCGGGAACATAGAGGAGACACTGAAAGTACTGAAGTACTCACCTCCCTTCACTGACTTAAACGAGGAGCCTTCCAGCATCCGGATGCCCACTCCGCGCTCATTGACAAAAAGCCGGCGGTTCACAAAAAAGGATAGTTCAATGGTATGAGGCGCCTGGACTATCTCGAATAATTTTCCATCGTAAATAAAGATAGTGTACAAGGTGGAGAAATAGACCTTGTTCTGTTCAATGAACACATTCCAGGTTTCATCGAAATTCCGATAGCGGGAATCTATGCTGTCGGCGAGGGAAGTGTACACCAGTTGCCCGGAAGCGTCCGGAAAAAAATATCCGAAGTCTCCCTGGCAGCCCACATAGATCCTGCCTTTGGAATCAACGGCTACACTCCGGACTTTGGTTCCGGTTTTGACCGGGAAAATTCTCCACTGGTCGCCGTCATATTCAAGCAATCCGAAGTTGTTGGCTACATACAAAAGCCCACGCTTGTCGTGCGTAATGCTGTAATTCTGAATACCGCCATGGTAGGTAGTTGTGTTGAAGTTCCTGACAAAGGGCAGTCCTGAAAACGGGGACTGGGATTTTGCCTCTCGGGGGCTTCCGAGAGCAGCCAATGTAAGGGTCAAGAGAAGAGAAATCCTGATTCTCACCCGAAAAACTGAATTTCCCAATTGACCCACAAGTGCTGAGGTTAGAAAATAATGATGTTGTAGCCAAATCTAACCTGCAAAAGGCTCAAAAGCTACAAAACAGAGGTTATTCCAATCCAGGATGGGGTTGTCTTCAAAAGGTGATGTAGTCAGTTGAACCAAGACGCTGTGGCTTCAAGCCGGTCAATATCCTCGAAGTTCTGTGAAGCTCATTCGTGCCATTTCAATAGCTCAATACAGGGTAATAATCATTCCTGCGCTGGCACACTTTTCAGACCAGCTCCGGATAATCCATGACATTCTTTTCATAGAAAAGTCGTAGAAACACCAGGGCCATGGTGTTGCTTTCAGTCATCTTATGTTCGTCAAAGAACATATCGACATCCTGAAATCCCTCCATTGACTGAAGATTATCGTCTGTCAGGTTTTTAAAGCCCATGGACCAGTTTTTAAAAATCCGATCTTCGGAGTTACCCTCAAGGACCCTGACCACCCGCTTGTGCCTTTGATCCTTGTATATTTTGGAATAGATCCGCTCAACGGGAGTCATTTCACCTTCCAGCACCTGCATGAATTTAGCATTCCGGTAAATCAGCATGCCGGTAATGCCGTGTTCTTTGTTGTATACCCTTGACTGGTTCAACAAATCAATCAATTCATCATTTGAAAAGGGCTTTACGGCGTGGCTTGTGTAAATCAGGTGGAACATTACATCTAAGATAAGCAGCATTTCCGTGTATCCATAACCACGGATTTCTAATACCAAGTCTTGGTAAAACATTCCAGCTAACTTGAGCTTACCACTTGGAATCAATATTTTTAATCGCTCCAGGGCCGCGTGGCCCCGTCATCACTTTGCCTTGGGTTGGTGTTTTCACCAACCCCGACAGAGTAGATGCGGTCGGTGACAATACAGACCGAAGGCAGAAAAGCAACAATGCTTTAAAATAGATGGATGCCACCTCTTCGATTTGGATTTGCCTTGGGTTGGTGTTTTCACCAACCCCGACAGAGTAGATGCGGTCGGGACAACACCGACCGGAGGCAGAATACCACCGACCGGAGGCAAATGCGAAAGAAATCTTTGCCACGGATTACACTGATTACACTGATTGCCTTGGGTTGGTGTTGTCACCAACCCCGACAGAGTAGATGCGGTCGGTGACAATACCGACCGAAGGCAGAAAAGCAACAATGCTTTAAAATAGATGGATGCCACCCTCTTCGATTTGGATTTTGTGAAACTTCCCCTCTTATCGTACTATTTAGTCTTTGTTCTTTTTTGCCTTGACGCAAAAAAGAACCAAAAAAGGTCAAGAAAAAACGATGCTCCTGCCCGCTGTGCCGGCGCACGCCCGCCGTTTTTTCGGGCC
>JAYTVB010000010.1:0-92310 GCA_043744235.1 Cyclobacteriaceae bacterium | reverse complement strand
ACCAAATTCAGTACAAAAGCGATATCAGGATGTTTGGGGCCATATGATTTACGGTAGATGGCAAGGGCATTCTCATAATAGCCCGCGGCTGCCTTCTTGTCTCCCATTTCCTGGTAAGTCATTCCCAGGTTGACCAGCGCGAGTGCCTGATTGGGGTGCCCGCCGGGGTAAATTTTCTTCCAGATGGATGCGGCGCTTTCAAAATTATTGATGGCATCGCCATACAGTTTCAACTGTCGGTACATGAAGCCAATGTTGGTGCTGGCGATTGCGATTTTCGGATGATCCGTGCCATGGATATTCTGATACACACCCAGTGCCTTTTCATAGTACTCAAGTGCCTGATCGATATCGGTCTGTGCATAGACCAGGCCCAGGTCGTTGTAGGAGGCGGCCACTTCTTCGCTCGTTTCACCCTTGAGCTGTTGCCGGATCTGCAAGGCCATGAGACCGTTTTCGCGCGCCTGGCTCAACTTACCGGTACTCCAATACAACAAGCCCAGGTTTGACAGGCACCTGGCAGCCTCCAGTGTATTTCGCTTCCCGGAATCCTGAAACAAGCCCAACGCCTGCTGAAGATTTTCAAGGGCAATATCATTTCTGGCCTTGTTGAGGTATAGAAAGCCGAGGTTGGTTTTGGTGATACCCAGAAGGAAAGGATCGTTTCCATTGTTGATCTTCTGCAGTGCTGCTTCTGCTTCATCAAGTTCTCCCTGCATGATTTTAAGTTCGGCAGAGCGATTTGACCAAATGGCTATAGCGGCATCGTCACCCTGCCGTGTCAGGGGCTGGATCAGCCTCTGCGCCTCTGCGTAGTTGGCAACAACAATCAGTGAATCAATCCTTGCCGTCAGTTCCGTTTGTTGACCGTAACTGAATGTATTTACCAGAAGAAGAATGAATCCGAGCTTCTTCATAGTCAGAACCTGTAGGAATAGGTAATGGATGAAACAAAGACGCGGCTGAGTCCGTCGGGGTTGGTTTGACGCTGTTCAAGTTTATGCCCGAGGAGCAGCTTAATACCGGACTGGACATTGAAATTGTAGCCGATGGTACCAATGGCTGACAAGGCAAGACCTGAGGCAATGTTTGGACTTATCCTCACTTCCGGCGAGTTTGCCTCGGGACCTGATCGGGTGAATTCGTCATTCCTTACTCTATAAATAGGAAGCAGTCCCACGGAGAAGTTCAGTTTTGAGAAACGAAAATTCCTTTCAACACGCAGCATAACATCGATGCCCCGCCTGAGTTCCTTCGACTGGTTATAGAGATCCACATAGTCCTGCTCATCGGTTCCTGCCCAGGCACTCCAGACAAACTGGTTGTTGTTCTGGTTGAGTGGTACCTGGATGCCGGTGGCAAACAGCCATTTCCTGTTGATAATCGAAATTCCCGCGATGAGGTCGTATGTACCAAGGCTTGTCTGGTAGTACATCGGCAATGGCCTTCCGTTGGTAGCCTTGTCAGACTGATTGGTGGGAATTTTGGCACCCAGGGACAAGTTGAGGTCAAATCGATCGGAGTTGAAAAGGTTACGCGTAAAGCAAATTGAAATGTCTCCGATGCCCCCCGTGTTGGCCAGTCTGCCCTGAACAGCCTGGTAGGGTACTTTTACCTGGAAGGAATTTCGGCTGTTGAGACTGAAAGTCATGTCGGCCGTGGCAACATAGACGATGGGAGTCAGTGTGGTTGTGCCCCGGTAAAAACTCATATCAATGCTATAGGGGCGGAGCCTGATCTTCTTGCTGTAAGGCTGGTCTGGTTTCATGGCTCCCATGGTACAAAAGCCTGCATCGCTGCAGCCCTGCGTGAATCCGCTGAAGGCCAGGAATGAGTTGATGATGATCAGCAGGGCGATTCTCATAGCAATTACCGACTGCTAAGATATGATTCCCGATAGAACTTCAATAAAATTCCAGCGTTCCTTGAGGCTTACAAAGTCTGATAGCCGGGCCGATCTATAAACACAAATACATTGTGATTGCCCAGTCTCTTTAAACATTACATTCCAAGGCTCTGGTTCTCAATGGAAGCCAGTTCAACTATTTTGGCGTACTCGGCCGGGTTTAGGTCATTGAAGAAGTAGTGGATGGGGTTGACCTGGGCGCCGTTGATGAATACTTCATAATGCAGGTGTGGAGCAGTTGAAAGTCCGGTGTCCCCAACATAGCCGATCAATTCTCCGCGCTTGACGTGCTGCCCGTTTCTGACTGCGAAGCCGTGCATATGGGCATACCGTGTGCGGTAGCCGAATCCATGGTCAATTTCGACCTTCTTGCCGTAGCCGGTAAAACTGATTTCAATGTTATCAAC
Source organism: Cyclobacteriaceae bacterium (assembly GCA_043744235.1). Classification (GTDB taxonomy): domain Bacteria; phylum Bacteroidota; class Bacteroidia; order Cytophagales; family Cyclobacteriaceae; genus ELB16-189. Next base: position 89,997 of record JAYTVB010000010.1, on the reverse strand, counting down.
GACACCGTCGGCAGCAGCATAAATGGGAGTGCCGATGGGTGCAGCGAAGTCAATGCCGCTGTGCATTTTGCGAACCTTGTAGATCGGATGGATACGAATCCCGAATCCGGACGCCAGTACAACGGTTGCATTTTTAGGAATGGGCTGTATGGCGGGTATGGCAGCAAAGAGTTTTTCCTTGTGCTGGGCCACTTCTACGATTTCATCATGCGATTTCGACTCGATGTAGACCTTTCTGCGCAGCTTATCGACCGATTCATTGAGCTTTACAATGACCTCCTCGTGAGCGATATCCTTGTTTTTAATATCCTCGTAGCGTTCGGCACCACCGATGCCGGCTTCGCGCACAGACTTATCGATGGGCTCTGACCCCAGGACCACGCGGTAAATATTATCATCCCTGTACGACATGTCGGCGAGGATCTTATCCAAATCATGGACCTTCTTCTGCAAATCCTCGTAGTAGAACTCCATCTCTTTCACTTCATTCTTCAGGATGAGTTCTTTCGGGGATTCGAAGTAATTGCTGTAGGTCAGCAGAAGGCCGACCGCCATTGCCATGGTCAGTGATCCAATGCCCAGGATATTGAGAAAGATGTCGCCTTTAGTCGTCTTAACCCGTACGTACTTGCAGGACTCGGTATCGTAGTAGTACTTAATCTTTGCCATGCGAGATAATTATTGGGCTGCCGGCCGGAACGCTTTTATGACCAATTCGTTGCATTCCAGATAGGGGCCATCCAGCAAATCTAAGCAATATGGGATTGCCGGAAAAATGGCATCCAGGCATTGGCGTATTGCCTTGGGTTTTCCTGGTAAATTGACGATCAGTGTTTTGCCCCGGATTCCGGCCGTTTGCCTCGAAAGGATGGCTGTGGGCACGTATTTGAGGCTTTCCAGCCGCATCAGTTCTCCAAAGCCGGGCAGCATTTTGGTGCAGACGGACTCTGTGGCTTCCGGGGTCACATCCCTGACGGATGGGCCAGTACCCCCGCAGGTCACAATCAGGCAGCAACCTTTGATATCGGCCATCTCCTTGAGGGTTTTTTCAATCAGATCTTGCTCATCAGGGATCACCGCATATTCCTTTTCCCAGGTGCTGACCAGGTATTCATTCAGGGTGGCAACAATCGCTTTCCCCGGAATATCCTCGTAGATACCCTGGCTGGCGCGGTCTGAAACGTTGATGATGCCGATCCTGATCATGCTGAGCTAAGGATAATTGAAATTTAAAATTATTCACGTAACAAAACACAAGGTACCGACTACCGTATGCCTGATTATCCGATTACTGGTTAACCGGCTCGGTCGGCCTGAACCTGATGTTCTCCGATCTGCTTTTTTTGAAGACCATTCTACCCTGGGCCTTTCCTTTTCTGATAGACCGCTGTGCTTCGACAGGAAGGGCAACAATTTCCTTGCAGGCTTCTGAGCAGCAGCCGTCATATTTTCGGACGCAGTCTTCGCATTGAATAAAGAGGAGGTGGCATCCTTCGTTCGCACAGTTCGTGTGCGTGTCACAAGGCTTGCCGCACTGATGGCAGACGCTGATGATTTCGTTTGAAATGCGTTCACCCAGGCGTTCGTCAAACACAAAGTTTTTGCCAAGGAATTTGTTTTCTTCACCGGCAGCTTTGATCTGACGTGCATACTCAATGATGCCGCCGTCGAGTTGAAAAACATGATTGAAGCCCCGGTGTTTCATCCAGGCGCTGGCTTTCTCACAACGGATGCCTCCTGTGCAGTACATAACAATGTTCTTGTCTTTTTCATTTTCCAGCAGTTTCTCAACCACCGGAAGGGCCTCCTTAAACGTGTCGACATCCGGGCAGATGGCATGTTTGAAATGGCCTACTTCACTTTCGTAATGGTTGCGCATATCCACGACGATGGTATCAGGGCTGCTGGTAATCTTGTTGAATTCGACCGCACTCAGGTGTTTGCCGGAATTGGTTACATCGAAGGACTCATCCTGAAGTCCGTCTGCCACGAGCCTCTTCTTTACCTGGATTTTCAGGATGAAGAAGGACTTGCCGTCATCTTCAATGGCTATATTTAATCTTACACCGTTGAGAAAGTCAATGGAATACAGCGCGTTTCTGAAGTCCTGGAACCGGTCTTTGTCAACACTGATCTGGGCGTTGATTCCTTCACGGGCGACATAAACCCGACCCAGCACCGTGAGTTCCGACCATACTTTGTAAAGATGGTCCCGGAAAGCCTGCGGATCTTCAATCAGATGGTATTTGTAAAAAGACAGCGTAAGCCGGTTCTGGGGAGCGGCGTGCAACTGCTGCTTCAGGGTGCGTTTTTCGAAGCGATTATACAGGGGTGTCATACTGAACGGTACAAAAATAATGCTAAATCCGGTCGCCTGCTTATCAGGGCTTTCCTTTGTTTGCAGTGGGCTTTAACTGGCCGCGCAGGAGGAGGTTGTAGTCTTCGCAGTTCAGGTATCCCTTTTGATTGCAGTAGCCGCATGTTTTGTACGTTTCGCCCAGATAATCCTTCTTCACGATTACCGTTGATCCATTGCAAACCGGGCAAGTGACTTTTCCGGCAGGACCGCAATCAATGATGTAGTCCTTTGAGAAAACTTCTGTAGCCTTGGCTGATTCGGCCTGTCGTTCTTTTACCAACTCACCTTCAGCCTGCTTCAGCCAATCAGTGGCTTCTGATGAAAATTGTCCGGAGGTCCCTTTCAGCTGGATGTATTTGTTAAGCCAGTCGACGCTTTGCTTGTATTTGCCAATGTAAAATGAATTCTTCCCGAAGTAGAAAACAAGGTCTGATGGAATGGCCTTCATGTTAGCGAGTGCAAATTTCAATTTTTCGTCCGCCAGTGCATACTGTTCATTCTCCATATAATAGATACCTGAATCCATTTGCATCCTGATCTTGCGGGCCTTGTTGATTTCCTTTTGCTCCTCCAGCTGCCGGATTTTCTCGCGCTCAACTTCCTGTTGTGCGAAGGCATTCGTTGTAAAAACTACCAGAAAGAACAGCAGGCACCAAAGTCTCATTTGAATCGCGATTTTGGTAAGTTGAGCCATTCAAGGGTTGCGTTGGAAAAAATATCTTCTTTTGTCTTCCTCGTGAAGTCGGCGTCTTCAATGAATTTTCCTATCTCCAGGTCTCCGAGGGGAAAGGGATAATCTGATCCCAGCGTGATGCGCTTTGAACCAATCATCTTAATCACGTATTCCAGCATGAGCGGATCGTGGGTGATGCTGTCGACCCAGAATTTGCCGAGGTAATTTCTCGGAGGAACTGGATTGTCGATGGCGACCAGGTCGGGTCGGCAGTCAAAGCCATGCTGAATCCTCCCGATGGTGGGGAGGAATGAACCGCCGGCATGTGCAAAATTGACCCTCAAGCCTGGCAGTCTCTCAAAGATCCCGCCAAAGACCATGGAGCATAGGGCGCGTGAAGTTTCGGCCGGCATGCCCACCAGCCAGGGGAGCCAGTACCGTGACATTTTAGTTTCGCCCATCATGTTCCATGGATGGATCAGCACGGCCATGCCAAGTTGTTCACACGCCTCAAAGACCGGGAAAAACCGCACTTCGTTCAGGTTCTCATCGTTGATGTTCGAGCCAATTTGGATGCCATGGAGGCCGATTTCTTTGCAGCGTTTCAGTTCTTCAATGGCCAGTTCAGTATCCTGCATGGGCAGTGTTCCAAGTCCAACATAGTTTCTTGGGTATTTGGCCACCAGTTTGGCAAGGTGATCATTGAGAAATTTGGAAATACTCAGACCGTCGGCCGGTTTTGCCCAATACGAAAACATGACCGGGATGGTGCAGACTACCTGCACCTGCGTCTTGTAGACGGCGTATTCTTTAATCCGAAGTTCCGGGTTCCAGCAGTTTTCCTTGATTTCGCGGAAAAACTGATTCCCCCTCATCATTTTGGCAAAGCCCTTTTTGTGATGCTGCAGGTAGATGAAATCGCCATAGCCGAACTTGTCAGTCCAATTGGGCATTTTCTTGGGAAGGATGTGCGTATGGCTGTCAATCTTCAACATGCGGCAAAGTCAATCCTGCAAAGCTAGGGAATTTGTCCTGCAGTAAGGAGATTATCTCAAAGGGAGACGCCTCGCTTCCAGGGGATGAAATCATCCTGGAGGAGTTCAACGGATTTGACCTTGGCGCGGCCTGATGCCACTTCGATTACAAAATCCAGAATTTCTTCGCCCACCTGCTCGATGGACTTTTCTCCTGTAATGATTGACCCGGCATCGAAATCGATGATGTCAGGCATTCGCTCGGCCAACCGTGTATTGGTTGAAAGTTTGACTACCTGGGATACCGGGTTGCCGGTAGGGGTGCCAAGACCGGTCGTGAACAGGATGACCTGGGCGCCGGAGCCCGTAGTTCCGGTTGTGCTCTCCACATCATTGCCCGGCGTACAAAGCAAATTGAGTCCTTGCTTTCGAATGTAGGTGGCATAAGGCAGGACATCTGCCACGGGGGCGGTACCGCCCTTTTTCGCGGCACCGGCCGACTTGATTGCATCCGTGATGAGCCCGTCCTTGATGTTGCCGGGTGAGGGGTTCATGTCAAACCCTGAACCAACCGCTTCCGCCGCAGCGGAGTAAGTATTCATCAGGTTAATAAACAACGCTCCTGCATCATCTGTAATGCAGCGATTGATTAATTCCTGTTCAACACCGCAGAGTTCAGGGAATTCTGAGAGGATGGTGCTTCCGCCCAGCGCAACCAGTAGGTCAGAGGTATGACCGATGGCCGGGTTTGCAGAAATTCCTGAAAATCCGTCCGAACCGCCGCATTTCAATCCCACCACCAGTTTGCTCAGTGGGGCAGGTTCTCTTGAGACTTTGTCAGCGTCGATCAGGGCAAGGAAGGTTCTGCGGATCGCTTCAGACAACAATTCCTGCTCGGTGCCGGACTGCTGCTGATCCAGGAAGATGACTGGCTTAGAGGACTTGGGATCGAGTGACTTCAGATTTTCCTGTAGAATTTTTGTTTCAGCGTGCTGGCAGCCCAGGCTGAGGACGGTGGCGCCGGCCACATTCGGATGGTGTATGTACCCGGCAAAAAGCGCACACAGGGTGTTGGCGTCTTGCCTTGTTCCGCCGCAGCCGCCCTGGTGGGAAAGGAATTTAATGCCGTCAATGTTTTTGAATATCCTGGATGGATTGGATTCGATGGAAGGTTTGAAGGAAACCGCGGGGATGTTGTCGGTCCGGCCTTCCTTGTACAGTTGAACCAGCTGATGAACATAATTTCTATATGCATCCGGCTTGCTGAAACCAAGTTCGTCCATGAAGGCTTGCCTGATGATATCCACATTCCTGTTTTCACAGAACACCAGGGGAATGACCAGCCAGTAATTGGCGGTGCCAACCTGTCCGTCCTGACGATGGTATCCCATGAATGTCCTGTTTCGGAATTTTGAAACATCCGGTGGCGTCCACTGAACCTGTTTCGTCCGCTTGCCGTAAGGAGCAGCCTTGTGTTTCAGGTTGTGTGTGCCGATGACTCCCCCCGCGCGGATCGGCTGAGTGGCTCTACCGACGAGCACACCATACATAATCACTTCCGCATCAGGCTTGAGTTCTTTTTCCGCGAATTTGTGTTTTCCGGGTATGTTGTCGGTCAGTTTCAGGGCATGGCCGTTGATGATCACCTCTTCACCGGCCTTCAGGTCCGAGAGCGCAACCACCACATTGTCTTGCGGGTGTATCTTTAAGTACCTGGCCGCCATGATTTGATCAATGATGCATGATTATAACTTCCATCCGGCGCGGTATTCCCGCTTCACAAAGGCGTTGGCAGGATCAAAGTTGGTGACCTTCATATTCTCACCATCCCACAGGAGTTTGATGCCCCTTCCCGGATATTGGAATTGCCCAGGCTTGTCGGCAACCGGAACTTTGATATCGTGGCTGCGGATGGCGAGATTACCCATGAGAATAGTCTCAGTCAGTGGTCCTGCAAAATCGAACGGCGAACTCACTTCCATTTTTCCATATCCGGCCAGGCAGGCTTCCACCCATTGTGCGTAATGGCCGTCTGCTCCGTTGGGAACGCGCTTCAGCGTCTGGGCTACTTTCGTGTCCTTGTTCAGGCTGGTGGGCAGGAGGGAAGGTTCGAAACCATAGGTCCCGCACATCATCTTTCCTTTTGTTCCAATAAAGAGTGCGCCGTTTCCGCCATCACCCATCACTTCGTTCGGTCCCAGTTCTTCCGGCCGGGCAGGTTGGATGCCGCCATCCATCCAATGGAGTTTGACAGCGGACTTCCCATTCCTTGCCGGGAAAGTATAAATCACATACGACGAGGGTGGGCCGCTCTCGGGAAAGTATCCGCGCTTAAATTCATCCACGTACACAGTTCCGATGCTGGCTGTGACATCCGTGGGATATTTGAGACCAAGCACTTTGAAAGGCGCTTCCATCAGGTGGCATCCCATATCGCCCAGCGCCCCTGTTCCATAGTCCCACCAGCCGCGCCAGTTGAACGGAGCCAATTTATTCACATAGTCTTTGTAGGGCGCTGTGCCTAGCCACAAGTCCCAGTCGAGTTCTGTGGGAACCGTTGCTTTTTCGTTTGGCCAGGGAATTCCCTGCGGCCACACGGGTCTGTCCGTCCAGACATAGACCGTGTGCACAGCGCCGAGGAGGCCTGCATTGTACCACTCGATCAATTGTCTTACTCCGTCACCTGACGCGCCCTGGTTACCCATCTGGGTCACCACCTTGTACTTCCTGGCAGCTTCGGTCAGCATTCGCGCTTCGTAAACGTCGTGGGTCAGTGGTTTTTGTACATAGACGTGCTTGCCCAACTGCATGGCAGCCATGGCCTGCACCGCGTGGCCATGGTCGGGTGTTGAAACGGAGACAGCATCGATGTGCTTGTGCTCAGCCTCCAGCATCTTGCGATAGTCCTTGTAATATTTTGCCTGAGGAAAGTTTTTCCTGGAAGTCGCCGCCATCCGGTCGTCGACATCACAGAGGAAGGCGACTTGTGCCTTGCCGCTCTTGGCAAAACTCGCGAGGTCGCTCTGACCTTTGCCTCCGGCGCCGATTCCGGCTACATACAGGGTATCACTGGGGGCGATGAATCCTTTTCCTCCCAAAACGGAACGTGGAACGATCGTTATGCCGGCGGCTGCAATCCCGGCCGTCTTCAGAAAGTTTCTCCTGGAAAAATTATTTTGGCTTTTCATGGACATTCTTATTAGTTGAATTCTAGTTGAATCGGGTTGTTGTGGAAAGATCAGGAGTCAAACTTGACGCATTCGGCCAGCGTCTTCGCATCATATTTCACGCCATATTGCACCAGAACCTCCTGGGGCACGCCGTCCCACTGGTTGGGGCGGTTGCCAGCGTAGCCGAGGTCTTTGATTCCGATCTGGCTGGTGAAGAAGCCGGTGGCTGTAAGGTCGCGCATGCGGTTGAAGAACGCTACGCCCTGCATCATCTCCGGTTTGGCCTTTTCAGGAAATGCAATTTCGTCCACCATCTCAATTTGTTGTTGCGGACTGCAATCCGCAAAAGTCTTTTCATAACGCTTCATGCACTGAAGGTCAAGCCATTTGAGTCCGCCACGCATCGGCAGTTGATGACTGGGCATGTCTTTTACGATGAATTCGATAAAATCAGGAACTTTGGCCTCCATTGCGCCGCCTGATACATCGTCTTTGGGAATGATGATGTCCGACAGGATGTAGATGGTCTTCATTTCATGCTCGTCGAAGAATTTTTCTGCAGAGATCTTCTTGAAATGTGCGATTTCGTTTGGCTGACGGCTTGGCCCGCCTTCCAGAACAGCAGGATCTTCTGGCTGATTGACATTCTTTTCTGCCGGTGAGCAGGACTCCAGCAACACGCCGGTTGAGAGTGTTCCTACTGCGAGGGTCTTGAGGTATTTTCGTCTGTCCATGGTGCTGATTTCAAATTTTCATTGTCAATTTTTGCTCATTGTCTTTGGCTTTCAGCCTCTATATGTTCTGTTTTTTCAGTTCTTCAATGATGTATTCTGAAGCCCTCATCGACAGGGCGAGTATGGTCCAGGTGGGATTCTTGTCGGCTTGTGATACGAAGGCGCCGCCGTCCACAACGAAGACGTTCTTGCAATCGTGCGCCTGGTTGTATTTGTTAAGCGCTGATTTTTTCGGATCGTTGCCCATCCGAACGGTTCCGACCTCATGTATGATCCTGCCGGGAGTTTGAAGGCCATAATCAGTTTCCTTGCCCTGGACACCCCAGGTTATTTCACCACCCATTTTATGTATGATTTCCTGGAAGGTATCCTGCATGTGTTTAGCCTGCTTGATTTCATAGTCACTCCATTTGTAGTGGAACCGCAGCACCGGGATCCCATATTTGTCTACCGTGTTGGGATCGATTTCGCAATAATTGTCTTCGCGGGCAATGGCTTCCCCGCGGCCAGCCATTCCAAATGACGCACCATAATAATACCGGTAGTCGTCTTTAAGGGAAGCGCCGTATCCGCCGGCTTGTTTTTGTATACCGTTTCGACCTGGGTATTTTCCATTGAGGCCTTGAATTCCACCGCCGAATCCGTAGCCGGGCATGCCCATGCCTCCCCAATACTCAATGTGGTAGCCACGGGGGAAATCCAGTTTCTTGTTTTCAAGCCACCATGGGGTGTAAACATGCAGACCGCCGACACCGTCTTCATTATAGCGCTTGCGGCCAAACAGTTTGGTCATGACGCCACCCATTTCGACACCTGTCGAATCGTGAAGGTACTTACCGATCACGCCGCTGGAGTTACCTAGCCCGGCCGGGTGTGCAGCTGATTTTGAATTCAGCATCAGGCGTGCTGACTCGCCTGCGCTGGCAGCCAGCACAATGATTTTCGCGCTGACCTGGTATTCCTGCAGATCATTCTTGTCAACATAGGAGATGCCCGTGGCGTTTCCTTCGGTGTCAGTCAGTACTTCACGTGCCATGGCATTGGCAATAACATCCACATTCCCTGTTTCCAGGGCAGGCTTCACCAACACGGAGGAAGACGAAAAATCGCCATACACCGTGCATCCCCGGTTGCACTGTGCACAGAAAAAGCACGCGCTTCGGCTTTTGTTATTCGGCAAGGGCCGGGTTAGAATGGAAAGACGTGACGGGATTACAGGGATGTTCAGTGACGAGGCAGCATCCTTCACAAAGAGTTCGTGAAGTCGCGGTTTTGGCGGAGGAAGAAATATTCCATCCGGCTCGTTGGGAATGTTTTCATTCGTCCCGAAGATTCCGATGAGTTGATCGATCTTGTCGTAGTAAGGAGCGACGTCTTCATAGCCGATTGGCCAATCGTCCCCCAGTCCATCAATACTTTTTCTTTTGAAGTCTTTGGGTCCGAAACGCAATGAGATTCTGCCCCAGTGATTGGTGCGTCCGCCAATCATGCGGGAACGGAACCAGTCAAATTTTGTTCCGTTCTTGCGGGTGTAGGGTTCGCCTTCAATTTCCCAGCCACCGTAGGCAGCGTCAAAATCACCAAATGGTCTGTCCTGGGTGCCTGCGCCGCGTCGTGGCGACTCCCAGGGCCATTTCAGTTGGGTGACGTTTTTGGCTGGATCGTAAAGAGGCCCGGCTTCCAGTAGAACGGTCTTTATTCCGGCGTTAGCCAGCATGTAAGCGGCCATACCGCCTCCGGCACCAGAGCCCACGATGCACACGTCATAGGTCTTTGGATTTTTCTTGATTTGGAAATCAGGCATGAAGAAACTTTTGAAGTCTTATCTACGCTAAATGTAGTTTTTCTTTCTTCAAAAGTGAAAGCAATAATGACCGGTGGTTTACTTCCCTTTTTTGGGCACCGGGTCAAATCCGCTAGTGCCCCAGGGATGGCAGCGTCCTATTCTTCTTGCTCCAAGCCAAATACCGCGAACCACCCCCCATTCCTGTATCGCTTCAATGGTGTATTGCGAGCAGGATGGTGTATGTCTGCAATGAGATCCAAGCAGGGGAGAGAGGGTAGCCTGGTAGAGTTTGATCGGGAGGATGAAGATGGTCTTAAGGATGGACACTGGTTGCTGGTAACTGGTTGCTCGTACCGATAATCGAATACTGATTACCTTTCCCCTCACTCAATAGAATAGGTAATCTCCCCATCCTTACCGTCTTTAAGCTGCACTCCGATCCGCTTCAGGTCGTCCCTGATTTTATCGGAAAGGGCAAAATTACGGTCGAGACGGGCCTTCTTTCTTAACTCAATCAGGACGTGAATGGTTCCGTCGAGCAAGGTATCATCCCCGGTGGCTTCTTCCTTTAAGCCAAGAACGTCTTCCATGAATCCGATGAAAGATTTCTTAAAATTCTGAAAGGAGGCTGGGGCGATTTTGGAAAGCATGAGGTTGCCGGACTTAAAGTCATTGATCCGGGATGACATCTCAAACAGCACGGCCATTGTCTTTGCCGTATTGAAATCATCGCTCATGTTCTGGTAGCATGATTCCACCAGCGTGTCAAGCTGCTTGCTCAGGTCAGCGTCGGGTGAGGCTGCCTCGGTCTGTTCCATCGATTTGATGATCGACTGGGCGGCACTTAGTTTCTTGTACCCCTTCTCCGCGGCGGTCAATGCTTCATTGGAAAAATCCAGCGTGCTGGAGTAATGGGACTGCAGCATGAAAAACCGGACGGTCATCGGGCTGAATCCTTTTTCCAGCATGGGGTGATTGCCGCTGAACAACTCTGAGGGGAGGAAGGAGTTTCCCAGCGACTTGCTCATCTTTTGTCCGTTGACGGTAAGCATGTTGGCATGCATCCAGTAGCGTACAGGGGATTTGCCGTTTGCCCCTGTAGCCTGAGCAATCTCGCATTCGTGGTGCGGAAATTTAAGGTCCATACCGCCGCCGTGGATATCAAAGGTTTCGCCCAGGTATTTGGTGCTCATCACCGTGCACTCAATGTGCCAGCCCGGGAAACCGTCGCCCCAGGGCGAAGGCCATCGCATGATGTGGGCGGGTGATGCTTTTTTCCACAGGGCGAAATCTATTTTTTCTCTTTTTTCATCCTGGCTGTCCAGGTCACGGCCGCTTTCCATGAGTTCTTCAATGTTGCGTCCGGACAGAATGCCGTAATGATTTTTCTGGTCGTATTTCTTCACGTCAAAGTACACGGAACCGTTGACCTCATAGGCCAGGCCGAGACCGATCAGCTTTTGAGTGATGAGAATTTGTTCCATGATATGCCCGGTGGCGGCCGGCTCAATGCTGGGCGGGAGGATGTTGAACTGGCGCATGACCGAGTGAAAATCTTCGGTATAGCGTTTCACGATCTCCATGGGTTCAAGCTGTTCAAGCCGTGCCTTCTTTCCGATTTTGTCTTCCCCTTCGTCGGCGTCGTTTTCCAGGTGGCCTACGTCCGTGATGTTGCGCACGTACCGTACTTTGTAGCCCAGAAAGCGCAGGTAGCGGGTGATGATATCAAATGAAAGGAATGTGCGGGCATTCCCCAGGTGAACATAGTTATACACGGTGGGTCCGCAGACATACATGCCCACAAAACCTTCAGTGACAGGGGTAAAAAGTTCCTTTTTTCCGCTCAGGGAGTTGGTGATGTGTACCGGGAATTGTTCGTACAATTTCATAGGGAGGAAATCGCTGGCGAAACTACAAAAAAGTACGATTGATCGAGCATGGAAGCCGACCGGACCCTACAAATAGCCTGTTGACTAAGGATGTTCTGCGAATCAGCTAAGACATGCTGTTCTATCAATTATATAAGCGGTTTTGTTGAAATTGGGAAGGACTATACCTTCTGCCCAATAACCCTTGAAAACATGAAGTCAAACCGAATATTAATTCTTGCCACACTCCTGATACTGGGCGCAAATGCTGTTGCCCAAACCGCAAGCGACGAAAGAATCAGGAAACTGAAATCTGAAGCCCAGGCTGAGATCGATAAGCAGCAAGTCCTTGGCCAGCAGATCAATGACATGCTGTTTAGTTTTTCCGAACTGGGATTCCAGGAAGTCGAAACACAGGCTTATCTGACAGGCCTTCTGGAGAAGAACGGCTTCAGGATTCAAAAAGGCATCGCAGGAATCCCGACGGCCTGGACGGCCACCTGGGGCAGCGGAAAACCAGTGATCGCACTGGGTTCGGATGTCGATTGCATACCCAAGGCCTCACAGAAACCGGGTGTTGCCTACCACGACCCCATCATCGAAGGTGCTCCCGGTCATGGGGAAGGACATAATTCAGGGCAGGCCCTTAATATTGTTGCGGCCCTTACCCTGAAGAAGATCATGGAGCGGGAAAAAATACCTGGAACGCTGATGCTCTGGCCAGGCATTGCGGAAGAGCAACTGGGTACCAAAGCGTATTACATCCGGGACGGCATATTCAAGAATGTGGACGCCTGCATTTTTACCCATGTGGCCAGCAACCTGGGTGTCAGCTATGGTGATGCCGGATACCAGGGCATGGTGTCTGTGAAGTTTACCTTCGAAGGGCAGGCCGCACATGCTGCCGGAGCACCCTGGAGGGGCCGAAGCGCACTGGATGCTGTTGAACTGATGAACATCGGCTGGAATTTCAGACGGGAGCACCTTGAACTGACACAACGATCGCACTATGTCATTCCCGATGGCGGCGATCAGCCGAATGTTGTGCCTTCCAAAGCGGCCGTGTGGTATTATTTCCGTGAGCGCACTTATCCGGACATCAAGGCCCTCTTTGAAAAAGGAATCAAGACAGCCGAAGGTGCTGCACTGATGACAGACACCAAGTTTACCTATGAAATATTGGGATCGGCCTGGCCTGGCCATTTCAACAAGCCGATGGCGGCTGCCATGTATGCCAACATCAAGGCAGTCGGATTGCCCAAGTGGTCGGAACAGGACCAGCAGCTGGCCATGGCCACACAGATAGAAATGAAGTCGAAGAAGATGGAAGGACTGGTGTTGAAAGTGGATACCATCGGCATGCCGAATGACACGAAACCTGTAACGATGGGCGGCAGGCAACTGTACTCCATGGGCGGAGGATCGGATGATATCTCTGACATCTCCTGGTCATTGCCTACGATCACGCTGACCTATCCTTCGAACATACCCAACCTGCCCGGCCACCATTGGTCTGATGCCATCGCAATGGCCACGCCCATTGCCCATAAAGGCATCATCGCCGGAGCAAAGGCGGAAGCACTCACAGTCCTTGACATGTTGCTGAAACCGGAACTGCTGGTGGAGGCATGGGATTATTATAAGAATGTGCAGACCAAGGAGCAGCAGTACATTCCGCTGATCGGGGAGAAGGATGTTCCGGCGATCACCCTCAACAGGAAAATCATGGATGAATTCAAACCGAAACTCAAGCCCTTCTATTATGATCCGGTCAAATACAAGACATACCTCGAGCAACTGGGTATTCAATATCCTACGTTGAGGCCTGATCAGAAGGAGGCGCTGCAAAAATTGAATACCAAGAAATAATAAACTGATAACCATGAGACGAATTTTAGCCATCCTGTGCATGCTCCTTTCGGCGGGGGCCGTTTATGCGCAAACGGAATTGCAACAAATCAATTGGGAATTCAGTACACTACCCTAAGGCCGGATCAGAAAGAGGCGGTTAACAAACTGGAGCAGACAAAGAAGAAATAGTATCTTCGTGTCGCAGCACATTAGCGCTGTTGGCAACTATGTTTACCGGCATCATTGAGTCCCTGGCAAAGGTTGAGCGAATCGAGCAGGCGGGGTCAGGAACCAATTTTGTGTTTTCAAGTCCCATCAGCAACGAGCTTCACGTAAACCAAAGTGTTTCGCACAATGGTGTCTGCCTGACAGTCACGCGCCTGGAGCCAGGTGCTCATGGGGTGACCGCAGTAAAAGAGACCCTTCAAAAGTCCAACCTGGGCATGCTTCGCCAGGGAGATAAGGTAAACCTCGAACGCTGCATGCTGAACAATGGTCGTTTTGACGGGCACATCGTTCAGGGCCACGTTGACCAGATGGGTACCGTTCAATCGATCAAGGACGAGAATGGCAGTTGGCTTTTTGATTTTCAATATGATCCGGCAGGAGGGAACATTACAGTTGAGAAGGGGTCCATTTGCATTAACGGCATCAGCCTGACTTGTTTCAATTCCAGGAAGGACAGGTTCACCGTTGCTATCATTCCGTTTACTTTTGAGCACACTAATTTTCACGGGCTGAATCCCGGAGACGCCGTCAACCTTGAGTTTGATATCGTTGGCAAATACATCGGCAGGCTTGCGGAAATCAGGCATTAGTGGTTTGGTACTGACTGGGCCTGGGGTTCATTTCCCAGTGCCTGATGCTGCGTTTGAATGTAAGAAAAACAGTGATATTACTGAAAACAATTCTGTTCCAATGCTGTTATTTGCATTGACTCTTAACCATGATTTATGCTTGATCAATTGTTGAAGATTGTTGAAAAGAATGCGCAGCAGGCCATTGTGCAGAACAAGGCAATACCGGACCAGCTCAACAACGCCGCCATCAAGGATGTGACCGCTCAGATTGTGGAGGGGCTTAAAGGCCAGGTTAATCAGGGCAATGTCCAGCAGATAGTGACCATGTTCAAGTCTGGCGCCGGCCGTTCTGTCGCAAGCAACCCGGTGGTGAATAACCTGATATCCGCTGTTGCCGGGAGTTTGTCCGCAAAACTGAATATTCCTGCCCAGGTTGCGCAGGGTGTTGCCAGCAGCCTGGTACCGAGCGTCATGAGTCAGCTGATTGCAAAAACGAACGATCCCAAAGACATTGATTTTGATTTGCAGCAGATGATGCGAGGGATGTCTGGCAATCAGAGCCTGGATATTACCGGCATGCTCGGTCAGTCTCCGAAAGGTGGACTGGGTAATGTTGGCAACATTATCGGGAAGTTGTTTGGGAAGTAAGACTTAAGCAGAAAGTGCGGATGCCTTCTACTGTTTTCTGCTGGGCTTCTACTGATTAATTCCTATTGCCTGACAACCTCACCCGGCCCCAGGTAAAAAGCCTAAAAGCTGCGTATCCGCAACCTGCCCCGACCAGTGCGCCAACCAGAATATCACCCGGGTAGTGTACGCCGAGGTAGATCCTGGTGTAACTCATAATAAAAGCCCAGATAAATATCGTCCATATCAGTTTGTATTTTTCCCTGAACAGGAGGAAAATTAAGAAAGCTACCCCGGTGGTATTCGCAGCGTGGCTTGAAGCAAATCCGAACGTGCCTCCCCGGTAACCATCGACAAGGTGGATGAGGGACTCCAGCGCAGGTTCGTGTGAGGGCCGCAACCGGTGAAAGAACGGCTTCATCAGGCTTGAGGTGATCTGGTCGGCCAATACCACGGTGATGATGATGGCCAGGAGTACAAGCCACGTTTCCTTCTTGTGGTTCCTTACGATTAAATAGATCAGAAGCACAAAAAGCGGGAGCCAGCTCTCCGTTCTGGTGATGAACATGATTACCGGGTCCAGCCAATCCCAATGAAATTGGTTGAGGAAGAGGAAGAACCTGGTGTCCCAGTCCGACAGGGTTTCGATCATGGCGGTAAAGTTATGCCATCCCCTGGAGAAA
This sequence comes from Cyclobacteriaceae bacterium, assembly GCA_043744235.1. Lineage (GTDB taxonomy): Bacteria > Bacteroidota > Bacteroidia > Cytophagales > Cyclobacteriaceae > ELB16-189. Next base: position 74,472 of record JAYTVB010000010.1, on the reverse strand, counting down.
AAAATTATTGGTAATGGTGTCAGCATAATTATATTTAGTGTCCTAAATGGCTTTAATCTATGGAACGTTATGACCTGGTTGTTATCGGTGCCGGACCTTCCGGGTATGCTGCAGCGATGCGTGCACTTGACTTTAAAAAGCGGACACTGCTTATTGAGAAGAACAAGATCGGGGGTGCCGGTGTAACCAACGGGGCATTGTCGTCCAAGACCTATTGGGAATTATCGCGGGAAGCGTCTGCGTTCCGAAAAAGCCTCAAACGGTACAACATCAAGGTGCCTTCCGTGAACTATTCCGAAATTCACGGGGAAGTCCAAAAGGCTGTCCAGGAACGAAAAGGACTCCTTGAAGAGCAAATGAACCACCTGCGGAATGTAACGGGAAACCTTCTTGAATTCAGGAAAGGCGAAGCCCGGTTGGCCAGCCAGCATGAGGTTGAGATTACTGTTGGGGCAAAAAAGGAAATGGTGTGGGCGGAATTCATTGTGCTCGCCACCGGAAGCCGGCCGCGGTACTTACCGGAGCTTCCCATTGATGAGAAGATTGTCATGACGAGCGATGGGATTGAGGATATGAAGGACTTCCCGGAGAGCATGGTGATTGTGGGTGCAGGGGTGATCGGTTGTGAATACGCCACCATTTTCAGTGGCTTCGGCAGAACCAAGGTTCATCTGATCGACAAGGGTGACCGGATTCTGCCCTTTGAAGATGAAGATGCCGTCCGGATCGTGGAGCGGAATATGGAGAACAACGGGGTGCTGATCCACCGGAATTCGAGGCTGGTGAGAATGACCATCGTCAACAACCGCGTAGAGTATGAACTGGAATACACAGATGGCACGCACCAGATCTTCAATGTTGAAAAAGCCTTGGTGTCAGTAGGACGGGTGCCGAACTTTGAGGATTTGTGGGATGATAAGGTAGGAATAAACATCAGTAAGAGGGGAATCGAGAATGACGATACCCAGACGAATATTTCCAACATCTATGCCGTCGGAGATTTGACAGCCGACATTTCACTGGTGAACGTTGGGGAACTGGAAGGCCGGTATGCCGTCGAGAAAATGTTTGGGAAGGCCAAGCGTAAGCTGGTATATGAAAACATCAGCACCATCATGTTTCTGAGCCCTGAAGTTGCTGGTGTTGGAATTAATGAAACCCAGGCCAAGGAAAAAGGAATGGATTATAAAGTGGTAACGCTGGAGTACAGCACCATCACCCGGGCCATCGCGAAAAGAAATACCCAAGGGTTTATCAAACTGATGGCCACCAATGATGACGAAATGAAGATATTGGGGATGAAGGTTGTTGGTAATCATGCTTCGAGTGCCATCCAGGCCGTGGCAGTCCTTATCCTGATGAACAAGGGCATTGAGGAGTTGGCAGAATGTGTTCACCCGCATCCATCCATCACAGAAGGAATTCAGGAGTGCGCACGAATGCTGATCGGAAAATCCATGTTAAAACCACTGGCTTTGGTCGGGAGGCTTTCCTGCCGAAGATATGTTGGCGGCAAATACGAGGATATCACGTTCTAGAACGCCGGGGTGGTGGCTTGAGGAGTGCTTTCCGGTTTGCAATGTTTCACTATGGAGCGTCGTAAAATTCAGCCACAGCTGCCAGCGTTTTTCTGGTGAGGTTTGGAACCAACGCGTTCTCTGCCGGATAGCCCACAGGAATGAGCAGGTATGGCCGTTCATTCTCAGGTCTGTTGAGAATCTTTGAAAGAAAATTCATGGGACTGGGTGTGTGCGTCAATGCCGCCAGTCCCGCGTGGTGTACCGCTGTCAGCAAGAACCCACACGCGATCCCCACAGATTCGTTGACATAGTAATTGGTTCTTTTCTCGCCGGAAGGCAGCACATCATACACTTTCTTGAAGACGATGATGAGGTAGGGGGCAATTTCCAGGAAGGGCTTCTTCCAGTCTGTCTGCAAGGGACGGAGGTCTTTTAGCCACTCATCACTCATGCGGTTGTTATAACTTTCGAATTCCTCTTTCTCTGCGGCGAGCCTGATTTCTTTCTTAAGCGCGGGGTCGGTCACCACGCAAAACGTCCATGGCTGCTTGTGGGCCCCGGAAGGAGCGGAGGATGCACTCATCACGAGGTTGAGGATAACTTCTTTGGGGACTGGTTTGTCGGAGAAATCACGCACGGTTCTTCGCTTGTCGAGCCATTGATAGAACTCCTGGCTGCGTTTGATCATGTCGCCTGATCCGAAGGTTTCGTGGTGGAACTCAATGAATTCATAGCCGTCGATGACGTGGCTGGTGGGTTTGTTCATGGGGGAAATATATGGATTCCAGGAAGCTGCCGCTGAAAGCGCTGGTCGATATTTTGGGGTTCGAGTTGCTTTTCCTATTAAGAAATATTCAAATAATGGAACTTATATCGTAATATTACGATTAATAAGTATATATGGGAATAACCAAGACAGAGGAGTTCACAAAAGCCCAAAATGACCTTGCAGCGATGGCCAAGGCCCTTGGGCACCCGGCCAGGGTTGCCATCCTGCAGTACCTGGTCAGGTCTAAATCTTGTGTTTGCGGGGATATTGTTGATGAGTTGCCCTTGTCGCAATCAACCGTATCACAGCACCTGAAGGAACTGAAGAACGCGGGCCTAATCAAGGGCAACATCGACGGCGCCAGCGTGTGTTACTGCATTGATGAAAAGGTGTGGGACAGGGTTAAGAAATCCCTCGGGGATTTGTTTGAGAGTTACCAGGGGCAGGATTGTTGTTGAAGGATTTCGACTTAGGCAAAAAAAATGGAGATAAATCAAAAGATTATGAATACGACCAACACATCCGAACAATTGAAGGAACTTGTCAAAGAAAAATATGGCCAGATCGCGGAGCAAAGCAAAGAGGCTAATGAGTCGAGTTGTTGCGGCGCAACCTGCGGCTGTTCCACCATCGACTATACCGTCATGGCCGATGATTATTCGAACCTGAAAGGCTACGCCGCTGATGCGGACCTGGGACTGGGCTGCGGCCTTCCTACGGAGTTTGCCCAGATCAGGCCGGGTGACACGGTTATTGATCTTGGTTCAGGGGCTGGCAACGACTGCTTTGTGGCACGCGCCATAGCTGGTGAAACCGGGAAAGTGATCGGCATTGACTTCACTGACAAGATGATTGATAAGGCCAGGGCCAACGCACTCAAGCTGAATTACAAGAATGTGGAGTTCAGGCAGGGCGACATCGAGAACATGCCGGTTGCCGGCAATATTGCCGATGTGGTGGTGAGTAATTGCGTGATGAACCTGGTGCCGAACAAAAAGCAGGCATTTGCAGAAACATTCCGCGTGTTGAAGAAAGGCGGTCATTTCAGCATTTCGGACATTGTCCTGGTAGGAAAGCTTCCCGAAGGCCTGCAGAAGAGCGCTGAAATGTATGCGGGTTGTGTTTCGGGAGCCATCCAAAGGGAAGAGTACCTGGACATCATCAAGGCTGCCGGATTTGCCAATGTTACCGTTCAAAAGGAAAAGAAGATCACGCTGCCCAATGAAATCCTGCAGGAATATCTTTCCGAGTCAGAAATGAAAGACGTACAGGACGGCAAGCTGGGCATTACCAGCGTGACCGTCTACGCCGAGAAGCCGGAGAATTGCTGTGCACCTGGCTGCTGTGATTAATTGACAGACCATGTCTTTGTACCCTGCACTGAATAAAACGATTGAGCACCTCACGAAGGAGGTTGATTCGATCCCTGAAGAACGACGGAAGGCCCTCGAAGGGTTTTCGCGTTTTATTTCCGACAGCCTTGGAAAAGAGGGAAGGGTTCTTCTGAACTTCATCTGTACGCACAATTCCCGCAGGAGCCACATGGCCCAGTTTTGGGCTCAGGCTGCAGCGAAGTACTTTGGTGTTGCCGGTGTTTTTTGTTATTCCGGCGGAACAGAAGCCACGGCTTTCAATCCCCGGTCTGTCAAGGCAATGACCGAAGCGGGGTTTATGATCACCCAGACGACGGAGGGAGCTAATCCGGTATACACTGTACGACTTGGTCCTGAAGGTTTGCCAATGCTGGCCTTTTCCAAAAGGTATGATGACGAGGTCAATCCAAAGAGCGGTTTTGCCGCCATCATGACTTGCTCCCATGCTGATCAGCATTGTCCCCTGGTGACGGGCGCTTCAAAACGTTTCCCAATCACCTACGAAGACCCCAAGGATTTTGACGGCACACCGCAGGAATCGTCTGCTTACCGGGAACGCGTGCGTCAGATCGGCAGGGAAATGCTTTACGTCTTCTCATTAATCAGAACCACCCCATGACAACCCCCATCAGGAGATTATCTTTTTTTGACCGCTATCTCACCCTTTGGATATTCCTGGTGATGTTCGCTGGCGTTGTTGTTGGGTATTTCTCACCGGGCATCTCGGCTTTTTGGAATTCCCTGAGTTCGGGCACAACCAATATCCCGATTGCGCTGGGCCTGATCTTAATGATGTATCCACCGCTCGCCAAAGTGAAGTATGAAAAGTTGCCCCTGGTTTTTAAGAACCTTAAGCTGCTTACCCTTTCCCTGACACAGAACTGGGTCATCGGCCCGCTTGTGATGTTCCTGTTGGCCGTGCTTTTCCTGCACAACCACCCCGGACTGATGGTAGGCGTGATCCTGGTGGGGCTCGCGCGGTGCATCGCCATGGTGCTCGTGTGGAATGACCTGGCGAAAGGGGATACGGAATTGGCCGCAGGCCTGGTGGCATTCAATGCGCTCTTCCAGGTACTGTTGTATTCGGTTTATGCATATGTGTTCATTACTTACCTTCCTCCGCTGTTCGGATTGCACAGCGAGGTGGTTACGGTGTCCATCTCAGAAATCGCCGTAACCGTCCTGATTTACCTGGGGATACCCTTCGCTGCGGGGCTGCTGACAAGCCTTGTTCTGCGAAGGAGTAAAGGCGACGAGTGGTACTTTGCCAAATTTGTTCCGGAAATTTCCTGGCTGACGCCGATCGCGTTATTGTTCACCATCTTTGTCATGTTCTCGCTTAAGGGAGAGAAAATTATTGAATTGCCTTTTGATGTAGTGCTCGTGGCCATTCCCTATACGATCTATTTCACGCTCATGTTCTTTGCTACCTTCTTTGCGGCCAAATGGCTTGGATCAAGCTACGAGCAATCCACCACGATGGCATTTACGGCAGGCAGCAATGATTTTGAATTGGCCATTGCAGTAGCCGTGGCGGTCTTTGGTATTAATTCGCAGGTAGCGTTTGCTACCGTTATCGGTCCTTTGGTTGAAGTGCCCGTACTGATTCTGCTCGTCAACGTTTCACTTCGCATGAAGAAGCTTTTTGTGCCTGCGACGATCAGTCAATAAGTTTCGGTATTTATGGTTCGTGCCTCTTTTTCAATACCTGGACCACGTCCTTTAGGGCGCAGCCTTTCGCGGTCAGCAGCACGAGGTAATGGTACATGAGGTCGGCTGCCTCGCCCAGGAATTTCTCGCGGTCATTGTCTTTTGCTTCGATCACCAGTTCGACGGCTTCTTCACCTACCTTTTGTGCCACTTTGTTGATTCCTCCATCGAAGAGATGATTGGTGTAGGATCCGGCCTTTGGGTTTCGCTTTCTCTCCACGATGGTATCTTCGAGGAACGCCAGTCCTTCGCGCACATTTTTTTCCTGGAAGCAGGTATCCGCGCCTGTATGGCATACTGGACCAGCCGGACGGGCCTTGATCAGCAGTGTGTCCTGGTCACAATCCGCCACCATGGATTTAACTTCAAGGTAATGACCCGAAGTCTCGCCTTTGGTCCAAAGCCGCTGCCTGGTACGGCTGAATAATGTGACCCGGTTCTCTTTGCTGGTCTTATCCAGGGCTTCCTGGTTCATGAACCCGAGCATCAGGACCTTGTCGGTTTGGTCGTCCTGGACGATGCAGGGTATTAGTCCATTGAGCTTTGAAAAATTCAGGGCTGGCTTCATAGGGGTTTAGCGGATAGGGATGTGGTGTTGTTTGAGGTACGCTTTCAGTTCAGGTATGGGGATCTCATTGAAGTGAAATACACTGGCGGCGAGGGCTGCGTCTGCCCGGCCTAAGGCAAGCACTTCCAGGAAATGCTCTTTCATGCCAGCCCCGCCCGATGCGATCACCGGGATGGTTAGTAATTGGTTGAGTTTCTGCAGGGGATCAATGGCAAACCCGGTTTTCGAGCCGTCATGGTCCATGCTGGTGAACAGGATTTCACCGGCTCCGCGCTGCTGTCCTTCCTTCGCCCAGGAGAAAAGTTTCCTGTCGGTTGGTTTTGTGCCTCCATGGGTGTGAACGGTCCACTGGTTGTCAATCTTCCTGGCGTCGATGGCGAGCACGACAAACTGGGAGCCGAATTCTTTCGCGATGGCGTCGATCAACCCGGGGTCTTGCACGGCGGCAGAATTGATACTCACTTTATCCGCACCGGCATCAAGGAGGGGAGCGACGTCCCCGATGGAGCTGATGCCTCCGCCCACGGTAAATGGAATGTTGATGTGCCTGGCGATGTCACGAACCAGGGAAACAAAGGTCTTGCGTGCCTCCTGCGTAGCGCTGATGTCAAGGAACACCAGCTCATCAGCGCCTTGTTTGGAATACAGCGTGCCCAATTCAACAGGATCGCCCGCGTCACGCAGGTTGATAAAGTTCGTGCCTTTAACGGTACGACCGTTTTGAATGTCGAGGCAGGGAATGATTCTTTTGGTGAGCACCCAGGCTATAGATTTTTAAGTTCGGATAACCTGATCTTGTTTTCGTAGATCGCCTTCCCGATGATTACGCCATGCAATTTGATGTACGTGAGTTCCTGTAAGTCGATAACAGAACTGATACCGCCGCTCGCGGTAATTTTCAGTTCGGGAAACCTCTTCTTCAGTTTTTTGTAAAGCCCGAAGTTCGGGCCCTGCAGCATACCGTCTGCGTCGATATCGGTACACGTAACATATTCCAGTCCTTCCTTTTCAAATTGCCCGACCAGATCGTATATGGTTATTCCAGACATCTCTGTCCAACCGCGCACCTGGATTTGCTCATGTTTCACATCTGCGCTGAGGATAAAATTTTCGCTGCCGAACTTCTGAATGCAGTTCTTGAACATGGTCGGGTCCTTAACCGCCAGGCTTCCAATGTTTATCTGGTCTATCCCCAGGTCGAGCAGCGCGTCAACCTCTTCAATGGATTTTACGCCGCCGCCAAAGTCTACTTTCAGCGCAGTGCCCGCCATGATTTTTTCAATCACCCTCCAGTTAACAACTTTGCCTTTTTTGGCGCCGTCGAGATCCACCAGGTGAAGGTATTCGAGGTCAGCGTCTTCAAACTCCCGCGCAACGTCCACCGGGTTTTCGCGGTAGATCTTGGCTTTGCCATAGTCTCCCTGGGTGAGGCGCACGCACTTTCCGTCAATGATGTCGATAGCGGGAATGATTCTCATATCAGCCAGGTTGTTGCAGGAATGCGCGGATCACTTTCTCCCCGGCTTCAGCCGATTTTTCCGGGTGGAACTGTACTGCATAAAAGTTATTGTTTCTCAGGGCTGCGCTAAAAGGAAGTCCATACTGAGTTTGTGCCGAAGTGTGCACAGAAACGGGAACGTAGTAGGAGTGTACAAAATAGAAGTAATTTTCTCCCAGTGTGGAAAGCCAATCCGTGGCTTTTTCTATCGCATTCCATCCCATGTGGGGTACCTTCAGGTTATCGGAGTTGAAGCGCAAAACAGACTCATCAAATATGCCCAGGCAAGATGTGTTATTTTCTTCTGAATGATTGCACATCAACTGCATTCCCAGGCATATACCCAGTGTGGGCTGTTTTAGCTTCATGATAACCTCATCCAGTCTTCTGTCCCGCAAATAGCGCATGGTACTGCTTGCCTCACCTACGCCGGGGAAAATCACTTTGTCGGCAGAGCAGATTTCCTCCGGGGAGTCGGTGACCGTAAAATTAATTCCCAATCGTTCCAAAGCAAATGACACTGACCGGATGTTACCCGCGTTGTACTTGATTATGGCGACTTTCATGGATAAGGGGAGGCTGGAGGTGATGAGTGAATGAAATTGTCCGGAATTCTTTCCTACAGGGTGCCCTTGGTGGTCGGTAACGACTCTGTGCCATCCTGCCGGACAGCCATTTTTATCGCTTTGGCAAAGGCTTTGAAGATCGCCTCGATCTTATGGTGTTCATTAACCCCTTCTGCCTTGATGTTGATGTTGCATTTTGCGGCATCAGAAAGTGATTTGAAGAAGTGAGGGAACATCTCGGTCGGCATTTCCCCGATTTTTTCACGCTTAAACTCAGCCTCCCAAACAAGGCAGGGGCGTCCGCCAAAATCAATGGCTACTGTGGCGAGCGCATCATCCATGGGCAGGCAGAATCCGTATCGCTCAATGCCAATTTTGTCTCCCAATGCTTTGATGAAGGCCTCACCCAAAGCAAGTCCTGTGTCTTCGATGGTGTGATGCTCATCAATGTCGAGGTCTCCAAGAGCTGTCACGTAAAGATCAAGCTGGCCATGCCTGGCCAGCTGATCCAGCATGTGATCGAAGAATCCCAGTCCTGTATGGCAGGATGAATCGCCGCTGCCATTGAGGTGGAGTTCTATATCAATATCGGTCTCTTTTGTTTTTCGCCGAACGCTTGCTTTTCGTGTGGAAGCCATGACCATCTTGCCGACTTCATCCCAGGAAGGGGTGACCAGGATACAATGTTCCTCAAGCTTATTCTTGTAGAGCTCCTCCCTTCTGGTTTCGGGTCCCAATAATATTCCCTGGGCACCCAGGTTCTTTGCCAGTTCGATATCAGTAGGCCTGTCGCCGATGACCAGTGAATTGGCCAGGTCGTAGCCACCGGACATATATTCAATCAGCATGCCAGTGCCCGGCTTGCGTGTGTTCTTGTTGTCATGCGCAAAGGATCTGTCAATGCATACCTTGCTGAACACAATGCCTTCGTTGGCCAGGGCCTTGATCATCTTCTCTTGAGCGGGCCAGAAGTTCTCTTCCGGAAAACTGGGTGTTCCCAATCCGTCCTGGTTGGTGACCATGACCAGTTCGAACTGGCCGGTGCGGGCTATCCTGGACAAGGCAGTAAATACACCAGGATAGAATTCAAGTTTTTCCAGGCTGTCAATCTGTTCGTCGGCAGGCTCCCGGATGAGGCAGCCGTCGCGGTCAATGAATAGTAGTTTTTTCATAGCTTGCTGAGGGCAAGTAGAAGTTGATCATTTTCAGAAGGCGTCCCAACGGTGATGCGGAGACATTGGCTGCACAAGATAACAGAGGAACGGTCCCGGACCACAACGCCACGCCTCAAAAGTTCCTGGTATATCGATTTGGCATCCGTCACCTCGGCCAGTACAAAATTGGCGTCGGAAGGGAAAACACGCCTGACGATTGGCAAAGCAGCAAGTTGTTTCGAAAGCGCCTTTCGTTCCTGGATGATTTCCTTGACCCACCGTTCTTTTTGTCCAGCCCCATTCAGGACAGCCTCTGTGGCTGCTGCCTGGGTGAACGCATTGATGTTGTAGGGGGGTTTGATCTTGTCCAGGATGCTGATGATTCCCGGATCAGCAAAGCCCATGCCCAGCCGCAGACCGGCCAGACCCCAGGCTTTCGAAAGGGTTTGAAGGATTACCATATTCTGAAATTCAGAAAGCCTGGTTGTCCAGCTGGGACCATCTGTAAAATCGACATAGGCTTCATCAAGCACAACCAGACCATTGAACTTTTCTGCTATTACTTCAAATTCCTTTGCATTCAACAAATTTCCGGAGGGATTGTTTGGACTGCACAGGAAGATGAGTTTGGATGCCGGAGTAACAACGTCCAGGATGGCTGATGCGTCCAGGTCAAAGGTATCGGTGAGGGTTGGCGCTATTACTTTAATGTTGTTGATGTCAGCACTCACGGTATACATGCCATAGGTAGGCTGCGGGATGATGACGTTGTCGCGCCCTGGTTCACAGAAGCTGCGGAACAGGAGGTCGATTACCTCGTCGCTTCCGTTGCCAAGGAATACCTGGTTGGGGTTAACTTTCTTCAAGTTTGCGATGGCCCCCTTCAACTTTTGCTGATGAGGATCGGGATAGCGGTTGTAGCCGGATGGGAATGGATTTTCATTGGCGTCCAGGAAGACAGATGCTGTGCCCTTAAAGTCGTCCCGTGCCGAGGAATACGGCTTCAGGCGTTTTACGTTGTCCCTGGCCAGGGCAAGAATATCAATTGGTTTCATTTGAGTTTGCGGAGTCGGATGGAAATGGCCTGCTTGTGCGCTTCCAGTTGTTCTGCTTGCGCCATGATTTCAACAGATGGACCGATTTTTTTCAGTCCTTCGGATGTGAGTTTCTGGAACGTGATGGTTTTCATGAAGCTATCCAGGGATACGCCGCTGTAGGCGCGGGCGAAGCCGTTGGTTGGCAAGGTGTGATTCGTTCCGGAGGCATAGTCACCGACCGCTTCAGGGGAGTACGGGCCGAGGAAAACGGATCCGGCATTGATAATTTGTTCAGCTATTGAGTCGCAGTCGCTGGTATTGATAATCAGGTGTTCAGCCGCATAGGTGTTAGCAAACTGCACAGCGCTTTTCATTTCTGTAAAATGAATTGCCATGCTGTGCTGCAGCGCCTGCCTCGCAATTTCATTTCGCGGCAATGCCGGAAGCTGACGTTCAATCTCGGTGTTCACTTCATTCACTTTTTGTTCGCTGACTGAAACGAGCACCACCTGGCTGTCGATACCATGTTCAGCCTGCGACAGGAGATCAGCGGCAATGAAGGAGGCGTCCGCATTTTCATCAGCAATGACCAGCACTTCAGAGGGCCCGGCCGGCATATCGATAGCGATCCCTTCCTGGTTGACCATTTGTTTGGCCTTGGTTACAAATTGATTACCCGGACCAAATATTTTGTGAACGGCAGGAATGGATTCAGTTCCGTAAGCCATTGCTGCAATTGCCTGCGCCCCGCCAACCTTAAAGATATCTTTGATCCCGGCAAGGGAAGCGGCAAACAGTATTTCCGGCGATATGGAGCCATCTTTGGCAGGCGGTGTGCACAGGATCACTTTCGTGCAGCCTGCAATCTGCGCCGGTATTCCAAGCATCAGAGCGGTTGAAAACAGCGGTGCAGTGCCCCCGGGAATATAGATGCCGGTCTTTTGTATGGGCACGGGCTTTCTCCAGCAGGTGACGCCGGGCATGGTTTCTACCAGGGTTGTGTTTTGAACCTGGCTGGCGTGGAATTTCCGGATGTTGGCGGCTGCAGTTTCAATCGCTCTTTTTACCGGTACGGCCACCTTGTTGCAGCCTTCTGCATATTCAGCAGCGGTTACATTCAACTGACCGGGTTCAATGCCATCATATTGCCTGGTCAGTTCCGCCAAGGCAGAATCTCCGGAGGTTCTGACCCGGTTGAGGATATTTCTTACGGCGCTCTCCAGGAATTCAAGTTCGAGCGATGGGCGCCGTACCAGTTCTGGCCATGTTGCCGGCGCGGGATTTGAAAATACTTTCATACTAGGCAATCATTTTTTCAATGGGGATTACGAGAATTCCTTCGGCGCCAAACATCTTCAGCTGGCCGATCTTTTCCCAGAAATCATTTTCATTTACGACCGAGTGCAGGGAGGACCATCCCGGCCGGGTCAGGGGCATGATGGTTGGACTCTTCATTCCGGGTATGACCGCGGTTATTTTTTCGATGGCATCATCGGGGCAGTTTAGCAGGATGTATTTGTTGTTCTTGGCGGAGTTGACGGCATCAATCCTGAACATCAACTGGTCGAGGATGGTTTGTTTGGCCGGTGGCAGATCAGCACCCCCAATCAGCACGGCTTCGGACTGCATGACCGTTTCAACCTCGAGGAGACCATTGCTCAGCAAGGTTCCCCCTGTGCTGACAATGTCGCAAATCGCGTCGGCCAGCCCGATACCGGGTGCGATCTCCACCGAACCGCTGATCTCGTGGATGCCTGCGTCGATGTTGTTCTTCTTCAGAAAATTTCTGACAATGGCAGGGTAGGAGGTCGCAATGTTCTTGCCCGCGAGCCAGCTGATTCCTGTATAAGCTTCACCCCTTGGAATAGCGATGGCCAGCCTGCACTTCGCGAAGTCGAGCCGCTTGATCAGTTTGTTTTTCTTCTGCTTTTCGGCAAAGACATTTTCCCCTACGATGCCGACATCCGCTACACGGTCTTCAATGTATTGGGGGATATCGTCATCCCGGAGAAACAGCACTTCCACCGGAAAGTTTCTGGCCAGTGTTTTCAACTGCTCCTTGCCATTGTTGAAGGTAAGGCCGCTTTCCTTCAGAAGTGCGAGTGAGCCTTCCTGCAGTCTTCCGGATTTTTGTATTGCGATGCGCAGTACATCCTTGTTATTTTCTTTCATGGTGTAGGGTTGTTTTACGTTCATTCCTGGGCAACAAAAAAGGCCTGCCTTGGGGCAAGCCTTGATATGCTTTGTATGATTTCAAAACATAAACCTGCCCCTCAGCACGCAAAAGCGTGATGGTGATGCAGATGGATGTTTTGGTTTTGTTTCATGGTGGTGCAAATAAAAGCCGGATTCCAGAATAAACAAAGTCAATCCTTCAATAAAGTCAGCAGCAGCACGCCGATGCCTCCGAAAACCGTTGCAAAGAAGGCCAGCAGGGTAATCAGGAAGTAACGTTCGAAGAAGGAATCAATGGTGACATCCTCCGGTTTGTCATTATTGACCAATAAGTCAACTTGCTCGCCTACGTCAAAGCTTGGCGGTGTAGACCATACCGTTCCGACGTAATAGTGCTTTTGGCCGTTCATCCGGTACCCGATCACCGGCGCCGCCATTCCGGAGGAGTTGTATTCCAGGCTGGATACCGTACCGGTCACTTTTGAGGCACGTTGTGCCTGTTTATGATCCTGCCACCATAGGAGGATGACGATGATGAAAGAAATGAAGCCAATGCCGGAGAAGACCTTCCCAACAACGTCGGCGGGATCCATTTGTGAGAACCGGGGTTTCATAATTATGATTTGCTGATAAGGTGCCGTACCTCATATTTTGCTGCTGCGAGAAAAAGACAGAAAAGGAAGAAAAGGATTATTTTAATCATCATTGATTTTGGAGATTTGTGATTCCTTTGGCCTTGACTTGTCTGCATTCCTGAATTAATATGAAGTTAAAGTATTTTTTGATTTTGATTGTTTTCCTGGGATGTTCCGACCGCAAGGAGCTCAGGCTGCAGAAGTTTTTGCTGAAGGGCAACCTTTCCCTGAAGGAAGGAAACCCGGAACAGGCCGCCTACTACTTCAAAGAGGCATTGAAGGTTGAGCCTTGCTTTGCGGATGCCCTGAATAACCTCGGCACCATCAGTTTCCAGCAAACACACTGGGATGAGGCCCTGACCTACTACAACCAGTCGATTCGCTGCCAACCGGACTTCCTTCCAGCCTATTTCAACAGAGCCAACACTTACTATGAACTGAAAGAGTACTTCAATGCCCAGAAGGACGTTCAGAAGATCATTGCCCAGAAGCCGGATACGGCAGTGGCGTATTTTATCCAGGGATTGGTAGACACAAAGATGCGTGACTACCAGTCTGCCGTTACCGCCTTCGACAAGGCAATCAGGCTTGATTCGATGAATGTAGAGTACCGGGTAAATCGGGGAACGGTCAGGTATTACCTGCATCAATATCCAGAGGCAGAAAAGGACCTTGCGGTAGCAGCTTCCATCAATGCCAGGGAGTCCAACATTTACAACACGCAGGCCATGATTGAAATCAGCAAAGGCAATCACGAGGCTGCCCTGCTGCTGATTCAGAAGGCCCTTGACATCTCGCCCGATCAGCCATTCTACCTCAACAACCGTGGTTTTATTTTTCTGATGCAAAACCACCTTGAAGACGCGCTGGTCGACATTGACAGGAGCATTGTTTTGGATCCGAACAATGGATGGGCTTACCGCAACAAAGGAATTTATCGGCTCTTGAAGGGTGATTATTCCGAAGCAGTTCGTTTACTGCAGCAGGCACTGGATATGGACTCCTTTATTGACAAGATTCATTTCTACCTGGGGATGGCCTATTACAAAAACGGCCAGGCTAAAGAGGCTTGTGATCATTTTAGAAAGTCGGAAAGGGTGGGTGACAGAATGGCAACTCCCGAGTTGATGCGATCATGCCGCTAGCGTTTGAAGAATTCGTAAGCCTCCTGAGCCATCGGCTGCGGGCTCCTTTGCCGGGACCGAAGGCTCATGAACCATTGCGGGCTGTACCGATGGGAGCAGTAAGACCGAATTTTGAACATCAGTCACCGCCAAAACCGGGCAGTGTGCTTATCCTCCTGTACCCAGACCAGGGCTTGATTAAGTTCCCACTCACGCAGCGGCCGGAGTATTCCGGGGCCCACAGCGGACAGGTGAGTTTCCCTGGTGGCAAAGCCGAAGAAGGTGAGACCCGCGAGCAAACCGCATTGAGAGAGGGGGAAGAGGAAATCGGCATCAACAGGAAGCATATCGAAGTGATCGGCAGGCTGACGGATTTCTTTGTCATCCCCAGTAATTTCATGGTAACACCCATCGTCGCAATACAGCGGATGCGGCCGATCTTTACACCGGATTCATTTGAAGTTGTCCGGGTGCTTGAGGGAGACGTAGAAAACCTCATCCGGGAGGATGCCGTACGGACTAAGGAGATCACGGCGGCGAAAATCTATCAATTACAGGCGCCACATTTTTTGATTGACAACGAGATAGTCTGGGGCGCTACGGCCATGATGCTCAATGAGTTCAGGAGTATTGTGAAGGAAATTCTGTAGCAGCCTAATAGAATTCTCCCAGCCCGATATAAAAGTTGAAAGCATCCCTTCCGAAACCAAAGTCAAGGGTGATGTTGGTCTTTGATTCCTTGTTGAATTTAATCCTTGCGCCGAAGCCTGCTGCCGGGTTGATGTTCTTGAACTGATTGGAATTCAATTCCGTCAAGGACTGAAGATTGGCAAACAGGACGCCACCGAACAATCCGTTCCTGCTGATATCAAAGCGATATTCCGTTTCAAAGTAAAGCATGTGTTTGCCGCGGTATCGTGCAGTGGAATATCCCCGACCGCTCCTTCCTCCCAATTCCAGGGTGGTTCCCGGCAGATTGAAATACGGAACATCACCGAAAGATCCCCAATAAAATGCCCAGATGGCAAAAATCCGCCGCTTGGCCTGGTTCATCGAGAAATACTGTCGGTAGTCTGCGTAGACAGAACTCCAATGCTGGTCGTTGGCCATCCACGATGGATTGATGCGGTAGACAAAAGCTGAGTAGATGCCATTGTCCGGGTTAATGGAATTCTTGCGGTCGTCGTACAACAAGCTGAAGTTGATGCCGGTAGACAAGGAGGTTGATCCTGTAGCAGGCGTATATTTCTCAAATGCGCTGGGCGCATAATTGAATCCGCTTTGTTCGATATTGTAGGCGCGGTCATAGCTGAGCCCCAGTCCCCCGAAGTAATGACCGGTGATTTTATGGTTGGCGGCGAGGTACAGCTTTACCGTTTTGTACTTCAGGTTCAGACGATCATTTTCAACCGAACTGCTGCCCAGCCCGTAGCTGTATTGAGAAAGAGAACTGAACCGGTATTCTCCAGGCAAGTTCCAGGTGTTGTTGGGCAGCCACAGGTTCTGCTTGATGCCAATACCAAAATTTTCAGAAAAGTCAGTATAGGGCAGGAGGAACACACTTGAGACCTTTGTTGAATCCTGGTGTCCCAGGATGAATGCCGCGTTGATGGAGGACACAAATATTTTGCTGCCGGCCGAGGTTGTCGTGGACACGGGCACAATAGAAAAGGAGACCCGCTTCCGATCAGGTTTTTTTTCAGGAATGGAAATCCTGAATGCCTTGACGAGCACTTCGATAAGGTCTGTTTCCCTTGGTTTGGATGGTTTGCCGGATTGCTGGGCGGACAATTCTCCTGCCGTTACCAGCATCATGAATACGGGGATCAGAATCCTCATCAGGCCCTTCAGAATCAGTTTTGGATGGAGCAAAGATCGTTAATGTGCGGGCAAACTTCTAACAGGTTGATGGTGGATGAATTCCGATTAACGAAGCGAGCATCCAACCAACGATCGGATGTGATGGCCGGACCCGCACGGCATGAATAAAAAAAAGACGGCACTTGGCCGCCCTTTTTCTGTTCCTTTCCGAGGAAATTACTTTTTCTTCTTCACAGTCTTTTTTGCCTTCTTCACCGGGGCTTTCCTAACCACTTTCTTTGCTGCCTTCTTCACCGCTTTCTTGACTGTCTTTTTCCGGCCGGTGGACTTTTTCGCAGGCTTCCTGGCTGCCTTCTTGGGTGCAGCCTTGGCTTTGTTTGCGGCAATTTGTTTAGCCATGAGGTTGAGTGCTGATCCGGCCTTGAACCATCCGATTTGGCCGGCATTGTACGTATGATTGACCTTGATGGTGTCCTTGCTTCCGTTCTTATGGTTCAGCACCAGGGTCAGCTGCTTGTCGGGAGCGAACGAAGTCAGGTCAGTGAAGTCGATCGAATCGTCTTCCTGGAACTTGTCATAGTCTGCCTCGTTGGCAAACGTGATGGCAAGCATTCCCTGCTTCTTCAGGTTGGTTTCATGGATCCTCGCAAATGACTTGACGAGAATTGCCTTGATGCCGAGGTGGCGGGGCTGCATGGCAGCGTGCTCGCGGGAAGAGCCTTCACCATAGTTCTGGTCGCCCACCACGATGGATGAAATTCCGGCCGCCTTGTAGGCGCGCTGCGTGGCAGGTACCCGGCCGAACTGTCCCGTGATTTGATTCTTTACGCTGTCGGTCTTGTCATTGAAGAAGTTGGTTGCGCCGGTCAGCGTGTTGTCGGAGATGTTGTCGAGGTGACCCCTGAAGCGCAGCCAGGGCCCGGCCATGGAAATGTGGTCGGTGGTACACTTTCCTTTCGCTTTGATCAGCAGTTTGAGGCCTGACCAGTTCTTGCCATCCCAGGCCGCGAACGGGCTTAGTGCCTGCAGCCTCTTTGATTTTGGGTCGATTTTTACCTGAACCCTGCTGCCATCTTTAGCAGGAGCGAGGTAGCCGGGGTCTTTCACATCGAATCCTTTCGGAGGGAACTCGGCACCGCGAGGCTCATCCAGCCTGACTGACTTCCCTTCCTCGTTCACGAGCGAGTCCTTGAGTGGATTGAAGGTCAGGTCACCGGCGATGGCAAAGGCCGTGGTAATTTCCGGTGAGGCGACGAACGCGTGTGTGTTCGGGTTGCCATCGTTTCGCTTGGCAAAGTTCCGGTTGAATGAGGTGATGATTGAATTCCTTCGGTTTGGATCATTGGTATGGCGTGACCACTGGCCGATGCAGGGCCCGCAGGCATTGGCCATGACCACTCCACCCATTTTGGTGAATGTGTCAAGGTACCCGTCACGGTCAACGGTGTACCGCACTTTTTCAGAACCTGGGGTGATGGTGAATTCTGCCTTGGCTTTCAGTTTCTTGTCAACAGCCTGCTTGGCGATGGAGGCGGACCGGGAGATGTCCTCATAGGAGGAATTTGTGCATGACCCGATCAATCCCACCTCGAGTTTCTGAGGCCAGCCGTTGCTTCGCACTTCGTCAGCGAATTTTGAAATAGGGATGGCACGATCAGGCGTGAAAGGACCGTTTACATGAGGTTCCAGGGTGGAGAGATCGATCTCGATGACCTGGTCAAAATATTTGGATGGGTTGGCATACACTTCAGGATCGCCCGTGAGGTGTTCTTTGATTTTGTCCGCAAGTTTGGCGACCTCCGCACGGTCTGTGCCGCGCAGGTACTCTGCCATCTTCTCATCATAACCGAAGGTGGACGTGGTAGCCCCGATTTCAGCGCCCATGTTGCATATCGTTCCCTTTCCCGTGCAGGAGAGCGTCTTGGCGCCGGGTCCGAAATACTCTACTATCGCACCGGTACCGCCTTTAACGGTGAGGATGCCGGCTACTTTCAGGATAACGTCTTTGGATGAGGTCCAACCGCTGAGCTTGCCGGTTAGTTTAATGCCAATAAGTTTGGGCCACTTCAGTTCCCAGGGCATGCCTGACATGACATCCACGGCATCTGCACCACCAACGCCGATAGCGACCATGCCAAGGCCTCCGGCATTTACGGTGTGTGAGTCAGTTCCAATCATCAGGGCACCCGGGAAAGCATAATTCTCGAGTACCACCTGGTGGATAATGCCGGCCCCTGGTTTCCAGAAGCCAATGCCATATTTGTTGGAGACTGATTCAAGGAAATTGAAGACTTCCCCGCTTGCCGTAATGGAATCCGCGAGGTCTTTCCTGGCGCCATCCTTGGCCAGAATCAGGTGATCACAATGGACAGTGGAAGGCACCAATACCCTGGGTATCCCGCCTGACATGAATTGCAGCAGGGCCATTTGGGCGGTGGCATCCTGCATGGCCACGCGGTCGGGCGAGAAATCCACATAAGATTTTCCGCGGCCAAAAGCCTGGAAGGCCTGCCCGGAATGCAAGTGTGAATAGAGGATTTTCTCTGAAAGTGTGAGGGGCTTGCCTACAGCCTTTCTGGCTTTGGCAATGCGGCCCGGCATGGCTGCGTAGAAGGCCTTGATCATGTCTAAGTCAAATACCATATAATTAGTCTTCAAAGTTGAGGTGCTAATCTACAACAGGTTTGGCAATGATTCAAAGCCGGAAGCGGCTCTGGATGGGCTTTCTTTGGGGGGGTTGAAGCGTTTTTGGGAAGAGAACAGTCGGTGACGAAGGAGACAACAGATGCACCTGGATCACAGCGCAAGATCAGCGTCCATGAATCCGACAAAGGCTCTTGGATTGGACATCATGCGGTTGCTGCGCATCAAGCCACATCTTTGACACCCGGGTGATGCCTGACCGGTTAGAGCAGTGCCTGCCGGCTGTTGATAAAATTCAGGAATTCACGCTTTACATTTTCATCCTTGAACTTCCCGGAGAAGTAGGCAGTGCCGGTTTTGCTGTTGGTGTCGCCCACGCCGCGCATGGCCACACACATGTGGTTGGCATCCAGCACTACACCCACGCTGTCAGTCTGGAGTAGTCTTTCCATTTCCTTGCCGATTTGTACTGTAAGGCGTTCCTGTACCTGGGGGCGTTTGGAATAGTACTGTACGATCCGGTTTATTTTTGAAAGTCCAATCACCTTCCCGGAAGAGAAGTAGGCCACGTGGGCCCTTCCGTAGATCGGCACGAGGTGATGTTCGCAGTGCGAGTAGAAGGTGATCTCTTTCTCCACCAGCATCTGATCATAGTTGTATTTGTTTTCGAAGAGCCTGGTCTGGGGACGGTTCTTCGGATTCAAACCGCTGAAGACTTCCTTAACATACATCTTCGCAACGCGCTTCGGCGTTCCGCTTAGGCTGTCGTCGGTCAGGTCGAGACCCAGTGTTTGCATGATTTCCCTTACGTGATCTTCGATCTTGTCGATCTTCTGTTCATCTGTGAGCAGAAAGGCGTCATCGCGCAGGGGTGTATTCCAGTTGGTGCCCTGATCGCCCTGATCTTCCTTATACGGAAGGATATTCAACGAAATTTCTTTCTGTCTCATAAATTCTGATTTTAAGTTCGAGGGCCGGATCGATCAGTTGACGCAGGATTCTCCAAATCACAATCGCGATGTTTTCTGCGGTTGGATTCAGGTTCTTGAAATACGGAGTATCTAAATTAAGATTTTTGTGGTCAAAATGCCGGATGACATGTTCTTTGATCATGTCGCTGAGCAGTTTCATGTCGTAGACGTAGCCGGTTTCGTGGCTGGGCTCGCCAATGACCGTTACCACCAGTTCATAATTGTGTCCGTGGAAATTTGGATTGTTACATTTTCCAAAGACCTGGTCATTTTTTGCGTCAGTCCATGCCGGGTTGTACAGCCGGTGGGCAGCATTGAAATGTTCCTTGCGTGATACAGCTACCTTCATCTAGTAATTAGAACATGATTCCGGCCAAAAGGTTCTGACTATCGGCAATAACACCAGCAATGGCTTGTTTTGCCCTGATATAGACGATCAATTTACCGGTATCCGGACGCTATTGAATAACAATTAGTGATCAACGGTACAAAAAAGGCCGCTAAGAGCGGCCCCTTCTCGTTATAGTTTTTCCCTAACAGAATTCGTCAAATACTTCAACCAGGTGTTCGCCGATCATCTGGGCATTACGGCCTTCAATGTGGTGGCGTTCAACAAAGTGGAGCAGTTCGCCGTCTTTGAACAAGGCGATGGAGGGCGAGGAAGGGGGGTAGGGCATCGTCAATTGTCTTGCCTTGGTGACAGCATCAGTATCAACACCGGCAAATACGGTGGCCAGGTGGTCTGGTTTCTTGGGGCTGTTCTGAAGGGCCCATTTTACTCCAGGGCGGGCAGCGCCGGCCGCACAGCCACATACGGAGTTGATGACCAGCAGCGTCGTTCCTTTTTCATTCAGGATCTGCTGTTCAACCTCCGAAGGAGTCTTTAATTCTTTAAATCCGGCGCTCGTCAAGTCGGTCCGCATCGGGGCCACCAGCATTTCAGGATACATACCCATAGTTTAATTGGTTTATTGGTTCAATTGTGTGTTAACAAAGTTATAGAAATCCGAGTTCCAGTTTGGCCACCTCGCTCATCATATCCTGGGAGTAGGGCGGATCCCAGGTGATCTCCACCTGTACATCGTTTACACCCGGGATGGCCTTCACCTTTTGTTCTACCTCGGTAGGAATCGCTTCTGCGGAAGGACAGGAAGGGGAGGTAAGGGTCATCATGATATGGACATTGTTGATCGGGTAGGTGGTGATTTCATAGATCAGTCCCAATTCATAAATATCTACCGGTATCTCCGGATCATATACCGTCTTGAGGGCTGCCAGGATTTTTTCCCGGAGATCGGGGATTTCCAGGGAAGGCTCGGCCTCCGGCGTCTCATCAACATGCTGCATGTTATCGCTCATGCCTGAATATTTGATTTCGTTTGAAAAGCCAGTGCATATATTTTCATTTGTTTTATCATGGAGGCAAAGCCATTGGAACGTTGCGTGCCGATGAACCGGTCCATACCGATTTTCTTCATGAAGTAGAGTTCGCTGGTCAGTATCTCTTCCGGGAGTTGTCCGTTGTACGTTTTGATCAGCAGGCTTACCAGACCTTTGGTTATGGCTGTATTGCTGTCTCCCGTGAAATAGATCATGTCATTTTGCGATTCAGCCGTGAGCCAAACCTTGGATTGACAGCCCTTGACAATATTGGCTTCCGTCCGGTCTTCCTCTTTCATGGGTGGAAGCTTTTGTCCCAGTTCCATCAGGTACATCACGGACATCTCCAGGTCCCCGTCGAGGAGCGAGAACTCGTTAATGATTTCGTCTTGTTCTTCGGAGATGGTCATTTCAGGAATTTGATGATGCGGTCCACGCCCTCTACCAGGCGGTCGACTTCAGCTTTTGTGTTATAAACCGCAAAGGAGGCCCTGACAGTTCCCTCGATTCCGAAGTGCTCCATGAGGGGCTGGGTGCAATGGTGACCAGTGCGCACGGCCACACCGCGGGCATCCAGCATCTGTCCGATGTCGAAAGGATGGATGCCTTCCACTACGAAGGATTGGACGCTTACTTTGTCAGTGGCGGTGCCGATCAGTCTTACATCCTTTAGATTTTGCAATGAACGTGCCGCGTACTGAACGAGTTCCTGTTCGTGGGCGGCCATGATGTCCTTGCCTATTTCATTGATAAACTGGAATGCCTCCTTCAGGGCAACGACGTCGGCGATGTTGGGTGTGCCAGCCTCAAACTTGTAAGGAAGGTCATTGTAGGTGGTCCTTTCAAAAGTCACGTCCTTGATCATTTCACCGCCGCCCATATAGGGGGGCATTTTCTCGAGCAATGATTTCTTTCCGTAGAGGATGCCCACCCCGGTTGGGCCGTACATTTTGTGTCCTGAAATGCAATAGAAGTCGCAGTCGAGCTGCTGCACATCGATGGGCAGGTGGGCTGCTGCCTGGGCGCCGTCAATGAGGACTACCGCACCGGCTTCGTGTGATTTCTTTATAATCTCCCGGATGGGATTGATTGTGCCCAGGCTGTTGGAAGCATGGTTTACCGCAACCAGTTTTGTTTTCGAACCCAGGATTTTTTCAAAAGCCACCAGGTCCAGCTCACCCGAATGGGTGACGGGAATTACCTTTATCGTGCAGCCCTTCTCCCCGCAAACCATTTGCCACGGCACAATGTTCGAGTGATGCTCGAGTCCCGAGAGGATGATTTCATCACCTGCCTTCAAAAAAGTCCTTCCGTAGGAGGCAGCTACCAGGTTGATGGCCTCGGTTACGCCGCGGACGAAAATGATTTCTTCGGAATGGGACGCATGAATGAATAGCCGGGCCACGTCCCGGGTTTCTTCGTAGGCTTTTGTCGCTTTTTCGGCGAGGGTGTGAATGCCGCGGTGAATGTTTGCGTTGTATCCCTCGTAGTAGTCTGTCAAGGACTTGATAACCCGCTTTGGCTTCTGGGTGGTAGCCGCATTATCGAGATAGACCAGCGCCTGGCCATTCACCTGCTGGTGCAGGATCGGGAACTGGTCCCGAATTGATTTCACGGTGGCGGTAGCAGCTTCCATCATTAGAAATTTTTGTGGAGTCTTTCCCCAATGAGGCCGTCTACAAAATTCCGAATGGTCTCATTTTTCATGGATGTCATTACTTCCGAAGCGAAGGCGTAGAGGAGCATGCCCCTGGCCAGGTCTTTTGAAATGCCCCTGGACCGCAGGTAAAACAATGCTTCTTCATCCAACTGACCCGTGGTGCATCCGTGGGAGCATTTCACGTCATCGGCCCAGATTTCCAACTGGGGTTTGGTATTGACTGTTGCTGAATCGCTTAATAAGATGTTGCGGTTTGTCTGGAAGGCATTTGTTTTTTGTGCCAGCGGACGGACATAAATCTTGCCGTTGAAGACGCCTTTTGAATTCCCGTCCATGACTCCTTTGTACAATTCATTGCTGAAGGAGTTGGGTTTCTTGTGTTCCACTACCGTGTGGTTGTCGGCAAGGGTATTCCCGTAAAGGAGGTAAAGCCCGTAGAGGTGGGCATCCACGCCTTCCCCGTCAATGGTCATGGTCATGTTATTGCGAACCAGTTGGCCGTCGAACGTGAAGGTAAAGCAGTTGGCCCTGGCCGATGAGGAAAGGTGAACCAGGCTGTTGTTCACCTGTACATCCGAAGGTCCGTTTTGAACGATGGTATATTCCAATTCGGCATTCTCAGCAACTTCGATCACGGATTGCTTGTTGTGAAAGCATACGGCCTGCGGCGAACCCGCAACATATTCCATGAGTGTCGCCTGGCTGTTGGTGCCCAGGCTGAACTTCCAGCGCGGGTGAACCATAAGGAAGGATGTGCTGTCGTTGTAATACACAATGGCAATGGGGTGCGCCAATACTTGTTTCGCGCCAATTTGCAGGTGAGTCACTTCAGAGGCGAACGACTGGTTTAGCAAATCAAACACATCGTGACCATCTTCCGCGTTTTCTATTGTTGATGAAGAGAGCGTCAGTTCCTTATCCAGGATGCTGGATTTTGCCATTGAAAATTTTCCATTGACGAAGGCGATTACATTGCAATCAAGGTTTTGAATCGGGGCAGGAGATGGGTGGGTCTGTCCTGCTGATTGCGCTAACAGTTTTTCAAGGGTGCGTGTGATGGGTGCAAACCTGTATTCCTCGGTCTTGGCGCCGGGCAATCCTTTGGCGAGGAACAGATCAAAAGCATGCTTGCGGCGTGCCTGGTCCGAAGAGCCGGATCGTTCAAAGGCATCCTGTATGAATGAAGTCAAAGTTCCTTTTTGGATTATTGTACTCATGACGGTCATGCGAGCGCTAACTCGGTTTTGATCCAGTCATAGCCCTTGGCCTCCAGTTCGAGTGCGAGATCCTTGGTGCCTGATTTTACAATTTTCCCCTTGTAGAGCACATGGACGTAGTCGGGTGTGATGTACTCCAGCAGGCGCTGGTAGTGCGTAACCACGATGACGGCGTTGTCTTTGTTACGGAGTTTGTTTACGCCGCCGGCCACAATGCGGAGTGCATCGATGTCGAGGCCTGAATCCGTTTCGTCGAGGATGGCGAGTTTGGGTTCCAGCATGGCCATCTGGAAAATTTCATTGCGCTTTTTTTCACCGCCTGAAAATCCCTCGTTGAGGGCGCGGTTCAGGAGGGCCTGGTCAATTTCAACCAGTTTCATTTTCTCCTTCATTAGTCTGAGGAACGACACGGCATCCAGTGTGGGCAGCCCGCGGTGTTCGCGGATTTTGTTCAGTGCCGTCTTCATGAAGTTGATGGTGCTTACCCCCGGAATTTCAACGGGATACTGGAAGGCCATGAAGATTCCTTCGCGTGCGCGAACCTCGGGTTCCATCTCCAGAAGATTCTTCCCAAGGTAATCAACGGTTCCACCGGTCACTTCATACTCTTCGCGGCCTGACAGCACTGAGGCGAGCGTGCTTTTTCCGGAACCATTGGGTCCCATGATGGCATGAACCTCACCGGCCTTTACCTCCAGGTTGATGCCGTTCAGGATTTGTTTGTCCTCAATCTTCGCTTGTAAATTTTTTATCGAAAGCATGTTCATTCTTTTATAAAGAGATTATCCCACACTGCCTTCCAATGTGAGGGCAAGTAATTTTTGTGCCTCAACGGCAAATTCCATTGGCAGTTGGTTCAATACCTCCTTGGCATAACCGTTGACGATCAGTGCAACGGCTGACTCTTCGTCGATCCCGCGCTGCAAGCAGTAGAATATCTGGTCTTCCCCGATTTTAGATGTGGTGGCTTCATGTTCCACCTTAGAGGAGCTGTTTTCTACATCGATGTACGGAAAAGTATGGGCGCCGCACTGATCGCCAAGCAGGAGTGAATCGCATTGGGAGGAGTTGCGGGAATTTTCGGCGCGTTTCATGATGTGGACGTGGCCACGGTAGCTGTTCTGTGACTTGCCTGCGGAGATTCCCTTCGAAACGATGCGCGACCGCGTATTCTTTCCGATGTGAATCATCTTGCTGCCGGTGTCTGCCTGCTGATAATTATTCGTTACTGCTACGGAATAAAACTCACCGATGGAATGATCGCCCTTCAGCACGCAGGATGGATATTTCCAGGTGATCGCCGACCCTGTTTCAACCTGGGTCCAGCTGATCTTGGCATGGTCGCCGGCGCAAAGCCCGCGCTTGGTGACAAAGTTGTAAATGCCGCCTACGCCATCTTTGTTTCCCGGATACCAGTTTTGAACGGTGGAGTATTTTACCTGGGCATCCTTCATGGCATAGATTTCAACCACGGCGGCATGGAGCTGGTGCTCGTCGCGCATGGGTGCTGTACATCCTTCCAGGTAGCTCACATAGCTGCCTTCGTCGGCGACGATCAGGGTGCGTTCAAACTGACCGGTCTTGGCGGCATTGATCCTGAAATAGGTAGAAAGTTCCATGGGGCACCTGACACCCTTGGGGATGTAGCAGAATGATCCATCTGAAAAAACGGCCGAGTTCAGGGCAGCGAAGTAATTGTCGTTGACGGGTACAACGGATCCCAGGTATTTTCTGATCAGGTCTGGGTGTTCTTTCACCGCTTCGCTGAAGGAGCAGAAAACGATTCCCAGCTCGCCCAGTTTTTCCTTGAAGGTGGTGGCAACGCTGACGCTGTCAAATACGGCATCGACGGCCACGCCCGTCAGTATCTTCTGTTCGGTGAGTGAAATCCCAAGTCTTTCAAAGGTCTTGAGCAGTTCAGGGTCAATATCCTCGAGGTTCTTCGGTTTGGCCGACTGCTTGGGAGCAGAGTAATAGATAATGTCCTGGAAGTTGATGACAGGGTATTTAACATTGGGCCAGGTCGGTTCCTTCATGGTAGTCCACTTCCGGTAGGCCTCCAGGCGCCACTGAAGGAGCCATTCAGGCTCATTCTTGCGGCTGGAAATGAACCTGACGGTTTCTTCCGATAGGCCTTTGGGGGCCGAATCAGTCTCCATGTCCACGGCCCAGCCATGTTCATACTCCTTTGTCGTTAAGTCCTGCAGGATTTGATTGTCGCTCCCCATCTACTGTATTTAGACTAATTTTAAATAGACCTCAAAAATATCAACAAAAATCGGTTTCTAAGGTTATTAGAGGGATTAATTATTCTGCAAGAATGACGCTGCGGTCCAGGCTTTCCTCCAGGGAGATCATTGTTTCAGTCCTTTCGATGCCCTCGACCTGCTGCATCTTGTCGTGAAGAACCTCCTTCAGGTGGTTTGTGTCCCGGCAGTGGATCTTGACGAACATGGAGTAATTGCCTGTGGTGTAATGGATGTTCGTCACCTCGGGGATCAGCTTAAGTTTTGCAAGCACCTTTTCATATAAAGCGCTCTTTTCCAGATAGATACCAATGAATGCGGTAATGTCAAAGCCCAGTTTGGCGTAGTTGATTTTCAGTGTTGTCTTTTCAACAATGCCGGCATCCTGCATCTTGTTCATGCGTACATGGACCGTTCCCTGTGAAACAAAGACCTTTTTCGCCACTTCTGTGAATGGCTTCTTCGCATCCTGAATCAGGATCTCCAGGATTTTGAGGTCGGTTTTGTCAATTCCATAATTATCAGGCTTCTTGGCAATCATAAATTTGAATGTTTTCAGTATTTCGTAATTGGATTTAAAATTATGTAAACTTTAGACAATTATTTGAATGAAACGTCAGTCAATGCGTTACTTTGTTGAGTTAATTACAATGTAGGGTGTTGAAATTGGCAGACAAGCCCTCCTGTCTCGGGGGTGGGGAGCCAAGGATAAACGCAGGATAACGGGTTGACCACTAAGTTTTCACTTGTCCTGCAGCTAACTTCCCCGTGAAGGTTCGAACCCTTCCTCTACAGCAGCCAGAAGCCTGTGCCAGTGCGGTGCAGGCTTTTTTCTTGTCCACCGGGTTGAATAATGACCTTTTGTTTTTATTGCAATCGTTTGTTGCTCATATTTCGTGAGATATGACAAAAGAATTCCCCTGGTACAGCAAATACCCCAACGGCATCCCTCATGAAATAGGGCTCCTGGAATTCAAATCCCTGGTTGAGCTCTTCAAGGTTTCGTGCAAGAAGTACAAAGACCGCATTGCCTATGAAAACATGGGCAAGACCCTTTCCTTCAGCGAAGTGGACGACCACTCAACCGCCTTCGCTGCCTATCTCCAACAAGAACTTGGCCTCAAGAAGGGTGACCGTATCGCAGTGCAGCTGCCAAACATCCTCCCATTTCCGGTGGTGTTCATCGGTGCACAGAAAGCAGGGTTGATTGTTGTGAATACCAATCCGCTGTACACGCCGCGTGAGATGGAACATCAGTTTAAGGATGCAGGTGTTTCCGCCGTTGTGATTCTGGAGAATTTCGCATCCAATTTGCATGGCATCATGGCCAACATTCCCGCGAAGCACTACATCATCGTGAGGATGGGGGATATGCTGGGGACATTCAAGGGAGCACTGGTCAACTTTGTTGTGAAGCGCTTGAAGAAAATGGTTCCGGCCTATCACGTGCCAAATGCTGTTTCATTCAGCCATGCTCTCGCCAAGGGTTCGCACCTGACGTTGGAAAAATCGGATATCCAGCCGGAAGACCTGGCTGTCCTTCAGTATACCGGAGGCACGACAGGTGTTGCCAAGGGTGCGCAGTTGTCGCACCGGAATATTATTGCACACAACATGATGATTGCCCATTGGTTTAAACCATACATGTCGGCCAGTCAGAACAACATCATGATTACCGCGATACCGATGTACCATATTTTCGGGCTGACGGTGAATGGGGTCCTGATGTTTTCGTCGGGTGTTAAAAATGTGCTGATCACTAATCCCCGGGATATCGCTGGATTTGTAAAAGAATTGGGTAAGCACCGGTTTTCAATCATCACCGGGGTCAACACCTTGTTCAACGGACTGCTCAATAACCCTCAATTCAAGGATCTTGATTTTTCATTTCTTCATGGAGCCATCGGCGGGGCCATGGCCGTGCAGGACGCCGTGGCCACAAGATGGGAAGAGGTCACCGGAACGTCCATCGTGGAAGGTTACGGTTTAAGCGAGACCTCGCCAGTCCTGTGCTGTAATCCACTGGATGGTAAACACAAGCGTGGTACCATCGGCATTCCGATGCCCAGCACCGAGGTGGCCATTTTTGATGATGAAGGCAATTCGGTACCGCAGGGCCAGCCTGGTGAAATATGCGCACGGGGACCTCAGGTAATGCGCGGCTATTGGCAAAAGGACAACGAAGGGGTATTCTTTCATAACGATTGGTTCCGCACCGGCGATATCGGAGTAATGTCGGAAGACGGGTACTTCAGAATTGTAGACAGGAAGAAGGACATGATCAAAGTGTCGGGCTTCAATGTTTATCCCAACGAAATCGAGAATGTCATTGCTTCACATCCCAAAGTGCTTGAGGTGGCGGCCATTGGTCTCGCTGATGCAAAGACCGGGGAGACCATCAAGGTCTTTATCGTGAAAAAGGATCAATCCCTCTCGGAAGAGGAGATCAGGACTTTTTGCTCTGCCAACCTGACCAACTACAAAGTCCCGCGGTACTTTGAGTTCCGCCCTGATCTTCCCAAAACGAATGTGGGGAAGATTCTGCGCAGGGCGTTGAAGGAGCAGGAATTGGCTAAAGTGGCATAAATTTTCCAGAAACCGTTATTTCCCCCACACACCGGCAACTAACTTGCCGCAAATCTCAAGATAATGAAGTTCATTGTATTGATTGTGCTACTTGCGGCAAGCGGAGTATTTTCATCCAGGGCGCAAAATCCCATCCGGTATCCCGAAGAGAAGCACCTGAACAACCTGCGGCAGCTAACTTTTGGCGGCGACAATGCAGAAGCCTACTGGAGCTTCGACAGCAAAATGATTAGCTTCCAGTCCAACAACAAGCAGTGGGGCCTCGGCTGCGACCAGGTATTTTACATGCCAGTCGATGGGATGGACCTGAGTGATGGAAAGAAACCGACCCTCATCAGTACCGGTCAGGGCAGGACTACCTGTTCTTTCTTCCTTCCGGGCAACAAGACAATCCTTTACGCTTCCACACACCTGGGCGGCAAGGAATGTCCGCCTGATGTCGAGCGCAAGCCTGGCGGAAAGTACCTGTGGCCGATTTATGACAGCTATGATATTTTCGTCGCTGACCTGAACGGCAAGATCATCAAGCAGTTGACCAATTCACCTGGCTACGATGCCGAGGCTACCATTTCCCCCAGGAAAGACAAGATTGTGTTTACGTCTACCCGCAACGGTGACCTTGACCTTTATGTAATGGATATCAATGGCAAGAACGTGAAGCAGATTACCCACGAGATTGGGTATGATGGCGGCGCGTTCTTTTCCCCTGATGGCAAGAAGATTGTCTTCAGGGCTTCGCGTTTCAAAACGGAGGAAGAGAAGAAGGAGTATATGGATTACCTCAAGCAGGGCATGGTGGCACCCACCGCGATGGAGATTTTTGTCTGCAATGTGGATGGCACCGGCATGAAGCAAATCACGAACCTGGGCAAAGCCAATTGGGCGCCGTTCTATCACCCTGCCGGTAAAAAGATCATCTTCAGTTCCAACCACAAGGGCACACGTGGATTCGAGTTCAACCTGTACATGATCAATGAAGACGGATCTGGTCTGGAGCAGATTACCTACGACACGGTGTTTGATTCATTCCCCATGTTCTCTCCGGACGGCAAGAGAATCGTCTTCTCTTCCAACCGAAACAACAACGGCACACGCGATACAAACCTCTTCATCGCGGACTGGGTCGACTAGAAAAGCCACTCCAGCCCGAAGAACTGGTCGATAATCACCAGTATGGAAAGTATGGCGAGGAGAATGGGGGCTGTCCAGGAGATGGAAAAATCGATGTAGCGCCTCATCCACGATCCCATGTGGGAAGGGTTGCCGATGGCAAGTTCCTCATTCATTTTGGAGATCTTCCATTGATTTCTGATAAAAATGCACATGATGCAGCCTCCGGTGATGAGCATAAGGTTGCAAAAGTCGGCTACAAAACTCAGGAAGTCGGGATTGTTATGGATCGGAAGTTTGTTGAGCATCGGGACAATACCCTGACTGAACAGGGAAGGCATTCCCAGGACAAAAATGAGTCCGGCCAATGACCACACCACAGTCTTTCGTGGCCATTTTTTTTGGTCTACAAAATAGGCGGCAGGAACTTCCAGCAATGAAATGGTAGAAGTCAGTGCAGCGAAACAGATGAGCAGGAAAAATGAGCCTCCTACGATGCGGCCAGCGACCGGGCCCATCGACTGAAAAGCCTGCGTGAGGATAACGAAGATAAGTTTGGGCCCCTGATCTGGTGTTGCGCCAAGAGAAAATACAAGTGGGAATACCATCAGGCCTGCCAGGAAAGCGACGGAAGTGTCGGCGATCGAAATAACAGCAGCTGATTTAACTATGTTCTGGTCTTTGGTCACATAAGAGCCGAAAGTAATGAGGCAACCCATCCCCAATGAAAGGGAGAAGAAGGCCTGGCACAGGGCGTAGAAAATGGTCTTGGCAGTGATTTCGCTCAGTTCAGGAACGAGATAGAACTTGACGCCAGCCATGGCATTGGGCAGCGTGAGGCTATAAACAATAAGTCCAATCAAAATGATATACAATCCAGGCATCATGATCTTGTTCGCGGCTTCTATTCCCTTTGCAATGCCCTGGGATACGATGACCGCCGTCAGGACCATGAATCCGAGGGAGAACAGGAAAATGGGGCCGATGTCATTCACATACGTGCCGAAGAATGCATTGAAGTCTGTGTTATTGAGAAGGTCGCCGAAGGACAGTTCTATGAAGTAGCCAAAAGCCCATCCGGCAACGACGTTATAAAAGGAGAGGATAAGAATCCCCGCCAGGATGCCGTACATTCCCAGGTAGCCCCACTTCTTAGCCCCCAGTTTCTGGTAGGAGCCATAGGCATCGCTGCCGGCGTTTCGACCGATGGCAATCTCACCCACCATCACCGGGAAGCAGAGGGTGAAGATGCAAATGAGGTAAATCAACAGGAAGCCGGCGCCGCCGTTGGTACCCGCCAGGTAGGGGAAGCGCCAGATGTTTCCCAGTCCGACAGCAGATCCGGCCGCAGCCAGAATGAAACCCAAACGACTTGAAAAGTTACCTCTTGTTGACATGCTGCGTTGAATTAGCGGGCAAAATAGACCTTAAACCAAAATAATCAAAAAGCCGTTATGAGGAGGCAGCCTTAATAAGTTCATGGCTCCCCGTTATCAATAGTGGTAAGAAACATTAAATTTGTGTAATCCAATTTTTTAAGCTGCCATGGAGGAATCTAAAAAGCTGACAACCCAGGAGAAAGCCCTGCAGATTAACCTCAGCAAGTCCATATACGGGTCATTTGCCGAGATCGGGGCAGGGCAGGAGGTAGCGGCCAATTTCTTCAAGGTGGGCGGCGCTTCCGGTACCATCGCGAAGACCATTTCGGCCTACGACATGAAGTTCTCCGATGCCATCTACGGTCAGTGTGACCGCTATGTATGCGAAGACCGGCTGGTGCAGATGCTCGAAAAGGAATATGACCTGTTGCATGAGCGTCTTCCGCACCGGGCCGACCATGTGAAGTTCTTTGCTTTCGCCGATACGATCGAAGTGTTGAACTATGAGCGAACCAACCAGGGACATGGGTGGATTGGATTAAGGTTTCAGACCCGTCCCCGGGGAGAGTTCAACGAATGTGTTGTGCACGTAAAGATGCACGATAACGACGCCTTGCAGCAGCAGTTCGCCATTGGAACGGTTGGTGTCAACATGCTCTATGGCTGTATGTTCCTCAGCTCCCCGGAGGAAGTCATGATGTCACTGCTGGACAGCCTGACGACCCGCCGCCTGGAGATTGACATGTTCCGCATGAGCGGACCTGATTTCAAGCATGTGGACAACCGGTTGATGGCCCTGAAGCTTGTGAAGAATGGTTTGACGAAGGCCGCCATGTTTGGCCCGGACGGGACCGTGATGCAGCCGTCTGAGGCGCTCTACAAGAAAAACGTCCTGGTATTGCGTGGGCGCTTTCGGCCGGTGACCCACGTCAACGTGGACATGCTGCTCACTTCCCGCAGGCATTTCAAGCAGGAGCCGGATGTCGACAAATCAAAGATTGTTGTGCTGACCGAGCTGACACTCTCCGACCTTGGTGCGGACGGCAAGATTGATGAGAAGGATTTTTTGCACCGCGCCGACATCATCTGTTCCCTCGGTCAGACCGTATTGATATCCAACTACTTTGAATACTACCGGCTGGTTGATTATCTGTCCAAGACCACCAAAGGCAAGAAGATCGGCATCATCATGGGAATCTATGCCCTGAAGAAAGTGTTTGATGAGAAAACGTATTCAGCCTTGCGGGGCGGACTGCTGGAAAGTTTTGCAGCCTTGTTCGGAAACAATGTCAAACTCTACATCTACCCGGCGTGGAAGGAAAACAATTCGAATGAATTGTGGACCCTGAAGGGATTTGAGGAGCATTTACCGGATAAGACCAAGCACTTGTTCGAGTACCTGATGGAAAACAACAAGCTGGAAGACATTCAGGATGCCAACATCAGCAACCTGCACATCATTTCAGACAACGTGCTGTCGATGATCAGGAAAGGGGAGAATGGCTGGGAGAAATTCGTTCCCCACAAAGTGGAGTCTGCCATCAAAGAGCATGGGCTGTTTGATTATCCCTACCAAAGAGACGTACACGGACTTTCGGTTACAACCAGCTAGTTTCCTGGTTTTGCTTCTTTCAACTTTTCTTCTTTCAGCCGACCGAAGTAAGCGGTTGCTTCTGCCAGTACTTTTGGAGCGAGGATGAATCCGGATACCATGGTCGGCACCGCCATCAGTGCGTAAGCGATGTCGATGATGTTCATCACGTCCGTCATGGAGGCCACTGCGCCCAGAACGATGGTACACAGGTAGAAATAATCGTAATACCTGCTCGCCTTAACACCGATGAGAAAAGCCAGGGCCTTGCTGCCGTAATAGGAATAGGAGAAGAGCGACGTGACGGCAAAGAAAAACGCACAAATCAGCAGCAGGTATTTACCAATGCCGGGCAGTGAACTCTGGAAAGCGTTTGCGGTCAGTGAAACGCCATTGGCGTCGGAGGTTTGCCACACATCGGTGACCAGGATGGCCAGGGCTGTCAGCGTACATACCAGCAGCGTATCAATTGCCGGGCTGATCATGGATACCAATCCTTCGCGGATGGGTTCGGTGCTTTGTGAAGCGCCCAGCGCCATGGGGGCGGTACCGATGCCGGCTTCATTCGAAAAACTCGCCCGCCGGACACCCGCTACAATCAAGCCTCCCACCAGCCCGCCGAGGGCCGGTTGCCCATGGTAGTTATTGGCAGCAAAGGCATCCGTTATGATCAGCCAGAGGTAATGAGGTACAACGTCGATGTGCACGACAAGGATGGCAAGGACTGAAAAGAAGTAGATGATAATCATGAGCGGGACCATTTTGCCGGCCCAGCTTCCGATGCGCTGGATACCCCCGATGATGACCATGCCGGAGATAATGGTCAGGACAATGCCGATAACAAACTTCATGGTGTTGATCTCAAAACCAAGAAAAGGAAATGACATGGCCTTTATTTCTTCGGAATCAATACCGATGTGAATGATGGCTTGCGTCAGTTGGTTAGCCTGGAAGATGGGCAGGCAACCCACCATCGCACAAATGCAGAACAAAACGGCCAGTGGTTGCCACCGCTTTCCAAGCGCTTCCCTGATGACGTACATGGGCCCCCCCTGAATGATACCCGCTGAGTCTTTTCCGCGATACATGACTGACAAGGTGCTGGTGAAGAAATTGGTGGACATGCCTACGAATGCTGTCACCCACATCCAGAACAAGGCACCCGGACCCCCGATACTGATGGCCGCTGCCACGCCGGCGATGTTGCCCATGCCCACGGTACTGGCCAGCGCGGTTGAAAGTGCTTCGTATGGACTGATTTGTCCGGGATCATCCGGGTTGTGGTACTTCCCGCGCAGGATGTGAATGGTGTGGATGAAGTATTTGTAGTGAACGAACTTCGAATAGAAAAAGAAGAACAGTCCCCCCAGGATCAACAAGAAGAGAACGGGTGTCCAGACTCCGGTAGCGATCGTGCTGATGATTTCACTCATGCCTGTGCGTTAAGTCGGCAAAATAGGAAAAATACCTTACCCCGGCCTGCTCTATTTGTTGGAGTGGGGCATGACGGTGAGGTGCCTGTTGCTCACGCCCATCCAGAGGCAGAGGTTCCAGAGGATACGCGCCCCGACGTTGGCATCCCAGTCGCCTTCATTCCCGGGAGCAACTTCATTCAGGTCAAACCCGATAATCGTCCTTCCGCTGGCAGCAACGGTTTTGATCAGGGTAAGGGCCTGGTTAAAATCAAGTCCGCCAGGCACCGGTGTGCCGGTATGCGGGCAGAGTTTTGGATCCAGCCCGTCTATATCGAAGCTGATGAATACCTTATCGGGGAGTTCCCTCACCATTTCCCTGCAGAGCACATCCCAGGTCTTCTTGCCGCTGGCCAGGGAAGCCTTGATGTCATCATCAAAGAAAGTCCGGACACGACCATTGCCGCGCTGCATCTGCTGGAACTCTTCTTCGCAGAAGTCGCGGATGCCAACCTGTACCAGCCGCGTGACTGCTGGAATCCTCATGGCATTGTACATGATCGACCCATGCGAATAGGTAAAGCCCTCGTAAGACTTCCTCAGGTCCGCATGTGCATCGATCTGGAGTATGCCAAAGCTGGCGTGTTTTTCCTTCAAGGCGCGAAAAAATCCAAGCGGTGTGCTGTGGTCGCCCCCAAGCATGCCGACCATTTTACCTTCGGCGAGATGCTGATCAACGGTT
The DNA here is from genome assembly GCA_043744235.1 of Cyclobacteriaceae bacterium. Lineage (GTDB taxonomy): Bacteria > Bacteroidota > Bacteroidia > Cytophagales > Cyclobacteriaceae > ELB16-189. The sequence continues at coordinate 39,585 of JAYTVB010000010.1, read as the reverse complement.
TTCTTAACATAAATATTGAGGCTCTCCGAGGCTTCATTGATTTTATCGGTAATCACAGCCGACTGTTCTGCATCGACTGAAGCGACAGCGTGGTAATACTCCACGAGTGTCCGGAGGCGGTTGCTCTCTTCTTTAATGGAGAGCGGTACCGGAAGCATGGCTACCCCAAGCTTCCATGCGTCGGGAATTTCGCGGTGAAAGAAGTCAAGCTGACGCGAAGCTTTCAGGACCGCTTCGGGTCCCAGGGAAGTGCCGGTACGGTAGGAGACGGTGGCCTCCCAGGGTACCGGAATGATGACCAGCTTGGCGGTCTCCGGAGTGAACGGCAATCCAAAGAGGTTGTTGGGATTTCCGGGGCCATTCACATCAAAGCTGGCAGCCTGTTCATCAAAGGTCATTTTCACTTGGTTTCAGGTTTAGAATTGTTCTGCCTTGATCGCTGATGGTCTTCCAGTCATCGGTCTCAAATTCAAAGGCGATCAGTTCCCCGGGAAGGAGGTCTGCTGCCCCGCGTGCAAAGCTACTCGCCAGCATGGAAAGCCATGGATTGTGCCCTACAACGGTAACGTGATTGAGGTCATTCGGTAATTCATGGATGTAGTCCAGCCAGTCGATCATCAGGGCCTCATAAAGTTCATGCTTGAACCGGATTTTGTCTTCCGGAAGCTGGAGGAATTCATTCAAAATTCCGGTAGTCTGTCTGGTCCGTGCCGAACTGCTGCTCAGGATTAATCCTGTTTTAAACCCCTGATGCAATAATTTTTTTCCGAGGGACCTTACACAGGCTTCGCCCGGGGAGGTGAGCACACGGTCATAATCGCGCTGTCCACTCTGTTTACCAGCGCTTTGCGCGTGACGAAGGACTGCAATTACTTTGGTCATTTGGCCGGAAAATAGTGGAAGACGGCGATCAAAAATATGCCTAAAACGAGTCAACGAAAATTGATTTTTTAAAAAAGTGTGATATTTGGGCCCTTGGCAACCCATAATCTGAATGGCAAAGAACCTAGTGATTGTTGAATCTCCCGCGAAAGCCAAGACCATTGAAGGTTATCTCGGCAAGGATTTTAAAGTGACTTCCAGCATGGGTCATATCCGTGATTTGACCAAGGGGAATGGCGCGATCGATGTTGAAAATAATTACAAGCCCACCTACGAAGTCAGCCCTGAGAAAAAGGATGTCATCAAGACATTGAGGAAGCTCGCGGAGGATGCCGAAATGGTGTACCTGGCGAGTGACGATGACCGTGAAGGGGAGGCCATTTCCTGGCACTTGAAAGAGGTGCTGGATCTGGATGATGCCAAGACCAGGCGAATCGTCTTTACCGAGATCACCAAGAATGCCATACAGAACGCGATGAAGACGCCGCGCGGCATTGACATTGACCTCGTCAATGCGCAGCAGGCCCGGCGTGTGCTGGACAGGCTTGTCGGATTTGAGTTGTCGCCCATTCTTTGGAAAAAAATCAAGACCGGTCTCTCGGCAGGCCGGGTTCAATCCGTGGCCGTGCGGTTAGTGGTTGAGCGCGAGCGCGAGATAGAAAAATTTGATGCGAAGTCATCCTACAGGGTTTCTGCCTTGTTCGATCTTGGCAAGGGCAAGCAACTGGTGGCTGAGCTGCCGGAGAAGTTCGGCACTGAAAAAGAAGCACAGGAATTCCTGGAGTCATGCAAGGGCGCCAGGTTTACCATCGGGGACCTGCAGACCAAGCCGGCCAAAAAGTCCCCGGCCCCGCCTTTTACAACGTCTACGTTGCAGCAGGAAGCCGGAAGGAAGCTCGGGTTCTCTGTTTCACAGACCATGGTGGTGGCGCAGAAGCTGTACGAGGCTGGTAAGATATCCTACATGAGAACGGATTCCCTGAACCTGTCGAATGAGGCCGTGGAAGGTGCCACCCGTCAGATTGAGTCTGCTTTCGGCAAGGAATTCATTCATACCCGGAAATACAAGACCAAGACATCAGGCGCGCAGGAGGCCCACGAGGCAATTCGTCCCACTGATTTTTCCCTGATGCAGGCTGGTGCAGACCGCAATGCCCAGCGATTATATGAACTGATCTGGAAGCGGGCCATTGCCTCGCAGATGGCCGACGCTGAACTGGAACGAACCAACGCCACCATCAAGATCTCCACGAATCCAAAAACACTGACCGCCTCCGGTGAGGTTGTGAAGTTTGAGGGATTCCTGAAAGTTTACTTCGAGTCACGGGATGATGAGGATTCGGATGATGAAAACAGCAAAGTCCTTCCGCCATTGACCGTCGGCCAGGACCTTTCGCTGGACAACCTGTCGGCTACGGAATCATTCAGCAGGCACCCGGCCCGTTATACGGAGGCTAGCCTGGTGAAAAAACTGGAAGAACTGGGCATTGGCCGGCCTTCCACCTATGCGCCAACCATCTCCACGGTACAGAAGCGCGGTTATGTTGTGAAAGAGAATCGCGAAGGACATGAAAGAAAGTACACCGTCCTGACGCTGAAGTCCAATGAGATCACCAAGGTATCCGACAGTGAAATAACCGGTGCCGAAAAGTCCAAGCTCTTCCCCACCAACATCGCCATGGTGGTCAACGATTTTCTTATTGACCATTTCCCGGAGATTACCAATTATTCCTTCACGGCAGAAATCGAGCAGGAATTTGATGAGATCGCCAACGGCAAACTGAAGTGGGAAAAGATGATCGACCAGTTCTACAAGCCCTTTCACAAGACAGTCACCAAGACGGAAAAAGTTGAACGATCCTCAGTTCAAAACAAGAACAAGGAACTGGGTGTTGATCCGAAGTCTGGCAAGAACGTGTACGCCAAGCTTGGCAAGTTTGGTGCGTATATCCAGATCGGGGAAAACCCGGATGACAACGGGGGTGAGAAGCCCAAGTTCGCCAGCATGCGCCAGGGTCAGTTCATTGAAAACATTACCCTGGCCGATGCCCTCGAACTGATGAAGATGCCCAGGGACATGGGACTGTTTGAAGAGAAACCGGTGGTGGTGAATATTGGCCGCTTTGGTCCCTACGTTCTTCACGACAAGAAATTTGTATCGATACCCAAGGAAGAAGATCCGTATTTGATCACGCCGGAGCGGGCCATTGAATTGATCGAAGCGAAGCGTGTTTCGGACGCCAACAAACTCATCAAGGCTTTTGACACCAATCCTGATATCCAGGTGCTTAACGGCCGCTTTGGTCCTTACATCAAGGCTGGAAAGAAAAATGTCAAGATTCCAAAAGGCCGCGTCCCCGAAGAGCTTACCCTTGAAGAATGCGTGGAACTTGCGGACAAGGCGCCTGAAAGGAAAGGTCGCTTCTTCAAGCGAAAGACTGCCTGACCGACTCATCCAAAATCGCCTCCGGGCGATTTTCTTTTTTGGTATATTTCAAAAAAATGTAGCCATGAACCGCCTCATCATCCTGTTGCTCTGCATTTCGCAAGTTACTCTGGGTCAGACCACCCTGGAGCAGTTCCTCAGTCATCCAATCGAGAGTGGCCTGGCTTCTTCTTCTGATGGAAAGAGCATCGCCTGGGTGATCAACGATCATGGCAAGCGAAACATCGTGATCAAGACCGGGTCGGACCAGCCGCGGCTGCTCACGGATTATCAGCGTGATGACGGCCAGGAAATTTCGCAGCTGGCATTTTCACCGAATGGAACAAAATTATTGTTTGTGCGGGGAAGCGCACCGAACCGGGTAGGACAGAATCCCAACCCCGCCAGCCTCGCCGAAGGAGCGGAGATGGCCATATACTACAAGGAGATTTCTTCGAAGAGTCCACCTGCCAGAATCACGGCAGGCAGTCAGCCGCAGTTCAACAAGAAGGACATGATCAAGTTTCTGTTTTCAAAGGGAGGTCAGATTTTTGAGTCACCGACGGATATCAACGCCGCGCCGAAGCCGTTGTTTATAGCGCGAGGCACCAATGTTGATCCCCAGTTTTCTCCGGATGGAAGGGAAGTCTTGTTTACAAGCGACCGGGGTGATCACTCTTTTATCGGGATCTATAATATTGACAAGATGTCGGTACGTTGGATTGCTCCTGAAGTAGGCAACGACCAACTCCCTGTCTGGTCCCCGGACGGCGCGCGGGTAGCCTTTATCCGTCAGCCGGGAACCAAGGTAGGAGGACTTTCGAATTTTGTGGGAGGCGAACGCTTTTCGGTGTGGGTCGCGGATGCTGCGACTGGTAAGGGAGCAGTCGTGTGGTCGTCTCCATCCGACGACGGCGGATTCGCCCAGACTTATCCGAAGCCCGGGCTGTCGTGGACAAAATCAAACCGTATCCTTTTCTTTTCGGAGCACCAGGGATGGAACCACGTGTACGCGATGAACCCCGATGGAAGCGACCTGAAGGATATCACGCCTGGCGATGGAGAGGTGGAGAACTATGTGGAAGACCCGACAGGACAGTTCATCTATTTTGACGGCAACCGCGAAGACATTGACCGGCGGCACATCTGGAAGTCTGACGTGACCAAAGGCGGTCCGGTGAGTGTGACGACCGGCGATGGTATTGAAATGTTTCCTGCTTTTGTTGGAAATGACCTCTACTGTTTCCGTTCAATGGTTAACTCGTCGCAAATGCTTGCCAGGATAGAACAGTTGAAGAAGGTGGTCGTGCCGGTTTGGCCGCAGAAACCTGTAGCCTTTATCCCCGCTTCATTTGTGAAGCCTGAGCAAGTAATCTTCAAGGCTGCAGATGGCACCACGGTCCATGGCCAGTTGTTCATCAACCGGACGATTGCAGGCAAACGCCCCGGGCTTGTGTTCATGCATGGAGGTCCGATCAGGCAGATGCTTCTCGGCTTTCACTACCGCGACTATTACATCAACTGTTATGCATTCAATCAGTACCTGGCCAGCCAGGGTTACGCCGTGATTGCTGTCAACTACCGCGACGGCATTGGCTATGGCCGGGATTTCCGTCGGGCAAAGAACCAGGGACCGCGCGGCGCCAGTGAGTACCAGGATGTTGTTGCGGCTGCCAGGCAGCTTCAATCCCTTCCTGAGGTAGATGCGAACAAGATTGGATTGTGGGGCGGTTCCTATGGCGGATACCTCACTGCGATGGGTATGGCCAAAAACCCCGAAATATTCAAGGCCGGTGTTGACCTGCATGGTGTTCATGACTGGGCTTTCCGCGCACGGGAATTTTCACCGGGTGGCGGGTGGGCCATTACCGAAAAGGACATGGACATGGCCTACAAGAACTCACCGGTGTCTGATCTGAGTAAATGGACCGGCCCCGTGTTGCTGGTGCATGGTGATGATGACCGCAATGTTCTGTTCCAGCAAACGACCGACCTGGCTGAAAGACTTCGCGAGAAAAACGTGCCCGTTGAACTGTTGATTCTGCCCGACGAAGTGCATGGTTTTCTCCGCTACGAAAGCTGGTCCAATGTGTTCAACACGGCCAAAGAATTCTTTGATCGCAAACTGAAGTAAACCGGATTGAAGCGCCTCGTTGTACTCACCGGAGCGGGCATCAGCGCGGAAAGCGGCATTCCGACCTTCCGTGATTCCGGCGGTTTGTGGGAAGGCCACCGCGTGGAAGATGTGGCTACTCCGGAGGGATGGCAACGTAACCCGGGGATGGTGCTCGATTTCTACAACCAAAGAAGGAAGAAGGCGCTTGAAGTTAAGCCCAACCGGGGCCATGAGATCCTGGCCGAACTCGAAAGGGATTTTGATGTGACGGTGATCACGCAAAACGTCGACAACCTTCACGAAAGAGCCGGCTCTACCAATGTCATCCACCTTCATGGAAAGCTTTTTGAATCGAGGAGCAGTGTGGATGAGTCACTCGTTTATCCTGTCAAGGGCTGGGAACTCAGGCTTGGCGAATTGTGCGAATTGGGCAGCCAGCTCAGGCCCAACATCGTTTGGTTTGGTGAAATGGTGCCGATGATGGAGACGGCAGCTTCGATCGCATCGCGGGCAGAAATATTTCTTGTTGTGGGCACCTCCATGGTAGTTTACCCGGCAGCCGGGTTAATTGACTATGTTCAATCGGACATTCCCAAGTACATTGTTGACCCGAAGGTTCCAGATGTGAGGGCTGTGCCCAACCTGCACTTTGTTGCAGAGAAGGCAAGCGTTGGGATGCTGGAGGTCAGAAAAAGACTGTTGGATGGCCGTCACCGTTGATTTCATCACCCGGTTGTGACTTAAGCCATGAAGCATGCTCTAATCAGGGACATTTCCCATGGAGCATCGGCTGAAAGATTTAGTCATAAAGGCGTGTTTGGCCATCCTGCTCGGATTGTTGTGCGGCCTGTTTGTTTGGGCATTGAGATCGATCGCAGAAGGAGCGGAGCATTTCTTATTTAAAGCCCTCAATGATACCAGCAACTGGCTTCTGATGGCTGCTCCGCTGGTTGGGCTTGTTTTGATTTATTTTGCCACAACCAGAGTATTCCGATCGAAGATTGCAGGAGTTCGTGAGGTGATCGAGGCTGTCAGGGAACCCATTCAGCCATTGAGGCCCATGAAGGTGATCCTGCATTTCGTCACCGGCATTCTTACCATTGTTTTTGGAGGCTCTACGGGGATTGAGGTATCCGCTGTTGTTGCTTCCGCTTCCGTGGGTTCCTGGGTCGGGCAGACCAAAAAGTTTGAAGTTAACTTTCAGCAATATCTGATCATGGCTGGAGCGGCAGCTGGTATCGCGGGTCTGTTCAATAGCCCCCTGGCGGGAATATTTTTTGTCGTGGAAGTACTGATGGTGTCATTTTCCTGGGAATTGATTCTCATCGTGTCCCTGTCGGTCTTTGCTGCTTTCGCCGTTCGAGGTCTGCTGGGCGGAGAAAATCTATTTCAGGTCTCCACCCACGGCTGGCAGCGGCATGCCCTTCCTTTCTTTATCCTGTTTTCAGTAGTGGCATCAATCCTGTCGGTATACTTAACCCGGTCGGTGATTTATGCCAAGACTTTCCTGAATGCAAGGTTCAGGGATCTTGGCAAAGTCCTGGCTGGCGGTCTTTTTCTTGGTGTGATGATCATGTTGGCAAAGCCCCTGTATGGTGAGGGTTATGGGTTTATCGATGATTTGTTCCGTACCCTGGCCACCGATTCTAAATTGGATCTGACCGGAATCGGCTTTTTGCTTGTGCTCGTGTTGCTAAAGCCTCTTGCGACATCAAGTACGCTGGCTTCCGGCGGAGACGGCGGGGTTTTTGCGCCCTCCTTGTTTCTCGGCGCCGTGGCAGGATTTATTTTTGCCCAGGGTTCGAATTATTTTGGCGCTTCGGTCTTGCCGATAAATTTTATGATTGTCGGAATGGCAGCCGTCCTCAGCGCCAGCTTGCATGCGCCCCTGACCGCAGCGTTCCTCGCCATGAGCATTACAGGAAGTTATGAGTTGCTTATTCCCATCCTGATGACGGCAGGCTTGTCATCATTTATCGCCAGGCGCATCTACCCATTCACGGTCTATTCGTATTCCAGTTAGTCCGGAAAAGGAATCCCGGTTTGTTTTGAAATATCCTTCAGGTCATCAACGACAGGCTGAATCAGCGGTATCCCTTCTTTACGACGGATGGCTTCCTCAATATGCTCAGGGTCTCCCGGGATGAGAACAGCCTGCTGGTCATTGACCGGCTTTGTGTTTCTAAAGACTTCAATCCATTCGTCAATTCTCCTCTTGAATTCCGTCACGTCCATGAACCCCTCTATTTCCATGGCGCCGAAAAAATGACCAATGCCTTTTCCCACGCTTCGTTTGGGTACTTCCTGTCGGAGAGCGAAGGGCGGAGCGAAGGGTCCCCAGTTGGCCCCGCTGAGCACAGCAGAGAGTATGTCCACCATCGCTGACAGGGCATAGCCTTTGTGTCCGCCCAGTTCGCGCTCAGAACCCAGCGGTAGCAATGCGCCGCCATTGATCATATCATCCGGGTTAGTGCTCATGTTACCGTGTTGATCAAGAATCCAGCCCTTGGGCACCGGCTTGCCCTTTCGTTTGGCGATCTCAATTTTTCCATAGGCTGCCGCACTCGTTGCCAAGTCGATCACGATTGGGAGGTTCTTCAACCCTGGAAAGGCAATCGAAATGGGGTTGGTGCCCAGCATCCGTTCAGCGCCCCACAGCGGGGCTACCAGTTTGGTGCTGGTGGTCATTGACCAGCCAATCATGTCGCGCTTGAGTGCCTCCAGCGAATAGTAAGAGGCGATGCCATAATGGTTGGTGTTGCAGACGCTCACCCAGCCCGAACCATACTCCGCCGCTTTGTCCATGGCGATTTCGTTGGCGGCGGGACCCACGACCAATCCGAGCCCATTGTCACCATCCACTGTGCAGACGCTTTTGCGTTCACGGATGATTTTGATGTTGGGTCTTGGATTGATGCGCTTCATCGACAGCATGTCGAAGTAGGTGTGGAGCCGGGCAACACCGTGGGAATCGATGCCGCGTAGGTCTGACAGGCTCAATACCCCCGATGCAACGGCGGCATCCGTATCGGGTACGGCAAAGTATTTGAACACCCGCTCCGAAAAATCGCGGAGCACCTCATGAGGATATTTTTTCGGTTCGTCGCTCATAGTTGAAAAATCTTGTCCATCAGGATCCATTTCTCTCCGGGCCTGGACCAGGGAAGGGCTTGTTGGTATTTCCACACCAGTTTTTCCCATTCCTGGACTTTGGGGTTCTTCAGGTCGGCTTTTGATTTCGAGTCGAGGGAAAACTCCTGGTTGGCTTCCAGGATCATGAACAGCCGGTTTCCGGTGCGGTAAATTTCAAGCTGCTGTATGCCAGCATCTTTGAAGCTCTTGAGCACTTCAGGCCACACCCTTTTGTGATGGGCTTCATATGCTGCGATCAGTGTGGGATCGTCTTTCAGGTCAAGGGCAAAGCAATGTCGAACCATGATTCAATTGCGAACGGGGATGACGCGGTAGCCTTTCAGTGCAAAGTACAGGATGAAAAGAAATGATGCCCATGGAATGATCAGCGCATTCTGCATGCCGGTTTGAGAAACAAGTCCTGTGATGGGAGGCAATATGGCTCCTCCAACGATGGCCATGATGATGAGGGAGGATCCGAGCTTGACCTGGCTTCCGAGGTTCTTGATGGACAGCACGAATATCGTCGGGAACATGATTGACATGAAAAAGTAGGTGGTGGAAATGGCGATGACGGCAACCAGTCCGGTGGTCATCCAGGCAATGGCAAGGAGCACGAGGCAGGCTGCTGCATAAAAACTCAGCAACCGGTCGGCCCGGAACTGCGTCAGGAGCCAGGTGCCAACAAACCTCCCGATCATGAAGAGAACAAAGGCAAATGAAGCGTGGAAGCTTGCGATTTGAGTGGCGGACAAATCCGATGTGACCCGGTACAAGCTGTTCACTACAGCCAGGTGTTCATCGTGGGCCAGGTTGAGTTTGAGGTCCACAAAATATCCCCAGAGGGAAGCCTGTGCCCCAACATAGAAGAACTGGGCAATGATGCCGAATACGAGGTGCCGATGCCTGAAAATTCCTTTCATCGTTGATGTAGACTCAGTCGGGTTTGAGATGTCGGGCATCTTCACCAGCGAAAAGAGAAATGCAATCAAGAGGACAACGCCAGCCAGGACGAGATACGGTGTTTGAACAGAGTGGGCTTCCGCGATCCGGATGGCTTCAGCCTCGGCAGGACTCAACGAAGCCAGGATGTCATTCGTGTATTCCCTGGATGAGAAAATAAAGAGGCTGCCAATGATGGGGCCCAGGATAATGCTCAGCCCGTTGAACGACTGTGAAAAGTTTATCCTGCTTTCAGCAGAAGCGGGGTCGCCAAGGACGGTAACGTACGGATTGGCGGCCGTCTCCAAAAAGGCAAGGCCGCAGGCAATGATAAAAAGTGCAGTGAGGAAATAACCATACACCCTCATTTCCGCTGCGGGGAAGAAAAGGATGCAGCCGGCAGCATACAGCAGGAGACCAATGATGATTCCTCTTTTATAGCCAATCCGGTTCAGGAGAAAACCGGCAGGAACGGCCATGACAAAGTACCCGATATAAAAGGCTGAATCAACGATACCGGCCTGAGCGCGAGTGAGTTGCAGGGCAGTCTGAAAATGTTTGATCAGTGTACCATTGAGGCTGTTGGCCAATCCCCACAGGAAGAAAAGACTCGTGACCAGGATGAAGGGCAGCAGGTAGCCTTTTGATGCCGGCGTGCCGGAGCGGTTGATCTTTTCTGATGGCAGTGCTGGCATGGATTTAAGAAATGGCGCGGTCCAGGTGTGTATATCCTCCGTCGACATGCAGCCACTGGCCGGTGATGTGGCTGGCGCGGTCGGAGAGGAGGAACACAACAGTGTCAGCGATTTCTTCCGGCGTGGTCAGCCGCTTATCGAGCGGTATCTTGTTCTCTACCTGTTTCTTTTTTTCCGCTGGGTTGGGAAATGATTTTACCCACGACTCATACAGGGGCGTCCATACCTCAGCGGGAAGTACGGCATTCACGCGAACGGAACTGGGAAGGAGTTCGACCGCCCACTCGCGGGTGAGCGCGAGGATGGCACCTTTGGCAGCGGCATAACCCGAAGTATTGCCCTGCCCGGTCACAGCCACCTTGGATGACAAGTTGACGATGCTTCCTTTGGATTGTTTGAGCGCCGGCAGGCAATGGTGGGCGAGGTAATAGTAGTGCCCTGCATTGTTGGTCATCGACTGGATAAACTTCGCTGGTGTCCCCTTGGCCAGTCCGACGCCGTCATTGATGCCCGCGTTATTGACAAGGCCGTCGATGCGGCCGGTGATCTTGTACACTTTGTCAGCGATTTTGCGGCAGGCTTCGGCATTGTAAAGATCGATGGAGTAGAATTGTGCACGCTTATGGCCTTTGACAAAATTCTTGCCTGCAGTCTCGTCCTTGTCGAGCAGGATGGGTGTGGCGCCCTCCTGGTGTAACAAGGCTGCTATGGCGCGACCTATGCCGTTGGCGCCGCCGGAAACAACAAATACTTTATCTTTGAGATGAAGGTCCATTCACAAATTAATGTGACTAAAGATGATAAAATCTGACGGCATTTTCACCCAGGATGGCCTTCTTTTCTGAAGGTGAAAGCGGGTCGATGAACTGCCTGATGATTTCCAGCTGCTGGTCATAGGTGGCAGCCACCTGGCACACTGGCCAATCGGATCCGTACATAATTCTTCCGGGTCCAAAGGCCTCCAGCACGGTTTCGACGTAAGGCTTGAAATCGGTGGACTTCCAGTTTTGCCAATCGGCTTCCGTGACCATGCCTGACACCTTGCACATGACATTGTCATGCATGGCAATTTGCTGCAGCTGCTGCTTCCAGGGTTTGAGTTGCTGCTTCTTGATAAATGGCTTGGCCAGGTGATCGATGACAAACGGCTGGTTGGGAAATTGCTTGATGAATGACAAAGCGCCAGGCAGGTGATGAGGATAGATCAGGATATCAAACGTGAAGTTATACTGCTCCAGCAGCCCAATGCCTATTCTGAAGGCCTCCCGCGAGAAGAATTCCTCTGGTTCGGCCTGGATGATGTGCCGGAAACCCTTCACCTCCTGGAACTGATAGTAGTACTCGAGACGGGCCTGAACCCCGGGCGATTGCAGATCTGTCCAGCCGACAATCCCTTTAATGAAGGTGTGGTTCGCAGCGCATTTGATGAGGAAGTCGGTTTCCTTTTCCGACTGGTCGGCCTGTACCGCTACGCATCCTTCAATCTTGTTCCGACGCAGGAGGGGAGACAAGTCATCCGGGAGAAAGTTCTTCCTGATCGCCATCATGTCTTCGGTAATCCAGCTGTCTCGTTCGGGCTGGTAGTACCAGAAGTGCTGATGGGCGTCGATGGTCATCAGATGGCTGTTTGTCGCTGCTCTCCGAGTCCTTCAATTCCCAGTGCGATGACGTCGCCTTTCTTCAGGTAGACCGGCGGCTTCATGCCCAGGCCAACGCCGGCCGGCGTGCCGGTAGAGATGACGTCTCCGGGCAGCAGGGTCATGAACTGGCTGATGTAGCTGATCATAAAAGGTATTTTGAACACCAGCTGGTTTGTATTGCTTTTTTGCATGACGTTTCCATTCACGGTCAGCCACATGCCAAGGTTGTTGATGTTGGGAAGTTCTTCGGGCGTGGCGAGCCATGGACCGAGGGGTGCGAACGTATCACAACTTTTCCCTTTTACCCACTGACCTGACCTTTCCAGCTGGAATTCACGTTCGCTGTAATCGTTGTGCAGGCAATAGCCCGCGATGTGGGAGGATGCCTGCTGTTCAGAAACATAGTTAGTCTTTTTCCCAATTACCACAGCCAGTTCGACTTCCCAATCGGTCTTCGTGCTGTTTCTTGGAATGACAAGCGGATCGCACGGGCCGCACATCGCCGTGGTGGACTTGAAAAAAATAACCGGTTCTTTTGGCAGGTCCATGTTGGCCTCGCGGGCATGGTCAGCGTAGTTGAGGCCGATGCAAATGATCTTGGAAGGCCTCTTGATGGGTGCACCGAGGCGGGATGACGCAGATACCAGCGGTAGCGTTGCTGCATTCCGGTCAAACCATTCTTTCAGGCGCGCCACTCCCCCGGATTCAAAAAACGCTTCATCGTAATCCTCGCCGAAGGAAGAGACATCATACATTTTTTCCTTTGAGAGGACGCCGGGCTTTTCGGCGCCAGCCTCGCCAAACCGAATCAGTTTCATCAGGTATTGAGGTTTATGAATCCGCCGTCAATGGGGTAGTCGCAGCCGGTAATAAAGGAAGCTTCGTCGGAACAGAGATACAGGGCCAGGTGGGCGATCTCCCCCGGTTCGGCCATGCGCCCGATGGGCTGCGTCTTTGATAACTTTTCAAACATCTCGGCTTCCCTGCCAGGGTAATTGTTTTTGAGGAATCCGTCAACGAAGGGTGTATGGACGCGGGCTGGTGAAATGCAGTTGCACCGGATGCCATCGGCTACGTAATCTTTCGCCACCGACAACGTCATGCCGACGACGGCACCCTTGGTCATGCTGTAGGCGAACCGGTCTGCAACACCTACCCTTGAAGCCACCGACGCCATGTTCAGGATGACGCCGTGTTTTTGTTTTTTCATTTGGGTGATGACGGCATACTGCGCATTGTATGTGCCTTTCACGTTGACGTGGAAAAGGCGGTCAAAATCCGACTCATTGGTTGTCTCCAGTTTGCCGATGTGGGCAATACCGGCGCAGTTGACAAGGATGTCAATGTTGCCATGATCCTGGATGACCTGTTGGATGGCAGCGATGACTTCAGATTGATTGGCAACATTGCATGCATAAGCAAAGGCCTTTCCCCCGGCGGTGATAATGGTTTGCTGCGTTGCCTGCGCTGCTTTTCCATCCAGGTCGATGACGCAAACGCTGGCGCCCTGCTCCGCAAAGCAAAGGGCCACGGCCCGCCCGATGCCGCTTCCGCCGCCGGTAATCACCGCTGTCTTATTGTCGAGGCTGAAAATCATAGTAGGGAATGATCATTGGGTAAGCTGCTCCAGGAATTTCCTGAATTTGGACGTGTCGTAATTCATGGCTCCCACTTCCTTGCGCGCGATTTTGCCATCCCTGGAAAGGATAAAAGTGGTGGGTATGGCGGGTACATTCAGTAATGCCGGAAGGTAACCGGACGGCATGTAGACCGGGAATGTGAACTTCTTGTCCTGGATGTACTTGACCACCTTGCGCTGGTCGGCGTCTCTGTCGATGGAGAGCATGACAAAAACGACCTTCTCGTGATCAAGCTTGGAATACAGTTTTTGGATGTTGGCCATCTCGGCGCGGCAGGGTCCGCACCAGGTGGCCCACAGGTTCAGGAACACGACTTTATTCCTGAACTGGTCAAAGGAAGACTTCTGACCCTCCATGTCTTTGATGGAAAATTGGTAATCAAAGTTCTCTTCGGTGCTGGCGGGCTCATCCGATGCATTCCGGAGGCCGGAGGCGAGCAGGACCCATTGACCGGCGTAGGAGACCGAACTCATCAGGCCAGTTGCCTGGAGTAGAATGACAAGGATTGCAGCTGCCCCAATCGGCTTCAGGAAGTCAATCAAACCAAAAAATAGTTTTTTGGTACGGTCCTTGTAATTCATCAAATCTTATTATTTGAGTAATTTGCCTTCAATTTAGAATTCAAAAATGAATAGTAAAGCACTCTGCACCGGCTTTCTGCTAATAACTCTTGGTTTCAATGCCTTCGGACAGAAAATCAAATACAAGGACCTGTTTATCCTGTTGAATGCCAAAGCACCCGAAGCGGAGGGATACCTGAAGAAATACCTGAAAGCCAATGATGATAACCCCAATGCCTACCTGTTTATGGGCTTTATCTTCCAGGAAAAGGCGGCAAAACTTGATGTGCTGAAACAGACCAATGAGGCGGTTGTCAATTTTGACTCAGCCGTTTATTACTACGGCAGGACTACCAAGATCATCACTGAAAAAGAGGTAAACAAGAACAAGGAGTACTATCAGATGTACAGCCGCAGGGATATGCGTACAGGTGAGTTCGGCGTGAAATTTTCGGATGTTCAGCTGGACATTGAGAACCGGACCAAGGAAATCAGGGAGCGGACCGCCAAAATCAAACAGCTGAAGGTTAGTTTCACGGCGATGGAGAAATATTATGTGCGCGCGCAAAAGGAATTTCTGGCCATCCAGCAGGGGTACGCCGGCATGAAGGAGATGAACCTTCGGGCTGACGACTCCTTGCGCACAGGTCTGTCGCACCTCGCCCGCACGTACGATTCATGCCATTTCAGCTTCAATGATTATAAGGCACTGTTGGAGGAAATCGGCAAGACGGGTTATAACCAGGATATTGATCCGGTGGAGATTCTCGACTTCAAAAAGGATGGAACGACCACCGCTGATTTTTACCGCGACGACCTGAAGCTCTGGGACTACCGCCGGTGGGCGCTGGGCAACCTGGAGACCATCGACAAGGAAATTATCCCCATCAAGGAGCAATTGGTTGCCCTGGACCTGGAGATCAATCAGGCTCATCAAAAGCTAAGAAAAGATTCTGTTTCGGTTGCTGAGGAAGTGAAGGCTATCAAAAAGAAGATGGAATTCCCGGGCTTGCTCAAAATTGATCCGGCCCCTTTGCCTATCCGGGTTTTTGATATGAAGATCGCCGAATTAAATTATGGTTCGATGATTGTTGAACACAAACCGCTGCGCGACTCACTGAATGTCTTTACCCGGATCAATGCCCTTAAGCGTGAGCTTGCCATGATCAAAAAGATTGACAGCCTTTCCGGAATATTGGCCGACCGAAACCTGGAAGAAGGAATGGACAACTACAAGCATTTCGTGTCATCGGCCTATGGCAGTCCCCCTGTCCTGAACAGCCTGATCAATGCCACCAAAGAGTTTGCCATGAGGGAGTCAATCCGCAAACAGAATGAACTGAAGGCTAGAACCGCATCGCTGCGCTGGATCATTTCCGGCGCAGACTCAATACCTTTATTTATGGATGTCGCGCCGAGGAGCCGGTTCAAGCCACTGCTTCTTCAGCCTGAAAAGTATACCGCTGGAATTCAATACGCGGATTCGGTGGGTACAGGATATTTCTGCACCATTGCCAGCACAAGGAAAGCCGATGTGTTGATCACTTTTCCGGTTGAGCCTCAGGCTTTCAAGAAGAGGAATTTGCCCCTGACCAAGGCGCTTATTGCGCACGATGAAAAGGGCCTGGTGTTCTTCATTCTGTATTATTCAGAGGTCAAGGTCAAAAACAAATACCCGGCCACCATCACCAAGCTATACCGAAAGGAAGGCCTATCCTGGAACCATGACATCAGTTTTGATCAATTGCCTTCAGAGATGTTTTTCTCCGCAGAGACTTTTGAGCTGACCATCAAAACCAAGAGCTCCATTGGTGAAGTCTTTCCTGTCCTGTTTGACAAGAGTGGGAATGTGATCAAATAGACAGCCCGCTTTTATTTTTTTACCGGCTCCCAGCGGTTGTTTATTCGATCAACATCTGCCATCCGCTGACTGGGATCAATATCCATGGATGCAATCGCGGCCAGTGGCTTTGAAATCTGAACCGTGTAAGACTTGTTCACCCATGGCCAGCTAATCGCATTGGTCCGTTTCAGGCCGTTGTCTTCCACGGGTTTGCTGCCCATGAGTTCATTCATCGGTATGTAAAAAAGTTCCTTGCTACCGTCGGTGTAGGTGACCACCAGGTCTATCGGCATGGGAAAATCCCCGATCCGCGCCAGGTCAACCCGGACGCCGCCATCCTGCTCCATGACGGAGTCAATGGCATAGTCAACACTCCTTGTCGTACTGATAAAGTACCGCAGGTACCAGTGAAGCTGGAGGCCGGATTGCTTTTCCATCACGCGGATGAAGTCATTGGGTTCCGGGTGTTTCATCTTCCAGGTATTGTAGTACCGCAGCATGCCTGCGTAAAAATCCTTATCGCCGATCAGGTATTTCATTTGTTGAAGAAAAACGTTGCCGAGGGTATAGGCGCTTCGGCTGTAGGCGAGGTTGGTATTAAAGTGATCGGAATGCTGGCTGGCTGGTTCCCGTTTGGGGCTTTTTACATAATCAAAATAGCTGCTATAGGTGCGGTTGTGAGGACCTTCCTCGTTGAACATCGAGGCCATGGCTTCATTGCGGGCAAAATCCGCAAAGCCTTCGTCCATCCACGCATAGAGTGCTTCATTAGAAGCCAGGGTCGACTGAAACCAACTGTGTGCCACCTCGTGTGAAACCAGCCCTACCAGCGGCTTGAAGGTGCCTTCTCCCAGGATCAGGGTGCACATCGGATATTCCATACCGCCATCGCCTCCCTGGATGACGGAATAAGTATCGAACGGGTACTTGCCAAAGTGCACGTTGAGGTACTCAAATAACCGGACGGCATAGGGCTCCATCTGCTTCCAGCTGTCCTCAGTCTTCTCATTTTTTTGGTAGAAGAAATGCAGCTCCGGACCGCCCGGTACCTGCATGGTGTCGTGTGTGTAATCGGGATCCGCCGCCCAGGCAAAGTCAATGACATCTTTTGCCTTGAAGTGCCAGGTCAGATTTCCCGCGGGCCTGTTCACTTTTGTTCCGGGCTTTTCGTATCCAAATCCAATTTTGTCCGGGTTTTGAAGTTTGCCCGTGCCGGCAATCATATAAGCCTGATCAAGGGTAATGCTGACGTCAAAGTCTCCCCAGACTCCCTGGAATTCCCGGGCAACATACTGGTAAGCGTGCCAGCCCTGGTAATCGTACTCGGCCATCTTCGGGTACCACTGGGTCATGGAATAGGCGATGCCTTCCTTGCTGTCCCTTCCTGAACGACGAATCTGGATGGGCACCTGTGATTCAAACTTCATGTCGAAGACTGACTTTGTTTTCGGCAGGATGGGCTTGGCCAATGTTACTTCCATGACGGTGCCTTCAACCTGGTATGTCAATGGCTTGCCATCCTGCAGAAGCGAAAGCACGTTTTGATACCCCGTTTCAGATTCAGAAAGCTTCGAGATTCTGTCGGCAACGCGGCGGTCCGGGTCACTGATCGATCTTGACCGGACATCCATCATGCTCCCGGGCTGGAAAGCGTTGAAATAGAGGTGATAGTAGACCTTGGTCAGGGTATCAGGCGAATTATTGAAATAGACCAGGCGCTGGGTTCCCGTCACATGGTGGGTGCGGACATCAAGGCTTACGTTCATGGTATATTCAACGCGCTGCTGCCAATGGTAATCCTGGGACTGGGTTTTGTGGCAGGCTGCAAGAGCCAGGAGTACAAGGGAGAACCTGATGATGTGTTTCATGATCAATCTTAATATTGAAAAGTATCAAATCCATGGCGTCACACCAAGGAAACTTACACAGGTTGTCAGAAATCGAAATAGCGGGTGAGGGAAAAGGAAAGAAAGCCGCTGTTTTGGAGACTGAGGTCCTCGCCCGGCAGTGATTTTGGGACGTTGTAGTTGTAGGAGAGAAGGAGCGACCAGTTTTTCAGGCTGAGGGAAACAGGTACGGTTACCCAGTAATTCATGATACCGAATTCAGTGCGGTTCTTCACATAAGTCAGCGGAAGTTTGGGTGAATTATTGCGGTTATAGAGATACCGCAGCAGCAGGTTAGGATAAAACTCAGTGGTGGTGATTTGTTCTGTCCCGAGCATGATACCCACATTCGGGTAAAATGAAATGCGGTCCAATCCCAGCCATTTCCGCTTCACGAAGTTGAGGCCGATGCTTGGCAGGAAGCGATGGCCTGTTTTATCGCCAAAGTACAGGTAGTAGTCCAGCCGCAAGACGAGTGGCTTGAGTTCAAGGTAGTTGGAGATGCCTATGTTGTTGGTGTAGGGTACCGATACGGTGCTGTCGCCGGGTTGGTTATAGAAGTAATGACTGTATTCCGCCAGCAGGGAATACTTCTTCGAGAAGCTGTGCAGGTAGCCGCCGGAGGCAACGCTGAGATATAAATTGGGATTGTATTCACTGCTCCAGTAAGAGGTGACGTCGGCATAGAGCCCTGACTTGTGGTAGTACGATATACCGGGGGCCAGGCCGAACTGGCTGATGTTAAAATTCCGGTTGTCGGCGAGGATGTTGCTGTTGTATCCCATCCGGAGGGCCATCATGGATTTTATCTTAATGGGTTCGAGTTTGAGCAGGCTGTCGATGAGTTCGAAAATGTCCAGGGAATCCTGTGCGGTGAATGTAGCATTGAGCGAATCCAGGAGCAGGCTGCCTTTTATTACTGACGCCGGCTCAGGTTGAGCCGACAATGAATCGGGTTTGAACAATAGCGAATCAGCGTGCTGAACCTGTGAGAAGGCTGAGCACGCTGACAATGCTACGATGAGAGTCGATAGGATTTGTTTCAAATGCCGTATCTCATTTCCTGTTTTGCTTCAGTCGCTGGTTTTTGTCCCTGAAGTTCTCTTTGCGCTGCTGCATGGCGCGCCTTTGCTGCAATTGGTTGAGGATTAGTTGCCGGAAATCCTGTTCTGCCTTTCTCAGGTTCATCATTTGTTGAACCGTAATCACGTTCATGATCCTTCCTGAGTAGTCTTTTTCCAGATTGAGTTCCCGCTGCTTGATCTGGAAGCCGAGGTTGACCAGTTCCTGCTGTTTCTTGGGGTCAGGATTTTTCTGGTCAAATCCCTGCTGGGCCTGCCGGAATTCCTGGTGCATTTCCTGCCTCTTTTGGGTGAACTCGCGGTAAATGGGCCAAAACCGTTCAGCCTGATCGGGCGTAAGCCCCAGGCGATTGGTGATCATGCCGATCCGTGCCGCCTCCACCTTCTCCCTGACCTTTGGATCGATGTTCTGCTGCTGCTGTTGCAGCTGCGGGTCATCTTCCTGGGCAAAAGCACACCAGCTGGTGAGCACCAGGAAAGCCATCATCCAGATTTTATTTATCTTTTTCATAGCACATCAAAAATAGTCTTCTCCAAATTCATTTGTAAGCGAGTCCAGGGCTCCGTCATTCAGCATGATTTCCTCCATGGAACTTTCCTGGATCGCGTTGGCCTCATGGATATCAAGGGGTATGACGTCCAGGAGATCATCAGAACTCATGTCACTGTCTCCCAGGTAGGCCACTAGGTCGGCAGAGTTAATGGAAGCAATCAGGTCTTCTGTCGATTGACTACCAAGCGGGCTGCGGTAGAAGAGCGCTGCCACCACAATGGCCATCACCGGCAAGGCATATTTAAGGCCATAGCGCAGGAATGGTGACCATACAGGCTCCGGTTTCACGGTCGCCACGCGTGCCTGAATCACCCCGGGGAGGCGGTCGAAATAGCCGTCCGGGACTTCAAAAACACTGTTTTTCGGTATGTCTTCCAGTTTTTTCATGGGTTGTCGGTATGACTGTAAAAAGGGTTAAAAGTTTAATCGTCCTTTAAATATTCCTCGATTTTCTTCACCGCCAGGTGGTAACTGGCCTTCAGGGCGCCTTCCGAGGTACCGGTGACGGCTGACATCTGCTCATAAGGCATTTCCTCAAAGTACTTCAGGTTGAACACCAGCCGCTGCTTGTCCGGCAGTGTCAGGATCGCCTTTTGCAATTTCTTCTGGATTTCGTCTCCGGTAAAGGCCGGCGAAGAATCCACCTGGGCGGCCATGCTGTTGTTGATGTCTTCGATCGGCAGAAAGAAACGCTTCTTCTTCCTGTTCAGAAAGGAGAGGCATTCGTTGGTGGCGATCCGGTAGATCCAGGTGAACAGTTGTGAGTCCTGGCGGAAGCCGTCGATGGACTTGTGAACCTTGATGAATATCTCCTGGGTCAGGTCGTCAGCGTCATCGTGGTCGATAACCATCTTGCGTGCCAGCCAATAGACTTTTTGCTGGTATGCGCGCACCAGCAGGTTGAACCCATAGTTCCGGGTCTCCGGGTTCCGGATCTTCAATAAGAGCTCTTTATCCTCCAAGGAATTCAGTCAGCTGTTGCTTTGACAATAATACTCAGGAATAGTTTAAAGTAACTTCAGGAAAATGCGTTTAAAGCATCCGTCAGGCTTTCAAATTGTTCTTTTGAATGGGCGGGGAAGTTGGCAAACCGCAGGTGTTGCGACTTGCATTCACCATACCCTTCGCCGGCCTGGTGACCAAGTTTTCCGAGGAAAGCGGCCAGTTCGGCGGTACGGTCGCCGCTCTCTGCAACGATCACTGTTTTGGAGCGATGGGCTTTGTTGGTAACGAATGGCCTGATCAGTTCATGCTGCTCCAGGCACTGGTACAGGATGGCGGCCTTGTATTCGGTTTCTTTGCGGATGATCTGAATTCCGCGGCGGAGAAAATCTTCAACCACCTTGCCGAGCAGGTAGATTCCCAGCACGTTGGGTGTTTCGGGTGTTTGATTCTTCCTGGCATACTGGTGGAGGGAAGGCAAAGAGTGATAGGTTCCAATGTTGATTCCTTTGGCCAGCAGTCTTTCTGATTGGGCGAGGCACCGGTCGTTGAATATCCAGACGCCCAATCCGGCGGGAAGCCCAAAGCCCTTTTGCACGGAGAAGAACACGGAGTCGATTTTGGTAAAATCAAATTCAGGGTAGGGCAGTGAGCTGACCGCATCAACGACGACGAGGCTCGCCGGGTTGGCGTCGCAAAAAGAATGAATCAGTGGCATCGGCAATGAGACCCCGGTGCTGGTTTCGTTGTGGGTGAGGGCAATCATCTCACTGTCAGCAGGAACGACTATCTGTTCGAAGCCTTCTCCGGGTGGTTTCGTTTCTTGCTGTGCTTTCTTACCCGACTGCAACGCGATTTCATGGAACCGTTTTGAGAATGCACCATTGACCAGGTGGAAGGACTTCTCCGCTACAAGATTCTGGGCAACGCGTTCCCAGATTTCGGTGGCAGAACCGGTAAAAGCGATTGAATGGGTGGATGGAATGTTCAACAGTTCGCGAAGACCTGACGTGGTCCCTGAGAAAATGGCATCAAATGATTTACTGCGGTGAGAAAGTGATGGGATTCCGTTCCGCAGGGCAGCACGCAGGTGGTCCGGTACCGTGAAATACAGTTGCGATGGACCGGGTGTATAGTTGATCATGCTTTCCGTATGGGGACGCAATAATAAAAAATTAGAAGGAAATCAAGACTTGATGGCGTTGAAGATTTTAGTACGTTTGACTTGAAATCCACTCGGGTGCGGGACACGTTTGCTGAACCTAACATATTTAACAATACCGAGCGATAGCAGTCAGACAAAATCAGGCTTCATCCCGTCCCGATTGTTATCGGGAGCCGGGACCTCGCCCAAAAAGCAGGTTAACGGAAGAAGGTTGCGGCTGAAGGCAGCTCAAAACTTGTCATAATTGGGGTTCAGAAACTCCTCCTCATCCGGTGGATTTTATTTATCTCCCGGGCAAGCCAATACCGCTAAATCCTAATACAGTACGCGGAACTTGATGGTATGCTCAATCGCCCTCAGTTCCTTCACCACATCCTTGTTGTAGTGCTTGTTGATATCGGTGATGACGTACCCGATGTGTTCGTTGGTCTTCAGGTATTGACCAGCGATGTTGATCTCATTGTCGGCCAGCACTTTGTTGATCCTGGCGAGGATACCCGGCACGTTGTCGTGTATGTGGATGAGCCGGTGGGCATTCTCCAGGATGGGCAGGGTCAGGTTGGGGAAGTTTACGCTGTTGCTGGTGCTGCCCGTATTGATGTAATCCATGAGTTTGCCGGGCACAAAGTTCCCGATATTCTCCTGGGCTTCCGCCGTGCTGCCCCCGATGTGCGGGGTAAGGATGGTATTGGGGAGGCCCCGGAGTTCGGAAACAAATTCTTCTGCATTGCTGATGGGTTCAGTCGGGAATACATCCACCGCACAGCCGGCAACCTTTCCAGTCAGGATGTTTTCACGGAGGGCTTTGACATTGACGACATGCCCGCGGCTGAGGTTGAGGAAGATGACATCCTTCTTCATCAGGGCAAACTGATCATGGCCAATGAGATCCGTGTTGCTTTCCCGCCCGTCAACGTGCAGGGTAATGATGTCGGCGACACCCAGCAATTCTTTCAGGCTCTTGCATTTGATGGCATTGCCCAGCGCAAGCTTCTCCTCACAGTCGTAGTAGTACACCCGCATTCCCAGGTTCTCTGCAATCACCGATAATTGTGCGCCAATGTTTCCATAGCCTACGATCCCGAGTTTCTTGCCCCTGATCTCATAGCTGCCGGATGCCGACTTGTCCCACTTCCCCTGGTGCATGCCGGCGGACTTGTCGGTGATGTTGCGCAGGAGTAAAATCATTTCAGACAAAGCGAGTTCCACGACCGAGCGGGTATTGCTGAAGGGTGCGTTGAATACCGCGATTCCTTTCCTGGTTGCTTCTTTCAGGTCGATCTGGTTCGTGCCGATGCAGAAGGCTCCGATCGCCATCAGCCGGTTCGCGCTCTCCAATACCTTGGCCGTCACCTGCGTCTTGGAGCGGATACCCAGTACGGATACGTTCCTGATCTTCTCACATAACTCATCTTCTTCCAGTCCGGCCGGGTAGGTCTCCACATGAAATCCCTCCGCCTTCATGAGTTCCGTTGCCACCAGGTGCACGTTCTCCAGCAGCAACACCTGAATCCTGTTCTTCGGGTAAGAGATGGCGGTGTTTAGTTTGTTCAGGTACAGGAATTCATCCAGGCTGGGGGCAACATGATCCGCCTTGCTCAGGACGTTCTCGCGTTCGACATTTTCTGTGAAGGCATAGAACTTGTTGGCGAGGCCCGAATGTTTGATCTCGTAGTCGGTGTAGCCGTCTCCGATCACATACACATCACCGGGAAGGTTAAGTTGCCTGAGTTTTTCGGATTTGCCCTGATTCCTCGACAGGGGGTTCTCGCGGTCAAAGTCCACCACCTTGCCCTTGTCGTCAAAGATGAACTCATTGGCCAGGATGTTGCCGGACTTGATGCCGAATTCGGTCACCACGGGTTCAATGAACTCGCGGAAACCGTTGGAGATGATGTAGATATTGTCGGCATAGGTGGCAAAGAAATCCTTATTCCTTTTGAACGACTCTGACACCTCTTCTTTCAGGAGTTTGACCAGGGCTGGAATGTGTTTTTTCTCCGGGTTCAGGAGGGCCAGGCGTTTCTCAAGGCTCTCGCGAAAGGAGATGCTCCCGTTCATACCCTGGCTGGTGATGTCCATGATCTCCTGTTTGATCCGCGCCTTGTCAGGGTGACCATCCAGGGTGATGTCGGCCAGGACATCAAAGGCCTCGACCTTGGTAAAAGTGCTGTCGAAATCGATTACGAAATACTTATTGATCTTCATTTGCCGTTTGTGAAGGGCAAATGTAGCAAGATCAAAGGTGTCCTGCACCTTTGGTCAATCCTTCGCGAAGGGTATCCGCTTTAACCCGATGTACCCGTTGCTCATCACCAGCAGTGCATCCTGCAGGGCGCGGATGTCTTCCAGGGGATTGGCGGGCAGCAGCACTAGGTCAGCTTCATAGCCGGGCAACAGCCTTCCGGTTTTGGAGGCGATGCCGAGCAGTTCGGCGCTGATGGTGGTGGTCGTCTGAATGGCTTCGAAGTTTGTCATGCCCATCCTCACATAGTGTTCGCATTCGATGGAGACGCGGCTCGTGCTCAGCGGTCCGTAGTCGGTGTCGGCGCCGGTCGCAATTTTCAATCCAAGGGCTTTGCCTTTCTTAATAACTTTCTCCAGCAGCGGCATCATAAACCGGCCGCGCATTTCAAGGACAGCCCCGGCATAGTCACCGGTTGGCTTGGTCATGTCTTCGATGGTGACATAGGTGGGCACGAGGTACGTTCCTTTTTGTTTCATCAGCTGCAGCGTCTCATCGCTGAGGAAAGTAGCGTGTTCAATACTTTTTGCACCGGCCAGGACGGCAGCGCGGGCTCCTTCGTCACCGTGGGCATGCACCATGACCGGCACATTGCGTTTGGCTGCTTCATCAACGATCACTTTCAGCTGGTGCTGGCTGTAGGCCTGCTGACGGGGATCCGTCTGCGGAAGCCCTGCACGTTCGGTGCCCCGCGTCTTGATCACTTCAGCACCCCGGTCGATGTTGACGTTCACCAGTTGCTTCAGCTCTTCGTCGGTGTTGACGCCGGTGATCAGGTTTCCGATCCGCGGATCGGCAAGCACGGTGCCTTCCAGGTTGGGGGTAACATAAACGCCGGCGGGGACTACATCCGGACCTGCGACCAATCCTTTCCTGGCAAGGTCGCGCAGCGAAACATCCTGGTAGGCTGCAACACCCGCCGTGCGGAAAGTAGTCACGCCCGACTGCAGTGCACGTTTAGCGGCCTCCAGGTTGTCGATGTGGGTGTGTACATCCATCATGCCTGGAATGACATAGTTGCCCAGTCCGTCGATGACTTCATATTCCTTCGGTATCGCTTCACCCACCTTGCCGATCTTTTCAATCTTGCCAGCCTTGATATAAATAATGACACCTGGATAAATCTTGTTATCCACACCGTTGAAGAGGTTCACATTGGTCAGCGCGCAGTCCTTCCGTGGAAGCTGGCTGAATGCGGTGAGGGAGGAGAGGGAGGCGAGTATAAAGAAGAGTAGGGTTTTCATTGGGGGCTGGTTGCTGGTTACTGGTTGCTGGTATCTGGTTTCTGGTTGCTGGTATCTGGTTGCTGGTTTCTGGCAGGTGTCTTACACCTCCAAGGTGTAAGACACCTATTACTTCAACATCAATATCCTGGATGCGGCGTCAACCTGTTTCGAGTACTCAACGACAGCGGCGCCGGCGATCTCAATCTGCTCCTGGGCTTCGGTCCAGTTTCTTTGTTCGATCGCTTCGCGGATGCCGGGCAGGGTCTTCACACCGTAGCCTGTATAGTAACCAGGCGCGTAGATCGTATGCTTGAACCACGGACGGCGGGGCAGTCCTTTCGATGAAAGCAGTTTCTGCTCAGCCTGGTACAGCAGTTGGTTGAGTTTGCTGAGGTTGGTGTTGGGCTTAGGATTGGCTGCGTACAA
Organism: Cyclobacteriaceae bacterium; assembly: GCA_043744235.1. Lineage (GTDB taxonomy): Bacteria > Bacteroidota > Bacteroidia > Cytophagales > Cyclobacteriaceae > ELB16-189. The sequence continues at coordinate 14,185 of JAYTVB010000010.1, read as the reverse complement.
ATCCGCAAAAGTTGAAGTACTTTTTTCAAGGGTGCTCACGGCGTTCTGCAGGCTGGAGAAATTCAAATAGGGGACAGGTTCTTTGGCAACCGGTGGGACGTACTTCTCGGTGGGGTCGGCCGCCAGGATGAACCTTCTTTCCTTCACCATTTGATTGTCTACTTCTGTGGCCTCACGCAGGTTGTCCACCAGGGCCGTCACTTCCGTAAGGTATCCGCTTACCGTTCTGTGCAGGCTCCGGAAATCAAATGGAAGTACGTCAGCCTGTGAGAGACGGAGCAAGGTGCGGCCGGCTGTTTTGGCCAGTGCCACCCCATACTGCAAATTGGGATCACCGAAACGCTTGTAATGATCGTATGAATCATAGGTGGAGTGATAAACGCCGCCGCCGCCTTCACCACCGTACCCGATGTTGAGGGAGGGAACGCCGAGGTAATGAATGAAGACGGTGTAATCCGATCCTGAGCCCAATGCCCCGAGGGACATGGTTCTCTTCATCAGCGCATCCTTCCGGCTTTTGGCTGAAGGCGCATACACGGCCGACAATGATTTCTGTCGTTCCAGTGCTGTCACACCTGTTTCGGGATCGTTTACGTCGCGTGCTACTTCGGTGATCAGCGTTTCAAAGGTATGAGAACCCTGGGCGCCCATGAAGCCCCTGCCATTTCCGTCGGAGTTGATGTAGGCAACAGCCTTTTGCCGCAGCTCGGCGGCGTGGTCTTCTGCCCACTCGGTCGAACCGATAATTCCAGGCTCTTCGCCATCCCAGGCGCAATACACCAGCGTGCGTTTGGGTCTCCAGCCAGTTTTTACCAATTCACCAATAGCCCGTGCTTCTTCCATTTCAGCTACTAGTCCGCTGGTAGGATCGCCGGCACCATTGACCCACGCATCGTGGTGGTTGCCGCGGATGATCCATTCATCCGGGAATTCACTGCCTTTCATTTTGGCTACGACATTCAACGCATCAACCATCTTCCAGTCGAACTGGAGTTTGAGATGGACCATGACCGGTCCCGGGCCGATGTGGTAGGTGATGGGGAGCCCGCCCCGCCAGGCAGCAGGTGCAGCAGGACCACCCAGCGCCGTCAGCAACGGCTGTGCGTCGCCATAGGAGATGGGAAGTACTGGAATCTTGAGGAGATTCAGGGCTTCCGATCGATCGATTCTTTTGGCGTCGGGAGTCGCGCCAACGCCCGGTGTGAGCGGGTCACCCGGATAGATAGGCATGTCCATGACCGAGCCGCGCTGGGCGCCGTCCCTGGGGCGGTAGGCACCCTTGGGATAAACGTCGCCCTGGACGTAGCCGTCTTCCTGCGGGTCAGAATAGATCAGGCAGCCGATAGCGCCATTTTCCTGGGCCACTTTGGGCTTGATGCCCCGCCAGGAACCGCCGTAGCGGGCTATTACAATCTTTCCTTTTACGTCAATGCCCAGTTGACGCAACTTCTCATAATCATCTGGTATACCGTAGTTTACATATATAAGCTCACCTGTTACATCACCATCTGCCGACCAGGCATTATATACCGGCAGCTGTTCGCTGATGAGGTTGGAGGTGCCGTCTTCCTTGAGGGCCGGTTCGGCCAGCTTTGCGGTAAACCGGGTAGGGGCAGTCATCTCCAGCAGCCGAACCTTAGGTGTCGGGAAGAGGATCTTATAAGAGGCGATTTCGGCATCATAGCCCCAGCTCTTGAATTGGTCCCGCATGAATTCCGCATTGGCCTTCCCGTAGGGGGATCCCACATGGTGCGGGCGGGCCGTGAGTTTCTTCAGCCACTGGTCGAGGTTGTCGGCCTTCAGGTAGGAGTCGAATTTCTCTTCGAGTTTCAGCTCAGCTTCCGCGCCGTCTTTGGAGAAGCCCATCAGGGTTTTTTGCTGGGAATACGAAGCAAAGGCTAACGACAGGGCAGCCAGGGACAAAAGGAGTTTTTTCATGTGGGTAAGTTAGGCAGGCAAGATAATCACTTCGGCAAAGGGAGGTTTGCCGATGGTGGAATTTGTCAGGCCGTGTTTATTTTTTGATCAGGTAGTCAACACCTTCCCAGTTGAGGTAGGCGCTGGAGTATTTCCCGGCCTCATCCCTGAAAAAGACGATGCGGCCGCGCTCGCCAAGGGTGAAGGAGGTGCCGCCCTGGCGAAGCATGGGAATTCTCCGCGGGCCTTTTCCTTCAAACATCAGCTGGTTGTTGTCAATGGATATGATAACCTTCTCTTCTTTGGAGAGTTTAAATACGCCAGACAGAAGGAAGATATTTGGAAATGGGGTAGCCCTGGGCACGGCGGCATTCCGCAGCGCATTGATTTCGTCATTAATGCCGGTCACCATGGCCTCGACGACAATCTTTCCTTTTTCTTTTGTGGCGAGTGTCGCGTCGCCATAGATGCCTGAGGGTGAGTAGGTGCCGAAGGTCTTCGTTGAGTCGCGGGTGAGCGGACCCGGCTGGTCAATTTTAGGAATGTTGCGCGCGGCTTTTTTCATGTCTACCGTTTCGGGAGCGATGTAAAGCATCATCGATGTCTCGATTTCGTCCGCATGGGTTCCTCCCGACTGCTGCTTGATTTTCTTTTCCGCCTCCCCGCCGATGGTCAGGATGTCGGTGTAGGTCAGGAGAATACCCTGTATGGCCAGGATGTCTTTAGCGGCTTTGAGGGGAGCCAGCGTTGACACGCCTGTATTGAGGATATAAAATTTCTTTGGGCCATGACCGGCGATCACCCGGCAAAGGTCTACGATCATGGAATAGGCCGTCTCCATCCTCACCGAAGTGGAGCCGGGATATTCCAGGAACGCCGGATAGAAGTGGTAGTTGATGGTGGGATAGATAACAACAGGCTGTTCCGCCGCCACCCGGTTTTTAAGATACTCGGCAATCAGCCAGTCGTTTCTTAGTTGGAGGTGAGGGCCGTGTTCTTTGGATTGCGCACCCAGGGGTATGACGACAACCGTAGAGTCATTCAACAGTTTTTCAGCTTCAGTCCACGGGATCGTCTCGATGAATACGGCTTTGTCACGCCTGACCTGGGCGTTGCCAGCGAGTGCCGTGAGGGCTGCCAGTAACAACCACCCGAGTGATTGCCTGGTCATCTCTTCCGTTGGATGGCTTTCTGTGCTGCCTGCGCGATATTTTCCGGGGAGAGCCCATATTTTTTCAGCAAATCCATTGGCTTGCCGCTTTCTCCGAACGTGTCATTCACCGCCACCATCTCCAGTGGGGAAGGATGGAAGCGTGAGAGCACTTGTGCCACACTGTCGCCCAGGCCGCCGTTGATCTGGTGTTCTTCTGCCGTGACCACGCAGCCTGTTTTCTGAACTGATGCAAGGATCGCTTCCACATCCAGGGGTTTTATGGTGTGTATGTTAATGACCTCGGCGCTGATGCCTTTTTCTGCGAGTATATTTTCAGCTTCAATCGCTTGCCACACCATGTGTCCGCAGGCGAAGATGGATACATCCTTGCCTTCGATCATGCGGTCGGCCTTGCCGATGGTAAAGGGTCTGCCGGTGGTAAAAATCGGCCATACCGGCCGGCCAAAGCGCAGGTAAGCTGGTCCGACGTGGCTGCCCAGGGCCATGGTGGCGTCTTTGGTCTGCTGGTAGTCGCAGGGTACAATTACGGTCATGCCCGGGAGCATCTTCATCATGCCGATGTCTTCGAGGATCTGGTGCGTGGCGCCGTCTTCGCCCAGGGTCAGTCCTGCGTGAGAGGCGCAGATCTTGACATTCTTCTCTGAGTAGGCAATGGACTGCCGGATCTGGTCGTACACGCGGCCGGTGGAGAAGTTCGCAAAGGTGCCGGTGAAAGGAATTTTACCCCCGATGGTCATTCCGGCGGCGATGCCCATCATGTTGGCTTCGGCGATACCGGTCTGGAAGAAGCGCTCCGGGAAGTCTTTCTTGAAGGCATCCATTTTGAGCGAGCCGGTGAGGTCGGCGCACAGAGCCACGACGTTGGGGTTTTGCTTGCCTAGTTCATGGAGTCCTGCGCCAAATCCGGAGCGGGTATCTTTCTTGTCGGTGACGGAGAATTTGATCATGGGGTGGTTGATGCGTTGTGGTTCAAAAATACAAGGACGGAGGGAAGGGGCAAGAGGCCGGTGGATATTTAATAAGCAGGTTTATTACTTGCGGCGGTGTTGAGGTGCGCACCTTTGCGGTTGAATTTTCAGAATAGGTCCTATCCCTTGAAATACGCTTCCAGTTCGCTCAGCGCACTTTCAGATGTACGCATGTCCCTGATGGGCAAACCTTTTTCCAGGATAACGATCCGGTCGCAGATTTCGGTCACATGGTTCAGGTCATGGCTGGAAATCAGGCAGGTTAGGTTGCGGGCCTGCCGTTCGCTTTTCAGCAATTCCTTCAGGCGTATTTGGGAAGTGGGATCCAGGTTTTCAAAAGGTTCATCCAGGATGATAACCTGGGGATTGCCCATGAAGGCGGCAGCAATCCCTACTTTCTTTTGATTGCCCTTGGACAGCTCGCTGATGGATTTCTTTTTGCCAAGCACCTCGCCGTGGAAAAAGGTTTCAAACTTCTCGTAGAACAACCGAAGGTCTTCGCCAGAATAGTGGTGCAGTCCGCCAATAAATTCAAAGTATTCTTCCGGGTTGAGGTATGAAATAAGGAAATTCTCATCCAGGAAGGAGCCGACATAGCTCTTCCACCCGTCGTTGCCCTGCACGTTTGTTCCATTGATGCTGACAGACCCCTGCGTGGGTCGGATCAGGTCAACGATCATCCGGAACAGGGTGGTTTTTCCGGCTCCGTTGTTGCCGACTACGCCAAAGCTTTCACCGGGTGAGATGGTCAGCCGGGCAATGTCGACGACCGATTGGTTGCCGTATTTCTTGGTCAGTGATTCGATCGAGATCATGATGTACTTAATTAACTTATTCTTTCCTGAAGCCGGCGGCAATGGCGTATTTCAATTTTCTCAGCCTGCCCGCGGTGAGGTCAAGGAGGTAGGGTCGCAAGACAATTCCCAGAACGCCCAGCATGGCAATGGCAATCACGCCCAGGGTCGGGTGGCCGGTCAGACCAAAGGGCAGGTAGAGCAGGTACGGTCCAAGGAGGAGGGGGAATCCCATCAGCCATTGGGCGGCGCCTACTCCTTCATAGTTGAAGGTGGCCCCTTTGGTTAAATCGATTTTCTTGGGCTTCCACATCGCCATGTTCATGATCACAATCGTATTCACACCGATGTTGTACAGTGCCATGGCGGTGTTGATAAACAGGATTTTCCATCCGAAATAGACGTAGGGAATGCCCAGCAAGAAGCAAACGGCAATCACGCTGCCGAGCATCCAGTACTTTGATTCGATGTAGTCGCGCAGGGATACGGGGCGCGTGGTGATAAAGTCGAAATGACCGCCTTGCCAGCTGAACAGAAACTGGCCATAGTTGATTGTAAAGATGCCGGTGGTGAAAATTCCCACAAAGAACAGAATCCAGGATTGTTCTTCCCGGTATCGTTCCTGGGGATAGAAGATCATTCCGTATAAGAGGAAAAATGCACTAAGAAACAGGATGGTGCGAGGCCGCTTGTTTCTCAGGATAAGTTTGATTTCCAGGTTGATCCATTCCCCGGTTGATCCAAACCGCTTCAGGAAGGCAAGATTCTGATGGCCAGAAAACATGCTCTCCCTCTTTGAGGACAGTTCCTCGGGATACAGTGCCGAAAGGAAGAAATGAAATTGAACCCAATATAAAGCTGCTAACGCGATGAGAACAAGAACCAGGAAATAGGGCCCGGTCAATGCCGCTGAAAAGATCAGGGATGAAACACCGGATAGCTTGAACCAACCATAATAATCTGATGCCATGAACAGCGAAATGATCCCGACCAGCAGCAGTATACCCCAGGTAGAGTCGTCCAGTTTTTTCTTAAACAAAATGACGGCATAGTGCAGGTAGAGGCTAAGCAGCCACAGCGCCAGCAGCCAACTCCATGCAGTCACTGTTCCGTGCCGGGATGCCACCACGGTAAGTGCAAAGGGCGCAAAGAGGAGGACGACGAAGGCGTTCATGACATGGGCCAATGATTTAACCAACATATAATGCACGATGGCGGAACGGCTGATGGGCAAGTGCAGGTAGGGCTGAACATCCAGTGCCGGTAGTCCCTGCATAAAATAGCGCATCAGGAACTCAGAGAAGAAATAGTAAATGAGGATTCCGGTTAGGAAGGCAATGCTGTCTGCCTGGTGCAGACTTTTGGTGATGATACCATTCAAGGCGAAGCCCATCGCGAGGGCATAGAAAACAAACATCAGCACCACCAGTCCCAATACGAGGGTGATGGCCAGATCCTTTTCAAAAGAAATGGAGCGGGAGAGCTTTTTCCAACCGTGAGAAAGGAGAATGGTGAAAACCATAGCAGGGGATAACCTGGTTTGAATGGCACAACAGGCACTCGTTCAAAAATACAAGGATGAAGGGAAGGGGCAAGAGGCAGGTCTATATTTAATCAGGGTTATTGACCGTGCGCTGAGGTGCAAAGCAAGATACATGCGCCGTCCGTCAAACCGGTGCGACCTCCCTTACCTGGCTTTCAGTGAAATTATTCAGCTAGAGCAGATAGGCCTTCATCTTCCCGAGTCCTTCCCTGATTTCATCGACATTGATCCCTGAGTAAGCAAACCGAACATATTTCTCCGGTTCATTGGCCTGCAGCCGCCCGAAATGCAGGCGTGTGCAAAAGGAGACACCCGTTTTGTGCAGCATGTCTTTCCGGAATGATTCATAGTCGGCATATCCCTTCCGCTCCATGAGCCTGGTAACATTCGGGAAGAGATAAAAGGTGGTGTTCGGCAGGAAGCACTTTATGCCAGGGATGGAATTCAGGATTTCAGCAGCGGTATCGCGCCGCTCCTTAAACACAGCCAGCATGTTCTTGACTTCCGTCTGATCGCCCGTAAGCCCTGCGAGTGCACCGTATTGTATGAAATGGTTGGAGCAGGATTCATCATTCACGTTGAGCTTGGCCACAACCTCGATTACTTCTTTAGGGCCGATGGTGGCACCCAGTCTCCATCCCGACATGGCGAATTTCTTCGAAAAGGAATACAGGATGATCGTTCGTTCCTGCATGCCGGGGAAGCTGGCAATGGACTGGCTCTTTCCGTCATAGCGGATGTCGAAGTACGCCTCATCGCTCAGCACGATCAGGTTATTCTCAACAGCTAAGTCGGCGAGTTGTCCCAGTTCTTCGTTGGTGTATTCCGTTGCCGTAGGATTCTGTGGTGAATTGATCACCAGCATCCTCGTGCGCCCCGTCACTTTCTGTCTTAAACTTTCAACATCCAGGCTGAAGCCGGACTTTCCTTCGGTCAATGAGTAAGGAACCGGCACGCCGCCGTTGAAAGAGATTTGTGATTCATAGATTGGGTAACCGGGATTCGGGTACAGTACCTCGTCGCCGGGGTTCATCAGCGACAGGATGAATTTGCCGATGGTGGGCTTGCCGCCCGGTTGTACGGCCACGTTCTCCATGGTGTATGTCGTGCCCCGTGCCTGGTTGATGTCCGCCGCAATGGCTTCCCGCAAAGGGGATATTCCACGGGTTGGACAATAGCCGGTCTTTCCGTCCGCGATGGCTTTGACGGTCGCGTTGACTACGGTAGCTGGTGTTTTGATGTTCAGGTCGCCGAGGTGGAAGGGATATATTTTGTTTCCCTTGGCAGCAAAGGCCGCCGCTTCTTCCGATACGGCGAAGGCGGTCTCTGTTCCCAGCAGTTTGATGCGGTCAGCAATGCTGAGCGCGGTGTTTACTTCCACGGAGGTGACCATAGCGTTAGCAGTTAAATTGTGTTTCAAAAATTTCTTCCGGGTTGATATGCTCCGGGGTTGTTCCCATAATAAAATCCTTGATAGCCCGGTACTGACTTTCGCCGTCAAGCCCGGCTTCCGCAACGACACTTTCCGCCTTGCCGCTTCCCAGGAAGTGACCTTTCTTGAACGGGTAGAGTGAATGTTTCCGGCCCTGGGCAGAAGGTATCCAGCGGTAGAGGGTTGGGAGTGTGAAGCCGCTGATTCCCATCGCATGCATGGCGGTGGTTTCAGGGAATATGGATTCCTGTTCTTCCACGGGAAGCATGTCGAACAGCTCGGCACTGGCGATGTAGTAAACAGCCACGTCCAGGTTATCCTTCAGCAGGAGCGGCAGGGCCTTCTCCACGAAGGCATACGCCACCTCGCTTCCCTGGAGCACAACAACACCGTCGGGAACTTCCTTCACCGGTTTCCTCAATAGGTATAGTCCTTTGGCGGCTTCAGCAGCGGGCGCCAGGCCCAGCGCTTTCCGGTCAATGATCTTTTCATTCGGCCGGGTGACGAACGGGCAGATGACGGCAGGGCGTTTGTTCAGGGCCGTGGTCACCAGGGTCCAGATCTCCTGGGGATCCCATGGCGTGAGTGTCACGCAGGTTCCTTTCGGGAAATTCTCCTGGATCAGCTGCAGCGGCTGAGGGTCAGCGTGTGTCGGTCCGTCTTCACCGGTCTTGATCCCGGCATGTGCCGATACAATGATGAAGGGATTGTAAGGTCCTTTGACAATGGCCTGACGTGCCTGGCCGCCGATGGCGTGGAGGCGTGCGGCGATGTGACCGAGGGCGACAATGAATGCGCCGTAAGAGGAGCACACACCGATGTGGTTTCCAAAAGAGGAGATGCCTGTCATCACGCTGGCCATCGCATCTTCACAGATGCCGCCAATGGAGAGTGTTCTTGAGAGCGGATTGCTGTTCGCGTTGTAGTAGCCCGCCGCAAAATCCTTCCCGATGGTATTCACACTGGTGGAGCCCAGCAAGTCGGCCGCGGCAGTGAAAATGGCACCGTTGCTCAGCTTATTATAGTGTCCAAGCACTTTGCCCAATTCACCGCGCAGGGTAGTAGACGATCCGGGTGCCAGGACGAGCGAGGTTGGAATGGTTCCCGCCAGCGCTGCGCTTTCGGCATAGATTTTATTCACATCCGGCGCATTGGCCCTTTTCTTCCTATTGAGTTGATTCAGTTTCTTTTGCGAACCAACAATTCGTCCGGCCATTGCCGTGGTAAGCTCGCGGTTCGTTTCCAGGATGTCGCGGATGATGAGTAAGGCATCCCAGAGGCATTGCTCTACAATTTCAGCGGTGCTGCCGCCTTTGCAGTCCTGGACATCGGTGCACATTTTTATTTCCCTGCCAGCCATTTTCAATACAGGTTCAAGCGCGAGGTGGAAGCCGGCGCTGCAGAGTGCATGGCCGCCGCCGTGCGACTTACTTCCTTCGATGCCGTAGTTCCAGCCTTTGATGGTCTTGTAGACAATGGCAGTGGGCTGGCTATTGGTGATGGATGCCGCAGCATGCTGTGCCGCGAAGATTTGCAAAAAGTCTTTTCCGTCTTCAACCAGGATGGTGTTCCAGTCATGGAGGTAGGTGAGTTCGCATGGATCCCATTGAACATAGTCACCCGGTTTGGTGTCATCGCGGCACACGAAGTTGGAGTCGATGGATGCCTGGTTCCAGTCGATGTGCAGCATGGTATTTTTCAGTGAGGCGGTGCCGGCCGCAGCGAGTGCTTCGCTGATTCGTCCGGGTGTGAGGCCGCCTTCGCCTTCAATGATATGCACCATGGGTGCCTGCGCACCGAACAGGTCCGCTGCCGCGAAAGCCAGTCCGAGCGACGAACCCATGCCCACGCCCGAAGCGCCGGTGGAGAGTTTGACGAATGGTGTAGCCGGTGTGGGGTGACCATCCAGGGCTTTTGACTTGAACTTTTTAAACAGCGGTGTGCTGGTATTGGGGTTTCTCCTGAATCCCAGGAGGTCTTCCAGCCGCAATTGGTTGCGGATATCCTTCGGAAGAAGTTCGGGAGCGCCGATTCTCACGATTTCATTTCGCAGGGCCCAGAGCGCATACAAGCCCAGGGCCTTGTGGCCGGCGGAATAGGAGATGATGTCGGCATCAGGGCGGTCGGGTGAGGACATGTCATACAGCATGGTGTCATACTGCAGGGCAGTGACGAACCTGCCGGAGGAAATGGAGCCGCCGGGGTGGCCGGAGAGCGGCGCGTAGTTGTAGAGGATGGCGCACAGCGACCGGTAGATGGTATCGAATTTCTCGAACTGTGCCAGGTCGGCGGCGGTTAGAAACGGGGAGGGGGTGGTGGAATCAACTTTGATGAATTCAGCCCGCCTGTTTCCGAACGGATTGGGTTTTTCAGTTTTCATGCCTGAATATTGAAAATATAGACTACGAAGCCGATGATATCCGTTATGTGCAAAGATGACTTTTGTCATTTGTGAATAAGGTCTGTTTAAATCCAATTGGACTTGCAGGCATGAGAACGGGTTAGCGGGTTGTCCGTCAGGACTGAACTATTTTAATCCGGTATTCCTGACCTCCTGGTGATTGCCAGCGTCAGAGACTGTGGCTAACCTTGCGTATGATCAAGGCATCCGGTTTTGGGGCAACAAGGAGGAGGCGAAGAGTATATACAAGTAGTATATATCTTTGTTCCAAACCCACAACCATGAAAAGCCTGTCACTCAACCTGGAAGACGATATTTTTCTGGAAACCGAAAAGATCATAGGCAAAGCCGGAAAGAACAGGAACCGCTACATCAACGAAGCGGTAGCCTTTTATAACCAACTGCACCGCAGGCGAATGCTCTCGGGTCAATTGAACAAGGAGTCTCAGAGGGTCGCTGCTGATTCCATGAAAGTGCTGGCTGAGTTTGAAAAACTGCATGAAAAAGATAAGGCAGTTTGAGGTTTGGTTCGCAGACCTGAACCCTGTGATGGGCACGCAACCCGGGAAAGTCAGGCCGGTTATTATCGTGCAAACCAATTTACTCAACCCGATTCATCCCTCTACGTTGATTTGCCCGCTGACCACCCAGGTTCACAAGGATGTTGAGATCCTTCGTGTAAACCTGAGGAAGTCGGTCTCGGGGCTGAAGGAAGACTGCGATGTCATGATTGACCAGCTAAGGGCCATCGACAACCGAAGGTTAATCAGAAGGGTTGGAGCGCTGGATGACAAGGTGAAACAAGAGATTCGGACAAACCTCCGGATTGTTTTGGATTTAGAGTAGCCTTTGTCCTTGATTTTGGAACTTCCAGGATGTTTTCCTGATTATCAGGTTGCCTCGGGGCCTGACGGGGGTGTGCTGGTCTCATCCTGAATATACCGCCAGGGGTTCCATGCATGCATGGATTGTTGTCTTGAGATAATCAGGGCCTTTTCTACACCGTGTTGAATAATGGGTGTGTAGCCATAATCATGGCAGAGGTAATAGATTTGTTTTTTGCCTGTGACAAAAATGGAGTTGAACAGGGTGAAGTCATAACCCATTGCATCCATCACGTCCCTTCGTACGACGCACTTTCCGGCTGGGCACAGCGTCTTTAGTATCATTCGATTCCTTCTGAGTTTTTGGTTGACCTCGATGATGGGCTTTTCGCGGAATTGTTTCTGTTTGCTGTTCGCCAGGAACCTGCATTGATCGGAACAATACTTTTTGTCAGTCCTGCCCACGATTTCGTATCCGCAAACAGGGCATTTCCTCTCAATCATTCCATCCTCTGCCTTACTCGTTTTCATCCGGATATACTCGGGTTTTCTCACGGCTAATTTAATGGGGTCTGTCGACGATTGCACAACAATCATCAACGGAAATCATGACGACTTTACCCATCATCACGCTCAGGCACCTGATGTTCAACGGAAACAAATACATCGGCCTGCAGTACTATCCCAACAGGGCCATCGAGGCCATCACCAGTACCCTGCACCAGGTGGCGTGGTCGGAAGAATACGCGATGTCATTCATACCCAATAACCAGGACACATACAAAACCATCTTCGCCCTGTTCAGGGGAGTCGCGTGGATCAACTGCCGGTACTTCTTCCGCAACAAGCCGATCCACAAGAACGCAGAGCCGGTCGATATGAGCGCGCTTAAAAACCAGGCAGCCCCTGATGGCAGCCGCAGGCAATGCCCGCCTGAATACATCCAACTGCTGGAATCCAAACGCTACAGCTTCAACACGGCACGCAGCTACGTTGGCTTGTTCACGGAGTTCATGAATCACTTTCCTGACAAGCAGCTCACCGACATCAACGAATTGGACATTAAAGACTACCTGCATGGCATTGTCTTGAAGGGCAAGTCAGCTTCCCACCAGAACCAGGCTATCAATGCCATCAAGTTCTACTATGAGCAGGTTTTGAACATGCCCCAGCGGTTCTATGAAATTGACAGGCCGCGGAAGGAACAGAAGCTGCCCGAGGTACTGAGTGCCGAGGAAGTGGTGCGGGTAATTTCTTCTGTCGACAACCTGAAACACAAGGCTATCCTGACAACGATCTATTCATGCGGACTGCGCTTGTCTGAGCTGGTGGCTTTAAAAATCACTGACATCCAAAGTGACCGCAACCTGCTGTTCGTCAGGGCAGGCAAAGGCAAAAAGGACCGCTACACCGTGCTGGGCGACAAAACCATCGCGCTGCTCAGGAAGTACTACCAGCAATATCGTCCGAAGGAGTACCTTTTTGAGGGGCAGAAGGGCGGGCGTTACAGCGGGAAAAGCGTTCAGAACGTCGTGAAGCAAGCGCTTGCTGCCGCGAAGATTATCAGGAAGGGCTCAACCCATACGCTCCGCCATTCCTTTGCGACCCATCTGCTGGAGAATGGGACTGATTTGCGGTACATCCAAACCGCATTGGGGCACAGTTCATCGAAGACCACTGAGATCTATACGCGTGTATCCACCAGGAGCCTTGAAGATGTGCAGAGTCCTTTGGAAGGCCTTGATATTGACTTCTGAGTGACAAGCTGACCAAGGGCTGACCATTCATTTACCAAGGGCTTACCAAGCATTTACCAAGGGACTACCAAGGGCTTACCAAGGGACTACCAAGGGCTTACCAAGGGTTTACCAAGGGTTGACCAAGGGGTGACCGTGCAGTAACCGTGGGGTGACCGTGGTCTGACCGTGCTCAGGCGTTATTTTCTTCGTTTCTATACTGGAAATTGAGGTGCATGTCTTGAAAAGTGTGCAATTGACCAAATTATTAGCTTTTCAAGTCGCGTCTCTGGTCATTCCCGGGGCAAGAATGATATCAGAAAGCATTGACCTACGCAAGTCTTACAATTAACGAAAAAAGAAGGAAACATATTGAATAAAGTGAAAATAAATCCACAAGGTGCTTTTGAAGGCATTCTGTTTTAACTTACAGAGCAAATAACTCAGGCTTTTGAGGGTAATCCATTCGACGACACATAATGAATATATCAGCAATACGCATATCCTCTATAAGCATATCAGCAATACGTATATCCTCTATAGGATATCAGCAATGCTGATATCCAATTGTTGGCGGTCATGGCTTAAAGACAATGAGAACACTTACGACAATATTATTTTTAACGACTCTTACTTGCTTCGGACAAGAACAGAATCCAATAAAATTGGGACTTGGAATTGTTGCGATTAGCGACACATATGACAACAAAAAAATTGTGACGGTATACAAGGACAAAGATTTAAAAACCAAGATTGAGGACTTCAAATTATATGGAGACTCAAAACGAGTTTGGCCATATTATTATAAACCAGATTATGGACTCTGTTACTTTGTTTGTCTAGAAAAGAACAAGGACTATTTTAAAGTTCTCATCAACGACAAGGAAGAAGGATTTCTAATGAACGCCAGTGACAAATATTTTAAGACATGGGAATCAGTATTGATCAGCTCGACAGTCGAGCGACTGGACTTAAAATCAAATCCATTAAAGCAGAAACCTGGTGACAATCAAGAGACAATAAATTTGGACTACGAAATAAAGGTCGACAGACTTGAAGTTGTTGACGTGATCGAAATAAATGGCGAGCATTGGATAAAAGTGAATTATTCAAAGACTGGGAAAATTCCCGTTGACAAAGCAACGCCTGACAGCGAACATGGATGGATTAAATGGAAATCCGGTGACAAGCTTTTAGTTAACATATTGCTATTGTGCTAAGCCACGAACCGCCAATCGAGTAGGCGGCCGTGAGCCATAGTGCTCACGGTGCGCCTCTCACACCACTGTACATACGGGTCTCGTATACAGCGGTTCGTTAAGTTGTGGAGATACTTTCTCGTAATAGTCGAGCATCGGTTCATAACCGCGTTGGATGAGCCGTGACAAAGTGATCG
>JAYTVB010000009.1:0-96135 GCA_043744235.1 Cyclobacteriaceae bacterium | reverse complement strand
TGCGATGCCTCCCCAACGATCTCTTCTGCCACAGGGTTATTGTGAATATAGTCCGGCTTTTGGCGAGTGAACTTTGCCTTCGTCAGTAAAATCGGATGATTGCCATCCCGCCATACTTTATATTTCTCTACCCTATTGATTTTGTCTGCTTCTTCCCTGAATAATTTCAGCATCCATTCCTTTCTGCTTTCCCCTACCTGGTCTATCTCCTCCACAATCTTTCGTGATGTATACTTCTTTAAATCTCTCATGATCGACGAAAGAGAATTACCTCTTGCACTTACTATCATATGAAGGTGACTGGGCATAAGGCACCAGCCGTGAATACTCAAGCCCTTCTCCTTTTGACAGTATCTTAAAGATCTTATTACAATCTGTTTCAGCCCTGGCCTGCTAAATACATCTGCCCATCCAACGATGGTTGTGGTTGTAAAATATATTCCAAGCGGATCCATGAACTTGTACTTTTCCGACATGGATCAAATGAAATGGATTTTGCTTCAAAACATCCTAAATGGAGGAAGGAATTCCTGACTGTTTTCAAATAAGTTCACTTCCACCTTCTATTGCATTGTAATTTCAATTCTGCACCCGTTGCGCACGCGCCACAGGCGTCGCGCGATAATCGCAGCAGAAGACGCGCGCCATAGGGATTATCCGAATGGTTCCCGACCAGCGCTGCACGCGATTTGTTTCATGCCCGCAACGTGACTGAATGTAAAATGTAAAATACTGAATGTAAAATAATGAAGGGGGATGCTTCCCTCCAGAGAAGTTAGTATCTTGAATCTTCAGTCCAGACACTATGCGATCCTCCCTGCTCTCCCTGCTCCTGCTATCCAACTTCATTATCCTTGCACAAAAGGACAAGGAGCCTGAAGTCGATACCAAGTCTTTCAACCCCTCCACCCTCCTCTGGTATTCCACACCAGCGGCAAAATGGCAAGACGCGCTCCCCGTCGGCAACGGAAGGCTTGGCGCGATGGTCTTTGGAAACCACGGCGAAGAGCGGATTCAACTCAACGAGGAAACTTACTGGTCAGGCGGGCCCTACTCCACGGTAGTGAAAGGCGGCGCCAACGTGCTGCCGGAAATTCAGAAACTGGTCTTCGAAGGAAGGTACCTGGAGGCTCACAACCTCTTTGGCAGAAACCTCATGGGTTATCCCGTCGAACAGATGAAGTACCAGAGCCTGGCTAACCTTCATTTGTTCTTCAAGGGACAGGACAAGGTCAGTGAATACAAACGCTGGCTCGACCTGGGTACGTCTGTAGCCGGTGTTATGTATGCTGTTGATGGCATCACGTACAAAAGAGAAGTCTTTTCATCGGCCCCCGATCAAGCCGTTGTCGTGCGTCTGACTGCCAGCAAGCCCGGCAGCGTGTCGTTTACGGCCAACCTGCGCGGTGTGAGAAACCAGGCGCATTCCAACTATGCCACAGACTATTTCAGGATGGACCCGGTGGGCCAGGACGGTATGGCCGTCACCGGCAAGTCGGCCGACTACATGTCGGTGGAGGGCAAACTGCGGTATGAGGCCAGGATCAAAGTGGTGCCTGAGGGAGGAACGATGCGAACACAGGGTGTTGACCTTATGGTGGAGAATGCAAATGCAGTCACCATCTATTTCGTCGCTGCAACCAATTTTGTGAATTACAAGGATGTGGGCGCCGACCAGCACGCGCGGGTGGAGTCGACTCTTCAAAAATTGTCAGATAGAACATATGAGTCAGTCCGTGAGTCAGCCATATCAGATTACAGAAAATACTTTGACCGGGTTTCGCTGACGCTTCCGGTAAACAGCAATTCCCACCTGGCCACGGATCAGCGCATGCAGAAGATTCAAACTTCCGATGACCCCAGCCTGGCAGCGCTGAGCTACAACTTCGGGCGTTACATCATGATTTCGTCCTCCCGTCCCGGTACAGAGCCCGCCAACCTGCAGGGCATCTGGAATGACGACCAGAACCCGGCCTGGGATTCCAAGTACACTACGAACATCAACACGGAGATGAACTACTGGCTCGTGGAGAGCAGCAACCTTTCGGAATGTGCCGAGCCGCTCGTTAAGCTGGTCAGGGAAGTATCTGACCAGGGTGCACAGGTGGCACGCGAGCATTACGGTGTTCGAGGCTGGGTGCTGCATCAGAATACAGACCTGTGGCGGGTGGCCGCTCCCATGGATGGTCCTACCTGGGGAACATTCACTGTGGGGGGCGCCTGGCTATGTACGCAGCTCTGGGAGCATTACCAATACACGCGTGATGATGCATACCTGAAAGAAGTCTACCCGCTCATCGAGGGCTCCGTGCAGTTCTTCATGGATTTCCTGGTGATGCACCCCAACGGCAAATGGCTCGTGACCAATCCCTCCACGTCCCCTGAGAATTTTCCCGACGGCGGCGGCAACAAGCCTTATTTTGATGAGGTGACGGCCGGGTATCGTGAGGGTACTACCATTTGCGCCGGCTCTTCCATCGACATGCAGATCCTGCATGACCTGTTTGGCTACTTCCTGGAGGCATCAGAGGTATTGAACAAAACTTCCGCATTCACGCAGCAAGTGAAGGAAGCCCGGCTGAAACTTGTCCCACCCCAGATTGGATCTGACGGTTCCTTACAAGAGTGGGCCGACGACTGGAAATCCCTGGAGAAGAATCACCGGCACTTTTCGCACCTGTACGGACTGTATCCCGGAAAAATCCTCACCGAGACAAAAGACCCGCAGTTTATAACGGCTTATCGGAAAGTACTCGAAGAGCGGGGCGACGGTGAGGCTGGCTGGTCGCGGGCGTGGAAGATGGCATTGTGGGCACGGCTCCATGATGGCAACCGCGCCAACAAAATCTTCAAGGGCTACCTGAAGGAACAAAGCTGCAGTCAGCTCATCGCTTTGTGCGGCCGGGCGCCGCAGGTTGACGGTACGTTTGGCGTGACGGCCGCGATCACAGAGATGCTGGTACAGTCGCATGAAGGATACATCAGCTTTCTTCCCGCATTGCCCGATGAGTGGGCCAGCGGAGAGTACAAAGGCGTGTGTGTAAGGGGTGGGTTTGAATTATCTTTTTCCTGGAAGGACAGGAAGCTGACCAACGTTACTGTCTTGTCAAAGCCGGGTGTGACCTGCCGTGTCAAAGGAGGTCAGGCCGTGACCAGCAACGGAAAGAAGGTCAGGTTTAAGAAACTCAAAGATGGAACAATTGAATTCGAAACTGGTAAAGGGAAGAAATACCAGGTGGTGATGTAATGTAAACTTTAATATTCCATGTTCGATGTTCCATGTTCAATGTTTCTTGTTCGATGTTCCTTGTTCAATGTTCTTTGTTCGATATTCCTTGTTCGATGTTCGATATTCCTTGTTCGATGTTCCTGTTCGATGTTCTATGTTCCATGTTCAATATTCCGATGGTGAGATGATTGTCAATAAAAAGCATAATCATGAACACCAAATACCGAACAAGGAACACCGAATATCGAAGTTATGGACGCACCCTACTTCTTGAATTCGAAGGGAAGAAATACCAGGTGGTGATGTAGTATACACTTCAATATTCGATATTCCTTGTTCAATGTTCCTTGTTCAATGTTCAATATTCTGATGGTGAGATTTGGCTTCAACATTCGATATTCCTTGTTCGATGTTCGATATTCGAACACCGAATAATGAACAGCGAACACCGAATATCGAACTTATGGATGCAGTCTACTTCTTGAATTTTTTCAATTTCATATCTGATGCTCCCGCCGGCATCAGGCTGACAGCCATCCCGCCGCCATCGGCTAAACGAACAGAAAGTGTGGTCGTTGGGTCCACTAGGTATTTCTCAATGACATACACCTCGGGGTTATTCTTCCAGTGCGCGGTTGGCGCATCCTTGTAAATGGTCGCGACATATTTCTTTCCTTTGTCCAGGAAAGACAGCGGCACTGTTGCCGTCCTGCTGTTCTCGTCTGTTATGGCCCCGACAAACCAGCTCTCCTTCCCTTTCGCTTTGCGCGCGATGGTCAGGTAGTCGCCGGGCTCGGCTTCCAGGATCTTCGTGTCATCCCAGTCTACAGCCACGTCCCTGATGAATTGGAATGCATCCATTCTTGGCGCATAGTTCTCAGGGAGGTCGGCAGCCATTTGTAGCGGACTGTACATCGTGACGTACAACGCCAGCTGCTTGCAGAGCGTGGTGTGCACCTGGAATTCCGGCTTGCCGTATTTGTCCAGCTTGATGGTGAAGATTCCCGGTGTGTAATCCATGGGGCCGCCCATCAATCGCGTGAAAGGCAGGATGGTTTCATGTTCGGGCGGGTTGCCGACGCTCCAGGCGTTGAACTCATTTCCCCGGGCAGCTTCGTTCGCCAGCCAGTTGGGATACGTACGGTGCAGTCCCGTTGGACGGACGGGTTCGTGGGCATCCAGCATGATCTTGTATGCGGCCGTCTTTTCAGCCACGCGATTGTAATGATTGATCATCCACTGCCCGTCGTGATACTCGCCTCGCGGAATGATCCTGCCTACGTAGCCGGTCTTGACAGCATCGTAGCCGTTGGCTTTCATAAACCGGTAGGCATCGTCCATACGGCGCTCGTAATTGGTGACAGACGCAGACGTTTCGTGGTGCATAATCATCTTCACTCCCTTCGATGCCGCGTACTGGTGCAGCTCCTGGACATTGAAATCCGGGTAGGGCGTGACAAAGTCAAATACATCTTCTTTCCACTTTCCAAACCAGTCTTCCCAGCCTATGTTCCAACCTTCCACCAATACACCATCAAGCCCGTTGGCAGCTGCAAAATCGATATACTGCTTTGTTCGCTCCGTGGTGGCTGCATGTTTGCCACTCGCTTTCAGGTGATCAATATTAATGTTGCTGAACCCATCCTGGCTGCCTGCGTAATCCCAGGTGCCTTTGCCCACGTGCATCTCCCACCAGACGCCAACGAATTTCGCTGGTTTGATCCACGACGGGTCCTGTATCCGTGACGGAGGGTTCAGGTTCAGGATCATTTTGGATGACAGGATATCTACTGCCTTTTCGCTTACGATGATGGTGCGCCAGGGCGTTGCGAAGGGCGTTTGAAGGTAGGCCTTGTTGCCCACGGCATCCGGTACGAGGCTGCTGCTGAGCCTGAAGGTGGATTTGTCGAGATGCAATTGCATGGCCGGATAGTTGATCAGGGCTGCTTCGTGGATGTTGATATACAGGCCGTCGCTGGTTTTCATCATCAATGGCGTCTGCACCGACATGGCATCTTTCACTACGCGTGTGCTGATCTCCGTGGCCTTGTCCGCTACCTTTTGCCCATCAACATCGCTCAGGAGACCGGTGGTGTAGTAGTATTCATTCGTGTCATAGTCACCCGGGATCCAGAAACTCTTGTGGTTGCCGGCGAGCTGGAAGGTGGTGAGTTCATCCTTGACAACAAAGTGATTCAGCCCAGGCTGTTGAGGGAAGCTATATCTAAATCCCACACCGTCGTCAAACACCCGGAAGATGATATCCATGCGTCGCTGGGCTCCGGTTTTTTCCTTCAGGTGGAAGACCATTTCCCTGTAGCTGTTCCTGATTTCCTTTACTTCACCCCACACCGGTTTCCAGGTATCGTTGACTACCGATGAGTCGATCTTGTCGATGGCAAAGCCGTCTTTAAAACTTCCGTCGGCGAACTGCATCCCCAATGTTGATGAAGGTCCGATGACCGGCCTGAGTTTGTGCGACACAGAATATACAGGTTCTCCCCTTTCATTGAGTCCAAAACGGACGTGCATGATCTTGCCGGGGGAATCGGTGGTGTAGAGAGGTGTTGGTTGTGCTGCGGCTGCCAGTGTGAGGAGCGCGAGGCAGAAGGTGAATGATTTTTTCATAGTGTGAAATCTAATGATATCTGGCAATCGATGTCATCTAAATCATGAATATCGAACACTAAATATCGAATGTTGAAGTTAAGTCAATTTGGGGAATATTATTTCCCTTGGGCCGGGAAATAAATGTGAAATGATGGTTGAAGGCGAATGGAATAATGAATAACGAATAATGAAAATTGAATAACGAACACCGAACATTGAATATCGAACACTGAACATTGAATATCGAACACTGAACACTGGACACCGGATATTAAAGTTAAGTTAACTGGAGAACATTATTTCTATTGGACCGGGAAATAATTGTGAAATGATGGGTGAAGGCGAATGGAATAATGAATACTGAACATCGAACACCGAATAACGAACATTGAATAACGAACACTGAACACCGAACACTGAACACCGAATACTGAATACCGAACACCGAATACCGAACACCGAACACTGAACACCGAATACTGAATACCGAACACCGAATACTGAATACCCCGCTCAGACCTCACTGCCCTCATATTCCTCAAAGCCCTGGCGAGTGATCTCCCGGTACTCCTTCAGCAATCTTTCATGCAGACCGTCTTCTTTCTTGTAGCCGGTTATCTTAATCAGTTCCTTGCTTGAATTCTTGTTCGTTACAGGCGGTGTCATGCCGGTTACGGTCATTCCTGCCCGCTGCATTCCGTGGATGCTGTTCTCAAAGTGATTGGTATTGGTTTCCTGCCCAACGACCTCGAAGGTCTTTTTAGAGTCGTCGCGGATGATTTGCCAGCATTTGGAGTACATGGGACAAAGTTACTAACAAAGACACCGAAGTGGCCTGGCACTGGAATCTATTTCACAGACTTTATCTCCGTCAGCAGAATGGTCACGGTGGTCTTGCCGACATTTTCAACATGGTGTTTGTTTACCCTGTCTGACCATTCCGAGGTGCCTTGTATTTCCTCTGCATCAAAGGGCTGGCCATGATCAGGGTAAACCCGCAGCATGCCACCGGAAATCACGTAGGATGTCTTGGGTGGATGGGTGTGTGGATTATCCTTTTCTCCCGGTTTGAGGGAGTATTCAATGACCCGGACGTGTTCATTTTCAAGCAGTATCCTGGACTTATCCGGAGATACTTTTGTGAAATCGATATCCAGGGTATCCGTGATCACCGGGTTTTCAACGCCTGACAAGCTGAGATCTGTTGCCTCGGTGGGTTTGGACTGCCGGTTGCACCCGAAGGTCAAAAAACCGATCGCCACGATTAGTATTGATTTTGTCACTGTAAGTTGTTTTGATTCAAAATTGGACTGCTTATTTTTTCCTTCCCACAAATCTTATTACTGAACCTCTCCCATTGTGGAACTGGCCTTCACTTAATTCAATCTCTTGCTCAACCAATTCCATGATTTCATAATTCGGAAAGTCTGATTTGATTTCATCAATGGAGAACAACTGGGCAAGGTCCTTTGGTCCGCCTACTTTTTCGTTCCGGGCGATGTAATCCACGTGTCTCTTGCTGAAGGCCTCAAAGATCACCCATCCGCCTTTACCTAGATATTGGCTAAGGGTCTTGTGGAGGTGCGACTTAACGGCGGCGGGAAAGTGGGCATAAATCAGTGCGATGGCATCAAACTGCCCTGGCCGATAACCCAGGGTCTCCAGTTCGCCGACCTCGTAGTCAATCGTCACCTGATTCATTTCAGCCAACCGCAAAGCTTTCTTTTTCCCCTCAGCACTGATGTCAAACGCTGAGACGGTCCAGCCCAGTTTCGCAGCAAAGACCGCATTCCGTCCTTCCCCTTCCGCTGGAAAAAGGATGGTCCCGGGCTTTAGCTTTTCCAGTTGTTCCTTCAGGTAGTTGTTGGGCTGCATGCCGTAAGCATACTCCTCCTTGCTGTAGCGGTCGTTCCACCGCTCAATCCATGGTTCGTTCATATGCTCATGCCGGGAATGCCGCCTGCCAGGTTGCTGCCCCGTTTATCCATCAACCCTACCTGCTCTTGTGAGCCTCCATGTCAATTTCAATTAACTGTCCCGGCAGTGCAAGGCCCTTCACCTCTAGCCATGTACCGGTCGGGAATTGCTTTTTGTAGATGGAATTCCGGTATGAGGATACATTAATGAAATCAGCCATATTGGTCGTGAATACATTTTCCACCACAACATCGTCAAAGGTGTAGCCATAATGCTGCAATATTTTCTCCAGGTCGCTGTAGCAGTTTTTCATTTGTTGATCCATGCTGCCCGGAGCGGTTAAGTTCCCCTTCTCATCCATGCTTACTGCGCCGGATATCTTCAGGTCGTCTCCAATTCTTACCGCATGCGAATAACCATAGGACTTCTCCACTTCCGGCCGCAAAAGAAAATACTCAAGTGTGTCCGCCTGTGCTGCTGCTTCTTTCTTCTCTTTGGGCTTCTCATTGCAGCTGGCTACAGCCAACAGTAAAACGATACCTGAAGCAAATAGCATGAAGAGATTGGAAATGTGTTTTTTCATAGTCAATATATATTTTATCTGCCTACTCTGGTCGGTTTTCGGCATTCGCGCTTACTTTTCATTTGTCAATTTACACCAATTTGTCCGGTAACGGTCGCTGCATCACGGTGTATTACCCGATGGCCGCCATGAATCTGTTTAATCCTGCTCCAACAGTTAAGGGCTTGCTATCCTTTATCAACGGTTAGTATTGTTTTTAACAGCAAGTTGGCCCCATTGGTCATGTCTGCAGCTTTTGTAAATTCTTTCGGTGAATGACTGATGCCACCCACACTGGGCACAAAAATCATGGCCACGGGTGTAATCATCGCCATATTTTGTGAATCATGGCCCGCACCGCTTTGCATGAATTTGGTGGTAAAGCCAAGTGACTGGGCGGAGGTATGGATTATTTGCTGAAGTGCTTTATCCGTTAGCGCAGGCTTTGATACCTCCTGTGGAGCAAAACTGAATCTTGTTTTCGTATCAGCCGAAATCGCGGTGGCCCGCTTTTCAATTTCATGAAAGAGCAATTCAATCTTTGCCGAAGACAAATCGCGTATCTCCAGACCTAACGTAACCTTGCCTGGAACTACATTATAAGCGCCGGGAAAGGCAGCCATTCTCCCAACGGTACCCACCTGGTTTCCTTTCACACTGGTGATCACCTCATTCACGGCGATGATAAATTTGGATGCTGCCAGCAATGCATCCTGCCTCAGGTTCATGGGCGTAGTGCCGGCGTGGTTGGCAAAGCCTTCCACCGTTACTTCCCATCGATCAATGCCCACAATCCCTTCCACCACGCCTATCTGCACGTTTTCCTTTTCCAGAATTCCACCCTGCTCAATGTGCAATTCCAGAAAAACATGGAAGTCGCCCTTGGTTCGGATACAGGATTGAATGTTGCCAGGATCTCCGCCAATGGCTTTGATCCCTTCTGCCATCGTCACTCCGCTTTGGCTTATCATCGTTAGTCCCTCTGCCGTAAGCAAGCCGGCCATAGCCTTGCTGCCGACAGTCCCTCCTTCTTCGTTGGCAAAAATAATTACCTCCAATGGATGGTCAGTCAACGTATTATTCTCATTCAACACTTCAATCACTTCCAACGCACTAATAGAGCCCAACGTCCCATCGTAGTTGCCGCCATCCGGCACCATGTCAATATGCGAACCGAAAGCGATGGGTTTTAAAGATTGTTTTTTTCCCTTTCGTTTTCCAATGATGTTACCGCCGGCATCAATGTTAACATCCAGCCCGGCTTTCCGCATGAGTGCCATAAACCACGACCGTCCTTCAACGTCACCTGGCGTGTACGCAACCCGGTATCCGTGACCATTATTGTCCCTGCCAAACTTTGCCAATTCAAGGATGCGGCCTTCAATTCGTTGTCCGTTTACCTGAAGTGTCCTGTCATCAGCCATCCGGTTATCTTTCCAGTGAATGCCGCCCAGGAAACTGCCGCCCATGGCTGTCAAAGACGATTTCTTGATGAAGGTTCTTCGCTGCATGGGAGTTGGTTCAGATAGTGTTCTGCTTATGGTTGATACGCACTATTTATACTTTACGCAAAATCTTCTCCATCTTTCTTCCCTTCGCCAATTCGTCGACCAATTTATCCAGGTACCTTACCTTTTGTGTTAACGGATTTGTGATTTCTTCCACCCGGTACCCACAGATTACGCCCCTGATGAGGTGAGCATTGGGGTTTAGCGTAGCTTTTTGAAAGAATGGTTCAAAGGATACTTTGTCTGCCATGAGTGTTCCCAGTTTCTTTTCATGATAACCCGTTAGCCACTCAATCACCTGGTGCAATTCCTCTTTTGTTCTGCCCTTCGTCTCGACCTTTCTGAGATAATGTGGATACACCGAAGCGAATGTCATGCTTGCTATGCGCTCATCGTGTTTACTTGTGTTATCCATACCTTTTGCCCAAAGGCCAATGTGTCACTTTATTTTAACCTTTCTAATTTTCCCCTTTTCTTGACTATGTTTTTGTAATCCCACTGAATCTCTCGTGATTTCTTCAGCCAGCGTTTAAGGTTTTTTGTATTGATTTGCTCAACGGTATCGAAGAAAATGGAAGCGTCTTTAAATTTATCACCCCTGATCTTTAAATCGTCTTCTTCAAAGTCAGCACCACTCCAAAACATCAAACGCAAGCCTGGCTTCTGCCTGCTGTAGCCAACAATCGGATTGCCGACTAAAAACCAAACAGGATGGGCATGCCAGATTTTGCTTTCCGCTTCGGTCAATACGCTGTCAATAGCCTGGGCAAGTAAGTTGCAAATTGCCTTATCGCTCGAAATCTGCTTGTCGTTGTAGGCTTTAATCGCTTCGTTCATTGTTCTCTATTGGTTTAAAAGTCCGACATACTGATATACTGCAGTTTATGCGGCATACATCATTTGTCTGAATCCCTTTAGACCTCTATTTCATCCCCTTTCCGTAGTCCATCACCAGGTTGCACATCGCATTCACGCCGAGCTTCAGTCCGCTGTCGTCGATCATGAACTGCGGGGTGTGGTGCGGGCCTGCTTTGGCAGGATCAGTACCCTTGGGCATCCCGCCCAGGAAGATGAAGAGCCCGGGTACTTTTTCCGCAAAATAGGAAAAGTCCTCCGAGCCGGTACGCGCCTGGGCAAGAATCACGTTGTCCTCTCCTGCCGACTTTTTCAGTGACGGCAGCATTTTGGCCGTCAGCGCCGGATCATTGACAGTAACCGGGTAATGGATGGTGTAAGGAAGCTGCACCTCGGCAGTGGCACCGGCCGCCTCGGCGGTGTGTTTGGCAATTTCATTGATGCGGCGGATGAACAATGCCTCGTCGGATACGCTGAGGGTGCGGACCGTGCCGACCATTTCCACCTGTTCGGGAATGATGTTGCCGCGGTTCCCGCCATGGATGGAGCCGATCGTTACGACTGCACCATTTTTAGTGAGATCCAGGTTCCGGCTCACGATTGTCTGCAGGCCGTAAACGATTTGTGAGGCAGTCAATACCGGGTCTACCGATGCCCAGGGCATGGCGCCGTGCGATGGCTTGCCTTTCACCGTGATCTTTACATCCATCGCGCCTGCCATGGCTCCTCCCGGGCGGTATTCAATCTTACCCACTTCCGTTGCGGAAGAGATATGCAATCCAAAAATGACATCAACTTTCGGGTTATCCAGGACACCCTCTTTCACCATGAGGTAGGCACCGCCTTCTTCACCGGCAGGCGCGCCTTCTTCGGCAGGTTGGAAAATAAATTTTACTGTGCCTTTCAACTCGCCTTTCATGGAAGAAAGAATTTCAGCCACGCCCATCAGCATGGCTACATGCGTATCATGTCCGCAGGCATGCATGATGCTCACCGGCTGCCCGTTGAATTCACCCGTCGCTTTGGATGCGAACGGAAGATCATTCTTTTCCAAAACAGGAAGTCCATCCATGTCGGCCCGAAGGGCAATGACGGGTCCGGGCAAAGCGCCTTTCAGAAGACCAATGACGCCCGTCTTACCAACCCCGGTCTTCACTTCCATGCCCAGCGACTGCAGGTGTTTGGCCACAATTTCAGCTGTCCTGAATTCGCGGTTGCTCAGCTCGGGATGTTCGTGAAAGTCCCTGCGCCAGGCGATGACCCTGGCATCGATGCCGTCGGCTTTGGTTTTGATGGTTTGGCGCGTCTTGTCGGTCTGGGCCACGGAGATAAATGATGACAGCAGGAAGGCAATCAGGATAATGTTTTTCATGTGATCTGATATTTATCGAATGTTAGCAAACATTGAGGAGAATATTATCTGATAAATGGAAAAGATTTTATTGCTCTGACAGGTCGGGCGACTCATTGGGCCGGCGCTACCTTTGCCACCCTCGCCCCTGCCGCAACGCCAGACAAAGTACGAACGTGCTTCTGTCATGAATGAAGATTACCCTTCGGAACCTTGAACCTTGAACTTTGAACCTTGAACCTTGAACTTTGAACTTGAAGACTGAATGTTGATTGAAGAATCAAAAGCTTAATAAGTGGACCCAACCAGAAACCACGCTTCAGCCAACCTTACCATCAGGCCGGTACCCCCTGGGCAAAACGCAATAGTGATGATAAGACTTTATTCCTGCTCATCCACCTGGTCAGGGTTCGCTGCAATGCATCGTGGTGCTTAAGGGGTGGAAGAGGAATGGAAGAAACAGGAACTTGGCTCCGTACCGTTTGCGCGACGACCACTTCAGCCGTTCCCTTGTTCCCGGGCCGGTCGATTGCCACCACGCGGATGGTCGTGCCGTCGCAGGCGGAGTTTGAAACCGTGGTTTTATATTCCCATCCGTCGGCTGTCCCGGCAACCGATGCAGCCTCGCCTTGTTCAATGAGCGAACCGGCTGGGTCGGTAATCACGATTCTCACCTTCGTCACCATGAAGTCGTCGGTTGCTTTCACATGGATGGTGTCGCCAACCGCTCCGCGGTAGCCAAGCGTGTCGACATGCTGTACTTTGGGAGCATTGAGGCAGTCGCTGAGCGCCACCAGGTAGGCAGTGTGCTTATTGCTCGTAATCCCGGAGGCATACAGTGCATAAGACTCTTCGGTGGAAATTTGCCGACGGGCATATTGGGCGGCTTCCCGGAACAATTCCCGCCTTTCTACCTGCCTGGCAGTGGGTTTACGCGGCCGCCTGGCGGGGCGGCTGACCACATACTGGCCGCGGACTCTTCGGATAATGACGGCGTCGCCAAGCATGGCGCTTACACCTTGAAATGCTGAATTGCCCCTGGTCTTGCTCATGCTATTGGGTTTTGGTTTTGAGCGCTCTTTCCACCCTCCGTAAAGTTTATCCGGAAGAGTCAGAAGGGCCGCTTCCAACCCTATTAGTGTCCAAAACGAGTAAAAATGTGACATGTTTTTGCAAAATTCTTGCAACTCACTGATTCACAGGGAGAAAATTTGCTGTGCCAGACAGGTGGTTTTTCAATACGCTGACCAGTCTTTGCCAAGCGCTGGTCGGAGGTTGGCCAGTCTTTTTAAGTGCTTGATTGGACTCGGTTCAGGGGTTTATTAGAGCTTGTTGAGTCCTGTTCAGTCTTTGTTCAGACTCAGTTCAGTCTTTGTTCAGACTTTGTTCAGTCTCTGTTCAGACTTTATTCAGTCTGTCTAGTCCTAAAATAGCTATCCAGCTAAAACGATAAACCTGCCCGGCTATACAGTTTGTGGAGTAAATCACAAGGTAACCTGAGAGGTTGATTTGTAAATCCTAATCTAGCTATCCACCTTGACATTGCTAACTTTTCTATTGTTTTTTTTATAGTTCATGACATTAAGTTTGCTTGGTGCGGGGTCATCTGACAATGAGGAGAATATTATCAGCTCTGCAAATCCCTGCTTGCTCGCCTCTGTCATGAATGAAGATTACCCTTCGGTCAGGAACCTTGAACCTTGAACTTGGAACCTTGAACTTTGAACTTTTAACCCAACCAGCAACCACCACCGCTCCCAGCCACTTAGTTATTATTGCCGACCACCCACAAGGCAACTTTCCCCAACATAATCCGTAAATTCATCATCGATTACGAAACCCCAAACTGTTTATGAAGAAACTCCTATACCCCCTGCTGCTGGCACTTTGGCTCCCGACAGCGCTGCAGGCTCAGAAACTCCCGTCCAACTTCTTCCAAACCAAACTCAAGAATGGATTGGAAGTGCTTGTCATTGAGGACCGTACCGTTCCCCTGATCACCGTCGAGATCAGCGTCAGAAATGGCTCCTACACGGAAGATCCTGAATACAATGGACTCTCCCACCTCTATGAACACATGTTCTTCAAGGCCAACAAGGACATTCCCAACCAGGAAGCGTTCCTGGACCGTACCAATGAACTTGGGATGCAGTGGAATGGCACCACCTCCAACGAGCGTGTGAATTACTATTTTACTTTGAACAAGAAGTTTCTCACCGAGGGCCTTCAGTTCATGAACTCGGCCATTCGCTACCCGATGTTCGACGAGAAGGAAATGAAAAACGAAAATCCTGTTGTCGACGGCGAATTCCAGCGGGCTGAATCACAGCCGCAGTACTGGCTGTACAACGATCTGCAGCACAGGCTGTGGGGAGACCTCTACAGCCGCAAAAATGTTATCGGCGACCACAACATCATCCTTACGGCTACAACTGCCAAGATGCAGGTGATCCAGGGTAAATTCTACCACCCCAATAATTCCATCCTGGTAATCGCCGGGGACGCCAACCATGATGAGGTGTTCAGGAAGGCTGCAGACATATTCGAGAGCTGGCCAAATTCCGGTTTTGACCCCTTCGCGAAGTACCCGGTGCCGGAATTCAAACCGCTGACAAAGTCGGAATTCTTCTTCACCGAGAACCCTAACGCCAAGAACAACATTTTCATGAGGGCCTACCATGGTCCCGATACACGCAATGATGCTAAGGCGACCTACGCAGCTGACGTCTTCAGTTTCATCTTGCAGCAGAAATCATCGAAACTCCAGCAGGAGATGGTGGACTCAGGACTGGCATTCTTTGTTAATGCAAACTATCAGACGTGCAAGTATGTCGGACCGATCATGGTGACCATGGTTCCCAATCCCGCCAAAATGAAGGAAGCCATCGCCAAACTGGATGAACAAATCAGCCAGTGGGCCAACGACGATTACTTCACCGACGCACAGTTGGAGACAGCCAAGACTCAACTAGCCATAGATGATGCAAGAACCCATGAAAAAACTTCCGAGTTCATTCATACCGTTACCTACTGGTGGGCATCAGCCACGATTGACTACTACACCAACTATGTCGACAACCTGAAGAAGGTGACCCGGGACGATATCAGGCAATACGTTAATCGGTATATCAAAAACAAGCCGCACATCACCGGCATTCTTACAACCGCAGAAAAGCGCCCGGCGCTGGAAGCCAGTCTGAACAAATAATCCATGAATTCCATGAATACCACAATCAAATATATTTTCGTCCTGTTGGCCTGTTTCACACTGACCAGCTTTGCCCCTGCCGAAGAAGTGAAGATCAAAGAGTTCACGGCCGGCGGCATAAAGGTAATCTTCAAACCATCCGTTAAGGAAATCATCAGTGTCAGGCTCTTCATCAAGGGAGGCACGGCGAATTACAATAAGGAACAGGAGGGCATTGAGTCCCTGGCGCTGGCCGTCGCTACCGAAGGAGGAACCAAAAAATTGTCCATGACTGATTTCGGTACGGCGACTGAGAAAATTGGAGCCGACATTTCCTTCTCCAGTTCCTATGACTACAGCCAGGTCGGCCTGTCGTGCATCAACACGTACTGGAACGAATCGTGGAGTTTGTTTTCCGATGTGATTACCCAGCCCCGGTTTGATGCCCAGGCATTCGAGATCATTAAGGGCAAAGTGGTCTCTGGCGCGAAAGAGCAGGATGGAAATCCCGATGCATACCTCACCAACAAAAGCATGGAGATGAGCTATGCCGGACGCAACTATGCCAGGATCCCGACCGGCAGCGTTCAGAGCCTTGAGAAGCTTAACCTGGACGCGGTCAGAAACCATTTCAACACCGTGGTTACAAAATCGAATTGTTTCATTGTCGTGGTGGGCAACGTGACTGAGGCCGACCTCACCGCGAAGATCAATGCTGCCTTTTCGCAATTGCAGCAGGGACAAGCCGTCAAGCCGGAGCCAAAGACTGAAATACAGGCAGGCGTGACGATTGAGAACCGTGACATTGCTACCAACTACATCCGCGGCAATATGAGCGGCCCGGCACTGAATGATCCTGATGCTGTTCCGATGCGCGTGGCGATGGCCATTATGGGCGACCGTTTCTTTGTGGAGTTGCGAACCAAGCGCAGCCTCACCTATGCGCCGCAGGCAGCGTTCAATACCAGCCTGATTAAAAATCCCCATGAAGTGTTTTACGCTTCCAGCACGAAGCCCAAAGAAGCTTTGAAAGTCATGATTGATCAAATCAACGAGGTGAAGAACCAGGGATTTAAGGACAAGGAACTTAAAGACAAGAAGGAAGAGTTTCTTACCAATCATTATTCAAGACTGGAAACCAACGGTGCCCAGAGCATGGCGATCGGCGCGAATGAAATCGCCGGAAGCTGGAAAGGATTCGAGACCCTGATGGCTTCCGTTGATAAGCTAACCGTGAACGATATCAACAAGGTCTTTAACAAGTATTCCAATTCCATCAACTGGATGTACCTTGGCAAGGAAGCGGAAGTAAGCAAGGATGATTTCAAGCAGCCGCAGATTCTGCCCAATAGCGGGAAGGTGGAGATTAAGAAGTAGGGAGTGGTATGTGGTAAACGGTAATCAGTAATATCAGTAATCGGTAATCAGGTGATCGGTGATCAGGTAACCGGATACCACGGACCTCCGATTACCTGATTACTGGTTACCGACAACCAATTTCCACGCACCCCCTTGCGTCATGGCTTCATTCGTGCTTAATTCGCATCATGGGAAAAAGCAGGAATGTTGCTCATGAGGGGCCGGACGTGGTGTTGATCGGCGCAGGCATCATGAGCGCGACACTCGGTGTTTTGCTTAAAGAACTTAAGCCCGAGCTGAAAATAGAAGTATTTGAGCGTCTGGATGTTGCGGGATCTGAGAGTTCGGACGCCTGGAACAACGCCGGGACGGGTCACTCCTCCTTCTGTGAACTGAACTATACGCCACAATCACCTACCGGCGGCATCGACATCCTGAAGGCCACGAAAATTGCCGAGTCGTTCGAGGTATCCAAAGAGTTCTGGACCTACCTGATGGAAAAGAAGTTTCTTCCGAAGGCCTCCGACTTCATCACCCAGGTTCCCCACTACAGCCTTGTGTGGGGAGCAGAGAATGTCGATTATCTCAAAAAGAGGCACCGCCTCATGAGCAGCACACCTTTGTTCAAAGGCATGGAATACTCCGAAGACCGGGACATACTGACGGAGTGGTTTCCCATCGCGATGCGGGGAAGGAAGAAGGACCTGCCCGTAGCGGCTACACGGATGGACATTGGTACGGATGTGAACTTTGGCGCACTTACCCGCGGCATGTTCAGTTTCATGAAAGGCAAACCGGATGTATCCATTCACTACAACCACGAAGTCATTGCATTGAGCCAGGAAAAAGACACTACCTGGAAAGTCAAGGTGGAAGATACCCAGTCGGGGAAGAAGCGTACGGTGCACGCCAGGTTTGTGTTCATCGGGGCGGGGGGTGCATCCTTGCACCTGCTGAACAAATCGGACATCCGCGAAGGAAACGGCTACGGTGGTTTCCCGGTTGGAGGCCAGTGGCTGAAGTGCGTCAACCCTGAACTCATTGAAAGGCATTTCGCGAAAGTATATGGCAAGGCTTCGGTCGGCTCTCCTCCCATGTCTGTGCCGCACGTGGATTCGAGATGGATTGACGGCAAGAAGGAACTTCTCTTCGGACCATTTGCAGGATTTTCCACCAAATTTCTGAAGACCGGCTCGCTCTTTGATTTACCGAAGTCCATCCAGATTGACAACGTCGCACCCATGATTTATGCGGGGCTGAATAACGCGCCGCTCACGAAATACCTGATCGAACAGGTTCGCCAGTCGCCGGAAGACCGCCTGAAGGCACTGCGCGAATACGTCCCGTATGCCAAGATGGAAGACTGGATATTGCTCGACGCCGGTCAACGCGTACAGGTAATCAAAAAAGATGATATCAAAGGCGGCGTGCTGGAATTCGGCACCGAGGTTATCATTTCAGAAGACGGCACCATTGCAGGTCTGCTGGGGGCTTCTCCCGGCGCTTCTACTGCCGTGGCCATCATGCTGGGAATCGCACCGAAGTGTTTCAAGGAGAGTTCCCAGACTGCGGCCTGGAAGAACAAGCTGATCGAGATGGTCCCATCCTACCGCCGCTTTCTGCGTGACAGCGACGAGATGGTTGAAAAATCCAGGGCACGTACTCATTCCGTGCTTGGGATCTCTGCCAAAGCCACAGCCTGATCCTGTATTTTCCTGCTTTTGATGGGATTCCCTACCTTCATGCGGAACTAGAATAACCTGCATGAAACCAACTTTTGAACTGTACGATCTCAAGGTGGAGGTGATCGAGGGTGACAGGCCTTTCGTATGCAGCCACCAGATCGGAGATGCCTTTACAGTACGGGGTGAAAACCTGCACTTTAAGACTGGGCAGCCTTTCTCACTCTATGCACTGGCTGCCTTGCTCCCGCTCCTTCCCACCAAGCAAAGACCCCTGAACCCGTTCGACTGGATGGCAACGGATCACATCATCACCTGTCCGGATCCCCATTGCGGTGCGCGTTTCAAGATCAGCCGCATCGGCAAACAGGTATTTGAACGATCGGCCACCACGGTGGTTCCGCTGCCGGACAAAAATGACTGGACCGAATAAGCCGTGGAGAGATTCAGCATCGCACCCGGTTTTACCATTTCACGCATTGTCAAAGGCGGCTGGCAGTTGTCGCAGGGCCACAGCCAGGACTACCGTGAGGACCCCGTCGAAGGCATGTTCGCTTTTGCTGAAAAGGGTGTCACAGCTTTCGACTGCGCCGATATCTACACCGGTGTAGAAGAACTCATTGGCGCCTTCCTGGCTGCCCGTCGTCAGCGGATGGGCAATCACAAAGACATCCAGGTGCTCACGAAGTTTGTTCCCGATTATGATGTATTGTCAGCCATCAACAAGGCCTACGTTGAAAGGATCATAGACCGCTCCCTGCGCCGGCTTGGGGTTGAACGGCTGGACATGGTGCAGTTCAGCTGGTGGACCTACACCATACCCGGCTGGGTGGAAACAGCTCTTTGGCTGAAGGAATTACAGCAGGCTGGAAAGATTAATTTGATCTCCACTACCAACTTCAATACACGGGCCACGAAAGAGATCGTTGAAGCAGGTGTTTCCCTGGCAACCGCACAGGTGCAGTATTCCCTGCTGGACGGCCGCCCGGAGGGTTCATTGATTGACTTGTGTGAGAAACACAACATCAACCTCTTGTGCTACGGCACGGTAGCCGGCGGATTTCTCAGCGAGAAGTGGCTGGGTGCGGCGGAGCCAAAACCACCATTCGAGAACCGGTCTCTCGTGAAGTATAAATTGATGATCGATGAGTTTGGCGGCTGGGAATTGTTTCAATCCCTGCTCAAGGTATTAAAGACGGTTGCCGAGAAGCACCACGCGAGCCTTACCAATGTAGCATCACGGTACATGCTCGACCGGAAGCAGGTTGCAGGCATCATCATTGGCGCCCGGACGTCCGATCACCTGGCTGAAAACCTGAGGGTCTTTGACTTCAAACTCGATGCGGAAGATGAAAAACTGATCGCGGATATTCTGCGTCAACGGAAAGGCCCGAGCGGGGATGTCTTTGACATTGAGAGGATCAAGGATGGTCCGCATGGAGTGATTATGAGGTACAACCTCAACGGATAAAGAAAGCCAGACAATAGCTAAGGCCTATAGCTGAAAGTGGAAATTTGAAAGTTGAACCCAATGTCTGAGAGTACATCCAAAAAATCGTGGTCATCGAACTACCTGTTTCTCCTCGCTTCCATTGGAAGTACGGTGGGATTGTCAAACATCTGGCGGTTCACTTACCTGGCAGGCGAAAATGGCGGTGGGGCTTTTGTACTGGTTTACATCATTTCATTGGTCGTCATGGGCATTCCCATCCTCGCCGCCGAGTTGATGATCGGTCGCCGCGGCGGGCACAGCACGGTGGGCACGATGCGTGCGTTGTCGGCAAAGGAAGGGATCAGCCCGCATTGGCAGTACTTCGGCTGGGTGGCGATGACGGGCGTGTTTTTAATCCTCAGCTTTTACTGCGTGATCGCCGGCTGGACGCTGGACTATACCATCACCTCGCTGTTCGGTCAGTTGAACAACCTTGACTCCACCACGGCCGTCAGTTACTACAATGAATTGTTAAACAGTCCAGGCCGCATGATGCTGTCGCAGGGAATCTTTGTAGCAGCCACCACGTGGATTGTCGCGAAAGGTGTGCAGGATGGCCTGGAGAAATCCCTGGGCTGGATGACGCCTGCCTTGTTCATCATCCTCGCTGCACTGGTAGTCTATGCCATGTTTACCGGCGAGTTCCTCCAGGGATTGGATTTTCTTTTCTCCCCTGACTTTTCAAAAATAAACGCGAAAGTGATTCTGGCTGCCTTTGGTCAGGCATTCTTTTCATTGGGTATTGGCGTTGGCGTCATGCTGACGTACGGCGCCTATATGCCAAAGGATTCTTCCATCCTCCGGTCGGCCGCGATCATAGCCTTTTCAGACGGGTTTGCTTCCATGCTGGCCGGGCTGGCGATCTTTCCGATCGTCTTTCAATATGGACTTTCACCTCGCGAAGGACCGGGACTGATTTTCATGACGCTCCCTATTGCCTTCGCGCAGATGCCGGGCGGAAGCATTATCGGCTCCCTGTTTTTTCTGTTGTTGGTCTTCGCTGCGCTTACCTCTTCCATCTCCTTGCTGGAGTCCATCATCTCCCACCTGGAAGAAGTCATGAAAGTCAGCCGAAAGAAGATCACCATCATCGCTGGCATGGTCCTGTGGCTTGTCGGACTAGCAACTGTATTTTCATTCAACGCCTGGGCTGAGTTCACTCCCCTGGGGTGGATTGGTCCATTAAAGGGTAAAACGATATTCGGCCTGATTGATTATTTCGGATCCAATCTCCTCATGCCTGTGGGTGGAATTCTCATGGCAGTTATTGCCGGTTGGCTGCTGTCAAAAGAATCCAGCCGTGATGAACTCAAGGTTAGCAGCGACGCGGTTTTTTCTGCCTGGCGGTTTCTGATCCGGTTTGTGGCGCCAGCGACGGTATTGGCAATATTTTTATACAATCTCCAATAGCTGTCGTTCGGTGTTCTTTATTCGATATTCTCTATTCGATATTCTTTATTTTTTATTCGGTGTTCGATATTAATAATTCAGTCTTTATTGGCTTGATTTTTAAATATCGAACATCGATCAGGGAATAATGAATATTGAACAGGCAACATCGAACAGGGAACAATGAATATCGAAGTTTGGAGAGGTTCGATATTAACGACTCAATCTTTATTGGGCTTGCCAATTGAATATCGAATATCGAACAGGGAATAATGAATATCGAACATGAAACATCGAACAGGGAACAATGAATATTGAACAGGCAATATCGAACAGGAAACAATGAATATCGAAGTTTGGAGAGTTGTGGTCGTTTGCTGTTCTGTGTTCATTATTCTTTATTCGATATTTTTTATTCGGTGTTCGATATTCGTTATGCGCCTGCCAATTGAATATCGAACATCGAACAGGGAATAATGAATATTGAACAGGCAATTACGAACAAGGAACAATGAATATCGAAGTTTGGAGAGTTTCGATATTAACAATTCAGTCTCTATTGGACTTACCAATTGAATAGCGAATATTGAACAGGGAATAATGAATATTGAACAGGGAACATCGAATAGGGAATAATGAATATTGAACAGGCAATATCGAACAAGGAACAATGAATATCGAAGTTTGGAGAGGTTCGATATTAACAATTCAGTCTCTATTGGGCTTGCCAATTGAATATCGAATATCGAACAGGGAATAATGAATATCGAACAGGGAACATCGAACAAAGAACGATGAATATCGAAGTTTAAAAGCGAGAAATTACTACAATGAATTGGCTTTCATGTTTTCCCTGGCTGTTGCTATGCTTTTTACAAAGATTGAGATCAGCTCGTTACTTTCTTTCAGAGATATCATCAACCTCGCATTGCCTTCCAGATAGGTCTTATGGTCTATTATCCTGAGGGAGATTCGGGTCTCTCTCAGTTCCTTAAGCGCTATCTTCATCTTGTGAACAAAATCTTTCCGCGATTCAGCGGATTGTGCCTCTCCATAGATTAGGGCTGGCGCAGTACCTGATCTTACCAATTGACCTGCAAGATGGTTGCAGGCTCTGTTGTCAGGAAGAAGTTCAGTGATGTCAATGACCAGGGTAGCAAAGTCAATGAGACGATCTTCAAGATTGAATTTCATAAGTTTAGAGTTTAGCGACCAAGATCGCACCTGGAACTTCATTCCCGGAATCGAGATAGGCATGTTTTCCAGACTATGATTCGCAAGCATTTGTATGTAGAGCATATCAAACATTGAATATCGCAAAAGGTCGGGGTACAACTGACCAAAATTTGTACCTTTGCCGCCTTATTTTAGCACCCAATGATATCAGTTGACGCGGTAAGTGTGGAGTTCAATGGCTCGGCCCTTTTTAGCAATATCTCATTCAATATCAACGAAAACGACCGGATTGCCCTGATGGGCAAGAATGGAGCCGGTAAGTCCACCCTGCTCAAGATCATCGCCGGGGCAAACAAGCCCACCCGGGGAAAGGTGTCGGTGCCCCGGGATGCCACGGTCGCCTACCTGCCCCAGCATCTCCTCACCGAAGACAAGTGTTCTGTTTTTGAAGAGGCCTCGAAAGCCTTTTCCAAGATACTGGACATGAAGAAACTCATGGACCAGCTCAATCACCAGCTTGAAACCCGCACAGACTATGAGTCGGAGGAATACTCAAAAATCATTGAGCAGGTCTCTGAGCTGAGCGAAAAATACTACTCCATCGAGGACATCAATTTTGATGCGGAGGTTGAGAAGACACTCATGGGCCTGGGATTCCTGCGCTCCGATTTCACCCGGCCCACCAGCGAGTTCAGCGGTGGCTGGCGCATGCGTATTGAGCTGGCCAAAATCCTCCTGCAAAAGCCCGACCTGGTGCTCCTGGATGAGCCCACCAACCACATGGACATCGAATCCATCCAGTGGCTGGAAGATTTCCTGGTCAACAACGCCAAGGCGGTCATCGTGATCTCGCACGACAAGACGTTTGTTGACAACATCACGAACCGAACCATCGAGGTGACCATGGGCCGCATCTACGATTACAAGGCCAAATACACCCACTACCTGCAGTTGCGGAAGGAACGCCGAGAACAGCAGCAAAAGCAGTTTGATGACCAGGCCAAACAAATTGCTGACATACAGGAATTTATTGACCGTTTCAAGGGAACTTACTCGAAGACCCTTCAGGTGCAGTCGCGCGTGAAGATGCTGGAGAAGATTGAGATCATTGAGGTGGACGAGGTCGACTCATCCGCCCTGAACCTTAAGTTCCCGCCCGCTCCCCGCTCCGGGAATTACCCCGTTATCATCGACGGTCTGACCAAAAAGTACGGTGACCATACCGTTTTTCATGACGTTTCCCTGACCATCGCGCGCGGCGAACGGATCGCCTTTGTCGGCAAGAATGGCGAAGGAAAATCCACCCTCGTCAAGGCCATCATGGGCGAGATTGCCTTTGACGGCAAAGTGCAACTGGGCCACGGCTCGCTCATCGGATACTTCGCCCAGAATCAGGCTTCGCTCCTCGATGAGAGCCTCACCGTATTTGATACCATAGACCAGGTTGCCGTTGGGGATATCCGGACCAAAATCAAGGATATCCTGGGGGCTTTCATGTTCAGCGGGGACGCCATCGACAAGAAAGTGAAGATGCTTTCTGGCGGGGAAAAGACCCGTCTGGCCATGATCAAGCTGTTGCTGCAGCCTGTTAATTTTTTGATTCTGGATGAGCCTACCAACCACTTGGATATCAAGACGAAAGATATCCTTAAGGATGCCCTCCGGGCGTTTGAAGGAACCATGATCCTTGTGTCCCACGACCGGGATTTTCTCGATGGCCTCGCGACCAAGGTTTTTGAATTCGGCCAGCAGCGGGTAAAGGAGCACTTTGAGGACATCACCGGTTTTCTCCGGAACAAGAAGCTGGAAAACCTGCGGGAAGTCGAGCGGACCGTTAAGGCCTAGAGTTCAGGCACGGGCAACAGGTGTTTCTGAACCTTGCCAAGGGCTGTCCGCGGTAGTTTTTCCACCAGGACAAAAGCCTTTGGTATTTTGAAGGAAGCCAGGTGCTTTCGACAGAGCCTTTCAATTTCTTTTGTATCCAGGCTGGCCTGTGAAGGCACCAGGTAGGCCACCGGTACCTCACCCCTGACGGCATGGGCAATGCCAACTACAGCCGCTTCGGAGACGCCATCCTGTTCCAGAAGGAATTCCTCAATCTCCCTTGGATAGATGTTGAAGCCGCCAGAAATGATCAAATCACTCTTTCTTCCGCACAGCGTATAGTATCCGTCATTGTCCATAAACCCGAGGTCTCCGGTCCTAAAATAACCATCAACCAATGCTGCTTC
Organism: Cyclobacteriaceae bacterium; assembly: GCA_043744235.1. GTDB lineage: Bacteria > Bacteroidota > Bacteroidia > Cytophagales > Cyclobacteriaceae > ELB16-189. The sequence goes on along the minus strand of JAYTVB010000009.1, from coordinate 71,587 downwards.
GGTTGCATCGGGTCGCTTCCAATAAGCTGAAAAAACATTGGGACCTTTGATATACAATTCACCTATTTCCCCCTTGGCCACCTCTATGCCGTCCTCTCCTTTGACCACGACAGAAATTCCAGGTAATGGCAAGCCGACAGTTCCTGCTTTGCGCTCGCCATCATAGGGGTTGCTGATGTTCATCAGCGTCTCCGTCATGCCATAACGCTCCAGAATGGTATGCTGAAACTTCTTTTTGAATGCTTCCAGGACTTGGGCAGGCAATGGGGCCGATCCGCAGACAAACAAGCGCGTGTTGGCACCGATCCTTCTGGCCGTTTCATCAAGCTGATCCAATAGCCGGATGTACATGGTCGGCACACCGAAGAAGAGTGATGGCTTGAAATCAAGAAACTGTTCTGCCGCCTTTTGATGTTCAAAGCGTTCCAGCAGCCTCATGGTACAGCCCGTTCCCAGCCAGACGTGCAGACCGTTGGCCAGCGCATGAACATGGAACAACGGCAACGCCAATAGAAAGCGGTCCCGGTCCGTAATTCTCCAGGATTGAATCAGCGCTTCGCCATTGGCAACAAAATTCCGGTGTGTCAGCATGGCTCCTTTGGAGGCGCCTGTCGTGCCTGATGTGTAAACAATGGCTGCAATGGAATCTCCTGTGGTCGGTGTCGTCACTTCCTCTCCAGGTTGCAGCAAGGCTGAAGCGGAAAATTCACTGACGGGCCAATAAGGAAAGCCACCGGGAACTTCATCGGCCGCCACCAATGCCTTCGGGTCTGCGTCATGGTAGATGTGCGTGACTTCTTTCTCACGGTAGAGAATGTTGATGGGAACGAATATCACGCCCAGTTTTGTGCATGCCAGGAAAAGGTCAATGAACGCCACGCTGTTCTCCAGGTAGACACACAGCCGGTCTCCGGCTTTGAGTCCGCGTGACAAAAGCAGGTTTGCTGCCTGGTTGCTTCGCTGATCCAGTTCACCGAAAGTCATTTGAACCGTACCGAATTCAAGTCCGACCACATCCCGCTTATCGCGCAGCGAATGCCTGAAGAAATCGGGTATGCTCATGCCGGAAAAAGAAGGGTGGTGATCCAGTATAGTAAGGATGGGCAAAGCAGGCAGCCCAAACCGGTATAGAATGTCGCGGTCATCGCGCCGTAGGGAACCAGTTTCGGATCCGTTGCGGCAAGGCCGGCAGCCACACCACTGGTGGTTCCCATGAGCCCGCCGTAGATCAAAGCGGACTGCGGATTGTCCAGACCGATATATCGCGCTGCAGGCGGTGTAATGATGGTAACGATGATGGATTTTACCACACCCGTAGCAATACTGATAGCGATCACGTCTGAACTTGCGCCCACGGCCGCACCTGTAATGGGTCCGACGATGAACGTGCAGGCGCCCGCACCAAGGGTGGTGATGCTTTTGGGATCGTGGTAACCAAAAGTCAGCGCTACGATCGCGCCGATGGCGAATGAGACAAAGATTCCCAATACCAATGACAGGGCGCCCACCCATCCTGTCTTCCTGATCTCGGAAAAATTTGCTCCAAATGAGGTGGAGACGATGGCGAAATCACGGAACATCGCTCCGCCCATCAGGCCAAACCCGGCCAGCACAGGAATGTCACCGATGCCTTTCGTGCCTCCGGTGATTCGACCTCCTGCATAAGCCAGCATGAGACCCGTAAGGATGGCGATGGCTGAACCCGGGATCTTGCGGTTAAGAAGTCTGGTGGACACCCATTGGGAAACGTACATAATGATGCCCGTCGCCAGGAATGCCAGCACCAATCCATTCTTGCCCAGTACTTCCCAGAATTTGCTCATGGAGTTCCGAGTTTGGCCAGCCTCGATACGACCGGGAGCAACATCATGGGATGATCGTCACGGCAGCGCCAGCGATGACAGCAATCGCTCCGCCGGAAAGCGCGGCGGCGACATTCTGTGTGGCGGACATGGCAATGATAACCGGCAGGTACATGTTGCTCCAGAACCGGATGCCGTCCTGGGACTCAATGGGAAAAGCATTCTTGTTGTGCAGCCACTGATTGGAACTGATCATGAGCAGCATGCCAAAACCAACACCACCGACATTGGCGTCTATCCCGAGGGCATAACCCAGAAATTCACCTGTCAGTTGACCCAGCAAATAGCAGGCTGCAAGAATGGCCACGCCGTAAATCGTCATGGGCGATGCTTCGGGTTTGCGGCCACGGTTTTTTGTTCCTGATTACAGACGATCACCAAGGTTAACTCCCTTCATTTCGTCCTGCTTGACAAACGGCTGGTTGTACAAGCGCTTGCCTGTTGCCTTAAATAGGGCATTGGCCACCGCGCCGCCGGTCGGAGGAAGAGCGGGCTCTCCCAAACCGGTTGGATCAATGCCGTTGTCGACGAAATGAACATCCACCTCCGGAACTTCCTTCATGCGTATGAGGCGGTAGGAGTTGAAGTTTCTTTGTTCTGCCATGCCGTCTTTGAACGTGAGATTTCCAAAGAAAGCATGTCCTACGCCGTCCACAACTCCGCCGCGGACCATTTGGTTGGCACCGCTCAGGTTGACCACGATACCGCAGTCAGCCGCGGCATGGATCTTCTTCAGTACGGGCCTGCCCTTTTTCATTTCCACCTCAGCCACCTGCGCCACATACGTACGGTGCGAGAAATAAACGCTGAATCCCTGAGACACATCCTTCTTCGTTCCCCATCCGGATTTCTCGGCCGCCAGTTCAATGACGCCCCTCATCCGGTCGATGTCATACTTAATCGCTCCTGCTGGTGCCTTCCTGGCTTTGTCTAACAGGGCGAGCCTGAACTTGACAGGATCCTGGTTGCCGGCAAGGGCCACTTCATCCAGGAACGCCTGTTCCGCGAAAGCGAGGAAATTGGTAATCGGTGCCCGCCAGGCTCCGATGGTGATTGGCGATTTGTGTTCAACTGAATCAATCAACAGGTTGTCAACTGCACCTGAGGGGAAATTGTCTTCACGGGTAGAATTGGGAACGTTGATGCCCACGCCGCGCAGTTTGTATCCGATCATGTTTCCGGAAGCATCCAGTGCCGCCTCAAACCGGTACCGAACGGCAGGTCGATAGCTTCCGCCTGCCAGGTCATCTTCGCGTGTCCAAATGACTTTTACCGGCATCTTGATGATGCTCGACAGTTCAGCGGCTTCCAGGGCATAGTCTGTCTTCAATCTTCTTCCAAAGCCGCCACCGAGACGTGTTATCTCTACTGTCACCATGTCTGGTGATACACCCAGGAGCTTGGCGGTTTCAGTGCGCGCCGCTTCCGGTGTCTGCGTGGGTCCAATCAGTTCCACACGATCCGGCCTAACATGGGCAAAGAAGTTCATCGGCTCCATGGGACTGTGGGAAAGAAACGGGCATTGATATTCCCTGGTTATGACTTTGGCAGCGGATTTGAATGCTGCGTCAACATCTCCATCTTTTCTCCGAACGACCGCTTCCTTGCTATCGAGCAGCTCTTTCATGATGCGGTCGTGGTCGGCAGAGCTCTCGATATTGCCCTCTTTCTCATATTCAATCTTGAGTGCTTTCCTGGCCTTGTTCACCTGCCAGGTGGACTTGCCAACGACCGCCACATTGTTCTTGAATGTCACTACATCAATTATGCCCGGCATAACCTTCGCAGCCGCACTGTCCACCGACTTCAACTTCATGCCAAAGGCCTGGGGTCGCTGGATCATGGCGTAGACCATGCCCTCGCGGAAGAAATCCAGACCATACAGCGGTTTGCCGGTCAGCATTTGCTGGTTGTCAACGTTGCGGATGGCCTTGCCAATAAGCTTGAAGTCCTTCCTGTCTTTCAGTTTGACTTCTGTGGGAATGGGTACCGCTGACGCTTCCGTGGCAAGTTCACCGTAGCTCAGCTTGCGGCCGTCAGGGTGAATGACCATTCCGTTGTCGGTCTTCAGTTCAGCTACTGCAATGTTCCAGCGCTTTGCTGCGGCCTGCATCAGCATGTACCGGGCTGTGGCGCCAGCCTTGCGCAGCCGTTCCCATGAATGGGGAATGGCTCCGCTCCCTCCGGTCAATTGCCTCTCGTATTTCCTGGCGTCGAGCATCGCCTGCTCCACCTTCACTTTCGACCAGTCGGCATCGAGCTCCTCTGCCACAATCATCGGGAATGAAGTCTTGATGTTCTGGCCCAGTTCCGGATTTGGTGAAAATATGGTAATGGTGCCATCGGGTGCGATGGACAAAAATGCGTTGAAGTCGATGGTGCCGGCTGCGATGGGTTCGCTGCTGACATCCTCCATCGAAGCCGCGACAGAACTGGTCATCTGAAATCCCAGCATGAGGCCTCCTCCTGCGGTAGCCACCAGTTTGATGAAATCACGACGGTTGGTTTTAATCGTTACCATGGCTTATTTGATTTTGGTGGAGGCAACTGCGACAGCTTCATGAATGCGGTGGTAGCTTCCGCAGCGGCAAATGTTGCCCTGCATGGCGTTGTCAATTTCTGCATCCGTTGGTTTCGGATTCCTGGCGAGCAGCGAGGCTGCCGTCATGATCTGACCGGCCTGGCAATAGCCGCACTGGGCTACATTCACTTCGTTCCAGGCCTGCTGGACGGGGTGATCACCATTGAGGGAAAGTCCTTCAATGGTTGTTATTTTATTGGTACCTACTGCCGATACCGGGAATGTGCAGGAACGTACGGCATTTCCATTGACGTGAACAGTGCAAGCACCGCACTGGTTAATGCCGCATCCATACTTGGTGCCCACGAGGCCCAGGCTGTCCCGCAGTACCCACAACAGCGGGGTATCTGCTTCAACATCGGCCTCATAACTGCGGCCGTTGATTTGCAATTTGTATTGTGCCATCGGTAATCAGGATTTTGTTGGTCTTGCGAATATAGGAATAAAATGAATGAGGGATTTCTGGAATTATTTGGACAGTAAACGGGGTAGACTGAAGTCCTGCCGGCATCTACCTGGCCATCCGGGCTGTCATCGCTTACTCAAATCCACCCTTTCCGCGGTACAATTTGACTGGGCCTTTCAGTCTTACCCTGAGCACTGATACATAGGGGTCCTGCTCGGCAGCTGGCATGTCCATGTAGACCAAACCCGGCACGTGGCTCCAGGAGATCTTCCCGACCACCTTGTGGGAAAGTTTTGTGGTGCTTCCCACTACGCTGACATCTTCGATGGCATTCACCAGGCCCTTGAGCATGATGGGGCCGTTTATTTTTGCCGGGAGGAATAAATACAATGTGGTGGAGTCCTTTGAAAGTGTCGTTGGTCCGTAAAAATGTCCATGCGGGATGCCGCCGATTGTGTTAAAGACCGCCTCCCCGTTTTTCCTGTTCCAGGCTCCAAGTTTCTCCAGGACGTCGACCTCCTCTTCAGGAATAGTGCCATCTTCCCGCGGCCCGATGTCCAGCAGCAAGTTGCCTCCATTGGCTACGGCATCGACGAAAATGGTAATGACCTCATAGGGTGTTTTCCAGTTTTTGTCCTGCGGCTGGTAGCCCCAGTTGTTGTTGATGGTCATACACAGTTCCCACCATCTCTCTTTAGGACGGGTCACTGGGAAGTTCTGCTCCGGCGTGTCGTAGTCGCCGTTGCCCTGGAATCTGCCGTTGATGATGGCATCGGGATTGTCAGCCAGGATCACCTGCCTCATCTTGCCGCACTCCCACTGCTCAGCACTGTGTTCCCAGTCGCCGTCAAACCACCACAGGTCGGGACGGAATGTCTTTGAAATTTCCCTGACTTGTCCCTGGTAGAACGCCCGAAACCGGTTCCAGCGCTCAAAGTCATGCTGCATGTTGTACTTCACACTATCGGTCAGAAATCCAGGGTAGTCCGGATGGGACCAGTCGATGAGGGAATAATACAAGCCAACTTTAATCTGACGTTTGCGAAGTTCTGCCACGAAGGGTGCGATGATGTCGCGTTTCGATGGAGTGGCTTTCACGGAACTGAGTTTGTTCATTCTCGTATCGTACAGGGCCACGCCGTCGTGGTGCTTCGTGGTGATCACCGAGTACCGTGCGCCGCTCTCCTGTACGAGATCAGCCCAGTAGGCAGGATCATACTTCTTCATGGTAAACCCGCCGAGCTGTTTCATGTATTCGATATGGCTCATCTTCTTGTTAAAAAATGCCCACGACTCATCGACTCCCTTTACAGAATAGATCCCGGTATGAATGAAAATGCCCAGCTTCGCGTCGGCAAACCATTGCATGCGCGCCTGCTTCTCGTCCACTTTCGTTTGGGACAGGGATCGGCCCGCAACGAGCAGGATTAGACAGGTGAAGACTAATTTCATTATTGATTCATGTTACAAAGTTGCCAATGCCTGCTCCAGGTCTGCGATAAGATCGTCAGGGTTCTCGATGCCGGTGGAATACCGGATCAGACTTTCCGGGATGCCCAGCAGCATTCGCTGTTCGTCGTTGAGTTCTACATGGCTGGTGGTCTTGGGTGGTCCTGCCAGTGTTCCGACAGAACCCAGGCTGGCGGCGAGGTGCACCAGTTTCAGTTTGGGCAGAAATTTCTTCACCTGGTCATAGCCGCCGTGCAGCGCGAAACTCATCATGCCGCCAAAGCCGGACATTTGTTCCCTGGCGATGGCATGGCCCGGATGCGTTTCGAGGCCTGGATAAAATACATCGGCTATCTTCTTGTGTGCTTTCAGGTATCGGGCTATTTTGAGTGCAGAGGAATTCTGACGTTCGATCCTCAGCTCCAGGGTTTTCATGCCGCGGGCGATCATGTAGGCTGACTCAGGGTGAATGCTGGCGCCATTGATCTCCCTGAATTGAAACACTTTCTGTACCAGTTCCTTTTTGCCGGTGAGCACGCCACCCATGGCATCCGAGTGACCACACAGGAATTTCGTGGCGCTATGCAGCACCAGGTCTGCTCCCAGCTTCAACGGGTTCTGGTTGATCGGTGTGGCGAAGGTATTGTCGACCACCACTACCGCTCCCACTTTCTTCCCGGCAGCAGCGAGCCTTTTGATGTCCACCACTTTCAATGTCGGATTCGTGGGTGTTTCCAGGTAGAGCAGGTCGCAGCCTTTGGCAATCTCAGCCTCAATCTCTTCATGGTTGGTCGTATCGCAGAGTATTACTTCAACTTTGTAGGGAGGCAGGAATTCCAGGAAAATCTTGCTGGTGCCGCCGTACGTGTCCTTGCTGGATACCACCCTTTTCCCCGGCGAGAGCAGGGCAAAAAGGGTATTGCTGATCGCCGCCATGCCGGTGGAGAAAGCGGCTGCAGCATCGCCGCCTTCCAATGCACGGATCTTTTCCTCCAGTGTCTTTACAGTGGGATTGGTATTCCTGCTGTAGATGAAACCTTCTGCCTTGCCCGTGGCAACGTTGTACCACTCATCCAGGTCATCGTAGGAGAAGGTGACGCTGTTGACAATGGGCGTGGTGATGGCGCCCATGAAATTTTTATCCGTTTCACCAGCCCAGACGGAGGTGGTGCCTTTCTTGTAGTCTTTGAAATTCATTTTACTTTGATAATTATGTCAATGGGGTGAAACACAGGTGTCGACAAACTCAAACTTATTTCCGTCAAACAACCCTTTGTCACTCAGCTTCAGGGACGGGATTACCAGCAAGGCCATAAATGACAATGTCATGAACGGCGAACCGAGTGTCGAACCCATCTCCTTGGCCATGTGGTCGATGGCCTTGTACATCTTGCTCACCTTGTAACCGTCTTCCACCGACATGATGCCGCCCACGGGCAGTGGTATCTCCATTTCATCATTTGGATGCATCGCCACGACGCCGCCTTTGGAACGAATGACCAGGTTTACTACGTGACAAATGGATTCATCGTCCACCCCCACCGCAATGATGTTGTGTGAGTCATGTCCCACAGAGGATGCAATTGCTCCCTGTTTCAAACCAAAACCCTTGATGAAGGCCACGGCCGGCGGTGCGTTGTTATAACGGTTCACCACGGTGATTTTCAAAATATCGCGGGAAAGGTCCGCAACCACCAGTCCGTTTTGAACAAGGGGCTGAAGGATGAGCTCATTGGTGATCAATTGCCCGTCAAGTGCCTCGATGACTCTAATCATGCTTCCTTTCAGTGGAACAGCGAAGTCAACGGGTAGCTTTTCATGGACATTAAAATGATTGACAACCTTGCATTTGGTCCTTTCAATTTTGGAGGTTCCATCCTCAGCTACCAGCATGCCGCGAATGTAGGTCTGCCTGATATTAAATGTTTTCGGGTTGTCGATTACAATGAAATCTGCTGAATCTCCGGCCCGCAACTGGCCAACATCCAGCTTGTAGTGCAGGACGGGGTTGATGCAGGCCGCCATCAGCACTTTGTACATGTCAATGCCTTTTGCCAACGCACGTTTTACAAGCAGGTTGATGTGGCCTTCTTCCAGGCTGTCGGGATGCTTGTCGTCGGAGCAAAACATCATGTCTTCCCAGTGATCATTGACGAGGTGAACCAATGCCTCGAAATTTCTGGCGGCACTCCCCTCGCGAACCTGGATCTTCATCCCAAGCTTTAGCTTGCCCAAGGCTTCCTCAGCCTTGAAACACTCATGGTCCGTTGATATACCTGCAGCGGCGTATCGCGCTGCTTGCTCCCCGCGCAGACCGGGGGCATGACCGTCCACTTTCTTTCCATGCTTTTGCGCCCTGGCGATCTTCGCCTTGACAACCGGGTCATCATTCAGGACCCCTGGCCAGTTCATCATCTCGGCCAGGTAGTTGATCTCGCTTCTCTGGAGAAGTTGATCAACTTGCTGAACGTCAATGGTGGCGCCCGACGTTTCAAATGGCGTGGCCGGCACACAGCTCGGTGCGCCAAAGTAGAACTTGAATGGAACGTGACTTCCGTTTTCAATCATGTAATTCACGCCCTCCACCCCAAGAACATTGCCGATTTCATGCGGATCGGAAACCGTAGCCACGGTACCATGAACCACCGCCATCCGAGCGAATTCGGAAGGAACGATCATCGAACTTTCGATGTGAACGTGGGCATCTATAAAACCGGGCAGTATGTACTGTTCGGTCACGTTGGATTTTTCTGTTATGCCGGTGATGGTGCCATTTTCCACCACTACTTCGCCGTCAATGATGCGGCGGTTGATGATGTCAATGATGTGTCCCGATATCTTCATGAGGGTTGCTTCAATACGTGATTTTGTCTGTTGCTTCTGCCCATTTCCTGAAAGCCACCAGGGCTTCTTCCCTCAGCAATTGCCGGGTGAAGAGCTTTCTTTCATGGAACGGTCTTTGGATTTCCTCGTAAATGAACTGATCATCAAAGTTGATTTTTGAAGCGTCCTCCTGGGTGGCTGCAAAGAAAACCTTGGCCGGCCGCGCCCAATAGATCGCGCCCAGGCACATCGGGCAAGGTTCGCAGCTGCAGTAGATCTCACAGCCGTCCAGCTGAAAGGTGCCCAGTACTTCACAGGCTTTCCGGATCGCCATGACTTCTGCGTGGGCGGTGGGGTCATTGGTGGAAGTAACCTGGTTGGTTCCCCGGGCAATTATTTTTCCGTCTTTAACCACCACCGCGCCAAATGGGCCTCCCATTCCTTTCACCACATTGTCGATGGACAGGGCGACTGCCGCTTGCATGAATACTTTGGTTTCCCCGGGGTCCATTAAAATCAATTGAACTATTCCGCGATGCTGAGTGCAATTTTCATCATGTCCATGTACTTACGCTCACGGTCTTCGGCAGATGCATACTTATGGGTGATGATGTTGTCGCTGACAGTCAGGATGGAAAGTGCCTTGATTTTCTTCTGGGCTGCAATGGTATAGAGTACGCTGGTTTCCATTTCCGCACCAAGTATCCCGTGCTCCGCCCAGGCCGTCCACCGGTCTAATTCATGACTGTAAAATGTATCAGTGCTGAATACGCCGCCGACCAGGGGCTTGATATGTAGTGACTTGCTTGCCGCTACAGCCTTCGACAGCAGATCAAAATCCGCCGTGGGTGCGAAGTCCATACCGCCGAAATGAATGTGGTTTGTCGAAGAGTCGCTGGAAGCGCTCATCGCGATGATGACCTGTCCCAGTTTTATTTCCCTTCGGATGGCACCGCACGTCCCCACCCGGATGATGCACCTGGCTCCATAGTCTTCAATGAGTTCGTTCACGTAAATGGCCGTGGAAGGAATGCCCATGCCGGTTCCCTGGACGGATACGCGCTGTCCCTTGTAGTAGCCGGTGTATCCCAGCATCCCGCGTACCTCATTGTAGCATTTCGGCTTTTCGAGCAGGGTGTCTGCGACGTGCCGGGCCCGCAGCGGATCGCCGGCTATCAATACGGTGTTGGCTATGTCGCCTTTCTTTGCTCCGATGTGAAGACTCATGTGCAGTCCAATTTGAAATGACAGTCAAATTAAATTAGATTTGGTTCTGTAGCAAGCCTCTATGCAAAACAATAGTCTGCCCGAATCGGAATTGGTGCTCAACCCTGACGGAAGTGTTTATCACCTGCATGTTCGGGATGAGCACATTGCCGACAACGTGATTGTCGTAGGTGATCCGGGTCGCGTGCAGCAAGTGAGCAGTCGTTTTGAGAACATCGAATGCCGGATTCAAAACCGGGAATTCATCACGCACACCGGATCGTACAAAGGGAAGAGGATTACCGTCTTGTCAACAGGGATTGGAACCGACAACATCGACATTGTCGTCAATGAACTGGATGCTGCCGTTAATATTGATCCGCAGAAGCGTGCACCCAGGCCGCACAGGAGAAAACTGAACATCGTACGCATTGGAACGTCTGGTGCCCTTCAGGCTGATATCCCTGTCGGCACCCAGGTGATTTCAGAATTCGGTCTTGGTTTCGACGGGCTCATGCATTACTACCATTTTGAACCTTCCGCCGCAGAAAAGGAATTAACGGACCAGATCAACGAGCACCTGAACTGGAACAAAAATCTTTCCCGCCCCTATTTGGTCAAAGGTTCGGAGTCATTGATGAAACTCCTTGGACAAGGCATGATGAAGGGCATCACAGCTACGGCCTCGGGATTCTACGGGCCACAGGGAAGGAAGCTGACCCTGGCTCCACGGGACCCTGATATCAATCATCGGCTGCAGTCCTTTTCATTCAATGGCAACCGGATCATGAATTTTGAAATGGAAACGTCAGCCCTCTACGGGCTCGGAAGGCTTCTCAACCATGAGTGCATCACGTGTTGCGTAATCATCGCCAACCGGATCAGGAAGGAGTTTAGTGATGATCATCACCGTGACACCGCCATTCTGGTCGACACGGTGCTGAGCAGGGTATTGGGTAGTCGGTAATCAGTAAGCGGGTAATCAGTAATCGGTATTCAGTAGTGGTAAACAGGCCCTACCCATAACTATTTTCACTACTTACCCACCCTTACCGATTACCGAATACCGATTACTCTATTGATCACTGTACTACTGATTACCTATCTCCCCAACTCACTCCCCATACGGAATCCAAATATTCTTGATTTGGGTTGCACTGCGGAGGAACACTTCCCCCTCACCCTGCTCAGCATGAAACCAATCCCGCTGCTTGCCATAATTGACCCAGGTGCGCTTCATGTTTTCAGCGGCTGCTTTCTCAATAACCTTGCTTCCCTCTTTTGATCCAAAGTACCAGAGTCCGTCCACATCGTCGTGGTTAGCAAGAACACCGGCCAGTTCTTCTTTCTTGCCGGTGACGATGTTCAACGATCCGCCGGGTACGTCGGAGGTTTCAAGAACCTGGTACAGGTCTGTCGCCGACAGCGGTGAGGCTTCGGAAGGAATGGCGATGACACGGTTGCCCATACAAAGCGCCGGCATGACCGTAGAGATAAAACCAAGCAATGGCGCGTGTTCCGGACAGACAATGCCCATCACGCCCAATGCTTCCGGCATAGCCAGCGTAACATTTCTGACGGTGGTGTGGTGTACGTTGCCGTCGTACTTGTCAGCCAGGGCGGCATAGCGGTAGATCCTTTGAATGGAAAGATCGACTTCCCGTTGCGCATCCTTTGAAGACACAGCAAGTTGCTGCATCAGCCTGGAAGCGAATTCGTCTTTGCGGGCGAACAGATTTTCCGCCAGGTAGTAGAGGATCTGCGCCCGGGCATGGCCCGTCATGGTACCCCACCCTTCGGCGGCGTGTGCTGCTTCAACGGCATTCCTGATATCTTTCCGGTTGCCTGCTCCTGTTTCACCGATGAGCGTCCCATACGGATCAACAATCCTGATGCTGTAACCACTGTCCGGCCTGGCCTGCTTGCCCCCGATGAAAAGTTTGGCAGTGCGGTCGATGGGGGGAATATTTTCGGTTGCGCCTTTCTTCTTCTTTACCAATTTGGCGGAAGGCGGGACCATGGACAATTTCTCATCAGCCTTCAATTTGACATACTCATTCAGTCCCTCCCTGCCTCCTTCCCTGCCAAAGCCCGATTCACGATAACCGCCAAATCCTGACGCGGCATCAAACACGTTGGTGCAATTGATCCAAACTGTACCTGCCTTCACCTTTGGAGCCATCTCCAGGGCAAGGTTGATATTTTCCGTCCAGATGCTGGATGCCAGGCCGTACCTTGTATTGTTGGCCAGCTTGATGGCTTCCTGGTGCGTCCGGAAGGTCATGGCTACCAGTACCGGGCCAAAGATTTCAACCTGGCTGATGGTGGCTGAGGGAGAGACATCCGTAAATAAGGTTGGCGGATAAAAGTAGCCGTCGGATGGACAGGTCCACGTGGGTTGCCACATTTTGCCGCCTTCTTCCACGCCCTTCCTGACAAGTTTATCGATGGTCTTGAGTTGGATCGGATCAATGATGGCGCCAATGTCAACCCCCTTGTCCAGGGAATTGCCAACAACCAGTTTCTCCATCCTGGCTTTTATCTTTTTATACAGTTTTTCAGCAATGCTCTCCTGCACGAGCAGTCTTGATCCGGCACAGCACACCTGTCCCTGGTTAAACCAGATCGCGTCCACCACGCCTTCAACCACGCTGTCAAGGTCAGCATCATCAAAAACAATGAAAGGCGATTTACCGCCAAGTTCCAGGGAGAGCTTTTTGCCGGTTCCCGCTGTTGCCCTCCTGATGATGCGACCCACTTCGGTAGAGCCCGTGAAGGCGATTTTGTCAACGGAAGGATGGTCCACCAGTGCAGCACCGGTTTCGCCAGCACCTGTGATGATGTTGACAACGCCTTTTGGAAGTCCAACCTGCTGGCAAATTTCAGCGAACAGCAAGGCCGTCAGCGAAGTAAACTCCGCGGGCTTCAGGACAACCGTATTGCCCATGGCCAGCGCGGGTGCGATCTTCCACGACAACATCAGCAAGGGAAAATTCCATGGAATGATCTGGCCAATCACACCCACTTCCCTGAATTCTTTCAATTCTGTGTGGCGCAGTTGTGCCCAGCCGGCGTGATGGTAGAAATGCCGGATGACCAGCGGGATGTCGATGTCCCTGGTTTCGCGGATCGGCTTGCCATTGTCCATAGACTCCAGTACGGCGAACAGCCGGGCGTGTTTCTGAATCTGCCTGGCCAGGGCATAAAGGTATCGGGCCCGGGCATGAGGTCCTGCCTTGATCCAGCCTGGCAAGGCTTTCCGTGCAGCCACCACCGCTTTGTCAACATCCTTCTTATTGGCTTCGGCAATTTTCGCCAGGAATTCCTTGTTGGAAGGATTGGTACTGTCAAAATACTTTAAAGAAGCCGGGGCCTGCCATTGGCCGTCGATGAAGAGTTTGAACTTCCGATCGTGCGCGGACAACCAATCATTGGCAGCAGAAGGACTTTCCTGTGCCGGACCGTACTCCATGCTTTCGTAAATCTCTTTGATTTTCATAAAGGCTGCAGTTGATCGTTATGCCATCGGGTGGCGGTTTGCGGCAGAATAGCGTCCGGTGACGAAATGTTCCAGCTGGCGTTCAATGTCGGAGAGCAGGCTGCTGGCGCCAAACCGGAAGAGGTCAGGTGACAGCCATTCATCTCCCAGTTCTTCTTTGATGAGCACCAACCAGTCAACGGCCTGCTTGGCCTTCTGGATTCCGCCGGCAGGCTTGAACCCTACTTTGTAACCCGTGGCCTCCTGAAATTCCCGGATGGCGCGCACCATCACAAGGCTCACTGGCAGCGTGGCGTTGACCGCCGCTTTCCCCGTGCTCGTCTTGATGAAGTCAGAACCAGCCATCATGCACACCATGCTTGCCTTGGCGGTGTTCGACAAGGTTAGCAAGTCTCCTGTTTCCAGGATGGATTTCATATGGGCTTCACCGCACGATTTCCTGAAGAGTTTGACTTCATCGTACAGGGCTTCCCAATTCCCGGTCAATACATGGGCCCTGCTGATCACGATATCGATCTCCCCGGCCCCGGCTTTCACCGAAGCTTCAACCTCACTGATTTTTTGTTCCAGTGTGATTTGCCCGGCTGGGAATCCTGTTGAAACAGCTGCGACCGGGATGCCTGAACCTTTGAGCTCCCGGACAGCCGTGCTGATCATGTTGTGGTACACACAGACGGCCCCGACATGGATGCCGGCATCCGACATGCCGAGTTGTTGAAGCAAATCGGCGCGCACCGGGTGTATCGCCTTGGCGCTGAGCCGCGCTACGTTACCCGGCGTATCATCACCGGACAATGTTGTCAGGTCGATGCAGGAAATTGCCTTTAACAACCAGGCAGCTTGCCATTCCTTCTTGATGGATCGCCGCTGATTCATAGTAGACGTGCGGCGTTCCACAGCACTGCGGTTGATCCGTATGCCCTTCAGCAGGTTGACATCCAATGGAATTCCTTCATTCCTGGTGTGGGCGCTGCCGGACACTGAAATCTTTTTTTGGGTAGTCATGGAAATAGGTATCCCCATGCAATTTATGGAAGAGACCCAAATAATAAACTAAAACGGGGTGTAAAAGCGGGAATAGATGGTCATAGCTACTGGCTTTTAAGCAGGCAATGAATGATCCCATTGATGGAATCTGTCAGAAAGCAGTGACCAGCTGTCCTTAATTACTTCGTGAGCTTCACCTCAACAGCATTTGGCCCCTTGGGACCTTGCTCAACCCGGAAGGAAACGCGATCATTTTCCTTGATGGCATCCAGGTGACTCTTGATGTGGGTGAAAATGCTTTCCTGGGAGTCCAGGTCTTTGATGAATCCAAAACCCTTTGATTCGTTGAAAAAGGTCACTACACCTTTACGGTTGACTTCCACTTCGTCTTCGGGCTTGCGCCTGGCCACGCTTACTGCAATACTGTCCAGGCTAATCCGGCTCTTCTTCATGGGATCCGGTGGTGTTGATGAGATATTACCATATTCATCTACATAGGCAAGCATGCTTTCAAGGCTGCCGCTTCCGCCAGTCGCATTGGCTTTTCTTTCAACCTTCCGTTGCTCCTTATCTTCCTTCTTCTTCTGTCTTTTCTTCTCTTTTTCCTTCTTGTTCCAGGTTTCTTGCGACTTTGGCATAGGTAATAATTGGGTTTAGTAGAGCCGCTTCCCTTGTGCAGTGAATAGGAAGCAGGATTTCGATACAAAGAAAGGCATTTGGCGTTGATTTTTCTCCTTCCACTGTGGATAAAGTAGAAAAGAGGCCATGAAATACCTCAAATTCAGCCAAATTGAATCTGCCATACAGGCCCGTGGACAGCGTATCGCCATCCCCTGCCCCTTGGTGCGAAAGGCAAGTGGCGAACCTGGCAAAGTCAACATTTCTATTTCTTGGCAACGTTGTACCGCAATACCTGCTCAAGACCGGTCAGGTTGGTTATCTTGATTTTGGAACTGGATATATCAATGAGCCCTTCATCACGAAAATCAGAGAGGACCCGGATCACAGATTCAGTGGCGGTTCCTACGAGCCTGGCAAGTTCTTCCCTGGGGGAGATGATGGTATCATGATCGTTTTTGAGCTGATGCAATTTGATCAAAGCCTCAGCCGTTCTTTGCCGAACGGAATTGTAGGCGAGTTGAAGCAGTTGTGCCTCCTTCTCGGTGACCTTCTTGCACAGCAAGCCGATGAATGCTCTTGATACATCGGGTTGTGCATACATGAGGGTTGTGAAGTCGTAAGCCGAAATCTGCACCACTTCAGCATCTTCCATGGCCATGGTTGATTCGCTGAAAACCGAATTGTCCAGGATGGCTTCGTATCCGAAGAAGTCCCCGGGCTTGTAGAGGTTGATGATTAATTCCTTTCCGTCAGAATTGACACGGAAAGCCTTCACGGTACCTGTCTTCAGAAAATATAGCCACTGCGGGAGATCACCTTCTGCGAAAATCTGGGTTTTCTTCTTGACAGCCTTAACCTTTTTGTTCTTGCACAGGTCTTGCAGGTTAAGGGCGTGCTTGGCATCAGAAATGAAATTATTGAGCCCGGCTTCACTGTGATCATAGCGCTTGCTTTGCAATGAGCTCTTGCGGAAGCGGGCTTCTATGGCATTCAGGAGGTCGGTATCGTCGTAGGGTTTGGTCAGGTAGTCATCGGCACCCAGTGACATGCCCTTCCGGATGTCCGCTTTCTCTGTTTTGGCAGTCAGGAAAATAAAAGGGATGCGGGCGGTTTCCGGCTTCTTGCTCAGGATGTGCAGAACGCCGTAGCCGTCGAGTTCAGGCATCATGATGTCGCAGATGATCAGGTCCGGCAATTCCCGGATGGCCATTTCCGCTCCTACCTTACCGTTTTGGGCGCTCATTACATCGTAATTGGCGAGTGCGAGAATTTCGCTGGTGTTTTCCCTGACCTCAAGGTTATCCTCAATCAAAAGAATTCTTTTCATGCGTAATCTGGGGTTACTGGATGAAGTTCATTAAAAAATCATACTGGTATGGAGACGCTGAACTTCGACCCTCTGCCATACGCGCTTTCAAAAGTGATTGTACCATTTAACAATTCGACATAGCGTTTTACAATATTAAGACCTAATCCTGTTCCCTGCACATTTCCGGCGGTACTGGCCCTGAAAAATCGGGTAAAAATGTACTTCTTGTCATCGTCTGGAATGCCAACCCCCTCATCTTCAACCTCAAAGGTAAAAAGGTCGTTCCCGTATGCGTACGACAGGGTAATGGGTTTGTCAGAGTATTTGCTGGCATTACTGATGAGGTTGAACAGGATGTTGCGCACAACCCGCACATCGGTCTTGATGGGCAGGGAGTTTGCATCCCCCACCAGCCTGATGTGCTGCCCTTCTTTCAGGGTTGGAATCATATCCTCCAGGATCTCATTGAAGAATTCATCCGGCAGAACTTCTTCCTTGACGACCTCCAGTTTTCCTTCCTCCAGCTTACTGAGCGAAAGGAAATCATTCAGAATCCCGGTCAGGTGGTTAACGGATGTCTTGATGCGCTGCGCATGTCTGGCAATTTTGTCCAGATCGCCTTTGTCTTTGTACTGGTTCACCAGAGAAGCTGAACTGAGGATGGTGCTGAGCGGTGTGCGGAACTCATGCGAGGCGATCGACACAAATTTGGACTTCAGTTCATTCAGCTCGCGCTCGCGTTCCAGGGATTGCCGCACTTCTTCTTCTGCTTTCTTCAGCTCACTGACAACATTCTCCAGGTCTTGCACCGACTTATTAAGAGCCTCAGTCCGGGACTGCACCTTCTTCTCCAATTCGGAAGCATACAAGAGCAGTTGTTCTTCGCTCCTCTTAAGTTCATTTTCGATTTCCTTCCTTGTCGTGATATCGCTTACAAAAGCAAGCACAAGCAACTGGTCACCTTTCCTGATATGGCTGAGCCCGATTTCAACGGGAAATTCTGTTCCATCCCGTCGCACAGCCAAAAGGTCACGGCCAACCCCCATTTTCCGGCTTTCAGGCTGCTCGCTATACCGTTGCCGGTAACCCTTGTGACTGGACCTGAAGCGTTCCGGAATAAGAACGTCCATCTTGCTGCCCGTTAATGCGGAAGGTTCATATCCAAACATCTGCTCCGCCACTGCATTGGCGAGGATGATTTTACCGGCCTGATCAACAAGCAGCACACCTTCCGACATACTCCTGAAGAGTTCGGTGAAAGTATCGCTAAGATCAAATTGAAGCCCAGCCGGTTTTTTCATGAATTTAAAGGTATGACAAAAATCATGTTTTTCGTTGACAATAATTCTGATCTGAGCCTGCGCATCCGCGTTATTTCGACTTATGAATAAAGTTGTACCAGCCACAGAATCGGAAGTGGTGTCCTATATTCTATGCGCCTTCAACCTGGGCGAAGAAGCAGATGAGGTAGTCAAGAGTGCGGGAGAATTGGGCGCCAGGCTCAAGCTCCCTGTCATGTTACTGTGCTCCTACCGGTTGATCCAGTCAAACGCGAGTGAAGAGGTTCAGGTCATTAAGAAAAGGTATGAAACCCTGGCCGCTGAAAAGCTGAAACAAATCAACAAGACCCAGCCGGCCATCAGGCAATCTTTCCGGGCTGAAATCGGCTTCCTGGCGGACCGCATCGAATCATTCATGAAGACCCAAAAGGTCAAATACCTGGTCATTGGCACTGAAGCGGCTTCCACCATCCATGAGCAGAAAGGCATTACTGTTGCACAATTCATGGATAAGAAAGGAGCTCAGGTCATCATCGTGCCGAAACCCTCCAAGTAGAAGACCAATACTCCAGAGAGACTGGAGTAAATTACTCAAATACAGCAATTTAGAGTTGACTATCCCAAGTAAGACTTTAGTGTCTTGCTTCTAGAGCTGTGTCTCAGCCTCCTGGTTGCTTTTTCCTTGATCTGCCGTACCCGTTCACGGGTCAGGTTAAATTTCTCACCAATTTCCTCCAGGGTAAGTGCATCCGTGCCATTCAACCCGAAGTAAAAAGCCATCACATCAGACTCTCGTTGGGTCAGGGTTGACAAAGCGCGCTGAACTTCCCTTCTCAGGGAATCCACCATCAGGCCGGAATCCGGAGTTTCTTCGCTGTCGTTTTCCAAAACATCCAACAGGCCATTCTCTTCACCCTGCACAAACGGAGCGTTCATGGAAACATGACGGCTGCCGATCTTCAAGGTATCTGCTACTTCCTCAGTCGTAACTTGCAGTACCTCAGCCATTTCCTCGGTAGACGGCTCCCTTTGGAATTTCTGCTCAAGGTCTGAAAACGTCTTGGTTATCTTATTTAGGGTTCCCACCCGGTTCAGGGGAAGGCGTACTATTCGGGACTGCTCGGCAAGGGCCTGCATAATGGACTGACGAATCCACCATACCGCGTAGGATATGAACTTGAATCCACGGGTCTCATCAAACCGCTTGGCAGCCTTGATAAGCCCCACGTTCCCTTCATTGATGAGGTCACCTAGGGTAAGGCCGTTATTTTGATATTGCTTGGCTACAGACACAACAAAGCGCAAATTGGCCTTGGTCAGTTTTTCCAGCGCCATCTGGTCACCTTCCCTGATTCGTTTGGCCAGTTCTACCTCTACTTCAGAGGTGATTAAATCCACTTTTCCAATTTCCTGCAGGTACTTGTCGAGGGACTGACTTTCCCGGTTTGTAATCTGTTTTACTATTTTTAGTTGTCTCATCGGTCTTTTAAACAGGTATAGAAGAAATAAGTTCCATTCTGCTTCTCAACAACACCGAACCAATGACACCAAAATGAGGTCTTGGGAACCTCACTCCTGCCTAAT
The DNA here is from genome assembly GCA_043744235.1 of Cyclobacteriaceae bacterium. Lineage (GTDB taxonomy): Bacteria > Bacteroidota > Bacteroidia > Cytophagales > Cyclobacteriaceae > ELB16-189. The sequence goes on along the minus strand of JAYTVB010000009.1, from coordinate 51,980 downwards.
GATTCTGTGGTAGAAAAATGGATGTGCAAAGATAGCGAATTCTGACCGTTTTTACACCATCATGTAATGCCCCGGCCTATTTTTGCCCTACAAGGCACCAGTCTATACCTGTATTTTGTGGATACCACCAGCCTGGGTGTTTTTTAATCGTGCAATCTGCCTTAATTTCGGGCCCGCAAATGGGTACTGCATGAAGATGGCAAAGGGTTGGGTTTACGGGTTAATCGTCGTTCTTTCGGCGTGGCTTTCCTCCTGCACGAAGACAGAAATAGCAGGCGAAGTATCAAAAACGGAACTAGGCCAAACCATCAGCAAGGCCAATCAACTCCTTACAACTACACGTGAAGGTGCTGCCACAGAAAACTACATGAGGGGCTCACAGGCCCAGTTTATTATTGTCATCACGGCGGCGCAGTCCATTTATGCCAGCACCTCGTCCACCCAGACCCAGGTTACTGACGCGAACAGTGCCCTAAATGCGTCGATCATCACGTTCCAGAATCAAAAGGTAAAGCAGATCGATCCTGATAATCTGGTAGCGCACTGGACCTTCGACCTGGTATCCCCGCCAACTGTCAATGACCTGATCAAGGATTATACGGGTCACGGGCACAATGCGATCATGAAGCGCGGCCCTCTGCTCTGGGGCGAAGGATTGATCAGTATCGGCACGGACCGTTATGAAGATGCCTACCGGGCACTGCTGTTTGAACGCGGCGCGAACCTGGAAATCCCTTACAGCCCCGAATTGAATACGCCAACCGTGTCCATCTCCTATTGGGCCAAGTCAAAAGTCAACAGCCCGATAGTCGACAACCAATATGTGGTTGCCCTGAACAGGGGGAATTGCTTCGCCATTAAGTTCCAAACCACACCCAAAGAGGTTTTTGTAGTAAATCCTGCCCAAAGTCCAGGCAACCTGATCACCGACGACAATGGCACCACCATTTCCCAGGGCGTGTGGAGACACTTTGTGGTGACCTTTGGAGATGGTCACATGAAATTCTACGTAAACGGAAACCTGGTCAAGGATGCGGTTCATGCCGGCACCGTGATCACACAGTCACCACCGGTCAACCTGGTAATTGGACAGGACTTGCCCACCAACCTGTATTCCCTCGTACCCGGTGATCCCAATTACATCAACAACGGCGGTTACTTCATCGGATACCTGGACGAAGTCCGGTTGTACAAATCTGTGCTTACCGCGGCCCAGGTGACCAGCATCTATCAACTGGAAAAACCCTAGAGGCCACACCCATTATTTATGTCCCTCACGCTCAAGAGTACCGAAAAGCCTGCCGTACTGGCCCAGGTAGAGGGATTTCTTAACGATAGCGGGTTTCGCATTACTGCCAGGGACTTTGCACGGCCATGGGGCGGATTCTTCGTTATCGACGAACAGCAGGCTGAAATGTTTTGCGGATTATTTTTCCCCGGCGTCACATTTTCAACGCTCCAAATCAGCGGCAAGCTGAGCCCAAAGATCCTTGTCGTTCAGCCCAACATGCGGCTCTCCTGGCAATACCATGACAGGCGCGCCGAAATCTGGCGACTGATTGCAGGAACAGCGGGTGTCGTTACGAGCCAAACCGATGAAGAGCAGGACAAGAAGCAACTGTTCGTGGGAGATTTGGTTCGGCTTCCCCAGGGTCAAAGGCACCGCCTGACAGGACTGGATGGTTGGGGTGTAATTGCCGAGATCTGGCAACACACATCAGCAGAGCAGCCTTCTGATGAGGAAGACATCGTCCGGCTCCAGGATGATTTCGGGCGGTAGCCCTTATTCCTTTTGCTTGAAATAGAAAGTAAACAGGAACAGCGTTACCCGGAAAGCGTAGTAGGCCACCCATTGGTAGAACCTTTCGATCAGCCCTGTGTGTTCATACTCCTCCATCGTTATTTGGCGGCAGTCGTTTTCCATGATTTCTGTGAGTTGGCGCTGCACTTCGTCCGCAAAGTGGGCATTCTTCACATCCAGATTAAGTTCAATACTGGCATAGGCGCTCAGGTTGTTGAAATTATAAGAGCCCACCGTAATCCACTCATTGTCGCATACAGCGATCTTCCCATGGAGGATGGTTTTCTGGTACTCATGAATATTGACTTTGTTGCGAAGCAGCCAGCGATACATGTACCGCTCAGAATGCTTGCTCAGTGCGACGTCAGACATGCCCTCCTGGATCACATTAATTGTTATCCCCCTTCTGACCGCCTGTTTTATCCTCAAGCGAAATATTTCGCCCGGAAGGAAATAGGGTGACATGATGGTAATGTGAGATTTGGCGGTCTTGAGCATTTCCAGGTAGCTTTTGGATATCTCCCACCGCCGCTTCACCCAGTCGTTGGTTCTGACACGGATGTCACAGTCCTTTTCGGTGCCAGGCAGGGTCAGCGGCCTGGCCTGTTGGCTCTCCTGAACATATCCTGATTTTGACTTGTATCGCTCTTCACAGACTTTAGTCAGCGCAAGTGCTACGGGGCCTTCTGCGAAGAGCGCCCAATCCATCCAGGCCCTGTTCTCCACCGTATCATTGTAGCGATCACTGATGTTGAGTCCGCCCACCAGGCAGTGGCGGGAGTCGACAACCACTACCTTATGGTGCAGCCTTCGTCCAAAATAAAAGTTCTTGCTCCTCAACACCGGTTCAAACATCCTGATATGAATTCCTGCGCGCCGCAAGTCTTCCATAAAATGATCCGGCAGGTCTTTGGAGGCATATCCATCGAGCAGGATATACACATTAACATGGCGTGAGGCAGCCTCTTTCAGACACTTCGCTATCCGCCGGCCCGTCTGGTCGTCATCAAAAATGTAGAATTGAAAATGGATCGATGCCGCTGCACCCTGGATCATGGCTTCCAACAGGTCGAAGTAGGCCAGGCCGCCCCGAAGCAATTTCACCGAGTTACCGGGGATGTACGATGAGGTACTTCTTCTGCGGTGCCTGGTTCGTTTGAACATCGAGACCTTGGAAAATTGAAAGCTTGACAGGAACGAAGATAGGGAAAGGTGTTGAGACTGGCCTAAAATACAAAAACCACCTTGCGGTGGTTTTATGTAATCAATAGATATTGTTAAAAGAAGTGATTCTTATTTCAATACTGTGACTTTTACGGCATTCATACCTTTTTTGCCTCTTTCAACTTCATACTGAACCTGATCGTTTTCACGAATCTCGTCAATAAGACCTGAAGAGTGGACAAAAATGTCTTCACCAGAATCTGATGGCTTAATGAACCCAAATCCCTTTGCGTCATTAAAAAATTTAACTGTTCCTTGCATTGTTTATTAATTTATTAAAAAAAAAGAAAACTCACTTTCATTTGCTCCAGTAAAACCACCGCATGCCATTCAGGCGTCGGAAGAGTCACTGGTTATTAAGGCTGGTGAAACAACAAAAGACTGGTTGGCAGAAACTGTTGAAAGCACTATGACTTAAAATGCCCTGCAAAGGTAATAAAGGCGATCCGATAAATCTAATGCCCGTCTACAATTACCAATTGTCATTTATCGTAAAGGCTCAATTTGAGGCTGAAATGGGCAAATATGACCTCTATTTCAAGTATTAATCGTCAACACAATTTTACCTGTGTGTGTGCTGGTTTCCATCAGCGCGTGGGCTTCTCCTGCCCTTTCCATCGGAAATGTCCTGAAGATGACCGGTTGTACTTTCCCTGAAGTCAGCAAGGGCCAGACCTGTTTTTCCAACTGACAAGCAAGTCCGGATTTGAAGGCTATGTCCCTGGCGCGCAAGGTCGATCCGGTAATCGTCAGCCGCTTTCGCATGATGGCCGAAAGCCTGATGGACGCATGGTCGCCTTTCATGAAGTTGATCAGGACCAGCCTTCCATCTTCGGCCAGTGAATCAACGTTATCAGGGGTATAATCTCCTCCTACCATATCAAGGATAACATTAACCCCCTTGCCAGCCGTGAGCGTCCTTATTTCAGTTTTAAAGTCGGCGGTTTTGTAATTAATGGCGCGGTCAGCTCCCAGCTTTTCACAAAAGACACATTTCTCGTCACTTCCCGCTGTCACGAATACCGTTGACCCAAAAGATGCTGCCAGCTGGATGGCAGTAGCACCAATGCCGCTGGATCCACCATGCACAAGCAAACTCTCGCCGGGTTTGAGGCCACCCCTTTCAAATACATTATGCCAAACGGTGAACATCGCCTCGGGCAGTGAAGCAGCTTCTGTGAGCGACCAATTGGTTGGAACCGGAAGGCACTGCCCTACCGGGACAGTACAATATTCAGCATATCCGCCGCCACTCACCAGGCCACAGACCTTGTCCCCAACTTTCCAGCGATGGCAGTCGTCGCCAATTTTGACAATGGTGCCAGATACTTCAAGTCCGGGAATGTCGGGTGATGCCCCGGGAGGTGCAGGATAGTGACCCTTTCGCTGAGCCACATCAGGCCGGTTAATGCCTGCAGCATCAACCTTTACCAGCACTTCGGCTGGACCGGGTTCCGGGGTGGGTCGATCAAGCCATTGCAGTACTTCTGGTGATCCAGGCTGTGTGATGACAATAGCCTTCATGGAGACAGTTAGCTACCTGCGTCTGGCAATGCTGTAGCCAGCCATGACGGCCAGGGCCACGTTGCCGTCTACGGCGTGCGAGGAATAGAAGACCTTTGTCTCGGCACCCAAAGACAATCGTTCGCCCAGCATCTTCTTATATCCCAAGGTGAGCGTAAAATCTGCAGCGGATATTCCTGTTGCATCGAAGTCTCCGGTGAAGTTGGTGGTGATGTCGTTATTGAGGATGGATATACCCATCGACAAATTCGTATAGAAATTCTTGTGAATCCTCATCCCGATAACAACCTGAATGGGGATGGCACTGTTGACAATGCTGGTATTTCTGGGTCCGGTGAATTTGAGCGAGTACAGCCGGTAATATCCTGCTTCAATGCCAACACTCAGGCGGTGCTCCGGCTCCCACATGATTCTACCCACAAATGAATAATTCAGTTCATTTACCTGATCCTTGAGTATAACCAGGTTGTTGAAATAGTAATTGGGTCCAATACCAGCATATACCGTGAACCGGTGTTTCATCGTACTGTCCATCTGAGCTTTCGCCTGAAATGACAGGAAGAAAAGCAGGATCACCAGTATTTTATGCCTGGTTATGATTGACAGCACGCTGCCGGAATATGAAAGTCTCGGGATCATCAATACATCGTATAATAGTAATAATTGACATACGCCGGATAGTCGGTAATGAAGCCGTCAAATTTTCCATCCTTCATGTAGGTCCGGATTGTATTCTTGTCATTCAACGTCCAGCTAATCGACTTGATTCCGGCATCACGGGCCCGCTGAACATCATTCAGCAGCAGTCCTTCCGAATACCTGGGGCCAAAATATTTGGAGCCATTGGCCATAGCGCAATCAACACTCAGTTCGCACAAGGTGGGAAGCGGTGCAGAATAGGGATAGGCCGGATTGGTTGCGCTGTAGGTTGGCTGTTTGCCAAACTCGGTAATGACCGCATCCGACGGGAGACCTGCAAAAATGGTCACATTCCTGCCTTTGGCCACGGCGTTGGCATAAGCACCCCTGACGATAGGTTCAAGGTATTTGAAAACTTCCGGATTGCCTTTGATGTCGAGCCAGGCGTATTTCAGATCGGTGGAATCCACCATTACCTTGAGCACATGTTCCAGTGTAGGAATCCGCTGACCGTCTACCAGGACCACGTATTGCTCGAGGAATGCAAAGCTGTACTGCTCATAGTTCCCAAAAATGGGGCCCTTCAGTGTCAGCCGGTTGTTGATGGCCGCATCGTGGATGCAAATGGGTATGTTGTCCTTGGTGAGGCGAATGTCGTATTCAATGCCATTGATACCATAACCGGAGGCGTTCAGCACACCTTTGATCGAGTTTTCAGCGTAAGGAGGATTTGCCGTAGTCTGAATGCCGTGATGACCAAACACCATGAACTCGTTGGTCTTGGTGAAGTTTGAAAAGGGTCTGTCATATTTGAGGGCCAAAGCCGTGCCTGACCTGAATGTTCCAACCATCCTGATGTTGGCAGCAATACCATTGTTAATCAGATCCAATGCGCCAAAATCCTTTGGCATGCTGAAGGCAATTAACCCTTGTCCTTTGGTTTCTGACACCCGCCAGAATCCGGAGAACTTAATTGATCCATCCGGAGCAAGTCCGTAATTCAATATGAAGAATATCCCATTTTGGTTTGAGAAGAATGAAACTTTGTTCATGGAGACTTTGCATACGAATTCGGTACCCAGCTGACTTTCGCCGTCGGCCAGGATATATATTCCTTCCATGTTCTCCATGATGGCGCTGGAAACAGGCACTGTATTCGCAAGAATGATTTCCGGACTCTCAGGGGGAGGCGTGATTTCATTCTGCGTACAGGAGAGTACGAGGGAGACGACGACGATCAAACCGAATGAATACTTCATTGATATACAATAATCAAAACTTGAGTCCAATTTGAAATTCGGGTACCATGTACCGGTAAGCATTTACCGGAAGGGCCGGCCACGCCAGAATGTGGTAACGGACGTAATTCAGTTTTACGCCAAAAGACATGAGCCGGTTCTTCCAGATACGTTCCTCAAAACTTGTGGTCAGGCTGTAACCGTTTACCCTTCCGTCGGGATAAGCGATGGTATTTCCTCCCTGGTTGACATAAAGGGCACTGGTAATATAGAGGTCCCCCCTCATTACAATAGCGGATTTTTTAAAACTGTAGCCCATGGTGACGGATGGCTGTTGCTCCCAGCCGGTCAGCAGGGTGTTAAATCCGAACTCGCCCAGGTAGCCGAGGTTGAAGGCCACCTGGTAGGCAACTCCGACATGGAAGTTGTTGAAGGAGTGATTCCAGGAAGGTCCCAGGTTTGCCCGGGTGGCAACAAATAAAGTATATACGTTGCCCTGGAGGTTGAACCCTTTGGGCAATGTGTATTTGGCAGAGTAGCCAAACATGGGTGCATTGACAAAGTCATGTGCCCAATCCTTGGGTACTAATACGTAATTGAGTGAAATCGTATGCTGAAATAGTCCCTTGGGAAGGGCTTGAGGCAGGAGAAAGCTGGAGTTCCTGATATCGAATCCAGCGTCAACCGGACTGCCCTGCTCCTGCCCGTACGCACATAAGGTAACGACGATGAGGAAGAGTGACAGTATGCCCTTCCTGAATAATTTGATACAACAGAAAAAACTCATCAACACGTGTTCTTTTTGAATTTGGTAAACATAGGAATTAAAATGTGATTCTGCACAAAGCCCCCTTCGCCTTTTTGGTGAATATTCATCGCCGGATCAACCAGTACTCAATATTGATTACCCTGAAAGACAGATTTATTTTCCATGAATAGAATGTACATTCAGGTGATCCTGGCGCTCCTGCTGACAAGCCGACCCGGGCTGGCACAAAACAGTGCGAGCGATTTCGCTGATCTCGTGATGATTAATGGGAGGATTTGGACCGGCGCGGACCAGTCCACATTTGTCGAGGCCGTCGCCGTCCGGGGCAACACGATCACCCAGGTTGGCACCAGTGAGGATATTCGCAGGCTGGCAGACCGTTACACGACGGTCATCGATTTGAAAGGCCGGCTTGTTACCGCGGGGTTCAATGATGCACACATTCATTTTCTCAGCGGCTCGCTTGGACTTTCACAGGTTGATTTGACCGGGGCCGAAACGCTGGCAGAAGTTACGACCCGTATCGCTGAATTTGCGGCAAAGAATCCTGCTAGACCCTGGATAACGGGCAGGGGCTGGCAATACACCATGTTTCAGGGCGGGCTCCCGACCCATGAAGTACTGGATGCCATCACCCGCGACCGCCCCATTTTTATCAGCGCTTACGACGGCCACAGCGCCTGGGTCAACAGCAAGGCGCTGGAACTGGCAGGGATTAATCATGAATATGCATTTAAGGATTTTGGTGAAGTGGTGCGTGATGCCAAAGGAGAACCTACCGGCGCATTGAAAGAAGATGCAATGTCCCTGGTTTCAAAACTAATTCCTCAGCCCACCCGTTCGGAAAAAATGGACGCCCTGCGCGCAGGATTGAAGCTGGCCGCTTCACTCGGTATTACCACCCTGCAGAATGCCAGCGGTACTCCCGATGAATTTGCCATGTATGAGGAACTGTTTACAAGAGGTGAATTGACGGCCAGGGTCTCCACTGCATTTTCCGTTGACGAGAAGACCACTCCCGAAGATATCAAGGTCTTTACCCAATTAAAGAACCGAATCGGAAACCATCCCATGCTGCGGGCCAATGCAGTCAAATTCATGCTCGACGGAGTTATTGAATCCCATACCGGCGCCATGCTCAGTCCCTACAGCGACGCTCTGCCCGGCGAGCCGTTTCCCAGCGGCAGCCTTGCACTTCCGCTTGATCGGTACCGTGAACTGGTCAACACCTTTGATCAGCGCGGCTTTCAAATCTATACGCATGCCATTGGCGACCGCGCTGTACGCGAAGCACTCAATGCCTATGCGGCGGCGCGCAAGAACAACAAGAGCCAATCGAGGCACCGCATTGAACACATTGAAACCATCTCCCGTGAAGACATGCCACGCTTCGCAGCGCTCGGCGTGATGGCATCCATGGAACCCATCCATGCGGAGCCAGGCACTGTATCCGTTTGGTCAAAAGCCATCGGACCTGAACGGCTTCCCAATTCATTTGCATGGGCATCACTCCTGGAGAGCCATTCACCCCTGGTCTTCAGCAGCGACTGGCCAGCCTGTGTAAGTCTGGATCCGGTGAGGGGACTTCACACGGCGGTAAACCGGCGGACCATTGATGGAATGCCAGCACAAGGCTGGGTACCGGCGCAGAAGATAACCATTGGCGATGCGATGCTGGCTTATACCCGGGCCGGATCGTTCTCGTCGGGAGATGAAAACGTCAGGGGCATGATTGTACCAGGGCAGGTAGCGGACCTAATTGTGTTCTCGCAGGACTTGTTTGTGATAGACCCCATGAAGATTCATGAAACCAGGGTGGTCATGACCCTGCTGAACGGGAAAATTATCTACAAAGACAAAGCGCTCTTCAGGTAGGAATGGCTATGGGTGTTCATCCGTGTACACTCCAGTGTACAAAAACGGAAGATCAACGGCGCACAATGCATCATTTACTGCGAATCCAGAGAATTTCCCGATTGGTCCTTCCTTTGCAAGGTTGTGGGAAATTGATTGAAGTATGAAGACCCTGATCGCCCTCATCCTGTGGTGTATTTTGTTGGTGATGTGCTGGCCGCTGGCGCTGATCCTGATCGTATTGCTTCCGCTGGTGTGGCTCATGCTCCTGCCCTTCACCATTGTTGGATTCACGTTGGGACTGGTATTTAAAGTGATCAGCAGTATCCTGTTATTCCCCTTCAGGATCATGCGGGCTATATAAACCCCGGCTATTTCTTCACCTTCTTTTCAACCTTGACTTCCATCTTCTGACCATCGTCAGAAAGCGTGTCAATCTTAATGGTGATGTCACCGCCTTCACCACCCAAATGCATTGACCGGTTGCCCTGACCATGGCGCATCATCATTCTCTCCATTCTTTGTCCGCGCATGCCGTGATGGTGACCCGTTACCCGACCCAGGAGAAACCCGAGGATCAGAAACACGACGGCAATGAGTAAAATGATCAGCCAATTCTTGTTGAAATTTTCCATATTATTCTGTGAATGAAGTGATTATAACCAACCCGACTTTCGGAACCGGAAATACAAAGCAACGCAAAACCCAAAGGTGACCGTCATGATCAACGGGTAGCCCATCCGCCATTCCAGCTCAGGCATGAATCGGAAATTCATTCCGTATATGCCAGCGACCATGGTGGGTATACCGATGATGGCCGCCCACCCGGCGAACTTCTTGGAGACTTCGTTTTGCGAAATAGAAATCAGGGACAGGTTGGCTTCCAGTGCCGTGGAAAGCAAGTCCCGGGAATTATCGACCATCTCATTGATGCGAATGGCGTGGTCATACACATCCCTGAAATAGACCCTGGTCTCCTCTTCAATTAATTTCAGATCGAAGCGCATGAGGCGGTTGCACACGTCGATCAAGGGCGAAACAGCGCGCTTCACTTCCATCAGTTGCTGTTTGAGGTGGTAGATCTCAGAGGTTGTTTCGCGCCTGGCGGTTTCATCAAAAATCTTCTCTTCCAGCATTTCCAGTTTCTGGGCCAGGGTATCGACCAACGGAAAATACTGGTCAACGATGTAGTCCATAATGGCGTAAAGCGCAAAGCCCGGTCCCTTCTTCAGGAGTTCAGGCGTACTTTCACAACGGGTGCGTACATCAGTATAAGGCAGTGATGATCCATGACGGACGGTGATGATAAAATCCTTTCCCAGGAAGAAGTGGGTTTCACCCAGCTCCACTTCGCCGTTGTTCATGTGAACAGTTCGCAGCACGATAAATAGCGTATCGCCATAGGCTTCAATCTTGGGCCGCTGGTGGGCGCGGTGTGTATCTTCAATAGCCAGGTCGTGCAGCCCGAATTCAACCTGGAGTTTGCTCAGCATTTCAGTGGATGGCTCGTGCAGCCCGATCCACACGAACTTGTCCGGTTCGTTCAGTTCGGACCCAATCGTGTTTATGTCAATGTTATCAAGACGGCGGCCGTTTTTATAGGCCGCACAATTAATAATCATTTCCTCCTTCATCTCAGTCGTGACATTCAAGCGCTAAAGTTAGGGAATTAGTTGGTTGGGCCTACGAAAATGGCATCACTGCAAGCGTTCCCTAAGTCCTCCATCGAAACGACTTCTCGTCCAACGCCCTCATGGTGCAAAGTATTCCCTCGAGGTGGTCATACTCGTGCTGGAGTAATTCAGAAAGGTCGCCTTCCATTTTCCATTCCTGCGGCTGCCATTGTTCATCCAGGTACTGAAGGGTCAGGGACTGGTGGCGTTGGACCCGCACGAGCAGGTTGGGGAAGCACATGCAGTCGTCCCACAATTCAAACTTCGCCTGGCTCAGGTCCGTAAGCACCGGGTTGATGAAAACCACCGGACGGTCGATGTTCATGTAGATCAGCCGCTTCATGATGCCCAGTTGCGGAGCGGCAATGCCCCGGCCAAAATGATACCTGGCCCTGATCTCCTTCATAACATTGTCCAGGTCCGCGACCCAGCCCTTCACCAAAGGAAGTTCTTCCCTTGTTACCGGAGTACTTTTCTCATAGAGCCTGGGCTCACCCAGGAGCAGCAAATCGTTAAGGCCTTTCATTTCGGTTACATGAATTTAAGTCAATTAAACTTCAACCCAGTCATCCAAAGCGCGGAAGGCAGAGAGGAATTCAGTCCTGGAAGGCAGCTCGAGGTAAGGATAGATCACTTTTGATAAACACAGACCCTGGGGGTAGGCAGGCTCAATCAGTTTAGGTGTCTGACGGGTGACCAGGCAGCTTTCAAACTCTTCAAGGCCCAGTTCTCCCCTTCCGATCTCCAGGAATTTTCCCATGATGATCCGGACCATGCGGCCGAGGAACCGGTTGGCGGTTATCTGGAACCGGATTTTATCACCCGACTTGCTGGCATACAAAATTGCTGAAGAAACCTGGCAAATGGTGGTGCGGTAGTCGGCTGGAGTTTTGCACAAACCGCCATAGTCGTCATAGCGAAGCAACAGGGACGCGGCCTGTTTCATTTTCTCAAGGTTGAGATTCCTTTCCAGGTAAAGTGAACTGACCATACTGAGGAATGGGTCCTTGTAGGTGTGAATAAAATAGTCGTAGGTGCGCTGTGTGGCATCGAACCGGGCGTGGTGGTTTTCTTTCGCAGGCAGGATATCGAAGACGGCGATGTCATCTGGCAGAAGTTTGTTCATCCTGAACATCAGGTCATAATCCCAGGGGTTTTCAATGTCAACATGAAAGAAGAACTGACTGGCATGAACCTGCGCGTCCGTGCGTCCGCAGCCCATGATGGAAACCGGAGTTTTAATGATCTGTCCCAGGATGCCTTCAACCACCTCCTGAACACTGACCGTACCCGCCTGGCGCTGCCAGCCGCGGTACTGGAAACCATTGAACCCCATGTGGAAGAAGTATCTCATGATGATGATTACTTGCCCCTTCCCAATGTCTGTTTGTCCTGGGTCAACCGGTAAAACAGTAACGCGGCACGCTTGGCCTGCATGGCAATCGTTCGGGGATCCGCTGTCTCGTTAACGGTGTGGCCACCCGACGAGCCCAGACCAAGTCCATCCATCGCCATGTCCACAAATTCAGCGGTGAATGAGATGTCTGCGGCACCTGCCTTCCGGGGGTTAACCGCCACAACTGTTCCAAAACCAAGGTCTTTGCTTACCTTATCAAAATAGCTGATCAGCTTATAGTTACCATCGGTTGGTGCAAGTGGAGGATAACCATCTCCAAAAGTAATTTCGGCGTCAGTCCTGGCTCGGTGTTTGGCTACAATGTCCCGCATGGTTTGCTGTGTTCTGCTCAACTGGTCAGGAGAGATGGCGCGGATATCACCTGTCACCATGGCCTCTTTGGCTACAATGTTTCCCTTGCCAAAAGCCGTCCCGCCATCCATGTCTTTGTTATGTTCCACCGATGAACCAGCCAACACCATGCCCGGGCTGAAGGTCAGGTTGGTCTCCCCTGCCAAGGCTTCATAGAACCCATTGATAATCCGGGCAGTTTCATAAATGGCTCCTGCCCCAACGGCATCCGTAAATATCTGGGATGAGTGGGCAGGAATGCCTGTGACCTTCAACTCCCAATTCGATGAACTCCTGCGTGCAATCACCGCCGTCCCGGGATCACCGGCGCCATCTTCAAATCCAAGCGCAATATCGGCTGCTTTTGCCGCCTCAATCAAATCATGCCTCGCCAATGATAAAGGCTTGCCGCTCAGCTCTTCATCGCCGGTCATCACAACAATAATATTCATGTCCTTCAGCACTCCCACGTCCTGCAAAGCCTGCAGGGACTGAACAATGACAACGTCTCCTCCTTTCATATCACCTACACCAGGCCCCGTCACGGTGCTGTCATTCAACACCTTGAATTGTTGGAACGGACTGGACAGTTCAAAAACGGTATCCAGGTGTCCGATCAGCAACAGGGTCCTGCCCTTGCCTTTGTGCTCCGCGACCAGGTGTCCTGCCCTGCCGAACGGTTTGCCATCGACCCACCGGGTCTGAAATCCCAGCGCATCCAGCCTGGCCATGAAGACCTTGCCGACGCTTTCTACGCCTTCGAAATTCATGGAGCCGCTGTTGATGTTCACCACTTCTTCAAGGAGGCGGAGGGCCTCAGTATGGTGACTGTCAACAGCAGCGGCTATCTTCTTTTCTACTCTTGACAGCTGCGCGTTAATAAATGGGCTGACTAATAGCAGCAACAGAAATAGGACAAGTCTGGTTGAATTCATGGGTGCAATATAGGATTTGACTGGGGTTTTGATGGGTGTATGACTCCTCATAGGCGTCTGACACCTTCGAGGTGTCTGACGCCTTGAAACTGAAACCTCAAAGGTGTCCGACGCCTTGAAGCTGCCGCCTATGATTTAATCATGACCAGCAGCATCTTGAAGCGTTCCACCGCCTGTACGGCATGAGGGACATTGGCAGGCAGAATGATCATCTCTCCGTTTTGGGTTGTGTGTTCCTTCCCGCCAATGGTTACTGCTGCATTGCCATCGAGCACATAGACCATGGCGTCGAAGGGAGCGGAATGTTCGCTCAGTCCCTGCCCCTTTTCAAAGGCAAACAATGTAACGGTACCGGTCTTTTTCGCCACCAGTGTTTTGCTGACCACGGAGCCCTGCTGGTAGTCGATCAAGGCAGACAACGCGATGCTTTGGCCAATGAAATCAGATTTGATAGAATCTTCATTTGGCATAACTCAATTATTTAAAGAGTGACAACTGTACTTCCGCCGCTTTGGCGGGGTTGCTGAAACCATGATTCCTGAACCCGGGGATGTTCCTGATGTGAAACACCTTTGTTTCTTTATGCCTGGAGGCTATGATGATCTCTGTTTTGCCGGCCACGCCGGAAAACAAGTCCCTGACCAATTTGGGCGTGTTGTTGTTTTGGGACAAATGGGACAGGAACAAATGCGTCATGTGAGAAGGCCGATGGTTAAGGAATATCTGCACAGATTGGGCATTCGACAAGTGTCCGTTGCCGCCGCGGATTCGATCCTTCAGTGAGAGAGGATATGAACCGGTCTCCAGCATCTTCTCATCATAGTTGGCTTCCAGGAAAGCGGCATGGCATTGTTCGAAGTGTTTGGTGATGTGTTCACTGGGCCGCCCGATGTCTGTAAAGACCCCAACATTAACGGAATTGAAAGTTACCATGAAGTTGTGGGGATCGGCTGCATCGTGGAAGATGGGAAAGGCCTGAACGGTCAATGTTCCGATGGTAATGGGCTCGTACGCAAGAAATGACACAGCCAGTCCCTCCCTGAGCCTCAGCCTCCCACCCTTCAAAGTATCTGGCGTAATGTAGACCGGCAGCTTGTGTTTCTTTGACAGCGTGGAGACCCCGCCGATATGATCAGCATGTTCGTGGGATATGAAGATGGCCTTAACCCGCTTCATGGAAAGTTCCATTCGCTTCATGCGCTGCTCAGTCTCCCGGCAAGACAAGCCGGCGTCAATCAGCACGGCATCCTCTTCGTTACCGATGTAGTAACAATTCCCGTTGCTGCCTGAGTTGAGTGACGCGATGAACAATGACATCAGTCTGACTTCTTTTTGGACAGATAAATGAGCTGACCATAGTGAGAACTCAAATGGCCAGTCCTGTTAATCAGGAGGTTGAGCTTATTTCGGTGGGGTTCCTTCTGGAAGTCCTCCGCGGAGACGGCTGTATGCCTGGCAAACCAGTCATCTGCCGTCATGCCTGCAATCCTGCTGGCAATCGCATCATGAACCGACTTCCAATGGTCCCTCAATTCCTTTACAGAAGGCTGCTCCAATCCCGATTTATCCGGGTTCTTGATGTAGACTGAATTGAGTTGGGGATATTCCAGGGGGCCCCACTCCATCAGGGTCTGCATGTGATCACTGACGGCGAGAAGGTGTCCAACGAGGTACTTCCCGCTGTTTCTGCCGGGCGCCGTATCCCGTTCCAGTTGATCGTCTGTAAGTTCGCTGATGAGTTTGGTCGTTCGTGTCAGGTAGGTCTCCCAGGCGCTGACGGTCATCTTAACGAATAGTTCTTTCAAGGCAGTTGTTTCCATAGCATGCGTGTGATTTGGGCAGACAAGATAAGAGCCTGTGGGTGGCTTTACAACAATACCAGTTTTGGGATTACATCCTGAACTTCCTGTACACCTTCAGCACTTCAGCAGGGGCTTCTGTCTGTGGATAGTGGCCACATCCAGCTAGTTCAACAATTCTCGGATTCGGTATCAGCTCACCGTAACGTGCAACCATGTGTGCGCCAGAGACCGGATCATCTATGCCATCAACAAGTACCAATGGCCCAGAGAATTGTTGCAAGGCCGAGAGCCACCGCTCCCGGTACCGCCGTCTTTCAATAATGTATTGGATGAGGCGGTGCATGTTACGGTGTCCGTTGTTGAATGTTATCAGGCCATAAAAGTCCTGCAGTTCTTCCGGTGAAAGCTTTGATCCGGAACTGAACAGGATCTGGAACGACTGGCAAAACTTGTCGAAAGTCATAAGCCTTGCTACCGCAAACCCCAATGGACCAAGCAGCAGTTTCTGCGTTCGGGTGGCCCGGTGCGATTCAGGGAAAAGTCCGCCGTTCAGCAAGCAGCATGACTTGATGTTGTCCGATTGGTTTTCACGCTGCCTGGCCAATAATTCCTGTGCCACAGTGTCACCAATATCGTGCGCGAGGATATGGTATTCAATGACACCCAGATGGTCCAACAGGCCCTCAACAAGGTCAGCCTGATCAAAGATGGAATAATGATACCCGGCAGGCTTGTCCGAATATCCAAAGCCAATGAAGTCAGCGGCTATGACCCGGTAGGAAGTCATCAGGTCGCCCCATAGTTTGTGCCAATCCCATGAAGCGGTTGGGAACCCATGAAGCAAAAGCAGTGCCTGGCCGGTTCCTTCGGCAACGTAAAAAATCCTGTAACCCCGATGATTATACCAGCTACCCTTTTGATACCACCCTGCTCCGGTGCCTGGCATTTACTTTGCCTGTTTGTACACCAGCCGCTGAAGTAAGGTTCGCATTAAATGCTAGTGCTTGTACATTTTTCCGTAATACTCCTCCAGCATCCGCTTCACCGCGAAGTAATTTTCCGTGGTCACGATGCTTTGTTTCATCATGTCGACCCATTTCTTCCTGTTGTTGTAATAAGTGGGAATGACTTCCTCGAGCAACACCTTGTACAGGCCTTTCAAATCGTTCTTGTCAAGCGTTCTTTCATTCTTGCTTTCAAATCCATCTCCGAACTGCCAGCCGTTGATGCCGTGCTTGCAGGCTTCAGGCCACCATCCGTCCAGTGTGCTGAAATTCAAAGCCCCATTCATCGCCGCCTTCATGCCGGAAGTTCCGCTTGCCTCTTTGGGTCTTCTTGGATTGTTGAGCCATACGTCCGATCCTGTCGTCAGCATCTTGCCGATCTTCATGTCATAATTCTCGAGGAAAACCACCGAATTCGGATACTTCTTTGACATCTTGACAAGCTTCTGAACGATTTTCTTGCCGTTGTCATCCAGTGGGTGCGCCTTGCCGGAGAACACTATCTGAAGCTTGCCTGATTTGAAAAGCGGATCAATGATTTTGGTGTTGGTAAAAATGAAATCGCTTCGCTTGTACCCCACTGCCCTGCGGGAGAATCCGATCAGGAGTTTGTCGGGATCCAGTTTTACCTTGTTGCGCTCGTAGATGAAATCAATGAGTGCTTTTTTGTTCTTCATGTGGGTTGTCCAGAGATCACCCTTGCCTTTGGCGGCCTGCAGCATTTTGGGATCCACCCAGGTAGGAATGTGAATGGCATTGGTGATGCCAATGATCGGTGATATACCGGTTACTTTGGCCCACATCTTATTGGCTGTCACTTTGTGAAGTGCTGCCACAGCATTGGAAATCCGGCTTATCCGCAGCGCGGCAACGGTCATGTTGAAGGGTGATCCACCCAGCTGAACCAGTTGCTCGATGGTTAATCCGTTGTTGGCGCCCATGTACATCAGCCGGTCAAGGGTATGCGATTCATTTCCTTCGACTACGGGGGTGTGGGTAGTGAACACGATTTCTTTCCTGGACGCCGTAACGGCTTCATCGAAAGAATCACCCTTGTCCATTTTTTCCCTGATCAGTTCCAATCCGGCAAACACGGCATGTCCTTCATTAAAGTGATACACTTGCGGCTCAATCCCAAGGGCCCGCAGTGCTTTCACACCGCCAATGCCGAGTACAATTTCCTGGGCAATCCGTTCCTCGCCAAACCAACCGTACAATTGCCCAGTGATCCAGGCATCACCATTCTCCGGCAGATCGGTATCCAGGAGGTAGAGCGGCGCGTTGCCGAAGCAATCCACCTTCCACACTTTGCAGGTGACGGTGCGCTGCCTGATTTTTACAGTGACTTTCACCTTGGTGTCTTTCAGGAAGCTGTATTCCTGGTTGTGATAGGAGTCGTAAGCCTTCCCTTTGGCGTCAATGCGCTGGTCGGTGTAGCCCTGCTTCCACTTGATGCCAATCGCCACCAGCGGGTACTTATGGTCTTTTGCACCTTTGATATAATCGCCCGCAAGAATACCGAGTCCGCCGGCATAGCTTTTCATGGACACATCAAGGCCGTATTCCATACTGAAATAGGCTGTCATGGGAAGTTTCTTAGTAGAGGCCATAGTACACTTCGTTTAAGATAAAGTAGTTAACGGCCCTAAAGTAAAACGTTTTTGAACGCTTTTCTATGACATCCAAAGTGTTTTTTGAAGTAAGAAATCAGTAGATTGTTATGACCGCTGCGGGCGCATGCGCTCTATGACTGCTTTGATCATTGCTGAAGCCAGTTTTGGTTTCAAACTGCACTTGACCAATGAAAATAAAGTACCGCTAGGCTTTCCTCATTTGCTTTATATCGGAAGCAGCCAACACCAGTACGGGAGAAGAAATGATCAGTGTAAAATAACCCAGCGTGGTGAAGTCGAACTGAAATCCCGCCAAAAATGCAAACAAAAAAATCATGCCTGTCCCAAGGATGAACAAGAGATTCAGATTGCCCTGGCTCCTGGATTTGGTGTGTGCGCTCATAGGATTCTTTGAGTTAATTGAATCGAAATCTATGAATGCCATGCGATGCTGGCGTTAGGAGAATGTTACGGTAATAATAAGTCTGGAATGAGGCGTTACTGCGTGCTAATAAGCTGATAAACAGCATGTAAGCCGGAAATACCAGACGCCAAATGCAGAATAGTGAACAACGAATTGGGGACGGCTAAACTGGCTTGATCCCGAGCAAAACACCCTCAGGCCTAAGGGTGATCAGCGGATTCACACGTGGCACAACGCCTGTGGGATTTAAATCAAACTTGTGAATGAAGGCCTGGAGAAAAATCGCCATCTCGGCCATCGCGAAGTTGTTGCCGATGCACATGCGCGGGCCGGCTCCGAACGGGAAAAAAGCTCGGGTTTCATTGGACGGCTCCAGGAACCTGTCTGGCTTGAAAGAGCCGGCGCCTCTCCAGTATTGCTCATTGCGGTGCAGTCCATAGTAGTATAACGCTATGATGGTCCCCTTGGGATAGGAAAACTCCTTGAAGGAATCATCCTCGAGGGATACGCGATCACTCACCCAGGCCGGCGGGTACAGGCGCATGCTTTCGTTGATCACCGCTTCCAGTCCGGTGTGTGAAACGGTGGCCTGAATATCAAGATTCCCGGTTGTTTGCCTGAGCTTAGCCAGTTCGCCCGGATGGTTGGCCAACAAGTATAGCGTCCAGGTCAGTGCATTGCCAGTTGTCTCATGGCCGGCGATAAAGAGGATCAAAATTTCATCCAGGATCTGGTCCTCACTCATCGGCTCGCCGGTATCCTCATAGCGGGCATCCAGCAACATGTCAAGCAGGTCATTGAATTTCCTTCCGCTCGCCTTTCTTTCATGAATGATCCCCCTCAGGATATCGCGGGCCTTGGCTGCCTTTTTCATGTTACGGCTGACCTCACCCGTTAGCACAAACCACCAGCTCCGGTATGCCTGCCGGATGTCCTTGATAACGAATTCCTGAACTTCGCTGATGAACCGGCTGAGTAATTGGATTGACGCAGCCGGAAGCTTTATATCAAACAAGGTGTTGATCACGACTTCAAAGGCCAGGCGGTTCATGTGGGGATAAATATCGATCCGGTCTCCGGCAGGTAATGTCTCCAGGAAGTCATCAATGGTTTTCTTCATAATGCCATACAGGCCCTGAATCTTCTGCTGGTGAAAACCGGGCTGAATGAGACGCCGTTGCCGCAACCAGTAAGCACCGTTGGAAGTCAGCAATCCATTGCCGATAAACCGACCAAGTTTCTCGGTCACCATCCTGGATTTGTTGTAGTTCTTGTGGTTCTTCCTGAGGATGTAATCGATGAACTCCGGATCCTGGGTAAGAATCATCCTGGAGGATGGCCCTGAATACACTGAGTAGGACTCACCAAACCTGGCCACACTTTCATTCATGACTTTCAGGGGATTCCTGACCACTGCCAGGGCCCGTTTATAGGTCTGATAGAATGTATATCCAGGCGGGAACTGATAGCGCTTCATCTGCTACTTCTTCAGGAACACTGTCCTTCCCTCCATTGCGGATATTTTTGCTGCATCCAGAATTTCCATGACGACCATGTTGTTAGGCAACGATGACAAATCGTTGTTGCCCATAATTATTTCCCCGCGCACCACGGCCGCGAGGTAAGCAAATGGGTCATTGAAAGGTTTTTGTATAACCGCACTGGATTCAAATTGCTCCGGCTTGTCTGCCTGAAGCCTGGTCCGGCTCCCTTGTTTGTCGGCAAGGATATAACCCCGCTCACCATACACTTCCATATCTTTTCGGCTAAAAGGCCAATTCCAGGAAGCCTGTATGATGCCTTGCGCCTTTGGGTACGTGACGACAATGGTCGCTTCATCTTCCACGCGTGGATAAACATCTGGTTTGAATTGCTGTGTCACCGCTGAAACTGAAAGCGGTCTTTCGCCCTTCATGAGCCAGGTGATCAGGTTGGCGCCATAGCACCCGAAGTCCATCAATGCACCGCCGCCATTCAGGACGGGGTCAGTCAGCCATTCAAGAAACTCCTCATTCACACCAATCTCCCTGGGACCCTGGTGCCCGTCGTGCACCACCACTTTCCGGATGGCTCCGAACTGATTGCTCCGGGCTACTTCATCCACTTTCAGGTTGCTTCCATACCAGGTGGTTTCATAGTTGGTCAGCAACTGAATGTTATTGTCTTGCCCCAACTTTTGCATCTGCCTGGCATGGTCCAGGCTGACTGCCAGCGGCTTTTCCACCATCACGTGTATCTTTCGTGGCGCGCATGCTTTGACCACCGCGAGGTGCTCGTAGATACTCCCAAATGCCGTCACGGCTTCCGGTTTTGCTTTATCCAGCATTTCATCCAGCGTGACATACAACAGCGACAGCGGCAAATCATGCTGCTTCAGAAATCGCTCGGCCAATGCCCGGTTGGGCTCGGCAATACCCACGATCTCAATATCCCCGTCATGCGCCCTGCCCAGGATCCAGTGGACATGCGTATGGGTTAGGCCGGCAATGCCGATGCGGAAGGGTATTTTGTTTGACTGGGCTTTTGTATGGACAGAAAGCAACATAATAAGAACCAGCACGCACCAATGAAATCGGTAGATTTTCACAAGGTGCTAAGATAGCAAAGGGCCTTAGCTTTCGATCATGGTGAAGAAAACAATGCTACTCCGTCCGCAGGCACTTCACTGGATTAACATTTGCTGCTTTAATGGCCTGGGAGGCTACAGTCAGCCAGGCGATCAACAAGGCGATACAGCCGGCGATGATGAAGTACCAGGGCGTCAGGGTGATGTGGAATGCGAAACGCTCCAGCCATTTGTCAAGTAGCCAGTAGCTGGCAGGCAGGCCCAGGGCAATCGACAGCAATACCATACGCGTAAAGTCCCCGGAAAGAAGCATGACGATGCTGCCCGAGGTGGAACCAAGTGCTTTGCGGATGCCTATCTCTTTAAGTCTTCTTTCTGCCGTAAACGCAGCCAGTCCAAAAAGTCCCAGGCAAGAAATAAGTATCGCAAAACCGGCAAAGTATCCTGACAGGGATGCCACGCGCTGCTCTGCGGCATACTGCTTTGCATATTCCACATCCTGGAAAGCATAGTCGAAGGTGAAGCCCGGATTATAGGTCGTGTAGAAGTCGGAAAGGGCTTTCAGCGTTTCCTTTTCTTTCCCGCCTTCCAACCGGATAAAGACATTCCACGTATTGTCTGGTTTGAGCCCAAAGAACAGCGGGTTGACGGCATCATGCAGCGACTGAAAATGAAAGTCTTTGACAACACCGATGATTTCCATGTTGTGTTTGCCCCACAGCTTGATCACCTTCCCGATAGGATCCTTCATGTTCATCACCCGGATGGCTGACTCGTTGAGAAGAATTGCCGCTGTATCTGAGCTGTGATCCCTGGAAAAGGATCTTCCTTCCAGCAGTTCTACTCCAAGGGTTTCGATCATGTCATGGCTGACCCATACCTGTTCAAAGAGAACCTCATCCGTCGGGTTCTTACCGTCCCATTCGAGTCCGCTGGTATTGTTATTGCGCCCCATCAGGGTGTGACCCATACTGGAGACCTGGGCAACACCGGGAATGCGCCTGACTTCATTCAGGAAAGTCTCCAGGTTCTTGTTGACCTTTCCCTCCATCGGAATGCGGATCAGGTGGTCTTTCCGGTAACCGAGGTTCTTGGTCTGAACAAATTCAATCTGCTTGTAGATCACCAGCACCGATACGATGAGTATCACCGAAAGGAAGAACTGAAATACCACGAGGCCTTTCCGTGCCCACAATTCACCCCAGGAACCCTTCACGATGCCCTTCAGTACCGCCGCGGGCTTGAATCCCGAAAGGAAAATGGCAGGATAGCTTCCGGCGAGCAGCCCGGTAAACAGGGTAACCCCTATGAGAGAAACCAACAATTCAGGGTTGCCCAGATCAAGTACTATATGCTTGTCCGTCAGCAGGTTAAAAGAAGGAAGCGAGATCCAGACCGCGCCAACTGCAACGAACAAGGAAAGGATCGCCGTGGCGAGGGATTCACTGATGTACTGTATGATGAGTGACTGCCGCTGTGCGCCAATGGATTTCTTAATACCGACTTCTTTCGCCCGCCGGGATGCGCGTGCGGTGGAGAGGTTCATGAAATTGATGCAGGCAATAATCAGGATAAACCCGGCGATGATTGAAAACAGGGTAACATATTCGATTCGTCCTCCCGCAGGCTTTCCATTTTCAAATCTTCCGTACAGGTAGCGCTCGGAATACTTTTGGAGGAACAGGGATACGTTGGAATCCTTGTTCCTGTTTTTTACAAAATCCCTGATCTTGGCGCTGACGGCTTCGGCATCAGTCCCGTCGTGCAGGATCACGTAAGTTGGCGGACCGTTGTTGCCCCATTCTTTAACCCACTCATTCTCATCTTTGAATGCCTCGAATGGCAATACAAAATCAAACTGTAAGGAGGATGCGGGTACCTTTGCAAAGATACCCGTCACCTGGAAAGACTTGTTGTGCTGGAGCTCAACGGCCCTGCCGATGATGTTCTGATCTGTCTTGAACAATTTGATTGCCAGCTCCCGGGTGATAACGATGGATGTTTTGTCAAGAAGTACTTTATCGGCATTTCCTTCGACCAGGGGATATGAAAAGATATTGAAATAGTCACTGCCTACATAAAAGCCCTCCGCCTTTACGTTATTGTCTTTGAATGACACGGTGAAAGGTTCGATCCAGCTTGTCGTGGCAGCGAATTCCACTTCCGGAATTTCCGCCTTCAGCGCCTCGGACAAAATACCGGGCGTTGAAGAGGTGGTCATGATCTCATCGGCGTACTGCTGATGTTCCATGACTTCATACAGCCTGGCGTCTTTCTCATGAAACTTGTTGGTGACCAGTTCATCATTTACCCACAAGTAAATCATGAAAGTGCAGGCAATGCCGGTAGACAGCCCGAACAGGTTAATGAGAAAAAAGCCTTTGGCCCGCAGGAAATTGCGGTAAATGAGAAGGAGATTATGCCTGATCATGATTTACATTGGATTTTCAGTATCAAAGACCAACAACGTTTCAATACCGTTGCATGACACTACAGTCATACTGGAAAAACGACAAGAGGTTACATGATCCGGAGTTTTTGTTCAGGATCGGACAGGCTACTCAGCGCTTGAAGCCTGGCAACGCCAGTTTGTACCTGACAGCCAAAATCCGGACAGCGATAATCAGGGCTGCTGAAATCAACAAATTGGGATTTCGGTCCAATCCAATACGCAATAACACCACATACAGGATTGCGCCTGCGAGGCAAGCGGTGGCATAGATCTCCTTGCGGAACAGTACCGGAGTTTCATTCGTGATGACATCCCGGATTACCCCACCCATGATGGCCGTAAACATGCCCATGATCACGGCAATCTCAGGCCGAACACCCAGGCTCAGCGCTTTCTCAACACCCAGGATAGTAAAAAATGAAATGCCCAGCGTGTCAAATACCAGCAAGGTCCGGGTGAACCGGGCCAGGGATTTGAAGAAAAGGTAGGCCACCAGGACTCCGGCGAGGATGGCATACAGGAAATCAATATCACCAATCCAAACGAGCGGGTAGCTCCCCAGCATGATGTCGCGGATAGTTCCACCGCCGATGGCTGTGACAAATCCTGTAAAGGTGGCACCAAACAAGTCATTGTGCTGATCACGGATCACAAGAGCACCTGAAATGGCAAAGAAGAATGTGCCGGCGATTTCAAGCGTGTATTGGATGGAGGTCATGGCGCAAGGTAAGCTTTTGGCCTTCAGCTTTGTGCGCTGAGCTCAAAGCAGAAATCTGAAAGCCAAGGTTTTCGTCCGGCGGTAGACGCAAGTTCAGTTTTTTGTCATAATTTTTCACCGTCAATTTTAACCCACACCGGGCATGAAAAGGAAACGTGACGGCAGCAAGCATTCAAGAAGGGATTTTATCAGGAAATCGGCACTAGCCCTTGGCGCTTTTGCCATTGTGCCGCGGCATGTGCTGGGCGGAAAAGGTTTCCTTGCCCCCAGCGACATGCTCACCAAAGGCATCATCGGTGTAGGCGGCATGGGCCGGGGACACTTTGATTATGAAGGCAAGTTGCTGGCTGTCTGCGATGTGGATGCCAATCACCTCAAGGATGCGGTTGCAGCCGGAGGCAGCAACATCCGGGGCTACCAGGATTTTCGTGAGCTCCTGGCACAGCCGGATATCGATGTTGTTCACATTGCCACGCCACCTCATTGGCATGGCATCATGTCGGTGATGGCGGCCCAGGCTGGCAAGGACGTCTGGTGCGAGAAGCCGATGACCAGGACGATTGGGGAAGGCAAAAGGGTTGTTGAAGCCATGGAGCAGTACGGCCGGATGTTCCGGCTGAACACCTGGTTCCGGTTCACCGATAACTTCTATGGGATGAGCACGACTGTGAAGCCGCTGAAGAAGGCCGTCGACAGCGGCCTCCTGGGTTGGCCCCTGAAGGTGACCATCAGCGGCGTAACCGGTTTCAATTGGAAATTCTACTGGGTTGGTAAAACCAATCTTGAGTCAATGCCCGTACCTGCTGAATTGGATTATGACATGTGGCTGGGCCCTGCCCCCTACAAGCCCTATAATCCACACCGCGTGCACGGAACGTTCCGCGGCTACTGGGATTATGACGGGGGCGGTCTTGGCGACATGGGGCAGCACTACATTGATCCGGTGCAGTATTTCCTGGGCAAGGATAATACAAGTCCTGTACGCGTGGATGTTGATGCCCCGCTTCAGCATGATGACGCGGTAGGCACCTGGCGCCGGATTGAGTTTACGTATGCCGACGGCTGCAAGATTATTCTCGATGGGGAAAACAAGGACGCCAATGTTCCATACATAGAAGGCCCCCGTGGCAAAATATTCAAGGGATTCAGATCGGATATCCCGAACCTGCTCAAGGTCCTCGATGCCTATCCGGATCCCCTTCCCCAAATCAGTACCTTCAGTGAGTCAGTGACCAGCCGAAAGAAGTTCGCCCTGAATGAAGTCAACGGACATCGTTCCAGTACGATCGTCAACATGGGAAAGATTGCTTTGCAGTTGGGCAGGTCATTGGACTTTGATCCCGTAAAACAAGAGTTCATCAACGACGCGGAGGCCAATAAGTTAATTAATCCTTCCATGAGAGGCCCGTGGACGATCTAATCTTAAGACGCAAAGGAATGATTAAGAAATATGCAATAGGGTTTATCCTTCTCGTTTGGTTATCAGGACCGGTACGCCTTTGGGCTCAGGATGTAAGAACCTTAAACACAAAAGTGGCAGACGCCCTGGCGATGCTGCCGGTGGCGGATGAACCGGCAGCTCAACAGGTCTTTCAACAGATCCTTAAGACGGGGGATGAAGGCCTTAAACTTGTTGTAGACCAGATTCAACCCAATGGCAACCCGGAGGGTGTATCCGCACGCTTTGCCGTATCGCTTCTCACCTACCGTGCCAAATCACATGCCGACAAAGCCATGATAGAAAAGGCCTACCTGCATGGGTTGAGCAAGTCCGCTTCGGCTGAAGTCAAGGCCTATTTTATAAGCAACCTCAGGCTCATTGGCTCTGACGCAGCCGTCAAAGACCTGAGTCATTATATCTCTGACAAGGATTTGTCCGATGCCGCCATCGAAACGCTTGTAACGATCGGAACCCTGAACGCCGGGGAGGCGATGCTGGGTGCAGTGCCCCATTCTACTCAGACTACATACCTACGGCTTATCAAAGCCCTGGGAGAAATGCGGTATCAACCGGCCATGCTGGTCATCCTGGAGGCTGCCTCTTCCACCGACCTGGCGCTCAGGAAGCAAGCCCTTTGGTCCATGGCATTGCTTGCCGATGTTGGTTCGTATGAGTTTCTCGGAACCATGGCTAAAAATGCGGGATTCAGAAATGACCCTTCCGAAGCCATGGTTGCGTTGATCGAATTTCAACGCCAGACCGCTTTGTTTGGAAATGTGCCCCTGGTACAATTGATCACACAAAACATTCTTGCCAACACCCCGGTCGCTGCCCAGCAGCATTTCAGGCTGGCCGCGCTGGACAATCTCGCGATGGTGGATCACCAGGGAGTGAATTCCCTCCTGATAAAGGAACGCACGCGCTTCGACGCAGCGTACAGGCGCGGCATTTTGAGGATCGCCGCCCTCACTGCTTCTGATGAAGCTGCCATTGAGCAATGGACCAAAGAATACAAGAAGTCAACGGGTGAAGAGCAAGCCGAATTGCTTACCCTGCTTTCTTCCCTTCACCATGACGACAATTTTACTGAAACTGTTTTGGTCCCGGCTCTCGCCTCGGCCAATGCGCAGGTCAGGATGGTGGCCGCTGATGAAATCGGGAAATACAGGAATAACAAATTCATAGCGCCCATGGTCGGGTATCTTGTGAAGTATAATGATGATGTGGAAATGCAGCACGCAAAAGTTGCCCTCCTTCAATTGGTGGACAAGGACAATTGTTCCTACATCACGATCAAGATGGGAACGGCCCCGGCCAAAAGCAAGGTGGTGATGCTCCAGATTCTGGCGGAACGCCGGGCGGTTCGGAATTTTGAAGATGTGGCTTCGTTGTGCAATGCAAAGGACGCCGAAGTGAAAGATGCAGCCTACGAAGCGCTGGCTAAAGTATCTTCCCCGCCCTGGCAGTGGATGTTGATCAAAATGCTGCTTGCCAGTAACGACCCCAAGGAGATCAAGGCACTGCAAACTGCCATCATAGCCGGGCTCAACAACCGCTCTGCTGCGCAAATCAACGAAGCCTATCAGCGCGATAAAATAAAACTGTTGCCCATCCTCGGGTTCCTTCGGGAACGTGAGGCACTCGAAAAAGTGAAGTCCGTCTTTTACGAGGGAAATCCGAACGAAAAGGAAATCGCCTTTAATACCCTCTGCAGCTGGAGCAATGAAGATGCCTGCCGAACCTTGCTTGCAATCAGGATGAATGCTTCCCTCAAAGATTATCATGAACGCGCATTTAAGTCCTTCATCAGCCAGGTGTCCCAGTCTTCCTGGTCAGACGATCAAAAACTATTGATGCTGAAGGAAATCATGCCCGCGGCGACTACCAGCCAGGAAAAAGTATCGGTCCTGAGGGCAGTCGGAGGCTTACGGTCATTCCTGTCGCTGGTCTTTGTGTCGAACTACCTGGACGATGCAGAGGTTTCCGGCGCTGCCAGCCGGGCTGCCATGCAAATTGCACTCCCGACAGCAGATGCAAAACCGGGACTTGATGGTGTGGTAGTCAAAGGAATTTTGCAGAAGGTGTTGAATAAACTCACCGGTCCTGACAGCCAATATGACCGCATTGATATCGCAACATATCTTGAAAAAATGCCCCGCACGAAAGGATACGAGCCGATCTTCAACGGGAAGGACCTGGCTGGCTGGAAGGGATTGGTAGAGAATCCAATCGCCAGGGGAAAAATGAAGAAGGAAGTATTGGCAGCGAAACAAAAAGCATCTGATGCAAAAGTGGGGCAAAGCTGGACAGTCAGGGATGGGGCCATCTGGTTTAGCGGAACCGGCGACAACTTGTGCACCACGCGGACCTATGGCGATTTTGAAATGTTCGTCGATTGGAAGATTTCAAAGAACGGGGACAGCGGAATTTATTTGCGCGGCACTCCCCAGATTCAAATCTGGGACAATGCCCGCATCGATGTTGGCGCCCAGGTGGGATCCGGTGGCTTGTACAACAACCAGAAGGAAATGAGCAAACCCCTCGTGGTGGCCGACAACCCGGTTGGGGAATGGAACACCTTCAGGATAACCATGATTGGAGAACGTGTTACGGTTTACCTGAATGGCATCCTCGTGGTGGATAATGTAAAAATGGAAAACTATTGGGACCGGAACATCCCGATTTTCTCCGAGGAGGCCATTGAACTGCAGGCCCATGGAACCGAGCTGGGTTTCAGGAACATCTACGTGAAAGAACTCAGCCACAAGGCAGCAGCCCTTTCAAAAGCCGAGCAAGATCAGGGATTTCAGCTGCTGTTCAATGGCAAAGACCTGAACAATTGGGTCGGAAACAAAACAGACTATGTTGTTGAGGATGCTGACCTGGCGATCTACCCTGCCAATGGCGGTAAAGGCAACCTGTACACAGAGAAAGAGTACACTGATTTTGTTTTTCGCTTTGAATTTCAGCTTACCCCGGGAGCCAACAACGGACTGGGCATCCATGCGCCGCTGGAAGGAGACGCTGCCTACCTCGGTAAGGAGATACAGATTTTGGATAACACGGCACCCGTATACGCTAGCCTTGAGCCTTATCAATACCATGGCTCGGTCTATGGCGTTATTCCTGCCAGGCGCGAATTCCTGAAGCCCGTTGGCGATTGGAACGATGAGGAAGTCTATGTGAAAGGCGACTACATCAAGGTTACGCTGAATGGAACGGTGATTACAGAAGGTGATTTGAAAAAAGCATCCAGCAAAGGCACGATGGATAAAAAGGATCACCCTGGATTGTCCAGGCACACGGGGCACATCGGTTTCCTGGGGCATGGAGCCATTCTGAAGTTCAGGAACATCAGGGTCCGGGAATTGACCAAGTGAAAAAACCAATCACCATTCGGTAATGGGAAATCGCGTGTGTGTCATCGGCGCCGGGCCTTCCGGAATTACCGCAGCGAAGAACCTGCTCGACGAAGGGCATGACGTGACGGTATATGATTATGGAAATGAAGTCGGCGGCAACTGGGTGTTCAACGACCAGGGTTCCCACTCAAGTGTCTTTGAAACCACGCACATCATCAGTTCCAAAGCCCTCTCCCAGTACGATGACTTTCCGATGCCGGCCGACTACCCGGACTATCCGTCGCACAGGCAACTCGCAAAGTATTTTCAGGATTATGCCAGGCATTTCAAACTGTATGACCGGATACAATTCAAGACGCTCGTAAAAAACTGCAGCTACACTGCTGAAAAAAAGTGGGCGGTGACGACTATCCGCGATGGCCGTGAGACGACCGAGACATTTGATGCACTGGCCGTATGCAATGGCCACCACTGGAAACCCCGATACCCTGAGTACCCGGGAACATTTACCGGTACACTGATGCATTCGCATGATGTCAAGAAGTTTTCAGTATTTGAGAACAAGCGTGTGCTCGTCATCGGCGGAGGGAATTCAGCGTGTGATGTGGCGGTAGAGTCGTGCCGGGTCAGTGCGGGCACAGACATCAGCTGGCGGCGGGGCTATTGGGTGATCCCCAAGTTCATTGGCGGAAAGCCCGCCGACATGGTTGGCGGCCTGATCCGCTACCTTCCTTCGGCCGTTTGGCGCAAGGTGACCAGCAAGATGATCCGGGTGATCCAGGGGCCAAACAGTTCGTACGGATTGCCGGAGCCCGAGGAAGATTTCGGTTTCCATCACCCTACCGTCAACAGCGAACTCTTCTATTTCATGCGTCATGGCAAAATCAAGCCCCGTTCTGACATTGACCATTACGAGGAGAAGCAGGTATTTTTCAAGGACGGATCAAAGGCCGAATATGATACGGTGGTGGCATGTACCGGGTACTATATCTCCCACCCTTTCTTTGAAACCAGTTTTATCGATTACTCACACGGCGACGTGCCACTCTACCTTAAGATGCTGCATCCGGAAATTTCAAGCGTATACTTTATAGGTTTGTTTCAGCCGCTCGGCTGCATCTGGCCCGGGGCGGAGCTTCAGAGTAAGATCATGGCACGGGAACTAGCCGGCAAGTGGAAGCGGCCTGATAACATCAAGGAACTGGCCTTCGCCGAAGTTGCGCATCCTGATTTCAAACAGATTGCAACGCCACGGCATACCATCACGGTGAATTATCACGCGTTCCGGAAGAGACTCCTCAGGGAATTGAAACAACAATAGACTGTATTCAGGCTGGAAGAAGACGCCACTTCTCACTGGAGGAAAAACATTACATTAGACATTTAACAGCCAATCCACTTGACCATTACCCTCCTCCTGATCGTTATCACCGTTGCTGTAAGCTTCTTTGTCTTCAGCCGTCCTGACCTGCAGTCCAGGCTAATGATGAATCCTTACATGATCAGTCACCACCAGCAGTACTACCGGTTTATTACCTCCGGCTTCATTCACATCAATCACATGCACCTGCTGATGAACATGATTTCATTCTACTTCCTGGGCAAGGAAGTAGAGCATGTATTCCTGTATGTATTTGGTCAGCTGGGACCATACTATTACGTAGCCATGTACCTCCTGGCCATTGCCGTATCCGACATGCCCACCTATTTTAAACAAAAAGAGAACATACACTACAATTCACTCGGCGCCTCCGGCGGTGTGGCAGCCGTTGTTTTTGCATTCATCATTTTTCAGCCGATGCAGTACATCTGCATTTTCTTTGCCATCTGCATGCCCGGCTTTATCCTGGGGTCCCTTTACATCATCTATTCCTATTACCAGGGAAAGAAATCAACGGACAACATCAATCACGATGCCCACCTGTTCGGGGCGCTCTTTGGATTGGTATTCTGCATGGTGATGTATCCGGCGTCCATTTCTAATTTTATCAGTCAGGTCACTGACTGGTTGGCCCATTTTTTGCAATCAACATGATTAATATCATGTTATCTTAACCCTTCGGAGCCGAAACTTGCAATCACATTCCAACAATCGTTTGCAATTCGATGAAGGTTCGTATTCATCGACCAGTGCAAAGTTTTGGCGGATACCTTTGGATAGTTTTGTGGATATAGGGATGTTGATATGGCGAGTCAGACATGATTATTTTTAAGGCTATGATGATGAAGAATGCGAAATGGTATGTTGTTTTGATTCTTTCGGGCATTGGGTTGCTGTTTTCAACCTGCGTACACGAAGTGCCAGTGAATCCATCAGTCGATCCCAATAATCCAAACAACCCCCCACCCTCCACGCCGGCAACCGGGAGTATGTGCAGCGCGGACACGGTGTACTTCAGCAATGACATCCTGCCCTTGATTACGTCCAATTGCTCGATGACCACCTGTCATGGAAGTGCGGTAGGTCCCATTCTCAAGACATACAGCCAGATTGCTGGAAATCGAGGTGACATAAAAGAGCAAATAGCCCGAGGCCAAATGCCAAGACCCCCTGTGGCGCTTCTGACTTCCTCTCAAATATCCATGTTTAATAAATGGGTGGCACAGGGTGCCAAAAACAACAGTTGTACGGCAGCCTGCGATACAACAAAATTCACCTACACGGCGGTCATTAACCCGATGATGAAACGGTACTGCGTCGGTTGCCATACTGGCGCAACGGCCGGAAATAAGAATGTAGACCTCTCCACCTACGCAGGGGTGCACGCTGCTGCCATCAGCGGACAATTGTATAAATCAGTCGCCCACCTGGCCGGCGCCGTGGCCATGCCGCCCAGCGGCACCTCACTTTCCACCTGCGAAGTCACGCAGGTCAGAAAATGGATCGAGGCTGGCGCACTTAATTAAACTTTATGACCCACAGTATTCGAAAACTGGCCGCAACATTCTTCTTTGGTATCGTGCTCAGTTCCTGTTATTACGACAAGGAAAGCGTCCTTTACCCGACACAGCCATCCAACTGCAACACGCCGGCAACCGTATCCTACGCGCAGCATGTACTCCCCCTCCTTCAGGTAAGTTGCTACGGCTGCCACAGCGGTGTCTCGCCCGGTGGCAACATTGCCATGGGTACCTGGGCCGCCGACAATGCACTTGCCCTTAACGGAAAATTGTACGGCTCTATCTCCTGGGCACCCGGCTACGCGCCCATGCCGCTGGGAGGCAGTAAGATCAGCACCTGCAACCTCGCCATCATCAAGAAATGGGTGGACAGCGGAGCGCCCAACAATTAGGCCATGAGAAAGAAGTCCATCCTTTACGTGTTAATCATCCTCTTCTTCGTGGGTGCGGCCATTGTCTTTTATGCCTACCGCGAATTCTTCAGAAAGGCCGAAGATGTAAGCACTGTGCAATCAGCGTACCAGCGCAGCGCTATTGAACTGATCCAGGAATTCAAAAGCAATGAGCAGGCATCCAACACCCTTTACCTGGGCAAGGTGCTCTCTGTTTCCGGAATGGTAAAATCGGTTGAAAGCTCGGATGGAACCTTTACCATTTCCCTGGGGGATACTACTGATTTATCATCTGTTCGATGCACCCTGGACAGCCTGCACGGCGCTGAGGCCGGGGGTCTCCGGATTGGCTCGTCAATTGCAGTTAAAGGTTATTGCTCGGGTTTCAATGCTGACGAGATGCTCGGTTCAGACGTCATCTTAAACCGCTGTGCACTGGAAATGATAAACGAAAAAAAATAACACCCATGAAAATGTCAAAAGTCCTTTCTGTCTTCCTCCTGATGCTCTTATCGCTTCCCCTCCCTGCCCAGCGCTATTTTACCAAAGCAGGAACCATCTACTTCAATGCTTCCGGTGACATGGAAGTAATTGATGCCACCAACAAAACCGTCACGAGTGTGATGGATACCAAAACGGCGGCTATCCAGTTTGCCGTTCTGATGAAATCCTTCCAGTTCGAAAAGGCCTTGATGGAAGAACACTTCAATGAGAATTATGCGGAAAGCAGCAAATTTCCCAAAGCCGAGTTCAAGGGAGAGATCATCAACAACAAGGACATCAACTACGGCAAGGAAGGAAGTTATCCCGCCAAAGTGAAGGGCAAACTTACCCTGCACGGCGTTACCCGGGATGTAGAGGCTTCCGGCACCATCACCATACAGGGAGGCAAGGTGCAAGCCCTTGCTGAATTCGTCATCACGCTCAGCGACTTCAACGTTGAGATTCCAAGCCTGGTGAAAGACAAGGTTTCCAAACAGGCCAAAATCAAAGTAGACTGCCTGATGGAGTTATTAAAAAGCTAAAGGACCGGGTCCTTCCATTGCTCCAGGCTCCCTGTCTCCCTAAACCACCACGATCATGAAAACCATTGGCCTATCGCTGCTGCTCCTGCTTTCCAGCCTGGCAACCCTGGCGCAAAACGAGGACTTGCTTGCCCTTATTGCAGACAAGCCCCAAAAGGAACATGTTAAGAACGCTTTCAAATCCACGCGGGTCATCATGGGGCAGTCAATGGAATTTCTGGCCGCTGGAACACTGGACGTCCGCATCCTGCACCGTTTCGGAAAGATCAATTCAGGCTATGAAAATTTCTTTGGCCTCGACCAGGCAAGCATGCGTCTCGGATTTGATTATGGCATTACCAATTCGCTGACCATCGGCATCGGCCGGAGTACGTATAAGAAAGAACTGGATGGATTTATCAAGTTCAGACCGATCTGGCAATCAACAGGCCCCGGGTCTATCCCCTTTTCGGTGGTGACCGTTGCGGGTATGACTTATGATGGCATGCCATGGGCAGATCCCACGCGGACAAATTTTATCAGCTCCAAGATGGCGTTTTATGGCCAGGTGATTGTGGGAAGAAAATTCAGCGAGGGCTTTACCCTGCAGTTAACCCCCACCTTCCTTCACCGGAACCTTGTTCCAACAGAACAGGACCCCAATGACATCTATTCTTTGGGCATCGGCGGCCGTGTGAAACTCTCCAAGAGGGTATCCTTCAATTGGGATTACTTCTATGTGTTCAGCCCCCTGCCGAGTACCAACTACTTTCCTTTCTCCGTCGGCTTTGATATCGAAACCGGTGGTCACGTATTCCAACTGAATTTCAGTAATTCAATAGGGATGAATGAAAGGGCCTTCATCACGGACACCAACAACTCATGGGCCAACGGCGATGTGCTGTTTGGTTTTAACCTGTCAAGGGTATTTACGATTGCAAAGAGAAAGTAAGGCTCTGGCCGGGCTCAGTCCGGCAGCATGGGGCGCCTAACTTACTACTTACCATTTTATAAGGCTACCTTTGCGGGATGCAAAGCAGTCCGAATACCAAATACGCCACGGTCCTCAAGAACCTGTCCCTCGAGAAATTTACACCCATGCAGGAGGCCATGCTGGAACGGGCTGCCACTACGAGCGATATCATGCTGCTGGCACCCACGGGATCTGGAAAGACGCTCGCCTTCCTGATTCCTATGATCAACCGGCTGAGGACTGAATCCAGGGATGTCCAGGCCCTCATTTTGGCACCATCGCGTGAACTTTGCCTTCAGATTGAGTCGGTGGTTCGCTCCATGAAGACAGTGTATAAAGTAAGTTGCTGCTACGGTGGTCATTCGTTTAAAATCGAGTTGAACAGCCTGAGCGAAGCACCCGCCATCATTATTGGCACGCCGGGCAGGCTTGCGGATCACATCCGCAGGAAATCGTTCGACGCCTCCCGCGTTAAAATGGTGGTCCTGGATGAATTCGACAAGTCACTGCAAATGGGCTTTCACGAGCCCCTGAAAGTGGTGTTCAAAGCACTGAGCGGCCGGCAGCATCACATCCTCACCTCGGCCACACGCCTGGAGGAGATGCCTGATTTCCTGCCTTTTCAGAAAATTGATACCCTGAATTACCTGAGGGAAGAAGCTGCGTCAAAGCTCAGGCTGAAACTGGTCAAGACCAGGTCCGTCGACAAGGTGGAAGCCCTGATGAAACTGGTAGCCGGGTTTAACAATGATGTTTCCCTGGTCTTCTGCAACCACCGGGAGGCCGTGGAGCGGATCAGTGCGCTGCTTACCCAGCATCAATTTCAGCACGGCATCCTGCATGGCGCCATGGAACAAATTGACCGCGAGAAGAACCTCATCCGGTTCCGCGGCGGCGCGCACCATGTACTTATTGCAACGGACCTCGCTTCACGGGGATTGGACATTCCGGAAATCAGGCACATCGTGCATTACCAACTGCCTCCGCAGCAGGAAGCCTTTCTTCACCGCAACGGCCGGACAGCGCGGATGCATGCAGAAGGCGATGCCTACCTTGTGCTGGCCGATGACGAAACACTCCCCGACTACATTGACAAGTCCGTTGAGGAAATGGAACTTCCACGGAAACTGACACTGCCCCCACCTCCTCCATACGCCTCCCTCTACATCAGTGCCGGAAGAAAAGACAAGATAAGCAAGGGCGACATCGCCGGGTTACTGACGAAGAAAGGAGGCCTCCAGGGCGACGAAGTCGGGCTGATTACCACGCTGGACCACTCTTCCTACGTATCGGTAAAGAGAAGCCTGGTTAACAAAGTACTTGCCAATATCAAGAATGAAAAATTGAAAAAGATAAAAGTCAAAATCGAAGTTGCAAACTAAGCCAAAGGCATAAATCATAAAGAACGAGTATCCCATGACCGCAAACTCCATACTTAAACTCGTGGTGTCCATCGCCATTCCGCTGATGGTCGGCGCAATTGCCGGCATCACAACGGCAAAAGCAATTCCAACGTGGTATGCCACACTCAACCAGCCGTCATTCAATCCGCCCAACTGGCTGTTCGGTCCGGTTTGGACAACCCTTTACATCCTCATGGGTATCTCGCTGTACCTGGCATGGTCACTGCCCGAGGGCCGGGAACGGAACATGGCGCTGGCCGCTTTCGCCGTACAACTGGTTTTGAACTTTGGCTGGAGTTATATATTCTTCTATTACCGTCAGCTGGGTTTTGCACTGGCCGAGATCATCGTTCTCTTGATCAGCATTGTCGTGATGATTTTCCTTTTCTACCGGCTCAGGCCGTTGGCAGCTTACCTGAACATCCCCTACCTCCTGTGGGTCACCTTTGCCAGTGTCCTGAACGCAGCCTACTTTAAGCTGAACTGATGTCGGATTGGTCCATCATCAAAAACAATCAATCATGAAGATCAGGGCCATCATCACGGGCGTTACCGGCATGGTTGGCGAGGGTGTTCTGCATGAATGCCTGCAGCACCCAGACGTCGAGCAAGTACTGGTCATTAACCGCCGGCCGTGCGGGGTATCCCACCCCAAACTCAAGGAGATTGTCCATACCAATTTTCTGGACATCAAACCCATTGAAGATCATTTATACCCCTATGACGCCTGCTTCTTTTGTCTCGGCGTTTCTTCTGTGGGACTGAAGGAAGCGGAGTATCACCAGCTGACCTACGACCTCACCATTCAGGCAGCGGAAATACTGGTCAGGCGAAATCCAGATATGGCGTTCTGCTATGTCTCAGGATCCGGGACAGACAGTTCAGAGAAAGGCAGGATCATGTGGGCACGGGTAAAAGGCAAGACCGAAAACCAACTGCTCAAGATGCCATTCAGGAAAGCTTATATGTTCAGGCCAGGCTTCATGAAACCCACGGACGGCCTGAAGAACACACTCAAAGGATACACTTACTTCAACTGGATGTACCCCGTGCTGCGGCCCCTGTTTCCCGGATTTGTGTCTACCCTCAGCGAGGTTGGCCTGGCGATGATCAACGCAGTGACCCAGGGATACGAAAAGCAAATCCTGGAGGTCCGGGATATCGTTGCACTTTCCAGACGGTAATACCAATCATCATTAATACAAACGCATATGTCAACAACAAAGATTACAGTCGCTAACCATGGTCCGCTCCGTATCGAAGGAGATTTTGAAATTGTAGATATGTCCGGGCAGGCTTACGGTTTACAGGGAAGAACGGTGTTGTCCCTTTGCCGCTGCGGGCACTCGAAGAACAAGCCCTTTTGCGATGGTTCTCACCGGGAGAATTTTCAACACGAGGCGAAGGCATTCGAGCTTCCGCCGAAGAAGGTATAGGAGTATTATTTGACGCCTTCGGCGTGGAGTGCCGGGTCAATCCGTTCCGTCGCGTACGCTGTTCCTCCTTGTGCTCTTCGAGAACCGTTCCTATCTTTAAGGACAATTCCAATTCATCCCGTTATGACAATGCAGCACGCCGTCAGCTGGTTTGAAATTCCAACGTCGGATATTACCCGCGCCCAAGCCTTTTACGAAACTATTTTCGGCATCCAAATGACTGTCCTGGATCTGCCCAACATCAAGATGCGCATGTTCCCCAAGGAAAATGATTCAGGCATCGGCGGTTCACTGGTTCATACAAACGGGTTTCACAAGCCATCGGCCACTGACGGGCCTTTGATTTACCTGAATGCAAATCCTGATGTGCAGCACGTACTTGACAAGGTAGTTGATGCCGGTGGACAAATCCTTGTTCCCAGAACCCAGATCTCGCCTGACTTCGGTTACATGGCAGTGATTATTGATACGGAAGGCAACCGGATCGCCCTGCATTCCATTCCATAGGACATGAGGTAGTGCCGAAGCCACGCCGGCATCTGTCAACCATTTTGATGACGATTGTCATTTGAATTGACGCCGTTCGGTGCGATTTTAATGGCCGGTACACGGGCATGAAAAATCTCTCAAGGCTGTTTAAAGCATCTTCATTGCGGTCCCTTGAGACCGTGGTGTTGATCTGCCTGTTGTTGTATTTTGGACGTGCGCTTTTCATTCCACTCTGCTTCGCCCTGCTGATCAGCTTCATCCTCTACCCACTCTGCAACTGGCTCGAAGCGCATAAGTGCTCACGGTCAGTGGCCATCGCCATTGGTCTTACACTCCTAAGCCTGCTTGTCTTCGCGGTATTGTACCTGCTTGTCCAGCAGTTTTTCCAGTTCGAAAATGAATGGCCTGCGCTGGGCATGAAATTGAAATCCGAGCTGCACCGGCTGAGCCTGTTTATCACCGACCGCTTCAACATTCCCAATGCCACCCAGCACAAATGGTTCGAGAACTTCATGGAGCGGACCATATCCTTCCTGGGCATCACCCTGTATAACTCCAGCACACCGGTTGTTCTTTCGTTGTTGATTCCAGTGTACTCCGCGCTGATCCTGTACTACCGCAAGATGCTTGGCGAGGTATTCATCGGCTTCTTCCCAAGGCATGACGCACAAACGGTTATCCTCGTTTTACACAAGACCATTCATACCTATTACGATTTCATTCTTGGCATGCTGATGGTTTACGTGATTGTGGGCATCCTGAACAGCATTGGACTGTTGTTGATGGGGATGCCGCATGCCGTATTGTTTGGTTTTGTAGCCTCCATTCTGACGATCGTCCCGTATGTAGGCATCGTCATCGCTTCGCTGCTTCCCATCACCATAGCCTGGTTGACCAACGATTCCATCTGGTATCCCATTGGGGTTGTCGTCATCTTCTCTTTGGTGCAATACCTGGAGGCCAACATCATTTTCCCGCTGGCCGTCAGCAGCCGGCTGAAGATCAATGCGCTGGTCACCATTGCCGTGATGGTTGCAGGTGGAATTCTCTGGGGCGCAGCCGGCATGATTCTTTTCATTCCGTTTGCGGCTATTGCCAAACTGATATCCGATCAGATCAATCCCAAAAGCCCGCTTTCAGTCCTCATGGGACCTTAAAGGCAAACCCGCCGGACAATGCTGGAAATAATTCTAACGGTACTGCTTCAGGTGCGGCAGTACTTTGTCGTCTCCCTTTGATTTGAGCTTTACGATGTCCGTAGGCGTGCGGCAGACAACACCAGATTGATTGTAGACCACGATCGGGTACTTCATCAGGTAACCATTCTGCACCAGCACTTCCAGCCATCCGTCCATGGTGTAGTCGTCCTGGGCCACTTTCTTCTTGTAATCCGGATGTGACGTGTCAAGCAAATCCCGCGGGTGCTCACCGGTCATGTTGATGATTTCCCTCCAGTAGGTTGGTGAAAGTTTTTCCTGGCTCACATTGACTTCATTGATGTGGCTGCAGATATCGAGGGCCATGGCTTTGGTCTGCTTGCCCACATTGGACAGCGGATCATAAATAAGGAAAAGCTCGTTTCTGTGGAATTGCATAGTGGGTGAGGTTGGTGGATTGGTGAATATACATAAAATATTAAAAAGCAGATTGCTGCGCCTGTGCAGAAAAACCGGCTGCCAAACCCTATTTTTGAGTCATGAAAGCCCTCGCCTTCTACCTTGCGTATCCATTCATATACCTGATCACGTCACTGCCGTTCGGGATCATGTACACTTTGTCCGATGGACTATACTACCTGCTGCGCTGGACCGGCTACCGCCATGAGGTGATCAGGATGAATCTGCAGAATTCCTTTCCCGAGAAGAATGCTGAGGAAATTGAGAAACTGGTGCAGGAATATTACCACTACCTGTGCGACCTCACCCTGGAAATACTCAAAACCCGCACCATGACGGAGCGTGATTCTTTGAAACACTGTGTGTTTCACCGCGCCGAATGGCTGGATCAATTGTATGAACAAAAGCGGAGTGTCATTCTCCTGATGGGACATTATGGAAACTGGGAATGGACGGGCCCTAGCTTCACCCTCAACAACCGGCACCAACTGGTGGTCATCTACCTGCCCCTGTCCAATCCGCACTTTGACGGCATGATGGTCAGGACAAGGACCCGCTTTGGAACACGCATTACACAGGCCAGCCAAACCTTCCGGGCCATGGCCCAGAATCGGGGCACGCTCACGGCCACCGCCTTCATCGCCGATCAGGCTGCGCCGCTGGAAAGCAACCATTGGATGACTTTCCTGAATCAGGATACTTCTGTATTTACCGGACCTGCCAAGGTTGCAATCAAGTTCAACTATCCGATAGTTTACATCAATATAAAGCGCTCTAAAAGAGGGTATTATGATGCCTACCCTGAGCTTTTGTTTGAGAATCCGAACCTCCATACCGAGCCAGAAATCTGTGAGGCATTCATGCATCGCCTTGAGCGGGAGATACAACTTGACCCCGTACCCTGGCTGTGGTCGCACCGGCGGTGGAAACACATTCGCCCAGTCAGGGAAAACCTGAATTGACCTCAAAGATGCATATGCGCTGATTTTAGGCTACCTTTAAACTTTTATCACTCACTATTGTTTGATTCTCATGTCAAGAATGCGTTCAGGCAAAGATTTAATCTCAGCAAGCAAGCAATTTACCAGTGAAAACAAGCTGAGAAGCTGGTTTGAAGTCCTTTTTACAATGGTCCTGGGGGCATCCCTGCTGGTCGTAACGGCTACTGACAGCATTCCGATGGCCATCCGGATCGGGATAAGCATTATCTGCGGACTGACGTACATGAGGATGTTCGTGATTTATCATGACTACCAGCACCGTGCCATCCTGCGCCGCTCAAAGCCTGCCGAATGGCTGATGAAAGTGCTGGGAATCTATTTGATCGCGCCAGAAACGATCTGGACCCGTACCCACGAGCACCATCACAACAACAATTCCAAACTGACCATTTCAGGCATCGGCTCTTATCCTACAATCAGCAAAGAGCGTTTCCTGAAGCTATCCAAGCTGGAACAAAGGGTGTACCTCATCAACCGTCACCCGGCAACCATCTTGCTGGGATACTTCACCCTCTTCATTTACTGGCTGAACCTAAAGTCATTCATTCAAAGTCCTTCGAAACACATCGACTCCCTCATTTCCCTGCTCCTGCACTGGTCCATCGGCACGGTGATGTGGTATTACCTAGGTTGGGATTCGGTCATTCTGACCTGGTTCCTTCCTTTCTTCATAGCCTACGGACTCGGGTCATACGTATTCTACAGCCAGCATAATTTTCCTGGCGTCAAGTTCCGCGAGAACCAGGACTGGACCTATGACAACGCCGCCCTTTCGTCTACCAGCTACATGACCATGAACCCCGTTATGCAGTGGTTTACCGCCGACATCGGGTTTCATCATGTTCATCACCTGAATTCCCACATACCTTTTTACCGGCTGAAGGAAGCCATGAAGGCCATGCCGGAATTAAAAGAGGTGGGCACCACCTCGTGGAATCCCATGGATATGGTGAAGTGCTTCCGTCTCAAATTGTGGGATCCTGAAAATGATACCATGATCACCCTTCGCCAGTTCCGTGACCAGCTCAAGTCACAAAAAAAGATGACGCCGGCGAGGGCGTAAGCAGATTACAAGGAGGCAGTCCCCGCGGCCTCCTGATATTCCCGCGTGAGTTTTTGAATAATGTCCTTCATCGGCAGGATGCTTTTCACATCCTCAATGGCAGGGCCGGCGCACCATACTGTCTTGTACGTAGCGCCAAAGGCCGCCTTCTCAACAGCCTTCATGCCGCGAAAAGCGATGATCATCTTCGCGTATTTCTTCAGCGTCTTGTTATTATTCAGAATCCATTCCAGCCAGTTCGCCTTGGTTCCGAGTTGCTGTACATACGGCGTGTTGATTACTGTCAGCGCTGAACCCGATAGCTTTGTGGTTCGGACAATGTCCTTTTCTCCGTAGTCTACCATCGCCTGTTTGTATTCAGGAGAAATGTCGGCTTCCTCACAGGCAATGAAAATAGTACCCACCGATGCGCCGGCCGCACCCCAGTCCATAGCCTGCTTCAGGTGTGCCCCGCGTGAAATACCACCTGCGGATATGACGGGAATCCTGCAGTTCGAAGACAGCAAGGTAATAAGGTCCCTGGGTGTCATGTTGCCGGCATGGCCGCCCGCACGGTTGTTCACGGCAATGACCGCATCCGCGCCCAGTTCCTCTACTTTCCTTGCATAGGCGAGGTCTACTACATCGCAGAACACTTTAATGCCCAATGGCTTGCAGCGGTCAATGACCTCTTTTGGATTGCCGAGCGATGTGATGATGAATGCAACCTTCATGTCGGCCAACGTATCCAGTTGCGCTTTGTACTTCAGGTTGGACTTGTTGACAATCAGGTTCACGCCGAACGGTTTGTCGGTATGCGACTTGATCTCCTGGATTGCGGCGCGCAGCTCAGCATCCGTTCTGTAATTCAGAGCAGGGAATGCGGCGGTCACCCCGTTGTCCAGCGCGGCCTTGATCATCTTCGTGTTGGAGATGAGAAACATGGGCGCGACGATGATGGGATATTGGATTCCGAGAAGCTGGTCGAGTGTCTGTTTGGTCATAAAAGGGTCGGGGTTATCTTCTTGCACTCAATCAGCCAGTCCCAGGGATAGGGTGATTTCATCCAGGCCGGCGGCGAATCAAATTCTGTATTCCAGTGGTACTCAATTTTCTCAATGGCTGTGACCGCAAGCCCCGCCTCCTGGAAGAGTACGTGGATCTCCAGTTCGGAAAAATGTTTCGTGGGAACCCCGTCGATGTGGATTATGCCATGGAGCATCTTTCGCTTGCTGGCTGAATAGTAATTGAACTCTGTATTTGGAATATCGTCTGTGCCTATTCCTTCCCGCCTGTACCATTCCATCAACCGCCAGGTCGAGAACATGACCGATTCCATGGAAGGGACAACAATCAGGGCTGACCCATTCGTGCGCAAGGCTTTGTGAACGTTTCTGATCATGGCAACATTCCGCTGCGGCTCAGGCAGCATGATCACGTTGCAGCAAAAGACAAAATCGGATACTGGAAAGTTTACCCGTGGACTGGTCAGGTCAGCGCGTTTGAAGGCGATGTTGGTATACACCGTCTGCCTGGCGATCTTCAGCAGTTCAGCTGAGATGTCGATGGCCAGCACCGACTTGAACGCGGGTGCGAGGTACGGAAATGCTTTTCCCATGCCGCAGCCAAAGTCGATGGCATGGTGTGTAGCGTTGGCGTGGCGTTTGAAATACCGGGGCAGGACTTTATTCTTGTCGCTGTGGAAGACATCAAAGATCTCGCCGTCGTACTTGTTGCCGATCTTGTCCCAGTGCGCCTGCTGATCCATGATACTAACTATTTATCCCCGGGATGATACGTCCGCTCGGCATTCTTTGAAAAATCCTCCGGGTAGAACAGCACATCCTTGAATTGTCCCTGGCAATAGAGGGCAGATTGGTCGTTGAAGTGCGGCGAGGATGGGTTGCTGCTGGATCCGCCGGTCACCACCGACCTGGCCCTGACCTTCCTCCCGAACTCCACGACCGCCACAAAGCTGTTGCCGGAGTAGCCATAGATCTTTTTCGTACCATTGAACTTCCTGGCGCCAAACGAGGCCAATGATCCCCAGTAAGACGATGTGAACGGCACGGCGATGCTGGGCTTCTCGTCATCAAACACCGGCTCAATTTTCCCAGAAAGCCGCTGGAACCGGTTGATCTCGCCCCATGGCTGCTTCCAGGTTCCAAAGTCACCGTGCAGCTCTTTCATGGCACCGGCGAGGGCTGTGAGTTTTTCCATATTGGAGGTTTGGCTTCGCAGGTACTCCAATTGATCGAGGTGTTCCATACCCGGTGGAAGCCTCTTCTGCACGGTTTGCCTGAGGTGCAGGGCCCAGGAAATGGCAAGGGAGGTTGGTACAGAGCTGACCGAATACCGGAAGTCCCAGCCTCTGAGCTGTTCCACGGCGTCACCCAATTTTGTTTTGAGGGTATCATTTATCCCCACCAACACATCGTACGAAGAGACCACCGAGGGCACCAGTTTCTCAAAGGCAGGCAGGTAGGAGTCCTGCGATGCGGCGATTAATAGATCCAGGTTGAACCCAGACTCATCCTTGAGCACCCTCACCGCGTGAATACCCCTGGGATTTTCTGCATCGGGTGCCATGTAGTTTGGGTATGCTTTCTTATCAGGACTGCTGGTTCCGGAAACTGTGAATGGTGTTGCATTGCAGTTCTGAATCCATCCGGTAGCCGGGTTGTAGACGTGAACAATCTCATCCACGTCGTGAAGGCCTTTCCACTCAGTGCCGGTGTCGCTCCCATCTACGGGGATGTTCCAGTTGTACCTTGGATCGCGACGGGGCATAAAGTCACCGTGCCAATAGGCGATGTTGCCCTCGTCATCGGCATAGACCGTGTTGTTGGAGGAGTTGGTGCGGATGTTCATGGTCTTTTTGAAATCCTCCAGTCCGGCCGACTTGGTACGAAGGTAAGACTGGGTCAGCGCGTTCAACGGGTCAACCATTAACTTCGTGGTGATCCACTTTCCCTCATCCTGACTTGTTACTGGCCCGTGTCCGGTACGGTAAACCGTAAACTCTTTCTTTGCCTTGCCCTTTGGTGTCTTGTACCGGATCACCACTTTTTCCGAAACCATCGGTCTCGTGTCATCTCCATATCGGTAAAAAAGGTTTCCCCCCTTTTTGGTCACCGTTTCCTTGTACTCATCGATCACATCGGCCGCACTGCTGGTATGCATCCA
Source organism: Cyclobacteriaceae bacterium (assembly GCA_043744235.1). Taxonomy (GTDB): domain Bacteria; phylum Bacteroidota; class Bacteroidia; order Cytophagales; family Cyclobacteriaceae; genus ELB16-189. Next base: position 7,751 of record JAYTVB010000009.1, on the reverse strand, counting down.
GCCGCAGTGCTCATTGAACCCCTGGTAGATGAAGAATTGTCCCCAGGTAGCGGCGCCGTACGCATTCAGTCCTTCATCACTTTTCATATGCAGCTCCGAACGGAAATAGAACGACGTGTGAGGATTGATCAGCAGCAGCGCGTTGCCGTTGGCACTGCGCGACGGCGCGATGGCAAAGCCGTTAGAACCGCGCGGCTCGGGTTCGAGGATGCCGTCGTCGTGAATTTCCTCTTTCAGTTTGCCCGGCTCCTTTCCGTAAAAGGACTTCAGGTCGTTGAGGGATACAGATTCAATGTCGCCGCCGATACTCCCTTCGCTGAACAGGATGGGCATCCATGGTTGAAATCTTCTGATGAGCTTTGGTCTTACTTCAGGGTGATTAGCCAAATAGTAATTGATCCCGTCAGCGAATCCCTGACAGACCTTTTTCAGCCAGTCCGGGCCCGTTTGGTACAGGGCGATGGCCTTGGTGCTGTCCATGAATAACCTCATCCTCAGGTCATTGTATATCAATCCTGCTCCTTCCACCTCGGCAATCCGGGCGAGGGCCACGATGTAGTTGCGTTCCACGCGTTCAAAGTCATCTTCACATTGTGCATAGAGCATTCCGAACACGGCATCGGCGTCTGTCTTGCCGGTAATGTGGGCAATGCCCCAGCGGTCACGGGTGATGGAGACTTGCCGGGCCTGCTGTTTCCACTGTGTAATCTCCTGGGCAGTGAATTTCTGCGCCATCAGCGGCGAAGTGAGGAATAGAAAAAACGCAATTTTCTTCATGACCGGGAAAGGGTTGAACCTGTGCGATCTGAAAAATATTCAAAACTTTTCATGAAGCCTACTATTATTATTTCCTGAAAAGCCTTCTGAGCGCGTATAGGAAACCAGGGTCGGGCTGCGGCCTGCAGGCAGATGCTTCCGGCCAAATAAATTATCATGGATGGGCCCCGGTTTTGACTTATCTTTTCACAAAAAAGCACCATCCGCCCATCATGAAGTCCTGGAAAATTCTATTGCTGGTCCTGCTCTTGGCAGTCTCCTGCGGAAAAAAGCCCACTGCCGATCTCATGATCACATCGGGTTCAATCATCGACGTGAATACTGGTAAAATTGAAACCGGCAAGTCGATCCTGATCCAGGGTGATTCCATCCTGGCGGTCGTGGATGACGTTGATACCCTTCAGCAATACCCGGTAAAAAGGATTTCCGCAAAGGGCAGGTACCTGCTGCCCGGCCTGTGGGATATGCACGTTCATTTTGGAGGGGGTGACACACTCATCGACGAGAACAAGAACCTGTTGCCTTTGTACATCGCGTTCGGAATCACCACCGTCAGGGATGCCGCCGCAGATTTGTCGCCCAGCGTGCTGCAATGGCGCAGGGAGATTAACGAGAACAAGCTGCTCGGTCCTACCCTGTTCACCTCCGGCCCCAAACTGGAAGGAATCAAGTCAGTGTGGATCGGCGACCTGGAAGTAGGCACGGTGGAAGAAATGCGGGCCGCGATGGATTCTCTTCAACAGATGAAAGTTGACTTCATCAAGATTACTGACAACACCCTGAAGCCGGAACTGTATATGGAGTCCGTGCGCGAAGCAAAGAAAAGAGGGCTGCGCATTTCGGGGCACGTCCCGTTTGCCTTGCAGCTGGAAGAAGTGTCCGCGTCCGGCCTCAGTTCAGTGGAGCACATCGGCTACTTCATGAAAGCCGGATCCACCCGCGACAAGGAGATTACTGCCATGGCGGCAGCCGGTAAGATCACCTACCGCGAAGCGCTGCCCCTCCTGGCAGAGAGCTTTGACTATCATACCGCCTTTGAAGTGTACAGGCGCATTGCCCAAAACGGTACAGCTGTCATACCCACCATGAACATAGGCAGGACGCTTGCCTACCTCGACACCGACCACCACGAGAACGATGGCTATCTTAAATACATCGGCAAGGGACTTCAAAAGACCTATGAAGGCCGGGTGATCCGCGCCGCCGGCGATGACGCCAAGGCCATCGACAACCGGCACATGCAGTTTGAAAAATCGCGTACCCTCTTGCCGCTGCTGCAGCTTGCAGGCGTGCACATCATCGCCGGAACGGATGCGGGCTACCTCAACTCATTCGTCTATCCGGGGATAGCCCTGCACGAAGAACTGCAGATATTCACCGCCTCGGGATTAACACCCTTGCAGGCGCTTCAATCGGCGATACTGGAAGGCCCGGCTTATTTTGGAAAGTCTGATCAATATGGAAGCCTCAGCCCAGGCAGAAAGGCTGATGTGCTGATGCTTTCGGAGAATCCGTTGAAAGACATCAAAGCCACCCAAAGCATTGAGGCGGTTGTGACCCATGGAAAGTTATTCAACCGCAAGGCATTGGACAGCCTGCTGGTGATGGTTGAGCAGAAAGCCCAGAAGTAATTACTTTTTTGTATAGGCCACTTTGAAATAGATCAGCAGGGCGCTGAGGAATCCAATAACCGTATTGGCCAGAATTACCGGCCAGAGGTTGAGGGCGATGCCGTAGACCAGCCAGATGAGCGTGCTGGTAAACACAATCAGCATCATGGCCATGCTCAGGTCGTTTACACTCTTGGTTTTCCAGACTTTGTAGACCTGGGGTATGAACGTGACGCTGCTGAGAAAAGCTCCGGCATGTCCCGCGAATTCAATCCAATTCATTCTTGGTTATTTGCGTTTTAATTTGTCCAGCCACCGGTTGGCTTCTTTCTCTCTTCCAATCTTTCCATCCTTGATCATCTGTGCCAGCCTGGGGTTCATCGTTCCTTTTGATGTCAGGTGGTACTGGCCGCAGTCCTCACACCGGTAGACCGCCACCGGTCCGCCTGAGCGGCCGTATTCGTAGTGACTGTGGGCTTCAATAAGGGCATCTTCAGCAATTTCCAATGAGGGATAGGTTTTCTTACCGCTAATGCACTTTATCATTATCTTGCTAGCTAAACAAAAAACGAATGAAGATAGCAGAAATCCATACAAAAAAAGGGGTGATGAAGATCAAGTTCTTTGAAGAAGACGCACCCAATACGGTCAAGAATTTCTGTGACCTCGCACAGAAGGGCTACTACAACGGGCTCATCTTCCACCGCGTCATCCCCAACTTCATGGTCCAGGGCGGCTGCCCCAATGGCATCGGCAACGGCGGACCCGGTTACAACATCGACTGCGAACTCACGGGCAAGAATCAGTTCCACGACCGCGGCGTACTGTCCATGGCCCATGCCGGTCGCAATACAGGCGGATCGCAGTTTTTCATCTGCCACAACCGCGAAAACACCAAACACCTGGACCGCAACCACACCGTGTTCGGCAAGGTGTATGAAGGCATTGATATCATCGACAAAATCCAAAAAGGCGATGTGATGGAGAAAGTAGTAATCGTCGAAGAGAAAGACTGACCGGAAACCAATCCAATCCCCAATCCCATGTTACGCGCTGATCTGTTCAAGACCAACCCCAATCTCTACGTCTTCCTCCCCCTCTTCTATGCGGTATGGGCGGATGCCGTATTGACCCCCAGCGAGATCAGGACGATCAAAGACCTGATCGACAGCCAGCCGTGGCTAAAGGAAGACGAAAAGAAATTCCTGGGAGAATATTTCAACCCATCATCCCCGCCTACGCCCGATGAATTCAAGGGATGGCTGCAATCGATCCGGACTGCCCTCGACCAGAACCAGCTCTCCGGATCAAACCTCGTCGACGTTGGAATCAGGTTGGCGCAGATGCACGGCGACGGCTCGATGAATGAATCCCTTGCCCACGCAAAGAAGACGCTGGGTTCAGTTGATGCCGCACTGGGAATTATCAGCGGCGAGGCGATTTACCTTTTCTACCCCGAGCGGCGCAAGACCATTACCCAGCTCAGCGCCACGGAGCGAACGTTCAACATCGACACACTGGCTCAGATACTGGATGGTTCTGAAGCGGAGATCATCAAGAAAGTGAAGACCGTCATCTCCGACAAGGAGTTCGCCTACGTTTATACCGACAACTTATCCGACTACCGCGAGAAAGTCCTGCAGTGGTGCAAGCACCTCGCGGCGCAAGGCTACGGCGCGATGGCCTATCCAAAAGAATACGGAGGCCAGGGCAACATGTCGCAGTACTTCACCATCATGGAGACACTCAGCTACCATGACCTCAGTCTCGTGATAAAATTCGGGGTGCAGTTCGGGTTGTTCGGCATGAGCATCTACTTCCTCGGAACCGAAAAGCACCACCAGAAGTATTTGAAGTCCATCGGCACGCTTGAACTGCCCGGGTGTTTTGCGATGACGGAGACGGGACACGGGTCGAATGTGCGAGGGATCGAGACCACGGCGACTTATGATCACAAGACCAGGAGTTTTGATATCCACACGCCCAATGAACTGGCGAAGAAAGAATACATCGGCAACGCTGCCTGCCACGGCCAGCTGGCAACCACGTTTGCCAAACTGATACTCGACGGCAAAGATTATGGCGTGGCGGCCTTCCTCGTTCCCCTGCGGGACAAGAGCGGAAAGCTGCACCCGGGTGTCACCATCGACGACTGCGGCCGGAAGATGGGGCTGAACGGTGTGGACAACGGCAAGATCAACTTCGATCATGTCGTTATTCCCTATGAAAACATGCTGGACAAATATGCCAGCGTTTCCAGCGACGGAAAATTTGAAAGTCCCATTGCCAGCGATAACAAACGCTTCTTCACCATGCTGGGCACGCTCGTGGGCGGAAGGATCGGCATTCCGCGTTCGGGGTTGAGCGCATCGAAGTCAGGACTGACCATCGCCATCCGCTACGGCGACCAGCGGCCGCAGTTCGGGCCCGAGGGCGCGATGGAAGTACCCATATTGAATTACAGAACACACCAGCGCAGGTTGATTCCCTTGCTGGCGAATGCCTATGCATTGCATTTCTCCCTTCAGTATCTCACCCAACGTTTTCTCAACAGGAAGGAAAGCGAGATGCAGGAGATTGAGGCACTGGCGGCCGGGTTAAAATCCTTTGCCACCTGGAATGCGACAGCCACCTTGCAGGAATGCCGCGAGTGCTGCGGCGGAAAAGGATACTTATCCGAGAACCGGATTGACCGCCTGAAGAACGACTCGGAGATTTACACCACGTTTGAAGGTGACAACACCGTACTCATGCAGCTGGTGGCCAAGAGCCGCCTGACGGAGTTCAAGCAGGAGTTTGGCAACATGGGGCTGATGGGAATTGTAGGATACGTGACCGACCAGGCCACCACTTCCCTTTCCGAGAAGAATCCCTTCATCACGCGGAGTACGGACGAGACCCATTTGCTGGATTTCGAATTTCATCTCAACGCCTTCCGTTACCGTGAGAAGGACATCCTCGCCTCTTCTGCCAAACGCTTAAGGAAACACATCAGCGGCGGCATGGATTCTTTTGACGCGTTCAACGTGAGCCAGCATCATTTGGTGCAGGTGGCCTTTGCCCATGTGGAGCGCGTGATCCTGGAGCAGTTCATCCTGCAGGTAGCCAGGACCACCGACGAAGGCTGCAAGGCCATCCTGACGAAGCTGTGTCAGCTTTTTGCGTTGTCGCAGATGGAGAAGAACAAAGGATGGTATCTGGAAAGCGGCTACATGGAGCCCGCCAAGACCAAGGCGATCCGCAAGCTGGTGAACCAGCTATGCTGGGATATCCGCAAGGAAGCAGTGCCGTTGGTGGATGCGTTCAGGATTCCTGAAGTCTGCTTGGCGGCACCCATTGCGAGAAAGTAATTGAGGCTTAGTGTGCCTGAAAAACAACTTTGGCTTAGGAACTTATTCAAGCATAAGCCTGCTTGCGTGAGCAATCTATCAATCATTGCAGAGGCGCCTTCAAATTGACCAAAGACTTATATGGAACTATTCTCTTTTGGAAAATCAGCTCCCGCCACGCCTTCGGACAAAGTCTGGAAAACTTCCCAGGCGTGCCTGAAAGGAACGGTGACGCAGGCCCTGATTGCCATCAAGGCAGGTGAACTGCCGGTAATCATCACCTTCTTCGAGGAATCGCACCAGCAACTGATGGACTTCCTCAAGGCCAGCAACGCCCCACATCTGTTGATCAACACCCTTCTCACCAGTGAGATCACGCAATTGAAAGGGACTATTGCCGTATTCGAGCTGTACACCAGCGGCACGCACTTCCTTCATCTTCCGAAAGAAGTGAAGGCAACCGTCTTCTTCCTGGGCCACTACCCCCTTCCCGATACAGAAAGAAAGGTGATTGAAGAAATACGGCTGACCCATCCCAACGCCGTGATTTCCTTCTGCCAGTCCCTGGACGATGCCCTGTTCGAGCAACTCGGTACCGGCAACCTGGCGCCCTTGCTGGAGAAGATCGGACTGACCGACGACGAGTGTATTGAGCATGCGCTGGTGAGCAAGGCCATCCACCGGTCGCTGGAGAAGCTAGGCGAGAAAGTGATAACTGAAAGCAAGGCAAAATCGATGAGGGAGTGGTTGGAGAAGAATGTGACTGGGTGAGTATCAGAAGTAACCTCCGTAAGACATATATCAGCAATACGTATATTCGCTATAAATATAGGATATCAGCAATGCTGATATATAATTGTTGGGCACAATTACCCTCGGACAAAGTTGGCTTCAAATAAAATAGACTATGGGACTTTATAAAGTAGGACAACAACTCGATTACATTAAGGAGCTTCCATTTAAGTATGAGAAAGAAATCCAGCAACTGACAGAGAAGAATTTAAAGACCCTCTTACGACTTGAATTTATTAGTTCTGAGTTTTCATTAAACAATTTCCGTATCGACACCTTGGCATTTGACAAGGAGAATAAATCTTTCACAATAATTGAGTACAAACGTGATAAGAACTTTAGCGTAATTGACCAAGGTTACGCTTACTTATCATTAATGTTAAATAACAAGGCGGACTTCATTCTAGAATACAACGAACGACAAAACACAGCACTCAAAAGAAATGACGTTGACTGGACACAATCAAAAGTAATTTTCGTGTCACCAACATTTACAAACTACCAAAGAGAAGCTATCAACTTTAAAGACTTACCAATTGAACTTTGGGAGATTAAGCAGTTTGAAAACAACACTATCTCGTTTGAGCAAATTCAAAAGTCTTCAGCAAAAGAAAGTATAAAGACAATCTCAAGGACTGACGAGACCGTTGAGAGCGTAAGCAAAGAAGTAAAGGTCTACACCGAGTTGGACCACTTAGGAGAGGTTGAATTTGAGATAAGAGAACTTTACGAACAAGTTAAAGAACGTCTTATAAACATGGACGACAATATTTCTGCCCAACCGAAAAAGCAGACTATTGGTTTTAAAGTTGACAACAACATCTTTTGTGACATAGTTGTGCAAGGAAAAGGACTAAAGATTTATTTAAACTTGAAAAGCGGGGACTTACAAGACCCGAAACAAATAACGAGAGACGTTTCAAACGTTGGACATTGGGGAAATGGTTCTTATGAAATAAAACTCAATGACATGGACGACATCGACTATATTTTAAGTTTAATAAAACAGTCCCTGAAAAGAAATAAGGAGTAAGAGTAACTGTTCCCAATCGAGTAGACGGCCCCGCCAGTTGTAACTGCCGGGGTGCGCCTCTCCCACCACTGTACGTATGCTTACGCCGGAGCTTCAGCATAGGCGCTACGAGTCTCGTATACAGCGGTTCGTTAAGTTGTGGAGATACTTTCTCGTAATAGTCGAGCATCGGTTCATAACCGCGTTGGATGAGCCGTGACAAAGTGATCG
>JAYTVB010000008.1:0-30068 GCA_043744235.1 Cyclobacteriaceae bacterium | reverse complement strand
CAAACCAATCGGACATTACCACCATTCATTGTCGCCAAATGTTGTGATGGTTTAATTCAAAATGTGTTGGGGATATGATGTGAAATGCAACGGGCCGCTCCTACGGAGCTTTAAACCGAACGCACCTTGACGGTGCCACAAACAGGTTGCTCCTACGGAGCTGGGAAGAATTTGTACCTGTCGTGCACATTTTGCGACAATCGGTAATCGCAATAGCTCCGGAGGAGCAGCCTGTTTGTAGAATCGATTGTGCAGCCTTGACGACGAGCTCCGTAGGAGCGGCCTGTTTTGTTTTCAAACCAATCGGACATTACCACCATTCATTGTCGCCAAATGTTGTGATGGTTTAATTCAAAATGTGTTGGGGATATGATGTGAAATGCAACAGGCCGCTCCTACGGAGCTTTAAACCGAACGCACCTTGACGGTGCTACAAACAGGTGGCTCCTACGGAGCTGTGTGGCATCGCGGCACCGCTCACCGATTACCAAATGTAGTCCCATGTGAACCTTGAACCCTCACCCCCCTCTATATTTTTCAATCGTTTTCTTCAAAAAATCCGCTGCAATGGCAGCCAGTTCACGCGCAACTGCCTCGGGTGTAATCTTACCTGTTTCGCCCTGGAGGGAGAGAAATTGCTGGGTGGTGTAGTAGGCGTATCCGGCCACCAATGCCAATACGATCAAGCCCAGGGCGAGAATGATTTTCCGTGACCGTTTTGGTTTAGCCTGTTCGGCAGTCATTATTCCTTATTTTACCCATTCCCGCAGGTATTGGCATGGCCCGATACGCTCCACCTCATACAAAATAATGTGATGGGCACTGAATAACAGAGTAAAACGTTTGAAATCCGAAAAGGGCGCTTTCGCCGCATGCTCTCCCTCATTTCGTTTTATTGATAAGTTTACATATGGACAAATGTGGTACCGTTTTGTAATCATATGTAAACCAATGGTTCCTGCCAAAAGTTGGCAAAATGCTATTTTGGGCCTATTTCCTGCTGCTGACAGATTAACAGATTTAGATGACAATTGTATAAAATATAAGTATTTTTGTAAACCTATTCTCCCCATGGCGTGTCATTAAGGCAGTACTGTTTCTTGCTTATTTCATATTAAAACCACCCTATGAATCAATTTGCTGAAAGGCTAAAGTCAGCCAGAATCATGGCTGGTCTTTCCTTACATGATTTGGCTGAAAAGCTGGAAAATCGTGTATCCCGGCAGTCCCTTCACAAATACGAGAAGGGCGATTTCATGCCGGATAGTGAAATGATCGGCTATCTATGTGATGCGCTCGATGTCCGTCCCGATTACTTTTTCAGGAAGGAAGTTGTGGAGCTTGAGGAAATTGAGTTCAGAAAACTAACTCGGTTCTCCTCGAAGGGTAAAAGCAGCCTGATTGAGAGAACCAAAGACATACTGTCCCGGTACCTTGAGTTAGAGAATATCCTCAATATTGAAACTAAGTTCAGCATCACCTTTCATCATCAACCCATTCGCTCTAAAGAACAGGTTGAAGAGTTTGTAACCAAACTTAGGGCACAACTAAACTTAGGGCTTGATCCAATTTTCAACTTGATTGAACTTCTGGAAGACAACAATATAAAGGTCATGGAGCTTCCGTCGGAAGATGGCTTTGATGGATTGTCAGCATGGGCCAATAACAAGCAGGTTCCGGTAATTGTATTAAACAGCATTAAGCTAAAATCATTGGATAGAAAGCGGTTTACTGCATTGCATGAACTTGGTCACCTGGTACTAAATCTCGAAGGCTTAACTGATAAGGAGAAAGAAAAATACTGCCATTACTTTGCAGCTGCCATGCTTCTGCCAGAAGATACACTAATTAAAGAGGTTGGTGCAAAGCGCCATAAGGTCCTGATTCCCGAATTGGGCGCAATCAAAAAGCAGTATGGGATATCCATTCAGGCGATTGCTTATCGCATGAAAGACCTGGAGATAATCTCCGAATCATACTTCAAACAATTCATGTTCTTCATTAGTCAGATGGGCTTCAAAACTGAAGAGCCAGTTGAGTTTGATTATAAGGGTCAGGAAGAGTCCTATCGTTTTAATCAGTTGCTATTACGTGCGCTGGCCGAAGAGCATATTTCTATGAGTAAAGCAGCAGCACTCTCCAATGTGAAGCTTGCAGAATTCCGTGAAAAGAATTTGATGATTGGCTAATGAAAATTGTTGTAACGGATGCCTGCATCTTCATTGATGTTATTGAGCTACAACTCACCGGTAAATTCTTTGGGCTCAACCTGGACATCCACACAACGGCAGATGTTATAAATGAACTGTATCCTGCTCAGCAGCAGATTCTGGAAGGTTATCGGATAAACAATAGATTAACCGTTCATGTGCTTTCGGGTGCGGAGCAGATATCCCTGATGTCTGAAGAGTACCCGAAAGCACTTACTCCTGAAGATCGATCCGTTGTCCTTATTGCCAAAAAGCTTGTTGATGCAATTGTACTAAGTGGTGATAAGCCAGTAAGGAATCATGCAAAAAAATTATGTATAGAATATCACGGCATGCTTTGGATATTTGATCAACTGGTTGAGCAAGAACTCATCACAAAACCAGAGGCCACCACAAGAATCACCGCTTTAGTCAATTCAAATCTGATCTATAAGAACAATGTAGAGATGCAGGAAGAGATAGGAAAGCGAATAAAGGCCTGGTCACACAGTTGAAAAAACTCGCCGTCGTTGGTGGTCCCGTTTCGGGGTCGCCAACAACAATTGAATCAATAAACATATTTTACTTTAAGTCGCCCCCAATCCGATGACCGACAACTGCCGTCAGGCCCACGGAAATTTTGCTTTCAGAATTTTAAGTCATTTTCTTCCTTTTGGGGCCCTTTGCTTAACCAGCAGTCCCGCATCTTGAAGTTTCCTTCCAAGTGGATCTTCACCTGTAAGTTTCAGTAAGTCTTGTTCAAAACCGAGCACAAACAGAACCTGAGCATAAAAGCCCAGCGCTACCTGGGGGGAGCCCTTTTCGATCGCCCAAAGGGTGGTCCGTCCTATGTTGGCGCGCTCGGCGATTTGCTCCATGCTCAGCTTCCTGCGCAGCCTGGCCAGCTTGATGTTTTCGCCCAATTCAGCCAGAATTTTGACTGTTTTGGGTAACAATAATGGCTTCTTGGACTCCATAATGTTCGTAGCTGTGAACAAATATAGCAAATATGTTCATAATGACGAACGTTATAAATACTCATCACCCACCGCCCTCGAAGGCGAGTGAATGCCGACCCGGGCAGGAAGCTGAGCGCCTCATTGCACATTTGAAAGGCGCCAGTGTACCACTGGTTATTCGGGATACCCTGAAAACCATCAAAGAAGCGGTTACTTACTTTTCATCGGGCCAAAAAGTGGATTTAGTTTTCCTGGATGTTGAATTGGCTGATGGAAATTGTTTTGAAATTTTCAACCAGGCAGATGTTGATGTCCCCATTATTTTCATGGATGCCAGTGATCAATATGCGCTTCAGGCATTTAAACATTTTAGCATCGACTATCTCCTTAAGCCGATTCAACAGGCAGATGTGGAAAAGGTCCTTGAAAAGTGGAGGCGAATGGCCGCCCATCGGGCAAGCTTTATCCATGAACAATCTGATCAAATGAAAGATGGATTGAGTGAAGAAAAGCAAAAGCCGAAACAACGCATATTGATTAAATCAGGTAACAAACTGCAATACAAACCAAGCGGGGAAGTCGCTTATTTTTATGCGGATGCAAAGGAAGTCTATATCTATACCCGGACGGAGAACAAAAAATTTCTGGTTGATTATACCCTTGAGCAATTGGAGACACAACTTGACAAGGAAAAGTTTTTTCGCATCAGCCGCAAGGCAATCGTGAATGCTGATGTGATCGCGGAAGTTAAAGGTATAATCAGCACCCGCCTTGAAGTAAAGCTTAATCAGCCATGCGAACATGAACTCACCATCAGCCGTGACCGTTCGTCATCGTTTAAAGCATGGCTCGACCAATAGAGACTCGAGCGTAATACACACACGCAGGCACAAGTAAGGCTCGCACAATGCCATCGCACAACACTTGCGCCAGAGGGGGGCAACCAACGATTACCGATATCAGGGAGTACTCAGCGAACTCCCGATAGCCAGGGTACGCGGTAAACCAACCGGTTCGTTACATCCTAATGACTTCCGCAGCACAGCTGGCTTTGAACAGTGCCAGCACCCAGCGCCGTATTTTTTTGAGGTTCGTGTTTCGCCGCAGGAGATATTTGGATAAGTGTGTGGATGTCCATACATTGAAAATAACTTTGGTATTTCCTGCGTACTGATCTGGCGGGACTATCGCTTCCGAATCTTTGACAGATCAGTCGACTCGCCATGTAAATAGGCAGGTTTGGTGTGGAGGCTGGCGGACTTACCAGCCTAAGTAATGTGTAGAAGTTGGGCAGTTGGGGGAATGTGCATTCCAGGACGGGGTTACGTCATGATTGGCCTGTTTGAAAAATGGACCATGCCTGGAGCGCCGGCCTGAGTGAATCGTTTTGATGATTGATTGAGCCTATGAATTCCGAACCTAAACCAACCCCCTATACACATGAAAACCCTAAGCCGTTTGTTATTCCTCACCGGGATGCTCCTGATCATTTTGCCAGGTGCATCCGCCCAGACTTCAGCCATTGGAGATCCCAGGCCGGCGGTGTGCCTTGCGCCGCTGCCCTTCTTTGAAGATTTCGAGGATGGATTTGCCGTCTTGCGCGACGGGACAAAGATCAGTGGCAAGATTGACATCAAGGATTATGAGAAGTCCGGCACCGAAATCAAGGTGACGAGCAAGGAAGGAAAGAAGTACTTTTTCAATACGAGTTCCCTCAAATACTTCGGACTGAGCATCAACATTCCAAGAAATCTTTCGCCGCTCAGCCTGTACGATTGGAAAAATGAAAAAAGAAAGGCAACCAAAGGACCGGAACGGGGCTTTGTGGTGCTGATGTCGGGAGATACGCTGGATGGGAAAATCCAGATTGAAGGACGCTCCTCGGAGAGCCCACGTGCGGAGGGTAATTTCTTTGCCATCGAAGAGCTGACATTTACCGACAAAGCAGGCAAGGAAACAATTTACAAACGGGACCAGATCAAGGCCTTTGGCAGGATTTTGCCCTGGGAATTATCACCCGCTGAAATGTGGACCTGGAGCAAGGCCTTTTCCATGGGAAAGAGCAAGACAATTTCGCAGCCGGGTTTTATGATCATGAATGACGGCACGCGGCGCGAAGGGGATATGCTGTTGGTTGTGAAAAACAACTTGCCTAAAACCCCCTATAACGGCGGTATGGATAGTCAATTCGATAGAGATTCTAAGCCAAAGTCAAAAATATACAGTGACCTCGTGGATGAAATTTGGATCAAGCGTGACGGCAAGGACGAAAAGGTGAGCACAGACGATATCTATGCGTTCGGTTTGGCGGGAATGACCATTAACACACTGACCAACAAAGGCAGCCGATTGTACAGGAGAGAAGAGATGAATTTCCATGAAGGTTCCGTGACGACCAACGACGGCAAGAAGGTAGAAGGTTATCTGGCACTTCGCCCATACGATAACAACTACTACGCTGCTTACTATGCCGCTAAAGCAGACGATCCTATTCAAATCATCCCGATGAAGGACATCAAATCCATTGTACAGGACATAAGCCTCGTGGAGGCATTCGGGGAGGAGTCAGCGGTTACGAAAGCCAACACCAACCTGAATGGGCACGTTGTTCAGGTAGACGGCACCCGGGCAGAAGGAACGGTCAAATTGGTTGGTGACAATGCCTGGTGGGCGAAGGGCATTGAGTTCACCGACAAGGAGGGGCATGTGATAAAATTTGGCGGAGCAGATCAGGCCATATCGCACGCGGTGATCGATAACAAGATCTATGTACAGTATGAGGACATCTTTTTGGTCGCCGACCGGCAGGCAGCCCCGTTTGCCTTGTACCCGGATCCGTACCCGGCCAAAGGTTCCAAGTTTGGACAGTTCGCCATGGGTATGGCTATGGATGTAGCGTCAATGGCTGTTGGTGAGTTAGCAGGCGCGGCGATGGCAGATGCACAACGCGGCGGCCTGGATATGTCCGGCGTGGAAATTGACGGTCAGTCGGCCAGCGGAATGGCAGAGCCTATCCCCTTGTACCGCGAAGACGGCTCCGTCGGCGGTTATGTGCAGCGTACCAATGCCCAGAATGTTATCGGGAGTTCGGTATCGGGCATGGCGCTGAAAGCCGTCGAAATGAATACGGACAAGAAGGCGAGAGCCGAAGGCCCATCGAAATCTGACAAGTCACAAACGACGTTTATTTTCAACATTGACTCGCGTGAAAATTCCTATGCATCCAGCAGTATTCCTGTATACCTGGGCGGGTGCATTGAATACCACAGCCTGGTCAAGGATGAGCAAAAGAAACTGAAGGAGGATCGCAATGCCGCGGTGGAGTTTCTAAACAAGTGCATGGCGAAAGCCAGGAAATAGCCAGCCATGCCGGATCAGCAAATGCCGGGACATTTCAAAGCAGTCGCCATCGTTCGGCGACTGCTAGTTTTATCCTTTGTCCTCGGCGCGATTTCGAGTGATGGCCAGATTGTTCAAAACACCACGTACAGCAATACCTACACGCCCTTCAAATACAGCCTTATTGTGGGGGATCTCCCTCAGATGGCGCATGATGGTTCTTCACTCATCAAGAAGTTGTCGTTGCCGCTGGCGGATTACGCTGACCTCCAATATTATCGAGGACATTATTCCAATGCGGCAGGCGGCTATTTCAATGCCATCACCTCATTTGCAGCGATGTCCAAAGGACCAGACCCCGTCAAGGACCCGGGTGGAACTTCAGGCTTTTCCACGCGTGGACTAATCGCCAGCATGCAGACATCCAAATTGGATGATGCTTCGTTTCGAGCCTTTGGCGGCGCGGCAATTTCCGTTGGCATGTTGTTTCACACGCGGGGCAAGTTTTCCAAGGCGGAAGAAGTGTACCGGCACGTATTGGAGTACCAGGCCAGGCGCCTCGGAAAGACCAGCAGGGAGTATGTCAGCACCCTTCACAATATGGCCGTGCTGTTGAAGGACCTTGGCCAGTATGAGGAATCGGAGAAAATGTTCAACTACCTCGTACCCGCCTTTCGGAAATTATATGGAGCCAACTCCATACCCAGCGCAGTTGTGCTGAACAACAAAGCCATGTTGCTGGCTGAACTCGGACGGACCCGTGAGGCAATGGTCATGCTGGACGAGGTATTGGCTGTCGGCCAGCAGGTGTTCACGGCGGAGTACATTGATTATGAGCGTGTACTGACAAACCGTGCGCTGATGGAACAGGAAATGGGTAATCTGGGGCAGGCGGAAATCCTCTACAAGCAGGTCATGGCCGGAATGGAAAAGAAGGAATTTGAAGATCACCCCGATTACAACAACGTCCTGATCAATTACGGTTCACTATTGGTGCAGAAAGATGATCGCAGTGTGCTGGCCTTCATCACTGAAATCGCTGAGAAAATAAGAAAGCGCTACGGAGAGCAGCACCCTGTCTATGCAAAGGCCCTTACCAACATCGGAGAGTTTCACCTCAGGGGCAACGGCTTTGCCACGGCGCTTGCCGTATTCCAGAAAGTGGCGCAAATCCAGCGCGCCATGCTCGGTGAGCGCCACAAGGACTATCTCAAAACGTTGATGAAGATCGGGGTGTGCCAATGGCAAATGAACGAAACCACGGAGGCTGCCGCTCAATTCAGGGAAGCTATTTCCAGTTATATGCTGCTGGTGGATCAATTGTTTCCCTCCCTGAGTGAGGCGGAGAAAAGCAAGTTCTGGGCATCGTTGCGGCCCAACCTGGAGATCTACATCTCCTTTGTAACAGGAACCAACCGCGTGGAGCTCTTTACGGAAGCATACGAACTCCACATGCGAACAAAGGGCATGCTGATCAACGCTACGACCAGCACACGAAAAGCGATCCTTGAGTCCGGCGACAGCGTGCTCGCCGCAACCTATGCGGGATGGCTTAATGCAAAGGATCTGCTGGCGACCTATTACAGCTCGCCGGTGGAAGATGTCGCGGAAGACAAGATAGACCTTGCTCAATTGGAGGCATCGGCGAATGCCCTTGAAAGGAAATTGTCAGTGGGGTCGAGTCGCTTCAGCGAGACCTATGGGAAAAAAAACGTTACCTACGCTGAACTTATTGCTTCCCTCAAGCCCAGGGAGGCCGCTGTGGAAATGGTCCGCATTGCGCATGCGTACGGCTCAAAAAAGGGAGAAGTGGAATATGTTGGTTGGTTGGCCAAAGCGGGACATCAGCAACCTGACCTGATCCGATTCCCGGATGGTAATTCTATGGAAAAACGTTCGCTCAAGTACTACAAGAACGCGGTGAAAGGCAAATTGACAGATGAACAATCCTATGGTGTGTATTGGAAACCCATCGCCGTAGCGCTGGCAAACATGGAGACAGTCTATGTCTCGCTGGATGGTGTATATAACAACATCAACCTGAACACACTTCAAAAAGAGGACAAGTCCTATGTCATTGATAAGTCCAGAATAATCCTGGTACCCAATACGCGATTCCTGGTGGGACGTGCGGGGGGTCAGTCAGCACCCCTGGAAGAGCAGCAGGTCCTCCTGGTGGGCTCCCCCGATTTTGGAGACAGCCAGGTAGTAAGTCCTTTGCCAGGCACAAAGGTTGAAGTAGAAACCATTGGGGCGCTGCTGAGTGGGAAAAATGTCTCCGTGAAACTAATTACCGGAGCAGAAGCAACTGAAGAAAGCATCAAGACGATGAAAGATCCTGCTGTGCTGCACATCGCCACACATGGATATTTTCTTTCCGATATAAGCGCATCGGGCACCGTGGCCATGGGCGTTCAGATTTCGCGGGCCAAAGACAACCCCCTGCTTCGGTCGGGACTCATGCTGGCCGGTGCAGCGGCGGCCTTTTCTACGGAGCCAGTATTGAGTGGGGCGAATAACGGTTTGCTCAATGCCTATGAAGCGATGAATCTCAACCTCCGAAACACCAGGCTGGTGATCATGAGCGCCTGCGAAACAGGCGCCGGCGAGATTGTCAACGGTGAGGGGGTCTACGGACTTTCACGAGCTTTCCAGGTGGCCGGCGCAAAGCAAATCATCATGAGCCTGTGGAAGGTCGACGATGCCGCTACCGAACAACTGATGACGAAGTTCTACCAGGAGTGGCTGACGACGAGGAATCCACAGCAGGCTTTCATCACTGCCCAACGGACCCTCAAGGCAACGTTCCCGGAACCATTCTATTGGGGTGGTTTTGTGATGATGGGTGAATAGCAGACAACCCTTTCCGACCTTTGGTATTTGTCTTTTGAGTATAGAACGCCAGGCTTCGGCTCCGCCCGGCCTTCATTTCAGCACAGCGGGCAGGCAGCCCGACAGGGTCGCCTATGCGTCCGGTTGAACTTTGAACTGTTGAACCTTGAACAGATTCGCGGAAGACTTCTCTATCCGTTTGTGTTCTGATAGTTTCTATGCAGGAGGACCTCGTCATGTATAATATTTGACATTTTCTTTACATGATAACCGAATCAGGACCTGATGCAGTTAGAGAGCATTCATGTCCTGAAGTCTAAGCAAGTCTGGAAGGAAACGCTTTACGTCAATACCCGTCTATTGGATTTACTGAAGAAGTAACATCTGTTTCCAAAATCAAATGAGCGTACATGTTCTCAAGCATGACCTTTGTCGTGTTTAAGTTTGAGCAGGTCTGTTACCTTGTGTGATATTTGGTATGCCCTCCCTGCTGCCTGATTATGAATACGACATTTTTATTTCCTGCCGACAAAATGATAACCGGAGCGGTTGGGTAGCTCAGTTTGTCAAAGACCTGCGGGAAGAATATGTCAGAGACATGCTTCGCCAAATCGGGAAAGAGGGTGACAAACCTTTTCGGTTGGAGGAAAAATTGTAGCTGGATTCATGAGGTCTACCCTGTTTTTATAGTCCTAAAAACAGATTCTGCCATAGACCCTTTGGTATTGCCGGTCATTGAAAAGCACTACCTTCACCTGCACCAATCCCTCTACGAATGCACTCCCTAACAAAGTCTTCAAGCGTTGTCCCGCTCGCGTTACTCCTGGCCCTTGCCGCATGCCAGCAAGCCGGCAACAACATAAAGGGTTCCGCAGGAACTTCCTTCGCAGTTGACCCCTTCTGGCCGAAACCCTTACCAAAAACTTGGCTGCTGGGCGAAGTCGCCGGCGTGGATGTGGACAAGAACGACCACGTCTGGATTCTCCAGCGCCGCATTCTCACTGACCGCGAATCCGGCGCCGCATAGGATACCATTCAATCAGAGTGCTGCGCTCCCGCGCCCGCTGTTATCGAGTTTGACTCCGACGGCAACGTTGTGCAGTCGTGGGGACCTGATGCGGGAGGGCAGTGGTTCACCAATGAGCATGGGCTCTTCATTGATGATGACGGCAACGTGTGGGTGGGCGGCAACAACGTGAAAGACGATGTGGTCATTAAGTTCACCCCCGACGGCAAGCGGCTGCTTCAGATCGGCGAGTGGGGCGTGAGCAAGGGAAGCAACGACACCACCCACCTCGGCGGTCCGGCTGACATTGCCGTCGATGTGCCTGCCAACGAAGTCTATATCGCCGACGGCTACCGCAACCGCCGCGTGATCGTCTTCGATGCCACCACCGGCGACTACAAACGCCATTGGGGCGGCTACGGCGAGCGGCCCAACGACAGCCCGCTGCCGTACTTCACAATTGGCGAACAACCGATCCGCTCGTTCCGTAATCCTCATTCCGTGCGACTGGCGGTCGATGGGTTGGTCTATGTCGCCGACCGACCGAACAACCGCATCCAGGTCTTTAAGAAAGACGGCACATTCATCAACGAGGGCTTCCTTGCCCGCAACACCCTCAACACCGGCGCTGTCTGGGACATTGCCTTCTCACCCGATGCCGATCAATCCCACCTCTACATTGCAGACGGTATGAACAGGAAAGTCTGGATCGTGAATCGCGCCACGCTGGAGGTGGTCGGCTCCTTCGGCCAGGGCGGCCGCAACGCAGGCCAGTTCGGCTGGCTCCACAACATCGCCTCCGACTCGAAAGGAAACATCTATACGGCGGAAGTCAATCCGGGAAAGAGAGTGCAAAAGTTTAAGCCAGATTGATGTGCAGAAGCAAAGAATGTATTCACGCATCCGGAATGCAATATTGAAAAACAAGGTCCGGATTCAGGAACGCCGCGAAAACGGCGGATTAATCTTCTTCCATTTGAAAAAGAGGATGTGAAGACGGAAGCTCCGGCGGCGGAACCCGAAACAAGAAACCCGGAACAACGAACCCGAAACTTACCTTTCCTTCAAATACTCTATATAGTATACACCACCCCGCTGTAAAAGATTCGCAATGCCTGTATTAGGCTAATTCATACGGAATAATGCAAATTGCCAGCTAAAGCCGGGTGTCGGAAAAACAAGAGAAACCAGGACATACGTTGAAAAACAGCATTCTTCTTGCTTTTGTGGCTTGTTGCCTGTGGACAGGCTCCGCCTTCGCCCAGCGCGGACTCATCATTAAGCCGGCTACAACCCCGGTCATGGATCCGAACCAGGACGGCTATGTCTCCAAGACAACCGCAGGCTTCTCCAACAAGGGATTCCAGGGATATTATGTAAAGGAGTTTGAGATCCCCATGTTCGGGATACCCATTTCCCCTTCAGGGGAGGCGGCAGCCGACAATCAGGTAGGCCCCGCCTGCGGGATCACCGACATCACCGTAGACTCCCTGGGCTATGGTGCCTACGCTGTGCTCGACAACGCCAACAACCTCGTTTTCCGGTTCAGGATCGGCACCAACAACCCGAGCGTGGAGGCCTACAGCATCCTCATCGACACCGACGGCAAGATGGGCGTTGATGACCCAAACTCCACTGCGAACAACCCTGGATTTGAAATTGACATCACCCTGATCAAGAATGCGAACAAGGGAATTTATGTCTACAACATTGACGGTATTCAAAGTTGCCCGACGCCCCTGAGAAGCTACGGCTACGATACCAATTTCCAGATATCAATTGCAGATATCGTTACCTGCAGCAACCTGGACTACTTCTATGATTATTACGTCCCGTTTGCAGACCTGCAAACCCTGTTTGGCATCACGAAGAGCACCGAAATGAGGTTTGTTGCGCTAACCAATATCTCTGGCACGTGCGCGATGGCCGGTAAGATTTCAGATGTGGGTGGAGTGGATGATACTTTGTACGGCGGCTGCAACACCTGTGCTTTTCTTGAACTCGGCACATCCCAGTGCCCTACTTCATTAAATGATCTCTGTGCAACCTGTTCAGGTTTCCAGTCGGGTGTTACGCCCAAGCCCACCATCAACAAACCCGTGAAAGCAGGGGAGAGCACCATTTCAGGAACAGCAATTCCAGGGGCCAACATTTTCGTTGACCTCTTCAGCGCTGCCAATGTCCTTAAGCAAAGCCTCACCACAACTGCCGCAAGTTCAGGCTGCACCGCCTGTCCCTGGTCCGTGACTTTCTCGAGTCCATTGGTCAGCGGAGACATTGTTTCTGCCAAAGCCAAGTTACCGTTCGGCTGTTCTTCTGCGGGAATCAGTTCCGGTGCAACGGTGGAAGTAGTCGTGACAAACGTGCCGCCGGTGATTACAGGGGCTTTGTCCTCGCTTACCTATAATGAAAATGACCTTCCCTTGAAGATCGATGGCAACCTGACGATTACCGATCCGGACAACACCGTGCTTAACCTGGCCACCGTGTCAATTAACACCAATTTCATTTCGGGTGAAGATGTCCTGACGTTTACACCAGCGGCCGGCATCGCCGGGACTTATAATGCCCTCACGGGAATAATACAATTTACCGGTATTGCCCCGCTGACCACCTACCAGGCCCTCCTTCGGAGTGTCAGCTACAGCAACACAAGTGAAAATCCCACCACGCTAACCCGGACGGTTCGAATGATGGTCAATGACGGTCTTGATAACAGCAATAACTATGATCGGCAGATCGACGTAGTACGGGTGAACGATGCACCGGTGGCCGTTAATGACATTGGATCAACGACCGAAGACACGCCCGTCACCCTTCCCAACATCGCCGCCAATGATACTGACGTGGATGGTACCGTGGATGCCAGCACCGTTGACCTTGATCCGCTCACTGTGGGCAAACAGGTGTCCGTTGTCGATGCTCACGGCACCTGGACGGTTACGGCTCTCGGGGCGGTCACATTTACGCCCTTGCTTAACCTGAACGGCTCCGTAACCAGGACCTATACCGTGAACGACAACTTGGGAGCCGTCTCAAACGCTGCAACGATCACCATCAACATCATCGCGGTGAATGATCCGCCGGTGGCAAACAATGACGTGGGGACCACCAGTGAAGATACACCCGCAACGCTGGCAAACGTAACGGCCAATGACACGGATGTGGATGGAACGCTGAATGCTGCGACGGTGGATCTCGATCCCTCCACGGTGGGAATACAAAATAGTTTTTCCAATGTACAGGGCAACTGGTCGGTGAACGCGGCCGGAGCGGTAACCTACACGCCGGCATTGAATTTTAATGGCATTACAGCCATCACCTATAAAGTAAACGATAACCTGGGGGCCACTTCAAATGCGGCCACGATCACCATCACCGTTACAGCGGTGAATGACCCACCGGTCGCTGTCGATGATAACGGTTCAACCAATGAAGACACACCCGTAATCTTGCCCAATATTGCTGCGAATGACACCGATGTGGATGGAACGGTTGACGTGAGCACGATTGACCTCGATCCGCTGACCGGAGGCAAGCAAACCAGCTTCAGCAATGCGCAAGGCAACTGGAGTGTGGATGCCGCCGGCAATGTGTCTTTTACACCGGCATTGAATTTCAACGGGGTCGCCACGAGAACGTATACCGTCAACGACAACGCAGGGGCAACATCAAATGCGGCCGCCATCACCATTATCGTAAATTCCGTGAACGACGCTCCGGTGGCAAACAATGACAGCGGGACAACGGACAAAGACACACCGGTTACCCTGGCGGGCGTTACCGGCAATGACACCGATGTAGACGGCACCGTGGATGCCTCAACCGTTGATATTGACCCTGCCACGGCCGGCAAACAAACCGTTTTCTCCAATGCCCAGGGAAACTGGAGCGTGAATCCATCGGGAGATGTAACGTTTACACCGGTATTGGGCTTTCTTGGCATTGCGTCCATTAACTATGTGGTGAAGGACAACGGCGGCGCACTGTCGAATCAGGCATCCCTCTCCATTACCGTTACCAACACGATACCCGGCGGCAACATCATCCCGACAGCCAATAATGACATGGGAACGACCAATGAAGACACGCCGGTAACCCTCAATAACATTATTGCCAATGACACCGATCCCGACGGAACCATCGATGCAGGTACCGTTGACCTTGATCCCCTGACAGCAGGCATCCAAACAACCTTCTCAACGGCAGAAGGTTTGTGGAGTGTCAACGCGTCCGGTGCCGTAACCTACTCTCCGACCCTGAACTTCAATGGCACGGCTGTTAAGACATACACCGTCAGGGATAACCTGGGAGCAACATCCAATACCGCAACAGTTACCATCACGGTGAATGCGGTCAATGATCCGCCAGTAGCCAACAATGACAGCGGCATTACCAATGAGGATGTACCCATTACCCTCGCAAACATTGCTGCCAATGACACCGATGTCGACGGAACGGTGGACCCGGCTACGGTGGACCTTGATCCTTCAACCGGCGGTATTCAGAATACCTTCAGCAATATCCAGGGAAACTGGACGGTCAACGCGTCAGCTGATCTTAGCTATGCTCCGGCGCTGAACTTCAGCGGCCCGGCTTCCATAACCTATACAATCAAGGACAATCTTGGAGCGGCATCGAATACAGCGGTTGTTACCGTTACGGTAAATGCCGTTAACGACAAGCCCGTTGCGAACAATGACACCGGCCTCACCAATGAAGACACCCCGGTTACACTACCCAACATCACTTCCAATGATACAGATTCAGACGGAACAGTCGATGCCAGTACGGTGGACCTTGATCCGGTGACGGCCGGGAAACAAACATCCTTCACCAACGCTCAGGGTACATGGAGCGTTGCCGCATCCGGCGCTCTTACCTATACGCCATCCCTCAACTTTAACGGTGTGGCCCAGGTATCTTATACTGTGAATGACAACTCCGGCGCCACATCCAATACGGCTTTCGTAACGGTCACGGTTAATGCCGTGAATGATGCACCGGTAGCCAACACCGACAGCGGCACCACCAATGAGGACACTCCCATCACGCTGACTAACATCACGGCCGATGATACCGATGTTGACGGCACCGTCGACGCCTCCACCGTTGATCTTGATCTGCTGACGGCGGGCAAACAGGTTTCTTTCACCAACGCAAAAGGAACCTGGACGGTCAATGGTGCGGGCGATCTCACCTTTGTGCCGGCCCTGAATACCAACGGACCTGCGGTCGTACAATATACGGTGTCGGACAACCTTGGCGCCGTTTCCAATACAGCAACGGTAACCATCAATGTTAATCCCGTGAACGATGCACCCGTTCTAAAAGACCTGGCCTTTGTCACGGCGGTGAACCTTCCCGTAAGTGGAAATGTATTTGATCCCCTGGATGCCGACCCTGACGGCACCGCCCTCACGGCAAGCCCGGTTCCTCACGTTGCTCCGGCGCATGGCTCCATTATCATCAATGCCAATGGGACATTCACTTACACACCGGCATTAAACTATGTTGGAATTGATGTCGTGGAAGTTGAAATCTGTGACAACGGAATTCCATTGCCGCCTGAGTGTTCTGCCAAAGCCATCAAGCTTACGGTCAGGCCGGCCAATAACCCGCCTGTCATCTACATCAATGGGGCTCCGGGCGCTGCACTCAATACCATTACCCTGGAGGACACGCCTGTTGTTTTCTGCTTCCAGGCCGTTGACCCTGACGGAGACAATGTGAGTTTTGGTTCCGTCAATAATCTTTCCGGAGGCGGGAGCCTGGACATTTATGGAGGCATCCCGTTCTGTTTTCAATTCTCGCCGTCCCCGAATTTTTACGGGACAGCAGTATGGGAAATTCAGGTGTGCGACAACGGCATCCCCAGTCTGTGCGGGAAACTTACCGCGACCATTGTAGTAACTCCGGTAAACGATGCGCCGATAACCAGGAGAGACTCCATTCGTGTGCTGAGAAAAGTATCCTATGCCGGCAATGTGCTCACCAACGACTCCGATGTCGAAGGCAATGCCATGACGGTCTCCACAACCCCGCTGCAGAATGTACTGCACGGTCAGGCTACGCTCCAGGCAGACGGCAGCTTCACCTACGTATCAGACATCACTTACCGGGGGCTGGACTCCCTGGTTTATCAGGTTTGTGATGATGGTGTTCCTATCGGATGCTCCTCCGGTACGCTGATTATCCTTGTGGAAGATCTTCCCCTGAAGGTCTACCAGGGCGTGTCGCCCAACGGCGACGGCATTAATGACTACCTGAGGATCGACGGCCTCGACTATTATGTCAACAATGAGATAATCATCATCGACCGTTATGACAACATTGTATTCCAGATGAAGGGATATAACAATGAAGACAAGGTGTGGAGGGGCCAGGCCAACAAAGGCGGCGGGCCCACCGAACTTCCGGATGAGACTTATTTCTATACCATTTCGCTTGGCGACGGCAAGCCGCCGCTGAAAGGGTATGTCATCCTTAAACGGAACTAAATGAAGAGGCTATACCTGCTGTTGGTTATTCTATTGTTTGTCAGGGGACTTTCCCTTGGACAGCAGCAGGCCATGTTTTCACAGTACATGTTCAACGGCCTGGCCATCAACCCCGCTTATGCCGGAAGCCATGAGGCCCTGAGTGTCAGCTTCCTTTCCCGTTTTCAAAATGTGGGCATGCCGGGCGCGCCGACTACACAAACGCTGTCCATCCATTCGCCTTTGGTGAACCAGCGAGTGGCCCTGGGTTTTCTCGTGGTGCATGACAAAATCTCGGTCATCAGCCAGACTGGCGTCAGTGCCGTTTATGCCTACCGGCTTCCCATGAAAAACGGCACCACGCTGTCGATGGGGATTCAGGCAGGGTTCAGCGCCTACCAGGCGGCCTACTCACAGCTTGAAATGTACCAGCAGGATCCGCTCTTTGCCCAGGATGTGCGCCAGATCCGGCCCAACATCGGGGTAGGGGTTTACTACTTCAGTGATCTCTACTATGTCGGGCTTTCCATGCCGCACATGATGAACAATATTTTTCAGCACGGCGCGAATTATGAGACCATTCAGCAGCCTTCTCCTTTGATCCTGACGGGCGGGTATGTGTTTACGCTGAACCGGTTAATGAAGATTAAACCCAATTTCCTCTTTAAATACATAGACAGCCGGGTGGTGGAAATGGACATTAACGCCAACCTCCTTTTTGATGAGGTTCTTTGGTTTGGCGTGTCCTACCGGATGTCTCAAAATATTGCCTGGCTGCTGGAGTTGCAGCTCACAGATCAATTTCGGTTCGGCTACTCCTATTCTATTTCAACCGGGCCGGTCAATAAGGCGGAATTGGGTTCACATGAGATCCTGTTGAACTACCGGTTCAAGAAATTCTCAAAGGGAATTGTAACACCAAGGTATTTCTGATGAAACGACTCGTCACCTTGTTGCTGATCTGGATGCCCTTGCTGGCGCTTGCTCAAAGCTCCAACATCTCCACATTGTTCACCAGCAACTTCAAGAAGGCCGAAATCCTCTACAACCAGTTTGCCTACCGCAATGCCCTGACCTTGTATCTCTACACCACAGAGAAAGACACCTCCAACCATGTGGCACGCCAGCGTGTGGCGGACTGTTATTTCCGGCTTGGCAACATCCCCGAATCTGAAAAGTGGTATGCGGAGCTTGCCCGCCTGAAAGATGCTGACCCCAAATACAAATATCAGTATGCCCAAATCCTAAGCATCCAGGGGAAGTATGCAGAGTCCAAGAAATGGTATGGGGCTTACCTCGCTGCCGTGAAGGACAGCCGGGCCAATGAGAAGCTTGAGTTTATTGATCACCTTGATTATTACCTCCGTGACTCAGCCCTGTACGAAATTGCACGGGAGCCCTATAATTCCGACCAGTCCGACTTTGCCCCGCAGTATTTTGAGGGTGGTATCGTGTTTGTTTCCGCAAGGGACCGGGAACTCTTCATCAAGCAGCAATCGCTGTCGGCACTGAATGATGACGAGGCCATGCTCAACGTATTCTTTGCCCCGAACGGAGCAACGACCGACAAGGAAGTTTCCTTGTTTGACCATCGTGATTTGAATTCGGCGTACCATGACGGCCCTGTTGCATTTTACCAGGGCGGTAAGCAAATTGTTTTTTCAAGAAGCAACCTGAAATCAGGCAAGCCCATTCCAAGTTCCGGCCGGGTGAACCTGGAACTTTATTTTGCTGAAACCCAGGGTCATGCCAAACTCGGACGATTGGAATCCTTTCCGTTTAATGACGATGCCTACTCTGTTGGCCATCCCTGGATTTCGGAAGACGGCAATACGCTTTATTTTGCCTCTGACATGCCCGGAGGACAGGGCGGTACGGACCTGTACAAGTCAGAAAAAAAGAATGGCAAGTGGGGGACACCAAAGAACCTCGGACCGGTGATCAATACGCTTGGGGATGAGTTTTATCCGTTCCTGTCAAATGACACCACGCTGTACTTCTCCTCGGACGGCCATGGAGGCCTTGGAGGTCAGGATGTCTATGTTTCCCGCATTCAAGGCGCAGACTTTCTAACGCCAAAGAACCTGGGCTTCCCCCTCAATACCTCCCACGATGACTTTTCGCTGGTCATTGATCCTTCCGGAAGAAGCGGCATGTTTGCCTCCAACCGGCCAGACGGCGCCGGGTATGATGACGTCTACCGTTTTAAGGTCAGGTCCTTTTTCGTTGAAGGCAGGGTCGTGAAGCGCAATGACAGCACGCAAGTTATTCCTGATGCCCTTGTTCTTCTGAAGAACGCATCGGGCCTTGTAATTGACTCCATCAGCAGCGATTCCCGCGGCGCCTTTCATTTTGACCTTGAATTTGACAAGGATTATTCTTTAGCGGCACGCAAGAAGGGATACAGTTGGATAGATTCCCTGAAGTATACCACCCGCTCCAGGGTGCTGGGGCACGATACCCTCTTGATTGCCCTGTTGGAACACGCTCTAGTCGCCAAAGGAATTATTTACAGCAACGAAAGCCAAAGTCCTCTTCAGAATGCGACTGTCGTTTTGCAGAATCTTACGGACGGCGTCGCGGACTCAATAATCACAGACCTTACGGGTGCGTATAGCTTTATGGTAGAACCCGGGAAGAAATACAACATACGTGCCCATGAGCCACGATTTATTCCCCAGGAAATTCGCCTGAATACAAAGGGCCTGTATCGTGGAAATCTGCTGAATGACATTGTGCTGGAGGAGGAATTTCTGGATAAGGTGGTGATACAATTCAATTTTGACGATGACCGTTTACGGGATTCTGAACTGCCAAAATTTGAAAAACTCAAGAAGCACCTGAAGCGCCGGCCGAATCTTACGCTGCTCATCAGCGCCTTTGCCGATTCACATGGAACCCGTGAATACAACCAGGGCCTTTCCGATCGCAGGGCCGGGACGGTGCTGAAGCATTTTGCTGCCTTCGGCATAGATGTTAAGCGGATCACCGCTGTTGGCTTTGGTGAAACACTGTTGCTGAACCGCTGCAGTGACGGGGTGGAGTGCAATGAAGAAGAACACTCTCAGAACAGACGGGCGGAGCTGAAAGTGCAGCAAACTGATTCTGCGATCCGATAGCCGTATTCGGACTGTGCCATGCCCCTGTGTTGAAGCTTCAGCGCAAGCTTCCCGCGTATGGATCCCCGAAACTAATTAACAACACGAATCGACAAACCCATCACTTCTTTTTCCTGATGGATTGATGGGTACTCTTGCCCATTTTGGCCTGGCCCGTGTAGAAGTCCAGGGTGTAGGAAAGTGAAAACGTAAGTACTTTCAGGTTGCACAGGAGGCTGTCATCGAAACCCAGGAGGTTGATGCTTTGTGGTCCCGCACTCCCTTTGTTTCCCAGGAAGGTATGACCATACGTAAACCGGAGCTCAGCCATGACTTGCTGGCCCTTGGCGGTACCGAGGTTGGCGCCCAATCCAAAATCAAGGCCGAACAACCAGCGGTTGGGATCCTGGTAATAGAGCTTGTTGTACTCGCCGCTGGGTGTACCGTTAAATACGATGGTATAGGGGAGGGGATCACTTCCGCTTGAAACTTCTCCTTTACCACTAAGCCAGTATTTTATGTTGGGTCCGACATTGAAGTACCAGTTCGCCGGAATGTCTTTCCCGATTTTCAACCTGAATGACCTCCTCAGCAGCACTGAGAAGTCAAGCATTTGATAAGTGGAGGTATTGCTCCAGGTACCGGAATTAAAGGAAACGCTCCTTCCCAATTGGGAGTAGCCAAATTCACTTTGAAAGGAGTAGTGCTTCTTCAGGGAGAAATTGATCAGTCCGGCCACATTAAACCCTCCCACCGGCGAGGACGAGTAGGCCTCCTTCAGGTCAGGATCCGTGAATACCGGCCAGGTGGTCAGTACACCCGCCTTGATTCCGACAAAATACCGCTGTGCATTGGGAACGCGGTATTCTTTCTGGGCGGTCACCCTGTCGAGACAGCAAAGGGTCAGCAAAACAGAAATATAGACAGCATTAATCTTCACCAATGATGCGGGTTTTGACGTGTCAAGGTACTTATTTTTAGAAAACAGTGTCAGGGCCTTCCAGCCGGGATTTATTTATGATTGTCCTGTTACCGTTCCTTTATTACCCCCATTAATGATAAGGTAATTCCGCCGCCTGCATATTCTGTAGGTTTATCGGACCAGGCAGGACACCAAGGAGAAAAACTGAGTAAAGAACCCCTGACGATAGGGAAATATAATAAAGGGCTTAAATTGCTTTATTTCCCAGAATAATGAGATTCTACCTTCTATTTATATTGGTCTTAATGTGTTTTTGGGGGTACTCACAAGACATTACCAACCAGACGCAGTTTTTCTTTAATCCCTATACCCTCAATTCCTCCTATGCCGGCACAGAGGGAAGGCCTGCTTTCTTTCTGGGCTACAGAAAGCAGTGGTCTGGTTTTAACGGCGCGCCGACAATCAGCAACTTCTCGGTCCACAGCAGCACAAAAGGCAAGCTGAACTATGGCTTCAATTTCAATTCAGACAAAAGAGGGATTGTCAGCACTTCCTCCGCCATGGTGACGGTAGGATATACACTGGCGCTCGATGAATTTACTTCAATCCGCTTCGGTTTGTCGGGAGGAATCGGCTTTAATGGGGTGGATGTTGCCCAACTGGGAACATTTACCGACAAGATTTTGCCCTCGATCCTGGAAAGAAACTCTTTTCTGATGGGCAACGCCGGAGTCTCATTTCACAGCAAGACATTTCACGGCGGCATAGCCCTCCCCAACCTGTTTCAGCCGGTGTATGTCAGCAGTGATCCTTTTTCAGTCTCCAGCCTCAGGCCCTTCCAGCAGGTGATTGTCCATGCCAGCAACCGCTTCTACTTTAATAAGGACAAAAATGTTTTTGAACCGTACCTGATGTACAGGCTGAACGGCAGCGGGTTGCCATCGCAGCTTGAAGTGGCCGCCCTGGTCCATCTCCAGCACTTTGTCTGGGTGGGTGCATCCTACCGTGAGAATTTCGGCATCTCAGGATTGGGCGGAATCAAACTGAAGAACCAGTTTGCACTGGGGTTGTCCTACAGTATTCAAAATACGGGCATCAACCAAATCCCAAGCCCTTCTTACGAAATACAATTGGCTTACCTCACAGGGGTTAAGAAGAAGGACCATTTTGCCTATTCATTTGTAAGCACGGAAAAGGAAAAGGTCCACAAGAAAACACAGCGTGAAATTGCTGAGGAGAAGAAGAAGGGAAATGCGGAAGTTACAAGAAAACAACAGGAAGAGAAGAAAGCCAAAGAGGCTGCGTTGGCAAAATCAACGGTGGTAAAGAAGACGGTGCCTAAAGTAATACCTACCCAGACAAAACCCGATTCCTCTCATACAGAGGACATCAAGGCGTTGCAGCGGATTACTGATCATTCTAACAACCCCAATGAAGAGCATGGCCTGACATCAGATCAGCACGACAACCATGAGCGGCATGAGTTTGTCGTGAGGGGCGGACACCATGAAGAATTGAGCCTTGGGGATTTTGTAGTTACAGGGGTATTTGGAAAGCGTGACAATGCGGAGCACTTTACCTCCGAACTGCGAAAAATGGGCTTTAAGGCTGACTTTGGTTTTCTGACGACCCATGACAAATGGTATGTTTACCTGTACGAAGGGGATGATATTACCAAGGCAAGGGCCGAACGCGACAAATACAGGAAACTTAAAATATTCCGGGATGCCTGGCTGCTGACCGTCACAGAGAAATGAGAATCGTAAATACCGTCATATTGATCGTTTGTTGCGGATGGGCCGCGGGGCAGGCGCCGTTGATCCAGTCTGTTGCGCCCATCAATGCGCTCACCCAGGACCAGGTTGTTATTTCGGGTTCAGGTTTCAGCAACACCCCATCCCAGTTGAGGGTAATTTTTGGCAACACCAGGGCTAACATTGTTTCCTCCACAGACTTCTCTATTGTCGTGGATGTTCCGCCGCAGGCCCGGGCGGCCAATGTGGAAGTTATCAACCTCAGCACAGGATTGTCCGGAAAATCAAACCTCAAGTTCATGGAATCGTTCGGGGGTGGACCATTCGATCCTACAAAAGTTTCCGCTCCAATTACATTCGCCTCCACCAAGGAATTATTTGATGTATGCTCCTGTGACTTTGACCTCGACGGCAAGCCCGACCTGGCGGCAAATAAGTTCAGTAATGTGGACGACCCTGCCGCAACGGACCTTATTGTTTTGACCAATCAGAGTACACCAGGCAACCTGGCATTTACTAAGTATGACAAAGTCGGGCTGCCCAACCTTAACCTGAATTTCCCCACCATCAATGTCAACTGTGGTGACCTGGATGGCGATGGTAAACCCGACCTTGTGGCCACCCGGACAGGAGGCACCAAGAACGTATTATTCTATCTGAGAAATACGAATTCAATAGCGGGCACCCCGTCTTTTGCCGCAGCACAATCATTGTTTCTCGATGCCGGGCAAATTGCCTTCAGGGTCTCCATACACGATATCAACCTGGATGGGAAGCCTGAGCTGATTGTTTCCAATTCCTTTGATGACCCTGCGACCGATAACATCATATACGTTTTTGTCAATCAAAGTACGCCCGGCACTATTTCGTTCAACGCCACACCGGTAAAGATTACAGCGACCGGCGCCAACACATCCTATGGCCTGGATGTCCAGGACATTGACGGAGACAAGAAGCCAGACATTATTGTCAACCAGTTCAACTCGAGTGATGTTTTTATTTTGCGCAACCTCAGTACCAACCTGATTGCGTTTTCTGCACCAGTGAAGATTGCCACCGGCTTTGCCCAAATCAACGTCACTGCGGCAGATCTTAATAAGGACGGACTATTGGATCTTGTACTGGCCAGTGACCTCATCAGCAACAAACTTTCGGTTTTCATTAACCAGAGCACCACGGGCAATATTTCTTTCAAACCGCCATCGACCTTTGTTACGACCGCCCAGCCCTGGGGCCTTGACGGAAGTGATGTCGACGGTGATGGTGATGTCGATATTGTTGTGGCCAGTAAAGGGGATAATTTTCTTAATGTGTTCCTGAATGATGGTAATGTTTCACCATCTTTTACGCGTTCGGATGTGGCCACTACCGGAAAATTTTCCCGCAATCTTAAGGTGGGTGACCTTGACGGAGATGCAAAACCTGACTTTGCATACACAGCGGTCACCCCGACCAACCAGTTCTCACTTGATATTATCCGCAATACCAATTGTGTTAGTCCCAAAATTCTGAACACCCCGCCTGTGGTTATTTGTGCGGCACAGACCGTTACGCTTAAAACAACACCGGCCATTTCCGTGACATTTGA
This sequence comes from Cyclobacteriaceae bacterium, assembly GCA_043744235.1. Classification (GTDB taxonomy): domain Bacteria; phylum Bacteroidota; class Bacteroidia; order Cytophagales; family Cyclobacteriaceae; genus ELB16-189. The sequence continues at coordinate 5,902 of JAYTVB010000008.1, read as the reverse complement.
TTGGCGGGAAAGCAATGTCTCGTTTCAAAGCAGTACCTCCCCAACAGCTGACATTACCCTGGCGGGTAATTATACAGTCATCGCCACCGGTGAGGGAGGCGCTTGTGTATCAGTCTCTCCCATTTTTGTGGTTTCAAGTTCTGCAGGAACAGTCCCGCCCAATCCGAATATTATTTCGAATGCACCAGTTTGTGTTGGGGGCGCTTTGACCTTGTCTACAAACTTTGTCGCCGGCGCGACTTACCAATGGTCTGGACCGGCAGGGTTTACCTCCGTCAGCCAGTCTCCAACGGTGGTCACTGTAACGACTGCCAACGCTGGTATTTACAAGCTTCAACTGGCGGTTGGAAGCTGCAAATCAAATGAAGTCAGCCAGAACATTGATGTGGCTTCCTTCCCAAATTTCATCGTCGGCTCAGCCACTCCGCTTCCAGGTTGTGTTACCGGTGTAACACTGAATGTAAATTCAGTTGCAGGCTATTCCTATCAGTGGTTGAAGAATAGCGTAGCCACCGGCCAGACCACCACAACGATTAATGTTACCACAGAAGGTGACTACAGCGTCCAGGCTACCAATATTGCACTGAGCTGCACAACGGAATCCTCCAAGCTTACCGTTCAATTGTATACGGTCCCTGTCGCCAATTTCACTTTGCCGGCCACGGCCTGCACCAGTGCTGCAGTGAGCTTTACCAACGCAGCAACGGTTGATCCCCGTGGCACCCCCGCATTTGCCTGGACATTTGGTGATGCCGGAACATCCACGCTGGCAAGCCCTACCCATAATTATGCAGCAGCAGGCCCCTTTAATGTTGGCCAGACCGTCAGTTACGCCGGAGTGACCGGTTGTTCAAACACCGTCACTAAACCAATTGCCATCGTAACAGGTACGGTGCCCGTGATTACAGCTCCGTCGACCCAGTCATGCCCGGGAGAAAGTGTCCTGCTCTCCGTCACGGGTACCTTCAATACTTATGCCTGGAGCCCCGGAGGAGGAACAGCCAGCACTTTTACAGTCACGCAGCCTGGATCCTACACAGTGAACACCGTGGATGGAAATTCATGCCCGGGAACAGGAACCTACCTATTGTCCTCAAAGCTTGTGCCTGTCGTAAAGGCCAGTGCTGACAAGACATCGGTGGTTTCCGGGGCAACCGTACAATTGACGGCCACCGGAGCAGACACTTATTTGTGGACCCCTGCGGCAAATTTGGATAATCCTGCCATTGCCAATCCACTGGCTAGCGTTCTGACCACGACAACGTATAAAGTGGCGGGCACACTGACCGCCGGCTGCAGCGCCATGGACAGCGTGAAAGTGACTGTATCGGACGCCACTTCATTGCCGGCTCCGGTGATATTCACGCCCAATGGGGATACTGAAAATGATTATTGGATCATACCCGGCATCGAAAATTCACCCGACTGCACCATGACCATTTTTGATGGGCATGGAAGTCCGGTGTATGAACAAGTTGGGTACAACAACACGACCAACCGATGGGACGGCAGCAGAAATGGCAACCCATTACCGGATGCCACCTATTTTTATGTGTTTGGCTGTCCCAATAAGAAATCGATTACGGGTACGGTGATGATTAAAAGATAAGGTAAGGCTATGCAGGTTTTGAAAGGAAAGGCGTCTGGTTGCTTTGGTCATCCGTTTGTAGGAAGATTGTTACGTAACTGTCTGGCCCTTTTTGTTGTTGCCGTTTTCTATGTGACACCATCATTCGGACAAGTGACAGAGATATGCAATGATGGAAAGGATAACAACGGTGACGGAAAAATAGACTGTGCGGATGCGCTTTGTACGTTTGTGCCAACCATTGAAAAAGGCTGCAACTGTTATGACGGATTGGACAATGATGGTGACGGCAAGAAAGATGCAGCCGATACAGATTGTGCAACCTATTACGGCCTGACCTTTGTCGGAGCGGGCTCAACCTGCAGCATCAATCCTCCTCCTGGCACTGCCTTCAGCACCATTGCCCCGCCGCAGACGTCTGCTCAGAATACGGCTGATACGCCTGCCAAGGTGGTGGTTGGAGATATAAATGGGGATGGTACTCCGGATATTGTGACTACACAAAAAGGCCCTGGTGACCTCCAGGTAATTGCCACCGCAAATGTTTCCGGCTTCACAACAGGGGACATCATGAGTCATTACGACGTAACTTCTGCTGGCAGTCAATTCCCCGCCCCGAAGCCCCGGTGGCATTATGAGCATGAAGTAATGGTCGCCGACATTGATAAGGATGGCAAGGGAGAAGTGTTTTCCATTGTCTCGCAACGCGGTGCAGGTCCGTATGGTGCCGTCATCGATTATTGGCTGGTTGGATTCAAGTACGCCGCGGCTACCCTCATTCCGATTTTTCCCCAGGTGAGCCTGGGAACGATCAGGCCGGGAAACCCGGGCATCGCGGACTTCGATGGGGATGGGAAGGCCGAGATTTATTTGAAGAACAAGATTTATGCTGCGGAATCCGGAGTACTCCTGGCTGACGGCGGAGGGAATTGGGTAACGGCCATTAATGCCGGACCGGTAGCGGCCAACATCGTAAATGACAATAAACTGGAGCTGATTTGCGGAAACTTCATTTATACGGTGCCCAGCCTGGCAGCGCGCTCAGCCATCGTGGCCAATGGCGCCATGCAGGTTCTTACGGTGGCGAAAGACATGAATTTGACGCTTACCCCCAAATACTATCCGAAGGGTTTCCTTGATCCAAACGAGTATGGAGTCAGTCATGCCAGCACCACCAGTACGGCTGATATGGACGGCGATGGCTTCCTGGATGTGTTGATTACGGGGGCAATCAATTGTTCAGGAAACGAGGGGGTACCCTGCGGCACCAACGCCACGACCATCTTTTACTGGAATGTCCAGAAGAACACGGTTAGCACCTACGCCCCGCCTGATCCAAATCCATTGGGGTGGAGTTGGGGAACAGGCAGGATCAACCTCGGCGATGCGAACGGAGATGGAAAACTCGAGGCATTATTTGTGGCCGGAAGTAAACTCTTTTGTCTGGGCCTGGATGGTGCTGGCAATCTGACATTGATCTGGACACGCGTGATAAACGATTCTTTGTCCGGGATCCTGAGCCTGACGGTTTATGATTTTAATAACGATGGAAAACCTGAAGTGGTTTACCGTGATTCACAGGAATTGGCGATTGTCGATGGCCTGACCGGGGCAACCAAATTGTGGTCATCAGCCTGCAACTCCCACACATGGACAGAAGGACCCGTAATCGCTGACATCAATGGAGATGGCAACACCGATATCTGTGTGACGTGTTATACAAGCAATGCATTCAACATAAATACAGGTACACTCAATCAACAGAAACTGGGACAAGTCAGACAGTATTTTTCCAGCACCAATGCCTGGTTGCCAACCCGGAAGGTGTGGAACCAGGAACCCTACTTTGTCACCAACATCAATGACAACCTGACGTTGCCTTTTCCCCAGATTGACCCGTCATTGGTTTTCAGCAACGCGCCTTGTCCCTCCGGATTGCCGGGCCCTCAACGTCCGTTAAACCTTTTCATGAACCAGGTTCCCCGCCTGAGTGCCAGCGGTTGCCCGGAATTCCCGGCACCTGACCTTACCTATTTTGGCGATGACCCTGCCAACCCCGGTGTGGACAGCAATGGTGACGGCGTGTATACCCCGACAGTGGTGGTCACACCTCCCATTTGCGGAAACCTTGACATCAAAGTCAATTTCAACATCATCAACAATGGTGACCTGGCAATCAGCGACGTTGTACCGGTAAGTTTCTTCAATGGCGATCCTACACTCAATCCGGTTACCGCAACAAAACTCTTCAATACCACACTGAACATAGCCAACCTTCAGGTAGGACAGAAACTTGTAACCCCGACGATCAGCTTTAACGGACCGGGTACTGCCTTCACGCTGTATATTGTTATATACAATGATGGATCATCGCTGCCGATCAGCCTGGTCGGTGCCAGTACAAAGCAGTGCAGTATAGCCAACGACATGTATGCAATACCGGTAACGCCAAGTCCGTTTACAACATCCATCGAAAAGATTCAGGACAACTTTAAATGTATTAACGCAGCACCCGATAACGGGGAGCTGAGGGCTCACATCTTCAAGGGTGGAGTGGAGGTTTTTGACTACAGCCCTTATAATTTCCAATGGTATGCTGGCGTGGGAACAGGTTCACCCATTGCAGCACCCGCCGGCACCGGCTTTGACCTCAGCGGGAGGGTAGAAGGGACCTACACCTTGGTGGTGACAGACAAGCTGAAAGGCTGTGCCAGCATACCGATACAGGGAGTATTGGTGAGGCTGGGAAATGACCCCACCATAAATATTACAGTCGTTTCCCACCAGACGAAATGTAACCCGGTGAATGGCCAATTGCAGGCGGACATCGTTGGCGGCAATGCAGGCTTCACCTTTACGTGGTATGATATTGCACTAAATCCATTGGGGATCAGCGGGAACATCGCCAGCAACCTGGTGGCGGGAAACTACATTGTGTCCGTTTCAAAGGATGGATGTACGAAACTTTCCAACCCGGTCATTGTCAACGGCCCGCAGGTTCCGGATGCCCAGGCATCTACGCTGTTGAATGTAGTGGATTGTGCCAACCCGAATTCAGGATCGGTCACTTCTGATGCCCTTTTCGGCGGCGTGGTTCAGAACCCCGCCAACTACACGTTTGACTGGTATTTCTATAACAATATCACCAGCACCCGCGGAAGTATTCTCCCTCCGGCGAATGGAGTAGGGCAAACCCGGACATTGCTGCCCATTGGTTTCTACCAGGTTGTAATCACCGACAATACCAGCAAATGCGTGGCGGGCGTTGCACCCATCACGCAGGTTCAGGATCAAAAGGTTATCCCGACAGCACAAATCACACAAATTGCACCGCAGACTTCCTGTGATCCGCTAACTCCCAATGGGATACTGCAAGGGGATGGACTCATCGGCGGGGTCCTTCAGCCTCCAAATACATTCACCTTCCAGTGGTTTAAGGGGGATAACACTATTCTGCCGGCCCTGGCAACAGTTTCTGGCACGAATGGACAGGTTGTCAATAATGTGGCTGGCGGGGGAATATTCTATACGGTAAAGGTGACCACCGCCCTGAATTGTTCTGCCACTACAAAATTCATTATCGCGGAAGATATAAACCTGCCGGTGGTTACCCTTGTTCAGTCACCCAATTCGATCTGTAATCCCGCCCTGGCTTCAAGTACCTACAGTGGATCGATGACTGCATCCATCACCTTCAAGGGAGTGCCGGTAGTAGGATTTGGAAATTATGCCTTCGCCTGGCACAAGGGCTCTCTTCCTTCAGACCCCGCACCTTCTCCTAACTCTGCAACCAATGTGCTCTCACAACAGGATGGCGGATTCTACACCCTGGTGGCAACGCGAACGGATCTGGCATGCGCCTCCCTTCCTGTAACGCAAAAGATTATTAATGCAACGGTGCTGCCTGCCCTCACCACCAACAGCACGCCCTCCACCAACTGCGTGGCAGGCAAGGAGGATGGCAAAGCATTTATTGTGACTGTTGACGGCATTGCTCCAGGAGCAGCCGTTGGGTATACCTATGCGTGGACCGGCCCCGGGCCCTTGGCACCAAGTTTCCCTGTCAACATTCCGACTAACACGTCGAACACTTCCCAGCTAATCAAAGTACAGGGAGGTGCCGGTTATAATTACAGTGTTTTGGTTACTAATCAGAACAGCGGCTGTCAGACGACCGTCCTGGTGGGAGTTGCGGACGCGAAGGTCTTGCCGATCGTATCACTGGCCAAAGTTGACAACGGCATATGCAACCCTGCGTTAACATTGCCAGCCAAGACTTACAGCGGGAAGATCACCGCCACGATCAGCAACCTG
>JAYTVB010000007.1:0-31833 GCA_043744235.1 Cyclobacteriaceae bacterium | reverse complement strand
GCTGTCAAGACGTTCCATGGGCTTCGGAGCCAGTTTCTTTCTCTGTAAGACGCTCGGCTATTAATGGAATAGGTGCTATCGGATAATCCTCCCGGCATATGCACCCTGTTTCTCAGGAGTGAATATTCCAGTCCGATTTTTATTTTCTCAGAAGCCTCATAGGTAAGATTAGCGTATCCTGTCAGTTTCTGGAAATCAGAATTAGGCCGCCAGCCTTGCGTGGTTTGAAATTGGGCGTATCCATAGTAGTTGAACCGGCCCACCTGTCCGCCGACGGCATTAAAAGAATTAAACATGCCGAAGCTTCCTCCTGTCTGCTGGGTAGTGAATTCAAAGGGTTTATTCGTTGCTCCTTTTTTCATGATGTAATTAATGACGCCCCCGAACTGAGCACCATATTGCAATGAGGAAGCACCCCTGATAACTTCAATTCGTTCGACGCCTTCCAGGGCAGGCAGGTAATAGGATTCCGGATAGCCATATAAATCGGCTGTGATGTTGTAGCCATTTTGCCGGGTGTTGGTTTCTATCGATTGAGAAGGGTTGAGGCCGCGAAAGCCAATTCCATTGGATGGGAACCCGCTTCCTTCCGTTTCGGAGTAGTTAGCGCCCGGCACACGGCCCAGCACCTGCCTTGGATTATTCTGTGCCGTGTTGGCATCGAGGCTGTCAAGGATAAGGACTTCAGTCTTTTTTCCAGAAAAGATTATTCCGTCGTGTACTTCGCCGAGAAATCCCATGCCGGTAATATTTTTTATATCGGTCACTTCAACGGCACGAAGCAGGGATACTTTTTCTTCAACCTGAAAGTTCACTTCGGTCGTTTCGTTTGCTGTCACCTGTGCTGAACGCGACAAGGTTTGATATCCGACCGCTGAAAAAGTCAGATTATAAGTGCCTTCCGGGATCTTGTTGATCCGGTAGTTCCCGGCTTCATCAGTGGCGGCTCCCAAGGCGGTTTTATCTACCAGCACGTTTGCATTCATGATAGGATTGCCAAGCGGGTCCTGAATCCTCCCAATAAGGCTCCCGGTTTGTGCGAAAGCACTAAAATCTGTACAAAAGGAGCCCAGGAGGGATATGATGCCAAGAATGAGGGGTCTAACAGTGTAGGGGCGCATTATTTAGAATTATTCTGATTAGACTTAAAACTGGCCTAAAAGCCCCAAGAAAGCAAGTACTAATTGGAATAATTCTAAATAATGAGACTAGGCGGCCTTCCCGGGTGCTTTTCTACCCAGCAGATCCTGTAAATGACTTTTGTAGGAGGCCTATGGCATTCTGATATGAATCACACCAAAAAAAATCCGTGCCACCTCGGGCAGCACGGATTGGAAAAATAGTAATCGATGGATCAGTTTCCCACAGAACCTCTTGTGGGTGAGACTATTTAGTTGGAGTAGCGGTCTCTACAGTGGCCGGAGCCTCTGGCTGGTTGACGAGATAGCCAGGAAGGGAGTTCACCACATAGCCGGCCATGCGGATCTTGCCATCTGAAACCAGGAAGCTGGCTTGACTGGCCCAGGTGTATGCCTTGCCGTTTTTGGTTGTCGCCTCCCATTGGCACCAGCGGTGGACCCACTGGTCACCATCGTCAGTTACAATCATTTCATAAATCGGACGGCTCATCTTGAGTGAACCATAACTTTCCCTGGTATCCTTCAACCGCAGGGCAAGCGTGTCCGGCGACAAGGGTGGTGCAATCATGTCATTAAAGAATATCCTGGCAGTGTCTGCATAGGCGGCCCGCCAGACGGCCATGTCATTGTTGAGAAAGGAGTCATCAACCTTCTTCACAAGGTCGATCTCCGGACAACTGCCGTACCATTGTTTTTTCTGACACCCCGTGAAAACGGCAGTCAGAAGGATTAGACATACTAGCTTTTTCATAGTTGATTGGGTTTTGGTTTGGATTCCAATAATTGAATAACTGAAGGGAACTATGGCTTTGGCTGGCTGCCAATACCCCGGCCGTCCCGGCTGTTTGATCCAACAACCCGACGCTCTCGCGCAATTGCAAGTCTGAATTTAATAATATTAAGTCTATTTGCAAGGAAGACTGCCTCTGACTAAGCGTGGTAGCGACTTGGCCATATTTCCGGTGAACCTGGCGGAAGAACGTGGTTGAGATCATGCACAGCCGGAGGCTGGAAAAGCATCCTTTCTGAAAATCAAATGTGAGACCCAATGGCCTTGTTTTACAAATTCGTTTCTTAACAACAGTATTCAGCTCCGCCACTTCATGAAAAAAACTGCGAATTTTGGCGGCTTTTGAGTTAATGGGAGCCGGTTTTTTGCCACCGAAATAAGATTGGAAACCATTCTTTGGGCTGATTTCTATTCCGTAAATTACTTTTGTTACGCACTTAAAATGTACCCTATGGAAAAGAGATGTTTCGTCATGATGCCTACCAGCGACCCGAATGGGTATGCGCAAGGGCATTTCAATAGAGTTTATCAATACATCATCGTGCCCGCCTGCAAGTCAGCTGGGTTCAGCCCTGTACGGGCGGTCGACCCGGCCGCCAATGACGCCCCGTTGGATATACTGAAAGACATCATCGAAAGTGACGTGGTGATCTGTGACCTCAGTTCAAAGAACGTACATGCACTGTATGGATTTGCTGTTCGGCACGCGGTCGGTCTGCCTGTGGCTATAATGAAAGACACGAGAACGGACATGATGTTTAATGTGCAGGAATTTGACGCCGTGGAATATGATGAGTCGCTCAGGATCGATACCGTGCAAAAGGAAATTGAAACCCTGAGTACGTCACTTGCAAAAAACTTTGCAATCAAAGCATCAACGAGTTCACTGCTCAGCCGCATCGTCTCTGCCCGGCTGGCGGAGATGCAACCGGTAGCAGTTGAACCTGAACCGGCAGAGCCCGTCGATAATTCCAAGAAGGAAAGTCACCTGCCGGTGATTAGCCCTCTTCCCGGGTATGTCGGCGAACCGATTACCTTGCCCGAAGAGATCGACAAGCTGAAAGAGGGGGATTCCCTTTTCCATGTGAACTATGGCAAGGGCGAGATCAAGGCCATCAACAGAATGGCAAAAGATAAAATCGCAAAGGTCCAGTTTGAGTCCGGACTGAAACTGTTGGTTTTGGGGACTTCCGGAGTTTTCAGGAAGGTTAATCCATAGCTATCTAAAGAGGGAGGGCCAGCGGTGCGGCAGGGGTAAGGTTTAGTTCATCAGCATAATCGCCCCGCTCTCTTTCCCATTCACATACAACCGGATCGATCCGTAACCATCCCTGCGCTCTATGGCGAACAACTGAGCAGCTTTGGTGGCGAAGGTTTGCTGCTCCCCGCGGCGCAGTGTTGCGTAGACGTTGATGGCATCGCCCAGATCAACTTTGTCCACCACGATCGTCGTTACCTGTTTGGAGGGAAGGCACACGATGGCAACATTGTAGTTGATCACGAAGTCCGGCTTGGCCAGTGCGGTGGATGCGGCTGGGTCGGAAACAAATTGTTTGTCAAGGTCCTCCTGGCTGGCCAGGAATATGAAGTTAACGCTGTCCTTCATGCCAACAGTATTCTTTACTGAATAGCCGTTAATCGGGCTGAAGGCCAGGACCGAAGGCGCCGGAGTATCGGCCAGCACCGTGCTGTCAACCGCAAGGCTGTCTGTCGTTGTTGTGGATTCCGTTGTTTTTGTTCCGCAGGCGTTCAGCAGGAATGTTGCAGCAAGGAGGTGCAGCAAGGCTTTCATGGTTGTTTTGGTTTTGTCTTTCTTCCGGTAGTCAGCACCATTGTGGTTTCGCGAACGGCAATGGCGGGTAACTTCTTCCTGTTCAAAGCTACAAATTTCCCCACCTCCTTTTTGTGGTGTACCGAAGCACTGCGCAACACCCACGAGATAGCCTTTGTGATCAGGACTTCCTTTTCAGCCCGGAGGCGCTCAACATGATCAAGGGCTGCTTTAAGGAGCCTTTCGTCTTTTGTCTGCCGAAGCGGGGAGCACAATAAAACGAGCGAGGCCCTCCGCTTTTGGATATTGCTGCTTTTGGAAAACCGGGTCAATAGCTTCTTCCACCTCGTCCAGTCTTCCGGGATTTCGGTAGCTGCATAGGCCCCCGTACAGAGTGTATCAACCTCCACCCATCCAACCAGGTAGTCAAGCCAGCGGTCAAAAATAACCGGATCAAATTTCCTTTGATCGCGCGCAGACTGACTCAGCATGATTCCCGCCATGCACTTCTCCGTGCAGGAAGCACCCTGCACCAGGCTGGAAAGAACAGTGACCAACTCGTCGGACGCCATGTCCCGGTGTCCCTTCATCCATTCCTTCGCGATCTTGCGCAAGGTGGGAGTGTTAATGGGATAGAGCGGGTGCGGACTTCCCAAATAGGAATTCAGGAAAGGATCCTTCTTCGGTTTGCCGGAATGCCGGCGGATGGACGTGAGGATTTTTTTGTGAGAGGAGTGCATTTTCATTGTTTCAATAAGGGAGATCAAAAGGAATGCACAAAACAACCAGCAACCTTCAGACGGCAGCCAGTAAGCCTAATCCATGGCAAAAGATTACGGCACTCACTCATATTTCAATCCAAACCCAAACGTATACAGCGGATTTTGGCTGTCATGCGGCAGATCCTCTTTCTGTTTTCTTACGGCCTCCATGCTGGAAGGCAGCTCAAACGGCAGCCTGCCTTCGGGTTTCGCTTTGCCAAAAATCACATCCAGAACAGCGGCGTCGGTCGCGCCGTAGTCGGCAAGCACGGCTTTGGCTACCGCGTCAATCTCGGTGATGACCGCCGGCCGGTCTATGTAAATATTGAAAATGGTTGGCACTTTTCTGCAAATGGCCAGAAGCTCAGATTTTTCTTCTCCCTTGAAGTCGAGGTCACCATGGTGAAAGCCGCGGGCCAAAAAATTCTTTGTCTCCACCGGCACCCAAGGCGTGTTGGTCCGCACAATGGCGAAGTCTGCCTCCTCGGGTGTTGACACCACCGTGCCGTACTGTTCGGCAACTTCCTTTTTGACATTTTTGACGAATAGTTTGTACTTCTTCTCCGCCAGCGGCAATACCGTATTTTCATTCTTCAGAAGCGTCAAAGACCGCCTTTGCGTTTGAGCACCAAGGGCTAACCAGTCGGTCTTGCCCACATTCCTGGCGGCACTGTCTACATTCACATAGGGATTGTCAAACAAACCCAATTGAAACTTCTGTCTCAGCAATCTTCTTACAGATTGATCGATTCTCTCTTCGGTTAATTTCCCAGACTTGACCAGGCTCACGACAAGTTCCGGGCAGTTCTCTCCGCCGAACTGATCGCACCCCGCATTGATGATTTTCAGGACCCTTTCCTCACGGCTTAGATTCTCAACGCCCCAGGCCCTCGCCGGCCATACCGTACCCGGCATTTTGCTGTCAGTGACCAGTCCCCAGTCCGTGCAGACTACGCCATCAAACTTGTACTTGTTTCTCAGCAGGCCTGTGATGATGTCCTTGTTGTACGAGAACCCTACATCCTCAGAGGTCTGGCCCACGGGAACGCCGTAATACGGCATGATGGATGCTGTGTTGGCCGCAAAGGCAGCCTGGAAAGGCTTGATGTGATATTCAAAATTGTTGCCTGGGTAGATTTGTCCTTTTTGAATTTCAAAATGGGGATCAAGGCCTTCCTTCTGCGGCCCGCCTCCGGAAAAGTGCTTGGTCATGCAGGCCACACTTCCGCCGTTCAGGGCAGGGCCGTTCTGGAAGCCAAGAATATAGGCACTCACCATTTTGGCCGACAGGTCGGCATCCTCACCAAAGGTTCCATTGCAGCGCGGCCAGCGCGGTTCTGTGGCGAGGTCTGCCATCGGGTGCAGTGCCACCCGGATGCCCACAGCCAGGTATTCCTGACGGGCGATGTCCCCAAACTGCCGCATGAGGTCTTCATCGCCGATAGCCGCAAAGCCGAGCTGTTCCGGCCATTGCGAGAACCCATTGGAGGGCATCGAAAAAATGTTGCTGCTGAAATAATGCCTTGGGTCCGAACCGATCGAGACCGGTATGCCCAACCGCGTATTTTCTGCGGCCTTTTGAATGGCATTAACACCCTGGGCAAACTCCCGGACGGGCGGTGCCTGCCACAGGTTGAAATGCGTCGTGTGCATCACAGCGATACAGGAATCGACCGGCATCATGCGCGCCGAAGGTCCTTCAAGTTTCATTCCTTCTTTTCTGCCAATGCTGCCGTCGGGATTTATTCCGGCCCCGTAAAAAAACATTTGACCGGCCTTTTCTTCCAGGGTCATCTGCGAAAGCAGGTCCTCCACCCGTTTGTCAACGGATTGGGTGGAGTCTTCGTAGACATCTTTTTTCCCATTCTTGTTCAGGTCGCGGTAGGCGCTTTCTGGATTCTGGCACGAGAGGAAAGCCAGACACACAGCACCCGGAAGCAGAATCCTTTTCATAGGGTTAGTTTTATTGAGGCAAATTGAAAGTGGCACCGAAGCTAATGAAATTCACCCATCAACACCAGAGCCAAATGCCATCCCTCGCCAAATCAAATTCCCTCCTTATCTTAGTGCCAACGCTAGTTTGACCAGAACAACCCCACCCCATGATTACCGAAAAACAAATCCACATTCTCATCGGCTGCGCAGACGCCCGTGACCTCAGCCAGGTACAGGTAGATGCTGTCGAAACGACCATCGAAGACTACAGGAAGAAAGGCGTCGAGGTTGAATATCATGCCGTGCGTGCCGCGGGCTCTTTCGTGACGCCGGACGTCGTCATGGATGTTAAGCGCACCTTCGAACAGGCCCAGCGGTCCAACCACGACTTCAGCATTCCTCTGACCTATTTCGTACACCTTCAGACCCACGCCCACCTGACGGAAGATTCCAACGATGCCTACATCAGCCACGTGCACGAACTCCACCTGGTGCCCGGATCGCCGCTGAACTGCGGTATGCTGCATGCTTCAGATGTAGGGGTTGAAATTGAACAGATGATCGTGGAAGAGAAGCCCGAGCTGGAATTGGACGGAAAAATGGTCGTCATTGATAACGACACCAAAATAAAATTGCTGCTCAAGGAGCATTACGCCTACGACGGCTACCTCGCCGGCGACTGGATCTTCAGCATCGACTTGTTGCGCACCCACCCGCGTCACCAGCGCACCCTGCTGGAGAAGGCCATCGACAACGACTCGGAACTGAAAGTGCTCGATATCAGAATTACCTGCGGCATCCAGGATTACTCCATTCATGCCCTGATCCGGGTAGACGATGGTGACCCTTCAGTTCCTTTCTGGGATGATGTGCAGCATTATATCCGCACCCATTCCGAGAATGAACGCACCAAACGCGAAGTGCTTATCCACCAGTCCCAGAAGCAAAAGCCTTTGGCCGGCCTGCTGTGCATGAGCGACCCAAGGCAGTCATCCCGCACGGAGGCGGCCGAATTTTACCTGCACCGGAATGGCATTGCCCATACCGGTGAATACCTGCCAAATACCGTCTTCAACATGACGGGCAGTTCCTTTGATATTCCCAATACGCCGTTTGGTCCCTATGTGATTGCGGGATTTTTTTACAGCGTGAAACACCTGGGCCTCACCGACCAGATGGTGATGGGTTTTGACGGAAAGCAGACGGCCCGCATTCTGCAGAAGATCAAGAACGATCCGATCATGAGCATGATCGTAGAGAAGTTTAAGGTCAACTTGATCCCCATTAACCACATTGACCTGGTTGAGAAACAAACGGGGGGTACGCCTTTTGGGTATTAACACCTTGATTTCTTTCTCCCATCATTGATTTTGGCCCTGACCATGAAGCATTCTTTATCTTCCTTGGCGAACGTTATTGCCGCAGTCTTGCTGTTCTTGAGTTTCGGAAACGGGTATGGACAATACCCTGTTTCACCAAACCTTCAGGATGAAAAAGGACAACGTACCGGCCACTGGACGATCTGGTATGACAGTGCATGGAATGAAGTCCATCACATTGACTCAGTTATCTACTACCGGTTGATCCGGTTTGAGAACGGAAAGCCTTCCGGTAAGGTCCGTGATTTCTACAAAACCGGTCTGAAGCAATGGGATGGTTTTCTCCTTACCATCAACCCGGATGTTTTCGATGGTGAGTCCAACTTCTACCATGAAAACGGAAAACTAAGTTTCAAACAGAACAATGTGAATGGTGTGCTGGAGGGACCAAGCACGGAATACGCCGCCATGGGGTATAGGGTGGCTAAGGGTCAATATAAAGCCGGAAAAGCCGATGGCAAGTGGCTGTACTTTTTCCCTGATGGCGGCGTGGAACTTGAACTCATGTTCAAGGATGGGGAAGCGAATGGCCCCAGGGTGAATTATTATTCGAACGGAAAAATAGTAAGTAAGGGGGTATACCTGAACAATAAGCAGCAGGGAAAGTGGGAGAATTTTTATGAGACCGGTACAAGGAGAAGCCTTTCAAACTACAACCAGGGGAAACTGCAAGGCGTGCGTGAGCTCTATCATGAGAATGGAATGTTGAATGAAAAGGGCATCTATATCGATGGCGAGGGCAACGGACCCTGGGCCTCCTTTTACAGCGATGGAAAACCTGAATATACGGGGGCTTACCTCCATGACAGGAAAGAGGGAAACTGGGTGTATTACTATACCAATGGCAACGTGCAGAAAAAGGGCCGCTGGCATAATGACTTGTCAGAGGGCGTTTGGGAGTATTTCCATGAAAACGGACAACTGAGCAGCAAGGGCTCTTTCCGTGAAGGCCATTACGAAGGGGATTGGATCACCTATCACACAAACGGAGTGGTGAGTGACATGACTCCTTACACCCGCGATACGATCAATGGTACGGTCACGAACTACCATGACAATGGGAAGACTAAGTCGGAAGGAAAGAAGATCATGGGCTTGTCTGAGGGGCCCTGGAAGTTCTACCATGAGAATGGCATGTTGAGCGCTGAAGGCGGGAATCATTTGGGTGCCCGTGAAGGGGTATGGAAATATTATAATGCGGAAGGTGTTGTCGAAGACCTTGAAACCTACCAGGGCGGCAAGCTTCATGGCGAAGTAATCAGCTATTATCCGAACGGCCAGGTGAAGTCCCAGACCCAATACCTCGATGGAAAAGGCGAGGGTCCGTTTCATGGATATTACGACACCGGTTCACGTCGTTCGGAAGGAAACTTTTTGCTTACCCAAAAGGACGGGGAGTGGACATGGTATTGGGAAAATGGCCAGATTCAGACGCGGACCAATTACAAGAAAGATACGGTCCAGGGAACATCAACCGATTACTTCGCCAGTGGAATCAAGAGCGCTGAAATGGTTTACAAGGACGGCGTGAAGCAAGGCATTGCTTATTGGTACTATCAGAACGGTGCCCTGAAGCAGAGCGGCGGCTATCAGGAGGGGCTTGCCTTCGGTCCCTGGTCTCGCCTGGATTCCGTCACCCATCAGGTAATTGAGGAGGGAAAACTGGTGAGCAATAAATACGACGGGGTCTGGGTAGCCTACGATGAAAAGGGTAAGGTAAAAACCAGGGAATACTACATCCTCGGGTTTCATGAAACCAGGGACAATATCCAGGACAGTATTCAACGCCTGATTGACAGGCAGCACTATGATATGGCCCTTCGTGCGGTGGACTGGATGGAGAAGGTGACAAAGCGCGACAATCCTTCACGCAGTTCCCGTACGCTGCCCATTCACATGCGCGGCAAAATCTACTCAGGCATGGGCAACTACAAGGCTGCCCTCGAATGGAACCTTCAGTATTTAAAAGAGATAAAGAAATATGAGGGAATGGTCTCCGATAACTACAAAAATGCCGTGCACAATGTGGCCACGGCATACCACGGACTTAAGCAATATGAGGAGGCCCTCAGGTACTATGATGAGGCCATCGGCCTGGCGCAGCCTCAGGGTCTCGTTCAGAGTTACTGGAGTTCTGTCAATAACAAGGCATATTGTCTTTATGATGCCGGTAAACCCGAAGCTGCGTCGAAAATGTTTGAAGATGAATTGAAAAAGTCAGAAGCCTTGTACGGACCCGACTCCAGTGCAGGGTGGTACCTGCGTCATGAAGCCGCGGAATACTACTATGACCGGCCGGATGATTACGACCGTTCTTTTACCCTTTTCAGAGACCTGCTTGATGATATTCTGGCCTCAAAGCCGGACAACCTGTATGCTTTTGACTGTTACCGCCGCCTCGCGTATATCACCGATGTGGTTCGCCAGGGTGACATAGCGTCTATTCCCTATTACAGGGAAGGCATCGCATTCGCAGAGAGAAATAAACTCACTGATCTGCCTGAATACCCGGAACTGGTGGCAGACTTATATTATGTCTTTCAGAATTACTACGAGACGGATTCCGTCATGGCAAAAGGATATGAAGAGACAATACACAAACTGATCGCTCTTCCTCCCGTGAACAGCAACACGCAGGCAAGAATCTGGCAGACAATTGGCAACTATTACAATGACCACAAGGACTACAAGCAGGCATTGAGCTTTTTCCTTCAGTCTATGGGGGCACTGTTAAAGGCGGGCCAGGCTAACACCCCCCGGCACGCCGACATCCTGAACAATATCGCATTTGCTCAACTGAATGCCGACAGGCTTGAGCGGGACAAAGCAGAGTCTTATATACTGGAGGCGGTTGAGATCCGCAAACGAAAGGCCGTGTCTTCCCCTGTGCCTTATATTAAAGCCAGGCTGTCGCTTGCCCAGTTTTATTCTTCAGCCGGAAAACGCAATCAGTCCATTGCCCTCTTGCAGGAATTGATTCCCTCATTGGCAGATGCAAAAGACAGTGTCAACCTGGCCCTGGCAGAATTCTCTCTCGGCAAAGGGTACGATCAAAAAGGTCAATACCGTGAAGCGCTTATCCACTATGAAAAAGCGAAGCCATTCTATCTGCACAATCAAAAGAGAGATGCTAACATGGCCTACAACGTGATTGGGTACATGGCGGATTGTTATAAGTACCTGAACGACTATCAGCAGGCGAAGGACTATGCTGAAAAGGCGGTGACGATCGCCGAAAAGTATTTTGGAACGGGTTCTCAGACGCACTTATACAGCCAAACGGTCGTGGGGGACATACACGAGTACAACGGTGTCCATTCCGAAGCACTGAGGCTTTACAAACTGGTCGCCGAAGGTTTTGAAAAGCTGTATGGGAGAACCAACATTGAATACCTCTTTACCGAATACAAGATTACGAAAGTCTATTATGCCATGGGCGAGTACAGGAAGGCGGTCGAGCTGGGTGAGGGGCAGCTGAAATGGATTGAACAGAACTTCAGCCGGGTAAACGATCGCTACCTGGATCAGCTGTATATACTCGGTGATACCTGGCGCGAATTGAATGACTTTACAGCCGCGGAAAAATACAAAACTGCGGCCGTTGAGATTTCAGGCAAACTGTATGGGGTGAGCCACTCAACGTATGCATTCTATAAACTTGAACTGGGCAAATTCTACAAACAGCAGAACAGGCTCGAAGAAGCAGAGCAAATGCTCACAGAGGCTGTCACCCTGATGCGCACGACAGACTACACCGGGACTTCGCTGGCAACCTCCTACCTGATTGCCCTGGCCCAGGTCAAGAATGAAAGGGACAAGAACAAGGAAGCAGAAGCGTTGTTCATGGAGGCTTTTGACATCACCCATACGGATTCCGTCAACAGCCCGACGAAGTATGTTGATGCCGGGGTGGAGCTGGCAGGGTTCTATTCAAAGGTCGGCCGCTACGGTGACTGTGAAAAAGTAATCCTGCGCATCACCCGCTTCATTGAGCTTAGCGATGGTAAGAAATTCTACTATGCCCGTGTCCGCGCACCGCTGGTCAATACCTACTACGGACTTTCCAGGTACGATGAGGCTGAAAAAGAAGCGCTGGAATTACTTCAAATAGCTGAAGAGGAAGGCGGCAGTGAGCACTGGCTGGTGATGAGTTTACGCAACGACTTGGGAATTCTGGCCGAAGACCGCAAGGATTTTGGAAAGGCGGCAGAGCAGTACCAGTTCTGTATTGACGCACTCCGGCGAAAGGGTTCGTTGTCGGCCATTGAACAATACAACCTGTCGGTGTATTATGGCAACCTGGCCAACGCTGAGCTGTGCCTTGCCCAATACACCAGGGCCAATGAGCATCTGGCGCTGGCAGATCAGATACAATTGAAGTCGGGACAGGAAGTAAGCCAGAAGGCAAAGATAGGGCGTCAGGCAAAGTGGGCTGGCTATTACCGGGCTACCGGTCAGTTTGAAAGGGCAGAGACCGCATGGTCTGGCGTTACCAAATCACTGCTGCAGTACACCGGTGAGAATTTCTACTTCATGAGTGATGAAGAAAAGGCCCAGTTCTGGAAGGATGTTAGTGGTTACTTCCGGACCTTCCACTCCTTTGCCACGCAGCGGGCCAGGCAAAATCCGGCGATGGTGGGAGAGATGTACAACATCCAGCTGGCCACGAAGGCCATCCTGTTGAATGCCTCCAACAAAATCAAGAAACGGATTCTTACCAGCGGCGATACCGCCATGGTAAATACATACTACCGTTGGACGCACCAGCGCGAGCAGCTTTCAAAACTCTACACCCTTCCGGGAAACACAAAAAACAAGCAGGGCCGGATTGACTCACTGAAAGTTTCTGTCAATGCCCTGGAGAAAGAAATGAACATTACCGCCGAAGACATGACGCAGGACAAGGGTGGCAGCCGCATCACCTGGAATCAGGTGCAGTCCACGCTCGGGCCGCAGGAAGCCGCCGTTGAAATTGTGCGGTTCCGGTATTATGAACGGTACGTGCGCGACAGTGTCATCTATGCTGCCCTGGTACTTACCGCTGAAACGAAACTGGCCCCGGAACTCGTATTGCTGACGGACGGCAAAAAACTTGAGGGCCGTGCCCTGCAGTTCTATAAAAATGCCATCAGCGCACAGCTGAAAGACACCGTGTCGTATGGTAATTTCTGGTCGCCGATCGCAAAGGCAGTGAAGGGAAAGTCGCGGCTCTACCTTTCCCTCGACGGCGTCTATAACCAGATCAACTTGAATACACTGATGGGCCCAAATGGAAATTTCCTCGTATCGGAGGCAAACCTTACCCTGCTGTCGAATACCAAAGACCTCATGGCCATAAAAGGAAGGCGTGTGAAGCGGCTCAGTTTTTCAACGGCCACTCTTTTTGGATTCCCCACCTTCTTCATTGGCAAGGACAAAATGAAGGAAATGGAGCCTGCCCGCCAACGTGACTTTTCAGACACGGATATGACCGGCATCGCGCCGCTGGCCGGAACACAGGAGGAGATTCAAAAAGTTGAAGACATCCTGCACCACCATAGGCTCAGCACGTTTGCATTCACCGACGAACATGCCACGGAAGCCGAACTGAAGAAAGTCGACCATCCCCGCGTGCTGCACATTGCCACGCATGGTTTCTTTGTCGACGAGAAAAGTCCGATGTTCAGCGGCGGCGACCAGAATCCGCTGCTGCGGTCGGGACTCCTGCTCACGGGCGCTTCTAATTTCCTGCAGAACCACGTGGAGATCGACAACGAGAACGGTATCCTCACCGCTTATGAAGCTGCCAACCTCGACCTGGACAATACCGACCTGGTTGTGCTGAGCGCCTGCGAGACCGGCCGTGGTGAAGTGCAAAATGGCGAAGGTGTTTACGGACTGCAGCGGGCCTTCCAGACTGCCGGTGTGCAGTCGATCATCATGAGCCTGTGGAAAGTGGATGACACCGCGACCCAGCAGCTGATGACTTCGTTCTACACCAACTGGATGGGAGGTATGACCAAGGCCGAAGCGCTTAAGGCAGCCCAACTTAGCCTCTCGCAACAATATCCCCATCCATATTACTGGGGAGCCTTTGTGATGCTGGAGAATTGATCTGTAATGCATTTAACCGCAGAGGTCGCAAAGCAATGCAACGTTGAGGACGCAGAGTGCAAAAGGACAAGAACCTCCGCGTCCTCTGCGCGACTTCCTCCGCGTGCTCTGCGTTTAGATTTCCGAGTTTGTGTCTCTTTGCAACAGAATCTCTAAGTTAAAGTATTCACCACACGGGCTGAGATCAATCTACCTACGGCGCAAGCCGTTCAATCTTCCAGATTCCCTCTCCCGATCTTGAATACTGAATCCTGTCGTGCATGCGGTTGGGCCGGCCCTGCCAGAATTCGATTCGTTGAAGTGCCACACGGTAGCCGCCCCAGTGTGGAGGCTTTGGAATCTCCCCGTGCCTGAACCGCTCCCGGTAGTAGTTGAAGGTTTCTTCCAGGAAGGCCTTGCCTGCAACGATGGTGCTTTGCGCCGAAGCCCACGCACCAATCTTGCTGCCTTCCGGACGCGAATTGAAATAATCCAGGCTCTCCTGTGCGCTGATTTTTGCGGCAACCCCGGTGATCCGTACCTGGCGCTCCAGTTCTTTCCAGTGAAACAGCAGGCAGCAGTTGGGATTGTGATCCAGTTGAATGCTCTTCTGGCTGTTGTAATTCGTGAAGAATATGAAGCCCCGCTCGTCGAAGCCCTTCAGCAATACCGTTCGGGCGTCAGGAACACCATGCTCATTCACGGTGGCCAGCGTCATTGCGTTGGCCTCTTCAATGTCCGCCTGTGTGGCTTCGTCCCACCAGCCCCTAAACTGTTTAAAGGGATCTGGCGAAACGGATGCTTCGTCCAGCGTGCGCTGCGCATATTCCTTGCGCATGTCTTGAAGGGATGGGGAATTCATGCCAGCAAAGATAGGAAAACGCATAGCCCGCCTGAAGCAGGCAGCGAGTCATACAGATCTTTTGCTGAAATGAAAAGGACTTCTTTTGCCAAAACTTTCTTTTGCCACGGATTACACTGATTGGCACGGATAATATGGCTGGGTCCATTCATGAATATCCACGTCAACAGTGACTGAATGGGGTTCCATGCTTTCTTCCGGAGGCTTCCCTGCCGGCAGGCATCCGTGCAATCAGTGTAATCCGTGGCGTTCCTTTCTTCCGGATGGTTTATCGAACAGGATTAGGGCATCTGGGCTACTTTTCTACATTGCCTACGGTTGGTATTCTCAACGACCGGTGGGTTGGTGTTTTCACCAACCCTGACTGGTAAAACATTCCAGCTAACTGAAGCTTACCACTATGAATCAACATTTTTTATCGCTCTAGGGCTTCCCGATTGGAAGAAAGAATCAGGTGTCAAGCCGAAAGCCTCTCTTCGATTCAAATTTTCCAATACTTCTTCGCCCATCTTTCTTTTTACCCTTTGTTCTTTTTTGCCTTGACGCAAAAAAGAACCAAAAAAAGTCAAGAAAAAACGATGCTCCTGCCCGCAGAGCCGGCGCACGCCCGCCGTTTTTTCGGGCCCGCGCACTGGCGGTTCTCTAAGGCATAGGTCTTGAAAGAAGCATCCCTTAGCCTCGTTTGCCTTGCCTTGGGTTGGTGTTTTCACCAACCCTGACTGGTAAAACATTCCAGCTAACTGAAGTTTACCACTTCGAATCAACATTTTTTATCGCTCCAGGGCCGCCCCGTCATCACTTCCGGGCTGCCTGCCGGCAGGCATTACACGGATAAAGCTGAAGGACCAAACATTGGCAAAGTGTTAATAGTCCAGGCAGCTACTTCTTCATCGCTTCCCCAATCGCCCGCTCCGCCAGCGGCCCCATAATCTTATACCCTGCCAGGTTGGGGTGAACGCCGTCTTCACCCAGGCCCGCGTTCAGCCCCTTGCGTTCATCCGCCATAGCAGAAAAATAATCCAGGTACACGGCGCCACTTTTGGCGGCATAGGTTTGAATCATTTTGTTCAGCGTCACAATTTTTTCTGCCGGCTGCAAACCCGGCTTCCAGGGGTAGTCGTAGACGGGGAGCACGGAACTGAGAACGACTTTAATGTTGTTGGCCTTAGCCATTTCCGCCATGGAGATGATGTTGTCCATGATTTGCTCCAGCGTGGTTGGGCCGGTGTTGCCCGCGATGTCGTTAGTGCCGGCCAGGATGACGACAACGGCAGGCTTCAGGTCAATGACATCCTGTCGGAAGCGGAGCACCATCTGCGGTGTGGTCTGACCGCTGATGCCGCGGTTGATGTAGGGTTTGCCTTCGAAGAAAGCAGGGTCAATATTCGACCATCCTTCGGTGATGGAGTTGCCCATGAAGACAACCCGGTTTTCGTTCGACTTCTTCATGAGTATATTCTTGTTCGCGTTTTCAAATCGTTTCAGGTAGGGCCAGTCCATCTTGGGCGGGTCGATGCTTCTTTTGATCCACCGCAGGCACAGTTCCATCCACTGCTCTTTTGCTTTCGGATTGATCATGCCGTAGCCGTGATCGCCGGTGGGGTAGATGAATGTTTCGACGGGAACACGGTTCTGCTGCAGCGCCGCGGCGAAATACAGGCTGTTCTCCACCGGAACGACGTTGTCGTCCATGGGTGCCGTGATGAAGGCTGGCGGTGTCTGCGCATTGACCTGGAGTTCGTTGGAGTATTTCCAAATATCCTCGGCCGACAGGCCGAGTTGCTTCCATGTTTTGGGCACCTTGCCTGTGCGGTACTCATCATCCGTGTATTCTTTTTTCGACAGGAGACTTGCCCGTGAGCCGCCGTGGGTGAGACTGTCGGCGAAGCTAACGACCGCGTAGTTCAGGATCATGAAGTCAGGACGTAGGCTGGTTTGCCGGGGGTTGTCGATCACGGCCGTCTGCCAGTGCGTGCCGGCGGTAGAGGCGAGGTGTCCGCCCGCCGATGATCCCAGGATGCCCACTTTTTTCGGATCGATATTCCAGGCAGCGGCATTTTCGCGGACCAGTTGAATGGCGCGCTGCGCGTCCTGCAGCGGACCGATTGTTTTGTCTTTCATGATACCCCCTTTGGGCAGGCGGTATTTCAATACAAAGGCCGCGATGCCTTCTTCATTCAATCTTCTGGCCATGTCATAGCCCTCATGGCTCATGGCAAGAACCTGATAGCCGCCGCCCGGGCAGATGATGACGGCGACACCGGTGGCATTTTCTTTCGGCGGGAGAAAGATGGTCAGCGTTGGACGTACGACGCCATGCAGGATGTCGATGGTTCCGCCGGGCCCGGGGACTTTCACCACGGAGGTATCCATGGGTGTGACAGGTTTTTGCGAATTGGGGATGGTGCCAACGTAAAGCGGGATTTCTGTTTGTGCCAAGGCCATGCGGGCGATGGTGAGAAACAGCAGGTGAATTAAAATTTTCATAGAGACTATTGATGTTGATTCAGGTTATCTAATGACTTCTGTCCGGCCAGCTCACTTCAACCAGTACCGGAAAATGATCGGATGGATAGCGGGACTCCCTGGACTCCACTAGCACGGAATACTCTTTTACGGTGATGTGGGGCGATACAAACACATGATCGATCAGCGCCTGGGCCAGGTGGGAGGAATCGAATGCATTGAATGAACCTTCCGGTCCGGCCATCCGCTTCATGGCGATGAGCCGCGCGTCGCGCAGGTCGACGCCCAGCTTTTGAATGGGTGCTGACTCCGGTGTAGCGTTGAAGTCACCCATCAGCACAACGGGGAGGCCGGCGGTATTGGCTTCGCTGATCTTCTTCAGGATAAGTTCTGCACTCTTCAGCCTCGCCACGCTGCCCACATGGTCAAAGTGAGTATTGAAAATCCAGCAGCTTAGCTTTGCCTGTTTGTCATAGAGCAGTGCATAAGTACAGATGCGGCGGATGGCGGCGTCCCAGCCCTTCGAAAGCGAATCGGGCGTTTCCGACAGCCAGAACTGGTGGTGTTCTTTGAGTTCAAATCTTTTCTTTCTAAAAAAAATGGTTGTTGATTCCCCCTGGCCGTTCTCATCCCTGCCCACGCCCACCTTTTCATAGTCCGAAAGTGCGGAGGCCAGGTAGGTCACCTGGTTGGGAAGGCTTTCCTGCACGCCGATGATATCCGGGTTTGCCTTTTTGATCTGCTCAATGAGAAACTCCTTCCGGTTACTCCAGGCGTTCAGGCCGTCGGCGGGGTTATCAAGGCGGATGTTGTAGGTCATTACCCGCACGGGCTGGGCATGGAGCGGGTTCATGGCAGGCAGCAGAAACGTTGAAAGGGAGAGCAAAACAATGATCCGTGCATTTTTTGTATTCATGCTTCGAAAGATAGCAGATTCGCCCGACCTGGAATTTCATTGTTTTGAGGAAAGCCGTTTTGGCTATATTTGCGGTCTCTTACCCGTGCAAGCCAAAGCAAAAGCGGGTCAATTGGCTCCGTATTTCAATGGATAGAATTTCAGATTCCGATTCTGAAGATGCAGGTTCGATTCCTGCCGGGGCTACCAACAAAGCTGGCGGGCCTGAAAGAATCTCCACGTAAAAGGGGTTTCCTTAAGGCCCGTCGCTTTGTTGTCCTGAAGTGATCGCCCAAAAGGGACCACGAAGGCGATCTGCTTGTAGACATGGGCCGTGCCTACGGCACTATGCATTATACACCTGTTACCTTCAACGGGTTAAAACCCGTTGTTTTAGAATGGCCCGAGCCTACGGCTCTTGCAACTTGGGAGCATTGTACTACAGCTCTTATTTTGTCATGTTTCCTCCGGGGATTCTTGCAGCAAGAGGCGTAGCCTCGGCCTATATTGTACCGACGGACTTCAGTCCGTCGGTAATAAACCTATGGGTAGATGAGAGAACCGTAGGTTCGACCCATATAGACCTGTTGCCTTCAACGGGTTAAAACCCATTGTTTTAGACTGGCCCGAGCCTACTGCTCTTACAACTTGGGAGCATTGTACTACAGCTCTTATTTTGTCATGTTTTCCTCCGGGGATTCTTGCAGCAAGAGGCGTAGCCTCGGCCTATATTGTACCAACGGACTTCAGTCGGTTGGTAATGAGCCTATAGATGGATCAGAGAACCGTAGGTTCGACCCATATAGACCTGCAACAGGATATTGTATAGACATGGGCCGTGCCTACGGCACTATGCTTTATACACCTGTTGCCTTCAAAGGGTTAAAACCCGTTGTTTTAGAATGGCCCGAGCCTACGGCTCTTGCTACTTGGAAGCATTGTGCTTACGGTAGAGGTTGCCACCGACCGCTGGATTCAGGCATACTTTTATAAGATTTGGTTTTTGCTTTTTCAATCTGGCCTGGGTAAAACTGCCATGTCTGAAATTCTCATGACTTACACGCTTTATAGGTGACCTGAGGTTAGTAATAGGGAATCAGAATTCCATTCGTTATCTTGAGTTTATAAAGTCTCCTTGTATGAAGAATAAGATAGCACCTGTACTTTGTTTTTCGGTCTTGGCCATAATCAATTCTTCACAGGCCCAAAACGCTGACAGTATACTTTCGGTTACCGTCGGGAGACAGGTATGGACTGCAAAGAACCTTGACGTGGGCACTTTTGTCAATGGGGATACTATTAAGGAGGCAAAGACCGACAAGGAATGGCGAAAAGCCGGAAAGAACAAAATCCCCGCGTGGTGTTATCTCAACCATGATCTTAAGCTTGGCTCAAGATATGGTAAGCTCTACAATTGGTATGCAGTGACTGATCCACGGGGACTGGCTCCAAAGGGATGGCATATTCCGAACAAAAATGAATGGATGGAACTTATCGATTTTTTGGGAGGTAATGCTGTGGCAGGAGGCAAGATGAAAAGCGACAGCGGATGGCAGACTTCGGGTATGATCTATGAAGTCTTTCAGATGAATGGCAATGGGACGAATGAAAGCAGCCTAAAATTCCTACCCAATGAATATATAGACGAAGGGGCCTATATTTCTCCGCACATGGATCGGGATCAAGTTGGTCTTTGGTGGAGCACTACCCAGAATACAACGACTACATTCGGCACTGAAAGTGTGTGGGTCGTTATTTTGAAAAACTCAATTCCGGGTGTTTACCCATCCATGAGCGCCTATTTTGGGTATGGTTTAGCGGTGAGATGCATAAAGGACCGTTAGCTTTTTTAAGGAAATAGGTCAGGCGTAAGCGTCCGTATTGCTCAAGATCGGTTTTGAACCGACCACTAGCGCCCTTACTCTCATCACCAGTCTTCAGGTCCTCTCAATAATAAAGGATATTCCAAACCAGCGAGCTGCAACTCGTATTATCAACATGACTAAAACCTATTGTCGCCATACTACTCAAGATTCCTGGTTGTTATTAAAATGACTAGGAGTTCCATGGCAATGGGTTAATTCAGGTCAGCCTGACAACACCAACCACTGGCTCAAATGATCTAAATGAGTCTGACTTATTTTGTTGCTTTATTAACAAAAATGGAGTTGGTCACATATACCTCATTTAAATTTGATCCTCCAGCCAAAGCTGAGGCGGTGCCGTTTTTCCAAAATTTTGCCGTAGAATTCATTCCGGTTGAGGTAAAACCAGAAGCATATACATCGAGATCGATTACGAAAAGGGACGTTGCCTCGGTATCCTCATAGGATGATGTGCTGATTGCTGACAAGGGTACTACAGAGCCATTCTTCCAGTATAACGCCTGTGTATTCATGCCTGCTGATTCTGAACCAGCCACATAAACATCAGTTCCTGAAATAAATATTTCATTCCCCTCATCCAGAGTATTTGATGAGAGGTGAGGTAAGGCAATGGCAGTGCCGTTTTTCCAGTATACCGCTGTTGAAGTCATTCCGGCAGACTCAGTACCCGCCACATATACGTCAGTGCCGGACACGAAGATGGAATATGCCTTATCAGTGGTACTGGAGGCCACATGGGGGAGAATCACAGGGGCACCGTTCTTCCAATACAGAGCGTCGCCCGTCGCCTGATAACCGGCTGCGTAGACGTCGGTCCCTGAAACGAAAATGGCATCGGCAAGTGTATTGGTTGTATTGGGAACTCCAGGCAGCGGAGCCACCGTTCCATTCTTCCAAACCAAGGCCACAGATGTCATACCGTTTGGATTTTCAACTCCGGCAACATAGACATCAGTTCCTGATATGTAAATGTCGTTAGCCTGATCTACGGCATTCAAAGAAATACCAGGAAGCTTCGCGACCGCACCGTTCTTCCAGTATAATGCGGTCGAGGTCATTCCGGCATTTTCAAAACCGGCCACGTAGACATCATTGCCTGATATGAAAATTGCATTGGCATAGTCCTGTGTATTGGCCATAGACGGCAAAAGAACCTCGATTCCATTTTTCCAATAAAGCGCATTTGAAGTCATCCCGTGAGGATTCTTCGTGCCCGCTACATAAACGTCGGTAACCGCTGTTGGGCTCTTTGTGTCATTGCATCCTGCAGGAATTATCAGAAGCAAGCAATGAAATATCAAAATGCGGAACTGCCATATTCCTGCTAACGATTTATTTGGAGACATGGTGTATAGATTTGATTGTTAACAATTATGTTTACGGTAACCCCAATGTAATTCATAATTCAGTTACTTTTTTGTTTTTGCTCATTAAATAGCCCTGATTATTTACAAAATGATGCAGGAGAGGTTTGGTTGGAGCAGCAATGGGAAACAGCTCGTTTGCAATGGAAGGCTTCTGGAGCAGCTGCTTTTATTTTAGCCATTGATGAAATTCAGAAGATTGATAACTGGAGCGAGGTAGTTAATAAATTGTGGGACGAAGACGCACGCACCAGACCATTAATGTTAACCTGATAAGGTGCTACTCATTGGAAACAGCGGAATACCCTGGAAGGAGTTTTTGAATATGTCTCCGGTTCAACTTTATTAAAGATCTCTTTCGAAGAGAATGCACTGTAGAAAGCATTTAAAAAAAATTCTTTCACAATTTCTGCCTTTAACCCGCATTTTATTATCTTCATCACCAGGTGGTCGCTATCCCTTTTGGTACCCACCGGCCAGGTTTCAAAACCCTCAAAAA
Organism: Cyclobacteriaceae bacterium; assembly: GCA_043744235.1. Classification (GTDB taxonomy): domain Bacteria; phylum Bacteroidota; class Bacteroidia; order Cytophagales; family Cyclobacteriaceae; genus ELB16-189. The sequence continues at coordinate 10,014 of JAYTVB010000007.1, read as the reverse complement.
CGCGGAATTGAGCGAAGGATGAGCGAACGATGGGCGAACCACCGGCCGAGGACGGGCTAACGATGACTAAGTCAGCCAAAGACAGGCTGAAGACGGCTCAAGAAAAGATTAAGTCAATGTTCAAATAAGTAAACAAAAGGTTAAATAAAGTACGGTGAGGGTACAGTAAAGTACGGTGGAGGTACGGTGACGATACAGGAATGTGGCACCCACGCTCGGCATTTACGCAACTCTCAATTTATTGCATGTTTATGGTCTACGTACGAAAAAAGGAACTTTCAAGGCGGGAACTGCTCCAGCAGGAACTCGATGCCAAGCGCGACGGGTGGATCACCAAGCGGTACAAGGACAAGATCGTATTTGCCAAAAGGCCTGAAAAATTAACGCGCAGAAGCGTCAAGAAAAAGCGTACGGCGGGACAGGTAGACCGGCAGGACCTTATGAAAGAGGCAGTGCCTTTTGCCAAGGATATTAATCGCAATCCTGCCTGGAAGGCCGCCTGGAAAAAGCATACCAAAGGCTATACCAACGTGTACCAGGCCGCTTTGGCCTGGTACCTGAAAAATGGGAATAATCACAAGATGATCCCGCCTCACCGGATGTGACCTTTGTTCAAAATCAGATGAAATGATTGGTTCGTACCACATTCACCGGATGGTAAAAAGCAATCAGGGCATACCGGTCGAAATATTTTTCTTCCACGTGCTTCAGTATTTTCCTGCAAATGTCCTCGGACACAACCGTTTCGATTTTTATGTTTTCGCCTTCCCACTGATTGTCGCGGGTACCGCTTAAACCTTTTCCTGAAACGTGGGACGAGGTATATCCTTTCGCTCCAAGCTGTTGAATTTCCTTTTCAATCGTGGCAGAAAGAGCTTCTTCGGCAATGATGGTCAGTAGATTTAATGCATGCATGGTATGCTGAGTTTAGTGGTTAATGAAAAGTTTGGCCATTTCATGGTACAGGGGCAGTCCAATCATGATGTTAAAGGGGAAAGTGATGGCAAGGGCTGCCGTGAGGTAGTAGGAAGGATTGGCTTCCGGCAAGGCTACCCGACAGGCGGCAGGCGCCGCGATATACGATGCGCTGGCTGCCAGAACACCCAGGATGGTAGCTCCTCCCAGGCTTAGCCCGGCCAGATACCCAAGGTAGATGCCCAACGTGGCATGGAGCATAGGGAAGATGATCCCGAAACCAATGAGGAAGACACCACCTTTCTTAAGATCTGATAGTTTTCTTCCTGCAACCAGGCCAGCTTCCAATAGGAATAAGGTAAGCACCCCCTTGAACGGCACGTCGAAAAGCGGTGATACCTGTTCCCAGCCGCTCTTGCCAACCAGGAAACCGATCACCAGGAAACCCAGTAACAAAAGACTGCTTTTGCCAGCTAATAATTCGCGGGCCACTTCCCGGAGCGGCACTTGATTACTTCCGCTGGCGGGCGCGTTGATGCGTGCCAGCGAAATGCCAATCAGGATGGCCGGTATCTCCATCATCGCCAGCATGCTGGGCATGAATCCTTCGTACGGGATATTCAGACTTTCGTGGAAGGCCAGGGCAGCGCTGAAAGTGACGGCCGAGACCGATCCGTAGTGTGCGGCCAGCGCAGCGGAGTTGTAGACGTCGAATTTTCCGGCCTTGCGCATGAGCCAGTAAGTCCACAAAGGGATCGCACAACAGAGTCCTATCGCCACCATGGCTGGTTGGAAGACTTCAGAGAAGGAGGCCAGCGACAGCTTGTACCCCCCCTTCATGCCGATGGCGATCAGCAGGTATATCGTGAGCGATTGATACAGTGAATCAGGAAACTTCAGGTCGCTCTTGACGCGGGCGGCAATGATGCCCAGCAGGAAGGCAAGAACCATGGGGGATAAAATACTGGTTAGCATGAAGTGGGGCAGTTTATGTTATTCGAAGAATTCAATTTTTCCGGAGTTGAGATCGTAGAGCGCACCGATGATTTTGATGGATCCTTCCCGCACCCGTTTGGCGAGCACAGGCTCCAGGCCCTTGAGCTGTTCTACTTGCATGGCTACGTTTTCGCGAATGGCAGCATCCAGCAGGGATGCCGGCTCTTTTTTCTTCGCCTTTTCTACGGCAGGTTTGATGGCGTTGATGAGTGTGATGATGTGGCCGGGTACTTCAGGCAGGGTCACTGCCGCGTTTACCGCACCGCACTTGGTATGACCCAGAACAACGATCAGTTTGGTGCCCAGGATCTCCTCGGCAAACTCAATGCTGCCCCACGATGCATAGGAAGACACCTGACCCGCCGTCCGAACAATAAAAAGGTCACCCAGTCCCTGGTCGAAGATGATTTCGTTCGGCACCCTTGAATCAGAGCAGCCCACAATGGTGGCAAAGGGAAACTGACCCTCCGCCACTTCCTTAATTCGCGAGAAATCCTGGCGCGGCTTCGACGATTGGCCGCTGACGAAGCGCTGGTTCCCTTCCTTCAATCGGGTAAGGGCCTCGTCAGGGGATACCTTGAGTTGTGCATAGCCGATTGAAGGGCTGGCGACAAGAATCACCAGGACAAAGGCTGCAGGTAGTTGCGCCCTCAGTATGCTGCCGGCACCGCAGCATAGCGTTGTCCAGATCAATGGAAAGGTGGATTCAGGGATGTTGACATCTTGTATGGGTCTTCTTTGGCTCATCTTGTGTTTGTTTGGCGGCACAAATCTGACACTTGTTATTCATAATATTTTATTTATATTTATAATGAATTATATAAGTATTGTTTATGAATCGCTAATGATTCAATAGCCTGCTCCCGAATGGAACGAGGCGCCCCGAACAGTCAATCAGTTAGTGTAGTTGCTGAAAAGATCAGCCGGCGGAGTGTGCGCTGAAGGGATTACGGGGAACGGCTGACGTCAGATGCTCGGATTTTCCGTACACATTATTCTTTCATGAAATCCCAACCGTACCAGTTGATCTCCAGCACCATTCCGTTTTGCAATTGTTTATTGGGTGCTGCGAGGAGGGCTCCGAGGAAGAGTTGTAAGCGGTTGCCAAAAGTGTAGCCCCCACCCAGTACGGTTTGTGATTTCTTATTGTTTCCGGAAATAAAGTCCCCCATCAGGAGAAGCTTCTTGGTTATTTTATACTCATAACCCACCATGAAACCTGTTTGTTGATCAGGTGGCCCACCTACATATACGTCATTGGTGTGATACAGTCCCGCCAACAGATGCACCTTCTTATCAGGGCCCCATCGTAAGACCCCATAATTGAAATAGGCCATTTTCATGTTCGCAGGGTCATTGCTTACATTGGTTCCAACCTGGGTACCCACATTTGCTTGTACCTGAGGTGTCAGGTCCCACTGCTTTTGAAGGGAGGCCATCAGCAAGGGATAAAGCGGCTTGCGACTGCTGCTGTCATTGTAGGAAAATATCTCCTTCGCGCCTATTTGCACGGGCAAGTCGACAAAATTTAAACCGGTGTCCCATCCCCGGCCCAAGCCATACACGATATGCGATTTCGATTCCAGCTCATCTATTTTGTAAAAATTGAATTGATGCTGATAGAATATCTTGCCATGGGGAGTAATATCTGCCGAAGGTATATTGAAAAGGTTTTGTTGGGCGCTGACTTCAGAAAAAAGCAAGAGCAGGGCTGCCATCGTGAAATAATTCCTCATGGGTTCAAATGAAATGGGGGGTTTGCCGGCCGTCTCTAATCCAGGGTTTCTTTCCATGGCTTCGGGACCTCGCGTGACGTTCGGTATTCTTCCACAATAAGTTCTTCATTGAAGTAAACTGCATTTGACAGTGGATTGTATTGAATGGCCCTGTTGATGTTCATTGGTATTTGTTGGGCGTATTGCAGAAACACTTGAAATGTGAAATTTGTTTGGCTATTTTAATAGAATCAGGCATCCCGGGAAAATCTCCTGTGCCACGTGCTCCTTGCCACAAGCAGGATGCCTGATTCTACCCGTCATTTTTCTGGTCAGCAACGGGGCATTCCCACCCATAGTGAATGTTTTGCCATGAGGAGACTTTGCAACCCGTGAAATCTGTTGCAGACTAGAATTTTATGCGTACCGTGGGCTCAAAGTGATCCCGATACCTTTCCAGCATGATGTGGGGCATATTGTTGTTGGAGACATCAATCAGCTTTATTGCCTTCATCTGAAAGACCTCCTTTGGGATTTGTTGCAGTTGATTGTTGTTGAGGTATAGATTTTCCACGGTTCGCAGTGAATTGATTTCAGATGGAATCCGCTTAAAATGATCTCCTTCCAGGTGCAACTCTTTGAGTTTGGGTAAACGGCTTAGGATGGCCAGATTTTTTGAAAGATCAAACTCCTGGTCGTTGTCTACATAAAGTATTTCCAGGTTTTCCATAAGCGAAAATTCTACAGGTAAAACTGAAATCTTGTTGCCTGAAAGCTCGAGGTACTTCAAGTGACTTAGTTTCCCTATGGAAGCGGGCAGGGTAGTAATGTTGTCACCACTGATGTCCAGTACATTTAGCATGGGTAATTGGGAGAGTATTTTGAAATCCTCGGCCAGATTGGGGGCATCGGTATAATCCAAATAGAGGTTGCGAAGCGTCTTGATCCTGGAAAATCCATTTGGTAATGCCGAGATATGGTTTCCGGATAGATCCAGGTAGAAGATATTCTGCAGATCGCCGATTGCCTCCGGCAATGAGCTTATATTATTTTTGCTCAGATCAAGGTATTTTAAGTTCCTGAATTGCAGAATCTCCAATGGAAACTGTTGTAGATGTTGATCCCGAAGTGACAGCCATTCTACGCTGTCGCGGTTTTGCATGGCATCGGTTAAATTGTCGTATTCCCTGGCTATTCTTTGGGCATGGACAAAAGAAACGGAAAAGATGAGAAGGATGATATTGATTATGGTTTTCATAAAAGTCGAGTTTGTTTATTTTAATATGGGCTGGGGACTCATTCGAATCCACTGTTTAAGTTCAACTACTTCTGTCTGAGTGAGCCACCTAAGTGACTTTCGGTATTCCCTGAGAAAGAGTCTTTTGTCGAAGTAAACGGCTATCAGTACTTGCTTGCAATATTGCAGCATGGTTGTTTTATTGTTCATAGTAGTATCGTTTTGGAGATAATTACTATAATGATTAATAGGAAATGGGATAACCCAGGTCATTGCAAACTGATGACACCGGGTAAGAAAAGGAGCCCTTAAATCAAGAGCGAACGGTATGCAATCACACGGGTATTCTTAAATACCGTGGATGGCGAGACATACCGCTTTGGAAGCGAGAAGGTTGGATAAATGGCTTGTTCAGGGTGCTGAAGTCGCTTCCCTGGGCAGGTTGATTGAGGAGAATGCAATATGTGAATCTCTGTTTCTTCCCTGGATTCATTTTCAGTTTCAGCGTTTATTTCAATGTTTTGCGGATAGCCTGAAAACACCACAAGGCCAATCCCCATCGCATTCCCAAAGGGAAGTAGAATAAGCAGCCATATTGCCATTGTCGCCCTTGCCATCACATTGTCTGCGTCATGATGGCTTAAACCTCGGAATTCCCCTGCGAATATTTATATTTATTGTAATTATCTAATCCATAAGTATATTTTATGAATTACACCCTGAATCAGCTTCGGATATTTCTGAAAATCACACAAACCCAGAGTGTTACAAAGGCTGCCGAGGAGCTGCACCTGACGCAGCCGGCTGTCTCCATACAGCTGAGGAATTTTCAGGACCAGTTTGATATCCCGCTCACAGAAGTCGTCGGCAGAAAAATCTTTATCACGGATTTCGGGATGGAAATTGCAGCGGCGGCGGAAAATATCTTAAACGAGGTATATGCCATCAACAGCAAAACACTGGAGTACAAGGGACAGTTGGCAGGCAGACTGAAGATTTCAATCGTATCGACCGGTAAGTATGTGATGCCGTATTTCCTGGCAGACTTCATCAGGCAAAACCCGGGTATTGAACTGCTCATGGATGTTACGAACAAGAATAAGGTAATTGAAAGTCTTGATAACAATGAGGTTGATTTTTCTTTGGTTTCCATTCTGCCAAAGACGCTGCAGGTGGAGAAGCTGGACCTGCTTCAGAATAAGCTATACCTGGTGGGTAAGGCAGGCAGGAAGTTTCCGGGACCATTGCCCGCCAGGCAATTGTTTAAGGAGCTTCCGCTGATCTATCGGGAGAAAGGTTCAGGCACACGTCAAACCATGGAATTATTTATTGAACGCAACAAGATTCAGGTCCTAAAAAAAATGGAGCTTACGTCCAATGAGGCAGTGAAACAGGCTATCCTGGCTGGCCTGGGTTACTCGATCATGCCGCTCATCGGAATAAAGAATGAACTTCACCTGGGGGACCTGCAGATTATTCCGGTAAAAGAACTCCCCATCAAAACAGTATGGAGCCTGATCTGGATGAAAGGGAAAAATCATTCACCCGTTTCCAGTGCCTTCCTCCAGTACATGAAAAAGGAAAAATCCAACATTGTCCAGGAGAATTTTGACTGGTATGAAAAGTATTAGGTATTGCTTTCCTGTTGTTGCTTAAGTGGCTGCCCCAAGCGGCCACTGACTGTGATATAATTTCCCGGTTTCATCCCCCCGCTTTTGATACCCATGTGCGCCGAAATAGTCGCGCTGCGCCTGTATGATGTTGGCCGTGGCATAGATGCCCGGGAGCGTATTGAGGTAGTCAAGTGCAGCCAAATGGCAGGGGACAGGCAGGTTTAGTTGCAGGGCGTTCAGACAGAAGCCTTTCAGGGCAGGCTTCAGCGCTTGTAACTGCTCAAGAATTATTTTGTTCGAAAGTAAATCCTGCTCGTTCTCAACAATGGCAACCAGGTCTTTCATGAATGCACTCCGGATGATGCAGCCGTTGGTCCAGATACGCGCAATTTCCGAGAGATTGAGTTTCCAACCATAAGTTTCCGAAGCAGTTTGGATCAGCACGAACCCCTGCTGGTGATTGACGATGCGCGCCAGGGTGTAGGAACCTTTCAGGTCGCCCGGGGAAATGGAAGGCGCTGTTGCTGTTCGGGTGTTCCTTGCCTGAATGTTTACGGCTGCCTTTAAGGTGGAAACATACCGGGCCATGAGCGCCGCCGTGAGAAGCGTTGCCGGCTGGCCCAATTCCGCGGCTGCGATGGTTGCCCAGTTGCCTGTCCCCTTGTTGCCTGCCTTGTCCAGTATCAAATCAATCAGCCAGGCGTCGCCTTCCTTCTTCAACAGGAGCGCTGCCGTGATTTCAAGCAGGTAGCTGCTTAAGGAACCGGCATTCCATTTTGCAAATACAGCCGCGATGTCGGGGGGTTGCAGGTTGGCTGAGTAACGCAGGTGAGCATACACTTCCGCAATCAATTGCATCTCGGCATATTCGATTCCGTTGTGCACCATTTTCACAAAGTGACCCGAACCTTCAGGACCGATGTAATTGCAGCATGGTTTGCCGTCAGCATCTTTGGCAGCGATAAGATTCAGGTATTCTTCAACAAGGCGGTATGCTTCGACCGGTCCCGAGGGCATGAGGGATGGGCCGTTCAATGCCCCAAGCTCGCCACCGGAGACGCCAGTGCCGATAAAATGTAGGTTTTTTGACTGGAGGTATTCAATCCGCCTGCGGGTATCCAGGTAGTGTGAGTTCCCGCCGTCGATCAGGACATCTCCCGGTTCCAGGAGGGGCACCAATTGTTCTATGAAAGCATCGGTCTCTGTGCCTGCTTTTATCATGATGAAAATCTTCCGGGGTTTCTGCAGTGACTCAACAAATGCCCTCAGGTCCTCAAAGCCTTTTGCTTCGTGCAATTCCGGGTGTGCGGCAATACACTTCGCGGCTACCCGCTCTTCCGTGCCTGACACGAAACGGTTATACAGGGAAAGGCTGACGCTATTCCGGGCGAAATTCCGGGCCAGACTTTTACCCATCACACCCAGTCCGGCCATTCCAAAGGCTGATTTGTTTAATTGATTCACAATGTTGTTGATTATGGTTTCGGGAGCCTCGGCAATATCGATGACGACGGCGCGGGTTGGTTGTTCCAGTGTGGCCATTTGTGATGGCAGCAATTCCGGCGGCATAAAATGACCCTTTCGGTTTTTCATGCGGTTTTGAAGCGTGGTCAGGTCGCCTTTCAGATAAATCCACTCCACAGAATCTTCAATGCCGGATGCCAGCAATTGACGGTAACTTTCTTTTAACGCCGAACATGCAATCACAAGCGACCGGCCGTTGCCGATACATTGCCGGGCCCGGGCATTCAGAGCGGCCAGCCATCCGTACCGGTCCTCATCGGTCAGGGGAATGCCGTCAGACATTTTTTTAATATTGGCGGCGGGATGAAAAGCATCACCATCACTGAACTCAACCGCCAGCCTGGAGGCCAGCAGTTCTCCGATGGTGGTCTTACCGCTTCCGGCAACACCCATCACGATGTATGCTTTATGCTTCATTTGAATGATTGGAAATAAGACAGCGCTACATCCATGTGCTTAAAATCAATACACCAGTCAATCCTGCCACCGAGACGATACTCTCCATCAAAGTCCAGGACAAGAATGTGTCTTTCATCGAAACGTTGAAGTACTCTTTGAACATCCAGAACCCTGTGTCGTTTACATGGGAGCAAAAAATACTCCCCGAACCGATGGCCAGAATCATGAGGTTCGGATCAATGGATAGTTGTCCCATCAAGGGCGCTATAATACCGGCAGCCGTTAGTCCGGCTACGGTGGCAGACCCCAGGAATATGCGGATGATGGCGGCGATCAGCCATCCCAAAAGGAGAGGATGAAGATGCATGGACTGGAAATAAGGGGCAATCGCCGCACTGGCCTGGCTGTCGATCATGACTTGTTTAAGTCCGCCTGATGCACCAATGATCAGGATGATCATGGCAATATCCCTGACTCCGCCCTCATAGATACCCATGATGGTTTTCATGCTGGTGCCTTGCCGCAGTCCAAGGGTGAGGGTAGCGCCGGTCAATGAAACCAGCATCAGGATGGAGGGCTCCTGGATGAAAAGAATGACGTTCATCAAAGACGCATTCCCTTCAAAGACCAAAGAGAGCAGGAAGGTTGCCAGCAGCAGGAACACCGGCAGCAACGCAGAGAACAGGCTATTGAAGAAACCGGGTGAAGAGCCTGCCAGCCGGGCGGGAGCAGCCAGGGGCAAGTCACCGACCGGTTGAATGTGCATGAGCGTTTTTGAAAAAATGGGTCCGGCAAGAATAATGGCGGGTATGGCCACGATGATTCCATACAGGAATGTCTTGCCCATGCTGGCATGAAAGGTCCCTACCAGGGAAGCCGGAGAAGGGTGGGGCGGCAGTAAACTGTGGGCCACAGACAAAGCAGCCAACATGGGGATGGCAATGTATACGGCGGGCAGTTTGAAGCGGTACACCAGTCCAAAGATGATGGGGATCACGAGGACAAAACCCACATTGTAAAATAAAGGGATGCCAATGATCAACCCGGTAAACAGGAGCCCCCACTGCAGATACTTTTCACCACAAATACGCATGGTGTTGTCAGCGATGACGTGGGCTGCACCGCTTTCAGCGACCAGTTTGCCGATCATGGCGCCGGCGGCCAGGATCACCAATATGGACCCCAGCATATCGCCGATTCCTTTTTGAAAAGACAGTGCGATGGTCGGCAATGGCATCCCCAGTAATATTCCCGCAAGAATGGAAACGAGGATGAAGGCTATAAAGGGGGAAACCCTCAGCGTTGTCAGCAGGATCAACATCCCGATTACCAGTACCACGACAAGCAGCAGGGACATGCGCAGGGAGGAGTTTAGGTAGGGTTAATGCAAATTGTAAGTTCTCCCGAAAATAGTACGGTTTGAGATGATTGCCAATTGATGAGGTTTTGGTTCAGGCGGCTCCAGCGGAGCCGCCTGTTTGCAGACATTGACCGGGTTGGATGTGAACCAGCTTCATAGGAGCGGCCTGTAAATGAACGGCATTGGAAATTGATATGGTTCCGTTACGCCGGCTCCAGCGGAGCCACCTGTTTGTAAATGTTGACCGGTTGGATG
>JAYTVB010000006.1:0-32219 GCA_043744235.1 Cyclobacteriaceae bacterium | reverse complement strand
CCTTAAAAGACTTGCTTTCTAACTCTGTAAATCAAGATGTCAAAGAACGAAATCTGAATCAACTAAAATTTGACCTGTTTTAATAGGACGCTAGTGATCAGTAATCAGTAATCAGTAATCGGTAATTCGGTAATCGGTAGGAACGGAACGAGGTCGAGCAGGCTTCGATGATCCGGCCGAGGTATTGATGGGTATATAGTAGTATCTCCTACATCTGATTCAATGCCATGCGGTACTTAAAACTGCTGCTGTGCTTACAGGCAATTGCCTTACCCGACTACAATATTTTCCATTTAGCCATTGCCGAAAATCCCAAACTGGGTATATTGGCATACACCAAAACCAAAAGCCTATGCAGCTTTCAAAAAACCGGATCGCTTCGGCGGTTCTTCTAGTTTCCATTTGTGGATTGTTCTGTTGCCTCACTGGTTGCGTATCACAAAGTACAAATGAGGAAACTAACAAGAAACTCGATGAGATCAGCGCGAAGATTGACAAAGTGCAAGAGTCCGTGAGCACCATGTCAACAGCACCTACTACGAAAGGCGGCAAACACGCCAAGATCCCAATGGCAGCTAAACCAGGCCGCGCGGGGGTGACCATCTGCATGAATACCAAGGTTGACTGGGAAAAAAATGATGCTGTCATATTCATCATAAAAAGAACTACATCAGGCGGCCAAATCAAGATCGAAACTTTTAAGTTTATGAAAGGTGACAATTCCCGCTATTCACATAATTATAATGACAAAGGTAAACACGAGATCGCTATCAGCGTTATTTGGTTGAAACCCGGGGATACAGTACCAGATGATGTCTGCACAGTTGGCCCTAATTGCTCACTTGTCGAGGGCGATGCCGAACCTTGTACTGACGTCCAGACAACAGTTGCTACCGTGAAGACTACTTCAGGCGGCACCAGCACAGCCACAGTGACTATTGACGAACAGTAATGCTACGCCGCTGCCTGGCGGGTGTACTGATCCTGTTGTGCTGCGCCTGCAGCCAGGCGCAGCCTTGGACTGACATTGACAAGGCGCTGGCCGAAGAAAACGTTTTCAAGGCCAGGTTCTACTTGCAACAAAAGCAGGGCAGTACAGCCTCATCTGAATCAGCCTTCGCATTCAGAAACCAGCTAATAGAATCCTTCCTGCTCGACCGCAGCCAGAAGGATTCTGTTCAAAAATTGCTGGCTGCCAACCGTACTTCCGTCCACGTGATCAAAGACAGCAAGTCAAAAGAGCATTTCGCATGGCTGGAGGCGTGGTCTATGCAAGCGAATAATCAACCCGACAATGCCTACCAGCTTCTGACCAATATAAAAGCGCGGTCCGTGGTCAACCAGGCGGCTGTTCTTTACCGAATGGCCGACCTGGAGCGCAATTCCTACCGGCGCTTCCCTGAAGGACAGGCTCATATCCAGGAAGCAATACGGCTTTACCAACAGGATTCCACATTGTTCTATTTCAAGCTATACCGTTGCCGGGTGTTGCTGGGGCTTTTGTACCGTGACCAAAATAACAATATCAGCGCTGAGCAGCACTACCGGTTGGCCCTCAATATCCTCGACCATATTCCTGAGCCCAAATATGACGAACGCGCCAGGATCCTCAACAACCTGGGCAACCTTCATCGCACGAATTACGGAAAAGCAAAGGTACTGTATGAAGAATCACTGGCACTGCGGCAGCAGTACGTAAAAGACAGCCTCTCACTGGCCAATGCCTATACGAACCTTGGCGTGTTTTATCTCAACTTCGGCAACCTGCCGGTGGCACAGGACCTCCTTGAAAATGCGCTCACGTATAGCACGGTGCCAGGAAACAATTACAACATCCTGGTCTATAACTACGGACTGCTGCTGAATGAGTTCTACGAATTCGCCGCCGCCCGGGACCGAATTGAAAGGGCCATCGCGAAAAGCAGCGGCATTTTGCCGGCCCATCATGTTTCGGTGATCCGCCTGCGGCTTCTCCTCGCGCAGGAATATTGCTTTCTCCAGAACTTTGCGGAAGCCGAACGGCAGCTTTCCATAGCGCGTTCAGCACTCAAGCAATATCCGGATACGGAACCTCTCCGTGTCAATTATTTCAGCGTCATGGCCTTACTGGAATTCCATGAAAAGGACTATGAACCGATGAAGGCCTATGCCGATACCGCGGTTGTTGAATACCAGCGGCTGAAAATGAATGACCCTGTCCTGGAAACGGACGTGTTAAAAAGAAAGGCCGATGCGGCCATGCAGACCCGCGACTGGTCCGGGGCAAAGCATGGCTACCGTGCACTCAGGGAAACGTTACTCAGTTACCAGTCGCCCCAGTCGCGTGACGTGATCCTGGCGGACGTCTCCATGGGGGAAGCGTTCATGAATGAGAATCATACTGACTCTGCTGTATCCCTCTTCAGAAGGGCCCTCCAGTCGATCCGGGCAGGCAGTGCAGATTCCACGTCCTACCTGACTGAACGCATCATGGCTAATACGAAACTTGCCGATGCCCTTTATCAGAATTTTACAAAACACGGAAAGCCGGAAGACCTGAAGCTCGCTGCCTTCCACATCAATGAAAGCGTCAGCCTGGTGACGAGCCACAAGCAGCACATCGGCCAGCAGGTTGACAAGTTGGGGTTTGGAAGGATATTTTATGAGGTATTCCCACTGGCCATCGATATCGCCTACCGTCGCTACCAGCAGGAACCTGGACTCCCCGCGGCAGAAGAATTTTTCCGTTACCTGGAACAATCGCGCGTGCAGGTCCTGCTGAATTCCATCCGCGAAATGAAGATCCGGCAATTTGCCGGTGTCACGACTTCCATCGTTGCCTATGAAAATGCCATGGAGGAGCGCGAGCGGCAATTGCGGCAGACGCTGGAGGTGCTGCTCACCAAAACCGATCCTGAAATCGAAATTCTGGACGGCGTCAAAGGAGAACTATTATCCATGGAAGGCCGCAAGAAGCACTTCATTGATTCCATACGGCTGCACCTGCCCGACTACTACAACCTGAAATACAACGAGACGACAACCACGCTAGCCCAGCTTCAGTCGCTGCTTGCTTCCCAGCCCGGCAAAGCCATGATGGTGTATGGTGCAGGCCAGACCGATTTGTATGGGCTCCTGATCACTGCCCGGGGCATTCAACTGGAGTCCTGCGCGCCATGGGCCCTCATCCGCAGCAATGCAAAACGTTTCCGCAACCAGCTCCGGCTTCAGCAGGATCAATCGGTCGTGCCAACATCCTTACTTTTGAACCAGCAGCTGCTGGAAAAATTTACAGTCAAGTCAGCTCTTGCCGGTATATCCACACTGGTGGTTGTACCGGATGATAACCTGATTCACCTGCCTTTTGAAGCGCTGATGAAAAAACAAGGACATCGTGCACCCCAATACCTGATAGAAGATTTTGATATCGTCTACAGCTACTCAGGGACACTGTTCTGGCAGAAGTCCACGGACAAACCCTGGCAGCAACAGGATAAACGTTTTTTGGGGTTTGCTCCCACTTTTGTGTCATCTGTGAGAGCAACCGAATCAGACCCGGTGCGGGGAGCTGCCAGCTCGGCATACGAAACCTTTCAGTTCGACGAACTTCCCGGCGCACGCCACGAAGTAGAGACAATTCAAAACGCATTCAGGAAGAAAAAGCGCAATACGCAAACATACTTCGGGCCTGTTGCAACAGAATCTGAATTCAAGACCAGCGCCCTGAAAGACTATGCTTACATCCACCTCGCTACGCATGGGTTTGCCGATACCCGTGACAATGGACTGGTGGGAGTTGCATTCTACGCTGAAGACAATGAAAAGGAAGATGGCCTGCTGCTGGCCGGGGAAGTTTATGGCCTCAATCTCAATGCACAACTCGTGATGTTATCAGCCTGCGAGACCGGATTGGGCGATCAGGTTAAAGGGGAAGGCGTGATGGGACTGTCACGGGCCTTCATCTATGCCGGCGTTCGGTCGGTAGTTGCCTCGTTGTGGAAGGTGGAAGACAAGGCAACCGTTGATCTCATGACGACCTTCTATGAACAAGGCATCCTTCGAAACAGATTACCGTCAGAATCCCTGCGCAAAGCAAAACTCACCATGATTCACAAGGGTCATCATCCCTACCAATGGGCATCATTCGTCTTAATCGGAACACCATGAAAAATAACATCACGTTACTCATGATTTTTGCCGTCCTGACAATCGGAGGAGTGCAGGCGCAAAAAGCGATCGTAGTCCCCAGCAAAGCACAAAAAACGATTGTATTCCCAACCAAAATAGAACACAATGGTGCCAACGCGGAACTATACCGGGAAATAAGCTTACTCGTGGTAGACGCCAGCTATACTGGAACAGAAGACAGCATAAACAATGTGCTGAAACAAAACAAACTGCAGCCTGTAACGATTAACGATAGCCTCCAAAAACCCTATACGACAAACGGCCGCAACCGGTGGTTGACCCAAAAGAGTGCCCAGCCCTGGTCTGACATTCAGTACTTGCGTCTTCAGTCAGACCTTCCACCTGGGCTATACCTGGCACCTGCCTATCGATCCGCTGGTGGCACCGTGGATGAGGTATTTGTTCCACTACCAAATGTCATTGTTATCGACAAGGAATCAGTCAATGGCGCGGATATGGATTTCCTTAAAAATAATGCTACCCTTGATACCATGAGAAGTAAAAGGCAGGTGGCTCTTTCAATATTCAATATTACGGCGAGAAAAGCGAATGCTTACTTTATTGTCGATCGACTGGTGGCCAGGAATGCATCATTATCGGAACATGTGCGATACGAAAACCAACCCCTCATCAGCGATCGCCAAATGGAAAGTCTAAGCGCCTCAACTTCTACCCAATACAATCAGTGGAACATGCAGATCATCCATGCACAGCCCGGCGAGTTCAAGCCACAGAGCCTTGTCAAGGTTGGTGTCCTGGATTTTGGCTGCGACCTGACTCACACCGGACTGAACCTTAAGCCAGGTGTTAACCTTAACAATGCTTCCCGAGATGGCAGAACTGTCCGGGGTATCTCGCACGGTACCTGGATGGCAGGTATTATTGGCGCCAACAATTCCAGCGGACTGATTTCAGTTGCACCAAACGTTATCATCATCCCCATCGCACGGGAAAGCGAAACAGACGTGGAAGTAGCCGATGGAATTTCCTACTGCATAAACCATGGCATTGATGTGATCAACATGAGCTTTGGAAAACCCGGTAGGAGTTCTACCGGAGGGACCGCATGGAACTTTGCCAACATCGACCCAACCATTAGCCGTGCGTTCAATGCCGGTCTTACTTTAGTGGCCGCAGCGGGCAATGAGACTTCCTATGGAAAAATGGCATACCCTGCACGCAACGCTCTTGTAATTGCTGTGGGGGGGGCAGACGAGGATGATAAGCGCATGCCATTCCCGAACTATGGCGACATCAACTACCTCGGCACGAAAACTGGTATTTCGGTGGTGGCACCAGGGGACACCCTTTGGACCACCACTCCAGGTTCAGTTAATATGGAAATCGTTGGCAAGACGTCGGCCGCTACAGCGCATGTATCTGGCTTCGCCGCATTCCTTAAGGCCTACAAGCCATCGATGACCAATACCCAGATCCGCAACATGATTGAGTCAACTGCCGACAAGATTGAGACCAACCGACTCAATTACACCAACACCGCAGGGTTCCCTAACGGCAAACGTCACCCGGAAGTCGGGTACGGACGAATCAACATTGCCAAGGCACTTGATAAAATTAATCCTGCATGGAGGCAAGCGGCACGCGTTATACCCATAAACACACTGATTCAGCCGATCGTAAAACCAGCGGATCCCTCCCAGAAGCACAATTGGTGGATCTGGCTGATCGTAGTCGCGGTTGTCGTTCTGGTTATTATCCTGGTAGCAAGGAAGAAGAGGAAGTAAGTGAATGTTGACAACTAATGAACCTCTGCCTTGACAAGGTGGGTTCGGGTTAGTTCAGGGAGCCTTAAGCTTAGTAGAGACCGCTGTGCTAATTTCTTCCTTGTGCAGCATTGGAAGCTTCCGCGCTCTTCCTGACCCTCTCCTTGTACCGCTCGTATTCCTTTGGAAAACTCTTCCGCCAGTGCTCACACTCGGTTTTGTTGCCGGACGAACAGGGATTGACATTGTCAGCATGCTGGAATACTGCGGAGCAGGCCGAGGCGAGGGCAAGTATCAGTACAACGGTTAATAAGCGGGCCATCATGGTATTACCGATTAATAGGCCAAGGTTGGATTTTACCCGCCCTCATTCACAATAATTTTGAAGTCAACCTTACATCGGTGGGGATCGGGAAGAAATAAAGATGGAGAAAAAAAGGGGGTTCGCTGGTTACCTGTGGCGCAATCAGCCCAGGCTCTTCCTGGCAGCCGCCATCTTTTCCAGAATCTCATCGCGTATGGCCAGCAGGGCGGCTTTTCTTTCAGGCTTCAACAGGAGGTAAAACCGCAGGACGCGCGCAAACCTCTTGATCTCGGTCCAATAATACATCGCTACGTACCCGGTGATGGGAAAAAGCAACAAGGCGAAGAGGGCATGCCAACCCGACTGGCTCACGTAAATCCTGAACAGCCAGAGCTCGAGTGAATAAAACAGCGGGAAGGTAATTAGGCCGGCTGCCAATTCAACCGAAGTTTTATACTCGATGTCCACTTTCAACACTTCAAATATTTTCGAAGGAAGTATGTAAGGCAGGTAGTTGGCTGCCAGGCCCGCCACATACACCGGCAACAGGAAAAGGAATTTAAGAGAATAGCCCGCCAACACTACTGGCCTGTTCCTGGCGAGAAACCGATCAGTCAGAAAGCCAGCCGTTAGTCCATCCGCTTTAAGTCTTTCAAAGAAATCCTGCACTTTTGCCTCAGTCTCCTGATAGAGCGCACTGTTATGCAAGTGCACATGGTGAAGGGCTCCTGACAGCTGTTTCCTCAGCTCCAGCGAGCGCTTCGGGTTTTCATGCAAATCGGCCCCCGGCTCATAATAGGCGCTGTAAAAACGGTGAGCTTTGATCAGAAAATTCTCCTGCTCTTTGCCTGAAGTCACAGGAACATTCTTCGCCAGCTGCTTCCGGATATCTTCAGTCAATCGCTTCACACAATCAAATTCATTCTGCCGGTAAGCATCCCGGTAAGCACTTACCGGGATTGGCTCGTTTACGGTTACCGCCACCATGCTCCTGAACTGGATGGAGTCCGAATAATCCAGTGCGACGGGCAGTATTTTCAAACCGCCCTCAAAGTTTCTTGATTCCTCATAGCTCAGGCCAATCCGGGCGGTTCCCGTCTTTATCTCCCGAAGTTTGAGTTCATAGTAGCTGCTTCCCTCCGGAAAGATCAGGAGGGTCTTCCCCTCGCCAAGGTATTCATGGCATTTGGAAAAAGCCTCCCGGTTGTCCGGATTTTCGCCGGGGGCAATGTCTTTCTTCCTGAAAATCGGGATGACATGGAAATACCGGAAAATCGCTATCAGGATCCCGTTCGTGAAGATGCTTGCATTGGCTACAAATCCAATCCGCTGGTCGGTGATGGAAGCGATGATCAGCGGGTCCATGAGTGTATTGGGGTGATTGGACACGATGATGAGGGGACCCTGATCAGGGATGCTGCTTGTTCCGCTTACCACCATTTTTTTGAAAAAGACAGCCAGCGATACCCTGACTATTCCCCTGATCGCCTGGTAGATCATGCCATGTTCTTCTTGAGTTTCGCCGTCTGAAGAATGATGAGGCCGGCGATGAAGAATACCGCCATGAAGACCATGCTGTTTCGCATGCTACCGGTAAGCTGGTCAATCAGGCCGTAAGAGAATGAACCAATCACAATCGCCAGCTTTTCAGTGATATCATAGAAACTGAAAAAGGAAGCAGTGTCTTTTGTTTCTGAAGGGATGAGCTTGGAGTAAGTTGAACGCGACAAGGACTGAATGCCGCCCATGACAAAACCCAAAAAAGCTGCGAGGGAATAGAAAGTCACCTTCTCCTTCAGAAAATATCCCGATACACAAATCGCAATCCAGATGAGCAGGGTGATGCTGATGGCGAAGCCGTTGCCTTTCCGGCTGGATATCCAGGCGAACAAATAAGCGCCGCCGATCGCCAGCACCTGCAGGATCAGTACGATGTAAATCATTTCGTCGGCTTTCATTCCAATTTCCTTGTCACCAAACAGTGGTGCCAGCAACATGACGGTCTGAACACCCATGCTGTACAGGAAAAAGGCTGTGAGAAACCGCATCATTACCGTGCGGCTTTGAACAACTTCAAAAACCTTCTTCAATTCGTGAATGCCTTTGCCCAGGATGTCGGCAGTGATCGGCTTCCCCGTGGAGCGGTCTTGCAGGTAGTGGAAGCCGATTTGCGCAAAGCCCATCCACCAGATGCCCACGAGGATGAATCCGAACTGGGTAGCGGAGCCTCCATCGGCAAACCCAAAGGAGTCATAATTCATGTATACGACCAGGTTAATCACCAGCAAGATCACGCTGCCCGAATAGCCCATGGCAAAGCCCTTGGCGCTGACACGGTCCATCCGGTCAACGGACGCCACCTCCGGCAAAAAGCCATTGTAAAACACGAGCGACCCGGCATAACCCACACTGGCGAGCACGGCACAGGAAATGCCGTACTCCACATTTTCTCCTGTAAAAAAATACAGTCCGATACACGCGGATGAACCCAGGTAGGTGAAGAATTGCATGAACTTCTTCTTCATCCCGCCGTAGTCAGCGATCCCGGAGAGAATTGGTGATAGGATCACGATGACGAGGAAAGAAAATGAGATGGCGTAGGAGTAAAGCACCGAGTTGGTAACGGGTATACCAAAAAACCGAACCACTTCACCTCCAAAGGCAGCCTCCGTTGTATTCAGGTAATAAATGGGAAAAATGGCTGTGGTGACGATCAGGTTGTATACCGAGTTGGACCAGTCGTACGAAGCCCAGGCGTTGATCAGCCGTTTGTTATTCTTTTCCAGCATAGGGTCATTTGGTTCGACAACATCAGGCGGTCAGGTGCAAAGTCGCCTTTCAATCTACGCAGGCTGGGTGTAATTTACAACGACAGTGCGGATGCTGATCAGGGTGACCCGGTCCTCCCATTCCGCACTTCACTCATGTCACTTACCAAACAGCATCAGGCAATCCCTGAGCACCGCCGCGCAGGTTCCCACGGGGTCTGCCTCGTAGTTCTTCATGCAGATCTTCTCATAAAGATCCGTCTCAATTTCTAAACCCATCTCCCACCCTTCGCAGCCGCCGAGAAATGATTGGCGGGCAAGTTCGACAGGAGCCACTGACAATTTCCATCCGCTCCCCGTGGGCACCGCCTCAGCTACCAGCTTGATGATGCTGCCCCGGCTTCGCGCAGCGGAAAGGTGGCCCGTTGTAATATCCTGGATCCCCTGCGTGTGGATATTCAAAATGGTTCCATGGAAAGAACCGAGCGACTTCATAATAACAAAGAGTTTGTTTGCTGTGTCGAGGCCGTGCAGGTCGTGGCTCGGATCGGCTTCCGCAGCACCAAGACGCTGGGCTTCCCGGATGGCATCATCCAGTGTTCCGCCGTTTTCCAGTTCGCGCAAGACAAAGTTGGAAGTGGCATTGAAGATACCGCGGATACGCTTTACGCTGGCCAGCTTAAGGTCGCGCTGCAGCACGTTGACGACCGGCAGTCCGCCGCACACCGTAGCGCTGTAGGCCATCCTGCCGCCGTGCTTCTTGCACAGTGTTTGCAGTTCATCGAAGGCGAACACCAGCGATGCCTTGTTTGAAAGCACAACCGACCAGCCTTTGCTAAGCGCCGCACGAACCACGGAAAGGCCAGGCTCACCATTGACCAGGTTTGCCGAAGAGCCCTCGATCAGCAAATCAGCATTGACATGCTGCGTGATATCCTGTGTATCCACCCCACTAAGAAATCCTTCAAGGTCCTTTACGCGGTCCTTCTTCGTCTTCAGCGCTATAATCTCTTCTGCACTCCACCCGGCATCGTTTACCGCTACACCCGACGAATCCGCGACGCCTACGATGATAAAATCTACGTGATGGTCCTCCTGCAGCACCTTCCGTTTCTGCGTAAGGATTTTCAGCCAGCCCAGGTTGATGGTGCCGAGGCCGACTAATACTGTGCGGAGGGGTTGGGGCATGGGGTGGCTGGTAATCGGTATTGGGTCGGTAATCAGTAATTGGTGATCGGGTCATGCATCCAGTTCATGACCAGCCATTGACCCATCGCACTATTCCATAGCCGGCGGCGCTCACCAGGGCCGTGAGGATGGCACCCCAGGTGATGTCGATGAATACAATCGGCAAAGGCCAACCCTTAAGCGTGGCCAGGTTGGTCAGGTCATACGTCGCGTAGGTAATTATCCCAAAGAATGCGCCCAGTCCAATAGCCTTGATCAGCGAATTGTCCTGCACCGCCGGGAGGATGACGAAAACGAAAATACCAATGATGAACAAAAAGTAGAAAATAAAGGCTGCCGTCCAGTTAACCTGTTCCGACAGGAATGATCCCAGGTATTTGCGGTACAACCCTTTGGCCAAAAAGCCGAGCCAGAGCATGTCCAGCGCAAAGAAAACAACCGCTGTAAGCGCGTAACTGATGATGAGTTTGGAAATAGACATAATTCAAATTTAAGTGAATGTGAAATTGAAACCAGCGGGAACACCACAGCGAGATCAATTATTGTTCTTTCCAAACACTACCTCCCCATTTGCGCCAGCCTGTCCATCCTTGCCGTTCATTCCGGAGCTGCCGCTGACTTTGCCATTACCACCCCGGCCCGACATGCCTCCTCTCCCACCTTTTCCACCTTCTGAGGTCAGTCTGAATTTGTCTTTGAATTTTTCAGAAGCGTTTCCGAATAGGTAGATATTTCCACCCCTTCCTCCGTTTCCGCCGGCTGCACCGTTTCCTCCCCGACCTCCATTGCCGGTGTATTTATTTTCAGACCGTCTGCCTTCACCACCATTACCACCCCGGCCTCCATCACCCCCATTACCGCCACGGGTGATAATTGAAACAGAACTGCAGGATGGGTCAAAGAGAAGCTTCTTTCCTTCAAATATTACCAGCATGAAGTTTTGACCCGAAACCATCTCCTCTTCTACCTGTATTTCAACATCCGGGCCCTGGTCCCCGGCCTTGCCTTCCCTGCCGGGTGATCCATAACTCTCCGCTGAACCATCGGAACCGCTTGTGCCGGCATAACCATTTGACCCATGCCGCTCAAAGGCATAGCCCTCGAGGCAATACTTTGCAGTCAAGTCCCTGGAATCCTTCTTCCCCGCCAGTTCGACGGACAGGATGATCTTTCCTTCCGGGTAATACATTGATAGGTTGTGCGGAACCAATAGCCCCTTGCCATTGGAAAGGAGTTCACCCTTGATTTTCATACCGGTATTGGAGGCGGTCACTTCCGCGTAATCCCAGATCGTGTGATGATCGGAAGCCAGCAACATGGCTCCATTCTGCAGCATGACCTGCAAATCAAATTCCTGCCTCGTTTCCGGTATGAACTGATCATCACAGACAATTTTGATTTCGCTTACCTGGTTTTCTTCAATGGCCTTCCTGACGTCCTTGGCTTTCATTTTTTGTGCACTGACAGATAGTACCGAAAAACAGACCGCAATGCAAAGGAAATGGAGGTTTCTCATAAATCGAATGTTCAGGATATAATGGAATCAAGTGCCGAACTAAACTAAGCATTTCCTGATGAAATCAACCCCAGCGGTTCTACCTGCAGCTCGGACACTCCCAGTCTTTATCCAGGTCAATGACGGTCACGATGGAAAGATGCCGTTGCTTCGGTGCCACGATGACACGAATGTGCTGCCGGTCTGCAGACGTGTATCCCTCGACGGCATACCGGGGGCCCTGGGCAGCATCGAGGTCACTCTTGCTGTAATTGACTTCCGCCTGGCGCACAATTTCTCTGATTTCCTTCTGGGTTATTCTCCGGCACTCCATGCGGCAACGGGCATGTTTCGTAAAGTAATATTCCGCGTCCGGATCTCGGAAAACATCCAGGCTGCCCCTTCTGTCATCGGTCGAACCTTTCGTCCTGGGCTGAGTATTTCCAGCGGGAATGTTATCCTGTTCATTCTCCCGCGCAGACTGGTATTGCCGGATGCCAAAAGCAACGACGAACAGGACGGCTAGCAGGAGATAAGGAATCAGTTTTCTCATAAAACGAACCTGATACCAAAGCTAAGCCTTTTGTTGCTTTTGAATTGCTATAAAAAAGACCCTCCGAAAATGTCCGGAGGGTCCAGGTTTGAGTCTGTTCAATTCAGTCTACTTCTTTATCATGGTGTAATTGATCCCAAACATAATCATGGAAGTCGTCATGGTATAAGAGACAGACGTTCCTGGAAGGGCTCCGTAAGGATTGGTTCCGGTTGCTGCCAATGGACTCAGCAATTGCCCTTTGGTAGCATCGCCGCTGGTTCCGTAATGGTAAACGCCGTTCAGCGTAACCCTGTCGGATATCACATAACCCATACCAACCTGGAATGCATTCTTGATAATGGCGGTTGCCGGAGTTGAATAAAACGCCAATTCTTCCGTGATCGGGTTGGTGCTGTAGGTATACCCTAAACGCAGGGGCAGTTTGCTTATTCCCTTGTATTGGAAACCAAAAGAAACGACCGTCATATCTTTCCATCCAAAGCCGGCAACCGAAGCGGTAGGTGACCATCCCTTTTCGGCAAATCCCTTGGTGCTTGAATAAAATACTTGCCTGAAGTCCAGTGCAATGTCAAATTTATTTTTGGAAAAACCGGTTCCTACTGAAAGGATGCCAGGGAAGTTCATGGTGAACTGATTGGCCGGGGCGGCGGAACCATCGAGGTAAGTATTTTTAAATTCCAGGTTGCCAAAATACTGTGGTGATTTATAGGAAGCACCAAGTTTGAAACCGTTTTGTGAATCATAGAAAACACCGGCCTGCGCGCCATAACCAATTGCTGACGCCTTGTTGCTAACCGGGTATCCAAGTGTGGGACTGGGTGACGATGTCGGGTTGGGTATCAACTCCAGCGCGGAATAATTGAAGTTGGGTTGAATGCCGATTGATACTTTGTCACTCAGTTTATAGGCATAAGCCACGCTGACTTGCAACAACATATAATCCGACTGCAGTCGCCCGAAGCCGCTCGCCTGCTGGGGATAATTGATTGGGTTAGAATTAACGCCCGGGTTAAACGTTGGACTCAGCGGGTTGTTTGATTCCTCAGGGAAGGTCACACCAAAACCACTGACACCAAAAGCGGACACGCCAAAAGTATGCTTGCTATCTTCAGAACCCCACACCATCGCCAGGGCAGGCATCACGGACGTGCCGCGGTCATCTTTGGTAACACCGCTCACTGCGGGTGAGCCGGGGCCCATCATTCCAGCCGGGAGCGAAGAGGAAAGTTCAGGAGACGAAAAAAAGGCCCCCGCATTGACGGATAGTATCTTGCTCTTGAATGAGGTAATAGCCGCCGGGTTCCACAACAATGCGCCACTGATGTCCGTAGGCTGCCCGGTGGCCGCGCCGCCCATTGACATGTTCACCGCTCCGACGCCTTGCATGATATGACCCGCCTGAGAAAATGCCAGGGTGGAAATCAGCAACAGTAGTAAACCAGAGATATACTTTTTCATAGGATATGATTTAAGTTGTCAGAATTACTCTTAAAGAGTCAAAGGTTCAGTAAACCTGCATCCCAAACCATGAGTGCTGTCAAGAAAATCCATGATTAGAATCTGAGTGGGTGTGTGATATAAGTTACAGACTGCAATTTCCCTTTCACCTAATATCAGGCTGGTGGGTGAGCGGGTGACCGGTAGTCAGTTATCGGCGGGAACCGACTCCAAAACTCTGGCACTGCATTTGCAAAACTGTTGTCAACACCGTTTCGGCCCATAAAATCTTGCTATCTTGAAGCCACACCCTACAGACGCATGAAAAGATTCTGCCTGCTATTGCTATTCACGAGCCTTGCCTTCTCTCCTGTTTGCGCCCAACCGCAGCGGAAATTTGTAACCGTTTATACTGATGATTTCTCAGGCCAGCGTTATGAATTTGGCGTCGGCCGTTATGACCATGTCTACCTCGCTCAGTCCGGCGTGTCTGCCATTTACTCGCTGATGGTGCCGGCAGGCATGAAAGCAATACTGTACAGCGAGGACCAATACCGCGGCGACATGCTGGTGCTCACCGAAGATGCCCATACCGCCTACCTCAATTCAAAAGGATTTGCCCGGATCGGTCTGACAGTGTCCCTCATTGTGGAAGAGCAAACGGCGGAAGAACGTGCCAACAAAGTGCCGATGGTTACACTCTACCTGAATGACTTTGACGGTGCGGCCAAAGAACTTCCCCCCGGAAAATATGAGTTCGCAGACTTCGGGGGTGTCGGCAACGACCAACTCTCTTCCGTGAAGATTCCAAAAGGGATGACAGTAACACTGTATGAGCACTCCGGCCAGAAAGGCCGGTCACTGGTGCTCACCGCCGATACGCGTGCCAGCTACCTGGTGAAAAACAATTTCAATGATGTCGCCTCCTCGCTGGTCGTAACCGCAGCGCCAGAACCAGCCGTTGTTCCAGTGGTGGTCCCCGGTGTGGTCGTAGCCCCCGTGATCCTGCAGCCGGTGCAAACTCCGGTAACACCGGCTCCTGTCGTGGCGGCTCCTGCCAAACCCATGGTCACGATTTACCAGGGCGACTTCAACGGAATGTCAAGGATGCTCGAGCCCGGATGGTATGACGCCGACCAGCTGACCATCGGCAACGATGAACTTTCCTCCATCCAGGTACCATTCGGTTTCAGGGTCACCCTGTATGAACATCAGGACTTCCAGGGCCGATCTCTTGTACTCAACGGTGATGCCCATCCCCAGTTCCTGGAAGACAATGACTTCAATAACCACACTTCTTCACTGAAGGTCTCGGCACTGCCCATGGCTACAATTTATGAGGGTGATTTCTCCGGCAGATCGGCAAGTCTCCGCCCCGGCCATTATGGCCCGGAAGAACTGGGCATCTACACTGATGACCTCTCTTCGGTGAAGGTGCCGCAAGGCCTCCAGGTCACCCTGTACGAGCACCGGGGCTTTCAGGGCTTCTCGCTGTTGCTGAAGCAGGATGCGAACACCGCTTACCTCCGTGACAACTTTTTTGACAACATCACGTCTTCGATTGATGTGGTTCAGGTGGAGAATGTACTGCCCATGGTCACCCTTTACCAGGATGATTTCTCGGGGCCTTCCAAACAGTTGCCGGCGGGAAAGTATGATTATCACTTCTTTGGTATCGATAATAAATCACTTTCCTCCATTGGCATTCCGAGGGGCATGCGGGTCACGTTGTACGAGTTTGGCGGTTTCGAAGGACGCACACTGGAATTGAGGAGTAACGCCTCCGCCAGTTTTCTGACCGACAATAATTTCAACAACACCACCAGCTCTATCAGGATTGAGGAAATCCCCGCCGCCGATCTGGTCGTGACTGTATTCAGGGACAGCTATTCCGGGCCTTCCATCATTTTCACACCAGGCCGCTTCAATGTTGAATCCCTTGCCTTCGGCGACGACCAGCTTTCTTCGGCGCGGGTGCCCGGGGGCATGCGGCTCATCCTTTATGAAGATGCAAACTTCATGGGCCGGTCCGTAACCCTGGAAGCGGACGCTGACCTGACCGGCATCAAGACTTTTAATGACCATACCTCTTCACTTGTTGTGGAGGATGTTGAATCTCCCATGGGTCCGGTTGTAAACCCGGTGCCTGCCGGCGATCCTGTAATTACTCCCGCCGTTGTTGTGCCGGCAGTGATCGTGCCGCCTGTTGTTGCCCCACCGCCGGCTGAAGTAATGAATATGCCACCGCCATGCACGATGACCCAGAAGCAGTTCAACACTGCCGTAAACTCAGTAAAATCAAAAGCTTTCCGCGATGAGCGAATGAGCACGGCCCAGCTCGCGACCAAAGACAAGTGCATGACCAACGACCAGATCCGGGGCATCGCCAAGCTGTTCAGCTTCGAAGATCAGACCCTGGAATTCCTCAAGTATGCTTATGACCTCAGCACCGAGCAGTCGGAGTACTACACGCTTGATGAGATACTGGTATTCATGGGAAATAAGGAGGATTTTGCAAACTTTTTAAAAGAGAAATAGAGGAAAGGGTAATCAGTAATCAGTAATCGGTATTCGGTAATCGGTATTCGGTATTCGGTATTCGGTATTCGGTATTCGGTATTCGGTATTCGGTATTCGGTAATCAGCCTGCCTACCGGTAGGCAGGCTGATTACCGAATACCCCTTTCATTCTCTCCACAACCTCCTCCCTCCCTGGCTCAAGAATAATATTCTTTAACTCAAACGGATCAACCTCCAGGTCATACAATTCATCCATTCCCTGCAGTTCAAGGTAATGGATGTACTTGTAGCGCTCGTCGCGCCAGCCTGGTAGCCCATGTTGACAACACGCGGGAAGACGGTGTCACTGTAGTATTCAATAAAAACGGACTTGCGCCAGTCCTTTGCTTCACCGCGCACCACGGGAATCAATGACCGCCCTTCAATAAAAGAACCCGGTTTCAGCCCGGCGTATTCCAAAAGTGTGGGCGCCATGTCAATACTCTGGATCATTTCAGTGCGGCGGGTGCCGGCGGAGATCATTTTGGGAAAGCGCATGAGGAATGGAATGCGGATACCTTCTTCGTAGGCCAGTCGGCGCTCGTCATTCAGGCCGTGCTCGCCATACCAGTAGCCGTGGTCGCTCGTAAAGACGATCACCGTATTTTCCAACTGTCCTTTTGCTTGCAATACCTCCATCAGCCGGCCCAGACTTTCATCCACGGCCATCAGCATTTCGGCACGTTCCCGAATGGTATTCTCGGTGGTGGCGGTCTCCCTGCCCAACAAGGGCATGTCGCCGATTTTCCGCGCCAGCGCCGGCTTGTCGGACGGGGCGATAAAAGCATTGGGTCTACGTGCGAATACCTCGTTGGCATACCTACCCTTGTGGCGGTCGGCAGGCACAAATCCGCCTTCGCCGATATTCACGATGCTGCCATCGTTGGACTGGACGACATTGGGGTGAAGGGCTTTGTGCGAGAGGTAGAGCATGAAGGGGCCACTCCGCTCCCGTTCAATAAACTTTACAGCGTAATCCGTCAGGATATCCGTGACGTAACCATTAACCACCTGCCGGTTTCCGTCGATGTTGAGGTTGGGATCCACGGCTTCACCCTGCCCTTTGAGCGAAACCCAATGATCAAATCCAGGGCGGCGGCTGTCGTCATTGCCCATGTGCCATTTCCCCATGAAGGCCGTTTCATATCCTGCCTGGTCGAGCGCCTGGGGAAAGGTCATGAGCCTGTGACTCTGCTCGTCGCGGGCCGTGTTATCGATGATGCCGTTGGTGTGCGCATACTGGCCGGTGAGGAAGCAGGCACGGCTGGGTGAACACAGCGGCGTGGTGGCGAAGGCGTTGCTGAACAGCACACCCTCGGCCGCCATGCGGTCAATGTTCGGCGTCTTAATATAGTTGTGCCCGGCCGCGCCGAACTCATCCCACCGCATATCGTCGACCAGGATGACGATAATGTTGGGACGGGTCTCTTTGAAGCCGCAGGCTGTGACAAGAGCACAGAGCAAGAGCAGGCTGAGTTTCCTCATTGGGTTTTGGTCTGATGGTGGCGAGGGTAAAGTTAAGGAAATTGGGAATCGGTAGAAGGTTTCGGGGCATGGACTGTCAGGCTGAAGTGCAGTCAAGGCCAAACTGAGCACATGCCCGGCGTGCTTCGGCAATGAAGCTTACGCGCAAGTACTGGTCCGGCATGCCTGTCCAGATTTGAGAATTTAGAAGTGTGCACCAAAAATCATCTCGGTTCAATGCATTAGGGCGGGAAGAGACCTCGGGATTATAACCACTTTGTGCAATAGCCTAAATGCATTTACCCGCAACCACACAAAGGAAGACATAATGCGTCACAAAGAGGAGGAGCGTTAATTGAGATACGCGCACCATAGCCGTGTCAGATGCAATCCCGACTCAATCTGGACAACCAAAACAAAATCCTTGAGCCCAAAAAGCATTCGGGAAACACACTCATGCTGGCCCCGGGTTCCGCTCAGCTAAACTGCGGACTACAACAAGATAATCAGCAACAAAATAATAATGATAGCAGCACCGACGGAGATATAAAGTCCACCGCCATTGGATTGCATGCTGCGTTGGGCGGCTTTTACTTCTTTTCTCAACGCCCTTCTTTCAGGAGCAGACATGTTTCGCGTGTCCATAGCCTTGATTTCTTCCAGGCGGCTCATCAGTCGATTGACCTCTGAAGCGTCCATTTTCTCTGTGCCGGCGGCATTTCTCATGGGAGGCGTCGTGGGGCTGGCTGATACAGGCCTGGTAACAACCAGCAACACAACCAGCATGCTCATTTTCAGTATGTTTTTCATAGATTTTGTTTTAAGATTAATCACAAACCTAAAATTCCCGTGCCATCCAGGTTTGGATAGGACCGCCTTCCAAAACAAATTTCGAAGGCACTTCATGCCATTCTGAATCTGTCTTCAAGTATGTCATGTGAAGCAGAAGTGTAGAAAAATATACCCAATGACCTTCCTGCCAGGTATCACACTGTGAAACTATGAGCATGAACCTCTGGCACGCTTTTTCCTTCTAAACAAGCGTTAGTGGAATTTCTTACTGAAAGAAGCCATCAGAGTTTACAGGACTGGGTTTCTTATAAAATGCGGCCATTAAGCCGCATTTTTTTTAGTCTTAGTCGGTGTCGGCTGGAACGGTTTTTTATCATATAAGTTAAAACAAGCAAATGAAAAACATCGGAATTATTCTCATAGTACTGGGCGCCATTATGATGTTCGTTACAGGGTTTAACTATGTGACCCGGGAAAATGTGATAGACGCAGGTCCTATTCAAATTGACGCCAACAAGAACCACCCTGTTCAATGGTCGCCCATTGTCGGGGTTGCACTGCTGGCTGCCGGGGCAGTGGTTGTACTCACCAATAAAAACAAGTAGCTATGAAACCAAAGACCTTTATTATTAACAACAAAATCGTCAACTGCGTGGAGCAATTGGCCTGTTATCTCAAGCAGGGTGACATCTTCCGAAAACCCAGAGGCTGCACGGACTATAAATTTGAACGGATGCTGCCGGAATCAAAACTGGCTATTTGCAAGAACATGGATACACATGCGGAAGAAGAAATCTACCTGAATTCACCAGTATTCCGCCTGGTAACACTCTAGCTTGATCTACCGACCGGCGTCCATGATCAGGGCACCGATGACAGATGGGTCTCTGCGACAGGGATTGTCAGGCCGAGGGCAGTCTAAACCCGCCTGAAGACCATCCCGGTCGCAGGTCAATAACACAAAAAAAGTAGCCAAGCCGGTGCAACACCGGCCAGAGGCTATCACTGTTGGTTTGGGATCTGTGCTCTAAATCAATTTACGGGCAATCCCGTTCCAGGCTCTATACCTTCAGTGAATTCTTCAGTGAATTGATGCCCGACTTCCCATTGGCCATCAGCGATTCTACTTCCTTGTTGTAAGCAGCTCTTGCCTCGTCCAGGGTGTCTTCCATCCGGGTCTTCAGTTCTTTTGTTTTGTTCACCAGTTTTTCCCTGGTTTTCTTGCCGCTGTCCGGTGCAATCAGAATACCTGTAACGATGCCCACGGTTGCTCCTACCAGAACACCAGTGATAACTTTTCCTGCAGTAGTCATACAAAATGAAATTTAAATCACCGTCCTGAATTCTTCAGGACATTCCTGGCAATCCACAAATTTGATATGGATTACGCCTGTTTAACGCCACGGGCGGGGTGAGGGTTCACCAAAAACGGCTCCTGGAAATAAGTCTTTCAGCGGGTAATAAAAATCCAAACCAATAGAAACAACCGTTCGCTTCTCCATGACAACCATCATTGCTACTGGCATCAGGAAGTGATAGAATCCTTCCACCCCATGCAGTACCCAACAGAAAAATTCCCATATATTCGGGGCTATTCCTGATGGCTATGAAACCAACTTTCCGCTTCCTTCATGTGATCCTCCTGGCATCCGCCTTACTACTACTGGCCTGCTCAGCAAAAAACAATAATCAAACTGAACTCAACCAGGCTTCCTACGTGCTTGGCGGCGTCGGTTCATTCGGTGAATTGGTGAACTCGGGCGTGAAGAAACTGGCCCTGAGCGCCGCACTTCCATCCGCGGACATGGACAAAATCATGGAGGAAGCGCAGCGCGTAGCCGAAAGAAATCACGTGCAGCTCTACCGGGAGAAAGAATTCCTGATCACAGACCTCTTTCCCGAAAGTGAAACAACGGGTAAGGACGTCCTGCTCATCTACCAGGGCACAACGAAAGAAGAATACCTTCAATTGAAAGAGGACAAAAAGCAGCTCATCGCCGCCGGGCAGTACACCGGCAAAAGCCGTGAGGAAATCGCCAGGCGGTTTGGCAGGATGCTCAGCTACCCGGCCCACCGGATTAATGAACTGCTGGCGGCCAATACTTCGTTCAGAACCATGGAGAATTTCGGGATCAGGGCAACCAACCTATTCCTGTACTACAAAGACCTCAACCGCGCCGCCGATTTCTATGGCAAGACCCTGGGCATGGAACAGGTAACCGACTATTCCATGGCCAGGATATTCCGAATGACCGCCAGTTCTTACCTTATCCTGGTAGACGCGACGAAAGGAATGCATACGGCTGAGGAGCCCAAGACGGTCGCCCTGGCCCTGATCACCGACCAACTGGATGAATGGTACGCCTACCTGAAGACGACGGATACAAAAATCAAGTACGACTATTCCCCCAGGCCCGGCCGCCCGCACAACGGCTTCGTGATCACGGACCCCGAGGGATACCTGCTTGAATTTGAGACCTTCCTCCCCCATGCCGAAAACGAAACTTTCCTTCCTCAACTCAAATCGCTCACAGCATTACCTTCAGCCGCAACCGTTCCAACCGGACTTGGTTTCAAGGCGACCATCACCTGGCTGTACTATAAAGACATGGTGAACATGGAGCGCTTCTATCAAACCACCCTGGGACTGAAGCCTGTGGCTGACCAGGGTTGGGCGAAAATCTACCGCAGCTCAGGCTCGGGCTATGTTGGGCTGGTAGACGAGCGGCGGGGCATGCACAGTTTCACTGAGAAAAAGGCCGTCAACGTCTCCTTCATCCTGAACGACCTGGATGGCTGGTTTGAGTATGCAAAAAGCAATGCATTGTTTGAGTTGCGTGAAGACCGCGTAAGCGATGGTCCTGAAAAGAAATACCGCGCCTTCGTAGGCTATGATCCGGAAGGATACTTTATGGAGTTCGATATATTCAACGATCACGCAGACAATGTGGCCCTGATGAAGGCACTTAGGGGGGAGAAGTAGTAGTAGGTGGTGCGGGTATTAGGTTAGGAGACTGGTCAGAGGGTAATCGGTAATCAGTAACCGGCCTGGCTGCCGAAACTTCAGCGTAGGCAGGTATTCGGCGGTTCGGTTTGTGTGACGAGGACTGGAAAATAGTAAGATGCACAGCAGGTCACTCGTTGGTCGGGTTTTGTGGGTAAGGAACTCGTCGGGCGATCATGATCAATATTTCCCGGACAACCTGATATATATCATAGCAATTACTGCTTCCGGGTTGTTACTTAAGTGTCAGAGAAAAGCTCACATCCATGGACTTCATCCTTTCCAACATCACGCCGATCCTTATCCTTGCAGCGATAGGGATCATCATCCTGATCCTTCTTCAAAGAAAGAAAGACGCTGCCTTCAGGGAACAGGCTTGGCAGCAAAGCGATTCAGACGCCATGACCAAAGGCCTTCAGATAACTTCCCATGCGCGCGGCCGCGTGACAGGCGGCATCGTGATGGGCAACACGGACTACCAGGGAACTACAGGCGGCATTGAGTGGACGCTTCGATCCACGATCGAGGCGGGACGACGCGGGGCCTGGATGCGCAAGGCAAGATGGCGCACCAACGCCGTTACATTACCCGAGGGCAAATTCATCCTGGTGATCTCCACACCTGCTGACACGAAACCCGGACCCATCCAGCGGGGCGGGTTCATGAATGACCTCATTAATAAAGCGGCCGACGTCATGCTGGACTTTTACATCGGCGGTTACTTCGGCAATGAATACAAATCGCTGGTGAACATCGGCGAGGATGGTTTAAAGCTGGAACGCGAAGTCCTCAAAGACTTCCTGATCCTCACCAACCATGAGGCTGTGGCCCAACGCTATTTTGATGACACGACCTGCACCACCATCGCCAACTGGAAGAAAAACAGCCAGGGTTTCTCAAGGGAGGGCAAGGAAGACCAGTTCGGGCTGCTGTTCGCACCCGACGGCGTCATCCTCGGCTGCCAGGCGAACATGAACAATGCGGAGGAGGTGAAGTTGTTCTCAGACTTTGGTGCAGTGCTTGTTAGTAAGATGAAAGGGGCTGGTAGTGGTAATCGGTAAGCGGTAATCAGTGATCAGTATTCGGTGACAAGGTGTGCCGAGTCTTAGTGCTTTTGGCTATTAGCCATTGGCTGGTGACTCTGCCTTAGCTCTCGCCAAAGGCTAACAGCCAAGAGCCAAAAGCCAACATCCAAACACCAAACCTCAATCAGTAAACCACCCTCCCCACACCAAACTCCCAACAATCAGCAACCGGCATTACAACGCCTTTCCTGATTCCAGCGTCTTCACCGCCTGCTCAAGCAGTTTCTTTGTCTCTGGAGTCGGAGCCTGGGCAAGTGCAGCCTTCGCATACTCCAGTGCTTTCTTCAGGTCACCTTTGGCTGAATAGCCTCGCATCATGCCGCCATTGGTGGGCCAGGCGCCTTTGTTTTTCTTGTAGTTCTTTTCGAAGATCGCCATGGCATCGTCTACGCGCTTTTCGCTCAACAGCTGACGACCGTACTGGTGCATCTCCATGGTGTTGGCATTTTCAAGAGCCTTTTGCATGATCTGGTCGCCCTCAGTTTTCTGGTTCAGTCTGGCGAGCAAGCCTGCCTTTGTTGCAAGTGCACTGAAGGTATTGATGCGTCCCATGTTTGGATCGACAACGACGTTGATCCACGACAACGCCTGGTCGTAATTGACATTATTCTGCAGGCACCACGCAGCGGCGGCCTCCAGGCTGGGAGGATCGAAACCCATCGCGCCGCTGAGCTGGGACTGAATGGAAGCCAATGTTGTCTTCGTCAGGTCCACCTCAACCTTGAACGGGATGCGCCACCGCTCCCACTCGAGGGCCACCTCCACGGCGCGGTCCGTGTGGTTGGAGAATGCATAGTCAAGACGTTCCTTGCTTTCCTTCATGTCCTTCTGCTGACGGGTTCCCACCCGCATCACGTCCATACCGCTGTTGTAGAAGTAGCTGCCCCAGCCCGTAGTATTTTTATTAAAGATGAGCGTACATGAGTCGGCATAGAGGGCGATGAAGAAGCCATACTTGCCTGCTGCCAGCTTCTTTCCGTTGATGATTACGTCCGTCGAAAATGAAATGGTGGTACCCTCATTCGCACCAGCGCGCCAGGGTGACTCAACAGAAGAGCCAAAGCCGAGTACGGTAAACCCATACGGGGCTACTGGTGTTCCCCAGATACTTCCTTCCCTGCCCTTGACACCGGGCGCGTTCCAATTGATCTCCACGTCGGTTAGACCCACACGGGTACCCGTTTTCCGTTTCAGGTTGACGCCGCCATCCGGCAGCTGAAGCATTTGTCCGACAGCGGACGCCTGCCATACCAAGAGGCATACCATCGCCGCCAGTAAGCGGCCTGTTGTAAATCTTATTTTCATAGTCATAGGGTTTTGTGGACTGAAAGGAACCGGGTCATAGGCGTATGATACGTTCAAAGGCGTCCAAGGTTCTGTCGGGGGGCCTGTATGTGTGAAGGCGAAGCAACCTGGGCATGATCTACGCGCAGTCTCCCGGAGCGCCGCGTCGGTGACCGCTGCGAAAAACAGCGGGAACATGCCCGGAATCCTAAAGACTTCATGGCTAATCTCCTCCATAATTTTAGAAGTTATTTCAAGAGTATTAGTGTCCAAAACCTCAATAAACCGGACATGACTCTTGAAAATTCCTGCAACGCGCTGATTCACAGGGGAAAATAATCGATTGTCCCAGGCTTGTTTAAACCGGCTTTAAGTAAAGACCGGGTTTCCTTAATCGTCCTTTAAATGTCCTTTAAGAGCGCTCCAAGTGCTCCTTAAATGGGTATTAAATGCTCTTTAAGCGGGGTCTAAATGTCCTTCAAAGGGTGCGGCCACTTTCGCTATCACCGATCTGACCCAATCACTCCCAATCCACCCCATTCATTCCCATTCACTCCCAATCGATCCCATTCACTCCCGTTCACGCAAATTCACGCCCATTCACTCCCAATCACGCCTGATCGCGACAGTGCGTTGGGACGGCCTTGCACCTTTGACTCAAGCATGGCGGACAGGGTACGATCGACCTGCGCAACCATGTGAAACACAAAAACAAATAAACATTATGAGTAACAAGAAAAAAGGTTCAAGTCTCAGCGGTAGGCTGAGCGAATCCATCACGGTGCGCTGTACACCCGGGGCATCACCGAGGGCAAGCGTTCGGCCTACATGGTGGCGATGAGCGATTACCTCAGCGCCAAAGGTGAATTTCATTAACACCATGGATTACCCGGGGGCTGTTGGCGACACCATCATGGTGCAAGCCAAGGACGACTTCTAATTCTCGACTTGGGCTCAACAAGAAAACAAAATCTGGAAAAATTAGGACATACAATAGGAATATATCAGCAATACGTATATTCACTATAAGATATCAGCAATACGCATACTCTCTATAAGGATATCAGCAATGCAGATATCCAATTGTTGGCAGTAATAGGGCCAGAACAATTTAGTCATCTAACGGGTGACACTCAACTAACTTAGATTTCCCACGGGGACAAGTGAACGACTCCAAAGACAACTTTGGTAAATGACTTTAAGAAATGAACGAGCCAAAAGAAATAATGAATCTGTATAAGGTCTTAATTGCTTCCGACCAATATACATTTCCAAAAAAAGGAAAAGTTAAGATTAGTGAAAATCATGGCGTTTATATCGTTTATAGCCCAGCGGACAAAGTTTTACATGTGGGAAATACTCCAAGTGGAAAGAAAGGTCTAGATCAAAGACTTTATAACCATGTTACAAGGACATCATCACTTAGTAGACAATATTTGAAACCTCAGAACATCTCTTTACGAAATGGTTACAAATACAGAGTGATAGAAATTTCGTCTCCAAGAAAGAGAGCATTGCTTGAAGCATTGGCAGCGGGACTTTTATGTCCGGCTCATATTGGAACTGGTGAGAAAAAGAAAAAATAAAACTAGCAGACCCTTCGCATTTTAAGAAGAGTTTCATCTATAACCCATCGCGTTTTGCACATGCCATAGCCGCACAAACCCACGCGGCTCCAAGACTAGCAAGAGCCAAAACCTCAAAATAAGCTGACAATTCGATGCTAACTATAGTATGTAGTATGACTTGCATACTATGAATAGCTTTACACTTAATACTTTGAAGAGTGAGTAAGAAAAACGTCCTTGTTGAGTTCGGTGATAAAGTAAGAGGCCTTAGGAAAGAAAAGGAACTTTCCCAAGAGGAGCTTTCATTCAAAGCTAATCTCCATAGAACCTACATTGGTATGATAGAGCGAGCAGAAAACAATATCACTTTAACAAATATTGAAAAATTGGCCAAAGCACTTGATGTAGAAATTAAAGACTTTTTTAATGGCAAAAAGTAGAACGGCTAAACCTCCAAAAATGCCAAAGCTTCCTGGACTAACACAAAGGAAAATTTACAAGACGGGTCAAACTAGAGGGGCAGATGATGATGTGATCTATCAGAATAGAGTAAATCGAAATAGTACTGTATTGATTCCTTACTCTGTTTACAACATCTGTAGTAAAGCACCAGACAACGATGGAGTTTATCAAAGCGGTTTCATAGTCCTAATCAAGCCAGAGGACTATTTTG
Source organism: Cyclobacteriaceae bacterium (assembly GCA_043744235.1). GTDB lineage: Bacteria > Bacteroidota > Bacteroidia > Cytophagales > Cyclobacteriaceae > ELB16-189. The sequence goes on along the minus strand of JAYTVB010000006.1, from coordinate 6,151 downwards.
ATCGAATAGACTTTCAAAATGAGCTTGCCACAAAAAATATTACCGTAGGTGTAAATGCCTTACTATTTTATGAGACCAGAGAACAATGGAACAAGTATAATCCGGACGAGAAGGACTTTAATTTTGCGATTTCCAGAACAAATCCTCTCGCAGGTCAATATGCAGCTAGAGTTCCATCGACAACCTCAGACGAAGATGAGAAAATAAATAGAGGATTTACAACTAGTGGTTCAAAAGGTGCTGGGATTAGAGTCTATGAATATGCTAGCTCCAATATTATAAAGAGCTGCATGTTTCAATTAGAGTATCTTTATTGGAAGTGTTACAATGCTATAGAAGTTTCTGAGATTGAGGGAATGAGTAAAGAAGACATCGCAATGAGATCTACATTTATTAATGAAACGGTAAAAGAACTTAAACTTGATGATGACAAGAGATTAACAGATGCTAGAATTATTGACTCGGAAGGACATACAACTTGTCCATTGTGTTTAGAAAAATTATCTGCTAAAGGTTTCTATAGCCGACTTGAGCAGGCTGAAGGAAGAGATGTTCCTGATTTGACAGTCACACAAATCAATTTGTTTCATATTCGAGAGCTACGAACAGGTGAGTTTAACCACAAGCCTTACAATCTAGGATGGGGTCATCATCATTGTAATGTAGTCACCAAAGACTCAGGAATTCTTGAAACACTTAAGTGGATGGCTACCGTGGTCGACAGAAACGAAACTAAGGGATATATAGTTAGGTAAACAGTGAAGGTTGATTTTGTGGTAGTTTTTTAAAATTTACCTTCATTACATCGTGCTTCTTCTTGAAAATCTTCACATGCTCATGAGAGTGATTTTCCAATCTATCAATTATAGAGTTTATCCATTCTGGTTCAATCTCAAATGAGATTGATTTTCTATTTAAGTTCAAAGACGCAACTGCCGTACTCCCTGAACCGGAAAAACAATCAAGTACAATATCATTTTCAAAGGTTGTGGCTGATATACAATGTTCAAGCATGTCCAAAGGTTTTTCAGCCGGATGCTTACCCTTATAAGGTCTTACTGAGTTAAAAGTCCAAACATCAGTAAACTCGATTTCACCATTAACTTCAAATGGTCTGATGACATCTTCATAAGAAGGCATTGCATCAATTTTCTGCGATGACATCAAAACCTCACAAATTTTATCATACTGTTCACGACTTGGAATATTTCTCCCTGTTTCCCAATTAGAAACAGCTCCGCCATGATTCACTTTTCCATAAGCGCCTGTCAACTCAGTCAATTGATGACCTGACAATCCAGCTTCGATTCGTTTTGCTCTAAGAAATTGAGCAAAACCTGATCTTTTTAAATTTCCTTCTACTGCAGGTTCCGCAAAAAGTATTCTTTCGGAATGGGCATACCATTGTCTAAGTGCCTCCTTTTTCATTTTTCCTTTCCAACCGTCAAAACCTGGATCATTTGGCTTTGTCCAAACCACATGAGAAAGGACATTAAATCTTCTTGAAAGCATAACTTCCAATCTTGCCGACATCGGTGACGAGCAAAAAATAAAAATGCTTCCATTAGGCCTTAGAACTCTCCTCCATTCAATTGAATAATTTTCCATCCATTCTAAAAAGGACTCATCGTCATCAAATGCAGTGTCATTTGTTATATTGTCCTTCTTTGTTGAATGATATGGAGGATCAGTGAGAATCAATGAAATTGAGTGATCTGGCAACCGCTTAAGCAATTCAAGAGAGTCTCCTTGAGCAACAACCGCATTTGAGTTATCAAAACAAGAAACACCAGAAAGTGATGTTAAGATTGATCTAAACTGTTGGTCTCGATGCGTCTGATGTATTGAAAACATAAAATGGTATGCTAATTATAGTATGCAAATATAGTTTTGTTAATTATACGAACAAAAAAGAATTTCTAAAAGCCGGCAAACCCTTTTGCTGGCCACGCTAACCTTCACACAAACCAAAGCCAGTCAAACAGCATGCTGTTCAATAAGTTATATCTAAAAATGTTTTCCATACAATTTGAATTGAAAAGTAGTTTTTTGTTAATGGGTAAAAAAAATCAGACTAAAAATGAAGTGAGGAGAAGGGCCCTACTACTGCCAACACTATGTATGACGTCATATCGTGTAGGTTTCAGAACGAATTGTTAACTTCGATTTAGGTCAGTGGTGCTACGATTGAGATATAATTAAACACGCTACGCCGCATACATTCACGTTGAAATTCTGTTTCCAATAAGCAAGAAGATCGCGTCTTACCTCCGACCAGCCAACCCTTTGGACCATGACAACAGAACTTCTTCTTCGCTACCTCCACTTCATCAGCATCTTCGGCATTGTGGGCACGCTGGTACCGGAGTATTTGCTGTTGAAACCCGAACTCACACGATCGGAGATTGACAGACTATCAAAAATTGATGGTGTTTACGGTCTGGCTGCTCTCATGCTCGTCGGTGTTGGCCTTACCCTGTGGCTGGGCGGTTATGGAAAGCCTTCGTCTTTCTATACGAACAACTGGATCTTCCTCACCAAAATCGGCTGCTTCACCTCGATCGGGCTGCTCTCCATCTACCCCACTGTTTTCTTTCTCAAGAACAGGAAGGGCGACCCCGCAGAGATCGTGGCTATACCCAAATCCATCCTCTGGACGCTGAGGTTCGAATTGGTGTTGCTCTTTGCTATACCGCTCTTAGCAGGACTGATGTCAAGGGGGGTTGGGTACTTGGGTATTCAGTGATCGGTAATCGGTAATCGGTGGGGTAGAGCGAGGGATTGGAAGTCGTTGGAGGTAAGAGGTAAGAAGTAAGTGGTAAGTGGAAGAGTCTGCAAGTAACCGAGTCTTGATAAAAGTAATCAGTAATCGGCTCCGTGAAACTCCGTGGTTTTTTCCGCGTAACTCCGTGGAACAGCCTGCAACTGAAAAGGCTATCTCACGGAGTTACGCGGAGGAAGGCGCGGAGGTTCGCTGATGAATACAGGATCACAAAGAACACGAATGAGGCACAAAGGACACGACGAATACTCCTATTGAAATCAGTCGGGGAACTCCAGCCAAAGGCCAACGACTAAAAGCCAAAAGCCGAAGACACAACAACAAACTCCACTCAGCAAACCACTCCCAGCGTCATACCGAACTACCAGCAACCAGTTACCAGCAACCAGCATCAAATTCCCTTCTCCAGCGCGGTGATGCGTTCCTGCGCTTCCGTCTTCCCGTACTGCAAGGCCTGCTTATACAACTCAAGGGCCTGACGCGTTGAACTCCTTCTCTTCTTTGGCGCAAACTTGGTACGGCGGGCAGTCTCTTCTACGGCCGCGGCCTGTGCATACAACGCCTCACCCTGGTCCTGCTTCGACTGCAGTATCAACTGGTTCACCTGGGCCTCCAGCTGTGCTGTTTCTTCCTGCTTGATCCTAAGCTGGGTCAACTTGTCCTGGATTTCCGCCTTCTGGAGACTGACTGTGGAGATCAATTCTTCGTTTTCTGCTTTGTAGCGCTTCAACTGCTCCCGCATCACATCCAGTTCATGGGTACGGAGATCCAGGTTGGCCTGGAGCCGCTTGATGGCTGCCGAATAAGCCACGTTGTGTTTTTTCCGCAGGCTCTTCTGCAAGGCCGCAAGCTTTCTCTCCGTCTTGCGCACATACTTGTTGATTTCGCTCATCCTCTTGACGTAGGCATTGTAACGCACCCCCTCAATCATGTTCGTTCTGAGCACCTTCCTGTTCGCATCGATGGAGTCCATCAATATGCCTATCTCGCTGAGGGTCTTGTTCATCTTGATGTTTGCATTGACAATGGCACTCAGTGAATCAATGGTATGCTGCGCTGTTTCCATTTTCCGGCTCTCGCAACCCATAACCAGGCCAACCAGCATCACGATTCCAATTATTTGAATTTTCATAAACAGGGGGTTTAGTGAATAATCTAAGTGCAAGACTACCTGATTAACGGCCTGTTTATAAACTTCGTGCGCGGAATGCGGTTGAAGCGTATTTGGAGTCGATAGTCGGTAAGGTGAAGCGAGGAATGGTGACTATTCGCTTAAGCCAAGAGTCAAAAGTTAAAAGCCAAAAGTTAAAAGCCAAAAGCTAAAGGCCAGAACCGCCAGAACCCACCAGCCTCCTCTCAAACCAACATTGCGATGAGCACTTCAAGTTTGTCATTTTCAGAAAGATCCTCGGCCAGAAGAATGCCGGGCTCAAAACCTTTCCACGATTCGGTACCAGGATCATAGTACTGCGCAACTTCCTTTCCCAGGAACAGTTTGTAATCCATTTTGGGATTGCCGGCGATCACGTAGCCCGGATAATAGAACCCGTAACCGATAGATTTCAGATAATCGACGGTGAGCAGGATCAGGTACTTGCCGAGGCCGTATCGCTTGTATTCCGGGTCATAGAAATGAAGGATGGATGTGCCGCTGTGATCGCCCAGATCGAAGTAGCCGCCGGCGATGAGCTTGTCCCCATCATAGACAGAGATGCATTTCGTGGCAAAAATATTCCGGGCAACGTCCTCTTCATCCAGCAGCGACTGACGGATGGTGAGAGCGCCATTGAAGTCGATGGAACTGCGGTACCGGCTGTAGAGTTCCTCATGGTCAGGCCGGATGCCGTCAAAATCCTCAATGGCAGCAGTGAAATGCTTGTTTCGCTTCCTGATCCTCCTGTGGGCGGACCGCTCCCATGTCTCCTTCGGAGGAAACCGTAACCAGTGCACCCGCCAGATCTCCTCACCCAACAAATGGGTAGAGGTGAAAATATGCTGGTGCATCCGGTACCATCCCATGGCCAGGTAGCGGTCCAGGTCAGCGCCGTTAAGGGAGACAGGGTTTATGGATTTGTGGTAGGCTTGCACGGGGTGCTAATATAGGTGGTAAGTGGGAGTGGTGGATTGTGCAAGAGGTGGGTAATCGGTATTCGGTAATCGGTAATCGGTATTCGGTATTCGGTGGATTCAGTGTCACTAATAAAGTTAGGTATAGTTCCTTGTGAAGAACCGGTTAGGGCGGCACCAGCAAACAGCAAATCGTTTATTACAAAAAATGGCCTGCCTGGTGGAACCAGGTCTTAAAAGAGGGACACCATTATTCAATCACCCCATCAGGGTCGGCCAATACACTTCCCTCCGATTCCGTGAGTTGAAGGTCCTGACGGATTGAATCTGTCGTGGGTCTCCAGAGAAGAAAGAGAACGGCCATCAATCCAGTGACAACCAGAAACGACAGGTTGCCGGTGAGAAATGTACACACGGCACCAAAAAGTCCCGGGGCTTCAAGACAAGCCGACCTGATGATCATAACGGTCTGGTATTGCCCCAGCTTGCTGCGCAGGCCCTGGGAATGATCCACCTGGGAGAGCATCTGGCGGTTGACAAAGTAAGCGGCCGTCACGCCCGCGGACGCAATCGCGTAGAGTATATATTTAATCACAGGAGGAAGCGCTTCGGGATCCGGAGTGATTGATCCTGACGAAACCAGGTAATACACCACGACAGAGAAGAGTACCATCATGGAGAGAATGGCAAAATAGATGATGTTGATGACCGTCAACATCGCTTTGGAGGTGGTGGGTTGCATGGAGTGAAGATACTTCAAAAATAAAACATTCTGAACAGCACTAATGCAGAGGCTTTTGATCATGCTTTTTGCCACAAATTGCACGGATGAACACGGATGCTTTTAATGACGATTGCCTTGGGTCGGTGTTGTCACCGACCCCACTGCAGGCCTGAACCCACCGGTCGGTGACAACAAGCTGACCGAGAACTCCTATTTTGAAATCAAACTCCTCGAAATTGACTTATTAATGAAGAAGTTTTTTCTTGATTTTGAATTCCCGGTCTGCCTCACAACACCGACGGTAGGCAACCCATCCATAGGCTGTATTGTCATCAAGCATCTCGACCTCAAATATCTTGTCACTTTTTTGTCTTAGACACAAAAAAGTAACCAAAAAAGGTCAAGGCGGAAAAAAGCTTCCCCGCGCAAGGCCACCTCGCACCCCCGCCTGCCTTCGCCGAAGCGGCTACGCGCAGGCAGGCTTTTCCGCCGGGCCACCACTCGCCTCCTGTCGAAATCCTTGCTTGTGATTAGCCGGCTGAAGTCAGGTCCTTTGAAAATTCAATGTTCTTGCCGTC
>JAYTVB010000005.1:0-103686 GCA_043744235.1 Cyclobacteriaceae bacterium | reverse complement strand
ATTCAAAAGGGCACCCATGTTGGGGATATAATTTGAAATGCAACAGGCCGCTCCTACGGAGCTGGAACCAAACGCACCTTGACGGTGCTACAAGCGGGCCGCTCCTATGGAGCCGGGAAGAATTTCCCAGTGATTCCCAGTTGGTCGGGATTTTTTACCCTGACCCTGTGTAGCAAATCTTTACCAATCCCTGTTGAGGGGACTTTCGAATCGGTCGGAATGTCCGAATGGATCGCGACCAGCGCAAAAATTACTCTTTAACACCTTTTACCACCGTCCCGCCCTTCATCACAAAATTTGGATGGGCCAGGAGGGAGATGTCAGTGAGGGGGTTGCCGGGAACCGCCACCAGGTCGGCAAGCTTTCCTGCGGTTAGCGTGCCGAGGTCTTTTTCCACACCCAGCAGTTTGGCCGTATTCAATGTGCCGATCGTGATGGCATCCATCGGCGTGGCGCCCAGGATGTCGACCATGTATTTAAACTCTTCACCATTGCGGCCGTGGATGTTGCTCGTGGCGTCCGTGCCCAACGCAAACAACACGCCGGCCTGGTAAGCCACACGAAGCCGCACGCGACGCTCGGCGGCAATGGCGCGAGCCTTGGCCAGCGCATAGGGCGGCACTCCCTTCTTCTCGCCGTCGCGCACAATCTCTTCCAGGATAATCAACGTGGGCACGAGGTACGTTCCGCGCTGCTTCATCTCAGCAATGGCCTCATCGTCCACCAGGCTGCCGTGGTCAATGGAGGCGACACCGGCTTTCACTGCCGCCAGTAGTCCTTCCCCGGCATGGGCGTGGGCCATCACCTTGAGGCCAAGACGCTTTGCCTCGCTGACAGCCGCTGTCAATTCTTCATTCGTCATCTGTGGTGCGCCGACTGCATCGCCCACGGATAGGATGCCACCGGTGGCCACAATCTTGATCTGGTCAACGCCGTATTTCTTGTTCAACCGTACTTGCTTCCGGAATTCGTCCTCGCCGTTGACGATCGCGCCGGTGCCCGGCAGGTTGAGCAGCGGACTCCAGCCGTTCACATCAGCATGGCCGCCCGTGGTGCCCAGCGAAGGTCCTGAAGCATGAATGCGCGGACCGGGGGTGAGTCCGCGGTTGATGATGTCGCGCAGCGCCACATCCACATAGCCGAGCGAGCCTGCTTCGCGTACGGTCGTGAAGCCTGCCTCCAAAGTCTTGCGTGCGTTGATGGCGGCATAGATGGCGCCGTGTGCTGGGGTTTCTTTCAGTACAGCCAGGTCTCCACCGTCGTCGTCAATGGATGCCAGGTGCGTGTGCGCATCCATGAAGCCGGGCATCAGGGTGTGTCCTTTCAGGTCAATGATTTTGGCGTTGGCGGGGATACGGACTTCGGAAGCCTTTCCCACCGCGGTGATCCTGTCACCGGCAATTACTACAACCGCAGCCAGGATTTCCTTGCCGTCGCCGGTGATAACCCGGTCGGCCCGGATGGCAATGACCGCGTTGTCGGGGGTTTGTGATACGGAGAGGAAGGGAATCCACAGAAGAGAAGAAAGGAAGACCGTGATGAATTTTTTCATAATGGGTTTTAAGGATTTTATTCGACAATTATTTTGACGGACTGATTGGCTGATAAGGTTAGAATAATATGGTCATCCACGATCCTGAAATTCCTGAATTCTTTTCTGCCTTTGTCCGTGAGTTCAACAACCTTCAGTTTTGCATTTCGGAAGGACTCCGGTAACCGCCACTGCCTTTCAGCGCCACCTTTGCTGTAGGCATAAATCCCACCGTGGACGGGGATGAACCGTTCATCGTCTTCGGCAATGACTATATCCTTCCAGGTTACCTTCAGGTGGTCGTTTTCCTTATCGTAAACCGAAAGTACATCATCCGAGAAACGGATGCGGTAACCAGACTCCTTCCGGTCCACGTCAAGCATCTCTTTCGTAAGCAGGAACTGGTAAAGCATAGAACTGAGGTGAATCACCTCCTTTATATGAGCCTTTTGCGTCTCATAATCGAGATGGCCGGTGTATTTCCTGTAGGTAAAGTCCTGCGTGATGGAGTTGCCCATGCCTGCTGAATATTTCAGAGGCGCATCGAATTCCGGGATGCCGCCTCCAACGATTTTGCCGTGATAGATCTGGCGGTAATCCGGCAAAAGGCGGAAATAGGTCCACATACCTACGGCAATGGGCGAGAGGTCGACGGGATTTCCATTCTGTGTTTCCGTCGTAATCAAGACTCCTTTCTGCCGAAGCCACTCCGCGATGGGTTTCAGGCCCAGGTAATACTCTTCCAGCACCCCGATATTCTCCTTTTCCCATGCCGGATTGGTGTTGGTCACCCTCATGGCATCGAAGTGGATGCTCCGGTGAAGAGGGAAAGTTTTGAAAAGCTCTTCCAACCTCCTGAAGATCATGCCGGTCTTTACATCCTTGTAGTGGGAAATGTGGAAGGCGCTGTCGGCAAATACTTCCCAGAACATGGGTTTCCCGTCGTAATCAGTAGCCATGATCTCCGGACTGAAATACTTGTTGCCCTTGTAGGCGTCACACATGTTGTTGTGAATACTCAGAACGGAACCGAGGCTGTCGCAGTAACGTGACAGGGCATACAATTCTTCGGTGGTTCCCATCCGCGGATTTAACTTGTCAAAAGCAGGGTAGCCGGTATCATGACCATCGTATTGCCACCCCACCAGGTAAATGATCTGGGGGACGTTGTCCGTTATATTTTTAATGTAATCAATGATCTCCCTGGATTGGGCCAGTGTCGAGCTGGGGTGGTCTTTGTCTCCGGAATCGTTGATCTTGATCTTATACCAGATGGCATTCTTGTGCAGTGGGTCCGGGCCCTTCATCTGCCTGTTGCACCATACAAAGTAGTCGCCTTTGTCGGATTGACTATTCTGATTCAGGTCACCGATAAAAGAAAGTTGTGCCTCGAAATCAGGCATCCGTTTGTCCTTCACTTTGTAATAATATTTGTTTGGCGCAAGGTTGCATCCGGCGGAGTCGCTCCATATCCTCAGCGGATAAACCTCCATGTTGGTTTTTATGGCTACCAGGAATTTCTGAGGTTGCCAGATGCAGGCAAAGAAAGGCATTCCCTTTTCCATGATCGTGTCTCTTGCATTGCCCGTGATGGCCTCATAATGCCCTATTCCCCGGGAGAAGACTTTCTTGGGAACAAATGGCTCCCTTGTCCAGTTTTTAACTGTCCACCAACGGTAGCTGGTATCACGGACACTGATCCAGGGCTGCTCCTGGAGTCCGATTTCCAAAAGCACGTTATTCTTGTCTTCGATATTTCTGATTTTCATCCTTACCGATGAAGAATCAACCCAGAAAATGAAATCCGCGCCTATCTCCGGTTCCCTTAATTTCATTTTATAGACAACCGTGTCTCCATGGATGGAAGACCGGATATTCCATTCCTTCCACTCTTTAAGTTCTCCATTGATGGTAAGTCCTTTGCCGACATTGGCGTGCAGGGTGTCGTTTGAATAGATGATATTCCTGAACACGGGGATATCAGCGTATAAATCGGCCTTGATCCTGTCGTGCTGAATGGAAATCATATTGTCCCGGCTGCAGGAAGTCAGGAACAAGATAGTAACCAGGGACAGAGGGATGATATTACCCGAAAATGCTCTCATGTTAGCGGTCCTTTGGAAATGAATGAAAGCAATGATATAAAAAACCTTACCCATCATCAACAGGGTCTGGTTGTGGAGAAAGCCTTTATCTGTCAAAATGTAAATATTTACCGCAAAGATTCAGCGTTAAGAACCAAATCCCTCAGCATCCTTCGCGTCGGCCCTGATGGCGATGACTGCATTATACTTGGTTTGTGCCAGGGACAGGAAAGGGAAGCAAAGCAAAGAAAGGGGGCCGTGCAGTTTTTCACAACGGTTCAATATATCAAAATTCAGGCACGTAAGAATAACCCGGATCGGCTTACGTAAAGGCAAACGAGAACAGCATGAATATGGCAAACACAATCACGTAGCCAAGAAGAAAAGAGGCGCCTTCATCTTTTACTTCATCGGTATAAGGCACCAGCAGCACCGCATCCGGTGTAGATCGAAACGGCATTTCCGAAACCCGGTCTCCCAGGAGCTCCCCCAATGTGGACTTCGTCAGGGTTCCTCCATCGCTTCGATCAAAATAGGTGATCGAATCAAATGGAAAGGTCAGCATTTTCTTATGCTCTTTCGCATAAAGACCGCGCAGGCCCAATTCGATATCCTCTTTGCTGCCTACGGGTTGGCTTACGTAGGAATTCCAGTACAGGAAAAGGGAAAAAGTGGTATCCTCCCTGGATTTACTCAAGGGCACCAGCGTGAAATAGTTTAGTTCGTCTCTTGGTGATTGTCCCCTGGCACCCCGGTCATACCGGTAGTAAGCTGAATCATATTGCAGTTTTCGGTGCAGGTAGTAGTGGTTAAACATGAAGTACTGCTGTTCACCGGGTCCAAACGTTTCAGGTGATTCCACCATTTTCACCTTGACCAGAAAATGGTCCATCGAGATGAGCAGCGGAGTAGTAGAAAAGAGTGCCCCAAAACAGAAATAGACCACGGCTCCGATCCTCGTCGATAGTTTCCTGTTTCGGTCAAGAACAAGCGGATGAACCAAAAAGTAGTACACCGATGGTACTGTCAGGACGGCGAGGATCCCGTAGAATGCGTCGTATCTTTCAACATACTGATGATTAATGACTGTTCGGGTGGCGTAGATAATAAGAAAGGCAGCATTGACAAGCAAAATGGCCAGGGCAAACCGGCCAAAATAGAAGGTCAGGGTTGAGGGTCTTCCCCACAGCGGTTGTTTCTTGTTTGTCTGAAAATTAATCCCGGGAGGGTTGTCCTGAAGAATGCTGCCCAGCTTCCTGACGGTAATCGGCAGGGTAGGGTCATCCGCCTTCACGTAAGTGATCTCGGCAATGTCCCCCAGGGTGAGTTCGGGATATTGATCCGCTGTAACCCTGATCTTCTTCTTCTGACTGAGGATAACGGAATGCAGCGGGAGGTTTCGGTAATACTCTACCGTCTTGTTTGTTACCACACCCTTCACTGCATGATTCAAGGTAAGTCGCTTGGTTTGAAGAGCTTCTTTTCGGATAGCGAGCGCTAAGAAGAGGAAAATGGCCATGGCAAAAAAGAACCGAGGATCATAATCCTGCTCACGGATCATCCAATAAAGCGAAAAGGCCAATACGGCAAGGAAGAAAAAGGAAATAGCAACCTTGAGGTAGTATTGCCTTTGTACGGCAGACAGGGAGGCTTTTTGCAGTGGGGCTATGGTGTCCTCGAAGAGGGCTCCCTTTTCCTTTGCGATTTGCTCATAAAGAACCCTTACTTTTTCGGCTTCAGCCCCGGAGGCGTCCTGGTCCATGGTTCGCTTAGATTGTTTCCAATAAATATAGGAAATGTTGATTTTTACAAACAAGTATTCAAATCCATTCTGGCCAACGCCCTTTATCGCTGCTGCGGTACACTCCCATACCTCTTTTCCCTGCAACCAACCTGTATTGACTTGCGTTTTAGACACTACTAACCAACACACAGCATGAAAATCATTCAATTCGGTGAGGACGTCGAAGGCTATAACATCCGCGTTCTGAATGAGCGGGAGATAAGAGCGGCAGCCGGGATACTCTTTCTCTTTACCTTCATCTCCCTGATGATGATCATTTTCAAGGGGAACTTCCTCATGATCAAATATGTGGTCACCCTGTTCCTGACTGATTTTATCATCCGGGTGTTCATCAATCCCAGATTTTCTCCAACGTTGATTGTCGGCCGGCTGATCGTCGGCAATCAAACCCCGGAATATGTGGGGGCTCAGCAGAAGAAATTCTCCTGGATCATCGGCGTGATCCTGTCGGGCACGATGTTCATTTTTATGGTACTCGTCAATTCATTCAGTCCCATTACGGGCATTGTCTGTCTCATTTGCCTCATCTTCCTGTTCTTTGAATCGGCCTTCGGCATTTGCCTGGGGTGCATGGTCTACTCCCTGTTTTACAAGGAAAAGGCCCAATACTGTCCGGGTGAAATTTGTGATGTGAAGTCGAAGCAGGACATTCAAAAAACCTCCCTGGGGCAGTTCTTGATCGTTGCCGGGTTTGTCGGATACATTTTCCTGACGGCCTGGTTGTTCAATTCTGAATTTGCAAAGAAGCCGCATGACTTGTTTGGAATTTTTCCTGCGGCACAGGTGAAATAGTTCAAGGTTCAAAGTTCAAGGTTCAAAGTTCCAGGTTGTGCACAGGCCGGATGCGCCGGCCCAAAATTGAGCAAGGATGATTCAGATATACCGGGCGAACCCTGACAGCGGAGATTTCATTGCATTGGTGAAGCACCTCGACACTTACCTTGCGGTGCTCGACGGTGAGGATCATGCCTTCTATGCTCAGTTTAACAAGACGGATAAACTCAGGTTTGTTGTCATGGCCTATGAGGAAGGCATCCCGGTCGGGTGCGGGGCGCTGAGGGAATTGCCGGAAGGGACCATGGAAATTAAGCGTATGTATGTCGTGCCGGAGTACCGGGGGAGGCGAATTGCGGTGTTGATCCTTGAAGAACTTGAAAAGTGGGCGGCCGAATTGTCTTTTCACCGTTGCGTTTTGGAAACAGGCCAGAAACAATATGAGGCGATCCGGCTTTATGAGAAAATGGGATACGTCCTGATTCCGAACTATGGACAGTATGAGGGAATGGAGAATAGTGTGTGTTTTGGAAAAGAGATAGGCAGTCGGGGTTCAGGTTTCCGGGTTCCGGGTTCCGGGTTCTGAGTTCTGAGTTCCGGGTTCCCACGGACGCCGATCCAAAATATTGCTATCGACCAGATCCAGTCCTTTTTTCCTTAATTTTATGCTTTAGGGTCACGCTACCATGATTGCATGAATACCATTTCAGTCGTCATCATTACCCACAACGAAGATGAGAACATCGGACGATGCCTGGAGTCGGTGATGCCGGTGGCAGATGAGATCATTGTCGTGGACTCCCATTCCACCGACCGCACCAGGGAAATCTGCGAGCAGCACAAAGTCCGGTTTTATTCCAGAACGTGGGAGGGATATTCTTCAGCAAAGAATTATGGCAACAACCTGGCCGAGAAGGAATGGATACTCTCCATCGATGCGGATGAGGCATTGAGTAAAGAGCTGTTGGAATCCTTGTTGGCGTTCAAGCAGTCATCAGGCGCAACGGAGGGTGCATTCATGTTCAGCCGCCTCACGAACTACTGCGGCCACTGGGTAAAGCATTGCGGCTGGTATCCTGACCGGAAGCTGCGCATGTGGAAGAAAGGTGCTGGCCAGTGGGAGGGCGTGCTGCATGAACAGGTGGTTTTCCTTACGCCGCCTTCCACGGGCAACATGAAAGGCGACATCCTCCACTATTCCTTCCCATCCATCCGGCACCATGTGCAGGTGATGAACAACTTTTCGGATGTTGCTTCCGATGACCTGGTGGCCAGGGGCAGGAAGATCAATGTCGTAGTCCACCTGGTACTCAATCCTTTCTACACGTTCATCACTAAGTACTTTTTTAATCTTGGCTTCCTGGATGGATACTATGGGTTCGTGATCTGCTGGTTGTCGGCGGTGGCGAACTTTTTGAAGTATTCAAAGGCATTGAGCAAGAGGAATAGAGGAAGGTAGCCACCGATGTCTAATCCTGTTCGATGAGCCATCCGGAAGAAATCACTGCCACGGATTATACGGATGCCCGCCGGCAGGCCTCCGGGAGTAGTCTTTGCCACCGATTACACTGATTGCACGCCTGCCAGCGTATACTTGGGTTTTTTTAATCTGTGAAATCTGTGTAATCCGTGACTAAGGTATTCAACCCACCGTCGGACAACACGACCTTAGGCAATGTAGAAAAGCAGCCACCGCTGCCTAATCCTGTTCGAGGAGCCATCCGGAGAAATCACTGCCACGGATTACACGGATTACACTGATTGCACGCCTGCCAGCGTATACTTGGGTTTTTTTAATCTGTGAAATCTGTGTAATCCGTGGCTAAGTTATTTTGTATGCAAGCCCCGCTTATTTGCCTTGCGTGAACCCACAGGTCGGTGAGAACACCGACCATAGGCAGTAGCCACGGATTTGCCTCCGGGAGAGACCGTGGCCAGGTTTTAGGTTCGCGTAATTCAAGGCTGAATAATCATGCATTTATGCTATATTTAAGAAAGGCCCCTTACCGGGTCCTTGCCAATGGACCACGGTCTGACTTACAGCGTGTCGCGTATCAATTTTCTGGTCACTGCGGTTTGCATCCTTTTCATATGCAGTCCGACTGCTGCCCAGAAAACCACCATTGACGGAAAGGAATTTCAACCGTACAGCGCCAGCCATTTCAAGCCACACAGGGGTCTATTTTATCAGATCTACTTGTCGCCGGTTGTTACCGTTGACCCACTCGGCATCAGCGGAAGTAGTACGTATGGTATTTCGCTGGGTTCCCGCATTAACCTGTGGGAGTCCAAAACTCCGGATAAGAAGTTATCCGGGTTGAAAATGAAGGGATTTTATTTGGCGGGAGGCTATGAATATTATCCGCAGCAGTACGACAAGATTTACACCAGTCTCTGGCTCAGGATCAAAACGTTCATGCCCCTCGCCGCCAAGGCCGACCTCATCTATGCCACGGGATATGGCCTTCAGGGAATTACTTACCGCTTTTGCGTCGGCTTCGAGGTCAAAACCATTTCTCTTTTCTTCTGCGGCGAAATCTCCGGTTCCTTCTATAAGTACCTCGGGCCCCATCCCAACACCGAATCGCCCTATGGTAATGCTGGCAGCATCCTGGCAGTCATCCCGGTCTTTACCCGAAAGGAAAAATGAGAAGGGCCGCGGTCATATTGATTGTTTTTCTTGCTGCTTTGAGTGCCGGAGCGCAACACTTTAACGTCGGTGTCACTTTCCAGTACCTGATCATGAAACAGGTCGAGGTGCAAAGCGACCACATCATCCCGGCCGGCTCGTTCAACTATTACCGTGTTGACGACAACCGCTGGAAATTCTTTGGTGCCGGCCAGTCGTTCGTCATTGGCACCATCGCCCAGCTGGACTATAAAAAGTTCTACATAGCCGTCGAGCCCTCCTATGAACTGAATACCTATAATTACGCCGTCAAGTATGACCTCTCTCCGACAATGGCGGAGACGGTTACATTCAAGACGCTGTACTTTCAGTTTGAAGCACCGATCTATATAGGCTATCAGTTTGCGTCTGCCAACCTGATGCGGTATTCCATCTTCGCGGGTGCGGAGCCGGTCATTCCCTATCACCTTCAGTTACAACTGAGTGATGAAGACAAAGATCCTACAGTCTACAACCGGTATGGCACCTATGACATGCAAAACGTCCTGTATTCCAACGGAGCATACTGGAATACCGTTGTGGGCATCGGGTTTCATTTTGCGAGCCTTGTCCGCGTCGACATACGCTACAAGCACCGCCTGGATTCCCCGGGCGAGGTGTACCGGGCATCGTTTAATACCGTTGGCTTCGGGCTGACCTACTTCCTGCCGTTGAACCTCTTAAAGAAGAAAGTATATTATGAAGAATAGATTCATCATTCTTCTTACGGGCCTGGGCCTGCTTTCATGTGACCTCTATATCGATGAGGAGCGCGTCTTGCAGGATGGGAATAATACGGCTACGACAAGGCGGTCCGGATACATCAGCAACACCGCGGCTGAGCTTGTATTCGAGGCGGACGTCAGCTTCCTCTATCAATATGGAGGTGACCTGGATATTGCATACCTGACGAAAGATGCTTTTTCATTTGCCGGAGCGGGTACCTACACCATCCAGGAGTTTAAAACCGTAACACTCGGTGCGACGGGAAGATCTTCCACGGTGCTCATCATGGACCAAAGCGGAAGTTACGACGAAGTTGATTTTGAGAACCGCCGGTCAAAGTCGTTCGATAAATTTTTCTACGATGTCAAATCACCTTCAGACTTCCTTCTTGGCGCCGCTGCAAAGGGCGGACAGGTGTCGCCGGAGCCTTTGGAATTCTACCGCCCTGATTTTTCAACCGATGCGGAAGGACAGGTTCCATACCTGTTCGGGCTGGCGAAGCGGACCGGCGGCAAGAGCGCGATCCTGGATGCCATGAGCCTGGCGATCGATAAACTGGCACCCGCCACCGGAGTGAAAAATGTCGTGGCACTCGTCCACGGGCCCGATGAGTCGAGTCTCATCACCATTGATGCCCTGATAAGCAAAGCTTTAGCCGCACAGGTATATTTATCCATCGTACTGCTGGGAAAGGCCGACGTAGCCACAGGGTTGGCCAAGATTACGGGTGCCACAGGCGGCATGTTGATCATCTGCCCCTCGGAGAATGAAATGATTACATCGTTCAATCACCTTTACCGACTCATGAACCAGGGCAGCACGGTCTATCGTCTGAAAGTAAAATTTGTCCCAACATCAGGACCATTGGTTTCCGGAACCGAGACCCTGCACACGCTGAAGGTGTATTATGCATCCGAAGATTATGATTACAACCCGGTGCTGATCTATGTGAAGATACCATGATGAGACACCTGTTTACGATATCAATTGTCTTGGTTCTGGGGGCTTGCCTGAAGTCACCCGCCCAGCAGATTGAAATCGCTGTCCAAAAAGGTCATTCATCGGATATCCGATTCGTAACCTTCAACAGCGACGGACGGCTTATCGCCAGCAGCGGGGCGGACAACCTGATTAAACTCTGGCACGTGCCAACAGGTCGCGAGATGGCCAGTTTCATCAGCGCCTCTGCTGAATCAGTTCAATCGATGGCCTTCAGCCAGCAGGATGACTTTCTTTATGTACTTTACGTGGATGGGACCGTCCACACCTGGGATATAGCCAGGTCAGTGTTAAAGTCAATGGAAAAGCCTCCGGGGGAAATCCTGTTTCCCAAACAGAAACAATTCACCGCCCGTGACGGAGCCACTACGTTCACCATTGACCGGTTCTATTTGAAAAAGAACGCAACGTCCGGAAAGTCATTTTCCAAAGTTCCCATCGACATCTCAGCGAATTTCACTTCCATTGCGGTGACGGAAAAATTCCAGAAAGTAATGGCTGCCAATGAGGACGGCAGAATTTACGTCTATGATTTCAATAAGGGCAAATCACTGGCGACGCTGGATGCTCACCTCGCTGATGTCAACTCCGTTTGCATGGCGCCGGGAGAGGAAATATTCGCTTCGGCCAGCTCAGACCGGTCAATCATTCTTTGGGACACCAGGACGTTGAAGATTGTGAAGAGACTGTTTGGCCGCTCTTTTCGTTTTGAAAGCCTGGCATTTGATCACACGGGCACCTTGCTGGCCGCTGGCGACGAACTGGGCACGGGCCGGATTGTCAACCTTCAGTCCAGCCGCATCCGCGTCTCCTCTTACAAGTGGCATAATCAACCGGTGACGGATATTAAATTCAGCAGCAACGACAGCCTGATTTATTCCGGCGGTATGGACAACCGGCTGGAGGTATTCAACCTGCGCCGGGAGAAATTGGAGAAGCATTATACCTACAGGAACTATGTAAGCTTGGGCGACATGTTCCTCAAAAAACTGGGCGCCTACCGTGAGCCATACGCATGGGTCAATACAGTGGCCATCAGTCCCAATAATCAGTTTGTTGCATCGGCAGGCGCCTGGCGTGAATCAGTGGTGAGAAAGCAGGCGCAGCCTATTGTATTCAACAACCTGGCTGAGCACCGGATCCGCAAAATCAAGGCACACCAGGGCAGTGTCAACAGCCTCCTCTTTATCAACGACCTGACTTTCCTCAGCGGACACAGAGACAAACTCATCCAGTGGTACCACGACAGCGGGAAGCAGCGGTTTTACTTCCATGAGAATACGCTGGCGGGCGCTGACATTCAGTCAATTCTTCCTTATGCCCAGGATACTGTAGTGATCAACGGAGGAAAGTCAATCTCCTGGTTTGATTTGAAGCAGGACAAGGTGGTTCGCACCATTGATGTTGGCAAGCCAATCATTGCGATGGGCGTGGACAGGAATACCGGTCTGGTGGCTTATTCCACCTTTAATGAACTGGTCATCCGCAACCCGGACCGTCCAGGCGACGGTGATATTGTCATCAACAAGGCTCACACCGACCGTATCACAGCCATGGCGTTCAGCCCCACAAGATCGTTACTCGCTACTGCCAGTTGGGATGCGACAATTAAACTGTGGGACCCAAAGACGGGCGCCCTTTTGGTCACCATCGTGCCCATGGGCAAGGATGATCACATCGTCATTACCCCGGACAACTATTATTTCGGTACCAGGAATTCCATGAAGGGAATAGGTTTCAAGTTTGGAAAAGAGTTTGTCTCTCCGGAGCAATATGACCTGCGGTTCAACCGACCGGATATTGTCCTGGAGCGTATGGGTTTTGCCCCACCCCATGTGGTAAAATCTTACCGAAGGGCCTACCTCAAGCGTCTGCAGCGCATGAATTTCACAGAGCAGATGCTCAGTGAGGAGATTCACCAGCCTCAGATTGAGATTTCATCGAAGGACCTGGCGCTGAGCACCCATGAAAAGTCACTCCAATTTGAGGTGACCGCTCTTGACACCAAGTACAACCTTGACCGGGTGAATGTGTACGTGAATAACATTCCGGTCTTCGGTCTGATGGGCATCGACCTGCGGGACCGGAAAAAGGGAGAGATCAAGGTGCCGGTCAGTATCGAATTGTCAGCAGGTGTAAACAAAGTGCAGTTGAGCTGCCTGAACGAAAAAGGTGTCGAGTCCCTGCTGGAGACTTTTGAAATCCGCTCCGCACACGAAGATCGTAAGCCCGACCTGTACCTGGCTGTCATTTCTGTATCGAGCTACCAGAACACGTCCAAGAACCTGAAGTACGCCACCAAAGACGGCCGCGACCTGGCCAGCCTGTTCGCAAGGAAGTCCGGCGACTACGGGCATGTTTATGTTGACAGCCTGCTGAACCGGAATGCAACCAAAGAGAAGATCCTTGCCCTGAAAGAGAAGCTGGCGAAGTCAGGGGTTGATGATGAAGTCATCGTCTATGTTTCCGGCCACGGCTTGCTGGATGACAACCTTGATTTCTACTTTGCCACCTATGATTTGGATTTTGCACACCCGGCCCTGCGCGGATTGAAGTACGATGACCTTGAGGGGTTACTGGACGGCATCCCCTCGCGTCAGAAGCTCTTGCTGATGGATGCATGCCATTCCGGCGAGGTCGACAAGTCAACGATACAGGTGAATGCCGATCAGCAGGTACAGCTGTCGAGCAACCAAAAGGGCTCTGTGAAGACGTATTCCTATGCCCAGGAAACGACCGAAGAAAACTACAAGGTGGGAATCACCACCTCCTTTGAACTGATGCAGGAGCTATTTACGAACGTC
The DNA here is from genome assembly GCA_043744235.1 of Cyclobacteriaceae bacterium. GTDB lineage: Bacteria > Bacteroidota > Bacteroidia > Cytophagales > Cyclobacteriaceae > ELB16-189. The sequence continues at coordinate 90,296 of JAYTVB010000005.1, read as the reverse complement.
ACCAAAGGCTCTGGCGCAGTGGTTATCTCTGCGGCCGCCGGCAACAGCTACGCGCTTGAATCAGATGAATGGCGAAATGGCGTATTCACCTATGCCCTTATGACTGGACTGAAGAACGGCCTGGCAGATGCGAACAAGGACCATGTAATCACCGTGACAGAAATCAGGAACTACGTGGGTACGGAAGTGGAGCGCCTCACCAAGGGCCAGCAGAAGCCGACCTCGAGAAGGGAGAATTTAGAGTTTGATTTTAAGGTGTGGTGAAGATATTTATTGCGGAGACGCGGAGGCGCTAAGAGAGAAATCCGAAGCTATCGAATTGCACTACCATGGTCCCGTTTGTGGCCGGCAACACTGATTTATGCAGAGAAAGCATCAACCTGTGCAATCCGTGGCTAATTTTTTACATTTAGAAGGCGTATGAGCCAGGGACTGAAAATTAGTTAGAAGCAAATCCACCATGGAGAAACCCGTCGAGGAAATGGACGAAAGAACCAACAGGGAAGTTTTCCTGGATCTAATGAGGGAGGTAACTGGCTTTGAACATGGCCTTGCAAGGACCATCATCGATTTGCGCAAGAAGCCAGATGTTGTCCTTCAGCAGTACCTCAGTCGTGAAGGGAGATACGTAAGTCCTTTTCGGTTGTTGCTAGCCTCACTGGGTATTTGGCTCTTTGTCAACTCCTATCTCATAGACTGGTACAGGATTTGGAATGATATTTTTTCGCAGCAGTTTAATTTTTTATTTGACCATGTGTTCAATGTGCCCGCCGAAAAGAAGGTGAAGATCATTCCTGAAATGGAGAAATTCGGGAAGATTTATTCCACTTTTGTTGGGGACATTTTTTCAAAATATTACGTGCCTTTTGTAGTAGTGGTGCTGCCCATATCATCATTTTTTGCGGCGAAATTCTGCAGGCCATTTAAGACCTCCTTCAGAAGCATCCTGGTTTCAAATACCTATGCCGTGGCGGTAAGTACCCTGACATTTTTCCTGCTTAGCGTTGCGTTTGCTGTCAATGTGTGGATTGCCGCATCCATCATCATGATATTGTTTGTCCTGCTGTTGACCGGAAGGAACTATGTTCAACTTGTGCCGCTTCGCAGGTTCTACCCGGAAAATGGACTGGAGATTGAAAAGAGAATTATACGCGGCAACTTCCTGGCGGTCATGATTGTTCTGACTGCCGTGGGAACATGCTATTTTCTTATAGCATACATGCTGCAGTGATGAATGCTTTTCCCATTTTGAAACTCTTCAGGTCTTCAAGAAGATATTTCTTCACATCTTCCTAAATATTGGAGCCTTATGGTTCGCAAAACATTGGCAAGCCGTTATGTAAAGGCATAGGGCAAATACCCGCCTAAACGGTGAAAGGATCCGCAATTTGCGATACCTTGATTTCTACCTCCTTTTCAGTAAGTTGGAACATAAAGTTGGAAGGAACCCTTCTTTATTCCACTGCTTTTTGTGTCTACTCCTTCTCTAGGAAAGGATATCGGTAATCCACCGGCGTAACAAACGTCTCCTTGATTGTGCGCATGGAAACCCACCGCATCAGGTTAACTTTAGCGCCGGCCTTGTCGTTCGTACCCGAACCCCTGGCGCCGCCGAACGGCTGCTGTCCCACCACGGCTCCGGTAGGCTTGTCGTTGATGTAGAAATTCCCGGCTGAGTTGACGAGTTTTTTGGTTGCCAGCTCAATCGCGTAACGGTCTTTCGCCAGGATAGCGCCGGTCAGCGCGTAAGGTGAAGTCCTGTCCACCAGTTCAAGCGTCTGCTCAAAGTTTTCGGCGTGGTACACGTAAATCGTCATGACTGGTCCGAAGATTTCCTCGCACATCGTAGTGGAGGATGGATCTTTGGTCAGGATGACAGTTGGTTCGATGAAGTAACCTTTCGACTTGTCATATTTGCCGCCGGCGATGATTTCATTCATGGGGTTCTTTCTGGCCTCCTCGATGTAATTCGTGATGGAGTTGAATCCTTTTTCGTCGATGACAGCGTTGATGAAGTTTCCGAAATCTTCCGTACCGCCCATTTTGAAACTCTTCAGGTCTTCAAGAAGAAACTTCTTTACCTCTTCCCAGATATTGGAGGGAATATAGGCCCTGGAGGCAGCTGAACATTTTTGCCCCTGGAACTCGAATGCCCCGCGGGCAATGGCGGTCGAAACTTCCCTGGGGTTCGCAGTCTTGTGCGCTACAATGTAGTCTTTGCCGCCGGTTTCACCCACGATGCGGGGATACGACTTGTACTTGCTGATGTTCTCGCCGATGGTTTTCCACATCCCCTGGAAAACGCCTGTGCTTCCGGTAAACTGGATGCCAGCGAAATCGCGGTGATTGAAAATTACTTCACCGGCAGTAGGTCCGCTGACGTAGACCAGGTTGATCACGCCGTCAGGCAAGCCTGCTTCACGGAGGATTTGCATGAACACGCTGGCGGAATAAACCTGCGTGTTGGCGGGTTTCCAAACGACGGTATTTCCCATCATCGCCATGCTGGTGGGCAGGTTGCCTCCGATGGCGGTGAAGTTGAATGGCGTTAGTGCGAACAGAAATCCTTCGAGTGGCCGGTATTCAAGCCTGTTCCACACGCCAGGGCCAGACTCAGGCTGCTCGCGGTAGATCTCGCCCATGAAATGAACATTGAATCGAAGAAAGTCAATCAGTTCGCAGGCTGAGTCAATCTCGGCCTGAAAGGCATTCTTTGATTGACCCAACATGGTGGCGGCATTCATCCTGTAGCGCCACGGCCCCGCGAGCAGGTCGGCGGCTTTTAGGAAAATGCTGGCCCGCTGTTCCCAGTCCAGGTTCGCCCACATTTCTTTGGCACCGAGCGCGGCGTTGATGGCCTGCTCCACATGACCTTTGTCGCCTTCGTGAAAATGACCGAGGATGTGTTGGTGGTCGTGGGGTGGGGCAATGGCTTTTTTCTTTCCGGAACGCACTTCTTCGGCCCCGATGTACATCGGAATATCGAGTGTTGTTGCACGGGCATCCGCGATGGCTTTTTTCAGGGCTGCCCGCTCTTTTGAACCGGGGGCATATGATAAAACGGGTTCGTTCTTGGGATAGGGGATGCTGTAGAAACCTTTAGACATGGCGGTGTGATTTTTTGTGGCACAAAAGTACAAAAAACACCTCACCGCGATGAATCAAATAGCTAAACAATATTAGCGCTCGCAGCGTTCATTGCGGCCTGCCGGCGAAATGGGTATTCAGCCCCTAGAGCAGCTCCCGCAATTGCAGCAAACTCTCAATCTCAAAAGTGACCGCCTCGCCATGCGGTTTGCGTGACGGATTGAAATAGACGGTATCGATGCCTGCCGCACGTGCCCCGGCAATGTCCGTCTGCAGGTTATCTCCGATCATGATGGAATCGGCGTGGGTATGCCCGACTTCCTGGAGCGCGAATGAAAATATTTCCTGCGAGGGCTTCTTGCTGCCGGCCCGCTGGGAGGTTACTATGTTCTGAAAGTACCCGTGAATGCCGGCCGACATCAGTTTCGTAGCCTGGATCTCATCAAACCCGTTGGTGACAATGACCATAGGGTATTTGGTCTTCAGGTAATCGAGCGTCTCTTTCGCGTGGGGGAGGAGGTTCTCCTTCTTGGGCAGTTCGGCAAGATAGACCGCCGAGAATTGAAGGGACAACGCATGGTCCTCGACGCCCGTATCCAGAAACACCCTGTGAAACCGTTCCTTGCGGATAACGTCTTGTCCGATCAGTCCGCGGTCATAGAGGTCCCACAACCCAAGATTGATCCGGCAAAATGTCTCAAAGAAATAATTGAAACTGGTAGAGCCTTTTTCCTGTAACCTGAACTGGTCGAACAACACCCTGAGCGTTTCTTCAGAGTTTGTCTCATAGTCCCACAGGGTGTGGTCAAGGTCAAAGAGAACGCATTTGTATTTTTTCATCGTGGGATGCGCTGACGATGGTCACTCACTTGCCCGACGCTGAGCCCAGCGGGCGTATCTGCAGCTTGTTGAGGGCCAGTTCGCGGTTGCTGAACAGGGTCTGGAATATTTCCTGATCACTTTGAAGGACCGGGTCGCGGCGGATGAATTCGAGCATTTGCTTGAGGATGTCAACAACCTCTTCCTTGATCTGGTAGAATGCCCACTGGTTGAATTTGCGGGTAGACAGGATGCCCGAATTTTTCAGGTAAATGAGGTGGCGGGATGTTTTGGCCTGGGTAAATTCAAGGATCCGTTCCAGGTCGCTGATGCACATTTCTCCGTTGTTCATAATGAGGTTGAGAATCCTGAGCCTGGACGTGTCAGAGCAGGCGAGAAAGATTTGCGCCCCCAGGTCGATATTGAAGTGTTTGAGTCTCATGTTGATGCGGCCAAATTACGAAAATCCCCTGCTGTATAACACCGTTAGGGGAATAGTACCCTTCTAATTATCTTTGACACCTTAGCATTTCTATGAAGTTGACGAGGGTGCATTTACTGTTGTTGGTGATTACCGTGGGCGGGCTGATGGCATCCTCCAGTGGCTACGGCCAGGCGAAGAGAAGAATCATCCAGTTGTCCGGTATTGTATTGGGAGAAGACTCCGTGCGGGGTCTTCCCGGGGTTCACGTGTATGTCCCCAAGGCTGGCCGTGGAACCAGTACCCAGGGGACTGGCTTCTTTTCCATGCCCGTGCTGGTCGGCGACAGCGTGGTGATCAGTTCGGTAGGTTATGTGCGCCGGCATTATATCGTGCCGGATACGCAGGATGAATTCCTGACGATCATCGTTGAAATGGTTACCGACAACACCATCCTGACGGATGTCATCATCATGCCATTCCCCACGGAGGAGGTATTCAAGCAGGCGGTTCTGGCCCTTAACATGCCGGTGGACAATGGCATTGACAAGCGGAACATGAATGCTGAGCTGATGGCGCTGATGATGCGGTCAACGCCCATGGACGGCAATCTGAATTACCGGTATTACATGGACCAGTATACCAATTCCCTTAATGACAGGTCCATTGCGCGGACCAATCCCTTCCTTAACCCGTTCAACTGGGCACGGTTTTTCAGGGACCTGAAACAGAATAGGAAGTAGTCCTTTCGCTTACTTGAAATTTTAGTATTATTGCAACCTCGTTTTTGGGTTTTGTAATCATTTTGGGCCCGGCGAGTAATTATTTCGGGGTGTAGCGCAGCCCGGTTAGCGCATCACGTTAGGGACGTGGAGGTCGGATGTTCGAATCATCTCACCCCGACAGTAAGGCCTCTGAATCATATTCAGGGGCCTTCTTTATTTGTAGTGTCCAGTTTAGTATCCCGAACCTTAATTAAGAGTTGTTAAGAAATTCAGAAGGGGAAAGACGTGCATGACGTCAGGGACATGGAGGTCGTCATCTCACCCCGACTTTGCTCTCCATAGCTCCGTTTGGGAGCGACGGCGAGTTTCGCCTTGGAAGAGTCTTCTTCGAAGGAGATTTCTCCGGAGAGCTTGGTCGGGAATGCACGACACGATTTTGGAAGCAGCCTAGTCCATCGGCCCCTGCCATTCGGCGAGCGCCCTTCAAATCTTTGTTCTATGGGTATTTTCATAAGGCTATAACCTGATAAAGCACTTGTGTATATCAGGCTATAGCCTTATGTTTGTGATGCATATTTAAGGGTATAGCCTTATGAAAAAACCAAAGCAAAAGCTCATAATTGAGCAAGTGGATAGAAGATTGGCTCTTTTTAGTGCAGTAAATGGGATAGACCCACCGCCAGCGGGCTGGATTCATGCAATCCGCACAACGCTAAAAATGTCTCTGCGACAATTTGGAGAGCGCATGAAGATAACCTCTCAGAGCGCCAAGGAAATTGAGCAAAGAGAGGCCTTGGGAACATTAAGTTTGAAATCCTTAAAGGAGGTAGCTCATGCTATGGACATGAAATTCATCTATGGCTTTGTGCCTTTGAAAGGATCATTACAAACCATGATCGAAAACCGTGCATTTGATGTGGCTAAAAGAATTGTAATGCGTACTTCGCATTCTATGAAATTGGAAGATCAGGAAGTAGCTGGTGCCCGCCTGCAAAAAGCCATCCAGGAATTGGCAGAAGAAATAAAGCAGGAAATGCCGCGATACTTATGGGATTTGAAATAGAATACATTCCAGGGCAAACGCCCGTTGATGAAGAGGAACAGGAGGGTCTGCTGATTAAGACCATATCAACCCGCAGGGAACTTGACGAATTTGAGCAGCTAAACATCCAAAGTGCAATTCGGTGGACAATGGGCAAGAAATTCAAAGCAGAAGAAATTCTCTCAGAAGATTTTGTCAACACCTTGCACAGGAAAATGTTTGATCAGGTTTGGGCGTGGGCAGGGAAATTCAGGAAGAGCAATAAGAACATTGGGGTGGACAGGCAGCAGATACCTGCAAGCTTAAGAACATTGCTGGATGACTGTAAGCACTGGGTTCAAAATGATACTTATCCTCCTGATGAAGTTGCAGTCCGATTCAAGCACAAGATTGTGAATATTCATTGCTACTCCAATGGAAATGGCAGACACTCACGATTGATGGGAGATATCATCATTGAAAATGTGTTTCAGCAGCCAGCCTTTACCTGGGGCAGTGGAGCCAATTTGGTTCAGGGTAATGCTGCACGCAAACAATACTTAATAGCAATTAAACAGGCAGATAATGGCAATGTGGATTTGCTTTTGAAATTTGCCAGAAGCTAAACTGCTGGAAATTGAGGGGACTTACCGGAGACTCCAGGATTTTTCCTGCCAAAAACTAATGATAAATGGAAATGGGCCGTTACAGTTTCTTCTTCCTTTTCATGGTTTGCTTTTCGGCTTCTGGCCAGATCAGCCCCGAAAAGCTGATAAACGGCTCCGTAGACAAGGGCAAGTGGCCCAAGGTGGAACAAAGCATCCGGAAAGCCCTGGCTAAAGACTCCCTCAACCCGGAACCTCAGTACCTGCTTTCCCTGTATTACTTCTCTCCTTCAAACCCTGCCGCCAGCCTGGACTCGGCATACCGGTATTCCCGTACTTCCTGGTCAACGTTCCGGCGTACTTCCGTGCAAAACCGGGACCGGCTGAAACGCGTGCCGCTTGACAGCATGCTGTTGGTTCACCTGGGCCAAAGCATTGACAGCGCCGCATTTGACAGGGCCAAGCGACTCAATACGGAGATCGCCTATCAGCAATTCATCGCCAGTCACCAGGGTGCAAGGGAAATTCCTGCAGCCATTGAACTTCGCGACGAGGTGGCCTTCCTCGAAGCGCTCAAAGTCAATACTTGGACCAGCTTCCAGCATTTCATGACACGGTACCCGGCGTCGCACCGCAAGGCAGAGGCCAGCAAACGATACGACAAACTTTTGTTTGACGACAAGACGAGGGATCAGCGACAGACGAGTTACATCAGGTTTGTGCAAGCGTTCCCGGAAAGCCCTTATCGTGACATCTCCATACGGATCATCTTTGAACTGTCTACGGCCACCGGAACGTCCGAGTCGTTCCGGTGGTTTATTGAAAATTATCCGGCCAGTCCGTGGTCAAAAACGGCCAGGAATATTCTTTACCGCATGCAAACGCCGGATGGAGAGAATACTTTTGATTCTGCGTGGATGACTGATTCTCTCAGGCATTCAGAACAGCTTAACCAGGGGTATTGGGTGCCGTTCTTTAAGTCAGGACTTTTCGGATTCATGGACAGCCAGGGTGCGGAAATGATCCCGGCCATGTTCGAAAGAATATCCGATGACTACCGCTGCGGCGATGTGCATGACCGCATGCTGGTGACCTCCGCCGGCTTGATCGCCCGAAACGGCGCTGTGCTGTGGAAGGGAAAGGTGCAGGAGGCGAAAGAGCTGGGACTGGGATACGTCATGATTTCATCCGACTCCGGAAATTATGTGATTCATGAATCGGGTTTCAGGATCGGCCGGACGTTCGTCCAGGGGGCACAGGTAATCGCCAACCATTTTATCGGCCTTCAGAAAAACAAGAAGTGGGCGGTCTACAGCCTTGCCGGCAGGCAGCTGTTGCCCTTCTCGCTGGACGACATCAGTGTGAATGATTCACTCATAGTGATGGTGAAGGAGGGCAAGAAAATCCTCACGACGCCCGACCGGTTGGGGGCAGTGGTTGAAAAACCGGTCAACCGCGCTGATTTTGTCTGTGATGATCTTCGGCGCTGGGGCCGCCGACAGTATTGGGTAAGGATCGGCGTATTGGAGGGAGTGGTCGATGATGACCTGAATTATGTGATCCCCCTCGACCGTCAGATCCTGAGAAAAACCCAGTTCGGGTTCCTGCGAGGCAAGGAGGACCTCTATTATATAAAGGGCATCCGCACATTGGAAGCTACGCCCTACAAATCTGTGTACGAACAGGCAGGCTTTCTTCGGCTGCTAACACCAGAAGGACGCCATTACCTGTATGACAAGGGGTTTGACCGGCTTGCAGAAGGTGACAGCATCTGGTTCCAGGGCCAGCTGGCCTTTCTTCAGAAGGATGATTCTGTGAAAGCGTTTCTGCCATCCGGACAAAAGCTGGCTTTTGAAGTGGGTTCTGCTTTTCAGTTTAAAGAATACAAGGACTCTTCCGCCTGGATTGTGCTGGAGGACAAGAAAAGAAAATCGGTCTTCGATGCGGAATCCGGTATTAAACTTTTCTCCATGGATTTTGACCAGATCGAAGCGGTAGGTCACGCTACCTTCCTGGTGACGAGGCAGGGCAAGAAGGGACTTGTCGGCGAAGATGGCAGGGTCATCCTGCCAATCGAATACGACGCCATCGTTGCGGCAGAACACGATTCTTTTTCCTTGCTGAAGGACAAGAAATTCGGCTGGTTTGATGCAATAAGGAAGGTGTTGATCAAACCTGCCTTTGAAAGGAACATCAAACCCTACAACAACAGGCTCAGGCTGGCCTTCAGGGACAAGGGCTATGGCTTTCTCCTGCCCGATGGGAAACCCCTGGGTACCTTCAACTGGGAGGAGGTGCAATACTGGAATGATTCTGTTGCGTGGGTGAAAAAGAATTTCCAGTGGCTGCTGGTTGACATTCAATCACAGAAAGTGAAACTGGACCGGATCAGAAATTTCACGGTTGTGAAGGACACGCCGGCCGAGAAACTGTACACAGTGAGGCAGGATAATGCCTTTGGCGTAGTCAGCAGCAAGAGGGGAGTGATCGTGCCCCTGCAGTACAGCGACATCGTCAACCTGGGAAATCAGGATGTGCCGCTTTATTTCACGGAACGCCACATCGAAGAAGCGGGCATTTCCGTTGTGGTTTACTATGACCAGCACGGCAAAATCATCCGCAAGCAGGCCCTGGAGGCCGAGGAGTTTGAGAAAATTTATTGTGATAATTGACGGTCCCCGGCATATTCCGCCTTTCATCCCTGATTTTGGTACCGTTATTGTTGAATCATTTATCTTCGCATCAACCAACCCAGTATGAAGCGTTTCATTGTTATTTTCTTCTGCCTTTCTTCACTGGTTTCGCAAGCCCAGGAAAAACCAAAATTGGTTGTCGGGATTGTGGTAGACCAAATGCGGCAGGAATACCTGTATCGTTTTGAAAAGAAATTCGGCCCAGGCGGATTTAAGCGACTGATGTCGGATGGGTATATGCTGAAGAATGCCCATTACAACTATGTGCCCACGTATACGGGCCCTGGTCATGCTTCGGTATATACAGGAACGACTCCGGCCATTCACGGCATCATTGGCAATGACTGGTACGACAGGGCATTGAAGAGAAGCATAAATTGCGTTGAGGACCCTGCACAGCAGCCCGTGGGCAATGAGAAGGGCAATGGTGATGTGTCGCCATGGCGTATGCTCTCGACCACCATCACGGATGAACTAAAGCTGGCCACGCAGAAAAGTGCAAAAGTCATCGGGCTGTCTATGAAAGACCGTGGGGCAGTCCTGCCGGCCGGACACCTCGCTGATGGTGCCTATTGGTTTGACGACCTGACGGGGAAATTTATCAGCAGCACCTACTATAAGCCGGGGCTTCCCCTTTGGTTGGAGAAATTCAATTTGCTCAACCTGACGGAACAGTATGCCAATAAAGAGTGGAATACCCTGTTGCCGGTAGCGCAGTATGTTGAAAGCGGTCCTGATGACTCGCCTTATGAAACCCTCTGGAAGGGAAAAACCGAAAGACCGGTATTTCCATACAATCTCAAGGAAATCAGGGGCAAATTCGGAAACGTTGGATTGATCATCTCCTCCCCGTTTGGAAATGATCTGTTGACGGATGTTTCCAAGGCTGCCATTGATGGCGAAGAAATGGGCAAAGACGATGTTACCGATTTTCTTGCCATCTCCTATTCCAGCCCCGACTACGTGGGTCATGCAATGGGACCCAATGCTGTTGAGGTTGAAGACCTTTACCTGAGGCTGGACAAGAATATCGCTGACTTGCTCACCGAACTGGACAAGAAGGTTGGAGTCGGTCGTTACACCGTATTCCTGACCTCGGACCATGGTGTGGCTGATATCCCACAGGATTTCAAAAGCTACAGGATCCCCGCTGGAATTTTGAGCACAACGAAACTTGAGAGCGGGCTGAAAGACTTCATGAGAAAGAATATGCCTGAGGCAGATTCATTGATTGAGAGAATTAGCAACGATCAGGTTTTTCTCAATCACAAGGCCTTTGCCGGTAGCCTTCGCTCGTCCGGAGTTGATCTGCTGGTTGCTACCGAACTGATCGGGCAGTACCTCATGCAACAGGAGGGAGTGGCTGATGTATTTCCAGCTGCCCTTATCCGGGCCGCTGATTACGGCGGTAAGGGACTGAAGGGACAGGTTGCGCGCGGCTATAGCCACAAGCGGTCAGGAGACATCGCTTTTGTCCTGGAGCCTCATTGGACCAATGGACCCACGCTGGTGGGTACGACCCACGGAACAGGGTACAGCTATGATACCCATGTACCCGTCATTTTCTTCGGTGCCGGAGTGAAGAAGGGAAGTTCATCCCAATTTCATACCATAACCGATATCGCGCCGACGCTGTCGGTCATGCTGAAGATCAAATTTCCCAGTGGCTGCACTGGGCAGCCGGTAAGTGAGATGGTGGATTAGGGGTTTCTTACTGACCAGGCGGACCCTTCTACATTCGATATTCATAATTCGGTATTCCTTGTTCGTTATTCATGATAGAGCAATGAATATCGAACAAGGAACACCGGATATCGAAGGACTATCCTCCAAACACACCAAGGACGTTCAGCACCACCAGACCGATAATCACCGGGCAGATGTATTTGATGGCAAATACCCAGATCTGGGCAGGTGAAAATCCAAGGATTCTGTCCGTGAGGAACCTGGGAGCGCCCTGGGCGATCTCATCCACGAGCAATTGCGTCTTGTAAAACCAGCCTGTGTAAATGCAGGTGGACAAGACTACCAGCATCATAAACAGTTTACCGAACAGGTGATCGAGTATGTCCATTACGCCGGATACATGGGCGCCCAGGATGTTGAAGGTCATGCCTGACAGGAACTCAGAACTTCCCGTGGAAAGCGCGGACGGAATGCCGAACAGAAAAGCAGCAATGGATACCGTCCATGCGGCCCTTTTCCGGTTCCATTTCTTGTTGTCGATGAAATAGGCGGAAGGCGCCTCCAGCATGGAGATGGTGGAAGTAATCGCTGCAAAGAACAACAACAGGAAAAACATCGCCCCGGCAATATGACCGAAGGGCATCACTTTAAAGATGTCGCTGAGTACAGTGAACACCAGCGTCGGACCCTGGCTGACGGAACCGTTAAAGGCGAATACGGCCGGAAACACCATCAGGCCCGCAAGCAGGGCAACGGATGTGTCCATCGCGCCCACCCAAAGGCTGGAGGTAACAATGTTTTGATTCTTGGGGAGGTAGGAGCCGTAGGTGATCATCATTCCCCAACCAATGCCCAGCGAAAAGAACACTTGGGTCAGGGCATCGAGAATTACCTTCCCGCTGATCTTGGTAAAATCCGGTACGAGGTAATACTCAATTCCTTTTTCTGCGCCGGGCAGTGTCACACTTCGGATAATGACAATTATCAGCAATACAAAAAGCGCCGGCATCATGATTTTGGTTGCTTTTTCAATCCCTCCGGATACACCACCCAGTACGATCCAGGCGGTAGCCAGGATGACGAAGGCGCCCAGGGGGATAACATAGGCCGGGGTAGATATGAATTCCGCAAAAGTGATATCGACGGCGAAGAGTGAATTGTAAATATAGCCTACTGTCCAGCCCGCAATGACACTGTAGTAGCTAAGCACGACAAAGGTTACGATCAGCGGCAATACGCCTACCAGGAAAGTCCAGGCTGAATTGGCACCCATGCTGCGAAGCGCACTGACCGGACTCTTGCCGGTCAATCTTCCAATCGTGATCTCGTTGATCAGCATGGGGGCTCCGACGAAGACAACGCAAAAGATGTAGATCATTACAAAGGCGGCGCCGCCGTTTTCACCCGTTAGATAGGGGAACCTCCAGATGTTGCCGAGCCCGACAGCAGATCCTGCCGCTGCCATGATGAAACCGAATTTGGAACCCCATTGCTCTCTGTTTTCTGTCATAAATCAGGATTAGAAGGATTGGATGGATGTAGGATTAATAGGATCAGGGAAAATCAATGGGCGTGAATATTGGCATAATTGTGCCAAGTAGCAAGGGGTTCACCGACCAGTGGTAAAGCCCTGAATAATCAGGCGGGTTGATTTAATGCCGATTGGATGACAGCAAGACCTTCTTCGAAAGTGTGGGGCCGATAGCCCAGTTCGCGTTTTGCTTTCTCGATGATGAAGCCGGTCCTCGGCGGACGTTTTGCCGGTTGTTTGAATTGGGTAGAGTCTGTCTCGTGGATCAGGTCTTTGTTCAGCTTGAAAAACTCCGCCGTCCGGATGGCGATGTCGTAAGGGGTCATCATCTCATCGCCCGAAATGTGGAAGATGCCTGTGGCTTTCTTCCTCGCAGCCAGCAGGCACCCCATGGCTAAATCTTCTGCCAGGGTAGGAGTCCGCCACTGGTCATTGACAACGTTGATCGACTTCCCGTCCTCCAGGCTTTTCTTTACCCACAGCACGATGTTCGACCGGCTCATGTCGGGGAGGATGCCGTAGACGAGCACGGTCCTGAGAATGGCCCAGGGGAGTTTGCTCTGCTGCACGATGGTTTCGCCCGCCAGTTTGCTTTCGCCGTAATGGCTCAGCGGATAAGGTGCCTCGTCCTCCCGGAGAGGTCCGTGGGAGCCATCAAAAATGAAATCAGTCGAAATGTGGATGAGGTGTACCCCGTTTTGTTCACATGCCTTTACGATGTTGTCCACCGCGGTCACATTGTTGAGCCAGCATTTTTCACGTTCCGTCTCACAATGATCCACTTGTGTCATCGCCGCCGTGTGGATGACCACATCGGGCTTCGCCTGGCCGATGACAAAATCGACATCTTCACGAACGGTTACGTCGAGTTTATGAAACCGGCCGCGCTTCAGGTTGTAGTTCAGTTTCGCGCGCGCAGTGGCAATTACCTCCACTGCCGGATCTGAACCCAGGAGAAGCGTCAGTTTTTGGCCTAGCAAGCCATTTGAACCGGTGACAAGAACCTTCAGCAATGCTCCTCCTTTGTCTTGTTGCTACCTGTTACTTTTTCACTTCCGGATAAACGTACCCGTACTCCTTTGTAATCTTTTTCTTTGACATTTCCTCAACAGTAACAAACATGCGGATGTCTTCAACCGGGCGGTCGGAACCGTCTTTCTGTACGGCTGCGATTTTGTCGATTACGTCGAGTCCTTTGATAACCTTTCCAAAGACGGTATAATCTCCATCGAGGTGGGGCGCGCCACCGACGGTGGTATAGGCCTTTTTCATCTCTTCGGTGATATTTTTAGTCACTTTTGTTCCCGTGATTTTTTCAACACGGGGCGCCATTTCATACAGTCGTTTCTGATAGGCTTGCATATCTCCTGTCTGGTAAAGGGCTGTTAGCGAATCAAGCAGCGGCTTGTTCGCCGGGTCTTCAAACATTTTGCGCAGCCCGGTCATCAATTTCATCTGGTCGTATTTCAGGTTGTCGACATCGGCAGGTGAAAGGACCGTGCCCTGGACGATGTAGAACTGACTGCCGCTGGAGGCCTTCGTGGGATTCACCTGGTCGCTGAGCCTGGCGGCCGACAATGCGCCTTTTTCGTGGTAGAACTTCGGGCTGAATTCAGCATCCACGTTGTAACCGGGTCCGCCATTGCCCAGGGGTTCGCCCGGTTTTGCTTTTTTGGAGTTTGGGTCGCCGCCCTGGATCATAAAACCTGAAATGACACGGTGAAACAGGATGCTGTCGAAATAGTGCTCCTTGGCGAGTTTGATAAAATTTGCCTTATGCTTGGGGGTTTCATCATAGAGGATGGCAACCATTTCGCCATAGCTGGTCTTGATGGTGATCACAGCGTCCTTGTTCTGGGCGCAACTGGTCACTAGAAGGAATGCAAAAATTACGGTGATGGCCTTGGTCATATGTATTTTAAGGTTCATGGTTAAATAGGAAGGGCAAAAATAGAGCAGTTTTTCCGGAAATGAAATGTGATTTTCCGTGGTCAGGAATTCATGGTCTTGGAAATGTTTAGTGACAGGTCGAGGAATATCATCTTGGCGCTGCCGTTCCGCTCCAGGTGATAGCTGGCATCCGTGATGAGCTGCTGGGTCTTTTCAATTCTGGTGACCGACATAACCTTGCTGAAGTCCTGTACAAATTTCTGCTCACCATCCCGGCTGCGTAGCAGGACCCCGGCGCCGGACAATGTCAAGAGCGTCTCCCGCATCATGGTCAGCGTATACTGAAGCAATGTCTGTTGCCGGAGCCGGTCATAGCCATGGTACTCTTCAGCCATGGGAATCAGTTTGGCATAGTCGCGCTTGAAGCAAGCCCGCATCCACGTGGCCATTTGCTCCTGGTGGTCTTCTTCTTCCGTCTCCATCAGCGTGAGCGCCAACCTGAGGTTGCCTTCAGCCTCCGCTGTAATCTTCCTGCGCTTCTTCTCGTCAACGGCAGGTTGTGTCTGCAGAAAGCCTTCCAGGTCCTCGTCAAGAAGGAGGGGCACGATCACGTGCTGCGTCCTGGACAGGATCGTAGGCAGTAGTCTTTCTGCGTTGTTGGAAACGAGGATGAAGAATGTATTGGGAGGCGGCTCCTCCAGGATCTTCAGTATCCCGTTCGCGGCCGATGGGTGCATGTACTCGGGCTGCCAGATGATCATCACCTTGACGGGACTTTCAAATGGCTTGAGGGAAAGCGTCTTGATGATCTCCCTGCTTTCTTCCCGGGAAATAATCGCTTGCTTGTCTTCACCGCCATAAGAACTGGTCCAGTCACCCAGGGTGCCAAAGGGCTGTTCCAGAAGAAAGCTGCGCCAGCTCTTGCGGATGTCGGCCCTGAAGCGGTCTTCATCCTTGTCGCCTTTCACATTGCTGAGCGGAAAAACAAAATGGGTATCGGGATGAATGTACTTCAGGTTCTTGCTGCACGCCGGGCAGGCACCACAGGCGTCGTGTTCGCCACGGTTTGAACAATGCAGGTAAGTAGCATAGGCAATAGCAAGCGGCAAGTTGAGGGCGCCTTCGCGTCCCATGAAAAGCTGGGCATGCGCTACCTTTCCATCTTTGGCAGAGCCGAGGAGGCGGTTCTTGGTTTCAGTAAGACCTGGGATATCGGCGAATCTCATGATTTCTTTTCCCACACGCGTTCAGCTGCGGTAGATTCAAAAATGGTTTCCATGATTGACTTGTCGGCTTCAGTCAGTGTTTGCCCGCGTCGAGCCATGGCGCGTTCCGCTGTTTCGTAAACTTTTTCGATTTGAAAAGTGGTGAACCCTGCGGCGCCACCCCACGCAAAGGAAGGAATGAAATTCCTCGGGTACCCGTCGCCGAAAATGTTGGCCGATACACCGGTGACCGTGCCCGTATTGAACATGGTGTTGATGCCACACTTGCTGTGATCCCCCATCATCAGACCGCAGAATGTAAGTCCCGTGGATTTGAAACCGCCCTTGGTATAATTCCACAATTTGACGGCATCGTAGTTGTTCTTCAGGTTCGACGTGTTGGTGTCGGCGCCCAGGTTGCACCATTCGCCTATGACGGAATTTCCAAGGAAGCCGTCGTGTGCCTTGTTGCTGTAGCCGAAGATTACCGAGTTGGAGATCTCGCCGCCGACTTTGCATTGTGGCCCAACGGTGGAATCGCCGCGAATTTTAGCTCCCATGTTGACAACAGAACCCTCACCCAGGGAGAATGGTCCGCGGATGAGTGCGCCCTCCTGTACCTGGGCATTTCTTCCGATATAAATGGGTCCTGCAGAGGCATTGAGAACGGCTGCCTGGATGACGGCACCCTCCTCGATGAAAATATTTTCAGCTGAATAGACCTTGGTATGAGGGTCTTCAATCCGTTCGGTTTCCCTTCGATGTGTAATCAAGAGGTAGTCGGAACGAATCTGCTCACCATTGTGCTGGAAGATTTTCCAGACCTTGTCAATGATGGTGATGTTCGCTAGGTAGCTATACGGTTTAAGGCTGAGACTGCTGACCGGTTTTACTTCAGTCGCCCTGGCAGCGAGGATGATGCCATCTTTGACCAGGGACTCGCCAACCTTCAGGGCCTGTATGGCCTTGACCAATTGCTCATCGGGGCAGACTGCACCGTTGATCAGTATGTTGTCGCGTGCTGTGACCACCGGAAATTTGGCCATCAAGTACTCCTGTGTGAAGGTGGATACTGCATGGCCCATCAACTTCTCCCATTTTTCACGAATCGTCAGGATGCCGACGCGGATCTCGGCCACCGGCCGCGTATAGGTAAACGGCAGCAAGTCCGCACGGATGAGGGGATCATCAAACAGCACCAGGTTCATGGTGCTAAAATAGGCCATTGGTCAGGAAAAACTCAGCCAAAAACAGAAAAGGCCTCCGATGGAGACCTTTTCATGATACGGTATGGTGAAAAATCCGATCCTTCGATCAGGCTTTCTTGTACTTCTTCTGGAACTTCTCAACGCGGCCAGCGGAATCCAAAAACATCTTTTTGCCAGTGAAGAAGGGGTGGGAAGCTGAGCTAACCTCCACTTTAATGACAGGGTATTCCTTGCCGTCAGTCCAGGTTGTCGTTTCCTTGGTTTTCAGCGTTGAACGGGACATAAACTTGAAATCGCTGGAAGTATCCCAAAAAACGACTTCCTTATACTCGGGATGGATGTTCTTTTTCATGAATCAGGCCTCTTTTTGTTATAGGGTTGCAAAGATAAATAGGACAGATGGATTTGCAAGGTGGCCCGCCAGATTGTTAAAAACAGCGTTTTGGTTGTATTTTTGAGGTCAGGATGATAAGTGATGCCAAAAAATGGCTGTTCAACCCAGTCCGATCAAATGACGCCGGTGAATCCACAACACCTGATTACCTAAAATTGCCGGTCTGAATCAAAGTATACGTGAGCTGCAACCCTGCATATAAAGTCCGTTCGGCGGCGAAATACCTGTTTCTGCTGCCATTCCTGGCGGCCGTAACGGGGGGCTATTCACAGGGCTCCAATGCGCCCCTCAATGAAGATTATTACCACCGGATTGACCGCTATGAGGTTAAATCTGGAAGGATCGTTAATGAGTTGTTTACCTCAGTCAAGCCTTACAAGCGGTCTGCGATTGTGGCTATGGTGGATTCCCTTCAGGCCAAGGGAGGGGTTTTCCAATCCGCGGCCGATCAATTCAATCTTGAATACCTGAGAAATGACAGCTGGGAGTTTTCACGTGCCGCGACGAGTGAAAGCAGGAAGCCGCTTTGGAATTCACTTTACAAGAAAAAGTCGGATATGTTTTATGTGGATCAGCCGGATTTCGACCTGCATGTAAGTCCTGTACTCTACCTCGGCACCGGAAAGGACTCAAGGCTTGGAAATCCGGTTTACCTCAATACGCGCGGTGTGGAGATCCGGGGAATGATTGACCGCAAGATCAGTTTCTATACCTACTTCAGCGACAACCAGGCGCGGCTTCCGGCCTATGTGTCGGACTATTCAAAAATCTATGGGTACAATTTTGTGCCGCACCAGGGATTTTGGAAAGGATTTGGGAATGGCGGCGTGGATTATTTTGAAGTACGCGGGTATATCGATTTCAATCTGTCCAAAAGCATCTGGGTGCAATTCGGCTACGACAGGACCAACATCGGCAACGGGTTTCGCTCCTTGATCCAGTCGGATTTTGCGCCTCCGAACTTGTTTCTCCGCGCCAACGCGAAGGTGTGGAAACTCAATTATTTCTTTCAACTCAACAAGATGACGGCGACCAACACGGGTCCAAACCGGTACCCTGAGAAATTCATGGCCTTCCATCACCTCAGCCTGAACCTGGGAAAGAAGTTTAATCTTGGATTTTTTGAGTCCATCGTGTTCTCTCCGCAAGACTCCATCAATGGCGGCACGTTTGAACTGAACTACCTCAACCCTGTTATTTTCTACCGGGCCATTGAGCAGCAAAACGGCAGCGCGGACAATGCCTTGCTGGGCCTTGATTGGAAATGGCTCATGCGGGAGCGCCTTTCTTTTTATGGACAGTTTGTACTGGATGAGTTTGTGCTCAAGAACATGACTTCGGGAAACGGCTGGTGGGGAAACAAGTTTTCCTTCCAGGCAGGAATCAAATACATCGATGTGGCGGGTATCAGCAACCTTGATTTGCAGCTTGAGGGAAACCTGGCGCGGCCCTATACCTATACCCATGCGAATCAGTTCACTTCATACACAAGTTACATGCAGCCGATTGCGCATCCGCTCGGCGCGAACTTCTATGAACTGGCCGCCATTATCCGCTACCAGCCTTTGCCAAAGTTGAACATGACGCTGAAAACCATGTATGCCCGGTCCGGGCGTGATCAAACAGGCACCAACTGGGGCGGTGACATCAACAAGAGTTATAACACCAGGCAGCAGGACTACAACAATAAAATTGCCCAGGGTACCGACAATAAGATTATCTACGTTGATTTCCTGGCGTCCTATATGCTGCGTCACAACTTCTTTATTGACCTGAAACAGACTTTTCGCAACAGCAGCAGTCCTGATCCGCTGTTTAACAATAATACTTCCCTAACTTCAGTAGCTTTGCGGTGGAACATTGCCGCGCAGTCTTTCGACTTCTAATTTTTTGATGCAGGAATGAAGATTTTCTTAAGAATACTCACGTACGCGCAAAACATTGTTCCCAAACTTGTTTGGTTCTTCATTTTTTCAATCCTGGGCATCATCTTCGGCGCCTTCAACGTGGTGCTCATCATCCCCATGCTGAAGGTTCTTTTCAATCAGGCGGATGCGACCATTCAGATTCCGGATCTGCCTCCTTTTGAGTTCTCGGCCTCGTATTTTATTAATGCGTTCAATTATTACTTATTGACCACGATTCATGACCACGGACGGCTGAATGCACTGCTTTTTGTATGTGCACTCATTGTCGTGTGCGTCGTGCTGGCCAATATCTTCAGGTACCTTGAGCGTGTGGTTGCTACCAAAATCCGGGTAGACCTGACGAAAAATATCCGCATGGATATTTTCAGGAATGTCACCCGGCTTCACATCGGCTTTTTCAACAGTGAGAGGAAGGGGGACTTGATATCCAGGTTTACCAATGATGTAGGCCAGGTTGAAAATGCGGTGATGGACAGCCTTAAATCTGTTCTGAAGGAACCAATTACCATCATTGTCTATTTTATTGTGCTGTTTACGATTTCCGCCAAGCTGACCCTGCTGACGCTGCTGGTGCTGCCCTTCACCGGCGGTGTGGTTGCCGAAATTATCAAAAGACTCAAGAAGCAGGCCGCGCAGAGCCAGGAGTCGTTGGGCAGAATTGTCAACATCCTCGATGAAACATTCGGCGGCATGCGGGTGGTGAAAGCCTTCAATGCCAGGGATTTTATTATGCAGAAAATGGACGAGGAGAGTGCTTTTTACAGGAAGGTCAACAAGTCGTTGTCATACAAAAATGAGATGGCCTCGCCGGTCTCGGAGATATTCGGCGTCATGATCATCGCCGGAATCATTTTCTTTGGAGGAAACATGGTGCTCAGCCAGGAGTCAACCTTGTCGCCCGAAGCCTTCCTGGGATTCCTGGCCATGTTTGCCATGGTCATTCAGCCCGCGAAGAATTTTTCCAACGGAATCACCACGCTGCAGAAGGGAACGGCTTCGGCCAAGCGAATATTTGCGCTGATCGACATGGTGCCCCTCATTGAGAACAAGCCCAACGCCATCCACCTCAGGAGTTTTGAGAAGAGCGTCGAGTTCAGGAATGTAAGTTTCGCGTATGAAAAGGACATGGTTCTCAACAATATTAACCTGGAAATCAAAAAAGGGAAGACCGTCGCCCTCGTAGGACCATCCGGCGGCGGAAAATCGACCATGGGGGACCTGGTGCCGCGCTTCTACGATCCGACGGAAGGGGAAGTTTGCATTGACGGCATTTCCCTGCGTGATTACGACATTGAGTCCCTGCGGAAAGTGATGGGGGTGGTAACCCAGGAATCGATCCTGTTCAACGACACCATCTTCAACAACATTGCCTTCGGCATGAAGGGAATCAGTGAAGAAGCCGTGGCCCAGGCGGCAAGGATTGCCAACGCCCATGACTTCATCATGCAGACCGAAAAGGGCTACCAGACCTTCATTGGTGAGCGGGGATCAAAACTTTCCGGCGGTCAGCGCCAGCGCATCAGCATTGCCCGGGCCGTATTGAAGAACCCGCCCATCCTGATCCTGGACGAGGCTACTTCAGCCCTTGATTCTGAGTCCGAGAAGCTGGTTCAAGAGGCCCTTTTTAACCTGATGAAGAACAGGACTTCCCTCATCATTGCCCACAGGCTGAGTACCATCCAGCATGCTGATGAGATCATCGTCATACAGGACGGGCAGATTGCGGAGCGTGGTACGCATGATGAACTCATCCAGCTCAGGGGATTTTACTGGAAATTGAGTACAATACAGAAAAACTGACATGGATGCCGGGAACATCATTTCTTGCGCTTTCCATGAGTCTGTTTTAAGAGAATTACACTAAGTTTGGAATAATTCAATTGAATGAATCAAAAACGCCTCTTCCTCTATTTGGCTTTCGTAATCTACCAGATCAGCGCGTTCATTTTTACGGTGATGGTTGACGGGCACCTGGATTTGCTGGGCCTGTTAAAATTCATCCCCTGGTTCAAGTATGCTGCTTTTCTTGGCCTGATCCTGTTGGTGGTTGACCTGGTCTGGTCTTTTATTGACCGAAGGGCCAGTATAAAGAAACAGAACGACCTGGAGAAAGAGAATATTGAATTAAAGGCCAAGGTGTACGATTACCAGGAAGCCGCCAGGAACTCAACTCCGTCTAAACCTCAATGAGCAGCTCATCGCTTATTGCGCGGGAACTGGAGGAGGCCTCTTCCGTTTTGCAGGCTTTTTTGGCAACCCCGTCCGCCATGGCTGCCATCGATCAGGCAGCCGGCGCCATGAGTAATGCCGTCATAGCAGGAGCCAAGATCATTTCTTGCGGCAACGGAGGCTCGCACTGTGATGCCATGCACTTTGCCGAGGAGCTTACCGGTAAATACCGCGAGCCCCGCAAAGCCATCCCGGCCATCTGCATTTCAGATCCCAGCCATATCTCCTGTGTGGGCAATGATTATGGATATGAATTCATTTTCTCCCGTTACCTCGAAGCACTGGGAAACAAAGGGGATGTGTTGCTGGCCATCAGCACCAGCGGTAATTCAGCCAATGTGCTCCAGGCAGTAAAAACAGCAAAAGAGAAAGGCATGAAAGTCGTGGCGCTTACCGGAAACAACGGCGGAAAGCTTGGCCCACTGGCAGATGTTGAGATTCGTGTGCCACACACCGGTTACGCTGACCGCATCCAGGAGATCCACATCAAGATCATTCACATATTAATTTTGTTGTTAGAGAAGAGGATTGGTTAATCCGGAAGGCACATCCTGATTTCAACCGGAAATCCGTACAGACCCCTCATTGCAAATTCTCCCATCCTTTTTCACCTTTAGGCCTGGCCAATACCCAGATTCTGGCCAGGCTCATATCCTTAAATCCTATGTGTGGTAGCGAAAACCTTTGGTAGTGCCCTATACGGAGTCGACGCGCGAACCATCACAGTGGAGGTGAATGTCACGCAGGGCCAGCACCTGTACATCAGTGGCATGCCCGACACCGCCGTCAAGGAAAGCGAGCATCGCGTGGAGTCATCCATCAAGACGGCAGGCTACATGATGCCCCGCAACAAAGTGGTCGTCAACCTCGCCCCGGCGGATATCCGAAAGGAGGGATCGGCTTACGACTTGCCGATGGCCCTCAGCATCCTGCAGGCTTCATCACAGATTGAGGCGGTTGATCTTGACCGGTATGTCATCATGGGCGAACTGGCGCTGGATGGTGTCCTGCGACCCATCAAAGGCGTATTGCCCATTGCCATTCAGGCGAGGAAGGAAAGTTTTAAAGGCCTGGTAGTGCCGAAGTCCAACGCCCTGGAAGCCGCAATAGTCAACAACCTCGATGTCATAGGTGTAGAAACGCTGAAAGAGGCCGTTGATTTTTTTACCGGAAAGAAAAAGATTGAGCCACTGATCGTTGATACCCGGGATGTCTTCCAAAGCAAACTGAACAGCTACGACACTGATTTCAGGGATGTGCAGGGACAGGAGAATATCAAGCGGGCACTGGAGATCGCCGCGGCCGGTGGTCACAACGTCATCATGATCGGCCCGCCCGGTGCAGGCAAGACCATGCTCGCCAAGCGTCTGCCCACAATCCTTCCGCCGCTCACATTGAATGAGGCCCTGGAGACAACCAAGATTCATTCCATTGCAGGGAAAATCGGGAAGAATGGCTCGTTGCTCACCACACGACCCTTTCGCTCACCGCACCACACCATTTCTGATGTTGCGTTGGTTGGCGGCGGCGGTAATCCGCAACCTGGAGAAATTTCGTTGTCCCATAATGGCGTTCTGTTTCTGGATGAACTTCCCGAATTCAAGCGCACGGTTCTCGAAGTCATGCGTCAGCCAATGGAAGAGCGCCGTGTGACCATATCACGGGCCAAAGTATCCATCGACTACCCGGCTAACTTCATGCTGGTGGCGAGCATGAACCCGTGCCCCTGCGGCTACTACAACCACCCGGATAAGGAGTGTGTCTGCGGACCCGGCGTGGTACCACGGTACCTCAGCAAGGTCAGTGGACCATTGCTGGACCGCATTGACCTCCACGTAGAGGTGGTGCCTGTCAGTTTCGATGAGATGACAGCCCAGCGGAAGTCGGACACCAGCGGGATTATCCGGGAGCGTGTAGTGAAGGCCAGGCAAATACAATCTGAGCGGTTCAGCGGGCAGGACAATGTTTACTGCAATGCCATGATGGCCTCCAACCAGGTTAAGGACGTTTGCGTCATTACGGATGCAGGCATTAAATTGCTGAAGACAGCCATGGAGCGGCTGGGGCTTTCTGCAAGGGCCTACGACCGAATCCTTAAAGTTTCCCGGACGATTGCCGATCTTTCAGGGTCGGGCGACATAAAAGTTGAGCACCTCGCCGAAGCGATCCAGTACCGCAGCCTGGACCGTGAGGGTTGGGCCGGATAATATGAAGAAGACCATCATGATTTACGGGCTGTCGTTGGCAGGCATGGTCGCCCTGCTCAAATTCATTGAGTACAGGCTGTTCATCCGGGAATTTTCATGGGAGGTGTATGTGGGCGTAGTGGCGGTGCTGTTTACGGCATTGGGCGTCTGGGTGGGGAAAAGGATCACCGCCAGGAGGGTGGTGATGGTCTCTCCGGATTTCAAACTGAATGAGATGGCGCTGGAAAAGTTTGGAATCAGCCAGCGAGAACATGAAGTGCTGGACCTGATTTCACAAGGACTATCAAATCAGGAAATCGCTGACAAGCTGTTTGTATCAGTTAATACTGTCAAAACCCATTCCTCGAACCTCTTTCAAAAACTGGAAGTCAGCCGCAGGACCCAGGCTATCCAGCGTGGCAAGGAATTGAGGCTCATTCCATAAGGAATTGCGGATTGGCAGTATGGCAATCCGCCAAAGCAAATCGCTGCCAACAGCGGATAGCCAAGGACCCTCCAACCAAACCGCCCCTTTGCCCAATACCAAAGTATGATTTCACCCCATACCCTATTAATTCATACTTTCGGGTGAAGGATTTGGGTGGCCATTCTCTCAGTTTGGGGCCATTATCCAAAAAAACCAAAATCATATGAAAAAAGTAGTATTGACCTACGGCCTCATTGCCGGAGCCATTTTCACCGTCTTCATGTTTGGGGCCTGGCCTCTGTGGAAGAACGGAACCATCACCTTTGAAAACGGTGAAATCCTTGGCTATAGCTCCATGGTCATCGCCCTTTCCATGGTGTTCTTCGGGGTAAAATCCTACAGGGATAATTACCTGCAGGGCAGCATTACCTTTGGAAACGCCCTGAAAGTGGGAGGCCTTATCGCACTCGTAGCCGCACTGGGTTACGCCATCAGCTGGGAGTTATACTTCAACCTGCTGGCACCTGATTTCATGGAAAAGTATGCTGCCTTCAGTATTGAAAAGGCAGAAACCGGCGGAATGCCCGCAGCTGACCTTCAGAAAATGATCACCAGCATGGACAACATGAAGGTGTGGTACCAGAACCCCCTTCTCCGCTTTGGCATGACCCTGATGGAGATACTCCCTGTAGGCGTCATCATTGCACTGGTGAGCGCGGCGATCTTAAGGAAGAAGGAAATATTACCATCACAGAAAGTCATATGAAAGATATATCTGGTTTCTGGTCCATTGTACGCGCTGAAATCGGAGGAAAGGATGTTACCAGGACTTTTGTGAACGAGCGCCTCGATATTGCCGCGAACCACTATAAAATCTGGTCTGGTCCTAACGTGACCGATGGCGGGAAGCTGCGGTTTCACCCGGATTCAAACGCATTGGATGTGAACGGTACAGACGGACCCAACAAGGGGAAGGTATTCGCTTGCATCTTCAAGGTGGAAGGTGATGTACTCACCATTTGCTACAACATGACCGACGGTGGTCAGCGGCCGGCTGAATTTTCTACCACGCCTGAAAACAAGTTCATACTGATTCAATATAAAATGAAGGAAAGATGAAACGTGTAACCGGACTGGGCGGAATCTTCTTCAAAACAGAGGATCCAAAGAAAATGAAAGAGTGGTATGCCAGGCACCTGGGTCTGCCCATCGATGAATACGGAGCCTCATTTCGCTGGAGAGAGGTGGACCATCCGGACAATGAAGTCCCAGCTTCAACAGCCTGGAGCCCTTTCAAGAGTGATACAACCTATTTTCACCCCAGTGAAAAGCCTTTCATGATTAATTACAGGGTGGCGAACCTCGGGGAATTGATCAAGGCCTTAAGGGAAGAGGGTGTGCAGATCGTTGGGACAACGGAAGAATATCCGTACGGCAAATTTGCCTGGATCATGGATCCCGATGGAAACAAGATTGAGCTTTGGGAGCCGAAAGATGCTGGATTTTGATATAGGTATTGGTAAATTGAAGGCACACTTTAAAGAATAACCTTATGCAGTGGCGCGGAAGAAGACAAAGCAGCAATGTCGACGATCAACGGGGCAGCAGTGGAGGGGGTGGTTTCGGAGGCCTGCCCGTCAAAGGGGGACTGGGGTTGGTGGCCATCATCGTGGTCATCTCACTCATTACAGGCAACAACCCGTTGACGCTCCTTCAGGACATGTCTGGCCAGAATGGACAGACAATTTCTCAATCAACGCCTTATCAGCCTACGGCAGAGGAGGAAGAGCTTTCACAATTTGTTAAGGTGGTGCTTGCCGATACGGAAGACGTGTGGCACGATCTGATGAAAGATTATCGCGAGCCGACACTGGTGTTGTTCAGCGGCAGTGTCCAATCAGGCTGCGGTACGGCAGACGCGTCAACGGGCCCCTTCTACTGCAGCGATGACGAGCGCGTTTACATTGACTTGAGTTTTTACCAGGAATTAAGAGACCGGTTCAACGCCCCCGGGGACTTTGCCCAGGCTTACGTCATTGCGCATGAAGTCGGTCACCATGTGCAGCACCTGCTGGGCATCACAGAGAAGGTGCATGCTGCTAGAGAAAACCTCTCTGACGAAGAATACAATAAATTGTCGGTCAGGCTTGAATTGCAGGCTGACTTCCTGGCGGGTGTTTGGGCCCATCATGCTAACGAAATGAACAGCATGATCCAGGCGGGTGACTTCGAAGAGGCCATCAACGCTGCCAGCGCCATAGGCGACGACCGCCTGCAAAAGCAATTCCAGGGACGGGTTACACCAGATTCATTTACGCACGGAACTTCTGAGCAGCGTGTCCGTTGGTTTACTAAGGGATATAAGACGGGTGATACTTCCCAGGGGGATACCTTTAATGCGTCGGATCTCTAAACCAGGTGTCCTACACCTGAGAGGTGTAGGACACCTAAGTTTATTTCAGGAATTCCTTCTTGTCGCGGTCCCAGTAATTGGGTTCCAGTTTGGTAGTCAATTGATTCCAGTAGTCTGGTGTGACACGGTTACCCTCAGGCGTACGCAACTCGCGGTTGTAGACTTTGACAACCGGGTTAAATGTGACGTCAGCTGTGATCAGCGTATAGGTCTGTTCCTGGCCTTCCTTCAGCACATCGGCTTCAATTTTTGTTTCGAGGCCGTTGTGCGCGAGGAGTTTTTGCAGAAACTCGGCTCTTGGCTTGCTGATCGCGCCTTCAAGGATGCGGTAGTTAACCCCGTCAATTTCCTTGGTCGTATGTTGATATTTGTCGAGTCCCATCAGATTCCCAGGCAAAGGGTTTTAATGTATTCGTATACAGGGCTGTAAAAACCAGTTACAATGATGCCGGCAACACACAACACCAGTGATATCCGCATGGCGCTGTCACTGTTGAAGGTCGCTATCGGAGTGTCGCTCTTGTTGATGAACATGGCCTTGACAACTAGTAAATAGTAGTACAGGGATATCACCGTATTCAGGACCGCGATTACCAGCAGGCCGTAGAAGCCGCCGCCCGCCACGGCTGCGAACAAAAAGAACTTTCCGAAAAATCCCGCCAACGGAGGAATGCCGGCCAGTGAAAACAGCGCCAGCATCATGGCCAGGCTGAGCTTTGGATTGGTCCGGTAGAGCCCGTCATAGTCTGAGATAGTTACTTTCCCGGATTGCTGCTCTATGGCCTGGACAACACCAAAGGCGGCCAGGTTGGAGAAGATGTACACCAGCATGAAGTACAGCACAGCAGCCATCCCGACGGCCGTGCCGGTGATCATACCCAGCAGGATGAAGCCCGCCTGGGCGATGGAAGAGAAAGCAAGGAACCGTTTGAGATTTTGCTGCCGGATGGCGAACAGGTTACCGGCTGTCATCGTGAAGATGGCCGTTGCGTACAGAATGTCCTGCCAGACCGAATGGATGGCTGGAAACACGGTAAACAGCAGGAGGATCAGAATGAAGACCGCTGACCCTTTTGAAATGACAGACAGGTAGGAGGTCACATTGGTCGGGCTGCCTTCATATACATCAGCGGTCCACAGGTGGAAGGGGACGATGCTGATCTTGAATGCGAGGCCGGAGAAGAAAAAGATGAAACCCAGTACAGTCAGGAGGGAGCCGGTGAAATGAAGCTCCGCAAAGTAGAGGCTGCCCAGCGCACCATAGATCATCGATAAGCCGAACAGCAGTATGGCAGACGAGAATGCCGAGGAGAGAATCAGTTTGATGCCGGCTTCAGCTGACTTGCCCTTGTATTGTTCGTAGGATGCCAGCGCCGCAATGGGGATGGTAGTGAGTTCCAGGCCGAGGTAGAACATGAGGAAATGCCCGGCAGAGATCATGTATTGAATTCCAATGAGGCTGGAGATCATCAGCAGGTAGAACTCGGTAATCCGTTCGCGGTTGGCGTCAATCCTGAGCCAGGTGCCCGCTTGCAAAAATACCAGTGTCACACCGATGTTCAGGATGTTCTTCATCATGATCCGAAGCGGATCGGTGATGTACATACCACCAAAGAGGCTACCCTGGTCGGCCGGGATGAAACCGATAACCGTTACGATGGCCATCATCAGGCCGGCGATGGGGATGATATTCTTTTTCTGACTGTCAGCAAGCGCGAGCTCCAGGATCAGCAAGGTCAGTGCTGTCGCTACCAAAGCCCATTCATGCCGCATAAAGAGAAGTTGCTGGAGACTCATATTCTTATTTATCTAAAATGGGTCCTAGACTTTGCATAATCATATCGGAAAGCCAGAGGGGGGCAATGCCGATGATGGCGATGGCTGTAATCAGGGAAATCGTTGCAATTTTTTCCGGCCATTTGGCTGAAGGCAAATCGTTGTAGTGTTCATTTTTGATGGGCCCCATGAGCAATCCGCCAATGACGCGGAGTATGTAAACGGCTGTCACCACAATGGAGGCGACGGCAATGACCAGGATGACCCGGTGAAACATATCAGGGTGCTGGAACGCGCCAACGAAGATGGTCATCTCAGCAACGAAGCCGCTGAGGCCTGGCAAGCCGAGGGAGGCCAGGCCGGCAATCACATAGCACGCGGAGAAGAACGGAAGCACTTTCATCAGGCCGCCCATCTCACTGACTATCCGGGTATGCGTTCGTGAATAGAGCATGCCAATCAATGCGAAGAAGAGGGCTGTCATCAGTCCGTGAGAGATCATTTGAAGGACGGCGCCATCCGTGGCAGTCTTGTTGTGCATCAGGAGGGCAAACAAGACCAGCCCGCAGTGACTCACGGAAGAGTATGCATTGATATACTTCAGGTCGGTCTGCATAATGGTGCCCAGCGCGCCGTAAATAACAGAGATCGAAGTCAGGATGAGGAATATCCATGACATCTCCTGCGCTCCTTCCGGCATGAGGTAGATGGCCACCTTCAGGCAGCCGTAGCCTCCGAGTTTCATCAATACGCCGGCATGGAGCATGGATACCGCTGTCGGCGCTGAACTATGGCCGTCCGGTGACCAGGTGTGGAAGGGGAACAGCGCCCCGATCACGCCAAAACCAATGAATGTCATGGGAAAGAATATCCGCTGCATCTCCATGGAAAAGTGCTGCTTGGAAAGTTCGAGGATGTTGAAAGAGTGTTGTCCGTTCACATCAGAATAGAAATAGATACCCAGGATGCCTACGGTCAGCAGGGCAGAGGCGCCCATTAGCATCAGCGTGAGTTTCATGGCTGCGTATTCTTTTCGACCGCTTCCCCACAGCCCGATCAGCAGGTACATCGGGATTACAGCCAGCTCAAAGAACAGGAACATGACGAAGATGTCCAGCGTAATGAAGAAGCCATAAACGCCGGTGACCAGGATGATAAGGGAAACAAAGAATTCCTTGAAGAGATTTTCCACCTCCCAGCTGGCAAAAACACCGGCAACAATAACAATGGAGGTCAGTAATATCATGGCTACTGAAATGCCGTCAACACCAATGTCAAAGGAGATGTGAAGGGTAGGATACCATTCAAATTGCTGATAATACAGCACGATGTCAGTATTGCCGTCAGCCCTTGCCGTCAGGAATGCATACAACAGGTAGATTGACAGGAGCAGTTGGAGTCCCATGCCAACTGCTGCCAGTGTTCTCACTTGCGACTGACCCTTTGCCGCCATGACGGCAAGGGCCGTAAGCGCCGGGACGATGATGAGCCATAACAGGGACATAATGCTAGTGGTTGGTATAAATGAATGTTAAAAGAATGATCAGCACACCTGACAGGAAGATGAAGGCATACTTTTGCAGCTGACCGGATTGTAGTCCCTTGATTTCTTCAGAGACTTTGTTGGTTATCCAGGCCAGCATATTCATGAAGGCATCAACCACATTCCTGTCAAACCAGGCGATGGGTCTTGAAATGAGCTGAAAAATAATGCTCTTGGTGATGAAGATGTAAATTTCATCGATGTAGAATTTTCGGGTAATCGTTGTGTACAGGCCACCCAGGTTATGCGCAATCCTTGTCGGGAGATTGGATTCCTTCCTGTAAAGGACCCAGGCCATCGAGATGCCAATCAGCGCTACTGTGACAGACGTAACCGCGACCGGCATTTCAAGATGAGAATGCAGCGGCACGTTGTCTGATGAAACATATTCTCCGAATGGAACAAGGCCGGCTACGACCGATCCGATTGCCAGGATGATCATTGGGATGAGCATGGAGGCAGGTGATTCGTGTGGTGTCTTGTGGTATGTTCTCTCTGTCCCCCAGAAGATCAGGAAATACAGCCTGAACATATAGAAGGCGGTGAGTCCCGCGACAAATGTGGCCAGGCCGTAGTACACCGGGTGATGCTCAGACACCGCGGCAAGTATTTCATCCTTGCTGAAGAAGCCGGCGAACGGCGGTATCCCCGCGATCGCCAGGCAGGCAATTAAAAACACAATGTGGGTGACAGGCTGGTATTTGCGCAGGCCGCCCATGTCAGTGACTTCATTGGAATGAACGGCGTGAATGATGGATCCCGCACCAAGGAATAACAAGGCCTTGAAGAATGCGTGGGTGAACAAATGGAATAATCCGGCTGTGTAGCCAAGGCCCTCTGCTCCGTAGCCCGACACACCCAGCGCCAGCATCATGTAGCCGATTTGAGACATGGTTGAAAAGGCAAGTACACGCTTGATGTCGGTTTGTGTGCAGGCGATGACGGCCGCAAAGGTCAGGGTGAAGGCACCAATGAAGGCAACCACTTCCAGGGTCACCGGTGAATGCAGGGAATATACCGGGAACATCCTGGCCACCAGGAACACGCCGGCTACCACCATGGTTGCGGCATGGATCAATGCGGAAACCGGTGTGGGACCTTCCATGGCATCGGGCAGCCAGATGTGGAGGGGGAACATCGCGGACTTGCCGGCGCCACCCATGAATATCAGGGTGAGGGACCAGCTGAGTACAGAGAACCCCATGAAGGTGATGGAACTCAGGTTCGTGATGGCAACATTGGTCGGATCGGTCAGCAGGCCGAAATCAAATGTTCCGGTGTAATAGGAAAGAATCAGGATGCCCAGCAGAAATCCAAAGTCCGCGAACCGTGTGACAATGAATGCCTTTTTGGCGGCAGCCACTGCCGAAGGTTTGTCGTAGTAATAGCCGATCAGCAAATACGAAGAGACACCAACCAGTTCCCAGAACATGTAGAGCTGGAACAGGTTGGTTGAAATCACAAGTCCTATCATTGAAAAGCTGAACAGCGACAGGAAGGAGAAGTAGCGGACAAAACCGCGCTCGCCTTTCATGTAGCCGGTGCTGTAGATGAATACCATCAGTGATACGGTCGTGACTACGACCAGCATCATGACCGACAGGGAATCGAGCATCACGCCCATGTCAATCTGCAGCGTGTCGCTGAACCTCAGCCAGGTTACCTTGACGGCCATCACCTTCTCATGTGTTCCCAGCTGGATGAAGTACTGATAGGCAGCCCGGTAAGCGAGGATGGCGGAAATGCCGAGTGCAAGCGAGCCGATCCATCCTGCCACTCGGTGGGGAAGGCGGTCGCTGAGCAGTCCGTTGATCAGAAACGCTGCGAAGGGCAGCAGGACAATGGCTAGGGTATACTGGAAGTCCATTAGTATTTCATTTTGTCAACTTCTTCCACGTCGATCGACCTGATGTTCCGGTACAGGTTGATGAAAATGGCGATGGCTACCGCGGCCTCTGCGGCTGCGATGGCGATAATGAAAAGGGAAAAGAAATGACCTTCAATCTTTCCCGGGAACAAATACTTGTCAAAGAATACAAAGTTGATGTTGACGGCATTCAGCATGATTTCAACGCCGATCAGCATGGTCACCAGGTTGCGGCGGGTGAGGAAGCCGTACGCACCAATGAAGAACATCAGTGTGCTCACAACTAAAACATGTTGTATAGGAACGTGCTGCATCATGGCTTGGAAGGGGGGGTTCGTTTTGCGATCACAATGGCGCCAATCATGGCTGCCAGCAACAGGATACTGATCACTTCGAAGGGAAGTACGTAACCCCCGGCACCGGAACCTAGCATCTTCATACCGATCAGGTTCATCGAAGTTTCCGACGGCGCGTACAGTTCACGGGCAAAAGGGTGGTTGATGAGCACATAAGCAGTCATCAGGAATCCAGCTGCAGCGAGCGCCCCGGTAAGAATTACCTTGCTCAGGTCAGGGCGCTCAAGTTTGTCGTTGATGTGGGTGGTCAGGAGAATGGAGAAGATGATCAGCACCACGATGCCGCCAGCGTATACAATAATCTGCACGGCGCCAAGAAAATAGTAGTCGGCCATGAAATAAAGGCCGGCTGTTCCCGCCAGGGCGAACAACAGGTAGACGGCGGCCCGAAGGATCCGTCGTGTGACCACAGCCAGTAACGAGAATAAGATCAGGACGGTGGCGAGGGTGTAGAATATGATTGCGCTGCTTTCCATTATTTTACTCCATCCATCAGTTTGGAGCCGGGATTGTTTAAGACTTTGGTGAGTTTTGAACGGTCGAAGACGGCATGCTCGAAGGTATTGGCCATCTTGATGGCATCGGTCGGGCAGGCCGGGATGCAAAGTCCGCACATGGTGCACATTTGCAGGTGATAAACGAATTTGTCAATCGCCTTAACCTTTCTGCCTTCGATATCCACTTTCTTGTTAATGATCTCAATTGTGCCGTTGGGGCAGGCGAGTTCGCAGGCCGAACATCCTGTGCAGCGGTGTTCATTCTTTTCGTCGTGGAGCAATACTACCTCACCGCGGAAGCGTTCGAACATCTTCAGCTCTTTGCGGTTCTCCGGATACTGCTGGGTGATGATCTCACTGGGGTGAGAAATGTAGTGCCAGGTCACCTGCATGCCCTTGACCAGGGACCATGCCCCGGAGAAAATGTCTTTGAAATATTTGGTTACACTGTTCATGACTAATCTTTAAAAGTGCCAGCCCATCAAACTCAGGAAAGCCATTACCATGATGTTGACCAGGCTGATGGGAAGGAGGTATTTCCATTCCAGCGTAAGCAATTGGTCAATCCGGAGCCGGGGAAACGTCCACCTGAACCACATCATCAGGAAAATCATAAAAGTGACTTTTCCGAAGAACCAGAATATGGGAGGGATGTAATC
Source organism: Cyclobacteriaceae bacterium (assembly GCA_043744235.1). Classification (GTDB taxonomy): domain Bacteria; phylum Bacteroidota; class Bacteroidia; order Cytophagales; family Cyclobacteriaceae; genus ELB16-189. Next base: position 57,130 of record JAYTVB010000005.1, on the reverse strand, counting down.
CATGATTTCATTGAAACCTGTCCATGCGCCAATGTGGAAGGGCATCCAGCCGCCGAGGAAGACAGTTGCGCCGATGGCGCACACGACAAACATGTTCGCGAACTCAGCCAGGAAAAAGAAGGCCCATTTCATTCCCGAGTATTCGGTGTGAAATCCGGCCGTCAATTCTGATTCGGCTTCCGCCAGGTCAAAGGGTGCGCGGTTGGTTTCAGCGGTGCTCGCAATGAGGAAGATAATAAAGGCGATAAAAGCGGGGATGTGCCCGCGAAAAATCCACCACCCTTCTGCCTGAGATTCAACAATTACGCTGAGTTGAAGACTGCCTGTCAGTACGACGATGGTCAGCAGGGAAAGCGCCACTGACAGTTCGTAACTGATAATCTGGGCACCGGAACGCATGGCCCCGATCAGGGAATATTTGTTGTTGGACGACCATCCCGCAAGGAGGATGCCGACCACGCCCAGGGATGAAACCGCGGCTACGTAAAGAATTCCAATATCGAAATCCAGCGCCTGCAGTCCTTTCGCAAAGGGGAGGGCTGTCATGGCCAGGAAGGCCGCGATCATGATGATGAAGGGTGCCAGATTGAACAGGAACCCGTCCGCATCTTTGTTCATGAGCGACTCTTTCATCAGCAACTTGACCACATCAGCAATCGTCTGGGCTGTTCCCCATTTACCCACGCGCATCGGTCCGAGCCTTTGCTGGAAGAAAGCACTGACTTTCCTTTCTGCATACACCAGGACAACGCCGAGGACCGCAAACAGGATCATGAAAGAGACAGCTGCGAGAATCATTTCCACGATTGTCGCCGCACCCGGCGACATGTACTGGCAGAGGCTTTCGTGGATCGCCCTGGTCATATAAGAAAAGTCGTACAGGAATCTCATGGCTATCGGTCTATATCGGGTATAACTAAGTCAAGGGTTGACATGATGGCTACCAGGTCGGCAATTTTACATCCCTTGGCCATCGTGGCCAGCGCGGAAAGGTTGCTGAAGCCCGGTGACCTGAACTTCAGGCGGTAGGGACTCTTCTGTCCTTCACTGATGATGTACACGCCAAACTCTCCACGGGCGGTTTCCACTTTCTGATAGTATTCTCCTTTTGGCAGTTTGATCACCACCTTGGTCGGTGTCTTGAAATCTCCGGTGGGAATGTTATCGACGAGTTGTTCAATGATCGAAAGGGATTCCCACATCTCGTCAATCCGGCACCGATACCGGGCCAGGCAGTCGCCTTCGGTGCGAATCACTTCTTTGAAATTCACTTTGTCATACGCGTGGTACGGCTGATATTTGCGTACGTCACAAGAAAATCCCGATGCCCTGCCGGTCGGTCCGGTCACGCCAAACGAAATGGCGTCCTCTTTTGTCAAGGTTCCAACGCCCCTCATCCGCTCGAGGAAGATGATGTTGCCGGACAGAAGCTGGTCGTATTCCGGAAGTTTAGTCTTGAAATATTTTACAAAGTCGCTGGTGCGTTTCTGAAAATTGGGATGGATATCATACATTAATCCGCCGGGAATGTTGTAATTCATTGTCAACCGTGCTCCGCAGGTCTCTTCGAAGATGTCGATGATCTGCTCACGGTCGCGGAAGCCATAGAGGAAGGTGGTAATGGCCCCAAGGTCCATGCCCATACAGCCCCACCACAGCTGGTGAGAAGAGAGCCGGGTCAGCTCATCGAGGATCGTGCGGATTATTTTGACGCGTTCAGGAACTTCGATCTGAAGGCCCATCTCAACGGCCTTGCACACCGCGGCATTGTTCATGTGGCACGACAGGTAATCCATGCGGTCGGTCAGGTGAACGATCTGCTGGTAGCTGTCAAATTCACACATCTTCTCTATGGAGCGGTGGATGTATCCCAGGTGCGGCTGCACATTGCGGATGATCTCGCCGTCCAGTGAAAGCACCAGCTGCAACACACCGTGTGTCGAGGGGTGCTGAGGCCCCATGTTAATGAAGTATTCTTGTGATTCCAGTTCTTTGACGGCGGCTTCCATGCTAGTAGGCAATCATGTTGATAGGGTCCTTGTAATCTTTGCGCATCGGGTAGCCCACCCAGTCGTCAGGGAGCAGCAGCCTCCTGAGGTCGGGATGGTTTTTGAATACGATGCCGTACAGGTCAAATATTTCACGCTCATGAAATTCAGCCGTTTTGTACAGATCCCAGGCGGTGTCGATGACGGGATTCTCGCGAGTGGCAATTTTGCCCCTCACCACCAGCATGTGATTGAGGGTGGTTGATTTCAGGTGGTATACAACCTCCATGTGCGCAGGCCAATCGACGCCGGTCTGGCAGAACAGGTAGTCAAATGAAGTGGAGGTGTTTGATTTTAATTCGGAGAGGAGGGAATGAACCTTTTCGGAAGGTATGGTGGCGTTGAGAAACTGGGGTCCGGCAACAATCTCTGCTTCCGGCACCACGCGCATTATAAATTCTTTTAATCCCTCGTTGTCCATGTTATTTGAATTATCAGACGAAATCTTTCATTGTATTGTGGTCATCCTTGATTGACTCGCCCCTTATCTTTCTTTGTAACTCGAGAATGCCATACAGCAGGGCCTCGGGCCTGGGTGGACATCCTGGCACATACACATCCACCGGGATAATGTGGTCCGCACCCTTGACCACAGAATACGTGTTGTAATAGAACGGACCTCCAGAAGTGGCACAGGCCCCCATGGCAATCACGTACCGAGGATCACCCATTTGGTCGTACAGCCTTTTCAGCACCGGGGCCATCTTGTTGACAATGGTTCCTGCGATCACGATCAGGTCAGCCTGGCGTGGTGTTGCCCTCGCAACCTCGGTGCCAAACCGTGACCAATCGTGGCGGCTTGCGCCCGTTGCCATCATTTCGATGGCGCAGCAGCTGGTTCCAAATACCAGCGGCCACAATGAATTGGATCGTGCCCAGTTGACCACACCGTCGATCGAGGTGATCACGATGTTGCTCCCGGGGCTGCGGACAATCTCACCGGGGAAATCCTTCAGGAGCTCCTGGTGTTTGGCGGGGTCGATGGTATTTTGTGTTACTCCCATTTTAGTGCTTTCTTTTTCCAGGCATACAACAAACCGAGACCGAGGACGGTCATAAAGATGAGAATTTCAATGAAGGCAGCCAGACCCATCGACTTCATCACAACTGCCCACGGGAAGATGAAGACAGTCTCCACGTCGAAGATGAGGAAGATGATGGCAAACAGGTAGTAGCCCACGCGAAACTGCACCCAGGACGGCCCTGCCGTTGGAATGCCGCATTCATAGGCTTCGTCCTTCACAGCATTCTTTGAACTGGGTGCAATCAGGTTGGAGGCAATCATGCCCACCGCTACCATGAGGATGGCACCCAGGAAGAAAATAATCAGTGCTTCGTTACTCATAATCCCTTATTTGATTTCCCAGACCTCACCGCTCTTCATCAGCAGATCATCCATGTTCTGGAATTTGGCATTCTTCGTGATCTTTTCTTTTTCTTCAGCCAGTACTTCTGAAAACGCTTTAGCCTTCACGGCACGAATAACACCCATGGCCATGGGGAAATGAGGAGGAGCCAGGCGGGCCAGCATCAGGTGAAGGGTTGGGTCTTCCGACTCGGCATCGTGAACAACAATATCCTTTTCTGTGATGCCATTCTCACCGATCGTCACCACTTCAAGCCTGAGTCCGTTCAGTTTCAATCCTTTCTTATTGTCTTTTCCAAAGAGGAGGGGTTGTCCATGCTTCACGTGAAGCTGGAAGTCATCGCGGTTCGCCTTGTCGGTGACAGCCGCGTGTGTGTTGTCATTAAAGATCACGCAGTTCTGGAGGATCTCCACCAGGGAAGTTCCCACATGCCTGGCCGCCGCGATGAACATTTCTGTCATCAGCTTGGGATTGGTATCGATCGTCCGGGCGTAAAATGTACCCTGTGAACCGATCACCAGTTCAGCGGCATGAAATGGTCTTTCCACTGCACCGTAAGGCGTTGATTTGGTCACCAGGCCCATCGGTGAAGTAGGTGAGGACTGGCCTTTGGTAAGGCCATAGATCTCATTATTAAAGAGCAGGATGTTGATGTCAATGTTTCTGCGCAAAGCATGGATAAAATGGTTTCCGCCAATGGCCAGCGCGTCACCGTCACCTTGTACTTCCCACACGCTCAATTCAGGGTTTGCCATTTTCACGCCCGTGGCGATGGCGGGGCCGCGTCCGTGAATCGTGTGAAAACCGTAGGTATTCATGTAGTAAGGGAATCGCGACGCACACCCGATACCGGAAATAAACACAAAGTTTTCTTTCGGGATGTTGAGTAGCGGCAAAGCGCTGTACATGGCAGCCAGGATGGAGTAGTCGCCGCATCCGGGGCACCACCGCACCATTTGATCGCTTTCGAAATCTTTCTTGGTCAGTGTTGTTGCTTTTTTTACGTCTGTGGTTTCCATGCTTGATCAGTCTTTTAAGTGCTCAATGAATACTTCTTTCAATTCAGTCACGGTAAAGGGCTGGCCCTGAACCTTGTTGTAGGTGACGAAGTTCAGGTGGGGGAACTTGCTACGGAGCAGTCCGGCAAACTGACCCAGGTTCAGCTCGCAAACAACGATCTTCTTGTACTTGGAAAAAATCTCCCCGGTATTTTTGGGGAGCGGGTTGATGTAGTTGAAATGGACGTAGTCCAGTTTCTTGCCGGCATGCTGCAGTTCGGTCACTGAGGTAAGCAAGCCGCCGTAGGTGCCGCCCCATCCAACCACCAGAAATTTGCCATTGCCTTCACCTTTAACCTTGAGTTCGGGGATGTAGTTGGCCACGCGCTCAACCTTTTCCGCTCTGACGTGAACCATCTTTTCGTGGTTGACCGGGTCGTAAGAAACGTTTCCGGTCAGTTCCTGCTTCTCCAGTCCGCCGATGCGGTGTTCCAGGCCTGGCGTTCCGGGTATGGCCCACTCCCTGGCGAGGGTTTGTGGATCCCTGGCGTACGGCATGAATGGTTCACTGGTTACTTTTGCTTCCTTCACGGTGATGGCAGGCAGCTCCGCCAGTTTGGGGAACCTCCATGGCTCTGATCCGTTTGCGAGGTAACCATCAGTCAGCAGAATGACAGGCGTCATGTGTTCCACCGAAAGCTTGGCGGCCATGTAAGCAAATTCAAAGCAATTGCTGGGCGTGCTGGCGGCCAGTACGATGCAGGGGCTCTCGCTGTTCCTGCCGTAGACCGCTATGTTGATGTCTGCTTGTTCTGTTTTTGTGGGCAAACCGGTTGATGGACCGCCGCGCTGAACATCAACGATGACCAATGGCAGCTCCGCCATAATGGCGAGGCCGATGGCTTCACCTTTCAGGGCAATGCCAGGTCCGGAGGAAGCCGTTACGCCCAGTTTTCCGGCATAGCTTCCGCCAATCGCCGAACAAACCGCGGCAATCTCATCTTCTGCCTGAAGGCATACCACACCGAAGTTCTTGTGCTTTGACAATTCATGAAGGATGTCTGAGGCGGGAGTGATCGGGTAGGATCCAAAGAATATGTTCTTGCCCATCTTCTCGGAGGCGGCCATCAGGCCCCATGCCGTGGCAATGTTGCCCGAAATGTGGCGATACCTTCCTCTTTCAATGGAGGCGGCAGGCACCTTATATACAGACGGCAATGCCTCCACGGTTTCAGCATAATGGTAGCCCGCGTTCAGGGCCCTTTTGTTGCCTTCCGCGAGGGCAGGGGTCTTCTTGAATTTTGATTCCAGGTACTTTTCTGTCTCTTTCAGTGACCGGTCAAACAGCCAGTACATCATGCCAAGGGAAAACATGTTCTTGGAGCGCATGATACTCTTGTTGTCGAGCTGAAGGCCTTCCAGGGCCGTCTTGGTCAGAGAAGAAATCGGCGCCTCTACAACGTTATAGTCGCCGAGGGTTCCGTCTTCGAGCGGATTCTTGGCAAAACCCGCTTTTTCAATGTTTCGGTCAGTAAAGGCGTCAAGGTCAACAATCACGTTCCCGCCTTTCCTGGCGAACTGCAGGTTTGATTTGAGTGCGGCAGGATTCATGGCAACCAACACATCCGCCTGATCACCAGGGGTATATATGTCAATTTTGCCAATCTGCACCTGGAATCCCGATACGCCTTCCACGGTGCCCTGTGGGGCCCGTATTTCGGCCGGAAAATCAGGGAATGTCGCCAGATCATTACCCCATAAGGCTGAGGTTAGGCTGAATTGTGAACCGGTAAGCTGCATCCCGTCTCCGGAATCTCCGCAAAACCGAATGGTCACCTTTTCAAGTTCAGTTGAGATTTTTTTACCGCTGGTCGTCGTTTCGCTCATGCTGCTGGAATTTTGTGTCTCTTAAATTTAACGCACTCGTATCAGATTTGCTATGGCCGTCAAACTTTGCCCTATAGTATGCCAAATCCCTGCCTGGCAATATGATTTTTATCAATGAAAATACTAACCTAACTCATACCCGGCCTGAGATGCCATTGGATCATTCACTTACACCGTTTGCACGCTTGTTTCGCCGTTTGACGGGGCCTTCAGATCCAGCACTTATTTCAGGAAAACCACCGAAAATTCACCTTTTGATTCATGATGGAAGCCATAGTGTTCCTGAGCGTGGATGGCTATCTTCGGGAAATGCTCAAAATCCTCGACGTACAACAGGTCAAAGCCCTGGATGAATATACCATCCGGCAGACCCCGATTGCCTCCATCGGCCTGATGGAGCGGGCTTGCGAGGCCTTCGTCGCCTGGTTTATTGAGCGCCATGACCCCACCACCAAGGTCGGAGTCGTTTGCGGCACGGGTAATAACGGAGGCGACGGCCTGGGAATAGCGCGTATCCTGCTGGAAGCCAGCTACTCAGTGACCGTGTGGGTGGTTCGCGGGCCAGTTTCAGAATCTGATGACTTCAGAATGAACCTCAGCAGGCTCAAAGGAAAAGTAACGGTCCATGACTTTCCGGACGACTCTAATAAAGCCATATTCAAAGGATATGATGTCCTGTTGGACAGCATCTTTGGTTCGGGACTTTCCAGGCCGGCCGAAGGGTCCTATGCCCAGGCCATCAGGGCCATGAATGGAAGCAGTGCCATCCGCATTGCCATCGACATCCCGTCAGGACTGTTTGCTGACCGGCATTCGGAAGGTGAAATCGTCAAGGCTGATTACACCATTACCTTCCAACTCCCCAAACTGGCATTTATGTTCCCGGAGAATCATCCCTATGTGGGCGACTGGAAGGCTGTCGACATCGGGTTGAGCAGGCCCTTTATTAAGGAGGCAAAGACACCGTATTATTACCTGAACAGGAAAGGAATGAGGAAGCTTCTCCGTGTGCGGTCCACCTTTGATCATAAAGGCCACTATGGCCGTGCCATCCTGATTGCCGGCAGTTACGGAAAAATGGGTGCCTGCATCCTTGCAGCACGGGCCGCGCTTCGATCAGGTGTAGGACTGCTGACCGTCCATGTGCCCAAACTGTGCTACTCCATCATTCAGTCGACGGTTCCGGAATCGATGGCCATCGTGGATGACCAGGATAAAATATTTGCGACCGCCCCTGACCTCGATGGTTTCGACGTAATTGGAATAGGCCCCGGTATTGGCCTGGCAGAAGAAACATACCAGGCATTCTGCAAAGTCCTCGCGGCAGGCAAACCCATGGTGATCGATGCTGATGCGCTGAATATCCTGGGCCTTCACCCGGAGGCGTTGAAACAGGTTCCGGCTGGAAGCATCCTTACACCGCATCCAAAAGAATTTGAACGCCTCACCGGTTCATGGAAAGATGATTTTGAAAGACTCGAAAAGCAGGTCAGGCTCGCCAGCGAACTTCAATGTGTGATTGTTCTTAAAGGAGCTCATACATCCATCGCGACACCGGAGGGCAAGACCTATTTCAACAGCACCGGAAACCCCGGCATGGCCACCGGTGGCAGCGGCGACGTGCTGACCGGCATAATCACCGGCTTGCTGGCCCAGAAATATTCTGCCAGGGATGCGGCCATCCTGGGCGTATACCTCCATGGTTTGTCCGGCGATTGTGCGGCCATAGATAAAGGAATGGATTCGCTGATCGCGTCGGATTTGGTCGATTACCTCCCGGCAGCATTCAAGAATATCTGAACAAACGGGACGCCCCTGGACGGGGCTACAAACGGGACGCCCCTGGACAGGGCTACAAACGGGACGCTCCTGACTGAGCTACAAACGGGACGCCCCTGGACAGGGCTACAAACGGGACGCTCCTGGACGGGGCTACAAATGGGACGCTCCTGATGGAGCTACAAAGGGTCGCAAAACTAAATTTGGCCCTTTTTAAACCTTTGGCTTACCATTTGCATCTAAATGATAATAAAGCCGTAGAAGTAGATATGAAATGGGTCAAAGCCATCGTTTTTAGCTATTTAGCACTGTCCCTCACCCATTTTGCGGTGGGGCAGGCGCATGATCCCTTTGTCATGGACCGTCTGGAAGGTGTCAAATCGGTGAAGTTGTTCCCCAATCCCGCGTCCGATTTCCTGAGCCTTAAATTTGAAACCCCAGTAGCCAAAACGGTCAAAGTGACCGTACACAATATCATCGGCAACCGCCTGGAGGTCGACTCCGAAGCCATCGATGATTACGAACTGCGGCTGAAGGTGAAAGACCTCCCCGAAGGTGTTTACCTTTTGTCGATCAAGGGTGAAGACAATGCCCAGAGCACCTTCAAATTCCTGAAGCGCGAATAACTTTTCTAGAACGTAACGTTAAGCGTCATTTGTTCTCCGTTCCTCTGGAGAACAACGGGAACGGTCTGGCCTTTCTCAAACTTGCCGAGGGCATCCATGTAGGCCTGGATATCCTTGATCTTGTATTCGCCGATCTGGATAATCACATCGCCGGTGAGGATCCCTGCTTTCTGCGCGGGCTTGCCATCGCTTACGCCATCCACCTTCAGCCCCGCTGCATCTGATGTGTAGCTTGGCATCACACCCATGGTAACTTTGAAGGCACGGGCGGAACCCATGGATTTGTTCTTGGTGGTCAGGAAAGCAAGCTTGGGCTCCGCGTCGCCGGACTCAATCATTTTGATCACAACGGCCAGCACTTTTGCTTCGCCTTCATAATTGATCTTGTCCCAGTCATCCGAAGGTTTGTGATAATCGCTGTGGGAGCCGGTGAAGAAATGCAGAACCGGAATGTTTTTGAGGTAGAATGATGTGTGGTCTGAAGGTCCCATTCCCGATGAATCGGTCTTGATCGGCACTTCGTCCGTGCTCAGTTTTTTCAATTGAGTTTCCCAGTAGGCGCTTGTGCCGGAACCGCTGACCGACAATCCGTTCTTGGGATCCAGTCGTCCAATCATATCCATGTTGATCATGAAATTGGCCTTGGTGAAATCTATGGTTGGATGTTCAGAAAAATATTTTGAGCCATAGAGGCCCAGCTCCTCGCCGGAAAAGGCAATGAAGAGGATGTTGTTTTTTTCCCTGGCGGAATTCTTCTTGAAATAGCGTGCCAGTTCCAGCAGACCGGCTACACCGGATGCGTTGTCGTCGGCGCCGTTGTGAATTTTTCCCTGAGGATTGGCGTCCAGCGAACCGCCGTCGTTGCCCAGGCCGAGGTGATCGTAGTGTGCGCCGATAATAATGGTGTTGGTGCCGCCATTGTCCAGGTAGGCAACCACATTGCGGGCGGTTCCTGGCTGGCCGGTGCCATGGGTGCCTGATTTGAATTCAAAGGCTTGCAGGTAAGACTTGTTGTCACCGGCCGGCTTCAATTTCAATTTCTTGAATTGGGATTCAATGTACGAAGCCGCCATTCGCTCGCCATCTGTTCCGGTTCCCCTGCCCTGGAGTGAATCACTGGTGAGTACTTTAATGTGTTTTCTGATAAGTGCAGGATCAATAGATTGTGAAAAGCAGGTTGTGCCGGCTACAAGGAGGATGCAAAGGGATAAAAACCGCATGGCTTGAATAATTTGGTGCAAGTTATGATTCATTTTTTGACTTTTTGCCATGCCCGGTGTTTTGTACTTTTGAGAAATTAACTGAATCATGGCTGCACTCAAAATCCTTCTCCTGACCGACTTTTCGCCCCTTTCAAAGGTGGCAATGACCTATGCGGCTAAAATGTCCAACAAACTGGATGTTGAGTTTACCATCATCAATTTCGTACGCGCTGATGGCGTGCCCAAGTCCAATATGAGGTGGAGGCAGATTGAGAAGGCCATAATGGCTGTTTCAATGGAGGAAGGAGAGAAGGTGACTGCCTATGTTCGCAAGAATTCAAAGCCGGGAACCAAAGTTGAATTCAAGGCCATTGCAGCTCGTACGGTGGCTGAGACGGTGAAGCGCTACACGGAGAAGCACCCGACCAACCTGATCGTCATGGGCAGCAAAGGGGCAAGCCATTTTAAAAAGGCGAGGTTGGGCGGCACCACCGTTTCCGTCATCGACAGCAACTACGCGCCGGTGCTGGCCATTCCCGAATTTGCAGAGTTTAGAAATTTCAACAATGTGGTGTATGCCACCGACCTGAAAAACATTCAAAAAGAACTTGAATTGATTGTGCCCTTTGCCAAGATATTCGGCAGCCGCGTCAACATGGTTCATGTTGTTCCTGCCATCGACAAGAAGGTGGAGGCGGAGCAAAAGGCCATTGAGGGACTCATCAAAGGGGTACAGTATCCCATTGAATTCAGGTTGCTGATTGACGAAAACATACCCAGCGCAATCGACTTCCACATCCAGGAAACAAGGGCTGATCTCCTCACCACGTTCACGCATGAACTGACTTTGTTTGAGAAACTTTTTGCGAGAAGCGTTACCCGTACACTCGCCTACCAGGCCAGCGTGCCGCTGCTGGCATTCAAACGAAAATCCTGATCAGGCGTTTTTTTTGACAATGAACCGGTAAGTAGCAAGCGCCACAATCGCCAGGCAGCAGGCGATCACGAAGAGTTTTTCCGCATCAAACCAGTCTATCGGACGGTCCTGCAATTTCGGATCGGTGATGATGCTATGTAGTATGAGGGGGACGGCTGCGAAGTAGGAAAGGAAATGCAATGCCCTCCACACCGGCAGTCTGATTTTTTCCTTGTAATAGGAGCTGACAACAACCACGCCGATCAGGTAAAGTGCCACGGATCCTAACGTATTGGCCAATGGTTGGTGCTCAGTCCACGCCGGCAGCAGCAGGTCCGTCCAGCTGAACTTTGATGCGGGATCCAGGGGCAGCAAAACAATGTGCAGCAGGATGGTTATTGATGCTGTGTAGCCGGTGAATTTATGAAGTTGAAGAAAGCTCAGGTTATAAGGCAGCGCATAGGTCACCTTTGACCATATGCAGATGCCCACAAGGAAATTGAGTGCCAGGGCACCAAGGGCGATCATACCTATGATACCGGACAGTTCTATCGTTTCCACAGATGAAGGTTAGTGTTTTTCCAAAGTTAGGAATTTGAGGCATGGGGAGATACCGCCTGAATAATAACCTATGGATTCGCCTTGTCTTCCTTTTTGCTCCAGTACCAATAGAAGGGGACCCCGGTCAGCATGAGGCCGAGTCCCAGGAAGGCTTCCCGCGGCTTCCCCACCAGGGTGATCAGCACCAGAGCGATGCAAAACAGGATGAACAACCCCGGTACGATGGGGTAGCCCCAGGCTTTGTATGGCCGTGGCGCATCAGGCATCTTATACCGAAGGACAAAGACGCCCAGGGTTGTTGCGCCATAGAAAATAAAGGAAGCAAACACGAGCATGTCGGTTAGCTGATCGAAGCTGCCGGAGAGTACCAGCACGCTTGCCCATAAGGCCTGGATGAGGAATGCTTTCGACGGCGTGTGATAGGTGGGGTGAATGTAGGATGCCCATTTGAAAAACATGCCTTGTTTTGCCATCGCATAGTACAGCCTCGGGGGCATCAGTGCCGTTGTGTTGGTTGCCCCAAAAGTGGTAAGGAGGATCAGCAGGGAAATAAACAATGCCCCGGGGCTGCCGAGAAAATGTTTAACCACTTCGACGGCGGCGATCGTGTTTTGGGTATGGTGAACGGCTACCATTTCATCGATGGGCAGAACAAAGAGGTAAGTGAAATTGATGCAGACATAGACGGCCATGACAAACAAAACGCCAAACACCAGCGCGAGCGGCAGGTTGCGGTTGGGATTTTTGATCTCCCCTCCGAGGTAGCCTGTGGTTGACCAGCCTTCGTAGGCCCAGAAAGCTGCAAGCATGGCTGCGAACATATTTTGAATCAGTCCGCTGTCATACCAGTGGCGTGACGTGAAACCTGTGGCAGTGGTCTGAAGGTGCTGAATGCTTCCGCCTCCGATGGTAAGGCCGAGCACGATGATGAGTGCAATATTGGCGGTGACCAAGATGAGTATGAACCGGCTCAGGCCTTCGCCGCCTCTTAGTCCGCGGTAGTTGACGTAACTCAGCGCTGCGATCAATGATATGGTCAGCGTCTTGACACCGAAGTTGCTGAAGGGTGTGAATATTCCGAACAGTGAAATGCCTGCCCATTCCGGTGGAAACACGGGAAGCGGTACCAGCGAATTAAAAGATTGAGAGAAAACATAGGCAATCGACGCCAGGGATGCAGAGCGAATGACGGCGAAGGATGTCCATCCATACAGGAAGGCGAAGAATCGGTTGTAGATCTTCCGGTAGTAAACGTACTCACCGCCGGAATCAGCCAGCATGCTGGCGATTTCAGCATTGCTCAGCGCCCCGCACAACGTGATGACCCCCGCGAGCACCCAGCACAACAGCACCAGGTCCGGCGACAACAGTTCTGCGGACATCGGTGCTACCTTTTTGTAAATGCCCGATCCGATCACGCTGCTTACCGTCAGGATGAAGGCAGAGAACAGGCCGAGTGAGCGGATGAGCTGGCCCTGGGGCTGATTTGACATGGATGCGGTTAATGGGGATAGGACCAATAAACATAACCGAAAAAACAGTGCTCAACAAAAAAGCGCCTTTCAGCGCTCTATTTTGACAATGCTCTTTGTTAAAATTCCGCATTTCCGGGAAACCGCGGGAAGGGAATCACGTCGCGGATGTTCGTCATGCCGGTCACGAACTGGATCAGGCGCTCAAAGCCAAGGCCAAACCCGCTGTGCGGGGCGGAGCCGAATTTCCGCAGCTCCAGGTACCACCACAAATCCTTTTCAGGCAGATTGAGTTCACGGATGCGGTTGATGAGGTTTTCATAGCGCTCTTCACGCTGTGAACCGCCGATGATTTCACCGATGCCGGGCAACAAAACATCCATCGCCGCCACCGTTTTGCCGTCTTCATTCTGCCGCATGTAGAATGCCTTGATGCCAACGGGATAGTTGTACAGGATCACCGGCTTCTTAAAATGTTTCTCTACCAGGAAACGCTCATGTTCACTTTGTAAATCAACACCCCAGTTCTCGATGAGGTACTGGAACTTTTTCTTCTTGTTGGGATTCGAATTCTTCAGGATGTCGATCGCCTCCGTGTAAGTCAGTCTTTGAAAATCATTTCCGACAACAAACTTCAGCCGGTCAATAAGACCCAGTTCGCTCCGCTGGTCCTGCGGCTTGGCCGCCTCTTCTTCCGCGGCGCGCTTGTCCAGGAACTCCAGGTCATCCATACAGTTGTCCAGCGAATACTTCATCAGGTATTGCAGAAACTCCTGCGCCAGCTGCATGTTGTCGTTGATGTCATAGAAGGCCATCTCCGGCTCAATCATCCAGAACTCCGCCAGGTGACGGGTGGTATTGGAGTTTTCAGCGCGGAAGGTCGGGCCAAACGTATACGTCTCCGTCAGGGCCAGGGCATATGTCTCTACTTCAAGTTGGCCGGATACCGTGAGGTTTGTCTCGCGTCCAAAGAAATCTTCTTTGTGGTTGATGTGACCGTTTTCATCGCGCGGCGGCTTGTTGGGATCCAGGGTGGTGACGCGGAACATGGCGCCAGCACCTTCGGCATCAGAGCCGGTGATGATCGGCGTGTGGATGTAAAAGAAACCACGGTCGTTGAAAAACTTATGCACCGCAAAGGCCATGGCATGCCGTACGCGCATGACCGCGCCGAAGGTGTTGGTGCGCGAGCGCAAATGGGCGATCTCCCGGAGAAACTCCAGTGAGTGTCGCTTGGGCTGCAGCGGGAACTTCTCCGCGTCACAGTCCCCCAGGATTTCGAGGGATTTTACCTTCACTTCGACTTTCTGCCCCTTTGCAGGGGAAGCGATAAGTTCACCGGTCACAGACACACAGGCCCCGGTGGTAATCCGCTTCAGCGTATCCTCATTCAGAGAATTCAGTTCGGTTACGGCCTGCAGGTTGTGGATGGTCGATCCGTCGTTGAGGGCAATGAACTGGTTGTTGCGGAAAGTGCGTACCCAGCCCTGTACCAGGACAACCTGTCCGGCGGGTGTGGCTGAGAGCAGTTCCTTAATTTTCGTGCGCTTCATAATCGTGTACAAATGGGGGTGCAAAAAACGTGATTTTGGTTAGCAATGCAAAATGAGGCAGCTATTTGGCCGGGGTATCATTCCCCAAAGGCAGGTCAGTCCTTTTATCTGCATCTTTGAATTGGTATTTTTGAAGGTTCAGAACCGAAACAATGCAAAGACTAGGACTCAGCCAGAACCTCCAGCAGAAGCTGTCACCCCAGCAGATACAGTTTATCAAGCTGCTGCAGGTGCCCACCGCTGAACTTGAAAACCGCATTGAAGAGGAACTGGAGATCAATCCTGCCCTGGAAGAAGGCGCGGATGAAGAAACAGGCAGCGAGGAAGACAACTCCACCGACGATACCGAGACCGCAGAATTGCCGGAATCAGACAGCCCGGATGCAGAAAAAGACAATGAGGTCGACATCAAGGACTACCTGCAGGATGACGACTACGGCGGCTACAAATCACAAAGCGATGGGGAGGAGGAAGAAGAGCGTGAAATGCCCATCCCCATGGGAGCATCCCTCCATGAGAACCTGACCACACAGCTTGGCTTTTTGGGACTCAACGAGCGGCAGTACGCCATCGGCAAGCAGCTCATTGGGAGCATCGAAAGCGATGGTTATATCCGCCGCGACCTGGAAGCCATCGTCAATGACCTTGCGTTTTCACAAAACATCGAGACAAACCTCGGGGAGGTTGAAGAAGTACTGAAAAAAATCCAGGGCTTCGATCCCAAGGGCATCGCCGCGCGCAACCTGCAGGAATGCCTGCTGCTCCAGCTGGAGCGTATGGACGATGGCCAGGATGTGGACGTCATCGTAGCCAAACGCATCATCAGCGAATGCTATGAGGAGTTTACCAAGAAGCATTATCCAAAAATCCTGAAGAAGCTGGACCTGGATGACGAAGAATACATCAAAGACGCCATCGACCTCATTGTGAAGCTGAACCCGAAGCCGGGAGGCGAGATCACTTCCGGTGTCGTCAAGAACCAGTACATCATTCCCGATTTTATCCTGACCAATACCAATGGCAAGCTCGACCTGACGCTGAATTCACGCAATGCCCCCGAGCTGCGCATTAGCCGTTCGTATACGGACATGTTCAAGGCGTACGACAAGAGCGACAAGAAAGATAAGAAGCTGAAGGAGGCCGTCACCTTTGTCAAGCAGAAGCTCGACTCCGCCAAGTGGTTCATCGACGCCATCAAGCAGCGCCAGCACACCCTGATGCGCACCATGCAGGCCATCATCGATTTCCAATACGACTATTTCCTCGAAGGCGATGAGACCAAACTGCATCCGATGATCCTGAAGGACATCGCCGAAAGGATCAACATGGACATTTCCACGGTGAGCCGGGTGGCCAGCAGCAAGGCCATTCAGACTGATTTTGGAATTTTCCCGTTGAAGTATTTTTTCTCTGAAGGCATCCAGACGGACTCCGGTGAAGAGGTGAGTAGCCGGGAAGTAAAGCAGATCATCAAGGACCTGATCAGCGAGGAGGAAAAGAGCAAGCCCTATTCGGATGAAAAGATCGAGGAGATCCTGAACCAGAAAGGGTACAACATCGCCCGCCGCACGGTGGCCAAGTACCGCGAACAGATGAACATCCCCGTGGCCCGCCTGCGGAAGGAATTATAAGATGGAATGAAGACCGCCGCCCAAGTCATCGCCTACATTTTTCATCCTTTGCTTTTCGCCACCTACCTGGTGCTGATGCTGGGTTCACTCATACCGCGCTTTCTCCTCATACCTTCGGGGGCGGTTATTGTGTTTGCCGGCTTTGTGTTCGTCATGACGTTCGTACTGCCGGTGGCAAACCTGTTAATGTTCAAGGCTTTTGGCACGCTGGAGTCCCTGCACCTGCCCACGCGGAGGGAGCGGCTCCTGCCCTTTACGGTAATCACCGTTATCTATGCCGTGGTGACGGTCATGTTTTTCTATAAGGTGAGCCAGAATGTCAATTTCAATAAAGTCATGCTCATCACGGCTGTCCTGGTGCTGCTGGCGACCGTAGGCACACTCTTTCAAAAGCTAAGTGTGCACAGCCTTGCTGCGTGCGGCGCACTGGGAATCCTGCTGCCGTTAAACAAGGCGGTAGACAACAGCGCGTTGCTTTATCCGACGATGATCGTCCTCGTGATCGCCGGACTGGTCATGTCATCGCGCCTTTACCTCAACGCGCACACACCGCGCGAAGTACTGACCGGCGCGTTGCTGGGCTTTGGCGGCGGGTTTTTCGGAATGTTGATTTTATTCTAGTCATCATAAATTCTTCACCATGGCTTATCAATTCCTGACCTATCTCGTGCAAGACGGTGTTGCGACTGTGACGCTGAACCGGCCGGATGTTTACAATGCGTTGAACGATGAGATCACGTTCGAACTGCAGGACGCGCTGAAGGCTGCGGCGAAAGACGAAGCGGTGCGGGTGCTGGTGCTGACCGGCGCGGGCAAGGCATTCTGCGCGGGCCAGGATTTGAAGGCGGCCCCTGCCGGAACAAAGCGCTCGTTCATGGACTCCCTTCATAAGCGTTACAACCCGATCATTCGCGCCATGCGGAATTTGCCGAAGCCGATCCTGTGCAAACTGAACGGTGTAGCGGCGGGGGCGGGTTGTTCGCTGGCACTGGCGTGCGACATGATCATCGCCTCCGAAGAGGCCACGCTGATTGAAGTGTTTATCAACATCGGGCTTGTGCCCGATTCAGGGTCGTCCTATTTCCTGCCCAGGCTGGTCGGCCCGGCGAAGGCTTTTGAGTTGTGCTCGATGGGCAGCAAGGTGAAGGCGGCCGAGGCGCTGCAGTGGGGGATGGTAAACAGGGTAGTGCCTGCCGCTGACCTGGACGCGGCGGTGAAGGAGTACACGGACTATTTTTCAAAAGCGCCGACGAAGGCGATTGGCATCATCAAGAAAATGCTGAACAAGGCGGGAACATCCACGCTGGATGAGATGCTGGACTACGAGGCGTACAGCCAGGAGACGGCCGGGTCTACACACGATCACCAGGAAGGCGTCAGGGCATTTCTGGAAAAGCGCAAGCCGGATTTTTTGGGAAGGTAGTTCCCGGAAAGTATCAGAACCCGTTGACGGAAATCCCGATGGTCCACGAGCTCATGGTTGTGAAGTCGGGGCCCTTGCCGGTCTGGAACATGGGGGTGGAGTTGATGTAGGTAAAGATGCCGAACCCGCCGATCCCGGCCCGACCGTAGAAGCCATAGCGGTATTGGTTCATGCCATGCCACTGTTTGTCCTTGTTGGACTTGTTCTCGCCGTCCTGGCTATAGTCCACTTTGGTAAACGAGTCATAGAGAATACCGAACCTTGCACCCACGGACACCGTGAAGCTGCGGGCCACATCTTCCGGGTTTGTATCAAAGCGGAGTTCAATGGGTGCCTCCACGTAATTGTTGACCAGGAAAGACCGGTCGATGGCGGAATTGGGAAACACCGTTCTGGCGTCGATCAGTGGATAGGAGCCGTCGCCGCTGGGCCTGTAGGGAAGTGTATAGTTATTGGAGAACTTCCACCGCTCCAGGCTCAGGCCCACGCCGGGGACGATGCTGAATTTGGTTTTGAACAGGCGTATGGGGTATTGGTAGTAGAAATTGACGGTTCGGGAGCCCCAGAAGCTTTTGTCGAAGTCTACGGGGGTGCCGCCCATTTTCTGGTTAAAACCGAATTCCACGAGGATATTTCCCGGAATATCAGGGCGGGAGGACTTCTTCTTGTCTTGTGAGTACCCGGTCACACCTGCCAACAGGATCACAAGCAACGCCACCGATCGTAACACCATAGGATTTTCGAATTTTAAAGCCCCAAAAATAGCCTTTTTGTGCGAGGGGCAAAATCCTTTCCTAGCGGTCAGGCAGGCCCTTATTTTTGCGGAGTAGATTAAACTCTTAAATTTGCGGACTTATTTCTGAGAAAAACGAAGGATTGGCAGTTAAAATGGGCCTGTAGCTTAACTGAATAAAGCATCTGACTACGGATCAGAAGAGTCGGGGTTTGAATCCCTGCAGGCTCACTTTATATATAGCCTAAGATGTTGTATATCAATGTCTTAGGCTTACTTTTTTAGAAGCTAACGCACACTATTACGGACGGTATGGAATCTCTTAAGGCTGGCTAATGCATCAAATGCAACGAACCTAATGCAGACGATACAGTTATAGGTATATAGTGTTGTGTGATAACTACCAAATGTCCTTCCATCTTTAAGCTTCAAAGAGAGTTGGACTTAAAGTGCATGTTAACTAAAATCAAAATCCAAGAGTTTCTTAGGTTCAACTCCTATGCCCTTTGATAAGGCTAAAATTGTGCCTAGTGTAGGTCCTCTCTCTCCTCTTTCTATTCTACCGATTTGACTCAGGACGATTCCGCTTCGATAGGCCAGTTCTTCCTGAGAAAGCTTCCTGGAGGCGCGGAGCTTTCTCAAATTATCACCAAAAGCCTTAAGGTATCGTTTGTCTCTGGTTTCGCCCACATTGGCGAAGCTGAAAAAAGAGTATGGCGATTATAAGAGCCAATTGGCGTTATTTCCTATTTTCGTCGAGTAAATAGAAAATCAATGGATAATCTTCTTGTCGCTGCAAATCACTACTACAATTTCGGTTTAAATATCACCCATATTTCAATTGACAGGAATAGATTTCATAAGGACCTACGAACAACCTATTACCATTTGGACAGAATACTTAAGGCTCCAACGCATAAATGGAAGCATTATGAGACTACACGACAATCCTTGATTAATCCCTGCAGGCTCACTGGACAATGAGGCAGTTACATGAAGATGTGGCTGCCTTTGTTTTTTATCTTAAGGTATTTTTTAAGTCAGGGAATTGGTTCGGGATGACTTTTTCATGCCATGCAGGCGAGAGTCAGCTGTCGTGGTGGGCCGGTGCCCGAAGTTCATTCACCGATACACCCAGCCTGCAATTGTGTATAGAGGTTGTTGCCGGCCGTTTTATTTGTACGTCACTAAATAGTCAATCTTAGTTTCTGTCCCATTTATTGTCTTTGTCAGGCGTTTTAAATTATCGTTGTCAAAGTACGACTTAACTAAAATTTCCTTGTCCTGTTGTCCTTCAAGTTCCTTTGTTACTTTTATTTCTCTCTTGTTTGAATCGAACTCAGTAGTCCATTTTTCTGTCGGTGGTATTTTACCCCAATATGTAATGAAGTACTTCTTTGTCATTATGACCTTGTTGTCTATGTATTCATAGTTCTCTTCCCAGTTAATTCTTTTCCCCTTCATTCCTAATTCTTTCTTATTCACAAGTAGATTGTCTTTGTATGAAAAAATTATTGATTCAGGATAATTACCCGAGTAGTCATAACGAACTTTTATCTCATCTAGTCTATCGTTGTCTATCGTGTAATTATAAATTCCTCTTTTGACCCATTTTCTATATCTGATTAAGTCTTCTTCAGCAGGTATACAACCTGCGGGCTTTCCATCTCCATATTCAGGTGCTCCTTTTCTTAGTTTACTTCTCCTTTCAAATTCCCAAGTCTCTCGTTTTGAAATATTATGTTTTGCGAAGAAGTATTTCACTTTAAGTGTGTCTTCATTTGAATTATAATAAAGTCTTTCAATTGGATAGTCAACAGAACCATACTTGTATTGGAACACACCATCAATTGGATATTTGCCAAATGCTGATTGATAATTATTAAAAACTTCTTCTATTACTTTTCCATTTTTAATTTTTGTTGTCTTTACTGTCACCGAGCCATTAAGTTGGTCAGTCCAAATTATTTGTCCGATGACACTCTTATTGTTAATTGTAACGAAGTCCGGAAAAATCTCTTTTTCTTGACTCAGTCCTTGTCCCCAAACAATTAAAGTTAGTATAGTACTAATCAGTCGTCTCATTAGAAATTTTAAGTCAGTTTCCTTAATGATTCACAAGTCGCCCACTTTCCATAAGTCAACCGTCACTTTATTATAAAATGGCCGGCAACAATTTTATATCAGCATTGCTGATATCCTATAGAGGATATGCCTATTGCTGATATGCTGTAGCGAATATACGTATTGCAGAAATATTCATTATGTGGGGAGGAAAGGGGGCCACCAGCCATCGATTGAATTATTTGCCTGTTGAGCATTATTTTCGCTTTATTGAATTTGTTTCCTTCTTTTTTCGTTTCTTGTATGAGTTGCGGAGGTCAATGCTTTCTGATTTCATTCTTGGCCAAGAAATGATCAGGGACGAGGCTTGAAAAGCTAATAATTTGTTCAATTGCACGCTTTTCAAGACATGCACCTCAATTTCCAGAATAGAAACAAAGAAAAATGCCCCTGAGCACGGTCAGACCACGGTCACCCCACGGTCACTGCACGGTCACTGCACGGTCACCCCTAAGTTAACCCTAAGCAGAGCATAGGAAGTCCACAGTAAGTCTATGGCGAAGCCTTGAGAGTCACCAGGCGAATAGCATAACCAGGCTTGTCACTCAGAACCAGATATCAACCCCCTTCAAAGGACTCTGCACCTCTTCAAGGCTCCTGGTTGATACGTGCGTATGGATTCAGTGGTCTTTGGCCAAGGGTTGTCATCCAGCTCAACTGGTGGAGGACGTGGGCCACAGGCTCCCAAATGCCATTGATTTTTGTAAATTGCTCCCGCTAATATTATGACTTACTGCACTATGAGGTTATTGACACTTGCATCCGGTTTGGTCTTGTTCTCAGCACTCTGCAACGTAGCTTCTGGTCAGTCTGCCGCCAGGGAAAACTATGTGACCATCGGGGTATTTGGCCAGGGCAAGCAGGAGTATGCGGTGAGATTTACCGATCACGCCAGCAAGATGGGATTTACCGCCCAATATGCCATCAACCCGAAGAGAAAACTGTATTACGTATTTCTCCTCCAGACGGATGATTTCAAGAAGGCCGTCTCCTTCATGATCCGCCTGAGGGCTGAATCGGAATTCAAGGATGCCTGGGTATTCGTCGGGAACCTGGGCGAAGAGCATGAGGTTTCGAAACATGTCGAAGCGATCCCTGTCCGGACAGCAACGGAAGCCACCGGCACGGTTGTCACTGCACCTGCCCTGGTTGACCCTGTCACCAAGCCGGGAGAGCAGCCTGCTGCAACTGAACAAAAAATTATTGCCGGAACGGACTCAACGGCAACCTCTACGACAAAGCCAGCGGTTAAGAAAGTGGCCAAAGGCAAATTCTTCACTTTTGAATTCCTGAATAACGACAACGGCAATGTGGTCAGGGGTGAAGTGCATGTGCAGGAGTCAAAGTACGCTAAACAATACCAGGCGTATAAGGCCAATGAGATGATTGACCTGCTGCACCCCAGGAACAAGGACGGTATCTATTTCATCAGGACGATCGCGCCAGGCTATAAGACCTTTGAGACCATCATCAACTACAAGGACCCGTCCTCTTCCATCGCAGAAACAGGCCCGGATGGGGAATTGATGGTGCCCATCCACCTCATCCGCGCCAAGCGCGGTGACTATATCGAATTCAGCAGTGTCGGGTTTCACAGAAACTCCGTCATCATGCAGCCTGCCTTCCAGGTTGAACTGGATGGATTGGTCGACCTCATGAAAGAGCACATGAACTACAGATTGCGTATTCATGGACACTGCAACGGCGAGGAACCACGGAGTATTGTCACGCTGGGAAAGAGCCCAAAGTTTTTTGAAAGTGATGTGACAAACGGGAAGAAGACCGCGTCAGCCAGGGAACTGACCGACCTGAGGGCAGAGGCGGCAAAGGGCTACCTGGTTTTTCACGGGATTTCAGCCGACCGCCTGGAGACAAAGGGCGAAGGCGGAAAAATGATGGTGTATCCGTCCAATAGCGTGTATGCCAATTACAATGATCGAATTGAGATGGAAATCATCAGGCACTGACCTGAAGCCTGCCTAAGGCGCTTCATTCGTCCTGGAACTTGCCAGTCTGTTGCCAATGATACCGGTCTGGGCTCCCAGAATGCAACCCGGAATGGCCCATCCCACAGTTAAGGCAATTTCAAGCGGCCAAAGATTGTGACCGGTCGGGTCGAACACCACATCATAAATTATCCGGATCAACATACCCAGGATTATGCCGGTAAGAACATACCGGGTGGATTGAAGGGTTGTTACTTTGAGAAAGAAAACCGCCAGCGACGATGCCGCAAAGGCCCCGGCGGAACAGCGGAGAAAATAGGCGAAGCTCATCATCTCTATCTGGCCGTTGACAAGGGGCCAATATACCATGGCTGCCGCCAACAGCCCGAGGCCTGTCGAGATCCATGCTTGTTTGCTGATTGATTTCATGTTGAGAAGGGTTTAGCTGCAGATTTCCCTAACACAATTTAGTGGTTTACGGTAAATTGGCAATGCACTTAGAGCCTGCCATTAATGACAATCACACCATGAAGGAAAAGGAATATGCCGTAGGTAAGAAATTTGAATCCGTCCAGGCGACGCTGACGGTGGGCGAGTACGAAAATTGCACTTTTGGCAACTGTGATTTCTCAAACGTCAGCCTGTCGGACTGCAATTTCACCGACTGCGAATTTGATGGATGCAACCTTGGTATGGCCAAATTGTTCCGTACGACCTTCAATGGCGTCAGATTTCGGAAGTGCAAGCTGCTGGGACTTGCTTTCAAGGATTGCAGCGGTTCTTTGTTCTCGGCTGAATTTGAAGACTGCTCGCTGGACCTCGCTTCGTTTCACGGGATGAAGCTGAAAAAAATCAGGTTTGTCCATTCAAGCATGCACGAAGTTGACTTCACGGGCTGCGATTTGTCAGGATCGACTTTTGAAAACTGCGACCTGGGAAGGGCGATCTTTGAGAATACTATTCTTGAGAAAGCCGATTTCCGTAGTTCATTCAATTACACAATTGACCCTGAAAGGAATCGGGTGAGGAAGGCAAGGTTTTCACTCGCAGGTGTCGCGGGGCTATTGGCAAAATATGACGTGGACCTGGAGTGAGTGCTGACTTTTACTGTAAAAGCGCAAGGGGGGCTATCCATCACATCCGTGCAAATCGGTGCAATCCGTGGCAACCTTTCCTATACCATGAAATGCAACAAAAAAAGCCCCGGAATCCCGGGGCTTTCTTCTTCATGGAGATGATGCTATCCTTTATCGGCGACTATCTCTTCTACAGACTTGCCGTTGACGGTGATGGTTACTTTGTTGTCGCAGGCGCCGTCACCGTAGTCGATGGTGATGTCTTTGCTTTCAACCACCAGATGCTTCACGCCAGACACCGGGATGAATACCTGGTCGCTGAACCTGCAGGCCTGGGAGTAAACCAGCGGAGTGGTAATCTCCATGGTGTAATTCTTGCCATTCTTGTTCGAGCCGGATGCCTTGCCTGTAACAACCCACTTGTCGGCGAGGGGGCTTGCACCACGCTGCCATTCGCGGACCATGTTCTGCTCGCGGGTGGCGGTGCGGCCGTCGGGGAAGGTCAGCATGCCGCCGGCTATGACGATCTGGAATTTCGGGTAGTCAAGCAGGGTGGAGGCAATGTTCGCTACGGAATGAGTGCCTTCCACTTTCACATCGTTGCGGTAATAGTCCTTGAACGTGGTCGTGATGATCGATCCGGGCATGAACCTTCTGCCTGAGTAGGTGATGATGATCATTCCCTTCCTGGTTTTACCGTGGTTGTCTTTGCATCCCGTTCCGAAGTCAATGGTGATGGTACCCATGGGCTTGTCAGGTGTGCTGTTTGCGTCTTTGATGTGCGTAACGATCGCGCATTTGAAGCGGTCATCCATATCGCCCATGCCTTTCACTTCACGGCTCGACTCGCTGGTGCGGCCGGACAGTGTTTCTGATGTGCCGCTCATCGCCAGGGACGACATGTCCTGGGTCTCACTGACATAAGAATCGGTGATGGCCTCGGATTCGACATGCGATGCGACGGAGTTGCTGTCGAGGGTGCTGTTCTGCTGGCAGGAGATCATCATTGCCAACAAGGCCGTTGCGCTGAAGTAGGAGCCTTTTCTGATCCAATTTCTCGTTTTCATAGGTTATGGGTTACGGAATTCTATGTTTTATGGCCTTTAGACGTGCAAGGTAATTGCGGGTTTAACCGGTAGGGTGAACTTTCTTGAAAAACCTTTTGACAGGCCAGAAACCGCTGAAATCAATTCAAAAAGAGACTGTCTATCACCAGGCTGCTGTGCACAGCTCCAGTTCACAGTAGTCAATGGCAAAGGCATCGTGGGATTGAGACCCGGGATTCAACTGGATCAGGTTCCAGGTGACCTCCACCTTTCCATCATTCAGCAAGTACAGCAGGTTGCTGGGTATCACCAGTTCAATCCGGGAAGCGGTGTCAGACCAGCTTCCGTTGACGATATCGAACTGGTCCACGTTATCAAATGCATTGGGAATTTCCTGTCCATCGATGAATACCTTAATGTCGGTATTGACTCCACATACCTGCCCGTCGCCGTCCTGGATGCCCAGCGTATTGAGTTTGAATCTGGCGCTGGAAATGCTGCCAGACGGTTTGTCAAACACCATCGTATAAAGGATTTGGTATGGGACGCTGGACGTGCCGGCAAGGTCAGCCGGATAAACATCCGTGAAAGCAGGATCATCAGGACTACGATGAGAAATCGGCAATGAGGTGCCAGCCGCTACTGAAAGGGCACCACCGTCAGGAAGACCCATGCCAAAGCCATCCTTGTCGCCCAGTAAAATAACCCGGCAGGGCTGGTCAGCCATTGGTGTGACTGTTGCCGGCTTGTTTTTGTTCTCACCGAAATAGCTGTTTCGGGACTCTGAGCAACCTGACAGGATGATCAGGATAAGGGTTGATTTCAGCAGGCTTTTCATAGGCTCTCCTTTCTTGATTGCCGCTGTAAAGTTGGAGCAAAAGGCGCTGTGTACGGTTGCAAGTGTTGCCAACGACGGAAAAAGGAGTTGCAATAAATGCAACAAAAAGACAGGTTGAAGTGAACTATTTTAAGTTGGGTGTTTCGGCCCGGGGAGCCTTCCAGTCCTTGAATTTAAATACAAAGTATACCAGCGACCCCGACATCAGAACTGTTCCGGCCACGGAGAGGACGTACCCGGAGGACATGAAGAAATCCAGCCAGCTGAGTTGTGTATTTCCGAATTCCTTGAACAGGATGACACCAACGCTGCCGAGGTAGCCAAACGAATCGGCCAGATAGATAAGGAACCCCACGGTGCTGACATACCGGAAGGTTGCGATGATTCGGTCGAAGAAAATACTGTTGAACTGGATGTATCCGAAATACAGCCCCGTGCCCACCAGCACCATCCAGGCCGGCGCGCTGATGAGTTTGTTTTCGAAAGCGAGGGTACTCAGTCCGACGGTGATCATCCCGGTGAGCACAATGAGGTGGTTGACGACCATGGCTTTAAAATTGTCCTTGATCAGCATCAGGCTACCGATCACGATCAGTACCACCAGGGCAACGATGGATTCCGTAAAGGTGAATATGCCGGGCTTGTCGCCGTAATCAAGCGACTTCCAGATTTCTGCAGAAAAGTTGTCGCGGAAATCGCGGTAGGCCGTCAGCATGGTGTACGACAGGATCAGCAGGATGAGTCCCGGTGCAAAAGTCATCGCGAACTTCAGGCGTTGTTTGCCCGTCATCGGGCTGCGCCTGGTGCGCAAGGCTTCATCTTCCGCGGTGGGAGGCGGGATCTTGTCCAGCATCCAGAGGAAGAGCACCAGGGGCGGAAAGAAAAGACAGGTAGAGACAAAGGGCATCCAGAATTCGGAAGTGCCCCAGTTCAGCATGATCAGTCCGCCCACGGTCTTGGCGAAACCCGCCGAGAAAATAAAACTGACCGACAGGCTGGCGCCGAGAACCTCGGTGAACTTTCTTCCTTCGAGGTATCCGAAGACCATGCCCCAGACCATGCCCAGCGGCAAGCCGTTCAGAAAAAGAAAAACAAGGTTGTATGGAGTTGGTGTAAGGGCAAATCCGAGCCAGGCCAGTCCCGCAATAGCCACCATCATCAGGATGCCTTTGGCCCGTGCGTGCGCACCCAGTTCGGATACTACCTTGATGCCGATAAACTTTGACAGCATGTAGCCGATCACCTGCGAGATAACCATCCACACTTTGAAACTATGTCCCCACACCTGGATGCCTTCGTAGGTGGCAACCCCAAAGGTTTTGCGAAGGGAGAAGATGCAGGTGTACAAACAGAAAGCCGAAACCGCCACGTAGAAGGAAAACCAGAAGCCGCCCGTATGCTGCAGCCAGCGTGTGATCGGGTGGGTGGATGCGGAGGTTGGTTCCATGCGGTGTGAAAACGCATCACGCGTTCGGACAACAATATGCGTATTTTTTTTGCAACCCGGGCTCAAATCATTCTCCGCTTCAAAAGATTAAATTGCATCATAACCCATCACCATGCGCCTCAGCTGTCTTTTTCTGCTTGTCATGTTGACTGCCTGCACATCAAAGGAATCGGACGTGAACAGGCGGTGGATTGCCCTGGCGCCGGCGGGTGATCGCTACACGTCAATCAACAAAGCGGGGGCAACCATCATACCCAATGGCAGGGTCCTCATGCCCATGGGTAAGCAGATCACGGTGGCACCGCATCCCTTTGGGCTTGTGCTCAGCCCCGACGGGAAAACCATCATCACCGCGAACTCTGGCGTTGGACCGTTTTCCATTTCCATCATTGCCGATTACAATATGACGCCTGTCGTCAGGCAAATCCCGGAAACCCTCGACCCGGAGGAAGGATTGCTCGAGGCTGCTTTCATGGGACTTGCGGTGTCCCCGGATAACAGGAAGGTCTATGTGGCCGGCGGACAGCAGAACAGGATATATGTATTTGATCTGATCACGGGTAAAAAATTGGGAGAGATCAGTTGCAACAAAACGTTCGATGGAACGGATTACAGCGACGGGTATATCGGTGACATGGTAATAACCAAAGACGGCTCCAGGCTTTATGCCGTGGACCAGATCGGATTTCGAATGGTTGTCATTGATACCAAGAGTGAACAGGTCATCCACAACGTGAAGACCGGCCGCTATCCTTTTGGAATCGCCTTGTCACCGGATGAGCGGTCGGTTTTCGTGGCCAATGTGGGCATGTTCGAGTACAGCTACATCAAAAGCCTGGACAAGAAGAGGCTGAAGGAGACGGCTGCAAAATATCCTACATCGGCCTATGGCTCAAAGGAGATGAGGGAAGGGATAAAAAGTGACTCCATCGAGTTTGAGGGATTGGGTGATCCGAATGTGCCTGAGTCATTCTCGGTTTGGTGTGTGGATGTGTCGGGATCAATACCCAAAGTAACCGAAAAAGTGAAGACCGGTGTGCTGGTGGGTGAACCGGTGGAAGGAATTTCTGCTGTTGGGGGATCCAGTCCCAATTCCATGGCAGCCACGGACCGGTTCATCTATGTGAGCAACGGCAGCAATGACAATATTTCAGTGATCGACTCGAAGAGCCGTGAAGTTGTCAGCACCATTGAACTGAAGCTGGACAACCGGTTGGGCAATCTCAAAGGCGTGATCCCTTTTGGCCTGGCCGTTTCACCAGATCAAAAACGACTGTACGTTGCGGAAGCCGGCATCAATGCGGTGGCGGTGATCGACATTCCATCGCAAAAGGTATTGGGGCACCTGCCTACCGGCTGGTTCCCTTCAAAATTGAAAATTACACCGGATGGCAAACAGCTGATTGTGTCCAATGCAAAGGGTTATGGCAGCGGTCCGAATGGGGGAAAAGATTTTGTGCCGCCTTTCGATCATCCTTCATCCAGCTTCATCGGCGCGCTGATGCTTGGAACCGTATCGGTGATTGATATTCCTGATGATGCCGGACTGCCCATGCTTACTGAAAAGGTGCTGTCAAACAATTTTGATTTCAGGCAGATCATGGTCGAGGAGAAGAATGGGCCAATACCTGTGTTCCCCAAGGCGTCGGAGTCGCCGATAAAACACATTGTTTTCATCTCCAAAGAGAACAGGACGTACGACGAAATCTATGGACAGCAATCCAAGGGGAAAGGGGATTCAACGCTGGCCCGCTTCGGCCGCAACGTTGCGTTTACCAATAAGAAGGGTGACAGCAAGGTTACAGGGGCAACCGTGATGCCGAACCATTTGAAGTTGGCCGGGCAATTCGCGATCAGCGATAACTTCTATGTCGATGCCGATGTTTCTGCCGACGGCCATGTGTGGCTGACCAACACGTACCCCACCCAGTGGATGGAAACACATCACCCTGCATCCTATGGAGGCAAGCGCGAGCAGAAGGAGGAGTCTTCAGCGCCGGGCAAGTTCGGCATGACCGGTGCTGCCGGTGCGATCTTCCCCGAGAGCTACAACCAGGCGGGTTCCATGTGGGACCATCTTGAACGAAACAACATTGAGTTTTACAATTTTGGATTTGGCGTAGAGTTCGATGCGGGCAATTTCGCTGACCCTTCGTTCAAGCAGGGAGGCGTGCGGTATTTGGTGAACTATCCCTTGCCGGGTCCGCTGTACAACCGGACGTCGAGGCTGTTCCCCACGTTCAACATGGCCATCCCCGACCAGTACCGGGCCGACATATTCATCAGGGAAATCAACGAGAAGTTCGTGGGCCCCAACAAGACGCTGCCGCCGGTGTTGACGCTACAGTTGCTCAACGATCACGGCGCGGGCGAGCGGCCAGAGGCAGGGTTTCCATTCACGGAAAGTTACATGGCTGACAACGACCTGGCCCTGGGCCGCGTGGTGGAGTACCTCAGTCATCTGCCCGAGTGGAAAGACATGCTGATCGTGGTAACCGAAGATGATGCCCAGGGCGGACGGGATCACATCGACGCCCACCGCAGCATCCTGATGGTCATATCACCCTACGCAAAAAAGAATTACATCAGCCGCAGCCACGCCAGCTTTGGTTCCATCTTCAAAACGTTCTGGAACGTGCTGGGCCTGCCTTACCTGAACCAGTATGATTTTGGCGTGAACGACCTGGGAGATTCCTTCACGGATGTGCCGGATTTTACACCCTACAATGCGGTGCCGGTTGATCCGAGGATATTTGATCCCGTCAAGGCGCTGACCCCGCTTCATGAGAAATTCGACTGGGAGGCCGCGAGGAATTCTCCCTCCCTCGATGATCCGGACGACATGAAAAAAGCCGCGAAAGATGACGGCCGGAAGAAAGTGAATCATTGAGTATCTTGGTGGAGCCTAACCTCTTCACCCATGAAGTCTGTCATAACCCTGCAGGGATTCATTCTTGTTTGTATTGCCTTTGTCACCTCCTGTTCCCGCAAGGAGGAGAGCCGTGCCCATCTTGATTCGCTTCTCAACCGGCTCGAAACGGGCCGCGTCATGCTGCCCAATGGCTGGTCACTCAGCCCTGCCGGAAAATCCATACCGCTTGGGGATTTTCCCATGAACCTGGTGTTGTCGCCTGCCGGCAAGTACATGGCCATAACCAACAACGGGCAGGGAAAACAGACCGTTGCCCTGATTGACCCGGCGGCTGAAAAAATTCTGGATGAGGTGGAGATCAAAAAATCATGGTACGGCCTGGTGTTCAACAAGACCGAAGACCGGCTTTATGTTTCAGGTGGAAATGACAACATGATTGTGGTGTATGACGTCAGCGGATCAAAACTGAACAGAATCGATTCCATCGTCCTGGGAAAACCGTGGCCCACCCGCATCTCACCAACAGGACTGGCGATCGATGATGAAGCCGGCAAACTATTCATCGCCACCAAGGAAGACAGTGCCTTGTACATCACAGACCTGGCGACAAAGCAAAGCACACGTCATGCCCTGGGCCATGAGGCCTATGCCTGCGTGCTGAGTCCAGACAAGAAGATATTGTATGTATCCCTTTGGGGCGGCGACCAGGTGGCTGTGGTTGACCCGGTCAGCGGCGCGTTGTTGTCAACCATCGCGGTGGGCAGCAATCCAAACGACATGACACTGACCAAAAATGGCAAGTACCTGTATGTGGCGCATGCCAATGACAATTCCGTATCGGTCATTGACACGGAAGCAAAGAAAGTGATCGAAGTATTTTCGTCGGCGCTGTATCCATCATCACCGGCCGGCAGTACCACCAATGCCGTTGCGCTGTCGGAAGATGAAGAAATATTGTACATCGCCAATGCCGACAACAACTGCCTGGCTGTATTCAACGTGGAGGAGCCGGGCGAAAGCCGGAGCCTTGGCTTTATCCCCACGGGCTGGTATCCGACTTCTGTTAAAGTTGCCCGCAACAAGGTTTGGGTGACGAACGGAAAAGGGGCTTCCTCGCTGCCCAATCCGCAAGGGCCCAATCCGTATAAGAAGTCGCGCGGGGAACAATACATCGGAGCACTCTTCAAGGGTACGCTTTCCATCCTCCCCGAGCCGACAGTATCGGAGCAGGAGATCTATTCTTCTGCCTCACTGAAGAACAGTCCTTATAATAAGGAGACGGAGGCGCAGGCAAGTGGGGAGGAGGGAAACCCCATTCCGCGCAAGCCGGGCGATCCCAGTCCCATTAAGTATGTGTTCTACGTCATCAAGGAAAACAGGACCTATGACCAGGTGCTGGGAGACATGAAGGAGGGCAACGGAGATTCATCCATTTGCCTTTTCCCGGAGAAGGTCAGTCCCAACCATCATGCGCTGGCCAGGGAGTTTGTGCTGCTGGATAATTTCTATGTCAATGCGGAAGTGAGTGCCGACGGCCACAATTGGTCAATGGCAGGCTATGCCAACGACTATGTTGAAAAGACATGGCCAACGAATTACTCGCAGCGGGGAGGCAATTATGACTATGAAGGCTCCAGGGAGATTGCCTTCCCGAAGGATGGCTTCATCTGGGACTATTGCCAGCGGGCCGGCGTCACTTATCGAAGCTACGGTGAGTTTGTCTGGAACGGAACAACAGGACTCAAGTCGCTCGAAGGTCATTATGATCTGGATTTTCCACCCTATGATCTCAGCATTCCTGACAAAGTACGGCTGGACAGGTGGATTCATGATTTTGATTCGCTTGTCGCGGCTGATGCTTTACCGAGGCTGAGCACCATCCGGCTTCCCAATGATCACACCGCAGGCGCCAGGTTGGGCTCGCCAACACCGCGTGCGATGGTGGCGGAGAACGACCTTGCCCTGGGAAAAATGATTGAACACCTCAGCAACAGCAAAGTGTGGAAGGAATCGGCGGTTTTTGTACTGGAAGATGACGCGCAGGCCGGCCCCGATCACGTCGATGCGCATCGGTCCATCGCCTTTGTGGCGGGACCTTACGTGAAGCGCAACGTCCATGTCGACCGGATGTACTCCACGGCCTCCATGCTTCGTACCATGGAGCTGATCCTGGGACTGCCGCCCATGAGCCAGTACGACGCGGCCGCTATGCCCATGTGGGAATGTTTTACTGCTACGCCGGTACTGACGCCTTATCAGTGCAAGACAGCGACCTATGACCTGAAGGAGATGAATAAGGCAGAGACCGCCATTGCGAAACGGTCGGCAGAATTTAACCTGGCGGTGATGGACGCGGCCCCTGACCTGGAATTCAACCAGATTATCTGGAAAACAGTAAAGGGTCTGAAAAGTGAGATGCCCGCGCCAGTGAGGAGCGCTTTCGTCAAACCGGTGGCAGATGCAGATGAGGATTGAAATACTTCAACCAATCCTAGTATGATCAGCAACAATTATTCTTTGCCTTCAATGGTTAAGACTCTTTTGGAGATGGAAAGAATTTCCTTGAAGATTTCTTTGGTTTCGTCCTGCAGGGTTTGGGTCTGTTGTTGCAGGGTCTGAGTCTGTTGTTGCAAAGTTTGAGTATGTTGTTGCAGGGTTTGGGTCTGCTGCTGAAGATTCTCAATCTTTTCTGAATGGGTGACGATTACCTGGTAGGCCAGGTCCATTCTTGCGAATTGCTTTTCAAACAGCTCATCGTAGTGGGCCGATTTTTGATCGTTTCTGTCCATCCTTTCCAGCAACCGATCCGTCTTCTGGAGGTACTCCGCCAAAAGCTCAATCAGTTCATCGAGCCGTTTGTTGATATCCATGTCTATCCGTATTTCTAATCAAAGGTAATGCTTAACAAGGCCCGCGTCAAGCATTATCCTGTACTGAAAACCTGATCACTTCCTGTAATCCAGCGCGGGCTTGCGGTCGCCGATCAGTGCCTCGTATTTGAAATTCTCACCCCGCTTTTTGCGAAGCTCTTTCCAGGATTCCTCGATGGTGACTGGATTAGTGAACAAGTCCACAGCGGTCAATGCCATGGTCTTGGCTGCAACCATCATTCCTTTCGAGCCAATGCTTGTTCCTCCTGCTGCCACAGCCTGCCAGCTGTGTGCCGCAGTTCCAGGTACCCAGGTGGCGGTGCTCAGTCCCACCGTTGGAACAACCCAGCTTACATCCCCAACGTCCGTCGAGGCTGATCCATCAAACGTCCTGAGCGGCCCGATCACTTGTGTGGACTCCAGCGGCTGTGCCTGGTCTTTGTAAGTCTCCTGCAGTTTGGTGGCAAACTGTTTCTCCTCTTCAGTGTAGGTGTATCCGCCCACGGTGCGCAAATTGGCGTCCATCACCCTGGCCAGTGTTTCATTCCCCATGAGGTCGTACACTCCGCCGGTCACTTCCACTTCCACCCGTGTGCCGGTGCCCATCGCCGCTCCCTTCGCAGCGTCTTCAATTCTTGTCCAGATGGACTTCACATTGTCGCGCTTGGGGTTGCGGACATAATAGTAGACTTCCGCAAACGCCGGCACCACGTTCGGAGCTTCACCGCCACGTGTAATTACATAATGAATCCTGGTCTCCTGGGGTACGTGTTCCCGCAGCATGTTTACCATGTTGTCCATCGCCTCGACTCCATCCAGGGCCGACCTGCCGCGCTCGGGAGAGGCCGCCGCATGAGAGGCTATGCCATAGAACCTGAATTTTCCATTCTTGTTGGCCAGGGATGATCCATATCCGGCACTGTTTTGTGCACCGGGGTGCCAGTTGATGACAACATCCACATCGGTAAACAAACCATCACGCACCATGTAAACTTTTCCTGAACCGCCTTCTTCCGCCGGCGTGCCATAAAAGCGGATGGTGCCTGCCTTTTTGTTGGCGATCATCCAGTCCTTGACGGCGATGGCTGCCGCCGCCGAAGCCACACCAAACAAGTGGTGTCCGCAGGCATGTCCGGCCAATTTGCCGGGAATGGGTTTGAGTTCAGGCACTGCTTCCTGGGAAACGCCGGGAAGGGCATCGTACTCGCCGAGAATCCCGACGATGGGTTTGCCTGAACCGTAGGTTGCCGTAAACGCTGTCGGCATCCCGGCAATGTTGTTTTGTACGTTGAATCCCGCGTCCTTCAGCAACTGTTGGAGTAGTGCCGAACTTTGGGTTTCCTGGAAACCGACTTCCGAAAGATCCCAGATCTTTTTAGCGGTTGTAGCATACTGGTCATATTTGCCATCGATGGACTTGATGACGTCTTGTTTGGTTTTCTGTGTAAATGCCGGCTGACTGAACACAACGACCAGGATGAGGTAAAGGATGAGGCGTTTCATGGCGGTAAGATTTTTTTCAAACATAAGGCTGCTGGCTTCAAGTTGGAAAAAAATTACAGAAGCGGCAAAGGGGTAACCGCACAGGCCTGTTCGTGGCAAAGCTCCCTGCTTGTCAGGCAGGCTGTATTGATTGGGGATTTGAATTTTCAGCAGGCATTACTATTGCCGCGGGACTTTGTTTTTTCTGCACCTTGCGTTCCACGCGGGCCACAATCACAACCTATATGGTGCGCGAGTTGCCCCGTTACACTATGGCGCGACGCCTGTGGCGCGTGCCCAACGCATCTCTGCTCAAAGCTGCCAATGCCATAATCTCTCACCAGGGAATATCAGTAAGACCTTATTCAAAATGCACGAAGGAATTCCTGACTGTTTTCAAATAAGTTCACTACCACCTTCTATTGCATTATAATTTCAATTCTGCACCCGTTGCGCACGCGCCACAGGCGTCGCGCGATAATCGCAGCAGAAGACGCGCGCCCTAAGGGTAAGAAGTCTCTTCCGAAGACGCGCGCCATAGGGGTGACTATCGCAGCCCAAATTCGTCCGCGCATGCCCTCTAAATTGTAGATGGCAAAACTATCATTGTTAATCTCCTTCAATAACTCGGGATTAGTGGAAAACAATATCAAATATCCAAGAATGAAAGTGATTGAAACTATTATTCCAACTACGCCAACTATTCGATTATCCATAGTCACATTTCAAAATTATTAAAGGAATATCGACCAAATAATTAGACATAACCCACAAAGCACTAGTCCATATGAGCTATAAAATATGCCGATTTCGCTATACCCAAACTTTCCCTCACTGTCTCGCTTGACATTTATGCCGATTAGGCCAAAGACAAGGAAGATAAGGCCAATAATTACTCCGTCCCAATTAATCATGACCATTACCTGTTCTTCGGTTCTTCATGATTTTTCTCAATAATTGTGTTGGCACCCCATTGAGTTACATTTGAAAATCCAGCCTCATATACAGAGATTATCATATCATGGCTTAGTTTCTCAGGCCCAACAACCGTAGACTTTGCTGCTTTGCCCAAACTGTTCCATGTTTTACAATTGCAAACCCATATGGTGCGCGAGTTGCCCCGTGACACTATGGCGCGACGCCTGTGGCGCGTGCCCAACGTATCTCTGCTCAAAGCCGCCAATGCCATAATCTCTCACCAGGGAATATCAGTAAGACCTTATTCAATAAATTCTATCTCAAGATAACCTTTCCTATTGAATTATAATTTCAATTCTGCACCCGTTGCGCACGCGCCACAGGCATCGCGCGATAATCGCAGCAGAAGACGCGCGCCCTAAGGGTAAGAGGTCTCTTCCGAAGACGCGCGCCATAGGGTTCGGTGGGATTTCAAATCCATCCCACTAAGAAGACGAGGCTTTGAATCGGTCGGGATTATCCGAATGGATCCCGACCAGTGCTCCACACGGTGAATTGGAATTTTCAGCAGGCTCTACCATGGCCGCGGGACTTTGTTTTTTCTGCACCCTGCGCTCCACGCGGGCCACAATCACAATCAGCATCACGATGATCATGATGATGAACAAAAAAGTAAACACACGAATGATCTTCCTGATCTTCGTCTCCTTCTGGTGACGCTCCAGCACCGCACCATAGTTGCGGAACCGGTCAGGTCCCCGGGCCATGAATTTCTGCCGCCGGAGGCGTATGTCGTTTTTACTCATCGTACTTCACTTTAATTTGAAAATGTTTTCTGAGTTTGTCAAGTGCACGGTAAGTCCTCATTTTGGCGCCGCTTTCTGTCATGTCCAGGATGAAGGCAATCTCTTTGAAGTCCTTGTCTTCAAAGAACCGCAGTTCGAGGACTTGCAGCATGTCGGTGGGGAGATCCTTCAGGTAGACCAGCAGCTTCTGAATGATGTCTTCATCCCATTCCTGGCCTCCGCGATCGCCGCGCTCCACCAGTTCCCTCACCCTGGCTTCTTCGATGCTGAATATCTTGGTTCCTTTCTTCTTTCGGTAGTACTTGTTCACTTCATTGGAGGCGATCTTGTACACCCATGCAGAAAATGGCAGCCCGCGGAATTCATAGGACTTCAGGTGGTGCAGCACGTTGACGAAAGTCTGCGAGCAGAGATCACCGGCAGTTTCCTCATCGCCTGTCTGGCGCAGGATGAAGTAATAGATCCGGGCAAAGTATTTTTCGTACAGGGATGAAAAAGCCTTCGGGTCCCTTTTGGACCGTTCTACCATCTCGTTCTCTTGCTGAATTTCCTGTTCCGTCATGGCTGCGGGAATATCATCATAATCCCGCTATTGAAAGATAGTCACAATTCATATTCGGCCGTCTGTGATTAACTTTGAAGTAAACGGGCTTATATGAATAAAATACTGGTAACCCTGATGGTGTTGAATCTTGCCGGGTGTTCGAGCACGGTTAAGGATGATGCTGAATCAAAGAGGATGGAGATTATCAACACTGACAAAGCCTTCAGTGCGATGAGTGCGGAGAAGGGCATGCGGGAGGCTTTTGTGGCCTTTGCCGCGGATGAAGTGATCAAACCGCAGGATGGAGGTCAGCCGGTAATTGGCAAGGAGTCGCTGATGCGCTCCTTTGAGGGAGCGCCGGCCCGGGACTTTGTTCTTACCTGGACCCCCTTGAAGGCCGATGCATCGGGCGATCTCGGTTACACGTTCGGCAACTGGGAAAGGAAGTTCAAGACCCCATCCGGATCTGATACGACCGTCTATGGCAATTATGTTTCCATTTGGAAACGGCAGCCAGACGGATCTTGGAAATATGTGTTTGACTCCGGCAACGGAACGCCGTCGCCGACAGTGCTGGACAAGTGAAACAGCAAAGTTATTATCCTTGACTGCAACAAACGGCCGGCAAATCGTGTTGTTAATAATCACGTATCTTGAGGTAACGGATTGACGGGTAATATCCTGAATTTTGAAGGGAAGCACATGCGCAGACGTTCAGTTATTCTTTTCTTCCTGTTTATCCTGACAGGGCAGGCGTGGGCCCAGCAGTTTACGTTGCGGCAATATACGGCCATCGACGGCCTTCCGCAGTCGCAGGTGAATGCGATGGTCGAAGACCAATACGGATACATCTGGATAGCCACTGCGGGCGGGGGCCTGGCCCGATTCGACGGACGCGAATTTAAAGTCTACTCAACGCTGGATGGGCTGCTGAGCAATATCGTCACCTCCTTGTTTATAGACTCCCGGCAAAACGTATGGATCGTTCATCCCCAGGGGCTGACCCGTTTCGATGGACTGGATTTCAAAAAATTTCAGCCCTCCATCTCTAACGAACGGCTGAAGCGGGTGCGGAAGGTGGTGGAGTTCAACGATACGATCTTCCTGATGTCTAACCCGGGAATGATTGGCAAGATATACAATGACTCAGTGTACTACTGGTCAAAGAATATTTTGCCGGGAAAATCAATCTTCTTCACGCACGTTTCACCCGAGCGGAAGATCTGCTATTATTTGAATGACAGCTCTTTCCTGGTGCCGTCCCTGGGCGGATACAGGAAATTTTCTCATGCCCGGGTTTTCGGGAAGGCGTACAACATGTTCAACCATGCCGATGAGGTTTGGGTCGATACAGACAGCGGCACTTTTGCCATGGACCCGGACAAGGGAAGTTTTGAGAAGCGAAAGAAACTGATGAATCGCTACATTATTTGTTACGATGTGGCGCAGGACGCATACTGGACCCGGAATGAACGGACGTTGTTCCGTGAAAGGCTGGTTAACGGCAAGATCAAGACCGACACCGTGTTGAGGAACATACCCATCACCCAGGTTCTGCTGGATGGGGAGGGCAATACCTGGTTCGGGAGTGCGGGCAATGGGCTGTATCGCTACTATGCGAGGGATTTCGACCGATACCCGTCGGATCAGCTGGGATCGGTAATGGCCATTGACAAAGACAATGACAATGCCACCTGGATTGGAGCCAAGGGATTGTGGAAAATCAATAAGGGCAAGATCCAATCCTATCCGCTCCTGAACGGAGATGATGACGGGGTTCATGCGATCCGTACCAGTCCCTCGGGTGAGGTGTGGGTAGGTTCGTATTCCGGCCTGGGAAAGTACGCGGCAGCCACGGACAAATTCTCCTGGTACACCCGCGAGCATGGGCTCACCAGTGCCTACATCACCGCGCTGGACTTTGATGAA
This sequence comes from Cyclobacteriaceae bacterium, assembly GCA_043744235.1. Classification (GTDB taxonomy): domain Bacteria; phylum Bacteroidota; class Bacteroidia; order Cytophagales; family Cyclobacteriaceae; genus ELB16-189. The sequence goes on along the minus strand of JAYTVB010000005.1, from coordinate 19,036 downwards.
CATGGCGGCTTGTGGATTGGTACGACTGGCGGAGGACTGAATTACTATGATGGAAAGCAGTTCAGGTCTTTCGATGATCCGCAAGGCCTGGGTTCAAGGAACATCACCTCGCTTCGTTACATGCCTTCGTTGAAATCGTTGTTCATCGGCACCGAGTTCGGGCTGACCATGCTGCGCAACGAAAAGAGGACATCCATTCCGCTTCCTGAATTTGAAAACACCACCATATTGTCTTTGGCATTATTCCGCGATTCCCTTCTTGTGGCAGGATCGGGTGGGGGCGGTGTCATGATCATAGATCCCGGGAGGATGACCAAGAGACTGATCGGTCCGCGTGAAGGACTGCCTTCCGGATTTGTTTTTCTTGTGGCTGTGGATGAAACGGAACGGATTTGGGTGGGAACAGAAAAGGGTATCACCAGGCTGAAACTTGACCCCAAGCTGGAAATTACGGAGACTCGGGATTTTAGCTATGAGAATGGACTTACAGGTATCGAGACCAACCAGGGGGCGTACTACCTTTCCGAAAGGGAAAAATATTTTGGTCTCATCGACGGCTTGTACCAATTCAATGAGTCGAGCCACAACCTATACAAGTCATACCCGGTCCATCTCACCGATGCTGAAATCCTGTATGGAGAAATCTCAAGCCGCTCCTTTGGAAAAGGCCTGACCGGATTCTTCAAGATACCGGCAGGCCTGGTGCTGCCCGCTGATAAAAATCACATCACGTTTCACTTCAACCGCGTAGACAAACGCTATCCACAGTCGGTACGGTACAAATTCTTTTTGAAAAATTTTGACAACACCTGGTCTCAGCCCACGGCCATGGGGCGGGTGACCTACAGTAATGTTCCTCCTGGAGATTATGAATTCAGTGTAATCGCCACAGACAAGGCGGGCGGCTGGGATACAAAGCCGCTCAATTATTCTTTTTCGATAAGAGCCCCCTTCTACCAGACCGCCACTTTTTATATGGTCTTGACCGGGTTGCTGGTGGGATCCCTGGTGTTGTACATCCTGGTGCGGCTTCGGAAGAATGTATCGAGGGTCATCGAGCTGGAACACATCCGGCAGCGGGAGCAGGAATCCCTCCGGAAGGAAATCGCCCGGGATTTTCATGACGAAATGGGGAATCAGCTTACCCGCATAATTAACTACGTAAGCCTCATGCGGCTCAATGGTAACAGCCACGGACCTGATTTATACCTAAAGGTGGAGGAGTCCGCCAAGTATTTATATAATGGAACACGCGATTTTATTTGGGCAATTGACCCGGTTAATGACGACCTTGGTAAACTGTTTCTTCATGTGAGGGACTTCGGTGAGAAGTTGTTCGAAGAGAAGGGCATACATTTCAGGGCGTACAATGACATCAAGGACAAGGTCAGGCTTCCGTATGGTTTCAGCCGCGAGGCCAACCTGATTTTTAAGGAAGCCATGACCAATGCCTTCAAACACTCGGGCGCTGTGAATGTCTCTTTTTACCTGCGGCCAACGGAAACCGGGTACGAAATGATGCTCGAAGATGACGGAACAGGATTTGAACCGGAGAAAGTCAGCACATCGAACGGAATAAAAAACATCCGTTCGAGAGCCGAAAAGATTAATTGTTCGTTAGTAGTAGAAAAGACATCCGGCGGCCGCGGCACCCGGGTACAACTGCAATATTCAACCACTAAAAAGAAAACCTATGATACCAGCCACGAAAAAGCGCGTTTTAATCGTTGAGGATGACGCGGAAATCCGCAACAGCTTTTCCCTGATTGTCAACAGTTCGGAGAAATTTGGTGTCGTCAATGCCTACGGCAGTTGCGAGGAGGCAATCAAACACCTGGCCCACGACAAGCCGGACTATGTGCTGATGGACATTGAACTGCCGGGTATGAACGGCATCCAGGGAAGCCGCATCATCAGGGATAAAAGTCCTTCCACGGAAATCATCATGGTGACTGTATATGAAGACAATGAACTGGTATTCGAAGCGCTGAAGGCGGGTGCCACAGGCTACATCACCAAGAGCTCCAACCACCTGGAACTGCTGTCTGCACTGGAAGAGATTACCCGGGGCGGTGCGCCCATGAGCAGCAGGATCGCACGCCTCGTGATCGATAATTTCCACATCAATCCAAACTCACCCCTGACCAAGCGGGAGACGGAGATCCTGCAATTGATTTCGGAAGGAAAGACCTACACGCAGATTTCCGAGCAGTTGTTCATTTCAAAGGAAACCTCCAAGACGCACATCAAGAACATTTACGCCAAGCTGCAGGTCAACAGCAAGTCACAGGCGTTGGCAAAAGCGGCGCAGGAAAAACTTATCTAGTCGCTGGTAGCGCAGTGTTGACGTGAGACGTATCCACCGATGGGAATTGTCAGTGGAAGCCGGTATCGTATGGCTGGCTATTTCTTGAATATAAAATAGACCGCGAGAACGAGGAACGCGAACCCGATGAAGTGATTCAGGCGGAAGCTTTCCGTCCTGAAAAGGGTTACTGAGAAGATGACAAAAACCGTGAGGGTGATTACTTCCTGAAGAACCTTCAATTCCATTAGCGTAAAAGGTCCGCCAAAATTCCTGAAGCCGATCCGGTTGGCCGGTACCTGCAGGATGTATTCAAACAAGGCAATGCCCCAACTAATGAGGATGATGCTGGCGAGTCCGAGGTTCTGGCTCCAGCTCATCTCCTTGGATTTCAAATGACCGTACCACGCGAAGGTCATGAAGGTGTTGGAGAGCGTGAGGAGGAGGATGGTGGTGAAGGCTTTCATGGGGATGCTGGTTGCTGGTTTGCTGGTTGCTGGTCTCTGGTAATGCGGAGCCAGGTATTAATTGGTGATGACTGATAATAGATTTTTATTTTTCGCTTAATGTCGGGCAACTGTCTAAATCCAACTCTTTCCTGCGACCTATTACTCTCCCTTTGATCCTTCACTTGTAGCCTTTCTTTTATTAATAAAATCAAGGACAGCTAAGACTACAATGATTGCTTGAAAGAAGAATACTAACATAACATTGATCGAAATCGCCTCATTTGCGCCTTTTATGCTTTCAAGAGCCATTGTTAATTCCTCTTGTTTAATATTCTTTACTCCATCCAATCCTTTAATATATTTTACCTGCACTAAACTTGAAATTGCCTGTGCGTAGATTGCAAATAGATATATTGAAAGTAGTAGAGATGATAAAATGGTTAGCAGGCTGTATTTTTTCATGATATCGGATTTGCTTTTCTTGCTTTGTGCCTAGTGATGAAAACTTTTCCTGATCCCGTCGATACTTTGGATTATTGCCTATCACCGCTTTGACGCTGAGACCACTCTTCCGACACGTGTTGCCAGTACTAAATTCAGCAATAATGTGTGAAACAATAACTTCTAATACCCACTCTACAGTATTCAGCAATCTGAGTGCTGAACCTGCGCATGCTATTTCACCAGCTTCTTATACTTAATGCGGTGCGGTTGGTCATCTCCCAGTCTCTTTTTCTTGTTCTCTTCGTATTCGCTGAAGGTACCCTCATACCAGAATATCTGGGAGTCACCTTCGAAGGCAAGGATGTGTGTACACACACGGTCGAGGAACCACCGGTCGTGGGAGATGATCACAGCACAGCCGCCGAAATTTTCAAGGGCCTCTTCCAGTGAACGAAGGGTATTGACATCCAGGTCGTTGGTAGGCTCATCGAGCAGCAGCAGGTTGCCGCCCTGCTTCAGGGCGATGGCCAGGTGGGCGCGGTTGCGCATACCCCCGGAGAGTTCTTTTATTTTCTTTTGCTGATCGGTGCCGCTGAAGTTAAACTTGCTGACGTAGGCGCGGGAGTTCGTCTCCTTGCCGCCAATCAGGATCAGGTCGCTTCCGCCGGTGATGGCCTGCCAGACCGTGTCGTCCGGTTTCAGGTCGTCGTGCTCCTGATCGAAGTAAGCGATTTTCACGGTCTCGCCGACTGAAAATGTGCCGGCATCCGGTTTTTCCTTGCCCGTAATCATTTTGAAGAGCGTGGTCTTACCTGCACCGTTGGGTCCGATGATGCCGACGATACCGGCAGGCGGCAGTGAGAAAGTCAGGTTCTCATACAAGAGCTTGTCGCCATAGGCTTTCGAAACACCCGCTGCTTCAATGACTTTGTTTCCGAGACGGGGGCCGGGCGGAATGTAGAGCTCGAGCTTTTCTTCTTTCTCCCTTCCTTCCTGTCCGATGAGTTTTTCATACGCACCCAGGCGGGCCTTCCCTTTGGCATGACGGCCTTTGGGGTTCATGCGCACCCATTCCAATTCACGCTGCAGCGCTTTCTGTCTTTTCGATTCGGTCTTTTCCTCTTGTTGCAAACGCTTTTGTTTCTGGTCCAGCCAGGAAGAGTAGTTGCCCTTCCACGGAATGCCTTCGCCGCGGTCGAGTTCGAGTATCCAGCCGGCAACATTGTCGAGGAAGTAGCGGTCGTGCGTTACCGCGATGATGGTGCCTTTGTACAAGCGCAGGTGCTCCTCCAGCCACTGCACAGACTCTGCATCGAGGTGGTTGGTAGGTTCATCCAGCAGCAAAACGTCAGGTTCCTGCAGGAGCAGGCGGCATAAGGCTATTCTTCTTTTTTCGCCACCGGAGAGGTGTTCCACTTTGGCGTCGGGCGGAGGACAGCGCAGCGCGTCCATCGCGCGCTCCAGTTTGTGGTCCAGCTCCCATGCCCCGATGGCATCCAGCTTTTCCTGGAGGGCACCCTGCTTGTCAATAAGCTTCTGCATCTTGTCGGGATCTTCCAGCACTTCAGGATCGCCGAACTTTTCATTGATGGCTTCGAATTCCTTGAGCATGTCAGAGATTTCTTTCACGCCCTCTTCTACAATCTCTTTAACAGTCTTTGTTTTGTCGAGCTGCGGTTCCTGTTCCAGCAAGCCCACACTGAAGCTTTGGTCAGAAACCACTTCTCCCTGGAATTCTTTGTCTATGCCCGCGATGATGCGCAGGAGTGAGGACTTTCCCGATCCGTTCAGACCCAAGACGCCGATTTTAGCGCCATAGAAGAAGGACAGGTAAATATTCTTGAGAACTTGTTTGCTGGGCGGATAAATCTTGTTGACGCCCGTCATCGAAAAGATAATTTTTTCGTCGGCCATGAAGGTTTTTGTTAAAGGGGCAAATATGGTTGTTTTGGCCCAATTGTCATCATTTGAAAAGGCCGCTTCAGGTCAAAAAGAGGTTACTTTTCCGCTTTTGAAACTATCGAGCCCTGACTATTGTGTATGGAGTATTTAATTCTATTTTTGCGGAAATTTTAAACGCGGACTATGTACTGGACATTGGAATTGGCATCGTACCTCGAGGACGCACCCTGGCCCGCCACCAAGGATGAGTTGATTGACTTTTCCATCCGTTCCGGCGCTCCGCTGGAGGTGGTAGAGAACCTTCAGGAGCTTGAAGATGACGGGCAGCCGTATGAGAGCATCGAAGAGATCTGGCCTGACTATCCGACGAAAGAAGATTTCTTCTTCAATGAAGATGAATACTGATCCCGGATCAAAATGAAAGAAAAAGAAAAGCTGACCGATGGTCAGCTTTTCTTTTTTAGTAAGGCCGCCGCTACCACCAGGTCTTCCGGCGTGGTAATCTTGATATTTTCGTAACTGCCTTCAAACAGCGAGATCGTATGACCGGCCCGCTCAGCAACACTGGCATCGTCCGTGAGACTCGGATCTTCCTTCATCCGGTAGGCACTCTTGATCAATTGCAAATCAAACGTCTGGGGTGTCTGGATCAGCCGGAACTTCGAACGGTCCACGGCCCTGGTGTTGTCTTGATCTGTCATCCGGATAGACTCCTTTAACCGTACGGCCGCCACGGCACTCCGGTGTACCGCCGCCAGCCGGAAGGAAGCGCCGATGATATCTTTGCTGACCAGCGGGCGCACGCCGTCATGGATCGCCACAAGTCCTTCTCCCGATAGTTTGTCCAGGCCATTTCGCACGGACTGAAAGCGCGAATCGCCTCCCCGCTGCAGGATCACCGGTTTGTCAAAACCATGCTTGGCCGACAAGGTATGCCAGGTTTCAAAATCGTCTTCTGGCAGGACCAGGACAATGGTGATGGCTTCAGAATAATCACAGAAAGCCCGAAGGGTATGAATCAGTACAGGTACGCCGTTCAGCTCAAGGAACTGCTTGGGCAAACTGCTCTTGATCCGTGTGCCTTTTCCACCGGCAACAATGAGTGCGTATTCAAGAGGGTTTGACAAAGCCGGTAACCTTAGAGGATCAACATGGCGTCGCCGTAGGTCAAGAACTTGTACTTTTCTTTCTTCGCCACCTGGTAAGCCTGCATGGTCAGATCATATCCGCCGAAAGCGCAGGCCATCATCAGCAAGGTTGACTCCGGCTGATGGAAATTGGTCACCAGGCCACTGCAGATCTTGAAATCATAGGGCGGAAAAATGAACTTGTCTGTCCAGCCTTCGCGCTCCTTGAGGCGGTTGCTGGCAGAAACAGCCGTTTCCAGGGAACGCATGGATGTGGTGCCGATGGCGCAAATCTTGTTCTTGTTGTCCAGGGCCTGGTTGACAATCTTGACGGCTTCGGGTCCGACAATGAAGTTTTCGGAATCCATTTTATGCTTGGTCAGGTCTTCTACGTCCACGGCCCTGAAAGTGCCGAGGCCGATGTGAAGGGTCACATAGGTCATTTCAATGCCTTTCAGCTGCATGCGCTTCATCAACTGCTTTGTAAAATGGAGGCCGGCCGTCGGGGCGGACACAGCGCCTTTCTTTCTTGCATAGATCGTCTGGAAGCGGTCTTTGTCTGCTGGTTCGATTTTTCTTTTGATGTATTTGGGCAGGGGAGTCTCACCCAGGGTTTCAACGATTTTGTCGAAGGCTTCTGAATCACCATCAAACAGGAAGCGGATGGTTCTGCCGCGCGATGTGGTGTTGTCAATGACTTCCGCCACCAGGTCCCCGTCGCCGAAGTAGAGTTTATTGCCGACGCGGATCTTGCGGGCCGGGTCCACCAGTACATCCCAGAGGTGCATCTCGGCATTCAATTCACGAAGCAGGAACACTTCGATTTTAGCACCGGTCTTTTCTTTCCGGCCATAGAGGCGTGCCGGGAACACCATGGTATCATTACCGACAAACACATCACCTTCTTCGAAGTAACTGACGATATCTTTAAACGCTTTGTGTTCAATCTTGCCGGTATCGCGGTGAACCACCATCATGCGGGATTCGTCACGGTTTTCGGACGGGTGCAGGGCAATCAGGTTGTTGGGAAGGTCAAACTTAAATGCAGATAATTTCATCGTATCAAGTGGTTAGTGCTGGAATATGTCTTTGAAGGTGTTTGGCCCGTGTGGTAAGGCTGAATGATTGTCCAGGGAGAATGATCGGAAGGTAGGTTGCAAGACCAGTTGGACAATTTCATAAGCTTACGGGCTTTGGCCCCTTTGCCGGCGGGGCCCAATAAGGCTGCAAAAATAAGGATTTGTTTGAATTGGCCATTTCAGACAACCGAAATCATATTTTTCGCGTTATTTCGACCTGTGCTAGCACTCCGCCTCATTGCTGAAAGCTTTTCCTTTGCCTGGAAGGCCCTGAAGTCCAATGTGCTTCGCACCATCCTGTCCCTGTTGGGGGTAACCATCGGTATCTTCGCCATCATCGCCGTCTTCACCTTGGTCGATTCGCTGGAAAAGAACATCAAGTCGAGCTTTGACTTCCTCGGTACCGGCGTGATTTATATTCAAAAGATGCCGTGGGCACCGGAAGGCAATGGGCCTTACAAGTGGTGGGAGTATTGGCGGCGGCCAAATGTATCCTTGAACGAATTCAAATTCCTGGATGCCTACATGAAGAATAAGAGTGCGATTTCCATTTATGCCATCCGGGGCAACTCCACCATCAAAAGGGGTAGTTCAAGTGTTGGGCAGGTTGCCTTGCGCGGCGTTGGTCATGACTATACCAGCATCCGCGAAATCAATGTCGAGAGCGGCCGTTATTTTACCAGTGATGAAATTGATGGAGGAAGGACCGTGGCCATCATCGGCCATGAGATTGCCAACGCGTTGTTCCCAAACAAGCAGAATCCCATCGGCGAATTTGTCAAGGTCAAGAACCTGAAGTACAAAGTCATTGGCGTGATCAAGAGGGAAGGGCAGAGTTTCCTCGGGATGACCAGCAGTGATTATGATGTATTTATCCCTTACAACTCTTTCAGAAAATTGTACCAGACCGGAACGGGCCAATGGGATGAACTGGGATCGACCATCGGGATCAAGGGAAATGAGTACGACCTGGGTCTTGTCGAACTGGAAAACGAATTGAAGGGATTGTTGCGCGGCAGGAGGGCACTGAAGCCCGCGCAGAAAGATAATTTTGCGCTGAACCGTCCGGAAGCCATTGCCAATGCCATCAGCGGATTGTTCGACGTGGTGGGCATCGCAGGATGGATCATCGGCGGATTCTCCATCCTTGTGGGAGGATTCGGTATTGCCAACATCATGTTTGTGTCTGTCAAAGAGCGAACCAGCGTCATCGGACTTCAGAAATCCCTGGGGGCAAAGAATTATTTCATCCTGTTCCAGTTCCTGTTTGAAGCGGTATTCCTCAGCCTGATCGGCGGGCTGGCCGGGATTTTCCTGGTCTTCTTGCTCACCCTCGTGCCTTTCGGGAGCCTGGAAGTTGCCCTGAGCCTCAAAAACATCATCCTCGGACTGGGTGTATCCTCAGTCATCGGGCTTATTGCGGGAATTGTGCCTGCTGCCGTGGCCTCCCGCCTGGATCCGGTGATCGCCATTCGCGCCAACTAGAGTCCTGGCCAGGCTATTCCAGAGCCGTTTGTGACTTTTTTACAACCGGATCGTACTTTTTCACGTTAATTTGCCGAATGCTTGTTATACGACTTATCGCCGAAAGTTTTTCTTTTGCCTGGAAGGCACTTAAATCCAATGTGCTCCGCACCATTCTGTCCCTGCTGGGCGTCACCATCGGTATTTTTGCCATCATCGCCGTTTTTACACTGGTCGATTCCCTGGAGAAAAACATCAAATCAAGCTTTGATTTCCTGGGAACAGGTGTGATCTATGTTGAAAAGTGGCCCTTCACCCCGGAGGGCAATGGTCCCTACAAATGGTGGGAATACTGGAGGAGACCCAACCCTTCGGTCAGTGAATTCAAGTTTCTCAATGCCAACCTGCGCAACAAAACCGCGATGACCATATTTGCGGCGAGGGGCAACGCAATCATTCGCAGGGAAAGCAACAGCATCGGCCAGGTCGGTTTGAGGGGTGCCGGAGATGGATATGACAGAATTTTTGATGTGAACATTGCCAATGGCCGGTATTTTACAATGGATGAAATTGAAGGTGGCAGGAATGTGACGATACTCGGACATGAAGTGGCCAAAGCGCTTTTCCCCAATGAGCGGGATCCGGTTGGAGAAAATGTGAGAATCAGGAACCTGAAATATAAAGTGATCGGTGTTACCAAGCGGGAAGGGCAAAGCTTCCTTGGCACTCCCAGCAATGACTACACCGTGGTTATCCCCTACAGTTCTTTCAGAAAGCTGTATCAGACCGGAACCGGCGCGTGGAATGAATTGTCATCGCGCATTGGTGTTAAGGGATATGAATATGACCTCGGATTGGTTGAGCTGGAAAATGAAATGAAAGGACTCCTTCGCAGCCGCCGGGGTTTGCGGCCAACACAAAAGGACAACTTTGCCCTTAACCGGCCGGAAGCCATTGCCAATGCCATCAGCGGATTGTTTGATGTGGTCGGTATTGCAGGCTGGATTATCGGAGGGTTTTCCATCCTAGTGGGTGGATTCGGAATTGCCAACATCATGTTTGTTTCCGTGAAGGAGCGAACCAGTGTCATCGGGCTGCAGAAATCACTGGGTGCAAAGAATTATTTCATATTGTTTCAATTTCTTTTCGAGGCCGTGTTCCTAAGCCTGATTGGAGGACTTGCCGGGATCCTGCTGGTATACGCGCTCACCTTTGTTCCCTTTGGCAGCCTGGAAGTATCACTGAGCTTCAAGAATATAGTCCTCGGACTGGGAGTATCTTCTATCATCGGACTCATTGCCGGAATCGTACCGGCAGCTGTGGCCGCAAGGCTGGATCCGGTTATTGCCATTCGGGCAAACTGACGTTATTCCGAAACCAGGTATTTGATGAAAGGTCGCGCCAAAAGCGTGACCTTTTTTATTTTTATCCTCCCATCCATTAGACACCCTTATGAAACACTCCTCCATCCTGATTCCCCTGATCTTCGTGGTCGCCATTCCCACATTCTCTCAGAAGGCTTCAAAAAAATGGGATGTGGCAGGCCCAGCGGGATGGTCAATAAAGGACGTGCCCCTTGCAACCGATGAAGGAACATGGATGAACCTGGATGTCAGCCCGGATGGTAAACAGGTTGCATTCGACATGCTGGGCGATATTTACATCATGTCTGCCGCCGGAGGAGAGGCCAAGCCTTTGCGCAGCGGCATGCCCTTCGAAGTGCAGCCCAGGTTCAGTCCCGATGGCAAATCCATCTCCTTTACCAGTGATGCCGGCGGCGGTGACAACATCTGGTTGATGAAAACCGACGGGTCGGATGCGCACCAGGTTACGAAGGAAGATTTCCGCCTGCTGAACAATGCAGTTTGGTCCGCCGACGGCAACTACCTGATCGCGCGTAAACATTTTACTGCGCAGCGCTCATTGGGCGCGGGCGAACTTTGGATGTACCACAAATCCGGGGGCGGGGGCTTACAACTGACCAAGCGCAAGAATGACCAACAGGATGTGAATGAGCCGTCAGCATCACCCGATGGCAAATATATGTATTACAGCGAAGATGTTTACCCGGGTGGATTCTTCCAGTATAATAAAGATCCCAATCAACAGATCTACGCTATCAGGCGCTATGATTTGACAACAGGCGAAATAAAGGATGTCACCGGCGGACCGGGCGGGGCCGCCAGTCCGCAGATTTCTCGCGACGGAAAGAAACTCGCTTTCCTGCGCAGGGTCCGTGAAAAAACTGTTTTATACATCCATGATCTCCAGACCGGTGAAGAAAAACCGGTGTATGACGACCTGAGTAAAGACCAGCAGGAAGCCTGGGCGATATTCGGAGTCTACCCGGATTTCAACTGGACACCCGACAATCAGGCCATCGTCATCTGGTCGAAAGGAAAAATCAAAAGATTGGATTTGGCCACGCTCAAAGCCACCGACGTTCCGTTCACCGTGAAGAACACATTGAAGATTGCCGATGCACTCCATTTCAGGAACGATGCCTTCCAGTCGGAATTTACAGCCAGGGTAATTCGGAATGCGGTTACATCCCCGGACGGAAAGACGCTGGCCTTCAACGCGGCGGGATACATCTGGAAAAAAGATTTGCCCAATGGCACACCTCAACGAATCACCAGCAGCACAGACCTTGAATTCGAGCCTGCCTATTCTGCCAATGGAAGTGAACTGGTGTATGTAACCTGGAATGATGAAAGCATGGGTGCCATCATGAAACTGAACCTGGCGGTCAGGGGATCAAAACCACAGAAGATAACTTCCGAAAAGGGGATATACCGTACCCCCGCATTTTCACCGGATGGAAGCAAGATTGTGTACATGAAGGAATCCGGTAACGATCACCAGGGATTTACATTCACCAAAAATCCAGGCATGTACTGGATGCCTTCAGGCGGAGGTCAGGCGGCGTTGGTGCAGGATGAAGGAGAATACCCGCAGTTCAGTAAGGACGGACAGCACATTTATTACCAGTCCGGCAACGGCAATCCGAAAACATTCAAGAGCATCAAGTTGGACGGCAGCGATGACCGTACACTGGCGACCTCCAAGTACGCCACCCGGCTGTTGTTAAGCCCGGATGAAAAGTGGATAGCTTTCACCCAGCTCTATAAAGCATACGTAGCCGCCATGCCCCAGACAGGGAAATCGGTCGACCTGGATGCCAAGGGCGCCGATTTTCCGGTCAGTCAGCTGGCGCGCGATGCTGGCATCAACCTCCATTGGTCGGCCGACAGCAGGAAAATCTGCTGGACCCTGGGTGATGAATATTTTTCCAACGACATCAGGAACCGGTTTGCGTTCGTGGAAGGTGCACCGTCAACCTTGCCTCCGGTTGACAGCGTAGGAACGAAGATCGGGTTGGTTATGAAATCAGACGTACCCGAGGGCCGGATTGCATTGACCGGCGCAACGCTCATTACAATGGAAGGAAATGAAGTGATTGAAAACGGTACCATCATCATCAACAGGAATAAGATCGAAGCCATTGGAAAATCAGGTGAAGTCAGCCTGCCCGTGGGCATTAAAGTCGTGGATGTGAAAGGCAAGACCATCATGCCGGGATTCATCGACGCACATGCCCACATTGGAAACTTCAGGTACGGCCTGAGCCCCCAGAAGCAATGGGAGTATTATGCCAACCTCGCTTATGGCGTCACGGCAGCGCATGATCCTTCCTCAAACTCGGAGATGATTTTTTCCCAAAGCGAAATGATCAAGGCGGGCAACATGATTGGACCCCGGATTTTTTCAACCGGTACAATCTTGTACGGTGCAGATGGCACTTTCAAGACCATTATCAACAATGTGGATGATGCCCGGAGCGCTATCCGGCGAACGAAGGCCTACGGCGCTTTTTCAGTGAAAAGCTACAACCAGCCGCGGCGTGAGCAGCGGCAGCAGATCATTCAGGCAGCCCGCGAACTCAATGTGGAGGTGGTGCCGGAGGGAGGCTCTACCTTCTTCACCAACCTGTCCATGATCATGGACGGGCACACCGGCGTTGAACATAATATTCCTGTCGCGCCCGTGTACAAGGATGTTGTCACCTTGTGGAGTAATAGCAAGAGCGGCTACACCCCGACGCTGATTGTGAACTACGGCGGGATGAGTGGAGAATACTATTGGTATCAGCACACGGATGTGTGGGAAAATCAGAAACTGCTGTCGTTTATGCCACGCGGCGAAATCGATTCGAGAAGCCGCCACCGGATCATGGTGCCTGAGAAGGAATTTGAAAATGGACACATATTGAGTTCCAAAGTGTGTACCCAGCTGAGCGACGCGGGCGTGAAAGTCAACCTTGGCGCTCACGGCCAGCTGCAGGGTCTGGGTGTGCATTGGGAATTGTGGAACCTGGCGCAGGGCGGGATGAAGCCGATTGATGCGCTCCGCTCCGCCACCATCAACGGCGCCGCTTACCTCGGCATGGACGATCAGATCGGATCGCTGAAGCCTGGTAAACTCGCTGACCTGATTGTGCTTGACAAGAATCCGCTTGAAAACATTCAAAACTCCAACTCCGTGGTCTACACCATGATGAATGGCCGGCTCTTCGACGCATCGAACATGAACGAGGTCGGCAACTACAGCAAAACCCGGACGAAATTTTATTGGGAACAGAATGGCTACAACCAGAATTTCACCTGGCACGAATCATCCCATAGCTTCACCACCCCGGGCTGCGGCTGCTTTGAAGAACATTGATCCCATTACCACGCACCACAAAAAAACGCCCCAGTCATGGGGCGTTTTGTCTTGTAATCTTCTGATCCGGGTTTACTCCTTCTCCTCCAGGACTTTCTCCCCCTCGGGTGTCGCCAGTTTCTCCTTGATCTTTTTCTCGAGTTCATCCATGAGTTCAGGGTTGTCTTCAATCAGCTGCTTCACGGCATCACGGCCCTGGCCCAGCTTGTTGCCATTGTAGGCAAACCAGGATCCTGACTTCTGAATGACATTCAGTTCAACTCCGATGTCAACGATTTCTCCTGACTTGGAGATTCCGCGTCCGTACATGATATCGAATTCAACCACCTTGAAGGGAGGGGCTACCTTGTTCTTGACAACCTTCACCCTTACACGGTTTCCGGTAATGTCGTCGGCGGCTTCCTTGATCTGGCCGATGCGGCGGATATCAAGGCGGACCGAAGCATAAAACTTCAGTGCATTTCCACCGGTGGTAGTCTCCGGGTTGCCGAACATGATCCCGATCTTTTCGCGCAGCTGGTTGATGAAGACGCAGGCACATCCCGTCTTGCTGATGGTACCGGTCAGTTTGCGCAAAGCCTGTGACATGAGGCGGGCCTGCAAGCCCATCTTGCTTTCGCCCATCTCACCTTCCAATTCGGCCTTGGGCACCAGGGCAGCCACGGAGTCGATGACGATGATGTCGATGGCGCCGGAGCGGATGAGGTGCTCAGCGATTTCAAGGGCCTGCTCGCCGTTGTCCGGCTGTGAGATCAGGAGGTTCTCTGTGTCAATGCCAAGTTTTTCAGCGTATGTTTTGTCAAAAGCGTGTTCGGCGTCAATGAATGCTGCCAGCCCGCCTTTCTTCTGGGCCTCGGCAATGCAATGCATGGTGAGGGTTGTTTTACCGGACGATTCAGGTCCGTAGATTTCAGTCACCCTGCCGCGGGGGATGCCGCCGATGCCCAAAGCAATGTCCAGGCCTAATGATCCTGTTGAGATGGCCGGTACGTCCATGACCTTTTGGTCATTCAATTTCATCACTGTGCCCTTGCCATACGCTTTTTCCAGTTTGTCAATGGTGAGTTGCAGGGCCTTCAGCTTTTCCTTGTTGTCGCTCATATATTCGTGTTGTAGTTGATTACGGTATTATAAAGTGGGGTTGAAATTACTACTTCAATGATAATAAGGAAACCCGGGCCGGGAATAGTTTGGGCCGCCGGAATTCCTGACAGATTTTAACTGACTAATCCTTAACGAATAACGGGCAACAATCTTAATTTGCACTTTCATGCGGGCGGGTCAAATTATTTTTGGGGTATTGCTGGTGCTGTGCGCCCCGCCATTGTGCGCCCAGCTCAACAACCGCGTCTTTGAAGACCGGATGGCCGTCGAGGAGGCGGATTCAGGTAAGCTGTATGCGGGGGTTAATGCCCTCGGGTTCTTCAAGAACAACGAGTACGTGAACACAATCATCAACGGATATACCTTGTTTGGTTACCAGTTTCAGCCTTTTCTAAGCTACCACGTCAGCAAGAATGTGCGCATTGATGCGGGCGGCTATTTTCAGAAGGACTTTGGCAACGGAAAATTTTCAACCTCGGCCCCCATATTTTCAGTAAAGTGGCGCAAGAAGGAGTATTCGGTCATTTTCGGAAACCTGGAGAGTAGCCTGAACCACCGACTCATTGAACCGCTGTATGATTTTGAGCGGGTGCTGAACAACCGGCTGGAGACTGGCTTTCAACTTCAATACAACCGCGAGGATTTTTTCGTCGACCTGTGGATTGACTGGCAATACATGCAGTATTGGCAGGACCCGAAACAGGAGCAGCTGGCGGGCGGATTGTCATTGCAGAAGAGGATTCTGACCTTCGGCGGTGGTGGCAGCCTCAGCATCCCCGTTCAGATCGTCGGGCGGCACCAGGGCGGGCAACTCGATGTGGCCGGGCTGCCGATCCAGACATTAATGAATACAGCCACAGGCGTCGTCTGGAACCAGCCAAGCCAGGGCTGGGCGAAGCAATTCACCCTCAGCGCCTACTATGTGTATGATAAAGACATCACGAAAACCCGGCAGGCATACCTTGACGGTGACAGCTATTACCTGAACGGATCGGTGTCTACAAAATTCGGCCTGGACATCATGGCCAGCTATTGGCAGGGCCGGGAGTTCATGTCCATCCAGGGCGGAAAGATCTACCAGGCTGTGTCATACTTTGATCCCACCAGGATTCAGCCGGCTCCTCAACTGATGATCCTGCGGTTTTTGTATGACTACAAGATCGCTGATAACCTTTACATCACCTTGCGGTACGAGCCTTATTACGATTTGTCGTTCAAGTCCTTTCAGTATTCTTACGGACTGTATGTCAATTACAGGGACCGTTACTTCCTGGCTAAGAGAAAGAAATAGCATGGTGAAGAAAATTTCCGCGGTTATATTGCTTGTGCTGGCCGTTCTTTGCGTGTATTATTGGTCGCTCCTGTCATACGGTATTGCCCAGGGCCTGGGACAGCTGAAGATCATTCGCGGGGCGAGGCCCGTGGAAGCATTCCTGCAGGATATAACATTTCCGGATTCTTTAAAATCAAAGCTGTTGTTGATTGCCCAGGCGCGCCGGTTTGCTATAGATTCCCTGGGACTCAATGATACAGACAACTACAAAACACTCTTTGATCAAAAAGGTGAGGAATTGATGTGGGTCGTCACGGCCTGCGAACCATTCCGGTTGCAGGAGAAACGCTGGGAATTTCCGGTGGTGGGCTCCGTGCCCTACAAGGGCTACTTCGACAAGGACAGGGCGATGAAGGAAAAGGAATCCCTTGAACGCGATAACTGGGATGTGAGCGTGCGCAATCCCGGCGGCTGGAGTACGTTGGGCTGGTTTACGGATCCGATCCTTTCCGGCATGCTGCGCCGCGGCGACGGCGACCTGGCCAGCCTGATCATCCATGAGATGGTCCACGCCACCCTCTATGTCAAGGACAGTTCTGACTTCAATGAAAACCTCGCCTCATTTATCGGTGACCGGGGTGCGGAGGAATTCCTGCTCAGGACTTTTGGAGATACTTCCAAAAGATACAAGGAGTACATTTTTGATGACACGGATTACCGCAAGGTGACCGACCACATGCTGAGGGCAACGCAACAACTCGACAGCCTGTACAATACCTTCCGGGAAGATGATCCGGTACCGCTGAAGAAGGAGAGGAAGCAGAAATTTATTCAGCGGATCGTAGACGCCATGGATACGCTTTCACTGAGCGGCGAGCGAACCCGGCAAAAGCGAATGGCGAGAAGGCTTCCCAACAACACCTATTTCATGTCATTCAAGACCTATGAGTCAAAGCACGACAGCATGAAGGATGAATGGATCAATACATTCAACAGGGATCTCAAAGCCATGATCACGCATTACAAAAAGGAATACCCTTTCCTCTGATGAACCACAGGTTAAGGTTTTGTTAAGAACTTAACCTTGATTTTTTATTGGATGTAAACTGGCTACTTTTGATTTTCAAAAATAAAGTCCCATGGGTAAAAAGGCTGCTTACAAAGTGCTGGTGGTGGACGACGAGGAGCCCATACTCGAATTGCTGAAATACAACCTGGAGAAAGAAGGGTACGAGGTTAAGGTGGCAAACAATGGTCACCTGGCCGTGGACATCGCCAGGAAGTTCAAGCCTGACCTGGTATTGCTGGATATCATGATGCCTGAAATGGATGGCGTGGAGGCATGCCGTCAGCTCCGCGCGATGAATGAACTGGCCAACACCTTCATTGTATTTCTCACCGCACGTTCTGAAGAATATTCCGAGGTGGCAGCCTTCGATGTGGGTGCAGACGACTACATCACCAAGCCCATCAAACCCCGCGCCCTGATGAGCAGGATCAATGCGCTGTTCAGACGTGAATCAAAGGGCAAGACACACTCTTCCCAGATTGCGATCGGCGACCTCGTGATCGACCGCTCCAGCTATACCATCAAGGTGAAAGGCCTGGAAATCAACCTTCCGAAAAAGGAGTTCGAGCTCCTTTTCTTTCTCGCCAAAAACCCGAATAAGGTGTTCAGCCGGGACGATCTCCTCCAGAACATCTGGGGATCGGATGTCTACGTCCTGGCACGCACCGTGGATGTTCACATCCGGAAAGTGAGAGAAAAGATCGGAGATGACTACATTACGACCGTAAAAGGGGTCGGCTACAAATTCAATCTCATCTGACACATGGTATATAGTGCCCGGACGATGGCTCTGCTCCTGGCGGTGTTCATCGCCCTGGTGACCGTTTTGTTCCTGTCGCTGGTGGAAAGCGTCAGCCTCAACGCGCTCATGGTGGCGGGTGTTATCAGCTTCTCAGGCTCCTACCTGCTGATCTACGTGGTACTGGAGTTTCTGGTTTTTCGCGAGATCAACAAAATCTACAAGATGCTCGGCAAACTCAGGAAGAAAGAACTCGGAGGCATTAAGCAGCAGAAATCCGGAGCACTCAATCCCCTGAAGAACATCAACGAAGAAATCTATTCGTTCGCCCTTCTCAAACAAAAGGAAATTGATGAACTGAGAAAGCTGGAAGCCTTCCGCAAGGAATTCATTGCCGATGTTTCGCATGAGCTGAAGACACCTATTTTTGCCGCCCAGGGATTTGTCCACACCCTGCTCGACGGCGCCGTGAACGACAAGAATGTCCGCAACCGCTTTTTGAAGAAAGCGGCCAAGTCCCTCGATGGCCTGGATATACTCGTGCAGGACCTCCTCACCCTGTCGCAAATCGAGACGGGTGACATCAAGATGAAATTCGAATCCATCGACCTATCAAAACTCTGCGCCGAAGTGATTGACCAGTTTGAAGAGAAGGCCCAGTGGAAGAATATCAAATTGAGGTTCAGTCCACAGTCAAAACTGGTGGCTTACGCCGACTGGCAGCGCATTTCGCAGGTAGTCACAAACCTGATTTCCAATGCCATCAACTACACGCCGGAGGGAGGGGAGGTTACCGTTTCATTTGATACCGGCAAGAAAAACATCACCACCTACATCAGCGATACCGGCGAGGGGATACCCCAGGAGCACATCGGCCGGATATTTGAACGATTCTATCGAGTAGACAAAAGCCGGAGCCGTGAAAAGGGCGGTACGGGCCTTGGACTGGCCATCGTCAAGCACATCCTGGAGGGACACGGCACGCGTGCCGAGGTGGAAAGCACGCCGGGAAAGGGTTCAACTTTCAGTTTCAGGCTTCCCCGCGTAAAAGGAGACGAAGACAAAGATTAGTTTTGCGTCCAGAAACCATGGCCCACGCGAAACCACCCCGATTCGAGGACTTGATCCTTCTCGAAAACCAGGATTACATCCTGATTAACAAGCCACCCTTTATTGCTACCCTGGAAGACCGTGTGGAGCCGGTCAACCTGTTGGCACTGGCCAGGGCGATTGAACCACAGGCGCAGATGGGCCATCGGCTTGACAAGGACACGTCCGGCGTTCTGGCGATTGCGCGCAACCCGGAGGCCTACCGCCACCTGAGCCTCCAGTTTGAGCATCGGGAAGTCAGGAAGG
>JAYTVB010000004.1:0-213424 GCA_043744235.1 Cyclobacteriaceae bacterium | reverse complement strand
GCAAACCGGCACGACCAGCTCCTGCTGAACTCCCCCAGGACCGGAAGGTAGCAAGGGTAGGCAGTTGTAGCGGTGCGATGTTCGGTTTGCTATTTTTTTTTGCCCGGCGGTCGCCTGTATTCCGCCGGCACACTCTCAAAAACCCGCTCTTCCAGCCTGTTCCAATGACGCCAAAAGCGTAGCTTTGTCTGCCACTCGGTCGGTTCTGCGCCTGCCATTGGCCAACCTAACCACTCATTCTAAAATACTCCAACATGAAATTTTTCATTGATACCGCTAACCTCAACGAAATTAAGGAAGCCTACGACCTGGGTGTCCTCGACGGGGTAACCACCAACCCATCCCTAATGGCCAAAGAAGGCATCAAAGGCGCGGATAACATCCGGGCGCACTACAAAGCGATCTGCAATATTGTGGACGATAATGTCAGTGCGGAGGTCATCGCCACGGACCTGGAAGGAATGCTCCGCGAAGGGCACGAACTTGCAAAGATTGATTCAAAAATCGTGGTTAAGGTCCCCATGACCAAGGACGGCATCAAGGCCATCAAGCAATTCAAAAGTGAAAGCATACGAACCAACTGTACCCTGGTCTTCTCCCCCGGGCAAGCGCTCCTCGCGGCTAAGGCAGGGGCTACCTTCGTCTCCCCTTTCCTGGGAAGGCTCGATGACATCTCACAGGACGGCATTGAACTGATTGCCCAGATGAGGCAGATCTATGACAACTACGGCTTCCAGACCCAGATTCTGGCCGCGAGTATCCGGCATACCATTCACATCGTGAAGTGTGCTGAGATCGGTGCCGATGTGGCAACCTGCCCGCTCAAGGCGATTCTGGATCTGTTGAATCACCCGCTGACCGACACCGGCCTCGCCAAATTCCTAGCCGATCACAAGAAAGTAAACGGCTAAACCTGGCATCAACACGTCCGCACATCCACACGTCAACACATCAAACATTAACACGTTAATCAACCATGTTTTCATCCGATCCAGTGGTACGCGTTAAGGATGTCAGTATTTTTCAGGGCAACCAGGCTGTCCTCGAAAACCTGACCTTTGATATTGAGAAGGGTGACTTTGTCTTCCTGGTGGGTCGGACCGGTTCAGGCAAGTCGTCGCTGCTGAAAACCATGTACGCCGATCTTCCGCTGCGGCTCGGCGATATGAGCGTGTCGGGATATTCCATCCGCGGGATCAAAACCAAAGAAGTCCCTTTGCTGCGGAGGAAGATTGGAATCATCTTCCAGGACTTTCAGCTTTTCCCCGACCGGACTGTATCAGAGAATCTAACCTTTGTCATGCGTGCCACCGGCTGGCGTGACAGCATCAAAATGAAGAGCCGGCTGGTCGACGTCCTGATGCAGGTTGGTCTTGGCTCAGTAGAAAAGAAAATGCCCCACCAGTTATCCGGCGGTGAGCAGCAGCGGGTCGTCATCGCCAGGGCCCTGCTGAATGAACCTCAGATTCTCATCGCGGACGAGCCCACCGGCAATCTTGACCCTGAAGTGTCATCCGGCATCCTGCGGGTTTTTCAACAGATCAACCGAAGCGGCACGGCCATCTTTATGGCCACACACAGCTACGGCCTGATCAAGAAGTTTCCGAATCGCGTCCTGAAGTGCGAGAATGGAAAAATACTGGACTCAAACAAAGAATTAATCGAGCTGAAGAGCGAGGAGGATTTCTAGAAGCTCAGATTGCAGCTGCCTCTTCATTCGGGCGCCTGACGTCTTCCAGTCTTTGAATTTGCTGGTTCAGCAGATCAATCCTCACCAGCATGTTCAGCACCATGGCATCCTTGACTTTTTCAGACGGGTGCTTTTTCATTTCCTCCGCCAATACGGTATACATCGCTTCCAGTTTTTGAATATCCTGCGTAAAGGAATCATCCGCGAAGAAACCCTCCCGGGAAATCAAAGCGACTTTCTCTGATATCTGGGCACTGTAGTACGATTCCACATCCCTGAATTCCTGTTGCGCAGCGCTCATCCCGGGGATGGCCACGCTTCGTTGCCCCGAAACAAACAAGTAAACAGACAAACCCAACAGCACAACTGCAGCAGCGCGCCAGACAGGCGCTGAATTCCACAGTGAAATGGTCTCCCTGCCGAATAACGTCACGACAATGGCCTTCCATGCCTTGTCTGAAGGAGTGCGGTGATCAAATGCATCACGGTTTTCCCTGACCATCCTTTCCAATGAATCCTCTTTCATATTTTACCTCCTTCCAGGATATCCCGGAGTTTTTTCTTTGACCTGTTAAATTGAGACTTTGAAGTAGATTCTGAAATACCGAGGATTTCGGCAATTTCTCCGTGATCGTACCCCTCCAGTAAATACAGCGACAGCACGGAGCGGTAGCCATCCGGCAGCTGGTCAATGGCTTTTCTTACCTGCTCAACGGTAAATGGAAATTCCTCATCTTCCCACACCTCTTCCCTGACATCAAAATGTTCATCTTCAGGAAGGTGCTCTGTCTTTCTGCTCTTAATCACGTTGATTGCCTTATTGACGACAATCCTCTTCAGCCAGGAACCAAAGCTCGCTTCACCGCGATAGTGCTCCAGGTTGCGAAAGGCGCTGATAAAGGCCTCCTGCAGCACATCCTGTGCCTCAGCAGCGTCATTCACGATCCGATAGCCAATATTGTACATACTTCTGGAATAGAGCTTATAAAGCTGGTAATGCGCCTCACGATCGCCCCTGCGGCATCTTTCGATGATTTCTCCATGTACAGGGGTTACCGCAGGTTCCAGATTCATAGTCTAATGTGCAAAGACCACCCGCAACCCAAAAGGTTGCATCACTTCAACTCAGCGAGGTTCTTCTTGGCAGGGGCAAAATCCGGGGCTGCTTTCAGGGCTTCCTCAAAGAATTTTCTGGCATTTACCTTGTCTGCCTGATCCCTGTATATCATTCCCTTCAGATTGAGCAAAGCCACTTTGAGTGCATACTCCTTGGGAATGTTGGCAGCATCATTGTAGGTTACTTTGAGGGAGTCCGCCTCCGGCTTAGTCAGGAGGAAATCCGCATTGGTCAGGCTCTCCCCGTATCGCTTCAATTGATACTGAAGAAAGGACATCTTATACAACGTCGCATTGTTGTTGGTGATGAGGAACAGGCTCTCGAAGTTCTGCAAAGCCCGGTCATTAATACTCAGGCTCTCATAGCCAAGGCCGGCAAGCTCAAGCGCTTCAATATTCTTTGGATTTCGTGCCAACAGGTCCTGGCACACCAGGACGGCGGACGGGTACTTCTGATTCTCATAATAAAAATAGGCTAACGCAAAAATAAGTGAATCACTTCCTGGGAATTCCACGATCAGGTCGTACATGGCGTCCTTGGCCACATCAAAGTCATTCCACCTTGCGGCGATGGCATATTTCTTTCCAAAATGATCGCCCAGCGGATTTCCCGGTGCAGGCTTCGCGGCTGCAGCTTGTGCTGGTTTTTGTCCGGCTGGCGGGGTTTTCTGTCCGGTCTTGGCCGGCTGGTTTTGCGCAACCGAGATTGAGGCTGAAACCAGCATCCAGGCGAAAATGATTATGACTCTTTTCATTTCTTTATCAGGGGTTAACTTCAGTTTTAGATATTCCTTTCAGTTTTGCGATTTCAGTCAGCAGCACCAGGGCCTCCTCACGGTCGTTCCGGATTTGTCCTTCGAGGATGGCTTCCTTGATCTGCTCTTTGATTTCACCAATAATCGGGCCAGGCGGCAAGTTAAACATCCGGATGATCTCATCACCGGTTACGGGTGGCTGAAAATTACGGACATGGTCCTTCTTCTCCACCTCCAGCATCTTCTCCTCTACCCGCTCAAAATTCTTCAGGTATTTCTTGACCTTTTCCGCATTTTTCGAAGTAATGTCGGCCCGGCAGAGCTTCATCAGGGCATCCGTATCATCACCTGCCTCAAAGAGCAGTCGCCTGACGGCCGAATCGGTCACGTCATAGGCCAGCACAATGGGCCGTAGGTGAAGGCGCACCAGCTTCTGCACAAAAAGCATCTTATCATTGAGCGGAAGCTTAAACCGCTTGAACAGTCCGGGCACCATCCTTGCCCCTTTGTCCTCATGGCCGTGAAATGTCCATCCATGGCCCTGCTCAAACCGTTTCGTCAGCGGCTTGGCAATGTCGTGCAGGATGGCAGCCCAGCGAAGCCATAAGTCATAGGACATCACCGAGACGTTGTCCAGCACCTGCAGCGTATGATAAAAATTATCCTTGTGGGCTTTGTTGTCTACATATTCCACACCGTGCAGCGCCACCATCTCCGGGAAGAACTGGTGCAGGAGTCCGCTGTGAAAGAGGAGCTTGAATCCATACGACGGCACCGGTGAGAGGATGATCTTGTTAAATTCCTCCATGATCCTTTCCATGGACACAATCTTCAGCCGCTCCTTCTGGTCGATGATGGACTGGAAGGTATCAGGGTCAATGTCAAAGGCCAGTTGAGAAGCAAACCGGACCGCCCGCATCATCCGCAACGGATCATCCGAGAATGTAATGGAAGGCTCCAGCGGCGTCTTAATCATCTTCTCCCTGATGTGGTCCATCCCGCCAAACGGGTCGATCAGCGCGCCATAGTCCTTTTCATTGAGACTGATGGCCATAGCATTGATGGTGAAGTCCCTCCTTTTCTGATCATCTTCCAGGGTCCCGTCTTCCACCAGGGGCTTGCGCGAATCCTGGCGGTAAGATTCCTTGCGTGCACCGACAAACTCGAGATCGTAATCTCCATACCGGATCATGGCCGTTCCAAAGTTTTTAAAAACTGTCACCGCCAGACCGCCCAGTCTTGCTGCCACCTTTTCTGCCCAGGATATCCCGCTGCCTACACAAACAAAGTCGATATCCTTGTTGGGTCTTCCCAGAACCAGGTCGCGCACATAACCGCCAACGATGTAGCCCTCGACACCCTCTTCCCGAGCCGCCAGAACGATCGTCTTGAATACCGGATTTGATGCTAACGCTGAAGAAAAGTTCATTATTCAGGCCCTTTACAAGGATGATTGGCGCAAAGGTAAAGGTTTATCCCTAGGCTGGAAACGCCGGTGGCACCCTGAATGAAAAAGAATGATGAGCAGGAATGTTATTTCCAAAAACCTTCCTGCCGGCCGCCGGTAGGACAAGGGATGAGCCTGTTGCGCTTCTTCACGCCGCGCTGTATGGGCTTCACGTTGAACTCGTACATAATTGAAATTTCATGTGCTCCACCCGAGGCATTGGAAAGACCCGAGGTACTGAAGTCGTAACTGTAACCCACGGTCATTTTGTCGAGGTACATGCCCAATTGGAAAACCATGGCATCCTGCTGAACTGAACCCGTTACGGTTGATTCATATGGTTTGCCCCGGTACCACACACCCAGGAAGATAGGATCAACGTGGTAATTAACACCCACACTCAACTGTGAAATGCCGCCCTGCGACATGTAGACGAAAGATGGGGTAAGGTAAGAGGCACGCGCTGACGTCCTCAGTCCGTTCATCAATTCAATTCGTCCGCCGCCATGGATCGTTGTCTTCATAGGCAAACGGGTCTCTGTATTCAGCACCGAAAGATTAGGCTTGTTGATGTGACTGAAGGACCCACCGAGCCACACGCTCTTGGAGTAAAAAAGAAAGCCGGCGCCAAAATCAAAATACTGCTGGTTTCCAAGGGCATTGAGAGCCGGGTCCAGCGATTGTCCGTTGAATTCAAGACCATCGCCAAGCTGGAGTTTGGTGCGGTCTAATCCGTTGATGCCGTATCCAAATGACAGGCCCGGCGAAAAGACAATTTTGTCGGTAATCCTCACCTTGTAACTGTACAAGAGACTGGCGGTTGTTGTCCTCCACCCTGCTGAACCCATTCGGTCCGTTGTGGCAAGAATGCCAAAACCGCTCTTGAGTTCGTCGACCCAGATATCATAAGAGGCTGCAAAGGTTGAAAATGCCTGCGGCAGGTTTGGCCACTGCAACCGGTGGTTGAAGGTGATGCGCTGCTGGGGTGTAATGCCGGTGAAGCCAGGGTTCAGATACAACGGCGACTGGTAATACTGCGAGAACTGAGGATCCTGCGCAGATGCAGTCAGCGTCGTCAAACCCAGAGCCCACACGAATAGCATTCTTTTCAGCATAGCGCTCATAAAGTTATCGGATCATGGTGACATCACCAATTTGAGTGGAGCGCTGGCCGTCCGACAGTCGCAGGGTCAGTTTGTATACATACACACCTGCCGGGAGAATTCGTCCATCCTTGTCATAACCATCCCATCCAACGCGCTGGTCATTGCTTTCAAAGATCAGGTTGCCCCAGCGGTCATAGATCTGCAGGTTGAATTCCTCAACACCTTTTACATAAGGCAGGAAGACGTCGTTGAAGGAGCCCGTTCCGCCGGTTCCTGTTGGGCCAGAACCGCCTGAAGGTCCGGAAGGATTGGGTGTGAATGCATTCGGAACCTTGGCAATACCGCCCTGCTTGGCCAGCACTTGATGGGCCAGTGTATCTGCACACACGATATTATTTCCATGGTCATATTTCGCGATCAACGTAAGGTTATAGCTGCCCTCCACCTTGTAGATATGTTTTGGCTCTTCTATGGTGCCGCTGGTCCGTCCATTATTCGTTCCCGGAGACACGTTGTCACCGCTGTTACCCGCGATTACATCCCCGTCTCCAAAGTCCCATGAATACTGGTTGGCGCCTGTACTAAAATTGAAGGTACTTAGCTCAGTATCCGGGATGTATACCACATCCGGCCGGACGTCGAAGGATGTGAAAGGCTTGCCATACACTTCTACCTTCTTGCTGGGCGCAATAGCCACCTGGCCGGTGATGGAGTTTGAAGTTTTCAAAGTAATGGTATACTTGCCCGCCGCCGGTATCGGGAAAACCGGTGTAGCGCCCGTCGAGGTGCCGACAACACGACCATTGTCGTCAAATACCCTCCAGTCATTGGTATCACCCGTGATTTGCGTTTTGGCAGGGTCTGTACTCACTGAAATAACCGAGGGGTAGCACGACTCTTTGGGGTCAACATCAAATATGGCAATCAGCGGAGGCATGTTAATGTTGATGGTCTTTTCGAAAGTTGATTTACAAATCGGTCTCGCTGCGTTGCTGGCCGTCAAGGTCACTGTCTTTGGCCCAGGGCGAACATACTTCACAACCGGGGGCACGGGACCCGTGAAACTGGCAGGCGTAGCGTCCGCACCGAATGTCCAGTCGTAGGTGAAGGCTGCGTCTACAGGTGTTGATGTGTTGGTGTACGTTACATTGGACTCACCGTTGACGTACAACGGAACAACTCCTTCGTTATACCCTGCTACTACGGTACGGTACACCTTGATTGTAATTACCTGATCGGGTGTCGGGCAATTCCCATTGGTGCCCCGGTAGATCACATCGTAAAGAATCGGGTTCGCCGCAGTTGAGTTGGTGAAGGTGAAATTAATGTTAATACTATTCCCCATTGGAAGCTCTGAAGCGGGCGGCGCTCCTGAAACCTTATAGGACCAGGTCTGTGACGTAGCTCCCACGCTCTGGTTAGAGAAGAGTATGGACTCACCGCTGCATATCTCCGTCTTGTCGGAAAGGATGTTGGCGATGATATTGGGATAGATGGTAACCGTCTTGGGCGGTGTTGTCTTGAAGCATCCCGGGAACGGCAAAGGCAATTCCGTCTGCATCGTCACCGGGTAGTTGAGTGTGCTGGTGGGACTCAGGTTCGTGTACGTATGCTTGATCACCTTATTCGCAACCGTTGTTGCTGCTGTATAGGTCGAGTCGGCAGAATCACCGAATCTCCAGGTATAGATTGTTCCGGCCACCTGGTTG
Organism: Cyclobacteriaceae bacterium; assembly: GCA_043744235.1. GTDB lineage: Bacteria > Bacteroidota > Bacteroidia > Cytophagales > Cyclobacteriaceae > ELB16-189. The sequence continues at coordinate 205,601 of JAYTVB010000004.1, read as the reverse complement.
TATTGGAATGAGACCCGGTTGGGACTGCAGGTAGCAAGCGGGGATATGATGGAGTAGTTGGGATCCGTATCGCCCACATTCACCACGAAGGGCACATTGAACGGCGCAGTACAGCCCAGGCCATCAGTAACCGAGGTAATGGTATAGGTTGTATTAACAAGCGGTATATCCTGTATCACCACCACATTGCCCTTGTTCGGCACCACAATGGGAGCTCCTCCTTTGTTGTAGGTAAAGTTGAACAGCGGGCTGCCGCCAAACTGGAAGATCAGATACTCCGTGCTTCCCTTGCAGATGAAGTCAGGTGACGGTGAATTCAGGAATCCTGCGGTAATCTGAGGCGAAACCGTGACAATCATCAATTTGGGACTAAAGCTGTTGTCACATCCGCCGGGTCCGGTTGCAACAATGGAATACGTGAGCGTCTCCTGGAATCCCTGCGTATTGGTCATAGCCTGACTGATGGTCGGGCCTGAACCAGCCAATGGCACGCCGATGGCATTCGGACTGACTGTCCATGTATACGTCACCGGCAATGGATCGATGGTGCTGGTTAACGGTACCGTTAGTGTTGCTCCGTGACAAACTATCTTAGTTGCCGGAGCAATAACTTTCGGGACAGGGTTAACTGTCACCGGAATAATCAAAGGCGTTCCAGCACAGCCACTGGCCTGGGGTGTAATCGTGTAGGTTACGGTTTCAACAGCAGTTCCATTATTAAAGAGCACCGAGAAGATCCTGTCTCCTGCTCCCGGGCCTGCGCCGGTAATATTGGCTGAAGCGGCTACGGTCCAGGTTGAGACTGTGGCAAGCACATCCGGTGTAAGCGTAATATCAACCTGTCCTCCGCTGCAAATAGGAGCCTGTGCCGATGCTGTAATCACAGGGCGAGGGTTGACGGTCACCGTTACAATCACATCGTCACCGATACAAGCTCCGGCGGTCATTCTGGGGCGCAAGGTGTACGTCACTGTTTGGGCCGTAGCGGTGGGGTTGCTCAGGATATCAATGATGGTAGACCCATTGGCAAAAATGGTTCCATTAGCCGATGCACCTGTCACACCACCGGTAGCTACCGCGGTAACCAGCAAGAACTCAACACCACCTGCGGAGGGTATTGTGGGTGAAGTCAATGAAATGGCTGGACTAACTCCTTCGCATACCGTCTTGAATGTCGGCGTAGCAACCAGCTTCGGCTTAGGTTCAACACTTACGGTGACGGGCACGCCTGTGCCGGTGCAACCGAGACCGCCCCTGGCGCCATTGGCCACTGGCGTAATGGTGTAGGTAACCACCGATACAGCATTTGAGCTGTTGACAATGTTGTCCTGGATGATATATCCCTGCGCAAGATTGCTCAGTGACGGAATGAATCCGGAGGTACTTGAGCCGGAGGTGACCGTTGCTGAGTAGTTAAAGGTAATTACTCCGGCGGAAGGCACCGTCGGTGAAGTCAGCGTGATGTTTGTAGGATTAGTTGTTGATCCGCTGTTGCTGCAAACCGTGCTGTTGAGCGGCGCCGGCGTGGCTGTAACCGTTGGCTCAACCGAGAGAATCACATCCTCCGCAGGGCCAAAGCAGTTGATGGCTGATCGCGGTGAAATGCGGTAGGTTACCGTAAGAACTCCATTAGTCGGATTGGTGAAGATGTCTAAGGCAAGTGCATTGGCTGCCTTGTTTGGTCCGGCTGTTACATTCCCGACATTCCCGACAAGGCCGGCCTGTGGCGTAATGCTGATGAGGTTATAATCGCCCATGGCCACCGCGTTGGCAATACTCAAATTGATGCCTGAAGCGCTGCCCGAACAAACCGTCTTGTTCAAATTGTTGGCAAGATCAGGAGAGGGTCCAATATTGAGTACCACGGTACCAATTGGCCCTACACAACCTGCGGCCGACACAGGGGAAATCGAATAGGTAACGGTCAGCGGGCCATTGGTGGCGTTGATATAAATATCATTGAAAATTGCGTTCGCAGGCTTTCCATTACCAACAGCAGTATTTCCCGGGTCAGCCGTTAATCCAGGGAATACAATTGAAATTATGTTGTAGGAAACAGCGGCAACTGAAGGAGTCGGGGGACCCGGGTCAACACTTAGGGTTACACCTGAAGGCAGACCGCTGCAAGCAGGTGCCGGAGGAGTAGCCAAGGCAGGGTTAAGCACAGGAGCCGGGTTGATCGCCAGGTTGATAAACCTTGATAGACCCAAACATCCACCCGGGCTTATGCCCCTCACTTCATAGATCACCGTCAACTGGCCAGCAGTAATGTTGGTGTATTTGTCATTTTTGATAAGCGTTGGACTACCCGTGGTATTCACCGGAGTATTGCTAACATCGGCAGTGACGCCCGCAGGCACAACCACGCTGATCAGCCTGTAAGTGGCCGCACCTACGGATGTTCCATTGGTACTCAACGTTATGTTTGAAATATCGCGGCTGCATACGGTATTATTCAAAGCGGTGCTGACAACCGGTTCCGGGTTAATTCGCATCGTGATGGTAAATACATCTCCATTGCAGCCAGCGGCTGACTTCGGTGTTATTGTATAGACGACTTTGAGCTGGGCCGCCGTGGTATTGGAGAACTTGTCATTCTGAATGGCATTGGAAGTGCCGGCTCCGGAGGCTACAAATACACCAGGTATGGCCGCCCCGCTATTGAAAATTAATCCTGCATCAAGCACCCTTGAAGTAATGTTATAGGACGCTGCAGCGTTTGGCAATACCGTATTCAGAATAACATTGATCGGGTTAGCACTATTCACGTTATCACTGCACACCGCTGAAGGAGTTGCCAGTACCGGGTCCATGACCGGCTCGGGGTTAATCGGAATGGTGATGGTGAATGGAAGGCCTGCGCACCCACTTCCCTGTGCAGTGGGTGTAATCGTGTACACTGCATTCTTGACTGCTGCTGAGGTATTGGTGAAGGTGGCATTGATGACACCCGTTCCAGGAGCGATCGGCGCACCATCATAAGTTGCAGTCCAGGCAAAGGTGCTTGCGACGGCCGGATTAATATTCAACTGAGGATCGACCGTAAAGGCCACATCCGAACAAATACTCGGCTTGGTGTCGGTCACTCCTACCGGCTTGGGACTAATGGTCACGGTGTACGTGAAAGTCGCTGCGCCTGCACAAGCAGGAAATGCATCATTGAATGCTGTAATCGTATAGGTAACCGTTACCGGTGATCCCGAGAGGTTTGTATAGCTGTCGGTAATGAATGCTGTACTGGCCACTACCCTGTTCTTGGATGTAGGCAATTGGGTGGGCACTGCTATCTCATCGCTCGACGCAACCACATAAGTGAACCTGCTGGTCAGGCCGCTGGTGATCTGAGTTTGGATACTGTGATTGAGGGACGTATTGCAGTTCGGCTCAGTGAAGTTAGCTCCTACCGGCTCAGGATGATAGAAAACCTTAAAAGTAAAGGGTGCACCCTGGCAATTTCCAACATTACTGAATGGGGTTACCGTATAGGTAAGCGTCACATCGTGATTTGAGTAGTTTGAGAAAGTCTGGCTGATCGGCAGTGCGGAGGCAACAACCCGGTCAAAGGTTCCGGGGAATACGGCCGGAGCAAGATCAAGCGGGAAATCAGAAACAACCGTGTAGGCAAATGTGCTCGGTACGGAATTACCACCGGCAAACGGGGCCACGTTGTTGATGATGTCCTGCAGATTAAAGTTAATGGCTGCACCGCTGCAGCGTGTAATCTGTGAAAGGGCCTGCGCTACGGGTTTGGGGTTCACCGTAACGATAATGCTAAAAGGAGTGCCAACGCAGGCACCGGCAGCTCCCGATGTTGGTGTCACCGTATACGTCGCCGTTTGTGCCACGTTGGATGGATTATTCAAGGTTTGACTGACAGAAGGTTGGCCAACGGGCTGTGCTGTACCGCCCGTGATCCCGCCTGTGACAACTGGGGCTGTCCAGGTATAGGTGGTGCCAGTGGGTACAACATTGGCGCCGCCATCAACAGGCGAAACCGTGAAAGCCGTTCCACTGCAAATCGTGGCTACTTGCGCAGGTATAATAGGTTTTGGATTGACAGTTACCGTAACGGTGAAAGTCGCTCCCACACACGCTCCAGCCGCGCCAGAGGTTGGTGTTACGGTATACGTTGCTGTCTGAACCGAACTGGTTGGGTTTGTCAGCGTCTGACTAATATTCGGCTGAGCTGCCTGCGCACTGCCGCCAGTGATGCCACCTGTTACAACAGGTGCCGGCCAGGCATAGGTTGTGCCCGCCGGTACGATGGTAGTCGGCGCTGCATTTACTGGGCTTACTGTAAATACTGTTGCACTGCAAATGGTTGCCGTCTGAGCTGGAACTACCGGTTGCGGATTGACGGTCACCGTAATAGTGAAATTAGAACCCACGCAAGCTCCTGCTGCGCCTGACGTTGGCGTTACCACGTAGGTTGCCGTCTGAACACTGTTGGTAGGATTCACCAATGTCTGGCTGATGTTGGCTTGTGCAGTCTGAGCGCTGCCGCCAGTAACTCCACCGGTAACAACGGGTGCTGACCACGAATAGGTTGTGCCTGCAGGAACGATGGTTGCCGCTGTGGGCACACCATTCGTCGGATTGATTGTGAATGTCGACCCGCTGCAAATGGTTGATGTCAATGCTGGTATAACGGGTTTAGGATTAACCGTAACAGTAACCGTGAAAGTTGGCCCTGAACATGCACCAACACCGGAAGTTGGTGTCACCGTGTAGGTAGCCGTTTGAAGTGTGTTGGTTGGGTTGGTCAGTGTTTGACTGATTGAAGGTTGGCCCACAACCTGTGCACTGCCGCCGGTAATGCCACCTGTTACAACTGGCGCAGCCCAGGTGTAGGTTGTGCCGCCTGGAACAATTGTGGCTGCCGACGGAACACCGTCAACAGGAGTCACCGTAAATGTGGAGCCACTGCAGATGATAGCTGTCTGTGCCGGGATGGAAGGCTTGGGATTGACAGTCACCAACACCGTAAATGTTGCGCCAGTGCAGGCTCCGGACAAAGGAGTCACTGTGTAATTGGCAATCTGAACACTGCTCGTTGGATTCGTCAGTGTCTGACTTACTGATGCCTGCCCGGCTTGTGCGCTGCCACCGGTAATTCCTCCCGTGACAACCGGCGCCGGCCATGAATAGGCTGTACCCGCAGGAACAATAGTCGCTGCCGTTGGAGAGCCATTCGCAGGACTTACCGTAAAGACCGCGCCGCTGCAAATGGTTGATGTTTGAGCTGGAATGGACGGCTGGGGATTCACCGTTACAGTAACTGTGAAGTTGGATCCAACGCATGAACCAGAAGCCCCGGAGGTAGGCGTTACCGTGTATGTAGCCGTCTGCGCGGTATTGGTTGGATTAGTTAAGGTCTGGCTGACAGAAGCCTGCCCTGCCTGAGCGCTACCACCCGTCATCCCTCCTGTCACTACCGGCGCGGCCCAAGCATACGTTGTTCCGGCTGGCACAATCGTCGCTGCAGTAGGCACACCATCAGCAGGACTAATCGTGAATACTGAACCACTACAAACCGTTATTACCTGTGCCGGGATAACGGGCTTAGGATTGACGGTTACTGTTATCGTGAATGGAATGCCAATACAACCGCCGGCGGCTCCCGAAGTTGGTGTTACGGTATAGGTCGCAGTCTGCACCAGGTTGGTTGGGTTCGTCAATGTCTGACTGACCAATGGCTGACCAACAGCCTGCGCACTTCCTCCGGTAATTCCTCCAGTCACAACCGGCGCTCCCCAGGTATAGGTGGTAGCCGCCGGAACAACGGTGGCAACCGTGGGCACACCGTTCGCAGGATTAATACTGAATGCCGCACCGCTACAAATTGATACTGTTTGAGCAGGAATAACCGGCTGAGGGTTCACGGTAACAGTGACTGTAAAAGTTGAACCAACACATGCACCTGCGGCTCCGGAAGTAGGCGTTACTGTATACGTTGCTGTCTGGACAACATTCGTAGGATTGGTAAGTGTCTGGCTGATGTTTGGCTGTCCTACCGCTTGTGCGCTGCCACCGGTAATACCACCGGTGACGACTGGCGCACCCCAAGTATAGGTTGTGCCGCCCGGTACGATGGTTGCCGCAGTGGGAACACCATTGGCCGGGGTTATGGAGAACGTGCCTGTACTGCAGATGGTCGCAATTTGTGCAGGAACTGCTGGTTTAGGATTGACTGTAACAGTCACGGTAAATGTTGCACCTATGCATGCACCGCCACCGGATGTAGGTGTAACGGTATAGGTTGCAGTCTGAAGTGTGTTCGTCGGATTGTTTAAGGTCTGACTGATTGACGGTTGACCTACGGCCTGTGCGCTGCCACCCGTAATGCCTCCGGTTACAACCGGTGCCGCCCAGGTATAGGTTGTTCCACCTGGGACAATTGTCGCGGCTGTTGGCACACCATCAGCAGGTGTAACCGTAAAGCTTGCTCCGCTGCAAATCGTTGCCGTCTGCGCCGGTATTGCCGGCTTCGGATTTACGGTAACAAGCACGGTGAAGTTTGCTCCCGTGCAGGCACCAGAAACTGGTGTTACCGTGTACGTGGCTATCTGCGCTGTGCTTGTAGGATTGGTCAATGTCTGGCTAACCGAAGCCTGACCTGCTTGCGCACTGCCACCGGTAATTCCGCCCGTCACAACGGGTGCAGGCCATGAGTAGGTTGTTCCTGCAGGAACAATAGTTGCTGCGGTGGGTAATCCATTGGTCGGACTTACCGTGAAAGTTGCACCGCTGCAAATAGTCGCAGTCTGCGCTGGTATGGCAGGCTGTGGACTCACCGTAACGGTAACTGTAAAGTTTGATCCTACGCAGGCTCCGGATACACCTGAAGTAGGTGTGACCGTATAGGTTGCTGTTTGCGCAATGTTGGTGGGGTTTGTTAATGTCTGGCTGATGGATGCCTGTCCTGCTTGCGCGCTGCCACCAGTAATTCCACCGGTCACAACAGGTGCGGCCCAGGTATAGGTGGTCCCGCCTGGTACAATCGTTGCTGCCGTTGGCACACCATCAGTCGGTGTTATGCTGAACGCAGTGCCACTGCAGATGGTTGAAACCCGATTTGCAATGACAGGTATTGGATTTACGGTGACTGTAATGGTGAACGTTGCTCCAACACAGGCACCTGCAGCACCTGAAGTTGGTGTAACGGTATAGGTTGCCGTTTGTGAAGAGTTTGTAGGGTTGATAAGGGTTTGGCTGATGTTTGGCTGGCCAACCGCCTGTGCACTTCCACCTGTAATGCCACCCGTAACGGCAGGCGCTGGCCAGGTATAGGTGGTCCCACCCGGTACAATCGTCGCCGCTGTTGGCACGCCGTTGGCCGGACTAATTGTAAATGAAGTTCCACTGCAGATTGATGTTGTCTGTGCAGGAATGATTGGCTGAGGATTTACGGTTACCGTCACGGTAAATATTGCCCCTGGACAAGCACCTGCTGCGCCCGAGGTGGGTGTCACAGTATAGGTCGCCGTCTGCACCAGGTTGGTGGGGTTGGTCAGTGTCTGACTGATTGAAGCTTGAGATACTTGGGCACTGGAGCCCGTAATGCCACCCGTTAAGACCGGTGCCGGCCAGGTATAAGTTGTTCCTGCAGGGACAATGGTTGCTGCGGTTGGCACACCATTCGTTGGCGCGATCGTAAATGCATTGCCACTACAAATGGATACTGCCTGGTTGGCAATGACCGGCTTCGGATTAACTGTTACGGTGATGGTGAAGTTAGCGCCAACACAAGCACCTGATGCCCCTGAGGTCGGGGTAACTGTGTACGTGGCTGTCTGAACAGCATTGGTGGGATTTGTCAGAATCTGACTAATGGATGCCTGGCCCGCCTGCGCACTGCCTCCGGTAATTCCGCCGGTAACAACAGGTGCAGCCCAGGTATAGGTTGTTCCCCCTGGCACAATGGTAGCGGACGTTGGCACGCCGTCAGAAGGGCTGATCGTAAAGGATACCCCACTGCAAATCGTGGCTGTCTGGACAGGGATTACTGGCTTCGGATTGACCGTTACCGTAATGGTAAAGTTTGTTCCGACGCAAGCTCCTGCGGCGCCCGATGTTGGGGTTACTGTATAGGTTGCAGTCTGAACTGAATTTGTTGGATTGGTCAAAGTCTGACTAATGGATGCCAATCCGGCCTGAGCACTGCCGCCGGTAATTCCACCCGTAACAACAGGAGCAGGCCATGAGTACGTAGTGCCTGCCGGCACAATGGTAGATGAAGTCGGTACGCCATCAGCGGGTGTAATGGTGAAAGCAGTACCACTGCAAATGATTGCCGTCTGAACCGGGATTACAGGCTTCGGATTCACCGTCACCGTTACCGTAAAGTTTGATCCCACGCAGGCACCTGCTGCACCTGAGGTAGGTATTACGGTATACGCTGCTGTTTGAGGTGTATTGGTTGGATTAGTTAGTATCTGACTGATCGAAGCCTGGCTGGCCTGGGCGCTACCGCCTGTCATGGCACCAGTCACTACCGGTGCAGCCCAGGAATAAGTAGTACCTGCCGGCACAATTGTCGCAGGAGTCGGTGCTCCATCAATTGGACTGATCGTAAATGCTGACCCGCTGCAAACTGTAGCGGTTTGCACAGGAATAACCGGCTTCGGATGGACCGTGACAGTTACCGTGAAGGCCGCTCCGACGCAAGCACCTGCAGCACCCGAAGTTGGAGTAACTGTGTAGGTAGCAGTCTGGGTAATGTTGGTCGGATTCGTCAGGGTCTGACTGATGGTCGCTTGACCCGCTTGTGCGCTGCTACCTGTTATGCCCCCGGTAACAACCGGAGCCGCCCACGAATAGGTGGTGCCAGCTGGAACGATGGTGGCCGCGGTGGGTGTGCCATTAGTAGGTGTAATCGTGAATACGGTGCCGCTGCATACTGTTGCCGTCTGTGCAGGAATAACCGGCGCAGGATTTACTGTCACCGCAATGGTAAACGTTGCCCCGACACAAGATCCTGATGCACCTGAGGTTGGCGTAACGGTATAGGTTGCCGTTTGAGGAACATTGGTTGGGTTCGTCAGCGTTTGGCTAATCGAAGCCAAACCGATTGCCTGTGCACTGCCCCCGGTGACTCCACCTGTAACTACAGGCACAGCCCATGTATACAGTGTACCAGCCGGAACGATCGTGGCTGCGGTAGGCACGCCGTTGGCTGGCGTAATAGAAAATGCGGTGCCGCTGCAAATCGATGCCACCTGTGCCGGGATAACCGGCTTGGGATTAACCGTTACTGTGATCGTGAAAGTAGCGCCGACGCATGCTCCTGCTGCACCTGATGTTGGCAATACCGTATAAGTGGCGGTCTGATTGACATTGGTAGGATTGGTCAGGGTCTGGCTGATTGAAGGCAGACCAACTGCCTGCGCACTGCTACCGGTGATTCCACCGGTCACAACCGGAGCTGCCCAGGTGTATGTTGTACCTGCCGGAACAATGGTTGCGGGTGACGCATCAAGAGGAGTTACCGTGAAAGCGCTGCCGCTGCAAATGGATGGCGCCTGATTTCCAATAACTGGTTTGGGATTCACCGTTGCGGTGATTGTGAATGTAGCTCCAACGCAGGCACCCGCCGCACCTGACGTTGGCGTAATGGTATACAAGGCCGTCTGAGGAACATTGGTAGGATTGGTCAGCGTTTGGCTGATGGAGTTCAGCCCAACAGCCTGCGCGCTACCACCGGTAACACCGCCCGTCACTACGGGAGCAGGCCATGTGTACGTTGTTCCAGCCGGCACAATCGTTGCGGGCGAAGCATCAAGGGGAGTTATGGCAAAGGTGCCCCCGCTGCAAATGGTTGCCGTCTGATTTCCAATGATCGGCTTGGGATTAACAGACACTGTAACGGTAAAATTTGACCCCACACATGAGCCGGCTGTTCCTGAGGTAGGTGTTACCGTATAGGTTGCTGTCTGCGGAATATTGGTCGGATTGGTGAGTGTCTGACTGATTGATCCTTGACCAGCCTGGGCACTTCCCCCCGTTACACCCCCGGTGACAACGGGCGCTGCCCAGGTGTAGGATGTGGCAAACGGAACGATGGTCGCGGCCGTAGGCACACCGTCAACAGGAGCTATCGTAAAGGCTGAGCCACTGCATATGGCAGGGCTTTGATTCGATATAGCTGGTTTCGGATTGACGGTGATCACCACACTCTGTGTAGTCCCCGCGCAACTGGAAGTTGGCGTCACGTCAAATGAAACTGAACCAACAGCTGCAGAGGTATTGGTCAGGGCTGTTGCGCCGGTGAAGGTTGCAGATAAATCTCCAATGCCTGTCTTGCCAACACCAAAACCAGCAACGGTTGATGTGATCGCGCCCGTGATGCTTGTTATCTTCCAGCCAAATGTACTTGCCGGGTTTGCGGTAAAAACCAGTGTTGTTGCGCTGCCACTGCAAATACCCTGGCTGTTGGCTGAGGTCATTACCGGAGTCGTTCCTACCGTAACCGTTTTGGTAATCGGCGTCGCGGACGAACAACCTGATGGACTCACTTCGCTGACGCTGATCACCGCTGACAAGGCCAATCCGAAATCAACCGTGATGGTACCCAGGCCTACCCCGCTGGCGGCACTGACAATGCTTGCACCGGAGGCTGTCCAGTTGTAGGTGGATGTTGCGTTAAACGATCCGCCAGGAACGGAATAAGTAACACCCGTTTGATTCTGACAAACGGGATCTAACCCGGCAATAGCAAAAACTCCTGGCGCAGCAGAAGCGGTAACAGGAAATGTATTGACAGAACCCACACAACCAAACGAGTTGGTCTCTGTCATGGTAACGCTGCCCACGCCTACTACAGGAAACTGCACGAGAACGAAGAAGTCAGTAGCGGCTCCTCCTCCAAATTTTACAAATGGAGCGGGTACAACCCAGTTATAGGTTGAGCCGGCATTGGGGGTGACCTGGTAAAGAACGGTTGTTGGTCCAATACACACTGCAGCCTGTCCCACAATTGGATTCGCAATGGGCAAAGGGTTGATGGTGATCACGACCGGCACCGTGGCGCCAAAGCAGGTTCCATCGAATGGTGTAATATTATAAGTGGCTGTTATGGGCGCAGCGCCATTGTTAATCAAAACGTCGTTCAGGTGGGGCGAAGTGCTTTGCAACTCCCCTGCGGGTCCACTGGGGTTGCCAGTGCCCTGGGCTGGACCGCTTGACATGGTCGGTGCCGGCCAGGTAAAACGGGTTGTCGCTGGCAAGCCGGCCGGTGCCAACAATATCTTGTAGTTAACAGGTTGATTGCTGCAAATTTGTTTGGTTTGGCCAGCAGCAACTACCGGCGCAGGGCGAATCGTTACGACAACATTCACCGGTGCTCCGTTACAACCAGCACCAACTGTTGTTCTTGGTGTTACACTGTAGGTTACCGTGGTGTTTGCACCGCTCGTGTTGGTAAATACATCCGTAATATGAAATGTTCCAGCAGGATCGGCATTGATCGTTTTGGCAGTTCCGGGTCCGCCAGCATCAGGGTCCGGCCAGGTAAGTGTTGACCCGGCAGGGAAATTCAACGGGCTTAGTTTGATTTCATAGTTGACCGCACTTCCGCTGCAGACACTAGCGGTCTGGGCCGCCAGCACGAGCGGTGCGGGGTTGATGGTGATGGTGACATCATCAAAAGTGTTGGGGCAGGCACCCAGCAAACTGGAGGCCGTCCATCGTAAGGTTGAACTTAACGCAGGTGTGCCTGCGGCCGGAGAAGGAAGGCCAGTGATGGTTGTTGTCGGCGAATTGGCATCTGCGAATGTTATGGCAGCTGCCGTAGCATCCCTTATGATAACATTGTCGATCGCCACGGTATTGGCCGCAGCATCGTTGCGAATGCGCACGACCACCTGCAGAGTAGCGCCAGCGAGGCCGCTGACTGAGGCGGTGCTGTTCGCAAAGTTGCCGGGCAGACTACCGTTGACCGTGAACGCAATTTCTGCACCTCCATTGAGTTTGTAGAAAACACCAACGTTGTCATCAGGGGCGCCCAATCCCGCGGATACGTTGATGACATCCACTGTTGCTGTTACAGACGCAATGCCTGAAATATCAGCAACACTTGAAAACCATACTACCTCACCCTGGTTGGGTCCGCCGGCACCTTTATTGCCATTAGTATTTTGAGCCTCAAAGCGGGGATTTGCTGGAGCATTTCTTACTTCAAAATATCCTCCGGGAGGCTGCTGTGGGAATGCATTAGGGTTGCTGGTATCAATGGTCCAACCATTGATGGCGCTGGAGCGGGTTGTGCCGTTGGCGAAGTTTGTAAAATTCTGGAAGTAGGCAACCTTGCCCGGTATGCTCCAGGCTCCTACTCCGCCGGCAACGGCGGTGGCAGCTAGTGTGGGCGTTGGTGTGCAGCTTGTAAGGGTCAGTTGATCAGGACCAGCAGCGGCAACTGCCACAGCATTGTCAATGGTAGATACCACTGAAGTTCTTGTGGGGCTCACACAACCCGTTACTGTATTCCTTGTTTCGGCGAAATATGTTGTCGTGGCCCCAGTAACAGGGGGATTAAAGCTAACCGTACCTGTGCCTCCTGCGAGGACAACCCCACCGGCTGCTACGTTGTACCAGTCGATCGTCAAGTTGACTCCAGGAATGGCAACACTGATAGCTGACGGTGCGCCGGTTGAGCAATAGGTGCTGCCAACTGGTACTGTTGGTGCCGCAGGCCTTGGATTCACAACTAATGGTGTACTGCTAAATGGTACAGCGCCCGCACACTGAGTGACTGTATTTTTAAGAGCGGTAACTGTAATCACATAAGAACCTGGAACACTCCCCCAGACGGCATAAAGAGGTGCCAAGGTTATTTGTCCAGACGCGTTACTAGGGACAGCCAATTGGGTGAAGGGTGTGCCATTGATGTTGAATGAGATATCGTAGGTCTGAACAAGGTCGGGGAGCAAATCGAGAATTGCATCCGGCGGGTTAGTTGCCCCACCGGCATCACAGACTGCTGCGGTTGCATTGAATGACTGGACAGAAGGAGGCGGCGTCAATGTTACACTGACGGTGGCAGTGCCTCCCATCGACGTAGCCACGCATCCGTTGTTGTCCACAAGACTGGTGATCTGGTAAGTCTGTGTTGCAGGAGGCAAGGGCGCAACAATGGTATAGGTCATAGCAGGATGACCAACCACTACCAATGGTCCTTCAACACTTCTTGTAATCGTGAAATCAAATGGTGGGGTTCCCGTCAAGGTCCATGTGATGTCAGGTGCCGGGGTTCCCGAGCATACTGCTCCACCGCCTGTCGGGTTGGATGCAGTAGGTAGTGGATTAACTGTGATAACCAAAGGGGCTGATACGAGGCCTGGACAAGCAGTTGGCCCAACGCCAAATGTCTGAACTGTATATGATCCGGATTGGGCTACTGTATTAATCAGGTATGTTTGCGCCGTCGCTCCTGCTACTGCGACACCACCCTTGAACCACTGGTAAGTGGCAGCATTCACATTGCTGGACGTGAGCGTTACGGAGCCCCCAAAACAAAAAGTAGTAGGACCAGAAGGTGTGATGGTAGGTGTTGCCGGTGTGGGATTAACAACAACCGTGACGTCACTGCTAAAAGCATTGGGGACACATGGACCATTTTGAATGATAGCGTGAAACTTATAAGTTGTAGGTAACCCACCCACAATGGGTACTGCAGGAGTTACCGGGTTAGCAATCCCCATGGTGCCGTCAGGCGAAAAAGCGCCACCATTCGTTGAGCGCTCCCATCCAATCAATGTACCCAAAAATTTTCCAACGCCAACCGTAGGAACGCTAATCGGGGTAATCAGCGGCGGTCCACTTTCACATATAGTCTGGGTCAGAGGACTTGCCGTTCCACCCACAGGCGGTGTAAAGACAGTCACAGAAAGGTCCGTTGTTCCTGCTGTGCAAAGCTGCCTGTTGATGCTATAAGGGGCTATGGTGAATGGAACTGGCCGTACAGGCAAGGGGCTTGTAACGGTAGTCAATGTACCCGGCCTGTATTGCAGCGCGGTACTGATATTATTAGTAAGGGAAGGAAGGCCCCCAAAAGCCCCAGCACCAATACTGTAGGTTATGGTGGGTGAATTGCCGACGATGGGTGCTATTGTTACGGTTGCAGGAAAAGCGGTGCTCCAGGTAAATTGTGTGGGTATGGTGATTGCCCCAGGCCGCGTTGCCGGTGGCGGTGTCAAATTAGTTGAGGTATTGGCAGGTATAATCCTGTTCGGAGGCGCAGTTGACTCAGTATATACTACGCTTGATCCATTACAGACGTTACCGGCGGGAGTTATCGCGTTCACTGCGATTGGGCCAGGCGGAACAGCTGAAGGTAGCCTGATATCCGGTTGTTGAACGATAACAACCTCTACAGGATCACTCTCGCAAGATATGCCTCCAGAATTATCCACCTGGGTAGCCCACACCGACATGTATCGGCCATTGGTATTGTTGACAGTAAAGGCTCCTCCAATACCCCCCTGAGCACCGTAGCTAGCGGCTGGAAAATTCAGGTTGGCTACACCGTTTGCCATTTTGGTGGCGGTACCAACACTGGCCAGGTCTTTATACCAGTTGACAGCGGTTGGAACGATGGAGGTATTGGTCGAAAAATTAAATGCTGTGCTATTCGGAGTGGTGAAACATAATGAAAGTCCTGCTGTTGTAAGCGGCACAGGTCTGCCTACAATTTCCACATAATTCTCGATGCTTTCCGCGAGAAGAAGGGTAGCAGGTACCAATGCATTATAAGCATTACAAATATCCCAATACTCCAACTTAATATAAAAACGCTGACCAATCTGCTGCAAACTGGGATCGGTTGTTGTAATGGTGCCCATGTACTTGAGCAGGGTTGGCGCATTTGCTATCGTAACGGGTGCGGAAATTGTGATTACACCATTTCCATCCGCTGGTCCTATGTTTGTTGGGAAATAAGGTGCGGCACCAGTAAAAGTCCCTGTTGCATTATTATTAGTGATATTCACAGGAGGCACAACACCAAAGACCGCCGCAGGCAACGTGACCCAGATATCTGGAATATTGCCAACGGGTGCCGCATAGCTTGTGCTTCCATAGCTTATTCGAATCGCGCGTTTGATCTGGTTCGGTGCCCTATTCTCCACAGCGAGCTGACAATTGAGGGTAGTGTTGTCAGAGAATTGCATGTTAACATTAGTACCCAGGCATACAAGCCTTGAAGTGGGCAAGGGAGAAGGGGGAAGATTTAGAGTGCCTGTATTTTTGTTATCCGTGTCATAATTGGCAAAGAGTTTTGTTTGTGTGAATCCAACACAACCGGTAAAGGCCATAAGATTCAAGGCGGGCGTAATAGTAGCACTCCATCCGCATTGGGTTGGAGGCCCTGGAGGCGTTGTAGAATTTGGATATGTGTGAGTTGGGCGTGTTGTCAAAACAACAGCCGGGCTACCAGCCAATGCCAAAGGGTCAATATATGTCAAATTAGCTGTCCCTACAGGATCTGACTGGTAGGCAGGAACGTTTTCATTTGGGCCACCATCGCCCCAATTGATTACATTAAATGCCGAACCTAAACCCAACCAAAGACTACTATTTCTGACTCGAAGGCTGAAGTAAAATTGAAATTGGGTAAAATCTTCTACAACCGGAATACAGACATCAGGCTGTTTTAAAGGAATAATACCTTGCTGAAAAAACTGTATATCACTGCAATCGCCAGTCCAATTATTTCTGGATGGGGCGAACGCCCCCATAGAGATTGCATTAACTCCCCCCACTTTCAACGTGCCCAAAATATTAGTGTACTTAATGGTAAGTACTTGGCCAGGTTTTACAAAAGGAACACCAGCTCCGTTAACCGGTGTAGCATCAAAAGTGACCGCAACGTGTTTGTTTGACGGCGCTCCAACGAGCACACCAACAGTTGTTACATTGACGCCCCCAATTTGAACAGTCCATTCAGCAACAGAAGTTGAGCCGGATAGAATCCCGCTCCACAGTACCTCTATGGTCTGTTGGTCCTGGGTTTCATGACGCGGATCAGTAGCACTGACAGTGACCGTCTGAGCAAAAAGTCCGAAGGCGGATAAAAACAAAAGCCCAACTAAACTAACTAGACGAACGAGGGTATGAGATTTGTTCATTAAGGAGGTTCTTAGCTCTTTGTTTATATACTTGTCCCCCGTAGCGATGTAACCTTCTGGCATCTGATATCAATAAAGGCTCAAATTCCTCAAATTAGAAATAATTTCAAAGGATCGACCGACCAACAACCAAATAATCTACCTTTGCGACCGTATTTTTTGGCCTGATTCATGACTTCTTCTTCCCGATACATCTTCGTCACCGGCGGGGTAACCTCCTCGCTCGGCAAAGGCATCATCTCGGCGTCGCTCGGTATGCTGCTGCAGGCCAGGGGCTTCTCGGTCACCATCCAGAAATTCGACCCATACATCAACATTGACCCGGGTACGCTGAACCCCTACGAACACGGGGAATGCTATGTCACCGACGATGGAGCCGAAACGGACCTCGATTTGGGCCACTATGAGCGGTTTTTGAACATCCGCACATCCCAGGCCAACAACATCACCACGGGCCGCATATATAATAATGTCATCACCCGCGAACGGAAGGGCGAGTTCCTGGGTAAAACTGTCCAGGTGATCCCCCACATCACGGACGAAATCAAGCGAAACATCTATTTGCTCGGCGAAAGCGGCAAATATGACTTCATCATCACCGAAATCGGCGGTTCCGTCGGGGATATTGAGTCTCTGCCGTTCATAGAGGCCGTTCGACAGGTCCGCTGGGACCTCGGCGCCAACCATTCGCTCGTCATCCACCTCACGCTCATCCCCTACCTCAAGGCGGCGAAGGAACTGAAAACAAAACCTACCCAGCACTCTGTCAAGCGGTTACTGGAAGAAGGCGTGCAGCCCGACATCCTCGTCTGCCGCACGGAGCTGCCGCTGCCCATGGACATCCGCAAGAAAGTGGGTCTCTTCTGCAACGTCCAGCTCAACTCGGTCATCGAAGCCATCGACGCGGAGACCATCTACGACGTGCCACTGCTCATGCGGAAGGAAAAACTCGACGAACGGGTTTTATCGAAGCTGAAAGTACACGCCAAAAACGAACCGGACCTGGAAGAGTGGAAGGCTTTCCTCGGGAAACTGAAGAATCCAACCAACGAAGTGAAAATAGGCCTGGTGGGAAAATACGTCTCCCTGCCGGATGCCTACAAGTCTATCGCCGAAGCATTCATCCACGCCGGCGCGGAAAACGACTGCAAGGTCGACCTGAAGTGGATTTCCTCTGAAGACATCACCAAAGATACCGTTGCTGAAATCCTGGGCGACCTCCATGGTGTGTTGGTAGCGCCTGGCTTTGGCGAAAGGGGCCTGGAAGGCAAAATTGAAGCCATTCGTTACGTTCGCGAGAACAAAATCCCGTTCCTGGGCATCTGCCTCGGCATGCAGTGCGCCGTGGTGGAGTTCACCCGGAACGTGCTCGGCCTGGATGCGAGTTCAACGGAACTCAATCCCAAGACCAAGTACCCGGTAATCGACATGATGGAGGAACAAAAAAAGATTACTTCCAAGGGAGGCACGATGCGCCTGGGTTCGTATGAGTGCAAACTCAAAAAAGGATCGAAGGCCGCCTCAATCTACGGAGAAACCATCATCCATGAACGTCACCGCCACCGCTACGAATTCAACGACAAATACCTGGAGCAGATTGAAGAGGCTGGCCTGAAAGCCACAGGCGTCAACCCGGACTCCGGCCTCGTGGAGGTCGTGGAGTTGAAAGACCACCCCTGGTTTGTCGGCGTACAGTTCCACCCCGAGCTCAAGAGCACGGTGCTGAATCCTCATCCGCTGTTTGTAAAGTTTATTGCCGCCGCGCTGGAGAATAAAAAACTGGAGTCCTGACCAAGAGTGAAAAGTTTAACCGCCAAAGCGCTAAGACGCTTTACGGTTGCCATAATATTGAAGTTCCATTGCGCCTTCGCTCTTCTGCGGGTTAAGCATTAACCGGGAAGCCACCAAGACACAGGGACAATAACCTATAAGTAAAGAAAGAATATGGACCGTAATTCCGCCATTGGGCTCACACTGATTGCTGTACTGTTAATGGTGTACTTCAATTTCTTTGCGCCCGAGCCGCCCAAGGAAACGCCGGCAACCATCACCAGCCAGGAGCAGCCGGTGACAGGTGACCCGGTCAATAAGAACCTGCCTGACAGCCTGTTAGCCAGGCAAACCGAACCGGCCATCCTCCCCATGGCCGAGGAAAAACTGACGAAAATCGAAACCAACGACCTGGCTGTAACCTTCACCAATTTCGGAGGCACGATCAAGGAAGTAGAGTTGATAAAGTTCAAGACCTATTACCAGAAGCCGCTGCTGCTGGTGTCAAGGCCTTCCAATAAATTCAGACTCAATGCCACGATCGAAGGCAAGGACATCGACCTGTATGCGCTGCCCTATACCGTGACAACCCGGCAGTCGGGCGATACCACCACGGTTACGTTTACGACTTCACTCGGTGAGGGAAAAACCATCCGGCAAAATTATTCACTCCCTTCCAACGGGTATGTTATTAACTACCACCTGGAATCGACCGGCCTGAGGGAGTCCATCAATGGAGAGAACCTCACCTACTTCTGGAATGATAACATCCCGGTGCAGGAAAAGGACATCAAAGACAGCCGCACCCGGACCACCGTCAACTATTATACCGCCAAGGGCGACTTTGAAGACTTGTCTGAATCGTCGGTTGATGCCGAGACTGAAGCCATCGCCGAACCGGTAAAATGGGCGGGCATCAAACAGAAGTTTTTCACCAGCGCCATCATCGCGCGCAACACGTTCAGCGGCGGCGAGATGAACACCAACGCCAACCCCGCAGATACTTCCGTTGTGAAATCAGCGGCGGTAAAACTATTTATCCCCAAGGCGGACGTACTGGCCAACAAGGCCAACTTCCAGTATTTCTTCGGGCCCAATGAGTACCAGGTTCTGAGCAAGGTAGCCGACGGGTTCTCACGGAACCTGTACCTGGGATGGCCCCCGGTGATCTGGGTGAATAAGTTCGTCATCATCCCCATCTTCCATTTCCTGGAGAGCTTCATCGGCAATTACGGCGTCATCATCATGATCCTGGTGATCATCATCAAGCTGATCCTGACGCCCCTTTCCTACAGTTCATACCTCGGCATGGCCAAGATGCGCCTGCTGAAGCCTGAGCTTGACCTGATCAAAGAAAAGAACGGCGACAACGCCACACAGGCACAGCAGGACCAGATGAAACTGTACCAGCAGGCAGGAGTCAACCCTTTCAGCGGCTGCATCCCGCTGCTGCTGCAGATGCCCATACTCTTTGCGATGTTTTACTTCTTTCCCGTGTCGGTGGAACTGAGACAGCAGCCATTCCTGTGGGCGGAAGATTTGTCCACGTACGACTCCATCGTGAACCTGCCGTTCATGATCCCGTTCTACGGCGACCATGTAAGTTTGTTTGTGCTGCTGATGACTGCTTCCACACTCGTCTACACCTGGCAGAACAACCAGATCAGTTCCGTGACGGGCCCCATGAAATCGATGTCGTACATCATGCCCGTGATCTTCATGTTTGTGCTGAACTCATTTTCCGCCGGATTGAGCTTCTACTACTTTGTATCCAACCTGGTCACGTTCGCGCAGCAGGCCATCATCAAGCGGTTTGTGGATGAGGACAAGATAATATCCGTGATGGAAGACCATAAGAAGAAGATGGTGACCGGCACCGGCAAGAAATCGAAGTTCATGACCAAGCTGGAAGAGGCGATGAAGGCGAGTGAGGAGGCGAGGAAGAATAAGAAATAATTCGGTAATGGGTTAATTCGATAATTCGGAAATGGGTTAATTCGGTAATGGGAACTCCCCTATATTTGATTCCCCATTCGAAAATCCTGTCAATTATCGAATTAAGAAATTATCGAATTAACGAACCATCAAATTGTCGAATTAACGAATTATCGAATTAGATTTAATGGGAAAAATTATTGCGATAGCAAACCAAAAAGGGGGTGTAGGCAAGACGACCACGGCGATCAACCTGGCCGCCAGCCTGGCCGTGCTCGAAAAGAAGACCCTCCTGCTGGATGCTGATCCCCAGGCCAACTCATCCTCCGGGCTGGGCATTGACCCCAAGAGTGTGAAACTGAGCATTTACGAGTGCATGGTGGATGGCGCAAACATTCACCAGGCCATTGTGCAAAATGAACTGAAGTACCTCCATGTCCTTCCCTCCCACATCGACCTGGTCGGCGCAGAAGTGGAGATGGTCAACATCGAGCACCGTGAAGAAAGAATGCGCGATGCGCTGAAGAAGATCAAGGATGAATATGACTACATCATCATTGACTGCTCACCATCACTGGGCCTGATCACCATCAACTCGCTGACCGCTGCGGACTCACTGATCATCCCCGTGCAGTGCGAGTATTTCGCGCTCGAGGGACTCGGAAAACTCCTCAACACCATCAAGATCATTCAGACAAGGCTCAATCCCCAGCTGGAAATTGAGGGAATCCTGCTGACGCTGTACGATTCCAGGACATCGCTGGGCAACCAGGTCGTGGAGGAAGTGCGCACCCACTTTAAAAAGATTTCCTTCACGACAATTATTCCGCGGAATGTGAAGTTGAGTGAGGCGCCCAGTTTCGGACTGCCTGTGATTGTTCATGACGCCGAAAGCAAAGGATCAATCGCCTACCTGAACCTGGCACGGGAAATCCTGGATAAAAACAGCCCCAACTCATGAAGAAAAAAGGACTAGGACGCGGGCTGAGTGCCCTGCTTAGCGATACCCCTGAAACCGGCGAACTGGAAGAATCGCCGGCGCCTTCGGGCAACATGACGGAAATCGCCATCGGCGACATTGAAGTAAATCCCTTTCAGCCGCGCAAGCATTTCGACCAGGAAGCCCTGGGCGAACTGGCGGACTCCATCAGGATTCACGGCATCATCCAGCCCATCACGGTTCGCAGGCTTTCCAGGGGCAAATATCAGCTGATCTCCGGCGAACGCCGTTTTCAGGCATCAAAGAAAGCAGGCTTAAAAACAATACCGGCCTATGTCCGTTCTGCCGACGACCAGCAGATGCTGGAGATGTCACTCATCGAGAACATCCAGCGCGAAAATCTCAACGCGATAGAAATAGCGCTGAGCTACCAGCGCCTGCTCACCGAATGCAACCTGAAACAGGACGAGCTGGGTGAACGCGTCGGGAAGAACCGCACGACGGTTACCAATTACCTCCGGCTGCTGAAACTTCCACCGGATATCCAGATCGCGCTGCGCGACAACAAGCTCACCATGGGCCATGCCCGTGCCATCATCAACATCGACAACCCGGAAGTACAGATACTGATTTTCAAAAGAACCATCCGGGAGGACCTTTCCGTGAGGCAGGTGGAAGAATTGGCGCGGTCGATGGGCAAGCCCCGGCAGGCTGCCAAATCCACGCCGTCCGGTCCGGGCCCGGCCTCTTCCCGCGAAATTGTTCAACTGCAAGGCAAGCTTTCATCACACTTTGGCACGAAAGTTAGTGTGAAGAGTGATGGAAAGAAGGGCGAGATCAAAATCCCCTTTCTTTCAATCGAGGACCTCAACCGGATCCTTGATATTTTCAAGCTTTAAATGAAATGTCCAGGTTTCCCATCATTATAGTTTTTGCGCTATTCACCACGACGGTCACCGCACAGGAAGTTGAAGTGGAAGTTGACTCCGCTTCCAACGAACTGCGGACGCTCAGCGACAGCCTGGTGATCCGCAAAGGCAACCTGGTTATAACACCGGAGTATTATGCCAAGCGGTACCAGCCAAGAAAAGCATTGCTCTACTCGGCTGTCGTGCCAGGCATGGGACAGATCTACAACAAAAAGTACTGGAAGCTGCCCATCGTCTACGGATCTTTCATTATCATCACCTCCTACGCAGTGGCGTATAACAACTTGTACATTAAGTACAAGAACGAATTGTTTGTCCTGCTGGAGAACCCTTCCCAAACTACGACACCTTCCGGATTTTCAGAATCACAATGCAGGACACTCATTGATAACTACCGGCGGGAACGGGATTTCTTTTTGGTCCTGGATGGTCTCATGTACCTCCTCCAACTGGTCGATGCCCATGTTGACGCACACCTGAGGGAGTTTGACCTCAACCCCGGACTGAAGGTCAGTCTCGCGCCGAGCATACAACAGAACAACATGATGGGCAGCACGTCCGGCCTTTCGATCACCCTTAAATTCTAGCATCCATGCGGATTCTCCTGATCGGGTACGGTAAAATGGGGAAAGCCATCGAGGCCATTGCCCTGAGTAGAAAGCACACCATTGCGGGAAAGATTGATACCGGCACCGGACTTTCTTTTGATTTCAAAACTCCTGTGGATGTTGCCATTGAATTCACGATGCCGGAATCCGCTGTGGCGAATATCCGACTCTGCCTGGACCACAACATCCCGGTCCTGTCGGGGACGACGGGATGGCTCCAGAAAAAGAAAGAGACCGACGACTATTGCCGATCGAAAAACGGCTCATTTTTTTACGCGTCCAATTACAGCCTGGGTGTCAACCTTTTCTTTAAACTGAATGAGCAACTGGCCTCCATGATGAACAGCCAGCCGGGCTATGATGTCAGCATCGACGAGATTCACCATACCCAGAAGAAGGATGCCCCCAGCGGCACGGCCATTACCCTGGCTGAAGGAGTGATCAGGAACCTACCCCGAAAAAAACAGTGGGTTAAAAGTGAAACCCAACACCCGGAAGACCTCGTTATACGTTCATTCAGGCAAGACCCTGCCCCGGGAACCCATGTCGTGTGTTACCAGTCCGGGATCGATGATATCGAGATCAGGCACACGGCCCACTCCCGCGAAGGGTTTGCTGTTGGCGCGGTCGCGGTGGCAGAATGGCTGCCCGGACACCAGGGGGTATTGGGCATGAGTGACTTTCTAAAATTCTGACTTCCGATTATTTTGGTTTTATTTGCGGGACTTTTTAAAAGGGACAAACATGAATTGGAAATTCTGGGAGAAAAAGGATACCTCGACAGTTTCGACATCAACACCTAAACCAAAGAAGTCTTTTTTCAGGGAATGGCTTGATGCCATCGCCTTTGCGGTGATCGCGGCGACTTTGATCCGGTGGCTGATCATGGAAGCGTATACCATCCCTACCCCTTCCATGGAGAATTCCCTGCTGGTCGGCGACTTTCTTTTTGTTAGCAAGTTTCACTATGGCACCCGGACGCCCAAGACACCGCTCCAGATCCCGCTTACCCATCAAAAGATCTGGTTCACTGAAATACCCTCATACGTTACCTGGGTCCAATTGCCGCAATACCGACTGCCTGGCATCAGTCACGTCAAGTCGGGAGATGTGGTGGTCTTCAATGTGCCGGGCTTGAATGAAAATAACTATGGTTTGCCCAGGAATGTGTGGATCGACTACCCGGTCGACCTGAAAACGAATTACATCAAGCGATGCGTCGCCGTTTCCGGTGATGTGCTGGAAGTAAAGAACCGCGAAGTCCTGGTAAACGGCCAGCCTATCCCTGACCCTCCGGGCATGCAGTACAGCTACCTGGTTTCCGCGAAGGACGAAATCAACCAACGAAACCTCTCCAACCTCGGACTGGACCCCGATGATTATACGTTCATGGGCCGGCCGGATGAGAGCAGGGCTGTATACCAAATGTTCCTGTCCAAAGAAAAGGCCATGGAACTCAAGACCATCCCCTACATCACGGCGGTTGAGGACGATTACCGCACCCACGACGGCACGGACCTTCGCATCTATCCGGGTTCCAAATACTCCCCCTGGAACGGAGACAACTATGGCCCGATCACCATTCCCAAAAAGGGCATGACAATCGCCATCAATGATTCAACACTTGCATTCTACGGCCAGACCATCAAGCTCTTTGATCACAACGAGAACGTTGAAATGAGCGACAGCACGCTGACCATCAATGGTAAGGCCGTCACCCAGTACACCTTCAACCAGAACTACTATTTCATGATGGGTGACAACCGCCACAACTCGCTAGACTCACGCTATTGGGGTTTTGTTCCCGAAGATCACATTGTCGGAAAAGCCTTTTTCATCTGGCTCTCCATTGACAAGTATGCTGACTTTGTTCACAAGATCAGGTGGGGAAGGTTCTTTAATCTTATTCGTTAGAATTCAAGCCAAAAGTATAAAGCATAAAGCTGAAAGCAGGTACACCCAGACTTTCAGCTTTTGGCTTTTGGCTTTTTCACTACCACTCAATCTCCCTTAATCCTTTACTCTTCAGGTAGTCATTTGTCTTACTGAAGTGTTTGCAGCCAAAGAAGCCGCGGTCGGCGGAGAACGGCGAAGGATGGGCAGACATGAGCACGAAGTGTTTCTTCCGGTCGATGACTTCACCCTTCTTCTGGGCATAGGCGCCCCATAACAGAAAGACGACATTATCCTTCTCATCAGAAATTTTTTTAATCACCGCCGTGGTGAATTCCTCCCATCCCTTGTTCTGATGAGAGCCCGGCGATGAAGCGCGGACAGTCAGTGTTGCATTCAGCAACAGGACGCCCTGGCAGGCCCACCGCTCGAGGTCGCCGGACACCGGGAACGGCTTACCGAGGCCATTTCGTATCTCCTTGAAGATATTCTGAAGGGACGGCGGGAGGCGCTGGCCATCCCGAACGGAGAAACACAGTCCATTGGCCTGTCCCTCACCATGATAGGGGTCCTGGCCGATGATGACAACTTTGACATCATCAAACCGGCAGGTGTCAAAGGCCCGGAATATCTCTTTTCCGGGAGGATAAATCGCAGTGGTTTGATACTCTTTTTTGACGAAATCGATGAGGGAACTGAAATAGGGCAGGTCAAATTCGGTTTCAAGCCTGTTTTTCCATGTCGGATCAATTTTGATGTCCTTGGTCATACGATTGCCTGCATGATAGCACAGGTCATAAAATAAAAAAAATTGATATTTTTGAATCCGATGGTCACAGAAGTCACGAAAGGTATAAAAGTTACGGTGGAGACCGAGTATCAACCCTCGTACTCCAGTCCGAGCCAATACCACTATGTTTTCACATACCGGATCACCATTGAAAACGGCAGTGACTTCACCATACAGCTCATGCGGCGGCGCTGGCACATTTACGATGCCGGATTCACGTCCAGGGAAGTTGAAGGAGAAGGCGTGGTGGGCCAGCAGCCGGTGCTTGAGCCTGGGCAGACCCATCAATACGTATCGGGGTGCAACCTGAAATCAGGCATCGGCAAGATGGTGGGCACTTACCTCATGGAGCGTATTGTCGACGGAACAACCTTTAACGTCAACATACCGGAATTCAGCATGATGGCTCCCATGCGGCTGAACTAACTTGCGAAAAACCCAGATCCGCCGTGCCTTCCTTCTACCAGGTCAAATCCTACCTTCATCACTGGCTGCTGGAAGTAGATGAGCACTCCATCCATTCCCCCTTCTTTTTTGATTTCTACAGCAAAAATGTGGCGCAAACGCGCAGCCAGAATATCCCCCAGCTCGAGAAGCTGAGGGACACCTTGCTGGAAGACCAGACCCTGCTGTCCATCGAAGACTTCGGGTCCGGGGGAAATGGACAAGGGCCATCCCAGCGCAGCATTTCAGCGGTAGCACACACCAGCCTGACGCCCGCCAGGGTGGCGCTCTTTTATCTGGACGTCATGCAGTACGTGAAAGCCCGCAAGGCAATTGAGCTCGGCACTTCATTGGGCGTTACCAGTCTCTACCTGGCCTCCACGAAGGATGTTGAGCTGTATACCTTTGAAGGGAGTCATGCGCTCTGCAACGTTGCTCAGACGAATTTTGAATGGGCTGAGAAAAAGAATATTCAGCTTATCGAAGGGAACATTGACGTTACCCTTACCCGGTTCCTTCAGCAGCCGACGAAAATTGATTTTGTGCTGATGGATGCCAATCACCTTTACACCCCTACCCTGCGGTACTACCACCAGCTGGTGATGCGGATGTCCGACAAGGGCGTCATCATCGTGGATGACATTCACCGTTCGCCGGAAATGGAAAAGGCGTGGCATGAGATGAGGACCGATACGCTCATTTATGGAAGCATTGACCTCTACCGTTGCGGCATCCTTTTCTTCGACACAAACCTGAACAAGCAGCATTTCGTCTGGTCATTGAAATGAGTGACTGATCGCGTAAATTTGCCGCTTTAAACAAAGTCCCTCATGGAGCCTGTGCAACCTGCTGAACCAAAAAAATCAAATAAGGCCGTCATCATCATCGCCCTGCTGATGATCGTGGTGATCATTCAGAGCGTCAAAATCTACCTTGACACACAGGAGAACAGGGAGATGACGGAACAAAAGACACACGTAGAGGAGGACCTCGCCGGTACCATGGTCCGGCTCAAGGAGATCCAGGCAGAACTGGACCAAAAAATCGTTGAAATTAACAAACTGGGTGGTGACGTCGCCGATCTTCAGAAAGCCAAGGCGGAAGTCGATGCCCAGCTGAAGCGGAACGTGGCCAGGAGCTCGAAAGCCATCAGGGAGCTGAAGGACCGTGTGGAAGGATACGAAGAGCTGTTGAAGGTCAAAGACGAGGAGATCGAGAAACTCAAGAATGTCAACAAGGAATTGTTCAGTGAAAACAGGCAACTGAAGACACAGAAGAATGTTTTGAACGATTCCATCAACCGGTTGTCTACCACCAAGGACCAGCTCGCCAGCAAGGTGGCGCTCGCCAGCCAGCTGAAGGCAGAGAATGTGATGGTGAAAGCAGTCAATTCCAACGGCAAGGAACGCGAGTCACCCTTCAAGAACCGGCAGCTGCAACGGCTGAAGGTCGAATTTAACCTGGCTGAAAACAAGGTGGCCCCCATCGAGGGCAAGAAGATTCTCATTCGCGTGATCGATGAAAACGGGCAGGTAATTTTTGATGTGGCCAGGGGCTCAGGCACATTCATGCTCAATGGGAAGGAAGAGTTCTATACAGCCATGCAGGAAATACTCTTTGACAACACGAAGCAGAAACTCACCTTCTTCTATGAAAAAGGTTCAGAATATACCTCCGGAAGCTACACCATTGAGATTTTCACCGACGGGTACATGATGGGCACGGCTTCGTTTGTGATCAAATAGATTTCTCCAGGCTGAACGCCCCACCATGTGCACCCCAGCAAATTAAGGTGCCCTGAGCAACTTACAATTTTCAACCTTTCCATAGACTCCCTTCGATGCGGCTATATACTTTCTATAGTCCCGCTATAGTCTTTCTATAGACTCCCTTCGATGCGGCTATATACTTTCTATAGACTCGCTTCGATGCGGCTATAGACGTTCTGGCTTACTCATTCGGAATCGGTTCGATATCGGTTCGTTATCGGTTCGTTATCGGTTCGGACGCCATGGCCTGAGGAAGGCCGAATGCTTCTTGCTGGCAGGTGTCTGTGATACTTGTCGAACGCTTAAAGCCGGCTCCTCCGATATTGGAGCGTATCGGTCGCCAGGACCGGGAGGCGGTAGTTGCCGGTATCGATTTTTACGGCAGGAAGCAGCCGGGCCAGGTCCTCCGCCCCACCGCGCGTTACCCTGGTCTGATAAAGGAAGATTTTAGTCAGGGCCGGATTCTTCAATGAGTGTATGCCCTGGTCGGTGATACCCGTTGAAGAAACATTTAACGAAGAAAGATTCTTAAGAGTGCCCACCGGGATCAAGTCAGCATCCGTGCAGGTGGAACTCCGCAAGGACAATTTTCGAAGCTCAATCAACTGGCTCAGGGTAGCCATCACCCCGGGTGAAATCCGGCAGGCCGTGAAGTCAAGTTCTACTACATTCTTTGCAATGGATTTAATCTGTTCCGCATCCCGTGTAGTCACTTCCTGCTTTGATGAAAAATTAACCATGAGGTAATGGGAACCGGCAGCCACGGGCAATACGACCACACCGGATGATTTCAGCGCATCAACCACCTTTTCATCCGCCGCAGGAATTTCCGGCGCAGTTGACGCAGCCTTCAGGTACTCTGCCACCGCCTCCGGGTGTTTCATCTCTCCTGCTTTTTGCTCATAAGAGCAGCCTTCTTCAATCCAGGAGCTGATGACATCCACTTCCAGGGATGTCAATTGCTGGCGTTCACGCGGGGGCATATGGTGCTCCGCCTCAGCCGACAAGGTGATCCGCTTGAATAATTCACTGTCATCCGGTTTGCCTGACACCATCACAACCCCATGCTTTCCACCCTTTTCTATCCACTCCCGGGTATCCAGGCGCAACTGCCCTTTTTGCTTCCTGGAACTGTGGCAACCAAAACATTTTTGTTCCAGGATCGGCCTGACCACATCAGCAAACACAGAGGCTTCGCCCGGATTGGAAACTGCCACTGGTTTTGCATTTTCAGGCACTGTCGCTGAAGCAAACAAATAATCTTCACCATGGGTGAGTGCGCCGCCGAAATGGCCGGTGGCAATCACCGCTCCCGTCAACACCACAAACAGCAGCATCCTCACCTGCTTCCGGTCGCGTTTGATCCTGATGATGGAGTACTTGCGGTGAACATAAACCAATACAGCCAGCACGGCTGTGCCAATGCCGAGATTCCGGTGAATCATCAGCAGGTGTTCATCGTATCCGCCTTCCTGCGAAAGCCAATAACCCGTCACCGCAGCAATCACCGCTGCTACGGCACCCAGGAACATGGAAGGTTTTACGGCATACTTCAGTTTTCGATAGCCCCTGAAGCGGGACAGCAATTCAAACAGAAAGGCCAGCAGCAAGACACCGATAGGCAGGTGAACCAGGATGGGATGAAGGTGGCCGAGCAGTGATTGATCCATCGATTACTCAGGAATAGCGCTTGCGCAAGACGTCAAGCATGAACGTATTGATCTCCCATTGATTGCTCAGCGGCTGCCGGGTGTAGGGAACCGCCGGCATGTAGTCCACGGGACCAAACTCCGTAAGAAAGGTCATGCGGGCACCTTCCCTTTTCTTGTTTTCAACAATGCGGTCCCACCAGGCGAGGTGTGCGTCAAATGCCTTCTTCCATTCTGGCGCCCTCGGATCATTTACCTGCGGTCCTTCCGCATGCCCAATGCGGGCGTGGATGTGATCGGTTCTGCTGATCGCGAGCGAAAGGGTTTCCGCCTGGTCTTCCAGCAGGGACTCATGTACGTTGCACCAATGGGAGACATCAAATGTCAGACGCAGGTCAGGCAGTTTCTCCATGAATTGCCGGGCCACGGGTGCGGCATATAGAATCCGTGAACGATGTGTCTCATGATAAACGGGCACCTGGTGCTGTTTGGAAATGCCTGAAGTCAGGTCCATGAATTTCCGGTTCTCATCAAATGAAAAATAATCCCTGCCGGAATGACAATTGATGTAAACCGGTTTTAGCCGGACCGCTCCTTCCAGGCTCTCCCTGAATTGTGCATAGTGCCTGTCTGCATTCTGGTCAGAACCTCCCACCAGGAAGCCGTACTGCAGACCGTAGTCGCTCACTGCCTTTTGGAATTCTTCCCGGTCTTTTGTTTCTGATGGATACCAGACCTCCACCCCATCGTAGCCTGCTGCTTTTACCTTGCCGAAGAAGTCGCTCCAGTTTCCGGTGAATCCCCAGTTGGTGGCAAACACGAGCAGCTGATAGCCCGGTTGATTCACGACATTCAGCGGACCACCCACTGAAGCGAGGCTGCTGCCCAAGTAGGCCGCGCCGGTAAGTCCAATAAACTCCCTTCTTGAATACATAATCAGGTAGTTAATTCTTCTATCACTTTGCCCGACACGTCCGTCAGGCGGAATGGCCGTCCCTGAAATTGGTACGTAAGTTTCTCATGATCGAATCCCAGCTGGTTCAGGATGGTAGCCTGCACATCGTGAACGGAGGTTTTTCCTTTCACGGCCGCATAGCCGATTTCATCCGTCTCACCCCAGCTCCTGCCGGGTTTGATACCGCCACCGGCCATCCACATGGTGAACGCCTCAACATGGTGGTCACGGCCGAAAAATGGCATTTGCTTGTTGTCCCGGTTTTCCTGCATCGGTGTGCGGCCAAATTCACCTCCCCACACAACCAGGGTCTGGTCGAGCAGGCCGCGTTGCTTGAGATCAAGAATCAGTGCTGTCATGGACCGGTCAATCTCGCCGCATTTGTTCCTGAAGCCCAGGTCCAGCGCTGTGCTCTCATCGGTGCCGTGGCTGTCCCATCCCCAATCGTACAGCTGCACGAAGCGCACGCCCTTTTCCACCAGTTTCCTGGCGAGCAGGCAGTTGTTGGCGAAAGAGGTCTTGCCCGGGTTGGTGCCATACAACTGATGGATGTAATCCGGTTCATTGTTGATGTTCATCACCTCAGGCACGGCAATTTGCATACGGTAGGCCAATTCGTACTGGTTAATCCGTGTCAGTGTTTCAGGATCACTGAACTCTTTATAATGTTCGCGGTTTACTTCATTGATGGCGTCAATGGTTTTCTTCTTCAGCCCGCGGCTAATGCCTTCGGGGTCGGTGATGTATAAAACCGGATCCCCTTCCGACCGGCACTGAACGCCCTGATAAACAGAAGGAAGAAATCCACTGCCCCACACACTCTTGCCCGCATCGGGAGTTTTGCCGCCTGACGTCAGGACAACAAATCCGGGCAGGTTGGCATTTTCAGATCCCAGTCCGTACGTCACCCACGAGCCAATGCTTGGCCTGCCCAGTCTCGGTGTGCCTGTATGCATGAACAATTGTGCCGGCGCATGGTTGAACTGGTCCGTGGTGACTGCCTTCAGGAACGACACATCATCGGCGATGGTGGCAAAGTGCGGCAGGTTGTCTGATATCCAGGAACGGGAATCACCGTGCTGCCTGAACACGGCCTGGGGCCCCAGCATCTTGGGTACGCCGCGGATGAAGGCGAATTGCTTTCCTTCCAGCAAAGATGGAGGACAATCCTGGTTATGAAGTTTTGCCAGTTCCGGCTTAAAATCGAACAACTCCAGCTGCGACGGTGAGCCCGCCATGTGGAGGTAGATGACACTCTTTGCTTTTCCCGGGAAATGAGGGGAACGTGGAGAAAGCGGTTCGCTGAGCAATCCAGCGCCAGCAGGTGATCCGGCGATGAAGTCACAGCTGCTGAACATCGAACCAAGTGCCATCGCACCCAGGCCCGTTTTGCATTGACCAAGGAAATGCCTGCGGGTAATATTTCTAACCGATTCCAACCTGGCGTTCAATAGAAAATCTTCAGACATTATTCTTTGGTTATTACTTCATCCAAATTCAAAATCGCGCTGGCCACCAGGGTCATTGCAGCGAGTGCTGGTTTTGCTTTCTCATCTTTTAACAGCTTCTGAGCCGCCTTTCGGTTCCTGGTAAATTCACCCAGCGCCTCCGCATAGAGTGTCCGCAAAGCTGTCATCTTCTTTTCAGAAATCGGGTGAAAGACTGTGGCAGCATAGCCGGCCGAGATACCTTCGTCTGCCGTCTTGCCATGCTTCATCATTTGTACGGCGAGGGCACGTGCCGCATCCATGTAGACAGGATCATTCAATGTCACGAGCGCCTGCAGCGGCGTGTTGGTTCGTATCCTGCGGATGGTGCATACCTCGCGGCTGGATCCGTCGAAAGTCATCATGGATGGGTATGGACTAGTCCGCTTCTGAAAAGTGTAGACACCGCGCCGGTACTGATCTTCACCCTTGCTCGTCTCCCAGTGCTCGTCACTGTAGACCACTTGCCAGACGCCCTCCGGTTGAAAAGGCATCACGGGCGGGCCATACATTTTCCTGCTCATGAGTCCGCTGACGGCAAGAGCCTGGTCCCTCACCTGTTCGGCAGACAGGCGAACGCGAGGTCCGTGGGCCAGCCACTTGTTGGAGGGATCCTTTTCAATGAGTTCAGGCGTCACCCGTGAGTCTTGCCGGTAAGCCGCCGACATCACCATGTCTTTGACCAGTTTCTTGACGCTCCATCGATGATCCTGGGTGAACCGAATGGCCAGCCAGTCAAGCAGTTCCGGGTGCGACGGCACCGCACCCTGTGTCCCGAAGTCTTCCATGGTTTCGACAAGGCCGACACCAAATATTTGTTCCCAAACCTGGTTGACCACCGTTCTTCCTGTGAGCGGGTTATCCTTGTTGAGAAGCCACCGGGCAAAGCCCAGGCGATTGCGGGGCAAGTCCTTTCCGAAGCGATTCAATGCTTTTGGAGTTTCCGGGAATACAGTCTCCCCTTTGACCATCCAGTTGCCGCGTTCGAACACGTGGGTATCACGATGCAAGTCCGGGTCAGCCTCGATCATGACGGGCACGTTGTCAACTTTTGCATTCACGAGCTGAAAGAAGTTCTTGCTGACACTTTCAAAATCAGGCTGGCCGCTGCCCGGCAATTCCTCCAGAAAACTGAGCCACTCCACACCACACACCGACTGATCCGGTTTCAGTTTCGGATTGGTAAAGACAAAAAACAAGTTGTGGCTGCCCTGGCTCTTCGGAAGCGAAACCCTCAGAGAAAGCTGACGCCGGCCGGTTGTATCCAATGCAATCCGTGTCAGGCGCTCTCCGTCGAGTTTGTCTTTGCGAATTTCAATGACACCGCCCGGAATGCTCATCCAGTAGTGAAGAACGAGGTTGGTCTTATTTTCAAGATTGACATTCTTCAGGCGTACGCTCCCGCCATGCCTGATGCCCAGGTACTTTGTATCTACCAGTGCTCCATTGACAAACTGGTCGCAATTATGCGCGTGAATTTTTGGCTCCAGGGTGCGCAAGTAGCGCATCACCTCTTCCTCCCTTTGGGGTGCGGCATTTTTTTTCACCCAGGCCCTGATGTCTTCCAGTTTCTTCTGATCAGACTCATTGTACGTCCTCAGGTTGGGATGTTCGCCGGGCGTGTCTTCGTCACGTGTGTTGTTGAAGAATGCCATGGACTTATAGTACTCTTCATGCCGGAACGGATCGTAGGGATGGCTGTGACACTGGACACATCCCATGGTTGTGCTTTGCCAGACCGCGAAGGTTGTATTCACGCGGTCGATCACCGCAGCCACCCGGTATTCTTCATCCACGGTACCGCCTTCATCGTTGTTCATGGTATTGCGGTGGAAGGCAGTGGCGACCATCTGCTCATCGGTGGGATTGGGCAGCAAGTCACCAGCCAGTTGTTCGGTTGTAAACTGATCGAAAGGCTTGCCTTCATTGAAAGACCTGATGACATAATCGCGGTAGCGCCACACATTCCTTGAAGCATCTTTCTCATAGCCGCGGGTGTCCGAGTACCGGGCCATGTCGAGCCACCACGACGCCCACTTTTCTCCAAACTGGGGGGATGCGAGAAGTTCATCGACCAGCATTTCATACGCCTTGCCAGATTCATCTTTGACCAGTCGATCGACTTGTCCGGCGGTTGGGGGCAACCCAATGAGGTCCAGTGAAACGCGGCGGGCCAGGGTTGCAGGGGCGGCTTCAGGAGCATGGTCCAGCCCTTGCTCCTTCAGTTTGTCCAGCACAAAATAGTCGACGTCATTCTTTGCCCAGGTGTGGGATAGGAATCCAGGCAGCCATGAACCCGATCTGGGTACGACAACTGGTTTTGGCGGCACGTAGGCCCAATGGTCACCCCATTTTGCTCCTTCTTTGATCCATTGCCTTAGGAGGCTGATCTCCTGATCGGACAACGGCGTCTTCTTGAAAGGCATTTTCTCTTCCGGGTCGATGAGCGTAAGCCGGCGGATGAGTTCACTGTGTTCCGGGTCGCCCGGAAGTATGGCGGGTTTTCCGGATTCCGTGGTATCCAATGCATCTTGCCTGAAAAGCAGGCTGAAGTCCGCGTTGCGCTTGACGCCGCCGTGGCATGTGATGCAGTTCTTGTTGATGATGGGCTTAACCTGGGTATTGAAATCGATCGTTTTTGGGGCCTTATCGCAGGCAGCGGAGAGCAATAGCAGAATTAGACCTGAAAACGCAGAAATACGCCCCATTGAAATCGGTTAAACACATCCAAAATAGAGCAAATGATGCCAGAATCAAAGATTTCAGAGGTTTTCCCGGCAACAGGGATGCAAATACCAAAAAACCGCCTATTTTTGCACCCTCATTTTAAAACCAAATTATTCACATGAACAACTACGAGACGGTATTCATTTTAAATCCCGTTTTGTCTGAGGACCAGGCAAAGGATACTGTCGAAAAGTTCGTGAAGGTGTTGACCAGCAACAAGGCCAACGTTATCAATGTGGAGCAATGGGGACTGAAGAAGATGGCTTATCCCATCCAGAAGAAGTCCACCGGCTTTTACAACCTGATCGAATTTACGGCAGCTCCGGAGACCATCGGAACACTCGAGACAGAATACAGGAGGAACGAGTCAGTCATGCGCTTTCTGACCACCAAGCTTGACAAATTTGCGATTGAGTATAACAACCGCAGACGCAAGGGTGAGTTTAACAAGAACAAGGAGAAAAGAGCACCATTACAGAAAAGAGAAAGGGAGGAGACACGCGCATGACACTCGTAAACGAACCCATCAAAAGGGCTGAGATTAAGCCCAAGTACTGCCGCTTTAAGAAAAACGGAATCCGGTACATCGATTACAAGGACCCTGACTTCCTGATTAAGTTCATCAACGAACAAGGAAAGATTCTGCCCAGCAGACTCTCCGGCAACAGCTGGAAGTACCAGAAGAAGGTAGCCCAGGCCATCAAGCGTGCACGCCACATCGCGTTGCTGCCTTACCTCGGTGACTCATTAAAATAACCTTTGACCGAAACAGACAATGGAAATCATATTAAAACAAGACGTACAAGGGCTTGGCTACAAGAATGACGTGGTGAAAGTGAAACCCGGGTATGGCAGGAACTTCCTCATCCCCAACGGACTGGGACTCATCGCTAATGCCGCTAACAAGCGCATGGCAGAAGAGAACGTTCGTCAGATGGCCCACAAGGCTGCCAAGATCAAAGACGAAGCAGTGGCATTGGCCGCGAAGATTGGCGACATGATCGTTGAACTGAAGACCAAGGCTGGTGAGACCGGCAAGATTTTCGGTGCCGTTACTTCCCTTCAGGTTTCCGAGGTCCTCAAGGCCAAAGGATTCGATGTGGACCGCAAGAAGATCGTCTTCAAGGAACAACCCAAACAGCTCGGCGATTACACCGTGATGCTTGACCTTCACAAGGAAGTGAAGCATGAAATCAAGATCAAGGTAGAAGCTGAATAAGCCGAAGCGTTAAGCTAAAAGCAGAAAGAAAGGCCGCTCCGCAAGGGGTGGCCTTTTTTTTCTGGAAAAATGAAAAATGGAAAGTTGCCCTGTACCTCGAATATCAAAAGCCACCGGCTAAAGCCTAAAAGCACCCCTCTATTCTATTTCTTATCCATCTTCTTCACTGGCTTCGCCTCAATCTGGCTTACCAGTTCTTTGTACCAGCCCTCGCCGAACTTCCGGATGAGCGGATCTTTCAAAAACTTATAGACCGGAATGCCGAGGGCGCTGCCGAGTTTGCAGGCATCGGAACAAATGTTCCACTTGTGGTAATTGACCGCCTCAAAATCCTTTTTCTTTGTAATCCTGATCGGGTACAGGTGGCAGGATATCGGCTTTCGAAAGGCAACTTTGCCGTCCAGGTAGGCTTGTTCGATACCGCATTTCAATACACCCTTTTCATCATAAAGCGCATAGGCACATTCCTTGCCCCCGATGGTGGGTGTTGAATAATCCCCGTCTTCATCCAGGATATAAGGACCCTGTTCGGCAATGGCTTTCCTGCCTTCGGCGGTAATATAGGGAGCCACCGCTTTTTGTATCTGGTGCATTACAGGCAACTCGTCCTCTTCGAGGGGCGCCCCCAGGTCACCTTCCACACAGCAGGCCCCTTTGCATTTCTCGAGGTTGCAGACAAACTCAACAGACTTGATGTCGTCCGAAACCAGCACTTCTCCAACTTTCATCATAGAGCGGAAAGATAGCAAAGAGTATCCCGACCCGTTAGTAGGCTTTTCGCTTTTTGTAGAATTCTTTATCAGCAATGTAGCACTGCCTTTCGATTTCCGCATAGACAGCCTGGTCCTTATCCATCCATTGTATGGAAAAGGTCTTGGTGGCGTGTCCCGATTCTTTCACCTGCTTTTTGATACTTTGAATATCCTCATCCGTAATCTTCAATACGGCGTAAAGCCTTATTCTGGCCGGCTTTCGGAACCGGATGTGCGCAGCCTTGTCCCACACCACATAATCCTTACCCAGCACGCGCATCAGCATCAGCATGTAAAATGGGTCGGCGGCCGAAAAGAGGCTCCCGCCGTAGATGGTCCCAACGGCATTGTACGTCCACAGGCTGAGCCGCAGCCTAAGATGCACCTCGGAAGAATCACCTGCCCAGAACAGGATTTTCCCTCCGGTTCCAAAATACATGGGGTACCCGTTCATCAGCCAGCGGTATTTCCAGGTCTTGAAAGATTCTTTTTTGTCTGTCTTCAGGAATTCCGGCAGCATAACAATCAGGTAAACATTTGTCCAAAATTATCATTCCATTCATCAAAATCATTGGCCTGGGTGGTTTAACTTGCGCCGGGAATTTTTGAATGGATTATCTGGAAAAACTTAACCCTTCGCAGCTCGAAGGAGTCGTCAATACTGAAGGACCGTGCATGCTGATCGCAGGCGCAGGGTCGGGCAAAACACGGGTACTCACCTACCGCATCGCTCACCTCATCAAAAGCAAGGGTATCGACCCGTTCAACATCATGGCGCTGACCTTTACAAACAAGGCCGCCCGCGAAATGAGGGAAAGGATCGAAGGCGTTGTCGGCGCTGAAGCCCGCAACCTCTGGATGGGCACCTTCCACTCGGTCTTTGCCAGGATCCTGAGGGCAGAAGCCCACCACATCGGATACCCCAACAGCTTTACCATCTACGACACCGACGACTCCAAGAGCCTCATCAAGCAAGTGGTCAGGGAGATGGGCCTGGACGACACCCAATACAAGGCCAACACGGTCTACAACCGGATTTCCGGCGCGAAAAACCGTCTCATCTCCTGGCAAGAGTACCTGAAGAATCCAATCCTGATGGGTGACGACGCCTCCAACATGCGGCCGGAGATCGGGAACATCTACAAGAACTATTCACTGCGGTGTTTCAAGTCGGGCGCGATGGACTTCGATGACCTGCTGTTCAATACCGATAAGTTGTTCAAGGAGCACCTGGCAGTCCTCAACAAATACCAGCACCGCATTCATTTTATCCTGGTGGATGAGTTCCAGGACACCAACCTGTGCCAGTACTTCATCATCCGCAAACTGGCGGCAGTGCAGCAGAACATCTGTGTGGTGGGCGATGATGCGCAGAGCATTTACGCCTTCCGTGGTGCGGACATAACGAATATCCTGAATTTTGAAAAGGACTATCCCGACCTGAAGATCATTAAACTGGAGCAAAACTACCGCTCCACCAAGAACATCGTGCAGGCGGCCAACTCCGTCATTGCGAAGAACAAGGCGCAGATTCCCAAAGATGTATGGACCGCCAATGAAGAAGGCAGCCTGATTGAACTGATCAAGGCAGTGTCAGACAATGAAGAAGGCAAACTCATTGCCACGTCCATCTTCGAAGAGAAGATGCAGCACCAGGTGAAGTTCAGCGACTTCGCAGTGCTTTACAGGACCAACAGCCAGAGCCGCGCGATAGAAGAAGCACTGCGGCGCATGAACATCAAATACAAAGTGGTCGGCGGACTTTCATTCTACCAGCGAAAGGAAATCAAAGACCTTCTCGCCTACCTTCGATACTCCATCAACCAACAGGATGAGGCTTCCTTTCGAAGGATCATCAATTTACCAAAGCGCGGCATCGGCGATTCAACGGTAGACAAAATTGTTGTGGCGGCCAACGACCATGCCATCTCCATCTGGGAGGTGCTGCAGAACGCCACATCATTCCTCGGCAGGGTATCGGGACCCATCGACGATTTTGTCGCCATGATCCGGCGGTTTGAGATGGAGATCCAGCGAAAAGATGCGTACGAGGCAGCCTCTGAAATCGCGAAGGGATCCGGGCTTTTAAAG
The DNA here is from genome assembly GCA_043744235.1 of Cyclobacteriaceae bacterium. GTDB lineage: Bacteria > Bacteroidota > Bacteroidia > Cytophagales > Cyclobacteriaceae > ELB16-189. Next base: position 167,522 of record JAYTVB010000004.1, on the reverse strand, counting down.
GATTTATACACTGACAAAACCGTTGAAGGCCTGAGCCGGTATGAGAACGTGCAGGAGTTACTAAACGCAATCAAGGAATTTACAGACGATCCGGAGCGCGAAGACAAAGGGCTTGGCGCATTCCTGCAAGAGGTGTCCCTCATCACCGGTCAGGACGAAGACAAGGACAAGGACCCCGAGAAGGTCACCCTGATGACCATCCACATGGCCAAGGGCCTGGAGTTTGGATACGTGTACATCGCGGGCATGGAAGAGGACTTGTTCCCCTCCCAGATGATGCTCAGCAGCCGGTCGGAACTGGAGGAGGAAAGAAGGCTGTTCTACGTGGCCATCACCAGGGCCAAGAGGCGCCTGTTCCTTTCCTACGCCCACACCCGGTATCGCTTTGGTCGACTGAAGAACTGCGAACCCAGCCGCTTCCTGGACGACGTGCATCCCAACTACATCAAGGTCAGCAATAAGTATGCGGGCCTGGATTCAGCACCATCCAACAGCCAGTTTGCCAAGAGTTTTGTAACCGGCATCAAGAAGACGCTGCGGTCACAGCCCGCCCCCAAGTTCACGCCGTACAAGACCCCGTCAGACTTTGTGCCGAGTGACACCGCCGGCCTGAAGGAAGGGATGAAGGTAGAGCACCCCAAGTTCGGCTTTGGACAGGTGGTCAAACTCGACGAGAGCGGAGCTGACCGCAAGGCAAAGATCAATTTTGATGATTTTGGGGAGAAGACCTTATTGCTTAGTTTTGCCAAGTTGAAAATACACGAGAACTGAACGATGCCCCTCAGGCAGGCCATTGGAGCCCTAATCACATAGCATTCTAATTCCCAGTAATCCTTTAATCCCAGTCAATGATTCCAGAGTACAATTCACAGCGCCCCCTCATCATCCTTAAAGAATACGGGCGCAATGTGCAGAACTTGGTCGATTATATCCGCTCTATTCCCGACAAGAACAAGCGGACGGAACTTGCCTATACCCTCATCGAATTGATCAAGCAACTCAACCCCACGGTTCGCGAATCGGTGGAAAACCCGCAGCGGCTCTGGGACGACCTGTTTATCATCGCAGACTTCAACCTGGACGTCAACAACCCGTTTAATCCTCCTGAACCGGATATTCTATCCAAGAAACCGATGCTGGTGCCTTACCCGCAGAGCGAAGTGCGGTTCAAACATTACGGAAAGAACATTGAGCGACTCATCAAGGAGGCCATGAAGAAGGAAGACCCCAAGGACCGTGAGGACGCCGTTATTTACCTTGGCAAGCTCATGAAGACCTTTTACGGCAACTGGAACAAGGAAATTCTGGATGATTCTGTTATCCTGAAAGACATTGCGCTGATGTCGGGAGGCAAACTGACGATGAGCCTCGACCGGGTTCGGGAAGAGAACCTCTTCGAAAAACTTTACCGTGAGAAGAGCATAGCCCGTCCGCAGGGACAGCAGAACCAGCGGCGCGGCGGCGGCGGGGGTGGTGGCGGACGTCCCTTCAAGAAACGTTTTAATCCACACCGCAGAAGAGACCAATAATGAATTCCTTCCGGATCAAGGGTGGCCAACGGCTGCGTGGAGAAATCACTCCTCAGGGCGCCAAGAACGAAGCACTTCAAATTCTCTGCGCCACATTGCTGACTGCTGAACCGGTGACGGTTCACAACATTCCTGATATCGTTGACGTCAACAAACTCATCGAACTGGTTGGTGATTTGGGATGCCAGGTTGAAAAACTGAAGGCCGGGTCCTACCGTTTCACCGCATCAGCCATCGATACCAAACACCTGGAAACAGAATCATACCGGAAGAAGGCCGCCTCCCTGAGGGGATCAGTCATGCTGCTGGGTCCTATCCTGGCACGCTACGGCAAAGCCAGCATTCCAAAGCCGGGCGGCGACAAGATCGGCAGGCGAAGGCTTGACACCCATTTCATCGGATTTCAAAATCTTGGCGCTAAATTCAATTTTGATTCAGAAGGAAGCCTCTTTCACATCGATGCATCCGAACTGAAGGGCAGCTACATGTTGCTGGACGAGGCGTCCGTGACGGGTACCGCCAACATTGTGATGGCGGCCACACTGGCCAAAGGAACAACTACGATATACTACGCGGCGTGCGAACCCTACCTCCAGCAGCTCTGCCACATGCTGAACCGCATGGGCGCGAAGATCAGCGGCATCGGTTCAAACCTGCTGACCATTGAAGGTGTTTCAACGCTCAGGGGGACAGAGCACACGCTCCTCCCTGACATGATTGAGATCGGAAGTTTCATTGGGCTGGCCGCCATGACGCAGTCGGAGATCACAATCAAAAATTGCCGTATCGACATGCTGGGCATGATACCGGATACCTTCCGCAAACTTGGAATCAAAATTGAGTTCCGCGGCGATGACATTTACATCCCGGCGCAGGAGCACATCGAAATAGAAAGTTTTATTGACGGCTCCATCCTCACCATCGCCGACTCACCATGGCCCGGGTTTACCCCTGACCTCATCAGTGTCGCGCTGGTGGTTGCCACACAGGCAAAAGGAACGGTTCTTATCCACCAGAAAATGTTTGAGAGCCGCCTGTTCTTTGTCGACAAGCTTATTGACATGGGCGCGCAAATTATACTCTGCGATCCTCACCGTGCCACCGTTACGGGGCTGGACAGAAAATACCCTTTGCGCGGCATCAAGATGTCGTCGCCAGATATCCGGGCGGGTGTAGCCCTACTCATTGCCGCCTTGTCGGCAACCGGGGAAAGTGAAATCTCTAATGTTGAGCAGATCGACAGGGGCTATGAGAACATTGAGGGAAGGTTGAAGAACCTGGGGGCAAAGATTGAGCGGGTTGGATAGCCAACTGGTCAATCAATAATGACAAAGCATCTTCCAACAATCACCCCATCTTGATATTCCAATTTGGAATATCAAGATTTATAATAAACTCCAATTACACTGATCACGCAAATCAGCGGTGATATCCCTGTTAAATTGGACTGCTTACTAACTTCCTTTTTGTAAGAAGCCGATTTTTCTTAGCGGTGGTGATGGCGGAGTAAATAACTCTTTCAAATACCTGAAGATCAATTTTATGTCAGTGTCCTGCTGACCAACCTTTCTTTCAAGTTTCTCAAGCTTCAATAGTACGTCCTTGCGCGTAGAAAGCAATTGGCGCATTCTGGTAAATACCCTTATGATGTGAATATTTACCAGGATGGCCCTTTCGCTATTTAATACACTCGACAACATGGCAACACCCTGCTCGGTAAAAGCATAGGGCAGACTCCTTGTTCCACCCCATCTTGCTATTCCAAATTGGAATAGCAAGTTTTTGTATTCCTTTTGATTGAGTTGAAACATAAAGTCAGAAGGAAACCGCTTCAGGTTTCGGCCCACGGCTTTATTCAGATTTCCTGTCATTACATTGTACAAAAGCGCAAGATCCTTATCCAACATTACCTTCTGTCCACGAATCAGGTAAATCTTGCTGATAACGACCTCATCCGAAAGAATCAATTTCTTATTCATTCTTTGAAACTACGGTCGCTAATCCAAACCGGCAATCAGGTTTTCCGAATAGAATAATACCGGACGTGGAAGATATTCAATAGTGTGGTCAGAACTGGATCTTCAATCCAACCGGGCAGTGGTCCGATCCGTGGTATTCATTGTAAATCAAGGCATCTTTCACAGCCGGCATGATCCGGTTGTCGACCAGGAAATGATCGATTCGCCAGCCGACATTCTTCTCACGGCCGCTGGTGACAAAACTCCAATAGGAATACTTCACTTCCTTCGGGTAGAGCTCACGAAAGCTGTCCGTCACACCCGTGTTCAATAAGGCGCTGAAGCCATCAATCTCCTTTTGCGTATAGCCCGCTGATTTATTGTAGTTCTCTTTCGGCCGGGCGAGGTCGATCGCCTGGTGGGCCACATTGAAGTCTCCGCAAAGGATGACCGGCTTTCTTTTCCTGAGCCAGGATACATAGTTGGCAAATTCCACATCCCAGCTGGCGCGGTAATCCAGTCTCGCGAGGCCATCACCGGCGTTGGGAGTATACACTGTCACCAGGAAGTAGTTCAAAAATTCTGCTGTAATCACCCGGCCCTCCTGGTCGAATGCCTCCAGCCCGATATCATAGGTGACGCTGATCGGCTCGTTTTTCGAAATGATCGCAGTACCGGAATAGCCCTTTCTCGCCTTGGAGGAATTCACAAACACCAGGTGGCTCTTCAGCACGTCCAGCGACTCGAACGACTCCTCTTCAGCCGCCTTGGTCTCCTGCAAACAGATCACATCAGGCTTCATCGCCTTCACACTGTCCAGGAAGCCCTTCTTCATGATGGCGCGGATGCCGTTGACATTCCAGGAAACGAGATGCAGTAGGGACATGGAGGCTTGAATTTAGTTCAGGGTGATGAATCGATAAAGTCGTTTAAAGAAATGATTCCGGCTGCTGGTTCCCTGCAGGTAACCCCATCAGTAAAACCAGCAACCAGCCCCTAAACCCAATGTCTCACAAACGCCTCAATCGCCTCATACTCCGCCAGGCCCAGCTGATTGTAGGCATTGGCGGTGGCATGGTTGCGGTCTTCGGCACGGACCCAGAATTCACGCTGGTCAGTTCCGGGGAAGAGGGCACTGTCTTTTTGCGACTGGTGCTTGAATACCGCTTTGCGCTTGCGCATCAATTCATCGGGACTCAGCGGCACAGCCATCTCAATCTGGTCGATGTCCCACTCCTGCCAGGCACCGCGGTACAGCCAGACATAACAGTCCTTCATCCACGGTTTCTTCTTCAGGCGGGCAAGGGCTTTGAAAATCGCCGCCAGGCAAACACGGTGCGTGCCATGCGGGTCGGACAAATCACCTGCCGCATAAATCTGGTGGGGCTTTACTTCCTCCAGGAGGTCAACGATGATTTGAATATCTTTTTCACTGAGCGGCTTTTTCTTCACTTTGCCCGTTTCATAAAACGGCATATCCAGGAAGTGAGCCTGTGAATCAGGGATGCCGGTGTAGCGGCATCCTGCCTTCGCTTCACCTCTGCGGATGAGACCCTTGATGGTCATCACTTCCGGAGAGTCAATCGCCCCCGGTTTCTTATCCCGGATGGACGTCAGGATTTTCTTGTAGAATTTCTCACCGTCTGATTTTTTCAACCCGAATGCTTCATTGAAATCCCGGACGAAATCCGCAAACCTCACTGCGTCATCATCAAACACGGCAATGTTGCCGGAGGTCTGATAAGCCACATGCACCTTGTGTCCCTGGTCAACGAGGCGGATAAAAGTGCCCCCCATTGAAATAACATCGTCATCGGGGTGCGGACTGAATATCACTACCCGCTTGGGGAATGGTTTGGCCCGCTCGGGACGGTTGGAGTCATCCGCCTTTGGCTTGCCACCCGGCCAACCGGTGATGGTATGCTGAAGTTGGTTAAAGACTTTTATGTTGATCTGATAAGCGGAGCCGTGCTCCGTAACCAGGTCCCCCATGCCGTGCTCCGCATAGTCGTGGTTGGTCAGCTTAAGTATAGGCTTGTTCAACGTCTGGCATAGCCACACCACAGCCCTGCGGGTGAGTTTGTCATCCCAGGTGCAGCTCTCCAGGAGCCAGGGTGTCCTGATCCGGGTAAGCTGCGAAGAGGCCGCGTCATCCAGGACCACCAAAGAATCCGGATGCCTCTGCAAAAACGTGGATGGAATCTGATCGGTGACTGGTCCTTCCACCGCTTTCTGTACGATGGGCCCCTTGCCTTCTCCCCAGGCCATCATGATCGTCCGCTTGGACTTCAGGATGGTGCCTACACCCATCGTAATGGCCTTGTTGGGAACGTTTTCCTCACCGAAGAAATCACTGGCGGCATCCATGCGTGTGACCTGGTCCAGGGTAATCATGCGCGTGGCAGACCGCTCCGAGGAACCAGGTTCATTAAACCCAATGTGACCCGTGCGCCCGATACCCAGGATCTGAATATCGATTCCGCCCAGGTCGGCAATCTTCTTCTCATACCCTTTGCAGAAGGCCGCCACTTTCTCCTTGCGAAGCGTACCGTCCGGAATGTTGATGTTCTTTTCCGGTATATCAATGTGGTCAAATAAATGCTCCCTCATGAACCGCACGTAGCTCTGAAGGGAACCCGGCTGCATGGGATAATACTCATCCAGGTTAAACGTGATCACATTCCTGAAACTCAACCCGTCGGCATGCATCTTCACCAGCTCGGCATACACGCGGGTCGGTGTAGAACCCGTGGCCAGTCCGAGCACACAATGCTTCTTTTCCCGCTGCCGCTGACGGATCAGGGCGGCTATCTCCCGGGCCACGAAAACGGATGCCTCCTCGGATGTGGTGAAGACTTTGACAGGAAGTTTTTCTACAGAATGGTCTAATACCATACAAAAGGATTTGGGTTGCGTAAAATTAGTTTTTCCCTCCATTGTTCTGAATAAAATCACCATAACTTTAGACCATGGACTTCAGGACAGAACTCGCGGTGCCGCCTTCCCCCTGGAAGTTTGGTTTGAAGGATTCCATCCTTACGCTAGGCTCATGCTTCGCCCAGTCGATAGGCCAGCGGCTTGCCGGGAACAAGTTCCACGCCATGGTCAACCCGTTTGGCACCACCTACCACCCTTTTGCCATCCACAAGTTGCTCCGCTATGCCAGTTTTCACGGCTATCCGACTGAGCACACGTACCTGGTCAACCGGGGGATCCACTACAATTACGACTTTCACTCCAGCCTGGCAGACCGATCCAAGACCGACCTGCAAAAGCAAATTGAAGCGCATATCACCGACGCCCATTTTCACATGAAGCAGTGCAAGGTGGTGCTGCTGACCTATGGCACTGCCTGGGTCTATGAGCGCACCGATACGCATGAGTCCGTGGCCAATTGCCACAAGATGCCCTCGGTCGATTTCAACCGGCGGCTTGCCCGTGTTGAGGAGATTGTCGGATCGTTTGACTCAGCTTACAAATCAACCGAATCCAACAACCCCCATATTGAATTTATCCTGACAGTCAGTCCGGTGAGGCACGTTAATGATACCCTGGTGTTGAACAGTGTGAGCAAAGCAGCCTTGCGCATGGCTTGTCATCAACTGTCCGAAAAGTATAAGCAGGTCAGTTATTTTCCAGCCTTTGAAATCATGATGGACGACCTGCGCGACTACCGTTTCTACGAGCGAGATCTGATTCATCCCACCGAATCCGCAGCGGATTACATCTGGCAAAAATTCATCAGCTGCTATGGCGATCAGGACTCTCTATCCATCATCAGCCGATGGAATGAACTTCAAAAGGCTATGGCACACAAACCATTCCAGCTTGAAAGCGATTCTTACAAAAAATTCGTCGCAGAGACAATAAAACAATTGGAAGCATTGCAGCCCTACCTCGACGTGCAGTCTGAAATCAATCAAATGAAATTGCAATTGGGCAACAACCCCAATCATCATTCATAGTTTCGAATCATCGGGACGAATAATGAACAGCGAATGCAGCAGTCTAATCCGTAATTCCTGATGCCCGGCCACAAGGAATCCAACCGCCTGATCCATGCCACCAGCCCCTACCTGCTGCAGCATGCGTACAACCCGGTGCAATGGCATGAGTGGGGAACAGAAGCTTTGCAGAAGGCGCTGGCGGAAAACAAGCCCATCCTCGTGAGCATTGGTTATTCCTCCTGTCATTGGTGTCATGTGATGGAGCGCGAGTCGTTTGAGAATGATGATATCGCCCAGATCATGAACGAGCACTTTGTCTGCATCAAGGTTGACCGTGAAGAACGTCCCGACATTGACCAGATCTATATGGAAGCCGTGCAGGCCATGCAGCAGCACGGCGGCTGGCCACTCAATGTATTCCTGACACCCGATCAGAAACCGTTCTACGGCGGCACTTACTTTCCTCCACAGAACTGGGCACAGCTGCTCATCCAGATTGATAGGGCATTCAAGCAGCGAAGAGCTGAAATCGACCAATCAGCCGAAGGTATTCGTGAGCACCTGCAAACCAGCGACCTTCAGCGATTCGCCAAAGATCCTGCAACCGAACAATTTACGAAAGTCGGCCTGGACAGCATGTACCAGCGCATCGCATCGCGCTTTGATTCACGCCGTGGCGGAATGGAGAAGGCGCCAAAGTTTGTGATGCCTTCCATCTGGCTGTCCCTGCTTCGGTACTTCGCCATCACCAGGAATGAAGATGCGCTTCACATGGTTGGATTCACCCTGGACAGGATGACCATGGGTGGATTGTACGACCAGGTGGGCGGAGGCTTCTCCCGTTACTCGGTGGATGGGGAATGGTTTGCTCCCCACTTTGAGAAGATGCTCTATGACAATGCGCAGCTGGTCAGCCTTTACTCGGAAGCGTACTCGGTTACAAAAGTCGAACATTTCAAAACCGTCGTTTATGACACCGTCACCTGGCTTACCCGTGAGATGTCCCATCCTGAAGGAGGCTTCTACTCTGCGCTCGATGCCGACAGCGAGGGTGTGGAGGGGAAATTCTATACGTGGACATGGGATGAACTGAAGGACATGTGCGGCGACCTGCAGCCGGAGTACTTCGGAGCGAAACGCGAAGGCAACTGGGAACATGGCCGAAACATCCTGACGCGCACGGAGCGAGACCAGGAATTCATGGCTGATTTGAATATAAACGAAGCCGAACTCCACGGCAGGGCTGGCAGAGTCAGGCAGCGCTTGCTGCATGAAAGAGAAAAACGAATCCGGCCTGGCCTGGATGACAAAGTGCTGGCAGGCTGGAACGCGATGATGGCACAGGGACTCATTGACGCATACAAGGCCTTCGGTGACAGGCTGTTCCTTGACCTCGCCCTCAGGAACATTGCCTTCATCGAATCAAGACTGATTGACAACGGCCGGCTGAAGCGCGCGTTCAAGAACAAGGCATCGGAGACCGAGGGGTTTCTCGAGGACTATGCGTACCTCGTTCAGGCCTACATTTCACTGTACCAGGTAACATTCAATGAAGAACATTTGGGAAAGGCGGAGCGTTGGACCCAATACACATGGGACCATTTCTTCGACCCATCGGACGGTTATTTTCATTTCGCATCAGGGTCAGCCGAACAACTCATCGCGCGAAAGAAAGAGATTTTTGACAATGTGATCCCCGCCTCCAACTCAATCATGGCCCGGAATCTTCATCACCTGGGGATCCTGCTGGACAGGGACCCATGGAAGCAGCAGGCCATCAAGATGACATCAAGGCTTGCCGGCATGATCACCAATGAACCCAACTATATGTCCAACTGGGGGATTGTGTATGCGGAGATTACGCAGGGACTGGCCGAAGTCGTGATCTCCGGTCCGGATGCAGAACCCATCCGCAAGGAACTTCACACCCGCTATCTTCCCATGACACTAACCCTCGGTTCCGCCACCAAAAGCCAATTGCCCATGCTGACAGGAAGGGACCCCAAGGAAGGAAAGACCGTGATTTATGTTTGCTTTGACAAGACCTGCAAACTGCCGGTCGAAAATGTTGAGGAAGCACTGAAGCAACTGCGTCGTTAGCCTGTAATCCCATGAAAATATACCTGGCCTGTATCATTGTCCTGTTTGGTGCCTGCACTTCCCCCGAAGTCCCGCCTGCTCCGCTCCTGCCCGTGCCGAGCGCAAGCCAGCTGGCTTGGCACAACATGGAGATTAATGCCTTCGTGCATTTCACGACCAATACTTTCACCGGAAAGGAATGGGGATATGGAGATGAAAGCCCAGCCGTCTTCAACCCGATTGATCTTGATGTTGATCAATGGGTCAGCATTTTTAAGAATGCCGGCTTCAAAGGCGTCATCCTCACCTGCAAACACCATGACGGATTTTGCCTTTGGCCCAGCAATTACACGGAACACTCCGTAAAGAGCAGCCCCTGGAGAAACGGCAAAGGTGATATTGTCAAGGAAGTATCAGACGCCTGCAAAAAGTACAACCTGAAATTTGGCGTCTACCTTTCTCCCTGGGACCGCAACCATAAAGACTATGGATCGCCCGCTTACGTGGAATACTACAGGAACCAACTGAAAGAACTGTTCACCACCTACGGTCCTGTCTTTGAAATGTGGTTTGACGGCGCCAACGGCGGCGACGGCTACTATGGCGGCAAGCGCGAAAAAAGAAGCATCAACGGCAGCACGTACTACGATTGGCCGACCACCCTCGACGTTGTGAGGCAGATGGAACCGAATATCATTTTCTTCAGCGACGCGGGACCTGGCGTGCGGTGGGTGGGTAATGAAAGCGGCATTGCCGGTGAGACCAACTGGTGCACCATTAACCGTGATACCTTGTTTGCCGGAAAAAGCGGTATTGAGAAGCTTTTGAATGAAGGGTCAGAAAACGGCAACCAATGGATTCCTGCAGAAACCGATGTATCCATACGACCCGGATGGTTTTACCATGCCGAACAGGATTCCCTGGTGAAATCACCGGAGAAGTTGTTTGAAATTTACCTGACTTCCGTCGGAAGGGGCTCGACCCTTTTACTGAATATACCGCCGGACCGGCGCGGAAAGATTCATGAAAATGATGTGAAAGCCCTGGAAGGGTTTCGGGCTTTGCTGGACCGTGAATTTGGAACCAGCCTTGCACTGAAGTCAGCCGTAAAAGCCAGTTCAACGCGCGGGGATTCCGAAACCTATGCCGCTTCAAACCTCACGGATGGAAACAACGAAACCTATTGGGCCACCCATGACGACGTGACTTCCGCCACTATCGAAATCACCCTCGGCGGCAAAAAGACCGTGAAGTACATCCTGCTCCAGGAGTACATACCCCTGGGCCAGCGGGTCAAGGCGTTTAATGTTGAGGTGTGGAAGAATGGCCAATGGGAAATAGCGGCAACCGCTACGACAATCGGGTACAAACGCATTCTGCAGGTCGAACCAACTGAAACCGAGAAGGTCAGGATCAACTTCCTTTCCTCCAGGGCAAGCCTGGTCATCAGCAACATCGAGGTGTATTAGCGGTTGCATAGTCCCGGAATCGTGATTGTGTCTGCCCCATTAAGTTCCTACTTTTAGCACCGTGGAGTCAGCGGAGGAAAAAGGAGACAGGCGAACACTTTTCGCAGAACTGGTGCTGCCGGTTCCGATCCCGAAACTATTCACATACCGCGTCCCGGCGGCCTGGAATGATCAGGTGAAGACCGGCCAGCGGGCCATCGTTCCATTCGGACAACGCAAGGTGCTCACGGGCATCATCGCCAGGCTGCACGATCAGCCTCCCAAACTATACGAAGCGAAATACCTCCTCGAGATCCTGGACGAAACCGAGATCATCACCCCGCTTCAGTTCCAGCTCTACGGGTGGATGGCTTCCTACTACATGTGCACCCTGGGCGAGGTGATGAACGCCGCCCTGCCGTCCGGGCTGAAGCTGTCCAGCGAATCCATGGTACAAATGCATCCCGCGTTCCAGCTTGAGGAGAGTCCGTTCGACTTCTCTGAAAAGGAGCGGATGCTGCTGAACCACCTGGCAAAGGAGTCTATGACCTATACCGATGTGGCCAGGCTGCTGGATGTGAAGTCGATCTACAGCATTCTCAAATCACTCAACAGCAAGGAGGCTATAATTCTCTTTGAAAAAGTGAAGGAGAAATTCAAGCCGAAGACTGAACGACGGATTCGGCTGCACAAAGCATATCTTGAAAAAGGAACACTTGAGTCGCTTTTCAAGACCATTGCCTCCAGGCCGAAGCAGGAAGCCGTACTGCTGAAGTACCTGCAGGAAGTTCCGGTATTTCACGATGAAGCGCTCAACGAACAGGGCATGTCGAGGACGGCCTTGCTCGGAGACGATATCTCCGAATCATCGCTAAGCACGTTGGTGAAGAGCAAAATCCTCGACGAGTTTGAAATCGTGGTTCCCCGCTTTGGCTTCGACAGTGACCCCGTTCAGCATCCCCTCCTGCTGAGCGAGAAGCAGGAAAACGCCAGGAACAAAATCCTGGAGGGCTTTGAAAGCCAGGGCATGGCACTCCTTCACGGCATCACCAGCAGCGGGAAGACAGAAATCTACATTGACCTCATCCGCCGCGCCCTCGACGGCGGCTCCCAGGTGCTCTACCTCCTCCCGGAGATTGCCCTCACTTCACAGATCGTGCAGCGGCTGAAGAAAATATTCGGTCGCTCCATGGGCGTTTACCATTCCAAGTTCTCCGACAACGAACGCGTAGAAGTATGGAATGGTATACTGAACGGTAAATTCAAGTTTGTGGTCGGCGTTCGCTCAGCCATCTTTCTGCCCTTCGACAACCTCGGGCTGATCATCGTCGATGAAGAGCACGATTCCTCCTACAAGCAGCAGGAGCCCGCACCCCGGTACCACGCCCGCGATGTGGCGCTGGTGATGGCGCAACAACACCATGCGAAAGTGCTCCTGGGCACTGCCACTCCTTCCTGCGAAAGTTATTACCAGGCCATCACAGGAAAATCTGCTCTCGTTTCACTAACCGAACGGTTTGGCGAGGCGAAGCTGCCGGAGATCGTCTTTGCGGACCTGTCAGCTGAAAGAAAACAGAAGACCATTAAGGGAGAATTCTCCAACAAACTCCTTCGGGAAATCAAGGATACAATCGCCAACCAGGAGCAGGTTATTCTTTTTCAAAACCGCAGGGGTCATTCACCCTTGGTGCAGTGTGAAGACTGCACCTGGGTTCCAACCTGCATCAACTGTGCGGTTAGCCTCACCTACCACCAGTTCAGGCACGCCCTGATCTGCCACTACTGCGGATACCGTGAGGAACTTCCGAACCAGTGCCCCACCTGCGCCTCAAAGAGGATCCGCACGCTGGGTTATGGCACAGAGAAGATGGAAGAAGAACTCAAGATTCACTTTCCAGAGGCTTCCGTCAGCCGCATGGACCTCGACACCACCCGCACCCGGAGCGGCTATGAATCCATCATCGGCGATTTTGAAAAAGGTGAAACCAACATCCTGGTAGGAACACAAATGGTAACCAAGGGACTCGACTTCGACAAGGTGAGCCTGGTGGGAATCTTTGACGCCGACCGGATGATGCATTACCCGGACTTTCGATCCTATGAGCGGGCCTTTCAACTGATCGTGCAGGTGAGCGGCCGGGCGGGCCGGCGCGAAAAACAGGGGAAGGTGATCATCCAGACGTCGAATCCAAAGCATCCCTTGTTCAAGTTTGTTCTGGAGCATGATATCATTGGCTTCCTGACCGAACAGTTGGCTGACCGGGAACTGCACCACTATTCACCGTACGCAAGACTCATAGAAGTTACTTTCAAGCACACCGACAAGGGCACCAGCCGGCGCTGCGCAGAGGGATTTGCAGATCAGGCACGCAAATTACTGGCTGGAATTCGAATCATGGGTCCCGGCGAACCCATGATATCCAAAATCAGGAATGAATTCCTGAACTCCATCCTCATCAAGATTCCGAGAAACCAGGGAAAACTCCAGCAGATCAAGCACACGCTTCAAACCCTGACCGACAGGACGGTGGAAGACAAAATGTTCAGGAGTGTAAAGATTGTCTTTGATGTAGACCCGATGTAGGAATGCCGGCCAGGTTAGCCCAGAATATCCCAGTCCTCATTCAATACTGGAATCGCTGCGTGAGCGGTGAGATCAAACTGGCACGGAACAACAGAAATGTAATTATTAGCGATGGCCCACTCGTCGTTGTCTTCACCCTTGTCGAAGTTCACAAAGTTGCCGGTCATCCAGAAATACTTGCGGCCGTTGGGGTCCCTGCGTTCATCAAAGTCCTCAACCCATTTTGCATTGGCCTGGCGGCAGATGCGGATACCTTTTAAAGATTCGTTTCTTTTGGGTGGAAAATTTACGTTGAGCGCGACACCTTTTGGCATATCCTTTCGTATGACCTGCTGCGTAATCTTCCTGACATAGTCTTTCGTGTGGGAAAAATCCGCTTCATGACTGTAGTCACAAAGTGAAAACCCGATGGAAGGCGTTCCCTCAATAGCGGCTTCAATGGCCGCGGACATCGTTCCCGAATACAACACACTGATGGAAGTATTGCTGCCGTGGTTGATGCCGCTCACGACCACGTCTGGCTGGCGCAGGTCCTTGAGCACATAATGACGGGCCATTTTCACACAATCTGCCGGTGTGCCCGAACATTCATATGCTTTTACTCCTTCAAACAGGTGTGACTCCTTCAGCCTCAGGGTATCCCCAACCGTAATAGCGTGCCCCATGCCCGACTGGGGGCGGTTGGGCGCCACGACCAGCACTTCGCCCAGTTCTTTCATGACGTCAATCAGGCACCGTATACCCGATGCTGTAATTCCATCATCATTGGTAACTAAAATCAGGGGTTTGCTCATGTCTATTTAAATAGTGAATTGTAGTAATCAACAACCTGGGCGAACTGATACTTGTCTTCAATCTTTAGCTTGTTCGCCTTCATGTACTTTTCAACCAGGTCACCCTTGTTGCCTGTCATGTAAATGAAGTCGTTCTTCTTGCCGGCAAAGGGCTCAATATTGCCATTCTCCTTCAGCAGAAAGAACTTATAAACAAGCACCAGGCGGGATGACGTCCCATAGAAAGAATAAGGACTTGAAGTCGTCCTGGCCTCCACGGTTTCCCGGCACAGCAGGGTCATGTTTCCCTCCGAAAGCAGCTCAAAAATAATGGGCGCCTTGTATGCTCCGGAGGTTGTGTAGGGCAAGGAATAGAACTGCCTGTAACGCTTTGATGTCTGGTCGAATATTTCGAAAAAGGTAACTTTCCGGGCTGTGTAGGATTCCAGGCGGCCATTTGATTCAAACTGCAGCAGGTCATTCTGCATATTGTATTTCACATTACCCTTCAGTGTATCACCCTGCTCAAGGACAATTTTGCCCTGATGCCAAAAGTCAGACGGAAATTTCTGCGAGTAACCTTCGCCTGCGGCCAATAAGAAGAACAAAACAAAACCAATTCTCATAGGTGCTTCAATATGGCATGACCCATCTTGTCCCGTTTGGTTCTCAGGTACCGCTCATTGTGTTTGTTCGGCGTTGTCTCAATGGGGACGTTCTCCACAATTTCCAGTCCATACCCCATCAGCCCCACGCGCTTCCTTGGGTTGTTGGTGATCAGCTTCAGCTTCCGAATTCCCAAATCATGCAGGACTTGAGCGCCTATGCCGTAATCGCGGTTATCCATGTCAAATCCGAGCTGGAGGTTGGCCTCCACCGTATCCAATCCTTCCTCCTGCAGTTTATAGGCTTTCAGCTTGTTCAGCAATCCTATCCCTCGTCCCTCCTGCTTCATGTACAGCACAACACCCTTCCCTGCCTTCTCTACCATATCCAGGGCGACGTGAAGCTGTGTGCCGCAGTCGCACCGGCATGAACCGAAGATGTCGCCGGTTACACAGGAGGAATGCACACGCACCAGTACCGGCTCATCCAATGTCCATTCGCCCTTGATCAAGGCAAGGTGGAGTTCACCGGTATTGATTTGCTCATAGGCAGCCAGCTTGAAGTCTCCATGCTCGGTAGGCAGATCAACATCCACTCGCCGGCGGATTTGACTTTCGGTCTTCATCCGGTAGGCGATCAGGTCTTTGATGGATACCAGCGCCAGGCCAAAGCGGTCTGCCACTTTCTTCAAATCCGGCAACCTAGCCATGGTGCCATCTTCATTCATGATTTCCACCAGCACACCTGCCGGGCGGAAACCAGCGAGTCGTGCGAAGTCGATGGCCGCTTCCGTATGACCGGAACGGCGCAGTACGCCTTCCTTTTTTGCCTTCAGCGGGAAGATGTGTCCCGGCCTGCCCAGTTCTTCAGGTTTTGTCTCCGGATCGGCCAGTGCCTTGATCGTTTTGAAACGGTCGTGGGCCGATATTCCTGTCGTGCATCCGTGGCCAATCAGGTCGACGGAGACCGTGAAAGCAGTTTCATAAACAGCGGTATTCTTGCCCACCATCATATCCAGGCCCAGCTCCTCGCACCGGTCTTCAGACAGCGGTACGCAAATCAGTCCCCTGCCCTCCCTGGCCATGAAGTTGACAATCTCGGGTGTGATCGACTCGGCGGCACAGATAAAATCACCTTCATTCTCCCGGTCCTCATCATCAACCACGATGATCAACTTGCCATTTTTGATGTCCTCAATGGCCCTTTCAATACTATCCAGTTTTAAATCGTTACTCATGTTCTTTGTTCTACGGGGTATAAACAATAAACTCTATCCGGTTGTTCCTACCTGCCAATGACGGTCCCAAAAAATGAAGCCAGGTCCATCTCTGCCTTCTTCAATCCTTCACGGTGCTCCAATTTCCTGTCCAGTTCTTCCAGGTCGCCGCGTTGTTCCGCATCAAGAATTTGCTCCAGATTCTCCTCCACCATCTTCTGCACCACCCTGTACTTCAGCCGCATCACATTGGTGAGGGCCATGTCGTCCAGAATATCTGACTCATGGGGGATCAGGATGTGTTTTTCCTTCCAGCGCGGACTGGTCTCATACTTGGATGTTACCAAACCAGTTACGAGATCCTTCACTTCCTTGCTGCCGTGCTCAATCAGGTATTGACTGTTCGGCACTACGCCCTTCTTCAGTTGTTCATGGAAATGATGGTACACTTCCCGGAATACCGGGTCGGCAAATTCCACATCATCGAGTTCTTCCAGCAGGAAGTCAGCGAGTTTCTGGTCCTTCATCGAACTGCCAGCATAATTGAGCAGCAGCCTGATCGTCTCCCGCTCCTGCAGGTAAACCATATTGACGGAGGCCGCTTCAGGAGCTGTTGAGTCCTGCACCTGTTCCGCAAGCCCGGCCATGTCATCCTGGGGCGGCGGCTGATCCCGCTGCCCATCCCGGTCGCGCTTTCTTCTTTCCTGAACAATGAGCTTGTTGAGTTCTGCCAGCAACACGGGCTCGCCGATCTTCAATTGCTGGCTCGTTTCCTGGATATAAACCGATCGCTTGACCGGGTCCGGTATCAGCGAGATGCTGCCAATGATTTCTTTGATGGATTCCGCACGCCGGATGGGGTCATGGCCTGCCTCGGCCGCATACAACCCCGACTTGAACGAAATAAAGTCCTGGGCTTTTTCTGCCAGGAACTTTTGAAAGGCCGATGTCCCAACTTTCTTTGAATAGCTGTCCGGGTCTTCGCCGTCGGGGAGCAATACCACCCGCACGTTCAGTCCGCCCTTCAGGATCAGGTCGATGCCCCGGAGGGCAGCCTTGATACCGGCGGCATCACCGTCGAAAAGTACCGTGACGTTTTCCGTAAACCTCCGGATGAGTTTGATCTGTTCTTCGGTCAGGGCCGTGCCGGAAGAGGCCACCACATTTTCCACGTCCGACTGGTGCATGGAGATCACATCCGTATACCCTTCCACGAGGAAGCAGGTGTCCTTCTGGCGGATTGCATTCTTGGCGAGGGAGAGCCCATAGAGCACATTGCTCTTGTGGTAAATCTCCGTCTCTGGTGAGTTGATGTACTTCGGCTGGTTCTTATCCTTGCCCATCATGCGGGCGCCGAACGCGATTACTTTGCCTGACAGGTTATGGACCGGGAAAATCACCCTTCCGCGAAAGCGGTCGTAGGTTTTCCCCTCCTCATTCTTGACGACCAGCCCGGTCTTCTCCAGCAATTCCTTGC
Source organism: Cyclobacteriaceae bacterium (assembly GCA_043744235.1). Lineage (GTDB taxonomy): Bacteria > Bacteroidota > Bacteroidia > Cytophagales > Cyclobacteriaceae > ELB16-189. Next base: position 149,905 of record JAYTVB010000004.1, on the reverse strand, counting down.
TGTAATTCTTGCTGATGGCCTCATCGCTCAGGTGGTTCCACCCTTCCAACGCGTAACCCAGCTCAAACTTCTGGATGGTGCGGTCGTTGAAACCCCGCTCCCTGAAATAACTGAGGCCAATGTTTTTCCCTTCCTCCCTGTTAACCAGGTTATCCTTGTAGTAATCCTTGGCGAAGTTCATCAGGATGTACAGGCCTTCGCGCTCACTTTGCTTTTCGCGCAGCTCTTCCGACACCACATTCTCCCTGATCTCCACGCCGTACTTCTTCGCCAGGAAGCGGATGGCTTCCGTGTAGCTCATGCCCTCATGTTCCATCACAAACGTGATCGAATCGCCGCCCTTGCCGCTGCTGAAGTCTTTGAATATTCCCTTTCCCGGCACGACGAAGAATGAAGCCGTCTTCTCGTTTGAAAAGGGACTCAGGGCCTTGTAATTCGCACCGGACTTTTTGAGCGAGACAAAGTCGCTGACCACATCGACGATGTCGAGGCGGCTTTTGACTTCATCGATGGTTTCCCGGCTGATCAAGGTGTGGCTGAATTTGTAGCTAAAACGAACAATTGGGTCTCAAAGATAGTTATTCATACTAATAGGCATTGGTTATTAGACACTTGGCCTTCGTCACCCGCCTATTGGGAATTTGGGCTGGAAACTGATTACAAAATCCATCCAGATGCCTAATCCCTAATGCCTAATGCCTAAATTCGCGGTTTAGAATTGAATAAATGAGCGTATCCAAAGAAGACATTATTAAGGCCCTGGCGACTGTTCAGGATCCCGATCTCAAGAAAGACCTGGTGACCCTCAATATGGTCAAGGATGTGGTTGTCAGCGACAAACAGATCAGTTTTACCGTGGTTTTGACGACCCCGGCGTGCCCGCTGAAGGAGATGATCCGGCAGGACTGCGAAAAGGCGGTTCGCAAAGTAGCCGGCCCCGATGCGGTGCTCCTGATCAATATGACCTCTTCTGTGACAACCCTGCGTGACAATACGCCGCTGCTTCCGGGTGTAAAAAACATTATTGCAATCGCCTCGGGAAAAGGAGGTGTGGGCAAGTCTACCGTCACCTGCAACCTGGCCGTGGCGCTGGCGCAATCAGGAGCAAAGGTTGGATTGATCGACGCGGACATATTCGGTCCCTCCATTCCAGTGATGTTCAACTGTGAACGCGAGCAGCCTGAAGTGAAGACCATCAACGACAAGACGTACATCATGCCCCTGGAACAGTATGGTGTAAAACTGATTTCAATCGGCTTCCTGGCACCACTGGAAAGCGCAGTGGTATGGCGTGGCCCCATGGCCAGTTCAGCACTGAAGCAATTTATCGCTGATACGATTTGGGGTGACCTGGACTATTTATTCATCGATCTGCCACCCGGCACCAGCGACATTCACCTTACGCTCGTCCAAACTGTTCCTGTTACCGGGGCAGTCATTGTTACCACACCGCAAAAAGTTGCTTTGGCTGATGCTACCAAAGGACTGATGATGTTCAGGCAGCCACAGATTAACGTACCTATTTTGGGCGTTGTGGAAAACATGGCTTACTTCACTCCGGCCGAACTCCCCAACAACAAGTATCACATCTTCGGCAAAGACGGCGGCAAGAATCTTGCGGAGAAATATGATGTTCCCTTCCTCGGACAGATACCGCTTGTGCAGAGTATCCGCGAAAGCGGCGACAGCGGCCTGCCTGCCGTCATGAAAGAAGGCATCACAGCAAAAGCCTTCAACGACCTTGCGGAAGCACTGGCCCGCCAGATTGCAATCAGAAATGCTAACTTTGTACAATCCAGGAAAGTTGAAATGACTGCATGATCGTAGACTCCCAGCTCAGGAATGAGGAACTCATCCGGCGGATTGAATCTGCCCTGGATAACATACGTCCTTACCTGGAAGCGGACGGCGGAAATGTGCGGGTGCTTGAAATCACCAATGACTCCGTTGTTAAACTGGAGTTTCTCGGGAATTGCGGGAACTGCCGCATGTCCACCATGACATTTAAAGCGGGGGTCGAAGAAGCGATACGCAAGTCAGTCCCCGAAGTCAAGTCCGTCGAAGTGGTCAATTTGACGCCTCTGTAAGGTTACTCCCCACACGCTCAAGGAATTCAATATGAAATTCCGAATCCCTTCGTTAAACAATAGCCTGGAAACCGACTCTAATTGCCGATACTGAATGCTGATGGTCCGCCTTCATACGATTATTTTTCTGCTGGTAGGCCTCATCCTTCCCCGATACACCCAGGGGCAGGACAAATGCGGAACGGTGGAGTATGAAATGCTGCTGCATCGAAATACCCTGCAGAAGGAGGCCCAGTTTGAGGATTGGGTGCGAAAGAAAATCAACGAGAAGCGGCTCAGAAGTTTCCAGACACAAGGCATTCAGTCCGGCACCTATGTCGTGCCGGTCGTGGTTCACATTATTCACAATGGAACCAGTGATGCCACCAACATTTCAGACGCCCAGATCCTGTCCCAGATCCAGGTACTCAACGACGACTACAAACGACTCAATGCCGACCAGACCAATACCCCTTCGGAATTTGTACCGTTCGCCGGGGTCTTCAATATTGAATTTGTGTTGGCCAAACAAAATCCTGAAGGGCTTTCATCCAATGGGATCACCCGCCGGCAGGGCACTAAAGCCACCTGGGGCATGGCTGACAACGCCGAACTGAAGGCATTGGATTACTGGCCAGCAGAAAACTACCTTAACATTTGGGTGGCCAACCTGGCGGCTCCACTGATCGGCTATGCCCAACTGCCCCTTTCGAGTCAATTGCCCGGACTGGAAGCCTCCTCGCAGGACAGGCTTACCGACGGCGTGGCCATTCATTACAAAGCCTTCGGCACGAGCGCAGCAGGAAATTTTGCACTTGATCCGCAGTACAACAAAGGCCGCACCGCCACCCATGAAGTGGGTCATTTTTTCGGGCTCCGCCATATCTGGGGTGACGGCAGCAGCTGCAATACTGATTACGTGGATGATACGCCGCCACAATCCTCCAGCACCAATGGCTGCCCAAGCAACCCGCAAAATTCCTGCACCGGACACAAGATGTTTCAGAACTACCTCGACTATTCAAATGACATTTGCATGAACATCTTTACCCAGGGCCAGGTGGACCGGATGACCGTAATCATTCAGAACAGCCCGAGGCGGGCCAGTCTGCTTGTTTCTCCAGGTGCAACAGACCCGGTGCCGGTGGCCAATGATCTCGGCATCAAACAAATTGTGAATCCCGTCAGCGCCCAGTGCACCAATCCCTTTGTTCCTCAAGTCGAAGTGCGCAACTACGGCAACAACACGATTAACACAACTCAAATAGTTTTGACCGTTGATGGCGTTACCCAGGAAACCAAAACATTCACCTCCCTCAACCTGGGTCCGGTGCAAACCGCCATGCTCTCATTCAATACAATTGGTTTTTCACCCTCTTCCGCTCACCAGGTCTCTTATCAAATCAATCAGACCAATGGGGTTACCGATGGCTTTCCCGCCAATAATCTTTTGACTGTACAAGTCGACGTGCCGGCCAATATTGCGCTTCCTTTCAGTGAACCATTCAACAGCCTTCCCTCCGACTGGCAAGTCATCAATCCTGACAACAGCATCACGTGGGCCAACATTGTGGCCCCGGACGGCGACGCATCGAACAAGGCGATGTATATGAATCTTAACAATTACGAGAATGTAGGCAATCTTGACTGGCTGGTGACGCCCGCTTTCAGCATATCCAATCCACTGACCTCGCAAGTCAGGTTTGACCTTGCCTACGCGGTGTTCCCGGGTGAATTCAATGACGAACTTAAAGTATACGCCCTTCCCGGATGCAATACGGATTTGTCGCAGGCTATCCTGCTGTACGATAATTTTGGTACCTCACTCGCTACCAGCAACAGCACCTTCAATCCCTTTGTACCCACCACCGCATCCCAATGGAAAAAACCAGAACTCAGATCGCTGAGCTCACTCACGCCAGGACCGAAGTGGCAGCTGGCGTTTGTTGTGAAGAATGGTTATGGGAACAACCTTTTTATCGACAATGTGGTGGTCAGCGACCAGGAGATCAATGACCTGGCCCTGACTGAAATTACAAGTCCGGGAATCGTGGCCTGCAAGCCAAGCCCGGCCATACGGTTCAAGGTGACAAACCTGAGCACGTCTGTCATCACCAGTTTCAAGGCAACAACCACGATCAATGGAGGCCCGACCGTTACGCAGGACTTCAACAATATTTCACTCGGTGTCGGTGAACAAAAGCAATTCACCCTTCCTGAGTATGGATTGTCGACAGGAGAAAACACCATCAGCCTGGCCATCAATTTACCGAATGGCCTCCCCGATTCTCAACCGTCCAATAACTCACGTACGTTCAACACCATCCGCGACGCCACGACAGACACCTCTCCCCTTCGGCAAAACTTTGATGATCCGTTGCAAACACCATGGATCATTGCGAGCCCGGCGGCCAATGCCAAAGCCTGGGTGCCTGTTGAAACAAACAAAAATCAATCGATCTCCTACCGTGCCTATTCCAACAGTACATTGGACGAAGAGTCCTGGATTGTAAGCCCGGTGCTGGACATGACGCGATACTCATCCAATACCCTGTTCTTTGACCTGGGCTATGCCCAGAATATCCCCGCGGATGACCGGCTCAGGATCCTTGGATCCACCGACTGCGGATTAACCTATCCTATCGTTCTCTTCGATCGTGCCGGAAGTGAATTTAGCGTTGCGAGTTCAACCCTGGATTGGGTGCCCGTTACCGATGCGGATTGGAAAAGGGAACACATTAGCCTTGACTCCCTCTCCGGAATGAAGAACACCAGGATCGCCATTGTGGCCACCAACGGACACGGAAACAACATATACGTGGATAATATTGAAATCTTCGCCGGCAATGATCCCAATCCGCCCGTCACGTCGGTGCCTTACCAGCTTTATTATTCCAACATGAATGCGAAATCAGACATTGCCATGACGTTTAACCTTCCTGAAAAACAGGACGTCAGGCTGCAGATCTATTCAATCACCGGCCAAATCGTGGCAGATAACATCCTGCCGGAGACCCTCAACCAGACCTATTACTTTGATCTGAGCATCCAGTCAACCGGATTGTACCTCTTCCGGGTGCTGATCGGAAACGAACTCAGCACGACGAAAGTATACATCGCGCATTAGCAGGATTTTCTATCTTTGGATCGACTATAATCTATGGGTAAAATCAAGGTAGCAATCCTGTATGGCGGACGTTCCGTTGAACACGGCGTGTCGGTGAATTCGGCCAGGAATATTTTCGAATTTATTGACCGGAAGAAGTTCTCTCCCGTAGCCATCGGAATTACCCAGCAGGGAAAATGGCACCTGACGCCCGGCGTCACCAAAAACATCCGGAAAGGCAAGGCCATTTCCGTTCAATTGGATGCGCAGAAACCAATCTTCATGGCCGGAACGCAGAAAATATCTGTTGATGTGGTCTTCCCCGTGCTGCACGGCACCGATGGTGAAGATGGCAGCATCCAGGGGCTGTTGAAAGCATTGGATATCCCGGTGGTAGGAACCGGCGTTCTCGGCTCAGCCTTATCCATGAACAAGATTGTCGCCAAGCGTTTGCTGAGGGAAGCAGGGTTGCCGGTAGCTGACTTCATTCCATACGGCTACCAAAACAAGCCATCGCCCACCTTTGAGGCCATCAAAAGCAAATTGGGTGTGCCCTTCATGGTGAAGTCGGCCAGCCTTGGCTCTTCAGTGGGCATCACGAAAGTGAATTCGAAAAAAGAGTTTGCCGGCGCCGTGGAGGAGTCATTCCGTTATGACAATGAACTGCTCTTCGAACGGTACGTCAAGGGCCGCGAGATTGAGTGCGCCATCCTGGGCAACACGCCGCCACAGGCTTCATTGCCCGGTGAGATCATTATCAGCAAGGAATACGAGTTTTACACCTTTGATGCCAAATATGTGGATGGGAAGGCTGTGACGATCAAAGTTCCGGCAGACCTGCCCAAAGACGTCCGTGAAAAAATCAGGGAGCTTTCCGTTCGGGCATTCCAGGCACTGAAGTGTTCTGATTATGCCCGGGTGGACCTCTTCCTGACAGAATCGGGAGAAGTATTTGTTAATGAAATCAACTCCATCCCAGGGTTTACCAATTCAAGCATGTTTCCCATGATGTGGAAAGACCGGGGTATCTCCTTCCAGGAACTGATTTCAAAACTGATTGCCCTTGCCCTGGAGCGGACTAATACAGAAAACCGCGTTCAGCACAATTTTAATTCTTCCCTGAAGTTCTAACCATGAAACCAGCCGAAGCCCAATCATGAAACTCAAATTTCTGCTTACAGAATATACGCTTCGGTCAGTGCTGGCAAACATCGGTATCGCCATCGGCATTATTTTGTTGCTCGGACTCACCTATTTCTACATCGTCCTTCCTAACACAACCAACCACGGAGAAGAGGTTGCTGTGCCTGACCTTACCGGGAAAAGCACCACCCTCATTGACAGCCTGCTAAGACCCTTGCAATTGCGCTTTGAAGTCGGCGACTCCGCCTACTCTGCCGATAATCCCCCACTCACCGTGCTGCAGCAATTTCCAAAGGTCGGGCACATGGTGAAGAGGAACAGGAAAATCTATGTATCCATCAACCGCAGCACACCCCCCACGCTGCCTGTTCCCAACCTGCTGGAAAGCGGAAGCGGTTCACTTGCCAATGCCGAGGCGGTTCTGAGATCCAACGAACTCAAGCGAGGCAGGATCATTTATCAGCACAGCCCATTCCGGGACCTGATCATCGAAATGCGAATGAATGGTCGTGTGATCCAACCTGGCACACGCATCTCCAAGGGATCGGTTATCGACCTGGTGGTGGGCGATGGCGGCGGTCCGAAGGACTTCCTGATGAGCAACTTCGTTGGACTGCCCTATGAAAATGTCCTGCTCCGGCTGGGAAATTTGAGTTTACACCTCGGTGGGGTGCAAATACCGGACGAGGTGGATACTACGGGCATCGTCAGTTACGTTCTTAGACAATTCCCTGCGGCAGGTGACTCGGTCAGCATTGGAGACCCTGTTGAACTTTGGATCGGACCAAAAGGTTACGAAATCAAGGAGGAAGGGAATGAAGATGGAAGGAACCTCCGTTAATGTGAAAATTCTTGCCGGTGTCATTGCAGCCTCCCTGTACCTTTCTGTTGCCAGCGCACAGCTTGTAGAAGTACCAATCGGCCACCACCGTCAGGGGCCTGCCCGGTCCACGATCAACAACCGCATACAGGCCACCTCGCCCGTCAACCTCCCCTTCTGGGATGACTTCTCCTACACCGACATACTGACTTACCCACAGGAAAATCTCTGGCAGTTCGGCAAGTCGGTTTACCTCAACAACGGCACAGCCATCAGGCCTCCGACAAAGAACGTTGTCACCTTTGACGGCGTTGATTCTATTGGCAAGCCGTATAACGTAAATGACATTTTGGCCAAAGGCTTTGCCGACAAACTGGTATCGCAGCCGATCCGTATGGACCTCGTTGATCCTGCCTTGCGGGGCACGGTATACCTGAGTTTCTATTACCAGGTAAAAGGGAATGGTGAATCACCGGATCCCGGTGACCAGCTGATATTGTCCTACAAGAATTCCAGTGGAGCATGGGAAACCATGTACACAGTTGACAATGATCAAAGTCAGGCCACGGACGCCTTCTTCCAGGTGATTGTTCCAGTTGCAGATGACCGCTTTTACCACGACGCCTTTCAGTTCCGGCTGCGGAACTTCTCACGGCTTTCAGGACCTTACGATACCTGGAACGTGGACTATATCTACCTGAACACCAGCCGATCCCTCAGCGATACGTCTTACCCGGACCGAAGCGTTTCAACTCCATTGACCTCGATGTTTGTTGATTATTATGCCATCCCTGCCAGGCATTTCCTTCAAAACCCGGCGGCGAACCTGCAGAAGCCGTCCCTGGACTTGTATAACCTGAAATCCGGTAACCTTCAGCCGTTCGACTATTCGACCAAAGCCGTTTTCAAAACACGTGTCAATAAAGTCGTCACCACCAAGACCGTTATCCTCGATGTAGCGCAGGATCCGGGATCACTGCTGACCGGTTTGCAATACCTGAATGTGACGTTGAACAAAATTCCGGCCCCTTCTGACTTTGATCCCCTCGCGGATTCCATTGGCATCAGCCTGAAGTACAACATGGCTGTCAAAGACAATGTTCCCATTCCCGGCGGGGACTATGATCCCGCGCGGTACAGCCCGATCGACTTTCGCTACAACGATTCCATTCAGTCCAGCTATGTGCTTCGTAACTATTATGCGTACGATGATGGAACAGCCGAATATGGGGCAGGGCTCAGCCAGGCCGGATCCTACCTCGCCATAAAATTCAATCTGAAGTCCTCCCAGCCCGATACGCTGGTTGCCGTCGATATCTACTTCCCTGAATTTGGCGACAACACCAGCCAGTCGCTTGCCTTTCAGGTGCGCACAGACCTTTCTGATGCTACGGCCCCTCCGATCTGGCAGGAACTCATTGTGGTTGACCGAAAAACGCAAAATACTTTTGTCCGGTACAACCTGAGCAAATACGCCGTCCTGAGCGGAACTTTCTACCTCGGATGGAAACAGCTGAACAATGTCACACTTCCCGTAGGCCTGGACAAGAATACGGACAATGGAAGCAAGCTGTACTACAGCACTACCGGACAATGGATTCAAAACACAACCATCAAGGGAAGCCTGATGGTGCGGCCAATCTTTGGCGGCGGAAAAGGTGAAGGAATTGTAACAGGCATTGAGCCGGGGATCCGACGGCAGCCAATTTATCCAAACCCGGCCAGCCGGATCTGCTACCTGCCTGGAGATGCTGAAAGCGTGACCGTCGCTGATATTACCGGAAGGTACATTGAAACGTCCATCCAGTATTTGGGCAGCGAGCAGTCGGTCACCTTTCTATCGCCTGTGTCCGGCCTCGTGATCGTGCGTTATATCGCCAGTGGAAAGCTGTATGTGGAGAAGCTCATGGTGCGGGCGGAGTGACAACAATCATCTCCAGCGGTGCAGGCGTAAGACACAACATGAAAATGATCAGGGCAATCCAACCGAGGATTTCTCTTTCCACGGTGAGCGGCGCCTCTATTTCAGATGGCGGATGGGTTATGCCGACAAACCGGCTTATCAGGTAAATGAACAACAGCCATCCGGAATAGCCATGAAGGGATGGGAATAACCAGGACAGAACAAATTGTGCGGTAAAGATGGCCGTGGCATACATCAGTGTATCCTGCCACGTCTTCTTCAAACCCATCAGGCACAGGTAGAGGAATCCAAAGTACAGGCCGATTTGCCAGAGGGGATCCTGGCCCGGGCCGAAATACGTCAGGTATCCTACGCCAGCATAGAATAGAAATCCGATAAAGGTCACCATGGCGACCAGCTTGTGGCCGCGGTATCCAAGCAAGCCGTACACCACATGGCCCCCGTCAAGCTGGCCGATGGGAAGCAGGTTGATGCTGGTAAATACCAGCGCCAGGAAGCCAGCAAACAGGAATGGATAATGAATTATTTCATGCAGGTTGGGGACGCGTACGGGATCAGCCACCCATCGTTCGAAGATCATGAACAGCACATTCTTCCCCAGGATAACATCGACGGTTCCCTCCTTCAAGTGCTCAGGGCCATATACGTGCGCTGCATAGCCCAGTCCAAACTGCTCATACTCCGGGTGAAATTGAAAAATATGTTCCGGTGGCGGAAGGGTGGCAAAGCCGTACCACAGCACACCCAGGGCCACGACAAATCCTGCTATGGGTCCCGCCACGCCAATATCAAAATTCTGTTGCTTGGTGGGTACCCGGCTCTTGAGCCGGATGATCGCACCCAGCGTACCGAACATGAAAGGAAACGGAGGGAGCGGGATGTAGTAGGGCAGCGTGGTGCGCACGCGGTAATGAATGGCGGTAAAGTAATGACCGAATTCGTGGGCACTCAGGATAAGCAGGAAGGGTATGGAGTAAGACATGCCACTGAGAAAGTCGGCCCAGCCATACCCGGGAACGAGGACTGACTTACCATGCACCCATTCCGACCCAGCTAGGGTAGTGGTCACGAATGTGACCAGGAAGAGACCCAGGTGAATAAGGATTTTCTTGGCGGATAATTCCATAGATGAGTGCCTCCGGAAACAAGTGTGCCACCCCGAAGTCTCGCGGTGGCACAGAACAAAAGTAAGACTAATTACGACAGATTGCGGGGCAAAAAGCTCGGAAGTTTTCGACGTCCGTTCCGCTGAATCTACCTCCCGCAACCGTATCGCCCGATGGCAACCGGGAGAGTCAGGTCCGCTCCAAAATTGTGGGCCCTGCTGGGATCGAACCAGCGACCCGCAGATTATGAGTCTGCTGCTCTAACCATCTGAGCTAAGGGCCCAAAAAAACGCTGCAATACTACGTAATTTATTTTCGCGGTATAAATAAAGTTTCAAGGGTGTTCTGCGGAATGAAAAAATATGCTAAAATTGGAGTCCTAAACGTAAAACCAGTTCCAACCAATGGAAACAGGTCTTACCTTTGGCGAACCAAAACGAATTGACTTTTACTAACCATTTTACTACACCTTTATGAAATTTAAACCCACGGTTTTGTTCCTCGCGATTCTTGCTTCACTCAGCCTGGTGTCTTGCGGCCCCAAGGACAAGAAAGACGAAAAATCGGATGAATTTGATAATGCGGCAAAATCGCTGGAAGCCGAAGTTAAGCAGTTGACTTACAACATCCCCCCTCCCTGTGAAATCCCATATACCCTCGAAGCTACCGGCGCTGAATACAACCAAAGCCTGATCAACGACCGTAAAAAAGCAGATGCTTATGGAAGCCAGAGCGACAAGGCTGCCATGAACCTGGGCGTGTTTACAGCTGATATCGGCTACCTGAGCTCTTACGGCAAAACGCAGGAGTCCATTGATTACCTGAATGCCTGCAAAAGCCTCGCCGACAAACTGGGTGTAACGGGTTCATTCGACCCGGCCATGCTCAAGAAATTTGAAGAGAACATCGGCAACAAGGACTCCCTCTGCCTGTTGCTTGACAATTCCATGAAGAGAACCGATGAGTACCTCAAGCAAGGCAACAACCAGAAACTAGGTGCCCTGCTGGTTACCGGAAGCTTTGTGGAGAGCTTGTACATCTCCACCGGGATTATCAGGTCTTACGACAAGACCATACTTCCCGAATCACAAAAAAATCTGATTCTCACGCCTTTAATGTCACTGGTCATCAAGCAAAAGAAATCCGTCAGTGAGGTTGCCAAGATGCTGGCCTCTGTGGACCAGACGGGGCCCATACCTGGCATTGTTGCCGACTTTAAGGAACTCGAAACCAGCTACAATTCGCTGAACATCGACGAGCAGATCAAGAATAACAAAGGTGCCATGGTGCTGTCTGACAAATACCTGGTTGAAATCACCAAGAAAGTTGAAAAGCTGAGAGGCGATATCGTGAAGTAACACCTTCCCCCCTGCAAAAAAGGATTGATTACCGAATCAATCCTTTTTTTTTGCTTTCAGTTTCCTGCCCCTACTTGTATATTTAGATTCCAATACCCTAAACCATGAGCGAACCCGTACTGAAGGCAATTCTCCGACTCTTTGCCATCGTTGCAAAAGAAGATACGGTTACCCAGCAGGAACGGGATTACGTGCTGGCATTCCTGCACGACCACCTCGGCCGAAAGGCGGTCATGGAAAACATCAGTTTCTTTGATGACTATGCCCGCGACTTGTCGGAGGATCAGGAGAAAAATGTACGGGAATTGTGCGTAGAGATCAACCGGGAAGTAACCCAAAAGCAAAAGGCCGTCGTACTGCTTGAACTCATGAGCGTGGTGCTGGCTGACGGCCGGATATCTGAACAGGAGAATCAATACGCCAAGTTGATCGGATCCCACCTGAACATGACCGCCTCCGACATCGACCTCATGACCCATTACATCATGGGGGAACACCGGGATAACTGCCATTCAGACAAAATCCTGATCATCGATTCCATCGCAGACGAGCCGAAGGTCTGCAAACACATTTACCGGCAAAAACTGACTGGCACCATAGCCATCCTCTACCTCGAAGCCAGCGACCTCTACTTCTTCAAATATATAGGGCACGAGGATATTTACCTCAACGGCGTTCCTCAGAAATCATCCAACATCAACCCCCTTGCCCACGGTAGCAGCATCCGCTGGGAAGGCGCGGATCCCGTCTACTTTGGTGAAATTCTCAGTAGGTTCAAAAAGCAAAACAAGGAAGCACGCACCACCTTTGAGGCCAAGAACATTTCCTTTCAATTCAAGAATGGCAGGCTTGGACTGCGCCATGTCAACATCTCCGAAGAATCCGGCAACCTCATTGCCCTGATGGGGGCCAGCGGGGCGGGCAAATCAACCTTACTCCAGGTACTCAACGGCTCGGAGAAATCAACGGACGGCCAGGTGCTGATTAACAGCATTGACATTCACCGAAACCCTGCCAAAGTCAAGGGCGTTTTCGGTTTCGTGCCGCAGGACGACCTGCTGATTGAAGACCTCACGGTTTACCAGAACCTGTATTTTGCCGCCAAATTGTGCTTTAACAACCTTTCTGAAGTTGAGATCAAAAACCTGGTGCACAAGACGCTGGACGACCTGGGCCTGCTTGAAACCAAAGACCTTAAGGTTGGGTCTCCGCTGCGCAAGACCATCAGCGGCGGTCAACGCAAGCGGCTGAACATCGGACTCGAACTGCTCAGGGAGCCGGCCGTGCTTTTTGTGGATGAACCCACGTCAGGCCTTTCCTCCCGTGATTCAGAAAACATTATTGACCTCCTCAAAGAACTGGCCCTGAAAGGCAAACTGGTGTTTGCGGTTATCCACCAGCCCAGCTCCGACATCTTCAAAATGTTTGACCGCCTGGTCATCCTGGACACCGGCGGCTACCAGATCTACTACGGAAACCCGGTCGATGCGGTAACCTATTTCAAACAGAACATCAATCTTGTCAACAGCGACCAGGGCGAGTGCCCCGAATGCGGGAATGTGAACCCCGAGCAAATCTTCAACATCATTGAAACCAAAGTCATTGATGAGTTCGGCAACTTCACCAATGAGCGAAAGATATTACCTGAACAGTGGAATAGTTTCTTTAAGGAAAAGATCAAGCCGCCGGTGGTTTCACCCTCCACAGAGCCGGCCCAATCCACCCTCTTCCTTCCGGGATGGATCAAACAAATACAACTGTTTGGCCTGCGGGACCTGCTGTCCAAGCTGAGCAACCGACAGTACCTGGCCATCAACCTGCTGGAAGCGCCCCTACTGGCCTTCATCCTGGCTTTCATCACCCGGTACTACAACACAGGAGATGCCTTCCACGTCGGCTACGTATTCGCCAAAAATGTAAACCTGCCCGCCTACCTCTTCATGAGTGTTATCGTTGCCCTGTTTATGGGCCTCACCGTGAGTGCCGAAGAGATCATCCGCGACCAGAAAATTCTTAAGCGGGAAGCCCTGCTGCAACTCAGCCGGAGCTCATACCTCATTTCCAAAATGGGCATCCTGTTCATCATTTCCGCCGTCCAGACGCTCCTGTTTGTGCTGGTGGCCAGCTACGTCCTGGAAATCAACGGCATGCTGCTCATCCATTGGGGCATCCTGTTCTCCGTGTCCTGCTTTGCCAACATGGTCGGGCTGAACATCTCCTCCGCCTTCAATTCAGCCGTTACCATCTACATCCTGATCCCCATCCTGCTCATCCCCCAGCTCATCCTGAGTGGCGTGGTGGTGAAGTTTGACAAGCTTAACCCGCTCATTGGCAATTCGGAGACGGTGCCGGCCGTCGGCGACATGATGGCATCCCGATGGGCGTTTGAAGCTTCCATGGTTGCTCAGTTCAAGGACAATCCCTATGAACAGGAATTCTATGATTTAGACAAGACGATGGCCGAAAGTGACTACAAAAGGATTTACTACATCCCCACGCTGGAGTCAAAACTTGATTTCGTGAACCTGAACTACTGGAACAAGGAAGCTGATCCAGCGGAGGTCGCCTCAAAGCTCACTTTGCTGCAGCAGGAGATCGAACTCGAACTGACCGACATCGGCAGGCAACATTTTCTAGAAGTGGCCTTGCTGAAATCGGGGCAATATGACTCAGCGGTCTATGCCAAGACCCGGCAGTTCTTTGTTGTGCTCAAGCAGTACTACACGAACCGCGCCAAGGCGGCCAGCAGCCGCAAGGAAAATAAGATTGCTGAAATGTCGGAAAGCCTTGGCAGCAGACAGGCCTTCGACACCTATGCCGACAGCTACCAGAACGAGGCGGTGGGTATGCTGGTGAAAAATCAGGATGAACCGGTGCGGATCATCGAAGCGCAGGGTAAACTTGTTCAGAAGATTTACCCGATTTTCAAGGAGCCGAATCCTGACCACTACATTGACTTTGATGCGCAGTTTTACCTACCTTTCAAGCATTTCATGAGTGCCAACATTGACACGTTGTATTTCAACCTGGCCGTGATCTGGCTGATGTCGATTACCCTGTACGTCACGTTGTATTACGATGTCCTGAGAAAGATCATCACGGGTTTTGAAAACATCTCGATCAAGCGTTAGAAGCCATGTTCTTCTTTCTCTCCAAGACACTCAGCTATCTCCTCAAACCACTGGTGATCATCTGCGCCTGCCTGCTGGCATCATGGCTCATCAAAAATGCCCGCTGGAAACGGCGGCTGCTGGTGATCAGCACGTTCCTGTTGATCTTCCTTTCCAATGAATTCATCCTGAATGAGGCGATGCGGGCCTGGGAAGTGAAGGCAACTCCATTCCGGGATATCCATCACACGTATGAATACGCGGTGCTGCTGTGCGGCGCGGCGAAGACTGAAGTGGGGCCCACTGACCGGGTATACATCGGTTCGGCAGCCGATCGAATTAACCATACCCTTCAATTGTACAAGATGGGATTTGTCCGGAAAATCCTCATCTCCGGCGGCAGCGGCAGACTCATCGACACGGGAGAGCGCGAGGCGTCACAACTCTCCTCCCTGCTTCAACTGATGGGGGTACCGCCCGGAGACATTACCATTGAAAACGAATCGAGAAATACCCATGAGTCAGCGGTTGAAGTGAAGAAAATCCTCCAGGAAATCACAACACCTTCCCAATGCATCCTGGTCACCTCCGCCAACCACATGCGCCGCTCAGCAGCGTGCTTCGAAAAGGTGGGCTGGCCCATGGACCAGTTCAGTACCGACTTCCTCAGCCATTACAGGAAGTTCACGTTTGATATCCTCTTCATCCCAAAAATGGAGGCCTTCACATCATGGCACACCCTCGTCAAGGAATGGACGGGGTATGTTGCGTATTGGGTGGTGGGGTATGTGTAGGTGGGTGGTAAGAGGTAATCAGTAATCGGTAATCGGTGGTAGAGTCCTGCAGATGGTTGCCATCTCTATAGGACCGACCCGTTGTATTTCCGTATGTTTTTCTTAGATTCCAACCTCATCAGTAAAAGGTAAGTGGTAAGTGGTAATCGGTCCATCATTGGGGAGTCACCACCAGTAACCAGCAACCAGTAGCCAGCCTACTCCTTCCTCAACACCTGCAGAGGCGGGGTAGAAATGATCTCCCTCGAATTATACCATCCGATCAGGACCGTCAGCAACGAAACCGATACCCCCACCAGCAGGAGATCGCCCCAGGCCACGCCCAGTTCCACCTCGAAGAAGAAGCGGCATAAGGCCCATCCGCCCGCCAATGACAGGATCATGCCTGTCAGGGCAGAGAACAACCCCAGGTAGGCATACTCTATGAGCGTGATCTGCATGATCTGCCGGGTTCTCGCACCAATGGTGCGGAGCAGCACATTCTCCCGGATCCTCACAAACTTGCTGTTGACCACGGCCCCGGCCAGCACCACCAACCCGGTGACGATGCTGAACAGCGCCAGAAACCGGATCACCACACTGATTTTGCCAAACAAGGCCTCCACCGTGCTCAAGACCAGCCTCAAATCAATGAGGGAGACATTGGGATAATTCATAACCAGTTCCCGCTGAAACCGATTGGCTGTGTTAACCTCACCTACCCGCGTGGCTGCGACCCAGATTTGAGGAGCGGTTTCCATAACCCCCTTTGGAAACACAAAAAGAAAATTGGGAGGATCCTTGGGCCAGTCCACCTTACGGATGCCGCTGACCCTGACCCTCAACGGAACCCCCTGGACATCGAATATCATGGAGTCACCGATTTCCATTCTTAACGTTTCGTGCATGCCCTCCGAAATGGTTACCCACACTGAATCCTTCTGCCCCCGTCGGAATGACTGCACCTCTCCTTTTGTAAGTTTCTCCGAATGGGTAAGACTATCACGGTACGTTACACGGTATTCCCGCGTCAATGCCCAGTCTGGTATCTTGTTAACCGTGTCCCTGGCCAATTCCTCCACACTGCGCCCTTTCAATGCCTGTATCCGGCAAGTGACAATCGGCACTACCTGGTTAACCGGCAATTTGTATTCTTCAATCAGCTTGACGACGCCATCCCGCTGGGCCGGCTGGATATCAAACAGAATGGTATTCGACTGATTTTTTGTACCGGTAAACTCAACCTGCCCCAACAGACTGCTTTGAATGATGTTCAGCGTGGCAATGATGAAACCGCCGAGACCGATAGTCACCATCAGCGCCTGCGTCTGGTTGTTCGGACGGTAGAGATTTGACAAGGCATGCCGGAAGACAAACCGTGCGTTCTTGGGGAAGAACTTTCGCACCAGCTTCAGGAGGCCGATGGCCACCAGTGCCAGTGACCCAAGCGCAACGGCCAGCCCCGCGGCAAAAGCAAGACCCGTGACGATGTTGTTGGTCTGGTAGGCAGCAGCCAATATGGGAAAAAGGACAATCAGTATGATGGCCGTCAACCGCATTTTGGAAAAGACCCTGGAGGGCGCGTAATCCGCACGGAGTACGGTGAGCGGTGGAACAAACCGGATGGCTACCAAAGGGAGCACCGCGAACAACACGGATACCACAGCGCCCAACAGCAATCCCTCCAGCACCGCTTCCCATGAAATGGAGAAAGGGATTTCTACAGGAATAAAATCACTGAATACCAGCGGTATTATTTTCTGAATCAATACGCCGAGGCCCGCGCCCAGCATACTCCCCAGCAGGCCGAGAAAGAACACCTGGATAAAAAAGATGTTGAATGCCTGCCATCCTGAGGATCCGATGCACCGCAGTACCGCGACTTCATCGCGCTTTTCCCTGGCATAGATGTGCACCGAACTGGCCACGCCGATGCAGCCGAGGATGAGGGCGATGAAGGCCAGCAAAGAAAAGAACTGGTAGACTGATCGAAAACTTCTCCCCAGACCCTCTTTTCTCCCCTCTACGGTTTCATAGGAATAGCCCAGCTTTTTGCTGATGGGCTTGATGGTGTTGATGGTCTTCTCCGTTTCCACCTTGTTTGCTGTCTTCACAAACATCCGGTAACTGACCCTGCTGCCGAACTGAACCAGTCCGGTGGAATCAAGGGCGTCCATCGCGATGTAGACTGAAGGCGCCAATGTGGAAGTCAAGGCACCGCCGCCCGGAATCTTGGTCACCACACCGGCCACCTTGAACATGGTGTTGCCGATCTTGACCGAATCCTCGGAGCTCATTTCAAATTGATGGGCCAGTGATTCGTCCAGCATGGCATACCGGCCCGACTTCATCAGCCGGGAAGCGTTGTCGGGCTGGGTGACCATTTTTCCATAGAAAGGAAAGTCGCCCTGCAAGGCAGTCAGTTTCACCAGCCTCGACTTGCCTGTATTCATGAACATGACCATGGATGCCATTTCGGCCTCTCCTGCCGTCTTCAGCCGGGCGGAGTCCATTACCTTTTCAAAATCCCTTTCAAATTTCTTATTGCTATTGATCACCAGGTCCGCGCCCAGGAGTTCTTTGGCATTCAGGTCCAGGGCTTCCTGCAGGGAATAATTCAATGACCCAATCGATACGACAGCCGCGATGCCGGTAATGAGCGAGGCCACCAGAAGGAAAAGGCGCGAAAAGTTATGGCGCGCGTCCCGCCACGCCATCGTCCATACCCAACGGTCCTTCCACACCGGCCTGATGGACCGCTTGATTTTGATAAAGTACTCGATCATGATACAGGCATCCTTCTTGCCTCCACAATTTTCCCGCCTTTCATCTGCAGGATCAGGTCCGTCTTCTGGGCGAGTTCAAGGTTATGGGTAACGAGTACGATGGTTGTCTTCTGTTCGCCATTGAGTCCAAACAGCAGGTCGATGATTTGCTGGGCGTTTTCTTCATCGAGGTTGCCCGTGGGCTCGTCGGCAAACAAAATCCGGGGTGACGTGATGAAGGCGCGGGCGATGGCCACACGCTGCTGCTCTCCGCCTGACAGCTGCGATGGGTAATGATGAAGCCTGTCCGAAAGGCCAACCCGGTCAAGGAGCGTCTTGGCTCGCGGCATGACATTGCGTTCTCCCCTCAATTCCAGCGGCACCATCACGTTCTCGATGGCCGTAAGGGTTGAAAGCAGCTGAAAGTTCTGAAACACAAACCCGGTAAACTGGTTGCGCAAATAAGCCCGGTCATCCTCATCCATGGCATTCAGTTTGAACCCCATGAGGGAAACCGTTCCACAGGTGGGGACGTCCAGTCCTGCACACAGGCCCAGCAGGGTTGTCTTGCCGCTCCCGGAAGGCCCGATGATGGCCAGCCGGGAACCTTCGTGCACCTCAAATGAGACATGGTCCAGTACCACCAGTTCCTTTTCGCCGGAGCGATAGGCTTTGGTGAGATTTTCAGCCGCCAAAAGAATTTCTGCCATACGGATTGAACAGGTCGTTAAATAAATCGTTTATTACTTAAAATTGCTCTAATCGCAATACCAATACCTTATGGTCGGCAAGATATTCTTGTTTATTGTAACTGCCTTGTTAATTCAGCCCGCTTCGCCGAAAGTGATCCTTTTTTTCGGCGACAGCCTGACGGCCGGATACGGGCTTTCTCCCGAAGAGGCTTTTCCCGCGCAGTCGGAAAAAATACTGAATGGCAAGGGCAAAAAGGTCAAGGTGGTGAATGCAGGGCTGAGCGGAGAAACAACGGCCGGGGGTCTGTCCCGGATCGACTGGATACTCCGGCAGCCCATTGACATCTTCATCCTGGAACTGGGCGGCAACGACGGCCTGCGTGGCCTGCCACTGGACCAGACCCGGAAAAACCTGCAGGCCATCCTATCCAAAGTAAGAGGCAAGTACCCGTCATGCCAGATTGTAATGGCGGGAATGCTGGTTCCGCCGAATATGGGAAAGGAATATTCAACCGATTTTCAAAAAGTCTTCAAGGATGTTGCCTCCCGCAATAAATGCGTACTGATACCCTTCCTTCTTGAAAATGTTGGAGGAATTGAAAAGCTGAACCAGGCTGACGGGATTCACCCCAATGCAGAAGGACACAAGATTGTAGCGGAGAATATTTCCAGGGTGCTGATCACCCTGTTGTAGTCAATATCCGAGGGCCTTCGCGATACGGGCCGTCCACAGGGTATACATTTTGCCGGAAGGATGCAGGTTATCTGCAGCGACATACTCCGGCCTATCCAGTCCCTGGCGTGTGAGGTCCGTGATTGAAATGTACTTGATCCCTTTCTTTTCCGTGATGGTTTGATTGACCTGGTTGAACCGGTCGATGGCTTCGGTTATTTCAGGCTGCCTCGGTTTACCAAAGGGTGTGTAGCCATAATCCGGAATGGATACGACAAATACATTCTCCTTCTTTCCTCCAGCCAATGTAACGGCCATGTTCAACAACTCTTCGAACTCCGGAGCATAACTATCGGCCGTTTTCTTCTGATACTGGTTGTTCACGCCAATGAGCAATGATACCAGCCCGTACTCATTTTTAAGTTGAGCATCCGCGATGGCTTTCTTTAACTGGTCCGTGCGCCAACCGGTGACAGCAATGATCCGTGGCTTCTCTACCTTCGTACCTTTTGAGCGCATGACTTCAGCGAGCTGTTCAGGCCAGCGTTCATTTTCAGCCACGCTTTCGCCGATGGTGTAGGAATCGCCGAGGGCCAGGAACCTGATGGAAGCAGAAGGCTTTTGTGCCTGAAGATTAAGGCTCATCAGCAGAGGGATCACCATTAACCTGACCATCACCTATGCAGGTGTAAACGTAAGGGTATATTTGTATACGGTTGATCCCAACGTGTAGTTGTATTCAAGGATCAGGTTATTATCATCCAGTTTCTTGACAAAAGCTGGAAAAGGGGTGTATCCGAAATTGTAGGGATAAATCGCCAGCTGGGAAAAATATTTTATGTTCGTTGTGTCACCCACTCCATACGTAGGCTCGGGTGAAAACAAACCATTGGGAGTTTGGGTATTATCCACTTCAATGTTAAGGCGAAGCCCGTCCAGTGTGAATGACCATGTACCGCCTTCGATGGCATCGGAACTATAACACTTTGATGCCCCCTCAGTCGCCGTGTAACTCTGGGCTGCGCTGTTGCTGAACTTATACAGGTTGTCTGAAAAGCATCCTATTAATGTCTGGGTTTGTGAGGCACCGGTCCCAAACTGGTAAGTCAGTTCCCTTAATTTCCATGTCTTGTCTTTGCCCGCTGCGCCTGCGAGCAGTGTTGCATTCTTCTGGGCACCCAGTGGCGCAGGATCATTGCTTTTGCAGGAAAGGATAAGGACGCTCCAGAACAAAACCAGGGCGATCAATTTGGGAACGAAGTGTCGCATGCTTTCTAAATTTTTTTCCAACATACAAAAACGACAGAATAGTAAGAAATCAAGGGCCTGCATTAGTCAGAAATTGGCTGAAATAATGCTGTGATTCACCCCGGCTGGGTGGGTGGAGCGCTGATCGGCATTTGAGTGGAGCGCTGGTCGGGAGGGTTATCTTGAGATAGAATTCATCTGATAGGGTCTTTTGGAATTCCCCCGAAAATGAAATGAGGGTATTTGCTGGATCGGTCAAAAATCGGTTGCGCACGCGTCGCAGACGCCGCGCCATAGTTGGCAATTGGCAACTCCCGCTCGATAGGCGTAACCGTACCGCGGGTTATCGGATAGTGCATGCCATAAGCACGACTATCCACCCGCACCAGATCATCGTTGTCTTCAGATGAAGAAAAATTTAAATTCTTTTTGGCCATGTCGAACTGTTTTTCGTTATCTTGAATCGGGCATCATCTTCATTATGAAACGCCTTATTTTCTTTAATCGCTCAGATTTAAGAATCAATACGAAGCCCAACCTTACAGGGACCTTACAGGGACCTTATAGGGACAATATAGGGACCTTATAGGGACTTTGTGCGGTATTACATCGTAGTTACGCCCTAGTTACACCATAGCTACACCGTACCTACACCATACCTACACCATACTTTGGCCCTACTCACACCCTGCACAGACCGCACTTTTACCATAGTCAGTCCGTCCATCTTCATACCCAGTCCAGACCCTGACCATACTCGCTTCCTTACGCATTATGAAGAGCACCTTTAGGCTGAACAGGTAAGGTCGGACAACACCGACCAGAGGCAAATCGGTCGGGATTACAAATATTTGCAATCCCGACCGATTCCAGATCTGTCATTTTGGAAGGACGGATTTAAAATCCGAATCAGACATTGAATGAAGCACCTGGCGTACAGCATGGGGTTCTATTCAGGGCCTATTGGATTGCCATTCAACCACACAATGAGTGACTGCTTCAAACTCCGGTCATCGCTCCGGATTGATATTATTATTGCATTATCAACATCTTCCGACCCATTGGTTGTGCAGCAAATTAATGCTTTTCTTTGCCCCTTCCGGAGAGGTGCCAGAGTGGCCGAACGGGGCGGTCTCGAAAACCGCTATACTCGCAAGGGTATCGAGGGTTCGAATCCCTCCCTCTCCGCTAATCCAATCAAGACATTGGCGATAATCGCTTGGGCTAAAGCCCCTGTTGGATAACAGAAATTTGCCACGGCCTTAAGGCCGTGGCAATTGAGTCCAAAAGCACCTAAATCCTGATGCAGGAGACAATGATTCCCCTCTGCAGCAGGGAAAATTCCTCAGGCGCATGAAACTAACCAGCTTCATCGGTCGAGCATAAAAACTGTTTGTTGAATCCCTATTCGAACCGCAGCGATTCAATCGGGTCGAGCTTGGAGGCCTTGTAGGCCGGGTAATAACCGGACAACAGTCCTACCGCAATACACACCCCCATCCCTACCATCATCCACAGCCATGGCAGCACGAATTTATCAATGCCGATGGCCCTGGAAATGACGTTTCCAATCAGGATGCCCAGGATCACACCGGCTATTCCGCCGATCAGGCAAACCACAATGGCTTCAATGACAAACTGCTGGCGAATCCTCATCGGCGTCGCGCCCAGCGCCTTGCGTACACCCACCTCACGGGTACGCTCCGTCACGGATACAAGCATGATGTTCATCAATGCAATGGCAGCACCCAGTAATGTAATAAATCCAACACCAAAGCCACCGAAGCGCAAACCACTCGTGATGCCTTCCAATTGCTCACTGAGTGTCTCACTCTTGTCCAGCTCAAATGAATTTGGATTGCCGATCTGGTCTCGCCGAAGGGAACGCATGAGCCCGGTGGCCTCTCCCATCGCCAGGTCCATCTGTGACATGTCGTTGACACCTACTGTGAGGCTGTAATCCAGCCCGCGGCCGGATGCCATTTGGTTGGCGACAATGACTGGAATGAATACCATGTTGTCATAATTGTCCTCGGCCAATTGACCTTTTTCCTTCAGCACGCCGATCACCCTGAACTGCGTCCCCTTGAAAGATATCTCGCTGCCGATCGGGTTCTCCTTCGATTCAAACACAGCATCCAGTACTTTCTTTCCAATAATGACTGCCTTCGTACCGTATTGGATTTCTATCGGTGAAAAATTCCTGCCTTGCTCGATGTTGAGCCCCTTGATAGCAACGTACTCCTCATTGATACCGGCTACGCCGATGTTCGGGTTGGTTTTCTTAGACAAATGCTTCACTTCCGCAATGCCCGTCAGGTCGGCAGACAGGCTTACGCTGGCCGGAAATTTGTACAGGTCGATAAAACGCTGCACTTCATTCAATTGCAAAGGCTTGTATACCCGCTGCTTGATGCCTTGCTGGCTTGCATTCCTGTTTCGCTTGGAGCCGATGTCAAATGTATTGACTCCCAGGGAGGAAAGGCTCTCGGAGACCGAGTACTCAATCCCGTCAATGGCTGTCAGGATGCCCACCAGGGACGTGATGCCAATGGCCACGATGAGGGCTGTGAGGATCGACCGGAGCAGATTAGCCTGCACCGAGCGGAGGCCTTCTTTAAGGTTTTCTATCATGTTCGAGGAAAAGAATCAGCTTTGAATCACAAAAATACCCGCTTTTACGTTTTGTCTCAGGATTATTATTGACAATAATTTGTTCCTTTGACTATGGCTCTAACGATGCGGATTCTCCTTTTGTTTTGCTTTTTAGCCGCAGGACTGGCAGCAAAGGCCAACTATATCCTCATTCCCATGGATGTCAGGCAGGCCGACCACCTGAAAGCGTATGGAATTGCCTATTGGGTGCTCAAAAAAGAAACAGAAGTCGACTGGCTGCTGAACTACCGTGGCGGCAGTTTCATGACCAAATACCATCCTGCCATCCAGAACGAACTGGTGGTGCGCGGGGTCAGCTACGAAATCATCTCCGACGCCGACGCCAACCAGATTTTGAACGAGATTGCCAGCCCGGCCCTGAACTACGACATCATGAAACTGGAGAAATACCCGAAGATCGCCGTGTATTCCCCCAAGTCGAAACAACCCTGGGACGACGCTGTCACCCTGGTCCTGACCTACGCCGAAATCCCTTATGATGTTGTCTTTGATGACGAGGTCATGAAAGGCGAACTCACCAAGTACGACTGGCTGCACCTGCACCATGAGGACTTCACCGGCCAGTACGGAAAGTTCTATAGTAACTATGCCAACATGCCGTGGTACCTGGAGCAGCAGAAAGAAGCAGAAGACATGGCACGGAAGCATGGGTTCCCAAAAGTATCCCAACTTAAGCTGGCCGTAGCCAAACACATCAAGGAGTTTGTGGCCAGCGGCGGTTTCCTGTTCGCCATGTGCTCCGCCACCGATTCGTTTGACATCGCGCTGGCAGCGGAAGGCACAGACATCTGCGAAAGGATGTACGACGGCGATGCATCTGATCCGCATGCACAGGAAAAACTGGTGTTCGACAACACGCTCGCCTTCACCAACTTTCACCTCGTTCGCGATCCTTACACGTACGAATTCTCAGACATCGACAACAACGCACCGGAGCGCGGCCTGCGGCAGGACAACGACTACTTTAACGTGTTTGAGTTCTCTGCGAAATGGGATCCGATCCCGACCATGCTGACCCAAAATCACACGAAAGTGATTAAGGGTTTCTATGGCCAGACCACCGGCTTCAAAAAACAACTTATCAAATCCGACGTGGTGATCATGGGTGAAAACCACGATATCAATGAGGCCAAGTATTTACATGGTGTCTTCGGAAAAGGATTCTGGACGTATTACGGCGGTCATGACCCGGAAGACTACCAGCACACCGTATACGAAGAGCCAACCGACCTGCACCTGCATCCGAACTCACCGGGGTTCCGGCTGATCCTGAACAATGTGTTGTTCCCGGCGGCCAAAAAGAAAAAGCAAAAGACCTGATCAGTGCATCCGGTCAGGCCGCACCTCCAGGTCCTTCATGATCTCTCCCTCACCTGCCAGGATTTCCCTCCACCGCCTTTCAACCGCTTCGTCTTCTTCGTATTCCTTGGCGAGGCTGAGAAAATTCCGGTAGTGACCTGCTTCTGAAATCATCAACTCATGATAAAAAGCTGAGAGGTCATTGTCAGCTATATCCAGTGACAAGAGTCTGAACCGCTCGCAGCTCCTTGCTTCGATCAAGGCATTGAGGAGCAGCCTCTCCACGAGCTGCTGCTCACGGCTGCCTCCCTTCCTGATCAGCTGATTCACCTTCTCCACGTATTCATCCTTGCGTGGCGGTTCCAATGTCCAACCCCGCTCCCGCAGTTTCTCCAATACCTGCTGAAAATGGTCCCACTCTTCGGCCACCACCACAGACATCATCGCGACCAGTTTCTCCTTCTCGGGAAACTGAATGATCATGGAGATGCAGGACGAAGCGGCCTTTTGTTCGCAGTAGGCGTGATCGATCAGTATTTCCCGGATATTCTTCTCCGCGATGTTGACCCACCTTGGATCCGTGGGCAGCGACAGACCCAGCACATGCTTTTCCATCAATCAAACAGTAAGAAATCAAAACCGATGTCGATCATGGGGCCTGTATTCGGATAACCAGGCGTTGGCAGATACCCCGTCTTCGTAAAGGCCTGCGTGAAGTTGTTGTACTTCACAAACCATCGGCCGCGGCGCATCTTCGCGTTGAAAAACAGGTCCAATGCAGGGAAAGAAGGGCTCGCAACAACCGCAGGAGATGTAGCGCCGGGCGCCGTATTTTGGATGTAAAACTGCTGAATAACAGGGTCATACGCCGTCGCATAGTAGGTGGATTGCCAATGAAAATCCGCGCCCACCTGCATCTGAAGGTGCTTATTGAAGAGCATGTTCTCGTAAAGCAACCGCGCATTGATAAACACTTTGGGGATGGTCAAGGCATCGTCATCGTTGGTTATGAAGTTGGTGTAGATCACCTGGGGCCTGAATACCATGTGTTTCATAAATCGAAAGCTTCCCTTGATTTCGGGCGCCACGGTTGATTGGGTGCCCGAAGACTGATACGGCAGCACGCGCTGTTTGTCAACCGGGTCCGTCGGATTTACATCCTTGAAATACACATAATTGCTGAGGATCGTAAAGGTCACGCCACCGTAGAGCTGCACCGACCGGGTGTTGAGCTTCAAAAATCCCTGCGCCTGGGTAAAGTTGGTGCCGACAAAAGAATGGTTCCAGTAATCATGGCTTCCACGGTAGATCATGTGCATGAAGCCCGGCTTGGACAGGCTGTTGACAAACGAACCCTCAATCCAGGGAGTTTGTATTTTCCCCTCCACGCGATAAAAGCCGCTCAGCAGGTACTCAGCCGCCCCGGTGAATTCAGTCACCGAGTCAATCTTCAGGGATAGCCTGCCTCCCACATAGTGCTCATTCGACACTGGATTAACCGGAAAAGGATATCCATTCAAGTAAGGATTGGAGTACTTAAAATACCGGAGCTTGTAATACGCGCTATAAAAAAGTTTTGAAGCGTTGCCCTTGATGCCCGCTTCCTGCGACATGGTAAAGAAGGTTGTACGGTCCGCGGAAATCGTAGTGTCGGATGTCACCTTTTCATGGTGATCAAAATAGTCCTTCGGCTCCTGCTTCGTATCGTCTGAAAAAGCATTGGATGATTCGGTGTAGTCCGCGATGTGATAAACCTGGAATGCTTCCGACAATTGGTATTGCTGAAGCGCATGGAAATTACTGCGGAAGAGCTCACTCTTGGCCGCCACCAGGTTGGTGCCTGCCTGCACATCAAAATACTTGATGTACGGGTCACCGGCTGAAAAGGCGACGCCTCCGTTTTCCGTCACCCGGTGCAGCAACCTTCTGAAGGTAAACAACATGAAATACTTCTTGTTCTTTGACGCGAACGTGGTGAAAAAATCATAGTACTGACTGGTGGTCTGCTGGTCTCCCTTGCCTTTTCGTTGCAGCTGCTTGTCAACCAGGATCGGCCGGTAGTTAAATCCGAAATTCCAGCGCGGGGTGATGTTCCTGGCAAATTCGATCTGTGTCATTGCACGGCCGTTGCCACCCCAGATCAGCTTCATGCGTGAATACGGCGACTTGGTATCGAAGTAATGAGGCTCGGCGGAATCCCAGTACAGGTCGTAACTGGTGAAGCCGGAAGTAGCACCGATTACCTGGGGCGCGTGGGGAAAGATCGGCGCCAGGGAGGTGCCCATGTTACCCAGGTCCTTGTAAAAATTATTATACTTCTGAACATGGGTCCATTTGTCATAGTCATTCACGGCCGTGTCCAGCGGTCGGTAATTCGGCCGGTTGTCAAACAAGTCTTTTTCGGTAGTCCAGCGGCTGGTCTGCGGGCCATATACATTCTTCGTCGAGTCATCGACAATGGAAGAACCAGTGCGTGTGGGCGGGGCAGCCTTCTTCCGCTGCGCTTCAGACGCAAAGGTCGTGAGCAGGAACATCAGCCCCAGTATTTTAGGAGATAGCACGCGCAAAGATAGTTGACTCATTCAGTTACGGCAGGATTGACCATGGATCCTGAAATGAGCTTATCAAATTTCAGTCCATCCTGTAAAAATTCCTGCTGGATGGGGACATAAAACCAGGGCCAGCGCTCCAAAAAAGGCCTGAATTCAGGCTCAATGAGCTTTACCATGTCCTTTTCCGTTGTCAGAATCACGAATGGTTCAACCTGGACATTGCAGAAGTGCTCAATGCTCAGGAGGTCATTCAGGGTGTAGGCATGGTGATCGGGGAAATCAAAGTGCTTCAGAATCCGGTGCTCTGTGGAGCAAAAATCCGTCAGCTGCCTGGTCATGGCGATTCCGCTTACCACGATGGCATTGGTGGAGAGCGGGCCGGGCTTGCCGAAAGGAAAAGGTCCGTTGTACCGGATGCGGGCAAAGAAAACCGGCTTCGGGCCAGCGTATTTCTGTATGGAATGGGTCATGCGTTCACGATCCTCCTGTGGCAGATCCGTCGGGCACTTGGTAACAACAATCATATCCGCCCTTGCCGCGCCTACCCTGGCTTCCCGAAGGCTTCCCAGGGGAAGAACGAAGTCCGTATAGAAGGGATTTGAGAATTCGGTGACCATGATGGCAAGTTGCGGCTTCACGGTTCGATGTTGCAACGCGTCGTCGAGCAGGATGGCGTTCGTCTCCGGGAAATCGTGGAGGATGTGCGGGATCGCCAGGGCCCGGTTCTCTCCTACCACAACTTTTACCTGCTTTCCAAATTTTCTGAACATCTGAAGGGGCTCATCCCCGATGGTGTGCGCGGTGTCTGTTTCGTCCGCCAGCCTGTAGCCCGTGGTTTCCCGCCTGTAGCCGCGGCTCAGCACAGCGAGCTCATAGCGGTCCTTCAACAATTGAATAAGGTATTCAATCATTGGCGTCTTACCTGAACCACCAACATTCAGGTTGCCAACGACAATGACTGTCCTGTCAAATTCGAAGGATGCTTTGTGTCCTATGTTGTACAGGTGATTTCTGAACCGCGTGCCGAGATTGTAAAGCACCGCAAAAGGATACAGCAGGAGTTTTACTATTTTCATCATCTCTTGGCCCAATTCGATAAATTTGATCAAAATCTGCTACATGTCCAGTTCAAAGATAAAAGATGTTACCGCTTTTTTGGAATCCCTGGCACCCCGCGCCTACCAGGAATCCTACGACAACAGCGGGCTCCTCACCGGCGACCCCCAGGCAGACATCACGGGCGTGCTCGTCACACTGGATTGCACGGAGGCCGTGGTTGCCGAAGCGGTAGCCTCCGGGGCCAACCTGATCATTGCTCACCACCCGATCATCTTCAGTGGATTGAAGCGGCTCACCGGACAGACCTACGTGGAGCGGACCATTATCTCCGCCGTCCGGAACAACATCGCGATCTATGCCGCCCACACGAATCTGGATAATGTGTACACCGGCGTCAACAGCAAGATCGCCGCGAAGATCGGCCTGGTTAAAACAAGGATACTCTCACCGAGGAAGGGAACACTTTCCAAACTAGTGACTTTCGTTCCCAAAACGCACCTGGAGAAAGTACTCCAAGGATTGTATCAGGCCGGTGCCGGCCAGTTGGGCCAGTACAAGAATTGCAGTTTTCAGGTTGAAGGAACCGGGACTTTCGAACCCTCAGGGTCAGCAAAACCTTTTTCAGGAACGCCTGGGCAGGCCGAACGGGTGGATGAGACCAGGGTCGAAGTGCTGTTTCCTTCCATCCGTGAAAACATGGTGATGTCTGCCCTTCACTCAACGCACCCCTATGAAGAGGTTGCCCATTACATCACCCGACTTGAGAATTTCAACCAGGAAGTAGGTGCCGGGATGATTGGGGAATTGCCGGCGCCGGAGGAACCAATCACTTTCCTTCGCCGTTTGAAGACAAACATGAACCTGCCCCTGGTACGCCACACCCCCCTGCTGCAAAGACCGGTCAGGACCGTGGCATTGTGTGGTGGGGCAGGGAGTTTCCTATTGGCAGAGGCCATTTCCCAGGGTGCTGATGTGTACATCTCGGCCGACTTCAAATACCATGAATTCTTTGATGCGGACGGCAGAATACTGGTTGCCGATATCGGTCATTATGAAAGTGAACAGTTCACAAAAGACCTTTTCCAGGAGGTTTTGAGCAAAAAATTCCCTACTTTTGCGATCAATTTTTCTAAGACGGTTACGAATCCCATAAGCTACTTGTAAATAATGGAAAATCAGACAATTACACAGAAACTCGAAGCACTGGTCAAGCTGCAGTCAATCGACACAAAACTCGACCAATTGCGCAAACTGAGGGGGGACCTGCCCGACGAGGTTCAGGACCTGGAGGATGAAATAGAAGGCTACAAAACCCGGATGAGCCGATTTGAAGCGGACCAGAAAGAGGTTGAAGATGGTATCAAGAAGAACAAGGAAGGCATCAAAGAGGCCGAGCGCCTGGTGAAGAAGTACAATGAACAACAGAAGAACGTAAAGAACAACCGCGAATTCGACGCCATCACCAAGGAGATTGAACTCCAGGAACTGGAAGTGCAGATATGCGAGAAGCGGATCAAGGAGTCGAAAGAGAAAATTGATGAGAAGAAGGGGGAGATTGTAAAGATTGAAGCACTCATCGGCGAACGACTCGCGGATCTGGAAAATAAGAAGAAGGAGCTCGAGGAAATCTCCGGAGAAAGTCAGGAAGAAGAGAAGAAATTGTTGGCCGACCGTGAAAAGGCCGCCAAGAAAATTGAAGATAAATTCCTGAAATACTACGAGCGCCTTCGCATTAACCTGTCCAACGGCCTCGCCGTGGTTCGGGTGGTTCGCGGCGCCGCAGAAGGTTGCAACATCATCATCCCTCCCCAAAAGATCGCGGAAATCCGCGAAAAGAAGAAGATCGTCATCGATGAGCACTCTGGCCGCATCCTGGCCGATGTTGACATGGAGTCGATGGAGGAGGAGGTTAAACCCAAGAAGGCTGCACCCGCCAGAAGAACCAAGAAAGTTGGTTAATCACAGGTTCAAATATTTGGTAAAAAAGGCAGCCGCTACGGTCTGCTTTTTTTTATTGATTTCATGGCAGGGTCTTGCTGTTGATAACACCTGGCAATTTGAACCAGGGCTGGAACGGGTTTACAAACTCATCCTCAACCTGCAGACCGACCAGGCCTATGCCGAACTTTCGCAACTAAAAAATGTAAATGAACTCCACAAAATGTACGTGGAGAGTTTCCTCGAAACGGTCGACATCCTCATCACCGAAGATGAAAAGCGGTTCGAAAAGGTAAACGAGGTTTTCAAGACGCGCATCGACAAAGTATCCGAAATGCCGGAATCCGCAGAGACGCTTTTCCTGCGGGCTGAATTGAGCCTCCAGCGGGGATTCAACCTGCTGAACCTCAGCCAGGAACTCAGCGCCGTCCTCGCCATTCGACAGGCTTACATTGCTACCCAGGCATGCATCAAGAAGTATCCGGGCTTTATCCCCATCAAGAAAACCCACGGCGTCCTCCAGGTGATGGTTGGCTCCGTGCCTGACAAGTATCAGTGGTTCATGAGTTTACTGGGCATGAAAGGGTCCGTCAAGGTCGGGCAAAAACAACTCGACGACCTGAGGCTTTCCAAAAGTTCACTCAGTCAGGAGGCCACCATGCTGTACTTCACCATCAAAGGATTCATCAACCAGCAGTTTAACGAAGCAGCCAAAGGAATTCAGGAAGCATTGGTCAAGGAACCTGACAGCCGGCTCCTCCTTTACCTGGGCATCAACATGCTCATGAAAGATTCCCAGAGCGAAGAGGCACTCAGACTGATTCATGCCCTTGACAAACAGCCCCAGGGCTTGCCGATGGTCTACATCGAATACCTGCGCGGCGAAGCCCTGATCGAGAAAGGCGACTACCCCCAAGCCCTGCTGGCCTACCAAAAATTCCTGAAAGGCTACAAAAGCCAGAGCTACCGAAAAGACACCTATTACAAGATGTCACTGTGCTACTACCTTATGGGAAACATGGAGAACGCCAAAAAGGATTTTGAGATTGCAAAAAAAACAGGAAAAAGTACGGCAGACCCCGACAAGTATGCGGCCGCCATGCTGGAAGAAGGAGCTTTTCCCAACGCGAAGATCCTCAAAGCCAGGTTCTACACCGATGGAGGCTATTATAAGGAGGCGAAAGAAATGCTGAAGACAGTCACTACCCTGGATGTCGCAAAGCCAAAGGACAATACAGAATTCCACTATAGGAAAGGACGCCTGGCCCATAAGATTCTGGATTTTCCGTCAGCGAAAACTTTTTACCAGCAGACCATTGACATGGCCGGCCAGGAGCCGTGGTATTTCGCACCCAATGCCTGTTTGCAGATGGGCTACATCTACCAGGGCCAGGGTGATGTTATCAATGCCAGGAAGTATTTCGAGCAAGCCCTGAGCTACAAGCGCTACGAATACAAGAACGGAATCGACAGCCGCGCTAAATCGGCACTGGAACAATTGAAAAAATAATCAGCCTGCTTTTTCAGCCTTTGCGAGCGCTGGCGGCAGTTCGTTTTTCAGGCCCGCCAGGTGATTGGTGTTGTTATACAAATCAACAACGAACTGATTCCCGGTATAATAAACCAGGTACAAACCCAGGTTGTGGTGCTCGAACATATCCATGCACCGGAGCGGATAATGCAGCAACTGGCAGAGCAATATTCTCATTGCCCGCCCATGCATGCAGACCAGGATGGTTTTATCTTCTTCGCGGGCTTTGATCAATTCGAGGAAAGGTCTTTGGCGCGCCGCCACCTCCTCAGGGCTCTCCCCTCCCTCAATGGGTACCGAGGTGTTGCCTTCCTGCCAGTGAGCCAGCAGCCAGCGGTAATACGCATCCTCTTCAGGCGTAATGCGTTGTCCCTCCCGGGTGCCCCAGTTGATCTCATTCAATCCCTTAATGGCCTCTGTTGGCCGGCCATCCTGTATAAAAGATTGAACGGATTCCTTGCTGCGCTTAAGTGAGGATGTGTAAACCCGGTCAAAAGGAATTGACCGATACGCATCATAAAACGCGCCTGCCTGGGCTCTCCCCCTTTCGTTTAGCGAGGCATCAATGCCACTGCCCTGAACAATTCCCTGAAGGTTGTAATCCGTTTGTCCATGACGGACTAAATATATTTTCTGAGAGCCCAAAATTCTTCTAATTTGGCCGTGCTGATCCGACCCTGGACCGTCGCAGACCGGCCGCAAATATATAGAAATCGCCGTCCCGTCACATAAATAACCACCATTGAAACCCCTCTTCAACCCCGGTCTCAACCTGGACCAGCTTAACCAGTTCTCCCGCAACACATTGGCCGAGCACCTGGGCATTGAAGTAACAGCCATCGGTGCAGATTTTCTCGAAGCAAGAATGCCCGTTGACAAGAGAACACAACAGCCATTGGGATTGTTACATGGAGGCGCGTCAGTTGCCCTGGCCGAATCATTGGGGAGCATGGCCGCATTTTGCACTTTGGACAACACGATCAAAACATGTGTGGGGCTGGAAATCAATGCCAACCATATCAAAGCAGTCAGGACCGGGTTTGTAACCGGAATCGCAAGACCGGTACACATTGGCCAGCGTACCCAGGTATGGGAAATTAAAATTTCGAATGAGCAGAAAGAATTGGTTTGTATCAGCCGCATCACCATGGCCGTCATAGACAAAAGATAAACCGTAGATGGAGCGAATCAAGGACGGCAACGTCTCAATGGATGAATTGTTGCTCGACGCATTAACCTGGTTCAGGGAGAACGACTTTTCCTTTGCGCTCTGGAGACTGCCAAATACCACCGCTGTTTACCTCGCGGCCGCCGGGCAGATCACGCAATGGACCGAAGTCAACCTGGAAGAACCTACACCCGGGTTCCTGTTCGCTCCATTCAACCCGGAGCACAAGAAGATTTTCCTGCCTGCGGAAAACCTGCTCGAATTTGATTCAGGTAAGCTTACCCATTCCCACGGAAGCAGCCTGGAGGCAATCCGGAACAAAAGAAGCGTTGGCCCCGCTTCCGACAGGCAGGTGACTCCTTATCATCCCTCAGGGCATAAGTCTTCACCCCGCAACATGGATGATTACCGGAAGCTGGTCAACCGATGCCGCGAAGAAATAATAAAAGGAAAACTGGAAAAGATCGTTCCATCCCGAACCAAACAAGTCGATCTGCCGGAAGGATTTGATGTGCTGGATGCCTTTGAGCAATTGTGCAGGCTGTATCCCAGGGCCATGGTTTCTGTTTTCTCAAGCCCAGCTACCGGCACATGGGTTGGCGCCACACCCGAAATGCTGGTGAGCATAACCCGGGACCAGCACTTTCACACCGTTGCCCTGGCCGGAACGCAGCCCTATAAAGAAGGCACTGACCTGAGGTACATTTCATGGACACAAAAAGACATCCAGGAACAAGCCCTCGTCGAACGGTACATCATCAGCTGTTTTAAGAAAATCAGGCTGCGCGAATACGAGGAGCAAGGTCCAAAAACCATCATCGCCGGCAACGTCCTCCACCTGAAGACTGAATTCGATGTCGACATGGCGGCTACCAACTTTCCACAGCTTGGATCCGTCATGTTGAAACTGCTTCATCCCACTTCCGCAGTCTGCGGCATGCCACTGGGTGACAGCCTTGCCTTCCTCAAAGAACATGAAGGTTATGATCGGGAGTTTTACAGCGGCTACCTCGGCTCGGTGAACATTGAGCAGGAAAGCCATCTCTATGTCAACCTTCGTTGCATGCAACTCAGCCGGTCATCGGCGACCCTCTATGCCGGAGCGGGGGTATTGGCAGATTCGGATCCGGAAAAGGAATGGCATGAGACAGAGATGAAGATGAACACCCTCGGGGTCGTCATTAGAAAGTAAATCACCGCCTCCTTACCTTGCGCAAGTGAACCACACGATCCTCAGCGGCCTGGCAGAACTTTGTGCCAAAAAAGGCATACGACAAGCCGTTCTATGCCCGGGTTCAAGATCGGCACCGCTCACCCTGGCCTTTGCACGAAACAAGTCAATCCGAAGCCGGACCTTCAGCGACGAGCGGAGCGCCGCGTTCATTGCCCTCGGCATGGCCAATCAAACGAAGTTGCCTGTCGTGCTGGTCTGTACGTCCGGTTCAGCAGCCTATAATTTCGCGCCTGCCGTGGCCGAAGCCTATTTCCAGCAAGTACCGCTCGTGGTCTTTACCGCCGACCGGCCACCGGAATGGATCGATCAACTGGACGGCCAGACGATCCGGCAAAGAGAGCTTTACGGAAAACACGTCAAGGGGTACTTCGAATTGCCAGTTGACTATGATCATCCTGATGCCGGTTGGCATATCAACCGCATCGTTAATGAAGCCATCAACCTTTCTGCTTCCGGGCAGCCTGGACCCGTGCACATCAATGCTCCTTTTCGCGAACCACTTTATCCAGCCGCGGGCGCAAAGGTCGTTCGGCAACCAGTCCGCATCATTGAGCAGGCCAGGACCGAATTCTCTTTGCCTGACAGTGAATGGGCTGGCATCAGAAGCTCATTGAGTGCTGCAAAAAAAATCCTGGTGGTCGCCGGGCAGATGGACTACGATGCCGCGCTGTGCAAGACCCTCAATGCCTTTCATCCCTGGCCGGTAGCCGGGGACATCTTGTGCAACCTACACTCCCTCCCATTCGTGGTGAGCCACACGGACAGCTTCCTGGGATCACTGCCCGCGCGTGAAATAGAAAATCTGAAGCCCGACCTTTTGATCACGTTTGGTAAATCCCTGATCTCCAAGAACCTCAAATTGTTTCTGCGACAGCACAAGCCCACAGCACACTGGCACCTGCAGGAAGCAGGTATTCCGGCGGATACTTTCCAGTCACTCACCAAAGTCATACCGGTCAGTCCACTGGTCTTTTTCGGAAAGCTGAAAACTTTTTCACTGCAGAAGCAGACGTCCTACTGCGATGCATGGCAATCCGCTGAAGCAACGACACGAAAAAAGATTGAATCATTTTTCAGGACAAAGCGGCCTGGAGAGTTCCAGCTGGTAAAAACAATTATCAACGCGCTCCCCTCCCGCTGCAACCTTCATCTCTCCAACAGCATGTCCGTCCGCTATGCCAACCACATCGGCTTGCTCGCTGAACAGAAGGATGTCAAGGTCATGGCCAACCGGGGAACAAGCGGCATTGACGGGTGTACAAGCACAGCCGTCGGACATGCCCTTGCGTCATCCATCCCAAATATTCTGATTACCGGCGATCAGGCCTTCTTCTATGACCGGAATGCCTTCTGGCATAATTACGACGTGCCTAACCTGCTGGTTATCCTGCTGAACAACCACGGTGGAATAATCTTTAATCTGATCGATGGCCCTTCGGCGTTGGTCGAATCGCAGGAGTTCTTCGTTACCCGGCAGAAACTAAACGCCCGTTCACTTGCAGCTGAATTCGGCTTGGCCTATTTCCAGGGTTCACGAGCCAACTTGAAGGCGCTGTTCAAACCAGGAAAAAAAGCGAGGATTCTGGAAATGGATTCAAGCCAGGAAACGAACAAAAAAATATTTGAAGACTTTAAAAAATACATACGCCATGACGCTTAAGCACGACTGGAAACCGGTCAAAGAATACAAAGAAATCCTGTTCCACCAGTTCGAAGGAATAGGCAGGATCAGTATCAACCGCCCCAGGGTGCACAACGCTTTTACACCGCTCACGGTGCAGGAGATGATCGATGCCATGAATGTATGCCGTGAAGATTCCTCGATTGGCGTAGTGATTCTCACCGGTGAAGGCGGTAAGGCCTTCTGCAGTGGTGGCGACCAAAGTGTTCGCGGTCACGGCGGTTATGTGGGCGGAGATACCGTTCCCCGACTGAACGTGCTGGACCTGCAGAAACTCATTCGCTCCATTCCAAAACCCGTCATTGCCGCCGTAGCCGGATGGGCCATCGGCGGCGGTCATGTGCTCCATGTGGTATGCGACCTGACTATTGCAGCTGACAACGCGCGCTTCGGTCAAACCGGTCCAATCGTCGGAAGTTTTGACGGTGGCTTTGGCGCTTCCTATCTGGCACGTATCGTCGGGCAGAAAAAAGCACGGGAGATCTGGTACCTCTGTGATCAATACAATGCGCAGGAAGCAATAGACATGGGCCTCGTAAACAAAGTGGTGCCGCTGGATCAACTCGAAGCAACGTACGTCGAATGGTCCCGGAAGATTCTCAAAAAAAGCCCGATGGCCCTCCGGATGCTTAAAAGCTCTTTCAATGCCGAACTGGACGGACAAGCGGGCATTCAGGAGCTCGCCGGCAACGCCACCCTGCTGTACTACCTCAGCGAAGAGGCCAAAGAAGGCCGTAACGCTTTCATGGAAAAACGCGATCCCGATTTTTCAAAGTTCCCCAAGTTTCCGTAGACGTGAGGAAATACTTGCTTATTTTACTCCTGTTTGAGGTATCAAACGCTATGTCACAAGTGATTCCAGGCAAGAGCAAATGCTATACCCTACGGCTGACGCCACACCAGGACGTTAAGCAGTCCATTCTGGCGTTTGCCAAAGAAAACAACATCAAAGCAGGTTACATGCTTACCGCTGTGGGAAGCCTGGAAGTAGTTCATTTGCGCTACGCCAATCAGGATAAAGGCACACCGGTCCAAGCCCACGTGGAGGTCGTGTCGCTGACCGGCACATTTTCTCAATCCGCGCACCTGCACATGGCGGTGTCCGACAGCACTGGCCGGACTTTCGGCGGTCATTTGCTGGATGGCAACCTCGTTTACACTACCCTCGAATTGGTCATCGCTGATCTGGAAGATGTTGAGTTTGTCCGCGAAAAGGATCCTGCCTATGGGTATGATGAGCTGGTGGTAAAGCCCCGGATAAAACCGAAATGATTCAGCCGTGGCTTAAGGTCGGCGATTTCAAGCTGGCACACAACGAAGTTAACCGTGGTGCAGTCGAAGGTGAAAGCAGTCCGCATGAATTGAAAGTCCTGCGGCTGTGTCAGGAATGGATGAGTGGTCGCGCCACATGGACTTTCCAGACTTCCGGCTCCACCGGTACGCCCAAAACCATAACCTTCACCCGGGCTCAGCTCGAGGCCAGTGCCCGGCTTTCCGAAAAAGCCCTGCATCTCCAGGCAGGACAGACTTCCCTTATTTGCCTGGATCCCGCCTTCATCGCTGGCGCCATGATGGTGATCCGAAGCCTGGTGACCGGCATGAACATGATTGCGAAAACACCGTCCGCCAATCCGCTGGCAGGTATTCATGAACCGATTGACTTTGCAGCCCTGGTGCCATACCAGGTCTCACGTGTGATGGATGAAGATCCCTCACTGCTTTCCGGTGTCGGCACCATCATCATCGGCGGAGCTCCCCTTTCACCTGACGTCTCCGGGAAATTAATTCAGCATCCGGGTTCCATCTATGCCACGTATGGCATGACGGAGACCATCACGCATGTGGCGCTTCAAAAACTGAACGAACCCGGCCGGCAGGATTATTTTGAATTGCTTCCTGGCATTGAAATCAGGACGGATGAAAGCGGATGCCTCTCGCTGTACGTTCCTCACATCAGCGGTGACTGGATCACCACCCATGATGTCGTTGCACTCCTGGCCAAAAACAAATTTCGCTGGCTTGGCCGTTTTGACCGAGTGATTAATTCCGGCGGGGTAAAAGTCCAGCCAGAAAAAGTTGAACAGGTCATTGAGTACATTTTCGGACAACTCAGGATAGACCGCCGGTTCTTCGTCACCGGACTCCCCGATCCCAAACTGGGAGAGCGCGTGGCACTGGTCGTTGAAGGCCCGGTGCCGGATTCAACACAGGAAGATCAATTCCGGAAGTTGATGTCCGAAAAACTTGGCGCATTTGAAATACCCAGGTCCATCCACTATGTAAGCCGGTTCAAAGAAACGGAGACACAGAAAATCGACCGCGTGAAAACCCTGCAGCAGGTAATTCCCGCATAAAAAAAACTCCCCACCCCTTCCGTCAGGAAGGAGCAGGATAGTTTTCGGCTAAGAAGAAATCTTGATTACTTTTTATGCGACTTCATGGAGTGCAGCTCCTGCTGCAACTCAAGAACCACGCCCGCCAACTGCTCCACAGACATTTCATTCTTCGCGTTGATGTCAGGGAACTGTACGCTGATGTATGCTTTTGCACTCCAGGCCTCCACCACGTCGGAGGCATCCAGCTGGTATGGAGCGTATTGACGGTTGTCTGAGACGAGGAACAACTTTCCATTTTCGCGGAGATAATTGAACACGCGTTTGTAGACGATGCCTTCGCGCTGCGTGACCAGAATATATGATTTCCCGCTCTTCAGGTCGTGGATGTCTTCCACCCATTCGCCGATGACGATGGTGCCCGGGAGGATGGGCAGCATGGAATCGCCCGTGATCTCGAATGCGCGGTAAGTACCCTGGCTCAACATCGGCAGCTTGAAGCGCGGAAGTTCCTTGATGTATTCAGGATCGGCATAACCATTCAGGTAGCCGGCGGCAGCCTTGTGGGGCACCAATTCAATATTGTCCCGGTTGTTCTCATCAACCGTCACCACCAGTACTTCCTTGCTCCGCATCGATTTCTTTTCGTAGTCCTTCAACTGGCTGATGTCCCTGCCAATGAGCACATCTACGGAAAACCCGGCAAGTGCTGCCATCTTTTGCAGCAATTCCAGCCTGGGCTCGGCCCGCCCCTCTTCGTAGGCGCCAACCAATGATCGCTTGATCTCAAGTTTCTGCGCGAACTGGTCCTGCGTCAGCGAAAGCGACTTGCGCAGGAAGCGAATATTTTCATTGAGCTTGATCATATCATTTATTTGGCGAAAATCAGGATCCTTCCCGAATGTACATTGCGCGAATGCAGGGAGAAAAGATTGCGCTGAAAGTATTCGCCCTTGCTCTGCATGGCATGCACGTGGCGCCTGATCTTTTCAACAACGTCTGTGACGGTTGACTTAGGATCCGCCAGCATGTATCCGTAACAAGGCTGGTCAAAACCCTCGGCCGAAAAATTTACCTGGAAGCGGCCTGATGAGAGGCGCTTGCTTGTAAGCTTTAGCTTCATAACTAAAATATTTAGTCAAATGAATGGCTTATCCGGGAATGATGCAAGAGAAATAGCTAATTTATTTAGTTTATTTCGGATAAATCCCAATTTACTTGGGAATCATAGATCAGGGAGCCTTTCCTAACCACCAGGGGTGATGGTATGTTGTCTGTGTAAATCGACCCTGTTCCAAGGCCCTGGGGAAGGGTAATATCATAACTAGAGGCGAACTGCGCTATCGCATTCAGCCCAATGGTGCTTTCCAGTGCGGAAGTAATCCACCATCCGATATTTCGCTCGCCCGCCAGGCGAATCCATTCCTCCACCCCAGCCAGCCCACCGTGCAGGCTGGGCTTCAGGATGATAAAATGAGGCTTGATACGCTCCAGCAACTCAATCTTGCCCAAGGGGCTATCAACACCGATCAACTCCTCATCCAGCGCCACCGGTATCGGGGACAATTTCACAAGTTCCGGCAAGTATGGCGAGCCCGCTTTGAGGGGCTGCTCTATGGAGTGAACATCATACCTCGAACAATCGGTGATCTTGTAAAGGGCCTGCTCCGGCTTGAAGGCACCATTGGCATCAAGCCGTATGCTGATGACATCCCGGAAATACTTGCGCCGGATAAACTGAAGAATATCAAGTTCCTTCTCAAAATTGATGCTTCCAATCTTCAACTTGATGCAGGTAAACCCTTCTTCCAGTTTGATGCTGACCTGCTGCAGCATGAAATCCAGCCCACCCATCCACACCAGCCCATTAATGGGTATGGGACTGCCCTTTTGAAACTCGCTGGGGAATATTGTCCTGGTGCCCGCATGCTTGAGGTCCAGCAGTGCCGTTTCCAGTGCAAAAAGAACCGAATTCGACAAACCAGCCTTCCTGGCGAATTCATGAATCTGAGGCAACCCCTGAATATCCTCCGCCACGAGGTTCTTTGAAATGAGATCGACCAATTGGCCAAGTTGCCTTTCAACATCCTCAGGCTTTTCATGACTCAGCCCCGGCAGGGGTCCGGCCTCGCCGATCCCAATTACCTCCGGATTTTGCTTGTCCCAGACTTTCAGGAACCAGGAATCCTTGTGGTTCATAGCCCCCCGCGATGTCCTCGCCTGGAACGAAAAGTGGAAGGTCTTCTTAGTGAATGAGGCTTGGAAGGGCATATCTTCACGAATATGGGGCCGATCAACGGCAATTACAATCCTACTCCTATTTTTGATGTTTCCCATGAAACCTGCCCCGATCCAAATCAAGGATTTCACCTACGACCTTCCGGAAGAAAGGATTGCCAAATACCCGCTTCCAGAACGTGATCAGTCAAAATTGCTCGTATGCCAGGGCGGCAAAATCAGTCATAATATTTTTAGTCAACTACCTGATTTATTGGATAATACCTATCATTTGTTCTTTAATGACACAAAGGTCATACCTGCCCGATTCCTGTTCGAGAAAGACACTGGCGCTACGATTGAAGTGTTCATCCTGGAGCCAGCCAAACCCTCTTCTTTGCTATCGCTGGCTATGACAGCCCAGGAAAGGACATCCTGGTTCTGCACCATTGGCAATATGAAGCGTTGGCAGGATGCCCTTGTCCTCAGGAAGAACATTGGAAACATCATTTTGGAAGCCAGGCTGGCCGAAAGGAAGACAGGATTGGTTGAATTCAGCTGGACTCCTGCTTCACTCAGTTTTGCTGAGGTGGTTCATGCCGCCGGGATGATGCCTTTACCACCATATTTAAAGAGAACTGCAGAGAAACTGGACCTGGAGCGCTATCAAACAGTCTATTCGAGGTTTGAGGGCGCCGTGGCAGCTCCAACGGCAGGCCTCCATTTTACCCAGCCTGTCCTTAACAGGCTGGCCTCCAATGGGGTACATACCGACTTCCTGACCCTTCATGTCAGTGCCGGAACGTTCATGCCAGTTAAGACGGACAACGCGATGGATCATCCCATGCACGAAGAACAGGTCCTGGTATCCAGGAAATCAGTAGAAAACCTCCTTCAGAACCAGAGAAAGACCATTGCCGTAGGAACAACGGCCATGCGAACATTGGAGAGCCTGTACTGGTTTGGGGCCCTGCTGCTGCAGGATCCACACGCACCCTTCATCATTGAGTCATTTATGCCTTATGCACACCCGGAAAAACCTTCTCCCTCAAAAGAAGAATCCCTCATGGCGATTCTGACTTACATGCAGTCCAATAACCTCACCCAATTGGTGGGACAAACCTCGATCTATATTTTCCCCGGTTATCGCTTCAGGGTATGTGAAGGCCTGATTACCAATTTTCATCAACCAGGCTCAACCTTGCTGTTGCTGGTGGCTGCTTTCATCGGTCCTGTATGGAAAACAGTTTACCAGGATGCATTGGATAACGACTACCGGTTTCTGAGTTACGGCGACTCATCCCTGCTTCTTCCCAGGTAACTTATTGATAGCCTTGCCCCTTGCGGCTACCCTGTACAAGGGGTCTGTATTATGAATACAGGCGGCCGATAGAAATACCCGATAAGTGGTTCAACCATTTTTACCTGTAAAGTTCTAACTCACTATGAACCAGAAGCTAAATAATGAACCATGAAATCAGTTAGTTAATTGGATTTTTCGGTGAATTGTTAGATATTTCATTTCTTAAACTTAAACCGCCAACTGCATGCGAGAACGGCTAACCAAGTTTTTAGGCGTTGAACCAGAAGAAACGAAGCCGGTTGCACTCCTTCTGGCAATGAGTTTTTTCATGGGTTTGTTCCTTGCGACAGTAGCTGTTGCAGCCCAGTCCTTGTTCCTCAGCGATGCTGCCAACTGGAGTGAGAAATTGGATCTCCCAAAGGCCCTCGTCCTGGGTGGTGGTCTCGGTTTGATTGCGACAGGCCTGTTCAACATCCTGGTTGGACGGATACCCTTCCGTTTCCTTGCCATTTTCTTCCTGATACTCATTGGCCTCGCAACCTTGTTCCTGGAGATAGGCGATATTTATGTAGAACCCAGAACGCTATATTATATAGGATTCGCCCTGGTACTGCCGTTCACTTTCGTTAGTCAACTTGTTTTTTGGGGATCATTCAACCGCATGTTCACCCTCCGGCAGGCCAAGCATGTTATCGGCAGTGTGGACGTGGGTATGGATGTCGCCCAACTCGGTGCTTTCTTCGCTATCCCCATCATGCTCAATTTCGGGGTCGCGATAGAAACCTTGTTTACCATCGGCCTTTTCAGTCTCGTTGGTTTCCTTGTTCTCTTTATTATACTCTCAAACCAGTACCTGACTCACGCCGCCATGGAGGCCGCAGTGGGTGTATTGAATGAAAAGGAAAACAAGAAGCTTACAATTTGGAAGTTCTTGAGCTCACCTTACATTGTCATGCTGGCGGCCTTTATCATCGTATCCTCCGCTGCCGCCCGATTCATTGACTATTCGTTCTATAACCTGACCGTCGTTCAATTCGACAGCAACTCACTCCCGGTGTTCTTAAGTCTGTTTGAGGCAACGGTTGTTATTGTCGGATTCGTGTTTGGAACCTTTGTGACAGACAAGATCCAGGAGGATTACGGCCTTCGTGTTTCACTGCTCATCAATCCTCTCCTGCTCATCATCTTCACGGTCGGCGCGTTGGCACTCGGATTGACGCTGGGTTACGATGCCTCGACCGGCAGCGTGGATACCATCGTCTTCTTCTTCATCATGGTGGCCATGACTAAACTGGTGGTTAACTCTCTGCGCGACGCGCTGGATACCCCAATTTTCAAGTTCTACTACGTACCCATTGAAAAGTCGATCAAGCTCGATGCCCAGACCAAACTGGAAGGTATTGTCGCCGCTTTTGCAACCATGGTGGGTGGTGGCCTGATCGTGCTCATCAACCAGTTCAACATATTCAACCTGTTGTCCATTACCCTGTTCACCCTGCCCTTGCTGGGAATCTGGTACCTGGTCACCAATAAAATGTATCACGGTTACCGCGATACCCTCCAAAATTCACTCAAGCGAAACCGCTCAGAGGTTGAAGGCCATGTCAAGCGCGAGTTCACGCTGAACAGTGTTCTTGAAAAGGAAGTGAACAGTACCGCTGAAGACAAAGTTATTTACGGGCTGAAGCTGATGGAGAAGCTTGAGCCGGCGCTTTTTGAAACATCCATTATGAGACTCGCCGAGAGCGACCTCAGAAAAGTGAAACAATTCGCCCAGGAGAAGATTCATGAACTTGGCATTGACGCCCAACAGGCCGGTGATAAAGAAATGCTGGGCCTGGCCAGGGAAGCCGCGGGTGCCTCTGAAGACAGCGACCTCCTCTCCATCTCAGCTGACAAGTTGATGAAACTTGGAAAGTCCGTCCGCCAGGCGGACCGGTTGCTGGCTGCCAAATTGCTCAGGAAACTGGTGAGTCAGCGTACGATATTCATCCTCCTCGAATTACTTCGTGATGCCGATCCCAAGGTCCGCAACGAAGCCATCCTCACAGCCCGCAAGATCAAGCGTCCTGAGACCTGGCCGGTGCTGATCGACATGCTCTCCTCCTCTTTGTACAGCAACCAGGTAACCGCTGCGCTTAAAGAATCAGGCACCAACGTCCTCCCCGTACTTGACGCTGCTTTTTATAAGTCAGGCCAGGCAGACCAGGTGATGCTCAAGATTGTACAAATCATGGGACACATTGGGGGCGCAGAAGCCTGGCAATTGTTGTGGAGGAAGTCAGACTACCCGGATAAGCGGATTGTAAAGCAAATCTTCTATTCCCTGCGCTACACCAACTACAGCGCCAAGGGACGGGAACGCAACCAGGTGATGGACTTGCTCGATACCGAAATCG
Source organism: Cyclobacteriaceae bacterium (assembly GCA_043744235.1). Lineage (GTDB taxonomy): Bacteria > Bacteroidota > Bacteroidia > Cytophagales > Cyclobacteriaceae > ELB16-189. Next base: position 105,731 of record JAYTVB010000004.1, on the reverse strand, counting down.
GAAAAACACTTTGGAACCTGTGCGCCCAGGAAGAGCTGCCGGAGGACGACCACTTCAAATTTCTCAAGGAAGCCCTTCGTGAAGAATTGCGCGACAACTATGATCAGATATCCCTGCTCATGTCCATCCTGTACGATCCGCAATCCATGCAGCTGGTTCGCGAGAACCAGGAGACAGGAACAGCGGACGGCATTGCCTATGCGCTTGAACTGATGGACTTGTTTGTCGACCAGGAACTGAAACCGAAACTGTTCCCTTTGCTTGACGATATCTCTGTAAAGGAGAAAATGAGCCGGCTCCAGGTTTACTTCCCAAGGGAGGATTACAACCCGGTGCAGGTGGTGAACTATATCCTGAACCGCGACTTCAACCTGAACAACCGCTGGACCAAGATGTGCGCGGTGTATTCATCGGCGTTCATTCCTGAATTCCGCGTCAGCCGAGGATTGATCGGCCAGATGTTTAACCCGGATAAACTCCTCCAGGAAACAGCGGCCTGGGTAATTTATAACAAAGACAAGAGCCAGTACAAGGTCATTGCCGACAGGCTGCCCCTCCGTGATAAGAAATTCCTCGACACGTCAATCGAGAACAATCAACTGCTTGAAGGTCTGGAGGACGGATTCTACCTCGGGATTGAAATGGTTATGTTCATCAAGGCACTGCCCGCCTTCCAGGGGATACCCGGTTCAATCCTCAGCGATCTCGCTGACAAAATTATTCCGGTTGATTTGAAACAACGCGACAAGATCGTTTTCAACAACCCGGATGAAAACCGCCCCATCCTCATCGTCGCCCACGGTGAAGTGAAATTGAGGGAAGGAGATAAGGAAGTGGCTACCATGAAGAAGAACTCGGTCTTTGGAGACCTGTTCCAGGAAGGTCCTTCTATTTACATTACAGAAGCTGAAGCAGTGGTTCGGTCGGTGGTCTTCAGGATTAACCTGCCGGATTTCTATTTTGTCATGGCCAAACACCATGAACTGGTACAAGGACTGGTACGGAATGTGACAAAAAGCGACACGAAAAGAGTTGAGGTCTAATTATTAAACATCATAAAGAGCCATGGCTTACGAGATAGACGTATTGATTACCTACGCTGAAAAGGACAACGAGACCGGCAAGAAGAATGAAATCGGCTGGGTTTCGCAGTTCAAGAAATTCCTTGAACTCATGCTTTTCCAGGTACTGGGTGAAAAATCAAACATCGTTCTGAAATCAGAATATGACGATTTCACCGCCTCTTCATTGGATAAAGCCGCAGTGATGGTGACCATCCTCTCGAAAGAGTTTGCACAGTCAGGCCGGTGCCTCGATACGGTAGAGGCTTACTACAAAGCCACTACTGACTCCAAGATCGGTCGTGTGTTAAAAGTCCTGAAGTCACCGCTCAACACGCTGGAACAGCCTCCCCGCCTGCGCGAACTGCTGAGCTATGACATGTATCAGATCGACGGTGAAACCGGGCAGATGAAGGAATACACAGACTTCTTCAGCCTGGAAGCTGAAAAACAGTATTGGATGAAGATGGTTGACCTGGTTTTTGATATCCATGAAACCCTCATCATTCTCAAAGGACAGTCCAAGACGGAAGTCAAGAACATGTTCAAACGCAGGGTCATTTACCTTGCCGAAACTGGTCATGATTTATCGATCCAGCGCAACGTGATTCGCCGCGAGCTGCAACGCCATGGCTATGTGGTTTTACCAAATCAAATGCTCCCCATACGGGCGGAAGAACTCGAGCGGTCTGTACGCAAGGACCTCGAGGACTGCAACCTCTCCATCCACCTGATCGGAAGCGCTTATGGCGAAATTCCTGAAGGCTCCGACCGATCGGTGGTTGATATCCAGAATAAACTGGCTGCGGAACATACGGTGATCAAGCGCTCGCGCAAGGAAGAATTCTCAAGACTGATCTGGATTGCCCCCAACCTCAGGAATGCCAGTGAAAAGCAAAAGGCTTTCATCGATTCCCTCTTCAGGGACATTGAAGCGCAGGAAGGTGCTGAGATCCTCCAGAACCCGCTTGAAGATTTCAAGAACATCATGCGTGAAGAACTTCTGAGTTCACAGAACAAGAAAGAAGACAACTACACTTCCGGCAAAACCATTTACCTCGTGCACGACAAGATTGATCATGAGCAGGTGCTGCCGATGGTCGATGTCATCCAGCAGCATGGCTTCAAGGTTGTATTCCCCCGTTTCGAAGGAGACCTGATGGAAGTGCGCAAGCAGCACATTGAAAACCTCAGGAACTTTGACGGCGCCATTATTTATAAAGGCAAAGTCAATGACCAGTGGGTGAGGATGAAAGTGCTCGACCTCCTGAAAGCGCCGGGCTTCGGCCGCAACAAGCCCATCCAGGGAAAAGCCATCGTCAGCGAAGCTAACCTGGACAATTACAAGAACCAAAATGTCACCCTCATCAGTGGCGATAAAAATAAATCAGTGGAGTCTTTAAAGTCGTTTTTACAAGAATTTAAATCCTAATGTCTATGAGCCAGTTAGTAGACGAAAAAAACAACACACCGTCACAGGTAATCGCCTCCAATCCATTCCCCGGACTAAGGCCATTCAAGATCGATGAGAGTCACCTCTTCTTCGGCCGTGAAGGGCAAAGCGACGAGGTGCTCCTCAAGATGTCCAAGAGCCGGTTCGTGGGTGTCATCGGACCCTCTGGAAGCGGTAAATCATCATTCATCTATTGCGGTGTGCTCCCCATCCTGTATGGCGGGTTCCTCACCGATTCCAGCCCCAACTGGGAGGTGATTGTGACCCGCCCGGGAGCCAACCCGATCGACAACATGGCGGAGTCCCTCCTGGGCTCAACCAAGGAGTACAACCAGGCTGACCCTGAAGACAAGAAGATCAAGCGCACGATCGTGTCCACCCTGTTGCGAAGCAGTTCACTGGGATTGGTGGAAGCCATCGAACAGTCACGCAAGTCGGCCGACATTAACTACCTCATCCTGGTCGACCAGTTTGAGGAATTGTTCCGCTTCAAGGACAGCACAGACCCCAACTCCATTAACGAAACACTGGGTTTCGTTAACCTGTTGACCGAGGCTGTGAACTACGAAGATGCGCCCATCTACGTGGCCATCACGATGCGTTCCGACTTTATAGGAGACTGTGCACAGTTCCCTGAACTGACACGCAAGATCAACGACAGTCACTACCTCATTCCGCAGATGACCCGCGACCAGAAACGTCGCGCCATTGAAGGTCCGGTAGCCGTCGGTGGTGCCAAGATCACCCCCCGCCTCACACAACAATTGCTCAACGACCTGGGTGACAACCCTGATCAGTTGCCGATTCTGCAGCACTCGCTGATGCGTACCTGGAGTTACTGGGGCCGGTTCAAGGACTATGATGACGAACCCCTTGACCTGAAGCATTACGAAGCCATTGGCACGATGAAGGAAGCTTTGTCGATGCACGCCAATGAAGCCTACGATGAATTGGATGAAGAACAACAGCGGATATGCGAAATCCTGTTCAAGGCCATCACCGAAAAACGGGGTGAGAACTTTGGTATACGACGACCAACCCGGCTGAATGAAATTGCGTCGATCGCCGACGTCTCTGAAAATGACCTGATTGCGGTAATTGAAAAATTCCGTGAAGCAGGAAGGTCCCTGGTGACTCCCGCGCAGGGTGTGATCCTCGGCTCCAAATCGATGATCGATATCTCTCACGAAAGTTTGATGCGCATCTGGGTCCGCCTCAAAAACTGGGTGGATGACGAAGCCGATGCCGTTCAGATGTACCTCCGACTGGCCGAGGCGGCCACCCAGTACCAGGTTGGTAAAGCCGGGCTCTGGAGACCACCGGATTTGCAGCTGGCACTCAACTGGCAGGCGAAGCACCGCCCTACCCTCGTGTGGGGACAGCGGTACAATCCCGCCTTTGAGCGAACGATGATCTTCCTCGAGTACTCCAAGAAAGAATGGGAGACTGAGCAGCGGATCAAGGAACTTGAACAAAAGCGAAGGCTGCAAAGGGCACGGACCACCGCTACGGTGTTTGGTATCCTCGCCCTCGTAGCCTTGATAGCCCTGGTATATGCATTCTTCCAGAATGCGGCGGCTACACGGGCAAGAATCGCAGCAGAGAAATCTGCAAAGGAGGCAATCGAACAACGGGCGGTTGCTGATGAGCAGAGGTTACTGGCTGTTAAGAATGAAAAAGAAGCCAACATTCAGAAAGAAGCGGCATTAAAAGCACAGGCTGAAGCTGAAGCCGCTAGGATTGAGGCTGAAAAGAGAAGGGTCGAGGCTGACCTGGCCAAAGCTGCCGCGCAAAAGTCTGAGGCAAATGCCAAGCGGCAGGAAGCAGAGGCTATCAAGCAGCGGAATGAGGCCGACAAACAGGCAAATCTCGCCCGCATTGCCCGTGACGCGGCCAACAAGGCCCGCTATATAGCGCAAGGCAAGGCGATGGCACTGAAGTCGCGGGAGTTGGAGAGCGACCCTGAACAGGAAGCCCTCCTCGCCCAGCAGGCATACAAGTTCAATAACAAGTACGAAGGCAACCCGTATGACAATGACATCTACGGTGGTTTGTACCGGGCGCTGGATAACAAAAAGATCAACGATCCGCTCACCAGGAACCTTGCGGGCCACAGTTTTGGTGCGGCAAGAGCCATGGTTACCAGGGTGGAGTCAAAAGAGATCTATTCGGGCGGAAGCGATGGACGAATCCTGCGCTGGAGACAATCGGCCGGAATATGGCAAGCTGATTCAATCATGGGAGCAAGAGACACGTACCAGGTTTACGCGCTGGACCTCAGCCCGGACGGCAACTGGCTCGTCGCTGGCGGAGCCACGACGGGTGATCTGTCACAGAACTACATCGAATTGTATGACCTGAAGAATCCGGGCAGCAGTCCGAAGAAGGTATCTGGATTTTCCGGAGTGGAGACTGTTATCTACGCTGAAAAACAAGTAGGCGCCTATGTCCGCGATCAGGCAGGGATGAGTATAAAGTTCACAGACTTCAATACCGTCCGTGAGGTGATCAAGCCCAAAGAGAAGATCCACACCATTGCCATGAGCAAAGACGGCAGGAGGCTGGCTGGTGCAGGTGCAATGGGCTCATTGTACGTTTGGGATGTGGAGAACGGTTATGCCGAAAGGGTGGTTTACAAGAACCCTTCCGACATTACGGCAGTTGCCTTTGCACCCGATAACCGCAGGATCCTGTTTGGGGATGAGGAAGGTCAGGTCAGGGTCGTTTATGAAGACTCCAATCTGCCAGCCCGTGTCTTGACCGGCCACGAGGCCCACATTGAGCAGATCATTTTCAACAATAGCAACACCTTTGTGGCAACCACCAGCCGTGACCACTCGGTGCGGTTGTGGAATTGGCTCCGTCTGGCTGACCAGCCCATCGTACTGAAAGATCAGGGACAGGATTATTGGGTATGGAGCGCCACGTTTACACCGGATGATGAGCAACTGATGATTGGCGTCCACAACACCGATGCAAAGTCGAAGGAAACCATTCACGTTTGGCCAACCAAAATAAGCACGATGGCCAATTCGCTATGCGGTTACGTGGGAAGGAACATGACCGCCGACGAATGGAACACCTATGTCGGTGAGGACCTTGCCTATGAAAGAACGTGTGAAAATTTCCCTGCGAATAATAAGAAACAATAGAAAACAGGACTGTAACGAATTGTAACGATACGATATGAATAGACTCTATGTCTTGGTGCTGGTTTCCGTGGCTTGCGTGTCCACTGCCTTCTCACAAACGAAAGCCAATTGTACGCAGGTACTAAGGCTCATGCAAACCACGTATGAACAAGGCCGTTTGCACGAATTGCCCAACCTCGCTGACGGCTGTTTGAACGCCGCCGAGGGCAAGGGCTTCACGAAGGAGGAGAAACGGGAGGCTTATCGTATACTCACGCTGGCCTACATCTACCTGGAGGAACCAGAAAAAGCTGATGAGTCCATGTTGAAACTGCTTGAGACGGCCCACTTTTATGAAGTGAATCCTTCCATCGATCCGGCCGAATTTGTTGTGCTGTATAATAAGTTCCGTCACGATCCCTTGTTCCGCTACGGCTTCAAGTTTGGCGGCAACGTGACCCTCCCCTCCGCTTCCCAATATCAGAACGTTGGGAGTACGGCAGGAGGCCAGGGGAATTATTCTCTTGCAGGAAATATCCAGATGACCCTCATGTTTGAGAAGGACTTTCCCAAAATCCACAAGATGCTGGTGCTGGCTCCTGAAATCGGATGGGTTAGCCGCAACTACGGCTATGAAAACAACAACCTGGGCGTTTCTGATGGAGGAGTACTGGGAACAGGCCCAATCAGCAACCACGTATTTGCCGTCAAGCAATCCTGGCTGGACCTGAATGCTATTGTTCAGTACAAGCTGGAAAGTACGGTCAAACGCCAGTTGTACGTTGGCCTTGGCCCCGGCGCGAGCATGCTGCTCAGTTCTTCAAACCAGGCCACCACGGACATTGGCACCGGAGCGCAAAAGTATTCCGTTACCGGCCCCGCCGTGGATGATAAGGAGTCCTACAATAAATTTGTTTACTCCGTTACCGTGCTTGTTGGTGCAAAACTCAAAGTTGGCGAACTGTACATCAACGCCGATGTCAGGTACCAGTATGGGTTGAACAATGTGGTCAACAGCACCAGCAGGACCAACCCGGAAATTGGGTTTGACTATTGGGGCCGTTACAACGATTACCGCATGAGCAATATCATGCTCAATGTAGGCGTACTCATACCCAGGTTCTCTCCGAAGAAACTCATTAAGTGACAGGATACCTATGAAACGATTTTTAGCATTTTTTTGTGTTGCCTTGCTTTTTGCCTCATGCCTGAGTGAGAGCGGCGCTGACCAAAGCAAACCCGGCACCTTTATCCGCTATTACTATGGCGGATACAACGACAAGGCTGCCGCATTCGAGCAAACTTCCGACGGCTACATCCTGCTGAGCACCGTGACAATCACCGCTTCGGAAGCCCAGGCAGCCAAGTATAAAATCAAACTGACCAAAACAGATGAATTTGGGAATCCTATGCCAGGCTGGCCAAAGGTGTACCCGGACTTCACAACAGCAGGTACGGAGCCGGATTACAAGGCCAGGGGACTGCAAATTCTTAGTAACGGCGGTTACGTCATCACCGGTGAGGATATACAGAGCAACCTCACGTCTAAAGTACTGGTCATGACAATTGATGCCAGCGGAAATATGATTAAGGCCAACTCCGTTACACCCGGCACCACAAATTCAGTGGCCGGACAGGCCGTAGCGGCCAATGCCGCAGGAAATTACCTGGTTTTGAGTGCTTCTACTGATGTTAATGCAAACGGAGATACTGAAATGATCCTTGGGGAGATGAAGAAAGACGATCTGTCGGTAACCTGGGGAAAAGACTATTCAGCGGGTGTTGCTTCACTTGCCAACAGGTTATTTCTGGACCAGTCTGACATCGCCTTTTGGGCCGGGACTGCAACCAAAAACAACAACAAGGGTATACGCGTTGTTAAAACAGCCCAAAATTCACTGACTTCGTATTTTGATATCTTCCTCCTGAATCCGGGCTTCGAAGAAGAAGCTACCGACTTTTGCCGGTTTGGATTTGGCTACGCCATCACGGGTGCAACCAACCAAAAGGCCGATGGAACCAAGGCTGACTTTGATATCCTGTTTAAACGGCTCGGAGAAGACGGCAGCGTACTCAGCACCAAATCATTCCCGCTGGGCGACGGCAAGACACTGGTTGATACCCAAAACGACAAAGGAAATTCCATCAGTTCGACACAGAGCGGCGGATTGATCATACTGGCATCCGTCGGATCCCTGGCCATAGGCGGAAGAGGGGACAACGATTACCTGCTGATCAACATCAATGCTTTTGGTGATGAGGTGTGGAGGAGTCATTTCGGCAGCCGCTTCAGAGACAACGGGGTGGCTGTTCGCCAGACCAGCGACGGAGGCTTTGTGGTGCTGGGTACCAGTATCCAGGGTGGCCGTGAAATCATGATGTTGGCCAAGACAAATAAGGACGGGAAGATTGAGTAATCAATTTCTCAGATAGGATAATTCTTGATGAGTAGACTCTAAAAATTAGTTACCCAATATGATATTTCTTAACAACACACAGCGAATGACAAGACTCTTCATACTTTTATTGTTCGCTACTTTTTCATCGATTGAATGTGTACTTGGCCAGGGAACTTCATCAATCGGACCTGGTGTCATTGGAACAAGTGGCACAACTAATTTTTCTTCGTTAAATACTACATTGGGGACTGGTGTTGATGTTTTTGATTGGACGATTGTCAACCCAGCTGCCTCCAGCACACCAACCACAATCACTGGGTTCGTAGTGACTCCAAACACCAACGATAACGTAGCTGATTGGACCAAGATTATTGCTGGGGCGCAACTGAGTGACGGAACCAATACAATTGCAGGCGTTATCAATACCCAGAACATTACATTTAGTTCAATTCCCATTGGCGTGGGGCAACTTGGGTATACAGCAGATAATACGACCAAGACCTACACAATGAAAATCTGGTTCTTGAATCCATTTGATGCTACAGTGAGAGCCACAGCGGATAATAAGATCTTTGAATTCAGAATCCGGGACAACGAAACAACAGTGTCAGGTGGAGGATCCACTTCAGATGACCTTTCCAATTCAGGTGATAATTCACCTGATATTAAAGTAGATGTAGTCGCAACTAAACTCTTATTTGTACAGCAGCCTTCTCTTACTGCCCCCGGGGCGAATATGTCGGCAGTTACAGTTGAAGCGACAGATGCCAACGGGAACCGGGACTTAAACATCACATCCAACATTCGCATCACTTCATCAGGCACACTAACCGGATCTCCTGTCCAGGTTGCTGCAGCCAGCGGACTTGCTACGTTTTCAACACTTAACCACAGTGTTGCTGGACTTGGACTCACCCTCACTGCTGCTGACAACCCCGTCGTCCTGACAGGAGCAACCAGCAATACATTTGATATAAGAAATTCAAACAGTTCGGATATTATTGTGAATGCGGGCTTTACTTATCCAACCAACGTTGCATACAATACCTTTCAGGAGAACAGCGACATCGTCAACAGCGCTACAAGTTTAGTTGTGGCAAAATTCGATATACGGGATGGCGGCGGCAGTAATGATCCCGATGCTCTCCCAACCGTTCTGACGAACTTGTCTCTTGACCTTGGAAGTAATTTCGGGTTCATCAGGAGAATAGCACTATACGATGCAGCTGGAACAGCTGAAATTGCCACAACAGAACAGGCTGTTAGTACACAAATCGTAACCTGGTCTGGCCTATCATTAAGTACGGTGACTGACAACAGCTCGCTTTCCTTCACGGTGAGGGTAAGCTTTAAGGCTACAGTAACAGACAATGCCTACTATGGCTTTACAGTTTCCGCGGCAACCGCGCAGCTCGCAAATTCCATCTTTGCGGCAGCGGCTGCCGGAGGAGCCACTACCAGCGTGACGGGTAACAACAATAAAGTTGCCGTGACCGCGACAAGACTTGCTTTCCTCGTACAACCTTCCAATACCTATGTGAATGGGGTTATGACACCAAGCCCCTCTGTTCAGGCAATGGACGCGTTAAGCAGTGTTGACACGGACATCAATACAACAACTGCCGGTGTTACTTCTGACGGTACCTTATCAGGATCACCAACAACTGGCACATTTACAAATGGCGTTGCGACTTATGGAGCGATCACCCACACCGCCGCCGCCGCGAGTCGTACGTTAACAACAACAAATTCCCTGACCCTTGCAAATGGCTCGAGCAGTACTTTTGATATTCTCGCACCATCCGCCAGTTCTGACATTATTGCAAACGCTGGTTTCACCTACCCCACGAACATTAACTATGTAGCATTCCAGGAGGCAGCCGATATCACAAACTCCGGCACCAGCCTGGTGGTAGCCAAATTCGATATCAGGGATGGTGGCGCATCTGTGGACGCGGATCCTCTTCCTACAGTACTCACTCAACTTACACTGGACCTCGGAAGTAATTTTGGTTTTATCAGGAGAATCGCGCTTTATGACGCCGCTGGAACTGCGGAGATTGCAGGTACGGAGACAGGTACCATCACGCAGACAATGGTATTTTCAGGGCTGAACCTCAGTGCCCCTGACAACGGATCGTTGCCTTTTACCGTCAGGGTGAGTTTTAATACGGCAGTTGTTGATAAGGCCCAGTTCAGTTTCCAGGTTTCTGCAACTACCAGTGCTCAAGCCACGAATTCTACTTTTGCCGCAACAAATGCAGGTGGTGCAGTCTCTTCAACAACCGGGAACAACAACAAAATTAATGCGATTGCATCAAAACTCGTCTTCCAGGTTGATGCATCCAATGCCTATGTTGGTGATGTCATGTCTCCGTCCCCAACCGTAAGGGCACTTGACCCTAATGATATTTTGGATTTGGATTTTGTCAGCGCGGTGGATGTAACCTCCGGTGGCACCTTAAGTGCTACCCCTCAGACTGCCACCTTTGTTGCTGGCGTGGGAACCTATTCAAATATTGTTCATACAGCGGTACATACAACCAAGAAATTAACTGCAACATTCGGTGGACTAACCTCTGGCTTGAGTTCCAATTTTGACATCCTTGCATTATCCAATACATCGGATATCATTGCAGATGCCGCATTTACCTATCCAACCAATATTGACTATTCTAGTGCAAATAACCAGATAGGCAACATCACCAATGCCACCGGGATTGCCATCGGACAATTCATTATCCGGGACGGCGGGGGAGCAACGGATGGAGATTCAAAGGATACCAAACTATCCGGGGTGACCTTTAGTATTACGAACTCAGCCTTCATAAGACGCGTGGCGTTGTATGACGGGGCAACCGAAATTGCTGAAGTGGCGCCTGCTGGTGGGTTTGCGACCTTTGTCGGACTAACCGGGTTAGACGCCTTGGATGCCGGTCCCACAAACAAGGTCTTTACGGTGAAGGTGAGTTTCAACGCACCGGTAACGGATAACCAACAATTCCTATTTACTATAACTGCAGCCAGCACCCCAGCTGCAAACTCTTCGCAATTTGCTGCAGGAAATGCAGGAGGGGCTCTTACAAGCATTGCGGGCAATGACAACCGTGTCGTGGTGACAGCATCCAAACTGAGTTTTATTGTCCAGCCTTCTAACGTTCTACTCCTGAATACGATGACAGCAGTGACTGTCGAGGCGATTGATGCACTGAACTCCAGGGACCTTGACATCACTTCCACTATCGGACTTACGTCAACAGGTACCTTGTTAGCAGCGCAAAATGCAACGTTCGTTGCTGGATTGGGCACATATTCAACCATTGTTCATACGGCCACCGGGGCTGGTCTCACCATGAGTACCACCTCAGGAACTCTCACGAATGCAACAAGCGCTCCCGTGTTTAGCGTGACCGCTTCCAATGCATCCAACATTGTCAGAAATGGTGTCTTCATAGAACCGACAAACATCGCGTATGATACTTACCAGGAATCCGTAGACATTACCAACTCTGGTTCTAGCATTGTTGTTGGCAAATTTGATATCCAGGATGGTGGAGGTGCAGCAGACCCAGACGGCGCCGGAACCACTTTATCGTCGTTGACCCTCAACCTGGGCGCTAACTTCAATTATATCCGGAGAATTGCCCTTTACGATGCTACAGGAACAATTGAAATCGCCGGAACTGAACAGGGGCCGGTTGCAGCAGCAGCCGTCGTCTTCCCCGGGCTCTCCCTCACCGCTCCCGATAATGGCACGTTGTCATTTACGGTACGAGCAAGTTTTAAAACTGCCGTGGTTGACAACAATCAGGTGTCATTTACCATCACCGCCGCCTCAACAACCGCGTTGGTTTCTTCGACTTTCCCCCTGGCCAATGCTGGCGGAGCGGCAACCTCACTGGTTTCTCCTCGTAACCAAATGGAGGTATTGGCTACCAGGCTTCAATTTGTTCAACAGCCAACAACTACTCTGGTAACTGTAGGCATGTCGCCCTCCCCCACCGTCGAGGCGGTGGATGCCTTGAACAACAGGGACCTTGACTTCGTGTCACTGGTTGGGATGAACTCTACCGGCAGCCTGGTTGGCGCACCGGTCAACGCCACATTTGTTGCCGGCCTTGGCACCTATCCGGGCCTCGTGCACAATGTTGATGCTTCTGGCCTTTTTCTTTCCACGAATTCCGGGTTAGTCAATGTACCTAGCGCGGCATTCGAAATTCTTTCAAAGTCATCGGATATCATTGCCAACGTCGCCTTCCCGTATCCTGCCAACATCCCCTATGACCTGTCACAGGAAAACTCAAATATTGTCGTTTCCCCCACCAGTGTGGCCGCGGCCAAGTTTGACATTCGTGACGGCGGAGCCTTACCGGACGGAGATACCCAGCCTACCATCTTAACCAATCTTTCACTTGACCTTGGGACAAATTATACCGCCATCCGCCGCATCGCGTTATACGATGCCACGGGAACATTAGAACTCGCCGGTTCAGAGCAGGCTGTTTCAGCGCAGGTGGTTAACTTCGCCGGCCTTACACTCAATGCTCTTGACAACGGATCGGTTTCCTTCATCGTGAGGGTGAGTTTCAATGCGCCGGTAACTGACAATCAGCAGTTTTCATTTACCGTGACATCCACGGCTTCACAAGCTGGCAACTCCGGGTTTGCACTGGTTAACGCAGGCGGTGCCACCAGTTCAGTAGCCGGTAATGATAACCGGATTTCCGTCACAGCCACAAAACTCAGGTTTGTTCAACAGCCTACCAGCACGCTCAACGGCAACGCCATGAGCCCTTCAGTTACTGTTGAAGCAACAGACGCATTAAATTCACGCGATCTGGACTTCGCCTCCATCGTTGGACTCACTTCGACAGGAACCCTGTCAGCTTCTCCGCAGAATGCGGCCTTTGCATCCGGCCTTGGAACGTACCCCGGAATCATCCACACGGTGAATGGGGCTGGGCTGACACTCAGCAGCATTTCCGGTCCGCTTACCAACGCAACAAGCACAACATTCAATATTACGAGCTCCAACGCTTCAGACATCATCGCTAATGTTGGATTCGTTTATCCTGCCAATGTTCCCTATGACAACTTCCAGGAAAATGCCAACATCGTCAACTCCGGAACAAGCCGCGTGGTTGCCATGTTCGATATCCGTGACGGCGGCGGCGTAGCCGACCCTGACAATGCGTCGACCATTCTCTCTTCTTTGTCACTTGATTTGGGTGCCAATTTCGGATACATCCGCCGAATTGCACTCTATGATGCTTCGGGAATCAATGAGATTGCAGGTACTGAACAGGCAGTAGGCTCGCAGATCATGACCTTCCCCGGCCTGGCAATAGCTGCTTCTGACAATAGCTCGGCATCATTTACCGTGAGGGTTAGTTTCACCACCGCCGTGGTTGACAACCAGCAGTACTCATTTACCATAACTTCGGCAAGTACCCAGCCCAATGTCTCATCGACATTCCCCCTGGGTAATGCAGGCGGCGCAGTCTCTTCCACCGCGGGCAACAACAACCGTATAGAAGTAACGGCAACCAAGCTTGCTTTTACAACCAACCTCACCTCTCCGCTTTTGCCCAGCATCAACGTCAGCTCGCAACAAGCCGCCCCGGTAATCAAAGCCCAGGATATTTTCAACAACACTGACCTTGATTACCTGACCAATGTGACGCTCACCTGCGCTTTGCCGGTAACGCCATCCACAACCTTAACGGCCGTTGCGGGTGTTTATACTTTCCCGGCAGCCTTCCAGTATACAACAACAGGCACTGGTACGCTCACGGCTAATTCCGGGGTCTTGGCTGCGGCCATCAGCAACCCGGTAACGGTACAGGCAGGAAGCGCAACGGCAGTTCTTGCCGGTGCTGCTGCACCGGCAAGCATCGCCTCCACCGTCAACACGGTTGGTGCTGCCGTGTCAACATTTTTCTTTGACGTCACGGATGACAAACCTCCTGTTGCACCGACTAATGATGACGGTCTCCCTACCCTGTTCACTCAGGTGATTATCAGCCAAAACGGAGCTTTCAATTCGGTTGCACTATCCGACTGGACACAAGCCATCGGAGGCGCAGTGCTTCATGACAACCTGGGCAACACATTCGCTGGGGTTGTCGGGGCATCTACCATCACGTTCAGCGGCATCCCAACCGGTGCCGGCCAATTGGGGTATGTGGCTGACAATGCTACCAAGAACTATGATCTTCAAATCTTCCTGAAGGCATCACTGGGAGGAACTTTGCCCAGCACCATCGACGGCAAGCAATTTGAATTTGAAGTATTCAATACCAGTTTCACGCTGGCTGCCAACAGTACAGGGTTTGTTGCATCTTCAACCAATTCAGGCAACAAGAACGCCGTAGCTGTTACCGGTACGCAACTGAGATTCCTCACACCTTCCTCTGCAACATCTGCCAGCCTGAGCACAAATTTCCCTGGCGGCGCTACTTTCGTTTCAATCGAGGCTTCGGATGTGAATAACAACCGCGACCTTGATTTCAATGGTGCAGCTGCCTCCACGGTTGCTATTTGGTCAAATGCGAGTGCAAGAACCATGATCAACAAACCGACTCCGGGCACAACGACATTTACTTCAGGTCTGTTGAATTTATCAAACACGTTTCAGTATACTACAGGAAGCAATGGTGACGACGTTACCCTGACCATAAAGGCAGGCCCTGGCCCTGGAACAACCTGCGGTGTTAACGGCATTCTTTGCGGAACTTCCCCGCTGATTACACTGCAATCTTCATTTGAATCCATGGTGAAGGGTGACCCTTCCTATCTGTTCAATACCAATGTAGGGTATGTCAATTACCAAACAACCGACATTCTCCCTATCGACATTGTCAATGGCAACGGAAGCTATGAACTAGCCAGGGTTCTCGTCTCCGACGGTGATGCCGATGGCACTCCGGGTGACCTGGATGGTGCTACAACTACACTGACATCGATATCCCTCCGCATCGCCGATGCAACTGATGTATCAACGCTGGGACATATCAGGAGAATTGCGCTTTACAACAGCGGACTTCCTGGAGCCGTGGAAATCGCCGATGTGGCAGTCTCTGCCGGTGATCTGGCCGCGGGTTTTGTAACTTTTTCAGGACTGAGCATCGTTGCACCCGATGACAACCTGCCTTCAGCGACACCACTGAGTATCCGGGTGAGTTTCAACAGCACGCCTTCAACAATCATAGACAAAACCCTCCTTCGGGTAAGCGTAGTTGGTGCAACGGTGGGCGGCGGATCTGGATTCCGCACCGGCGACATCCCAGCTGACATTGGGGGTATTTCCGGCGGGCTTAAAGCTCCGCTGGGTGTCAACTTCGTCAATGTTGTTGCTACCAAACTTGATTTCACAACACAACCCGCAGCGTTTGCAGGAAAAAATGAATCTGTCATAGCGGGCGTCGTTGAAGCACGTGATAAGTTTGACATCAGGGATCTTGATTTCAATAGTGTGGCAACGGTCACCGCGCCTCAGGCCACTGTCAATGGCGCATTTAGTTTTACCAACGGTGTACTCAACATGGCAGGTCTCATCACGTACGGCTCTGAAGGGAACGGAACGCTCACCGTTACCGCTGGCGGCATCAACAGTAATTCTTGCCCACTTTGTACGCCCATCTTCACGTTGTACCCGAGCAATCACATTGACGTCATCCACATCTCAACCGTAAGAAATGACGGCGGCCCGGGCGGAGCACCTACCGGAGTGACTGCCAACCTGCTCGCGGGCGGGTCAAACAAAGTGTTGTTTGGCTTTTCATTTAAGTCGTTGTATTCAATTTCCAGCCCCTCCAACAATCCAACGGTTTCCAGCTTTACCATCACTTTCAGTCAATCCACTACCGGCATATTTCAAAACCTGAGGGTGTACGAATCGACAACCGGCAGTTACAACACGCTGTTGCCGGAAGTTATTGCACCGGCAATAGGAGGATCTTATTCCCCTGCGGCGGCAGCACTCACTGTCAATTTCAGCATACCGAGAGATCTTTTCTTAAATCCCAGTCTGACTTACTTCCTTGTTGCTGACGTTAACATCAATGTAAACGGAGGCACACCCGCCATTAAGCCGTCCATTGTTGATTCCGGCACCGGGTCTTCAACCCAGGGCAACATTATTGCATCGAATGGAAGCCAACTTTCGAGCACTGACGGACCCACGTATACCTTTGCATCCATTGCCCCTCCGAGTTTGGTAAGTTCTTATCCGGCGGTAGCACAAACAAATGTTGACAAACTGCAGTCCACCCTGGAATTGACATTCACTGTACCAGTAACCACCCTGGACAACAGAGTCCAATTGTGGGATAAGGCCGCAAACACCTTTGTCACATTGACCAGCAGCAATCCTTCGCCTCCTAGCGGAGCTCAACCGCTTATCTTTGATATCCCTGGCGGAACCCTTGCCAATAACAAAGAGTATTATGTTATTATTGCCCCGGGTGATCTTACCACAACCGTTGGTATTGCCGACCTTAACCTCAACTTGTTCCCCGGCATTTCCTCTTCCGGCACCTTGTTCTTCAGGACATCTGATCCGACAACGCCTCCTAAAATGCTTGGAGCAAATACATTGACTTATGCAGGTTCTAACGCTACGGCTGGAGATCCATTCGTATCTGACATTACCAACAGCGGTGCTGTACTCAATTCGACATTCAACAAAGAAGGAAAAGCCTTCTTCATGGTGTGCTCAACCAACAACCCCACACCGCCAACTGTTGCACAGATCCAGGGCGCAGCCTACGCATCCAATACTGTTGTAGCGAGGGGCTCCTTTGACGTTAACGCGACAACAACAATTTCTCAGTTTGGTTTGATCACACCAACAAGCGGGTCTTTCACGGCTGGGACACACTATGTTTGGGTATGCGCAGAGGCTTATTCCGACAAGAACCGGGTGCTCATTCCAATACCCACCCTTCAACCGTATGGCAAGGCTACGACCGGCACTCCTAACTCATTGGCTGAAATCGGAGGTGCCGTGACAGGCCCTACGTTGACGTTCATTGCCCCAGGTCCGCCCCCTCCGCTCCCGCTCACCAATATCTCAACCAATGGTGCCAACATTACTTTCTGCAGCAACAGCGACCAGATTCTTAACACACCCATCATCATTTATGAAGGAACATCTCCCGCCCAGCAGTTTAATAACGCTGCTCCGCAGACTCTGAATCTGGTATTGCCTGCCGGATTCCAGTTTGATATTTCAACCAACATTCTGACAGGTTTTCCGAACTACGGAACCCTGACATTGCAGGGTGCTGACTTCACTGCCGGGTCGCTTTCATATCTTTCTTCCAGTGTACTGAGAATTTCATTCAAGAATTCTACCACGGCAAGCCAGGATAAGATCATCATCACCGGCCTTCGGATAAAGTCTACTGGCTCTGCCTCTGGGAATATCTTCAGGCTTGGCGGCAATTTTAACCCTTCATTCACCGACGGTACTTCGGTGGCAAACCTGAGCGCACAGGATGCAGCAGTAATCGACTTTGATAACAGCTATTCTCTTGGGCTGGTGCCACCGAGCAGTCTGGCGGGCACTGGTTCCGTTGAAACGGCAATCCCGGATGACGCAATTCCTTCACTCGTTACCCTGACACCTTATACTGCCAATACATTTGACTTTGGACCCAGCACATTCAGTGGTCCGGGGATCAATACCAACACGCTCAACCTGCAGGGTGTTACCATAGACGTTCCTTTCAACATAACCATCACGCACAAGGACCAGAATGGTTGTATATCCAACAATCCGGTTCAATACGTGGTGTACAATCACAACCGGGCTGTGAATATCACCAATGCACTGGTAAACCGACCCGCCAACATTCCTGTGACGTTGGACCAGGGTCCTTATTGTGTAACTAACCCAAGCTTCCGGATAGGCCAGACCAACGCGATGGCCGCGCCAACCGGGATCGTTCGCGATATAACTTTTGACAACCTGAATGCCTATCGCATGTTTGACCTTCAGGCTGCCATACCAGCAAGCACGCCCAGCGCACCGATTAATACGGCTGTGGGCCTGGTGACCTTGCCGATTATCAGCGTCAATAATTTTGGTGCTACTGCCTGGAAGAATATTGTCACTACACTTCCCGTCAAGGACATTGCAAATCCGCACATCTTCACCGGAGGGCCTTACTTTGATTTCAAATTCGATGACAAGAAGATCATTAATGCCAATGCGATTGACCCTGCCATACCTTACATCTATGACATCTTCAAAAGAACCACAGTTGCCAATCCTAACTATGGCAATGTTCCTCAAACCTATTACCAGGGTGGTTCGCTGGGAAAAGTGGAGTTCACCGGATTCTTCAGGAATAATTCAAATCCTGTGGTTATTATTAAACGGAGACAGCTTGTTGAATTCTTCGTTCCGGCTGTGCCCTTGGTTGAGTTGGTAACACCATACTCTTTCCTTGATATCAGTGATCCTAACAACTTGCCAGCCGCGCCAGCAGGAACGAATCCCAATAACCCTGGCACATTAATCTATTGTGTGGGCGGTGGCAACATTACTATCAATGGATATCCGCAGGCGGATCCCGCCAGGGGTAAGATTGGTACTTTCAAGGTTTATAATGCAGCCGTTGGGGGTGCTGTTATCAATAGTATTGGATTCACGGATTTCACCAATGGAACTGCGCAGATTGATCCTACAGTGGTTGTGCTCCAGAATGGGTTTAACGATATCCGCATAGAATACACCTATTTTGATGCCTCTAATGCCAATGGCACTGGCACTTGTTCGACTACCGGTTCACAAGTCATCCGGATTTCCCCCAATCCGGTTGCCTCCTATACCCGGGTTAGTCAGCCTGGTTCCCTGCTTGTAGACTATGGCACACCTACGGCTTTCTGTGAAAAGCAGGCGGTTGCTTTTGATGGTTCAGGCTCCACGGTTACAGGCGCCGGCGTAAGTTTAACAAAGTTCACATGGGACTTTACCGACGCGACGAACTCAATCAGTTCAAATCCGAACAACGTCAGCGGTGCGCCACTCGCTGCTGCTGTTACCGGCGTGCCTGCCGCAGGCACAAATCAAAACCCGGTCCACACATTCATTCAGCCGTCCGCAGCACTTCCCTACCAACCAACCTTGGTGGTAAGTTCCAATCACAATTGCCCGTCAGTTTCCTTTAGCCTTCCGGTTAAAGTGGGCGGTATACCTATAGTAAAAAAGAAGTCTGATGGTGTATATGTGGGTCAATCATTCAACTTCAGCAGCAACAACTCAACCGTTTCAGGCAATGACTTCTTCAGGAGAATTGACTGGGACTTTGGTGATTCGCAGACCGCTTCAACAGTGTACGGTGTTCCACCTGCTACTGATCCTTTGACCAACGTACCACACACCTACACCGTTGCAGGAGCATACGCCGTTGATATGAAAGTTACCAGCGTAATTGGTTGCATCAATAGCTTAAGCCTGGACAACAGCGCCAAAGGTCTTTCTGTAGCCGACAATGCGCGCGCCAGGACCTTGATTGCTCTGGACCGGGTTCCAGTGGCAACCGGTGCGGCTGGCCATTACCAGGACTTTGAAGGAGTTCTGCCCGGCAATTGGGTGCCCTGGTTTGCCCCTAATAACTCATTTCCGCTGAACTTCCCGGCACCAGCCATTTCCTGGACGTTGGCTAATACCAATCCAAAATATGGACTGGTACTCAAGCCCGACCCAACCAGTCAAGTAGTCAACGGAAATGGTTTCTGGAGAACTGGGACCGGTAGCGTAACCCCAGCATCGCTCTATACGCCAAATGAGCGGTCGGCTATTTATTCTCCAAGTTTTGACCTCTCCTTATTGCAGACGCCCATGATCTCCTACAACAGCCTGGTGCAAACACACGTATCAGACGGAGTCATTCTTGAGTATTCTACCGACAACCTGAACGTCGCTGACCCTAACAAGGCATGGAAAGTCCTGGGCTTAGCAATTGGCGAGGGTGTTGGATGGTTTGACGCCAAGGGTATAACTGCCAAGCCAGGGAAACAGAATGGAAATGACTTTGGCTGGAGTGGTCTTACCAATACTACCTGGTTTACTTCCAAGCACACCCTGGATGAAATCCCCAATGGACCTCCGGCCATAACACCAAACAATGTTGTATTCCGGTTTGCCTTTGCCAGCACCTACACGCCTACCGCTGAAGAGGGCTTCGCCGTGGATAACATCAGGATTGGAGAAAGAACCAGGACAATCATGCTTGAAAGTTTTGCCAACACGGCTAACGTGACCGTTAGCCCCTTCGCTGCCAACGTGGGCAAGAAAGAAGAAAAGGTCATGAGCGATTCGATTGCACAGTTCTATCCATTTGGTGCCATTGGTACGCAAGTTGTCAAACTGAACTACCATATTAACTTCCCTGCGAATGATCCATTTAACCTGGACAATCCTGCTGATCCAAGTTCAAGGGCGCTTTACTACAATATCACCTCTACGCCCAAGTCCAGACTTGATGGTGCAGCAGACCCCAAAGACCGGAGTTTCGGTGGCTGGGCCAATACCTCCTACGGGGTAAGAAGCCTTGCCCTGGCATCTGCTTTCATCACCATCACGCCAACAGTGACACCTGGGAAGCTAACGGTGAAGGTAGATGTCACAGCCATATTCCCCTTGCCTGCCAACACCATCTTGCACGTAGCCATCGTGGAGAAGTCGGTGGCATATGATGACCTCAGCTCAACCCAGAAGGCCATGATAAAATCCGGGGAAAATATCTCAGGCCAGAAATTTGAGTACAGCCCGAAGGCGTTCCTTCCCAATGCCAGTGGAACCAAATTTGGTGCTGTCCTTCCGGTTGGATCAACCATTACCAAAACATTCACCTGGGATGTCAGTAAGTTGTACCTGCCGTTGAATGACCTTGAAGTTGTTGCTTTTGTCCAACAGGAAGATGGCGCCAAGGAAGTGTACCAGGCGAATCGCTACCCGGCTAAACCAACTGATCCCAAGATTCCTGACCCGACCACCATTACTGCCCTTGAGCCAATCCCTGCTGAAGACATCATTGTCTTCCCTAACCCGGCCAACCGCGAGATGAACATATTGCTGCCCGGTGTCCTGCAACAGGAGGCCAACATCCAGATGTATGACCAGACAGGCCGCGTGGCCATGACGTCAACCATCGCTGAGGGAGCACACAACAAGGTTGTCAATACCCAGGATCTCTCTTCAGGATTGTACATCCTCTCGATCGAGATCGGTCCTGGCAACTTCACCCGCAAAAAGGTAATGGTCGTTCACGAGTAATTGATCTGGAATACATGAAAAAGCCCTTTTCTGAATTAGAAAAGGGCTTTTTCTTTTAAACGCATTCGTTTTGATTGTTCTGTCCTTTCGCTAATTTCAAAAGCGAATTCCCACAAGGAATCTACAACATCACTACATGGAAATATTCCTCAAAGCTGACGCCTGGCTGGCACTCCTCACCCTCTGCTTTCTGGAAATTGTGCTCGGCATCGACAACATTATCTTCATCTCCATCGTCTCCAATAAGCTGCCGGAGGAATTGCGTGCACGGGCCCGCAACATCGGGCTGTCCCTGGCGATGATCGTCAGGATCTGCTTCCTGTTGGGAATCACCTGGATCATCGGGTTCACAGAACCCCTTTTCACCATTCCAGTCAACTGGTTCATGGTCCACCCCATGGAAGTCAGCGGCCGCGACCTCATCCTGGGATTCGGTGGCCTCTTCCTCATCGCCAAAAGTACCATGGAAATCAACCATGAAATGGAAGGCGATGACCCCAACGACGAGGAAAACGGCTTGGCCAAGAAAGCATCCATCACCCTGATGGGAACCGTTGTGCAAATCATCCTCCTGGACATCATCTTCTCCTTCGACTCCATCCTCACCGCTGTCGGCATTGTGGACCGGGACAAGGTGATTATCATGATCATTGCGGTGATCGTATCCATCATCGTCATGATGTTCTTCAGCGGAGGAATCAGCCGGTTCATCCAGGAACATCCGTCGATGGAAGTGCTCGCGCTGGGTTTCCTCATCCTCATCGGCTTCATGCTGTTCCTGGAAGCGCTGCATTACGTGGTACCCAAAGGATACATCTACTTTGCCATCGCCTTCTCCATGCTCATCGAACTCACCAACATCCGGGTGCGAAAGCGGCGAAACATGAAATCCAACCCGGTGAAACTCAACAAGCCCTTCAGCGACGCTGAAATGAAAAAGGCGATCAAGGACTAGCCCGCCCACACCCTTTATCTGCCGGATGACAGCAAGGTTTCTTTTGAGAATCCGCCGTCAGCATCGTTATTTTGCAACTTAAAGCGTCAACCATGAATACCCCAGATCCCCGCTATCCCATCGGCAAGTTTGAATTCAAAGCATCTTATAGCGCCGATGAGGTAAAGCAGTCCATTGACCGCATTGAGGCGCTGCCCTTCAGATTGGAAACCGCCCTGATAGGCCTATCACCTGCCCAACTGGATACGCCTTACCGCGAAGGCGGATGGACCCTTCGGCAGGTTGCGCACCATGTGGCCGACAGTCACCTGAACGCCTACATCCGGGTCAAATGGACACTAACGGAGGACACGCCTGTGATTAAGGCATACCACGAAAAGAGCTGGGCAGAGACACCGGAGACCAGCGGGCCGCCTGAGCTTTCCATCAGCCTGCTGAAAGCGCTGCATGCCAAATGGGTGGTCCTCCTGAGGTCCCTGACACCCGACATGCTCCAGAAGAAATTCACCCACCCGGATACACAGAAGCAAGTCCCGCTGGACAGGATGATTGCCATGTATGCGTGGCACGGGGAGCACCACCTGGGTCATATTACAGAACTGAAGTACAGAATGAATTGGCTCTGATGGCTGGTTGCTGGTTTCCGGCTGTCATGCGTATTATAACGCTTATGCCGCCATTGTCCATGACCGGAAAGACAGCGATCGAAATCCAGAATTCCTTAAGCAGCTGCTAACAACCAGTAAAAGAAGCCAGCAACCAATGCCCAGCACTCCTCCCTACTCCCCACCAACCATCCTCTTCAACCGCCACCTGGAGACCATCTATCCGTCGTTGTTCAGGAAGGTGCAGATGAAAAGTCCGGAACGGGAGCGTATTGCTACACCGGATGACGACTTTCTTGATATTGACTGGTACAGGCAAGGTTCTTCCCGGTGTGTGATCATCAGCCACGGACTGGAAGGGAACTCCGGCCGGGGCTACGTGGTGGGTATGGCCAAAGCCTTTTTCAGCCAGGGCTTTGATGTGGCAGCCTGGAACTTCCGTGGGTGCAGCGGTGAAGTGAACCGGCAGCTCCGGTTCTACCACAGCGGTGCCACCGACGACCTTCACACGGTCATCCAACACGTTGCCAAAAATTACGCTGAGCTTATCCTGGTGGGATTCAGCCTGGGTGGCAACGTCACGTTGAAATACCTGGGTGAGCCCAATCCTCACCCCGCTGTCAGCAAGGCTGTAACCCTTTCAGTTCCCATTAACCTGCATACCAGTTGCCTTGAAATCGCCCGGCCCGCCAATTGGATTTACACACAGAAGTTCCTCATCAGCCTGAGGAAAAAAGTAACTGAAAAAGCCCTACTGCGAAAGGAGCTAGACGTCAAAAAACTCACTACAATCAAAACTCTGATGGAATTTGACGACCATTTCACAGGACCCATCCATGGCTTCCGTGACGCCATCGACTATTATACAAAATGCAGCTCGATTCACTTCATTGAAAACATCAAAGTGCCCACGCTGGTTGTCAATGCATTGAATGATCCGTTTCTCAGCCCCGATTGCTATCCCGGTGAAAGATTCAAAGCCCACGCTTTTGTAAAATTTGAATTCCCGGACCACGGCGGGCACGTGGGTTTCGCACTGTTCAACCAGAAAGGGCTATATTGGTCGGAGATAAGGGCCTTGTCCTTTGTCGGAGCGTAATAAAACCATGTTCACCCGCTATTCCATCATTGCCTCTGCCGAGGAACTGGCCAAGCGGTTCTCGATTGATGTACCGGAAGGCTATGCGCCGCGGTACAATGCCGCGCCGACCCACTTACTTCCATTGCTTACCCAGGACAGCCAGCGCGGGTTGTCCTTTTTCTATTGGGGCACACCACCCTCCTGGGCCAATAAGAAGCCGCTGGCGGAAAAGATCATCAATACCCGGCTGGAGTCCATTCCAGACAAAGCAGTCATGAAAAAGAAGCTACGGGAGAAGCGCTGCCTGGTTCCTGCCGACGGATTCTATGAATGGAAGCGGGCCGGGAAGAAGACAAACATACCCTATCGGTTCACCCTGAAGGACAAGTCCATTTTCGCACTGGCCGGGCTTTGGGAGGAGTATGACAATGAAGAGGGTGAGATGTTTCATACATTCAGCATCATCACCACGCCGGCCAATGAGCATGTCCTTCCCATCAGCGAGAGAATGCCGCTGGTCCTTAGCCCGCAGCATGAGAAATTATGGCTCGATACAACGGATGAATCTGAACTGCTGATCATGCTTGGAGCCGCTGCTCCAGCCCTGGATCATTACTCGGTTTCACCCAGGGTAAATTCGCCGGATCGCAACGACCGGTTTGTCATTATGCCGGCACCGCCTTCGGATGAATTCGGAAACCTGACCCTGTTTGATTAATTGGCTTAGAAGCCGTCTCCCTCTTTCTTCGCCGGATCCTTCTTCTTTTCCGGCTCTACGGGCTTCTTCTTCTTGAACAACCCGCCCTTTTTCTTCGCAGGCTCAGGAGCATTGATATCGGATTTGACCGGAGGAGCACTTACTGTGGTGGAGTCAGACTTCGGTTTCTTTTTGAACAGGCCCTTGATGCCGGCAAAAAAACCTTTCTTTTCCTCTTTGGTGGTTTTAGTACCCTCCTCTTTCTTCTCCGCGTTCTTCTGCATGGCAGCACGCACGTCCGGCAGGACCAGCATGTCACGGAAATACCACATGTAAAGGTCCTGGTCAAGGTTGTACTTCTCTCTGGTCTTCGTAATGGCGTATGTGCTGTCAACAGCCTTCCCGGCAGCGGTACTGTCGGCAGGATCGATCTCAGCCAACGACATGTCGCCATCCGTCTGCGTTTTGAGTGAATCCGGGATCACCGGGTAGATCGGCTTCATCTCAATGGTCTGCATCCTCCGGTATTTCTTCCGGTATGATTCCGGGACGGCAATGAGGTACTTGGTCTTGCTGGCCGTCAGTATCTTGGGGGTTGAGTCCTCCTTAAAGTAGCTGAACTTCTGGCGGAGGGTCTCCTTGTCGTAGATAAAGGAACTCTGATAGGCAGGGCAAGCCAATCGCTGGGTACAGGCGCCAAGCAAGGCAATCAAACCAACAGCGGCAAGGAATCCCCTCGTCATAGACAGATTAAGGTGCAATCAACAAAATTAAAGAAATAACCCCAACTAATGCGGATTATTGAGGTTTGGTAACCAATTTAACTATCTGATTTACAGATTATTTGATGCCAAGACTTAATTTTTGACTTTTAGTCAATCCGACGGCCACCAGGCGGTAGGAATTGTCAATCCATGCCCTGACCAGCTTGTCTGGCACGGAACCGTCCATAACGACGGTAATCCAGTGCTTCTTGTTCATATGAAAGGCCGGTTTGACCCCGGCATACCGCTCCTTCAGGCCGGCACCCTCTTCCGGGTCCACCTTCAGGTTTATGCCGTCAAACTCTTCCACATCGGCGAGGGCAAACATTTTTCCCAGAACCTTGAACACAAGCGTATTGTTGTCAAAGGGGAACTCTTCGGCTACCCCCTTTTTAGCCAGGCAATGCTCACGGAAGGTCTCGATGTTCAATCAAAGAATCGTTTAGCGATCAGGTAAATGACCGCCAGGAGGAATATAATAATGGAAATCTTGTTAACGCCATGCATCATGCGGATGTTGACATTGACAGGCCGGCTGGGATCTTTCTTGCGAAAAAAGTAATTCCCCACCTCGCCCAGCGAAAACATCTCCCGGACACTCAGCTTCTCCTTCTTTGGGGGTTCCTCCTGCTTTTCCATAGATTACTTCTTCTCGTTTAAGTCAATCCAATTGCCGTCTTCCTGTATCAGCCCGATCAGTTCATCCACTGCGTTGGCCGAAGGTACGTTGGCTTTCACCACCTGCTTCCCGCGGTACAAGGTAATCCGTCCAGGCCCGGAGCCCACGTAGCCATAGTCGGCGTCGGCCATTTCACCAGGGCCGTTCACGATGCACCCCATAATGCCAATCTTGATGCCCTTCAGGTGATTGGTCCGGGAGCGGATCTTCCCGGTGGTCTCCTGGAGGTCAAACAACGTGCGGCCACAGGAAGGGCATGAAATGTATTCCGTCTTTGATATCCTGGTACGGGTCGCCTGCAGGATGTTAAACGCGGTTTCGTTCACCGTCTTGTCCGGACCACACTGCTCTGCTGCGATGAATACCCCGTCTCCAAGGCCGTCGATCAGCAGCCCTCCTATGTCGGTGGCGGCATATAGCTGCAGTCTGTCTGATGATAAGTCACGGTAGGCCCTGCCGATGACAACCGGTACATGACAATCCTGTTTTAGCAGCTCCGCGAACAACCTTCGCTGTTCGGCATATCCGTGCTTGTTGTATGTGTCAATGACCAACACGGCAGTTGTGTCCTCCTTCAGTTTTGAAACCAGTGTTACGGACAAGTCCTTCAGACAGGTGTATATGAAATTGAGTCGGGTAGACTTTTCCTTTGCCTTCAAATAATCCTCCGCTTGTATGAAAGGATAGGCATTGCTTCGGTCCTGGTGACTTAGCCAGGTGGCGTGGTTGTAAATCAGTCCAAGGGTTCCCGGTATTTCAAAATCTATTTTGCGGTCACCCAGGAAGATGTAATCGCAGGCCATATCCGTAATATTCCATTTGTCCAGGGGGACGGAATAGTGATAGCCAAGGGCAAACAGAGACGCTTGTGTTATCTTGTCTTTCAGGGAGAAGTCTGCAACAACACGAGGCACCTGATGCCCTCCGAAATTCAGCACTTCACGTGTATTCCTCCGGGTATAGGTAAACGGGTCGATCGGGTATTCCTTGATCACGGGAATCGGGTCGTGCGGAAGCCGGTCATTGTACCGGTTAACCAGCTCAATGCATACAGGCACTTCCGCTTCAGGCTCCTCCGTCAGTGAAACACGGACCGTGTCCCCCAACCCATCTTCCAGCAAGGTACCGATGCCCACGGATGACTTGATCCTTCCATCTTCCCCATCGCCGGCTTCGGTCACACCCAGGTGGAGCGGGTAAGGTTGAAATCCCTCTTCGTCCAGCTTCTGCACCAGCAGGCGATAGGCCTGTATCATCACCTGCGGGTTGCTGGCCTTCATCGACAGGACAATGTCATGATAGTGCAGGTCTTCGCAAATCCTCAGGAACTCCAGCGCTGATTCCACCATGCCCAGCGGAGTATCACCATATCGGTTCATGATCCGGTCGGACAACGAACCATGGTTGGTACCGATGCGCATGGCCGTGCCATACTCTTTGCATATTTTGACCAGCGGTGTGAATTTTGTCCTGATCCTCTCCAACTCTGCTTCGTAAGATGAATCCGTGTAATCAATCTCTTCGAATCGCTTCCGGTCGGCATAATTGCCAGGATTGATGCGCACTTTCTCCACGATCCGCGCGGCCAACTCTGCGGCGTTGGGTGTAAAATGGATGTCGGCAATAAGCGGGACGGTATAACCGCGGGCGCGCAATTCCTTTTTAATCTCAGCAAGGTTCTGGGCCTCTTTGATGCTTGGCGCTGTGATTCGAACGTACTCGCAGCCGGCCTCCACCATGCGGATGGTCTGCTCGACCGAACCCTTTGTATCCATCGTATCGATGGTCGTCATGGACTGAACCCGGATCGGGTTGTTTCCGCCCATGGCAAGGTCACCAATCTTCACTTCCCGGGTTTTGCGGCGTGAGTATTGGAAAAGGCTGTTGCAGTACTGTTTAAGCTGAGTTATAGCAGGATCCACGGCCAGTTAATTGATACAAAGTTAAAACCTTAAAACCATTAAAAGGTTCAAATATCGCCCAATTGAGGCCGGATGATGATTTCCTCAACCACACTGCGGGGTGACAACAGGTAAGCGCCGGCCACGGCTTCTGCCACGTCTTCCGGCCGGACAAAACGTTCATCAGGCAGGTCACTGCCGTCCCAGCTGGCCGTGCGGGTTGCACCTGGAAGGACCGCGGTAACCCGGATGTTGTAGGCTTTCAGTTCTTCCCGCAGCACCCTGGAAAACCCGAGGAGGGCAAACTTGGAAATGGTATAGGAGCCGCCGTTCGGATAGGCCTTGATGCTGGCAATCGAGCACATGTTGAAGACATGCCCACCCTTACTCTCCTTCATGTTGGAAGACAGGCCGCGGGTAGTATAATACGCACTGTAGACATTGGCCTGCACCATGGCTTCCAGGGTTCCGTCCTTTTCCTCCATCAATTGTCCTGGCATAAAGAAGCCAGCATTGTTGACCAGTACATCAACAGGCCGGCGCAGGCCAATGACGAAATCGGTAAAGGCCTTCACCTGGCTGGTGACGGACAAATCTGCAGTAAACACATGAGCCTTGATCCCGGCAGAGGCAAGGTGGTCCCGGAGGACATCCAGCTCCTGTTGATTTCTGGAGCAGGTGGCAATATCAAATTTCAGGGCAGCAAATTTATCAACAATCGCCCGGCCAATCCCCTTGGTTCCCCCCGTGACAACGGCCAGTTTACTCATGGAATTTATTTTATCTTTAGGGCAAGTTAAAGGTTTTCATGAAGGGATTCGGCGCTTACATCATATTTTTGGGCTCATTGGTGGTCAGGCGTGAAACGTTTAAAACGTACTACAAACTCACCCTGGAGGAAGCCATAAGCATAGGCGTTAAATCCGCTGCCCTTGTTGCCCTGGTATCCACTTTTATGGGTGCTGTAACGACCGTTCAGGTTGCCTACAACATGGTCAGCCCCCTGATCCCCCGGTACGTCATATCACAGGTTACGCGGGAAATGACGATCCTGGAACTTGCCCCCACCATCATGGCCGTTATCTATGCCGGCAAAGTTGGGTCCAGTATGGCCGGCGGCCTGGGTACCATGCGCATTTCCGAACAGATCGATGCCCTGGAAGTGATGGGCATCAACTCAGCCTCCTACCTGGTCCTGCCCAAGATCATCGCCTCGCTGCTGATGTATCCGCTGCTCGTCATCCTGGCGGCTTTCTGCTCCATGATGGGCGGTTACCTGGTCGGCACCATCACCAACATCATCACCCCCACGGACTATACCTACGGTCTTCAATTCTACTTCGATGCCTACTCGATCACCTTTGCCCTGATCAAGTCAGTCGTTTTTGCCTTTCTCATTTCATCCATATCCTCATTCAAAGGATATTTCACCCAGGGCGGAGCTTTGGAAGTCGGTGTTGCCACAACCGCTGCCGTGACTACCAGCATCATTGCCGTTCTGCTTTCTGACTACGCCCTGGCACAGCTGTTATACGTACGGTAATGATCAAGATCAACAACATCACCAAGTCGTTCGCAGGGAAACTGGTCATCCAGGGCATTTCGGGTGAATTTGACAAGGGCAAGACCAACCTCATCATCGGGTCCAGCGGCACAGGGAAAAGTGTTCTCCTCAAATGCATCGTCGGACTCATCCAGCCTGAAGAAGGAAATGTCTTCTATGACCTGAGGAACTTCACGGAAGCTGACAAAGAAATGAAATCAGAAATCCGCCGGGAGATCGGGATGCTTTTCCAGGGAGGCGCACTCTTTGATTCCAAGAATGTGGAAAGCAACGTCATGTTCCCGCTGGATATTCTCACCAGGATGAAACCCGACGAGAAACTGGACCGGGTTAATTTTTGCCTGAGACGCGTGGGGCTTGAGAACGTGAACAAGAAAATGCCATCGGAAATTTCTGGTGGGATGAAAAAACGCGTTGGCATTGCCCGTGCCATCGTCAATAACCCGAACTACTTGTTTTGCGACGAGCCAAACTCGGGCCTTGACCCTCAAACTTCCATCCTCATCGACGAACTTATCGGAGAAATTACCCACGAGTTCGACATTACCACCATCGTGGTAAGTCACGACATGAACTCGGTCATGGGCATCGGCGAGAAAATCATGTTCCTTTACAAGGGACGTAAGCTTTGGGAGGGTTCCAATAATGAGGTTGTTAATTCCGGTGTCGAGGAACTCGACGATTTTGTCTTTTCAAACAAGGTGATGCAGAGCCTGAAGGCCAGGCACTAAACGCGTTTGAAGGATTAACGTCCGACCATGTTGGGGTGCACTGCAGAAAAATCGTTTTCTTCTTACCTCACGACTGGAAGTTCGATGAAGAATGTTGTTCCCTGATCAAGGGTCGAGTCAAACCAAATCTTTCCCCCTGCCTGTTTGATAATCTGCTGTGTTAGCGCGAGACCCAGCCCTGAACCTGAGTGTTTGGTTGTAAATTGCGGCTGGAAAACCCGTTCCTTAACCTCTTCGGACATTCCCTTTCCATTGTCATGAATGGAAATAACAACAATATCCTGCCTGACTACCGTGGTCAGCTGAACTTCCAGGTCATGCTGTCCTTCCCTTTTCGCCTGGAGGGCATTGATGATAATGTTAGAAACAGCCCGGCTGAAGGAAGTCTTGTCTACGGATACCATGACATCACGTCCGGGCTGAAGCATCACTTTACCGGATGTCTCGGCGCCAAACAAGTGTGCGGTGCTTTGCAGCAGGTCATTGAGCAGCAGGGTCTGAGGCTGTGCAGCCGGCATGTTGGCAAATGAGCTGAACGACACCGCGATCTCATTCAGGATATCCACTTGCTTCAACAGTACATCAAGCGACTTCTGGGTCTTTTCCGCGGGCAAGGTTCCGGCCTTCAGGGCCTGTTCCAATTGCTGCAGCGTCAGTTTCATCGGGGTAAGCGGATTCTTGATTTCATGAGCCACCTGTTTGGCCATTTCCCTCCAGGCCGTTTCCTTTTCACTCCTGGCAAGGGCCTGCCTGCTGTCTTGAAGGTTACTCACCATGCGGTTGTATTCCTTGACCAGCATGCCAATCTCATCGGATGACCTCCAGCGGAGCGGTTTGTTTTCGCCGGTCAGGGTGGTAAGACTCAGGGTTTTGGTAATGAACCGTATCGGAAATGTCAGGCTGCTTGACGCCCAGAAGGCAAGCAGGGAAAACAAAATAAAGACCACCACAAAGACGATCAGGATATTGGACAGGATCAGCGACTGGCTCCGCTCCAGGTTTGCTGCGGATTCAAAGAATGGAAGCCCCACGATTCCCTCCAATTTGCCTGAGACTGGTGAAAAGACTGCTGAATAGGCACAACTGTATTGCAGCCTCCCGATCTGTTCGTCTGTTACCGTCTGAACCTCCCCCTGCAGCACTATTTTCTCCCAGGCCTGCCGGTTGATCAGCGGGGAAATTAACTGATTGTCGAACAGGGCAGGCTGCGACGTAGCCATGAGGATGCCTTCCGGTGAATACATGGAAATGTCAATCTTGGATGAAGCCGCATTGTCCTCAATCCACTTTTCAAGATTGGCCTGGTTTCGTGATGCCGTGCTGTCCACCGACAGGACAGTGGAGAGCCGCTGACTCACTGTACCGGATCGCTCCAGGTAATCCTTCTGAATTGTCTCCGCATTGGAGCGACCGATCATGGTCAGCGTAGTGATGCTCACCGCCAATACGGGGAGCAGAAACGCGAGAAAAATAATGAGTTGAATGCGCGTGGTGTAGTTTACCTGCTCACCAATAAAATAGGCATACACACCCGTAACACCCTGCCAGGCAAACAATACCATCAAACCCAGCACAAACCAGAATGAGAAATTTGTGAAAAAGTAAAACCATGCATACGTCATCGCCGAAACCACCGCCAGTGATCCGTCGGGTTCTTCAATACCGATATGGTAATAGTTGTTCTCGGACACTCCCCGGTCAAACAAGGAGGCATTGCTGATCTTGTCCAGGTCAAAATCACGCTCATAATTGAAAGGCCCCGAACTGCTTGCCAGCTTTCCGTCAGTGAACACAGCATAACTGAAGTTTCGATTGCGGTAGATCTGTTTGAACCGGTTATCCACAAGGAGTTCGGGATACACATTTTCCGGGATTAGTCTTTTTAGAGACAAATCAAGCACCACCATACCAACGGGGCGCTGGTAGTAGACAGGAATCGTGACATGGTAGTGCTTTACCGTTGCCCCTTCAGCCGAACTGGCATAAGAAATGCCTTCGTAACCCGTCGTCAGGAAGTTCCCGGGCCCAAATGACAGGCTGTCTCCCGCATCCCCTGCCCCCCCCTCATCCTGCCAGGTGAATATCCTGATCTCGTACCGGTCAAAGTAGTTGCTTATGTACATACGCCTAACCTTGTCCACCACAGAAGACTTGTTAAGGAAGGGACTTGCCATTCTCCTTTGAATGAATTGGTCCTTCCTGATCCTCTGGCGCGCCTGATCGAGCAGGTATTCGCCCAGGACATCCCGCTCTGTCAGAAAGTCCTTGCCAAAACGAAACTGGTCCTGCACCTGCTTCTCCTTGTGGAAAACCCGTACAGCCCAGGCATTCTGGAAACTGTAGATGATCAGGGAGAAGATGAGGTAAATAAACAACCTGAAGGAAAAGGCAAATACACCCTTGTTTATCCCGGTCAGTCTCAACACGGAAAAGAACAATGCCGCCAGCCCCAGGGTGATCCACAGGTTGCGGCCCAGCCAATAGAACTGGAAAGCGAAGAGAATGGCCGTCACCACCAAGCCAAAGACGAAGGTTCGCTTCTTTCTGCCAAACAAATGGGCAGCCAGGGAGTAGAAAAGGTGAATGAACAGGAAACTGCTGACACAGCCAGCCAGTACTGAGCCCAGCGCGACCATCCTTACTGCATCGATCGAAAGCGACTGGGCACTGTCGAGCGACAGGGTGGAGTTGTGATAAATGGTTTCAATGAAATCAAATGGAAACAGCAGGGCAAAAAAACAAAGCAACAGGCTCAATGCGGCAGCCACGTATCGCTTCAACCCGCGCTGGCTCAAGAGCGTCCGGACCAATCTGAACTTACCAAAATTGCTGAAAAGATGAGTCATGAGCACCAACAGTGCGAGTGAATTAATAAACAGGTCACCCAAAGAGGCATTCAGGGATGAGGAAGCAAATTGCTTCGGATCAAAGATGTCTGACGATAAAAAGAGTGCCGGCCAATTAGCCAGAATCATCCCGTACCGGATGGAAAGGAGAACCAGCAGCATCATAACAAATGCTTCATCATACCTGCCTGTCTTCTCCAGCGCACGTCTCAGCGCATTCATCCATGCCAGCAACAGCAGCAATCCCGCCAGGAGCATCATAAAGGAAAGCGCACTCTCGTGCATTTCTGCCTTGTCAGGAAGGATCCTGAATACCACCTGGCCACCGACGGTCAGTGCATCCCCGGTCGGCATATAAGGGCCAATAACCTGAATATCCCTGGCGGGAAATATGGATCGCTCCCATTGGGCCGACAAAAAATCATTGATGATGGGGTACCGGTCAGTCAGTTTGAGCACGCAGATCAAAGAAGACTTATTGGGAGCCGGCCATTTCTTGATTAAGAAATCTCCCCGCACGGACTTCAGGTAGAGGACGCTGTCCCCGCCAGACAGGGAGGAAAAGTCTGGAAGGAAATAAGTTCGGTTCCAGGCGATGATTCGATTGGTATCGACGTTGATGAAAAAATGGCCAGCCTTGTCCCACGCCGGCGAAGAAATATCCAGGCTGTCACCCAGAAGCCAACCGGCTTCCCGGTCGATCTCTGTGAATTCCCTGTCGAGGTTTGCCTGGATGGTCTGAACGAGACGCTGCCGGAAGTGACCGGAATCATAGGAACGCATCCACAGGCCTCCCACGACCAGCGTCAATCCAAGCGCCAGCAATACAACGGTTCGAATATTCATATTCAGCCTGCTGTACGAAGATACCAAATCAGTCTTAACCTTTCGGGCCCGGCTTGTATTTCAGGCCGCCGAACCAGTATAGCCAAAGGACCCGTGAAACACGAAATGAAAACGGCGTGGTGAGTGCGGCGATCACGGCAATCAGGATCAGGTAAACCGTCTCCGGCAATTCAGCCCAGTAATACAACGCCAGGCCAAAGGCGATGATTATGGCAGTGTTAAATGCATAGGTGATGTACATCGCCCCAAAATAGAAGCCGGGCTCGGGTTGAAAGCCAGCGCCGCACGACGGACAATGCAGGTTCATATCCGCAAAGTGCGAAACATGGGTAAACGGATATTTGAAGATTTCTCCCTGCCTGCAGGCAGGACACTTACCGGACAGCAGTGCTGCTTTGAAACTTGTTTCGCTCATTGCTCTTGCTGGTACGGTACCACAGGTAGCCTATCACGGCCACGGCCAGGTAGGGCGCAAAAAAGAGATAAAGGATTCCAATATTGATACCTGCTGCGATGCCAATATTTCCGTTGCTGACATTGTTCTCCAGCGTGGCCCGGCACATGGCGCACTGGGCCATGGATGCGTTCGAGAGGATCATCAGGAACACGATGGAGACTAGTTTCTTCATTTATGCAGGGTAATACGGACTGATCATCAAATACACCAAGACACCTGATACAGCAACATACAGCCAAACGGGTAACGTAAATCTAGCTAATCTCTTATGCCTGTCAAAATTCCCGGACAGGGCCCTTGAAAAGGTGAACAGAACCAAAGGAATAACGACGATGGACAGGACAATGTGGGAAATAAGGATAAAGAAATAAATGCCACGCCAATTGCCCTGGCCACCGTAGGGGGTCGGTGCGCTGGTCAGGTGATAGAGGATGTACATCACCAGGAAAGAGGCCGACAGGGCGATACAGGTTTTATTGAGTGTTTCATGCAGGGCCCTTTTCTTGTTGCGAATGGCCCAATAGGCGGTCACTAGCAACACCGCAGTAATGCCGTTGATGGTTGCATAAATAGGCGGAAGGAAGGTAAAATCATATCCTTCCACGGGCGGCAATCTGAACAAGGCGGCTACCGCCAGCGGTATAATCACCGAAAGAGCAATAATCAATTTGCGATGAGGTTCCTGGCCTTCCATATCAGTATTTCTTCAGGAGTATCTTCAGTTCCACCCGCAGGCGGTCTTCTTCTTCACGGGTCTGCAGGGCATAGTAGCCCCGGATCTGACCCTTGCTGTCTATTAACACAGCTTCATACGGATCGTTTACCAGGAGCACACATTTCTTTAGCCTGGCGCAGGTGGCTGAATCGGCAGACAGTTTGCAGGGTTCAAGCAAAGCCACGTCAGCGGCACCAAACTCATCCTCGATCCTGGATCTTACCTTATCGATATCCAAGCCGGCCATAGGGAATACCAGAACCTGAACTTCACTGTGGTCAGAACCCCGTACCGAGTCCGGCACCACATAAGGCGATGGGTAGCTTGAAACGCACCCTCCCGGAACCTGTACGACACCCTTATCATGATAAACCGGGATATTGAATTCATTGCGCCCTGCGTATTTTAGAAATACAAACAGCAGGGCTGGCAGCAGCAGTGCGAGGAATAAATAGATTCTCTTTTTCAAGGTGAATGCTGGCAATAAGAAAGGGCTAACGTTTCAAAACCTTAGCCCTTTGCAGCCGTCTCCGGCGTTTATGGTATGAATGATCAGATCAAAGGGTAACAATCTTGGTGCCTTCGTAAACAAATGCAACGAGCATCCAGATGATGAAAACCATGGGGATCAGAACGGCCCAAAAAAGAACCTTCACCTCGTAACGCAGGTGCATGAACTCCCCAACAATATAACCAGCCTTAACAATCGTGAGGATCACGAACAAAAACGTTTTGGCCGGACCATGAGGCAGGGTAAATGCAATGACAAATTCCACCATTGTTACGAGCAACAGGATCAAAGCAACCCTCCAGAGCTTCTTGATTTTTGCCGTGTCAGGCGGAAGAACAACTACCTGAGGTTCGTGATGTGCCATGGTATCTTTATTTTGAGATTATACGAGGTAGAAGAAAGTAAACACAAACACCCAAACCAGGTCGACGAAGTGCCAGTAAAGGCCAATCTTCTCAACCATTTCATAATGTCCGCGTCGTTCGTACACACCGGTGGAAGCATTGTAGAAAACCAGCCAGTTAAAACAAACCCCCGAAAACACGTGAAAGCCGTGAAAGCCGGTGATGAAAAAGAAGAAGTCAGCAAAGGCAGGAGGTCCATATTGATTCTCTTGAAGGTTAGCACCCTGCACGATGCGCTGCACCCATTGGCCATTTACCACTTCCGACATGGGTGTTCCCTCGCCGGATCCAATGATGAAGTGTGTCCACTCCCAGGCCTGGCAGCTCAGGAAGGTAATTCCACCGACGATGGTCCAGAGCATCCATTTCTCAACTGCCTTGCGGTCCATCCGGTGGCCGGCTTCTACGGCAAGCACCATGGTCACGGAGCTCATGATCAGCACGAAGGTCATGAACCCGACAAACACGAGTGGCAATTCCACCCCGTGCACAAAAGGAATGGCATCATAAACCTTTTCGGGTATAGGCCAGTGGGTTGTCGAGAAGAAGAAATCCTTCACAGGTCCCGTGTAGGCCGGGTTGGAAGAGCGCACCAGGCCATAGGTAATCAACAGGCCGGAGAACGTAAACGCATCTGACATGAGAAAAAACCACATCATGAGCTTTCCGTAGCTCGCCCCCATCGGGGAAGTACCACCGTCCCAAACGCTTTTAGCTGGATGAATGGCGGCTGCTGCTTCTGACATAGAGTATAGTTTACAGGTTTGTAATCGGTGCTAATCTACTACTGAATCCATGAAATACCAATCGGGATTTTATCGATTTATCAGGAAAAACATGAACAAATAGATCCACAGGGCCCCCAAAAAATGCCAGTAGGTCGTGCACATTTCCATCTGGGCCATGTTTTTAGAATTAATCCTGAGCCTGGAGGCTGCCTGGAGCACCACCAGCAGGAAGATCACGGCACTGATGATGTGCAGTCCGTGAAGGCCGGTCAGTACATACAGAAACGACCCAGAGGGGTTGCCAACAAAATAGACGCTGTTGCGGACCAGTTCACCCCAGGCCATAAACTGCCCCACCAGGAATACCACCCCCAGCACGGAGGTAATGGCCACCAACACCCTGACCTTCGAGGTGTCATCCTTTTTGGCGGCGAAGTAGGCCAACTGCATCGTAATACTGCTCAGGATAATGACAACGGATGTATAATAAAACAGTTTGGGCAGTTCGAAGTACAACCAGTTGCCCTCCGCCTCCCGAACAATGTACGCTGAGGTCAGGGATGCAAACAGCATCATCACACTGGCCATGAAAAGCCACATGGCGAACTTCTTGGGATGCATCGCCAGGGTCTTCTTCGGTTCCTCAATAATCTTCATCTCACCCACCAATGATTTTTCCATTTTACGGTCCTATTTTAAAGTTTGTCCAACAAATACGCTATTTGTACGATCGGCAAGTATAAGAACGAGCCGAACATTATTCTTAACGCTGATTGCCGGCTTCCTGTTTTCATTAACGAGAAAGTTTGGGCGAAAAAAGCTACTCCGCACACGGTCGCAACGATGGCCGAGTCCAGGCCGGTCATTCCAAACTTGGCTGGCAGCAAACCCAGCGGGATCAGGAACATGGTGTAGATCATGATCTGCATGGCTGTATGGAGGTCCTTTCCGCCGCCGGACGGAAGCAGCTTGAATCCGGCTTTTTTATAATCGTCGTCCGCAACCCAGGCAATGGCCCAGAAGTGGGGAAACTGCCAGATAAACTGGATCCCGAAAATAATCAGCGCCTCATGGGTGATCTCGCCGGTGGCTGCAATCCACCCGAGCAACGGAGGCAATGCGCCTGGAAAGGCACCGACAAATACAGCAATGGGCCCTACCCTTTTCAAGGGTGTGTATACAAAACAGTACAACACCATCGATACGATAGACAGCATCACGGTCAAAGGATTTGTAAATCGCCACAGCAGCACCAGGCTGATGAAGGCGCACAGACCAGCGAAGGTTACCGCTTCCGATACAGAAAGGCGGCCCGTGGGCAGGGGTCTCATTTTGGTGCGCTCCATTAGTTTATCATACTCTCTTTCCATAACCTGGTTAATGGTCACAGAAGCACCGGAAAGGAAAAATCCGGATACAGTAAGTACAGTCAGTATAAACCAGTCGATGGAGCCTCTGGTAGCCAGGCTGTAGCCAAATGCACAGGAGAAGGCCACCAGCATGGAAAGCCTTGGCTTCAACAGTTCAATCAGTGCCCTGGATTTCCCCGCTACCGTCAGTATTGAAATATTTTGCTCTCTGCTCGTCATCCTATCATCGATTAATTACTGCTGCCGTCCGGGGGCTCATGTTCAGGTACATCTGGAAAAACCATCCAAACGTTACGACGGCCAGCAACAGGTGCATAGGCTGAAGGAACGCCGGAACGGAGAAGTAAGCCATGCCCACACCGGTTAGCAAAGACGCCAAAATTAACAGGAACGGGACAAGCGTTAAAGATTTTTCACTGGTTGTTTTACGGAATTTCAGCCAAAGGCCCAACTGAAGGATCAGGACCGCCCACGAAAACGTCCGGTGTATGATAAAATCAACGCCAGCGCCTTCAATCCATTGATCCCTACCGGCAGAACCAACCAACCGGTCAATGGCAGCCCTTACCTCCGTACCCAGGAACGTTTGGACCAGCACAAGAGCCATTCCTCCTGCCAGCCAAATTCTAATACCCTTCACTGACTCTATTTGTTGGTCACCGGTTTTCACCATCAGCCAGATCAACAGGGCGATCAGCACGAAAGCCTGGAACATGTGTATGGTCACTGTCCATGCTGTAAGGTTGGTTGAAACCACAATGGATCCAAACCAGCCTTGAACGATCACCAGGATCAAGGCAGCCAGCGACCCATAGAAGATTTTTGGAGAATTGGTCTTCATACTCCAGGATGAAACGAAAAGGGCGATTATAAAAAAACCAATGGCCACACCTAACAGTCGGTTGACATACTCCACCCAGGTCTTGGTCGGGTTGAAATCCGCCTCCTCCAAAATAGTCTTGTCCTCCAGCATTTTTCGGGATGTATCCTCCAGTCCAATCATAGAAAGGTACTGTGCAAATTTTTGGTTTTTCTTATCCCGGTAGGAGGCATACTTTTCCTTGTAGTCAGCAGGCAGTTCATTGACAGAGGTCGGGGGCACCCACTTGCCAAAACAGGTTGGCCAATCCGGGCAGCCCATTCCAGACCCGGTGCTCCTGACGACGCCACCCACGAGCACCAAAAAATAAACAGCGACCAGCGTTGATAAGCAAAGCTTATGAAACCGCCTGGTCGCTGTTGTTCTCAAGTATTAAATTCCTCTCAATGCTTCTTCTCGTCCACTACAATGGCTCCGGTGTTGCCCATCTCAAGTTTTACAAGCTCACTTTCATGAGGGAGGTTGGACTCAGGGGTCTCGGAGTAAGGAATAGTCTGAGGAATATAGTCTTCCTTCGCGCCAGGCTTGCTATAATCGTAAGGCCAGCGGTAAACATGGGGAATTTCTCCTGTCCAGTTTCCGTGTCCGGGATGGCGGGGGGTTGTCCACTCGATGGTGGTCGATCCCCAGGGATTTGCCGGTGCAAGCTTTCCACGGAAAATACTATAGAAGAAATTGAACAGGAAGATGAATTGTGCGACCAATGTAATGATGGCCGCAATGCTCACCAGCATGTTCAGGTCAGCAAAAGAACTGAAAGTCTCAAAGTTTGTCCAAGAATAATACCTGCGGGGGAAACCGGCGATGCCAATGTAATGCATGGGGAAGAACACCATGTACACCCCGATGAAAGTAAGCCAGAAGTGTACTCCACCCAGGCGTTCATCCATCATGCGGCCGAACATCTTCGGGAACCAATGGTAGATACCGGCAATCATCCCAAAGAAGGACGCACTGCCCATCACGAGATGAAAGTGGGCTACTACGAAATAGGTATCATGCAATTGAATATCAACGGCAGAGTTACCCAGGAACAATCCCGTGATACCGCCGGTGAGGAAGAATGACACCAGGCCGATGGAAAACAGCATGGCCGAGGTAAACCGGATGTTGCCCTTCCATAGGGTTGTGACATAGTTAAAGATCTTAACCGCTGAAGGTACCGCGATGATCAGGGTGAGCAGGGTGAAGATGGAACCCAGGAACGGATTCATACCCGTCACAAACATGTGGTGAGCCCACACAACGAAGGACAGGATGGCAATGAACAACATGGACCCAATCATCGCCTTGTAACCAAAGATCGGCTTGCGGGAGTTGGTCGCAATGATTTCGGAGGTGATACCCAGTGCCGGAAGCAGCACGATATACACTTCGGGGTGACCGAGGAACCAGAACAAGTGCTGGAATAGGATCGGACTGCCACCCACGTGAGGCAAAGCCTCTCCGCCAATATAGATGTCGGACAGGAAGAAGCTCGTTCCAAAACTGCGGTCGAAAATCAAAAGAAGGGCGGCCCCGAACAATACAGGGAATGAAAGCAGACCGATGATCGCAGTGAAGAAGAACGCCCAAATGGTCAATGGCATGCGGGTAAAAGACATGCCCTGTGTCCTCATGTTGATGATGGTGGTGATGTAGTTGATACCCCCCAGCAGGGTGCTGACGATGAACAGCGCCATGGCCACCAGCCACAGGGTCATTCCCAAACCAGATCCCTGCACTGCCGATGGAAGAGCGCTCAAAGGCGGGTAGATGGTCCAACCGCCTCCCGCAGGGCCGGTAGAGATAAAGAGCGAAGTAAACATCACGGCACTGGACAGGAAGAAAAACCAGTACGACAACATGTTCATAAAGCCGGAGGCCATGTCGCGGGCACCGATCTGTAACGGTATGAGAAAGTTACTGAATGTGCCGCTGAGACCTGCTGTCAGCACGAAGAACACCATGATGGTGCCGTGCATGGTAACGAGGGCCAGGTAAAACTCAGGGTCAATCTTGCCTTCTGCAGTGATCCATCCGCCCAGCATGGGACGCAGCCATTCCAGGTTGGCATCCGGAAATCCGAGTTGGAGCCTGAAGATGACGGACAGGACTCCGCCGATCAGCGCCCAGGCCATACCCGTAATCAGAAACTGCTTCGCAATTACCTTATGGTC
This sequence comes from Cyclobacteriaceae bacterium, assembly GCA_043744235.1. Taxonomy (GTDB): domain Bacteria; phylum Bacteroidota; class Bacteroidia; order Cytophagales; family Cyclobacteriaceae; genus ELB16-189. The sequence continues at coordinate 64,506 of JAYTVB010000004.1, read as the reverse complement.
CTGGCAGAAAATGTAATTCGTCCAGAAGTTGCCATGATGCTCGTGCTCATGCCCGTCATCGTGATGGTGAACCTCTGCAGGTACGTGGATATCAGTAGTTGCCATGTTGTGTTGTTCTCTATTTTACGATTGAAACAGTTTTTAATTCCCCCTGCTGTGCTGATCCATTGTCTGGCGCCATGCCGGACCTGATCATGGCCAGCTCCCGAAGGTTGTCCGGTACAAATTTCAGGTAATCCGGGTTTTGCTTCAGCCAGGAATCCTGAGAAGCCTTCCATTTTGCATAGGTTTCCGGATCATCTACGACCACCGGGAATCTCATGGTAAAGTGTCCCTTTCCACAAATCTCCGTGCAGGCCATTTCATAATTGAAGTTAGGGTTCCCCGTTTCTTCACGCATCTGCGCGGTAGTTTTCTTCGGTTTGAACTTGAACAGGGTCAGCATGCCGGGTACAGCATCCATCTTCACGCGAAAGTGAGGAAGGAAAACGCTGTGCAGCACATCCTTGGCCCGGATTTTCAGGAGCACTTCCTTATCAACGGGAAGGTGAAGTTCCTGGGACTTAAAATCATCAAAGGAATTCTTGTCTGACAAGTCAAGGCCAAATTCGTTGTTGGCATCGATCAGCCTGAAATCAATTTTACCAAGCTCCTCATCTTTTTGTCCGGGATAACGGGCGGTCCAGGCGAATTGCTGTGCCACGAGTTCAATGACCACCGCTTCCTTTGAGGCAGGTCCGGTAATATCATTCCAGGCACGGAGGCCTCTGAAAATCAGCAACGCCATCACCACCGCGGGCACCAGTGTCCAGACGATCTCCAGTGTGTGGTGATCAGAAAAGAACTCAGCCTTTCTGCCCTCTTCATACTGGTACTTGTAGGTAAACCAGAACATAACGATGAATATGATGGTGAATGCCGCCACGCAGATGGCCATCGTGATCCAGAAGAGGTTGTCGGTAATGACACCATGCTCGGAAGCAATGGGAAGCGTGTATTTGTCAAAATGCACGTAGGAGTACCAGTAGAAACCTACCAGGCTCGCGATCATAAAAGCCATAAAGAGAAATGCGTGGATCTTATTATCGGATCCAACTTTTTCCTTTTCACCTTTCACCAGTGTCACCAGGCCGCCGATACGGAAGATCATGTACAGGATCACCAGTACTAGCACCACGCCTATTCCAATAATTATGTTCATCTGTTATTTTTTTAATTCCGCGTTTCTATTACCTAAATATGATGACCGAGGCTTTCCTGAAGCATGGGATCATTCTTGGCCACCAGCGGGAACTTCGCCAGGCTGGACAAGGTCACCAGAAGGAAGGCTGCCATAAACATCAGGGCCATTCCGATTTCAAGAAGTCCAAGGTTACCTTCGGTGTGCATGACTCCCGGAGTAATCATGTTGTAATAATCCAGCCAGTGACCCACAATTACAATGGGGCAAACGACTTTCAACATGGCAATCTGGCGCTTTGCATCCCTTGTCATCAATAACAGGAACGGAAGCACAAAGTTTAAAATAAGGTTGGCAAAGAATATCCAGCTGTAGGGGGCAACCGTTCTGCGCTGAACGAAATAGATGGTCTCCTCGGGGATGTTGGCGTAGAAAATCAGCAAGAACTGGCTGAACCAGATGTAGGTCCAGAAGATACTGAATGCAAAAACAAATTTTCCAAGGTCATGCAGGTGATTGGCGTTTACCACCTTAAGGTAACCCGCGTCTTTCAATGAAATCGTTATGAAGGTGATCACGGCAAGGCCTGTCACCCACCAGCTGGCAAAAACATACCAGCCGGTCATGGTGCTGTACCAATGAGGATCAATGCTCATAACCCAGTCCCAGGCTGCTACAGATGAACTGACACCGAAGATGATGAGGAAGATGGCAGACAATTTTCTGTTGGTGTGCCAATGGTTGATTGAGCCGTCCAGGTCCTCGGCCAGCATTTCCTTTTTAATCCACATGAAGAACATGTACCAAAGGCTAAAGAAGGCTACCATCCTGATTACATAGAATATTGGGAATGAACCGGCGGCCATCGGCCAGTAAAAGAATCCGCTCTTTCCATTGAGAATTGGGTCAAAGTCACTGCTGGACTTATCATAGAGATTAGCATGCGTCCAGTGGAAAACATCCCCCTTCACCACAAACCACAATACGATCATCAGCAATCCGGATATCGGTATCCAGTGAGCCATCGCGAGGGGAACACGCTTGATGCCCGCCGACCAGCCGGCCTGTGCTGCGTATTGAATGGCAATGAATAGCAGTCCAATGATCCCCAGTCCCGTGAAATAGATGTTGTTCATCCAGAGGGTAGTGTACACTCGTTTCAGCCAAGGCGCTGTTTCATGATGCTCAGCAGCCTCAGCGCCGGCATGAGCTGCCTCACCCTGCTCTGTGCTGGCAACCAGGCTCTTTGAAATTTCCGACTTGGCATGACCGCCGTGTTCTTCGGCGCTGCCTCCTGATTTAGCCATGAATACGCCAAGGACAAACAAAAGAAGGCCGGCTCCAAACAACATGAATAGTTTTGAGCGTGTGCCAGACTTGAATTCGTACTTTTCGTCAGCTATTGCGTGTGTCTCGTTCATTCTAGAGGTCGTTTATCAGGTTAATTCTGCTTCTGTAATGCCTTCACATACTTGGCAATTCTCCAGCGGTCTTCCGGGGTGATCTGGGATCCGTGGGCCGCCATAAGGCCTGCGCCGTTGGTGATCACCTGGAAGATGTGCGCTTCTGACATCACGAGGTATGAGTCACCCTTGAGATTGGCTACACCGGCATATTTGTCCGCCACTTTTCCGTCGCCCATTCCTTTTGCTCCATGGCAGTGCTTGCAGTAGCTTTCATAGAGCACCTTGCCCTGTTCAATCACGGCAGCCGTTGAGTCCAGCGGGTTCTTCAAACCAGCCACCACGATATCGACGCTGTCTTTGGACACACGGGGTGTACGGTAAGGCAGCCAACCGTATTGATTTCTCTTTACGGTATTGGGAGCCGGCGCGCGCATGTTCATGCGGTGAGGGTTGTACTTATTGGAGTTGAAATATTCACCGCTGCGGGCGTCAAGTGTATTGACCCACGCACCTGCGTCTTCATCCACGATTTGTGAAAGGGGCTCATACGTGACGGAATGGTACATGTTGGCGGCATATTCACGGCCTGGATTGTCTCCTCCCGCGCATCCCAGCAACATCAGAGAAGCTGATCCAATTAGTATGTATTTCATGCTCATGATTCTCATGTCTCTAAAAGCTTTTGTCATTTACTTCTGAAGCGCCGCTCTCCTTCAGTATCCTGCGAATCTCATCCTTCCCAATCTTGTTGGCACCCAGGTCGATGGCCATCACGTGCTTGTCGTCGGTGCTGCGGATATCATACTGCCTGGGCCATTTGTAAGGTTTCATGTCACTCACCACCAGGAATGTTCCCACCATGCCGAAGGCGGCCAGCAATACCGTAAATTCAAATGTGACTGGAATGAAAGGAGGTATGGAGGCGTGGTTCTTACCACCGATGATCATCGGCCAGTCGTATCCGAGCATCCAGATCTGCGTGAACAGCGCCAGCGACGTGCCCGTCATGCCAAAGAGGAACGCGGCGATGGGAAGCCTTGAACGCTTGTAGCCCAGGGCGTCATCCAAGCCGTGAACCGGGAAGGGTGAATACACTTCCTTGATCTTTACCCCAGTGTCGCGGATTTTCTCCACGGCGTGAACCAACACGTCCTCGTCGTCAAAAATCCCAACTAAAAAATTTTCCGTATGAGCCATGGTCAATTATTTCAGGTTAGTGTGTTGCGTTCTTTTTCTCGGAAGTGGATTTGATGATGCTCTTCATCTCCGCCATGTTGACAACCGGGAAGAACTTCGCGAACAGGAAGAAGAAGGTGAAGAAAATTCCGAAGGTGAACAAGTACTGCCCGATGTCATACATGGTCGGGTGGAACAAAGTCCAGCTGGAAGGGAGGTAATCGCGGTGCAGGGAGGTTACGATGATCACAAAGCGCTCGAACCACATACCAATATTCACGATGATCGACAAGACGAAGGTTGCCACCAGGTTGGTGCGGAGTTTCTTGAACCAGAACAGCTGTGGTGAGATCACGTTGCAGGTCATCATGGACCAGTATGCCCACCAGTATGGACCGGTAGCGCGGTTGATGAATGCATATTGTTCTGCGGGCACCTGGCCGTACCAGGCAATAAAGAACTCAGTGATGTAGGCTACACCCACGATCGACCCGGTGATAATAATCACAATATTCATCAATTCAACGTGGTAGATGGTGATGTAATCTTCGAGGTGGAATACCTTCCTGGTCACCAGGAGGAGTGTGAGCACCATGGCGAAGCCAGAGAAAATGGCGCCGGCAACAAAGTAGGGAGGGAAAATGGTCGTGTGCCATCCCGGGATCACCGAGGTAGCAAAGTCCATCGATACGATGGTGTGAACGGAAAGCACGAGGGGCGTTGAAAGGCCCGCCAGGATGAGCGCCACAGATTCATAGCGGCTCCAGGTTTTGGCGGCTCCATCCCATCCGAAACTGAGGGCATTGTATATGGTGGCGCGGGTTTGGTTGCCCATGCGAACAGCCCGGTCGCGGATCACAGCGAAGTCAGGGATAAGGCCCATGTACCAGAACACCAGCGAAACGGAGAAATAAGTAGAGATCGCAAATACGTCCCAGAGCAGCGGGGAATTGAAATTCACCCAGAGGGAACCGAATGCGTTTGGCAGGGGCAGCGCCCAATAGAATCCCAGCCAGAGACGACCCATGTGGAAGGCAGGGAAGCTGGCGGCACAAATCACCGCGAAGATGGTCATGGCTTCAGCTGCACGGTTGATGGACATTCTCCACTTCTGGCGGAACAGCAGGAGGATGGCAGAAATCAGTGTACCCGCGTGACCGATACCGACCCACCACACGAAGTTGGTGATGTCCCATGCCCAACCCACCGTTTTGTTAAGTCCCCACATGCCGATGCCGTTCCACAACAGCATCCAACAGCAATAGGCACCCCACAGGAGGAGCGCAAAGGAAACGCCAAAGGCCATCCACCACAATCGGGTTGGAGCCCCTTCGACCTGCCGGCTGATGTCGTGCGACACGTCTCCGACAGTCTTTCCACCGGTTACTAATGTTTCTCTTAAAACTGATGTTGCTTGCATAGGTTAACGTTCCAGTTTGCTGATTCCAATTCGGTTATGCGTTTTCTTTCTTCTCGTCCTTGTTCCGGATCTTGGTGAGGTAGAAGATGTTCGGCTTCACACCAATTTCTTCCAGCACACGGTAAGCACGGGGGTTTCCAATCTTCTTGTCGATGCCGTAGGGACGTTTCTCGTCTTTGCCGATTTTCAGCAGCTTGCTGATCTGGCTTTCGGCGTCATTCATATCACCAAAGACGATGGCGCCGCTTGAACATGCCGCCTGGCATGCCGTTACCACTTCACCATCTTTTAAAGTTCTTCTTTCCTTCTTGGCAGTAAGCTTGCCGGCCTGTATGCGCTGCACACAGAACGAGCACTTCTCCATCACACCGCGTGAACGGACGGTCACTTCCGGGTTCAATACCATGCGGCCCAGGTCGGTGTTCATCGACGGGTTCACATTGTAGAACTGCTGGTTGTCGTGATACTTGAACCAGTTGAAGCGTCTTACTTTATAAGGGCAGTTGTTGGCGCAATAGCGTGTACCAATGCAACGGTTGTAGGTCATCTGGTTGAGACCCTCCGTGCTGTGGGTTGTCGCTGCCACCGGACATACTGTTTCGCAAGGTGCGTTATTGCAATGCTGGCAAAGCATCGGCTGGAATACCACTTCAGGGTTTTCGGAAGCCTTCTCCAAATCCTCGTAATTGCCCGGCTTTCCATCGCTGCTGTAATAGCGGTCGATGCGCAGCCAATGCATTTCACGGCGGCGGATCACTTCATCCTTTCCAACCAATGAAACGTTGTTTTCCACATTGCAGGCAACGATACAGGATCCGCAGCCGGTGCAGCTGTTCATGTCGATGGACATGCCCCAATGGTGGTTCTTGTAATCGTGTCCTTTCCAGAGACTGATTGTATCCGGATCAACTTTATCTTCCCAATTCGTGATTTTTGGATACTCGCGGCCGGCGGCTGGATTCTTTTTGAACTCAGGCAGTACCGACTCCTGGATAACGCTTGTGCGTCCCATGTAGGTCTGGTGTGTCTGGGTTTGTGCCAGCTGGAAGGCCTCCGAAGTTTTCTCCAGTTTCACGCCGGAGAAGACACTTGCACTCAACATTCCATTGGTCACACTGATGAACGGATAGGCGTTGACGCCCAGGTTCTCTGCAACTTTTCCAACCTTGGTTCTTCCGTAGCCAAGGGCAATGCCCATGGTGCCGATGGCCTGGCCCGGCTGGATCAACACCGGAACTTTCACCGTATTCTTCCCAACCGTGAGCATACCGATGTGGGTATTGCTTTCACCGTCATTGGTAAAGCCCAATGTTGCAGCGTCCTTTTGTGAAATAGTTACCGGATGGTCCCAAACCACTTTGGTAATGGGATCGGGCAGTTCCTGCAGCAGCGGGTTATTGGCCTGACTTCCAGTTCCTACCCCATAACTTTCATACACCATCAATTCCAACTCGGCATTGCTTGCCTTGTACGTTGAGGAGATGACTCCGGCAGCAGCCGTTACATCACCACTGAATGATGTGCCCTTGGCTTCTTCAGCAACAGGCTCATAGACTCCATCATAGAGACACTTGTCCCACCATGACTGGAAATCCATCCCGGCACCGGCTTTGGCGTAGAACCAGTTTCTCCAGTTCTCCTTCAGGGTATTGAAATAGTCAGGTTTTGTATCACCGGACCATACCATAAAACTTTCCTGGGCCTGACGGGATTTGAATATCGGTGTAATGGCCGGCTGCGAAAGGGAATATTTGTTCTTCTTGGGTTCGAAATCATTCCAGGACTCCAGGTAATGATGGTCGGGCGCCTTGTAGGTGACCGCCGAACCTGTCTCGTCTTCCGTGTATCCTGTTGACAAGGTAAGGGAGATGTTCTTCAGGGCACCGACGAGCTGTGCTCCCATCGGATGATCATAGACCGGGTTGCAATTGTAAAAGATCACAGCATCCAGCTTTCCTGCCACCGCATCAGCAACGAAGAGGGCCATTGTTTCGTCATTTCCCTGGCGGAAATTGACTGGTGTACCCGGAAGTATGGTGGTGCCGTAGTTGCCCAGCATATCATTGATGCCGTTCACAATCGTCTGCACGGCCTTGTTATTTGAGCGGGAAACAACCAGTGAACTGCCCTTGCTGTTCCAGAGGTCATCAGCGGCCTTTTCGAGGTTGGATATTTTCTCTATTCCTGCAGACAGCGCAGGCTTACCTGCTTTGGCGGCAAGGAGGTTATACAATTGAGCAGCCACCAGCCCGGATTGTGAAGGCTTCACCGCTGTGCGGTAATCTGCATTGGCACCGGTCAAAGACAGGTTGGCTTCAAACTGATAATGACGGGACATCTCGCGATGGTCTTCGTCGATCTTGCGGTTCACGGCATACTGCTTTGTGAACTCAATGGGTGAAAGCCAGGTCCCGAGGAAATCGGCTCCAAGGCTTACGATCACATTGGCCTTGCTGAAATCATAGGATGGGATGAAGGCAGACCCGAATGACTCTTCGTTGGCCTTCATCATTCCATAATAGGAAACCTGGTCGTACTGAACGTGCTGGGTTGTGGGGTACCTGGTCTTGAATTTCTCGATGACGGCCTTGGTGCTTGGGCTGAGGATGGTGTTGCTTACAATCCTTATCTGTCCGCCCTTGGCTGCAGCTGCTCCAAGCTTTGCAATAACCTCTTTATCAATGGTTTCCCAGTCTGATTTCTCATCGGCTATTTTCGGTCCGCGCAGGCGGTAGTTGTCGTACAGAGAAAGAACAGATGCTTCAACCTGTGCACTGGTACCCCCTTTGGACACACTGGAGAGCTGGTTGCCTTCCACCTTGATAGGCCGGCCGTCGCGGGTCTTGACCACGATGCTGCAATAGTCACCGCCATCAACATAAGTGGATGCATAATAGTTGGGGATGCCGGGATCCGCGTCCACCGGTTTATTGACAAAAGGAATGGCCTTGCGAATCGGGGTCTCGCAGGCTGCCAGGGAAACGGCTGCCACACTGAAGCCCATCATTTTGAGGAAATCCCTCCGGGAATGACCGGGATCCTCTTCTACACCCAGGTTGACAAATTCCTTGTCAGCGTTTTTGATGTAGGCGGGATCATTTTTTAGTTGCTCCAGTCCTTTCCAGTATGTCTTTGTAGTAGTACCCATAGAATTGGTCGTTCCTTTTATATCTTTTGTCAATTAAATTCCCATCGTTAAAACGTCTTCCCAATACCCATCCAAAAATTCAGTTATTGCCTAGTAGTGGCACTTGGCACATTCGAGTCCGCCGATATCTTCCACCTTCATTGCCTTCTTGCTGTTGTGCAGTTCCACGAGTTTATCATAGTAGGCATTTCCCTTGGTGTTCACATCCGTCTTGCGGTGGCAATCGATGCACCAGCCCATGGTTAACAACGAGTATTGCTTCACCACATCCATCTCCTGGATTGGTCCATGGCAGGTCTGGCAAATGACCCCTGCGACGTTCACGTGCTGTGCGTGGTTGAAGTATGCCAGATCAGGAAGGTTGTGAATACGCACCCACTCTACCGGCTTGGTATTGCCCGTATAGGTAGAAGTCAGCGGATCAAATCCGGCTGCTGCATAGATCTTGGCAATTTCCCCTTCACCCGTTGTCGTACCTGTTTTGATCTGGCTGTGGCAGTTCATACAAATGTTGGTGGAAGGAATGCTTGCCTGTTTGCCCCTGGCAGCTCCCGTGTGGCAATACTTACATTCAATTTCGTATTGTCCCGCGTGAATCTTGTGTGAAAAAGCGATGGGTTGCTTGGGCTGATAGCCCTGTTGCACACCTATAGAATAGAGTCCGTCGATGGCGGTCTTAAAGGCAAGTGATCCCACCACAAACACCACGAGGAAAACAAACCCTGGACTTCTCGAAATGGACCCGATCGTTATCGGCGAGGTTACCATTTCACGATCCTCAGGGCTCAGGTCTTTCTGTTCAAGGAATTTGCGCAACGCATTGACAATGAGGGCCAGTATCACGACAAGCAGCACCAGGATAATGATCATTCCAACCAGGATTGCGTCGAGGTAGGCGGTTGGCACACCAGAGCCACCACCCGCATTGGTTGCTGCGGCAGCGGCTGCAGGCGCTGCATCAGGTTTTGCAGCTTCTGCCTTGATATAGGCGAGGATGCTCAGGATTTGCTCATCTTTATAACTGGTAAAAGCCGTCATCTGGCTCTTGTTGTAGTCCGCATAGAGTTTGTTGGCATATTCATCGCCACTGGCAATGACTTTGGCCGGGTTGCGCACCCAGTTTAAAATCCAGTTAATGGAGGGGACACGGGTCTCGACGCCTGCAAGGGCCGGACCAATGAGCTTCAGTTTAACACGATGGCAGGTTTTGCAATTGCCGTTGAACAAGGCTTCTCCCGCACTGATGGCCGCAGGGTCCGTCGGGATTTCCTGTGACTGAGCTGAGAAAGAAACGAGAAAACAAACAAGGGCAAGAGCAAGACAAGCAGTGAAACCGGGGATCAGTCGCTTCATCATGAGATTTAGGATTCCGCCTTTTATACGGAGGTGCACAAATCTACACTCCCAAGGCATTATTTCAAATATTTTTTTGGGAACGGGCAAATGTTTAGCGCCTCGAATATGTGTTGCTAAATTGTTTTGCGAAAACCGAAGCGAAGTTCAAATTACCTTAAAATTGACCTATTTCGCCTAAATCTCCGCCTCCAATGACACCTTTTGATTACGTCTCGGTCTTGATTTCAATTATCCTGGGTTTGGGAATCACGCAGATCATGACAGGCCTGGCTGATCTGGTGCATCAATGGCATCGCGTCAAGCTGTATTGGCCGCACCTCCTCTGGATCATCCTGGTATTCATTCTGCACATCCAGGAGTGGTGGGTCACCTATCAGCAATTCAGCGGCATGACCACTTGGCGGCTGGCTACCTTCCTGCTCCTTATTCTCTACCCGATGAACCTCTTTATCCTGGCGAGAATTCTTTTTCCTTTCAACCCTCCGCCGGAAGGTCAACTGGACCTGAAACGTTTCTACTACGATAATTTTCAAAAGTTCTTTCTCTGTACGATGATACTCAACGTGTTATCGATTGTTACCAACGTCATGGCAGTGGGCTTCACCGGCGACCAGCTGGTTATTGTTTCCCTGCTCATTATCCTGGGATGGGTGGCCTGGAGAAAGTACACCATGGAATGGGTTCACCAATTGATCGCCGTCGGATTGATGCTGGTAATGGTTACCAGCATGATTGTCAACTGGGACAAGTGGCTGATCCGGTGAGTTAATTCCTGAATAAAGAAGGAATAAAGAACCCTGTTCTCTTTTTATATTCTGAAAACCCCGGATAGCGCGACAAGGACTTGTCCTTTTTCATCATGTTGGGAATGAACACAGCAACGAAAAAGGCCGCAATGCCAATGAAGCCCAACGGCTGGAATGAAACAAGGGCAAAAGAAAGGTATATCATTGCTTCCCCCAGGTAATTGGTATTCCGGCTCCTGGAGAAGAATCCATCGGTGATTAATTCCTGTCTGTATAATAAGGTGTAGTGTTTCTGTGCATCGCTGCCAAAGTGCAGCACCAGTCCCATCGCATTGATCGCAACAGCCAAGGACAGGACCCAATAAGGCGGCGATACTATACTGGACGCCACGAGCCAGGCTGGAATCCAGTAAAGACCAAGTGACAGGAATACCAGGATGCCGTAGGGTACTGAGACTTGCTTCTCCCATTGCTTGTCGGGATACGTTCGGTCCTTGAACAGCCAGAGCAAGCCGTAAGTGCCGTGGAGTGACAGGTAAATCCAGGGTCCGATGGTATTGTTGTAGAAGTACCCCATGAAGAAAAGGACGACAGCAAATGTAGATCCTTTGTGGGCATTGATGGCGTGGCGAAGTTTCATAGGAATGGATTGCTGAAACGAAGATAAAAGTTACTTTCGGGAGTTCATTACGTTTATGACCCTGAATACGTTTTCACCCGGCAAGGTCCTTCTGCAGCCTGAAGGACTCCCCGCGCTGTCCCGAAAATCTTCTGTCATTGTTGTTGGCGCCGGGGCCTTTGGCGGATGGACTGCCCTGTCGTTGCTCAGGCAGGGACTAAAAGTTACGCTCATTGATGCCTGGGGAGCAGGCAACTCCCGCAGCACATCCGGTGATGAGACCCGCGTCATCCGTTCAACCTACGGCAACAATGAATTCTATTTTGACATGAATGTGCGGGCCCTGAAACTTTGGAAGGAGAATCAAAAGCGCTGGGGCAAAAAACTATTCTTCAATACCGGCGTGCTGTGGTTTTGCTATGAAGAAAAGACCCCGCTGGTTGACGACTCGATTCCCTTTTCAAAGAAGCATGGCATGGAGTACGAGTATCTCACCACTGCCGAATTAGGAAAACGGTATCCCGTAGCACACACGGATGACTTGCATCATGCATACTTTGATCCTTATGGCGGATACCTCAAGGCCCGCGAGAGCTGCCAGGCGGTGCAGGAAGCTTTCATCACCGAGGGAGGAAATTTTCTCCAGGCATTTGTGAAGGCAGGACCGATCAAATCCGGTTCCATGGATCGGCTGGAACTATCTGATGGCACAACGATGCAAGCCGATGCCTATCTTTTTGCCTGCGGCTCATGGCTTGGTCAGATTTTTCCGGACGTGTTGGGAAACGTCATCACCTGCACCAAGCAGGAGGCGTACTATTTCGGCGTACCAAAAGAACAAGGCCTTCAATACGATTCCATGCCTGCCTGGATTGACGTGGACGGAAAAGATTTCTACTACGGCATTCCCGGCAACGCACAACGCGGATTCAAGATCGGCGTGGACCGCCGGGGCCAGCCATTCGACCCGACGAATGGGGAAAGGGTGTATGATCCGGCCGTCCTCGCTCACGCCCGCACTTTTATCGGGCATCGTTTCCCGGGACTAAAAAATGCGCCACTGGTGGAGAGCCGTGTTTGTCCCTATGAAAACTCTCCCGACGGTAATTTTATTTTCGAGAAACATCCTGATGCGGACAACCTGGTATTTCTCGGCGGGGGCTCAGGGCATGGGTTTAAACATGGACCGGCGCTTGGGGAATGGGTGGCAGGGTGGTTGACGGGGGAAGGTAAGAGGTAAGAGGTAAGAGGTAAGCAGTAAGAGGTAAAAGGTAAGAGGTAAGCAGTAAGTGGTAAGTGGTGATCCGTAATCGGTAATCAGAATTCAGGAGTGATCTGTTGAGTTCCGTCTTTGGGGAGACTCAACCAAAAGCCAGTGGCCAGAAGTCAGCAACACCCATTTGCCGCTATTTCTCCATCAGGAATTTATAAACTGTCTTCTGCTTGTATATTTCGCCAGGCCTCAGCACCGTGGTCGGAAAATCGGGATGGTTGGGTGAATCCGGGAAATGCTGGGCTTCGAGGCAGAAAGCCGTTCGGAAATCATATGGCTTGCCACCGATGCCATGGTCCGAGCCGTCGAGGAAGTTGCCAGTATAGAACTGCAGGCCAGGCTCGGTAGTCCACACTTCCATCACGCGGCCGGAAACTGGTTCGGAGACGCGGGCTGCCAAAACGAGATCGTTTAAGTTCTTATTCAGAATAAAGTTGTGGTCATAGCCCCTGCCTAATTTCAGCTGCTGGTCATTCTGCTCAATACGCTCTCCGATCCTGTGCGGTGTGAGGAAGTCGAAAGGAGTTCCTTTCACTGGCTTCATTTCACCGGTTGGGATCAGGCCTTCATCCACCGGATTGAAGCGGTCCGCATGGATGGTAATGGTATGATTCAGGATATCGCCACTCCCCTCGCCCGCCAGGTTGAAGAAGGAATGATGGGTCAGGTTCGCTATAGTCGGCTTGTCGGTAATGGCTTCATAGTCGATCACCAATTCATCCTGGTCCGTCAGGGTATAAACCACTTTGACATCCAGCGTTCCGGGATAGCCTTCCTCACCATCGGCGCTTTTATAATGCATTTCCAGAGCATCGAAGGCCCCGTTTTTTGTCTGCGCTGCTTGCCAGAACTGGTTATGAAATCCGTTCGGCCCGCCATGAAGGGCATTGGCACCGTTGTTGGTCGCCAGTTGGTATTCCTTTCCATCGAGAGAGAATTTCCCTTTGGCTATGCGGTTGCCGTAGCGGCCGATCATCGCTCCGAAGTACAGATTGCCGGTGAGGTATTGGCTGGCTGAGTCATAGCCAAGGACAATGTTTCCCATCGCTCCATTCTTGTCAGGGACCCACAGTGTCATGATCTTGCCGCCGAAATTGGTGACGGTCATTTTAATTCCGTTGCTGTTCTGCAAAGTGAAGGTCTTGAGTTTACTGGTAACGGAATCAGTTGCCGGGGTAGACATAGGTGCTTTTTTAGAAGGGGTGCCGCAGGCGAACGCGAAGCACAACAAGATTGGTAAAATTCGATTCATGAAAGAAAGGTAGAGAAATATCGTGATTCAAGAAAAACAACAACGCGCTTCGTCGATCAAAGCCTGAAAAGTATGGCAAGGATAAGCCTGGTTTCAGCTTTGACAAGATCAGGTCTCCAATTCGGGTCCAGCGGAGTCGTCGTTAAACCAGTTTGGGAGGTTACACCGCCGTGACCTGCAAAGTAAGGGACATTGGACTCACGGTGAACCAGCTCCATCCGAAATGTCATGTGCTGGTCGGGCATGAAGTCCAGGTTGGTAGAGCAGTCCCATGCTTCAAACGGATCGCCTGGGTTTGCGCTGAAGGGGAAAAGGCCGGCCGTTTTGGTGGGGTCAGAAGGATTCGGCAATGGACTTGCCTGACCTGTTGGATACAAGACCAGGTATCGGCCCGGATTTTTCATCACACCGCCCCCGATCGTCCATGCAAGTTTGTTGCGGGCAAACCAGGTTCGGTTGTAGAACATGGCGCTCAGGAAATACTGGGCCGGATTCAACGGGTCTGAATTATTAAATCCATTTACGCCACCGCCCTTTTCAAAGCCTAAATCCCCCGTCAAAGAAAATGCCATCCGGGTGATCCCTCTGTTCATGGGTCGATTATAATAACGCAGGAGGACACTGTTGTCTGAATGGAACCGCGTTCGATCCGGAATACCGGCGGCATCGGTTCCGTAGTAGTCATTCGTAATCAACTTGATATTGCTGTTATTAGACATCCACGTGATGCTCCCACCAAGGCCGGGCATGCTGTTGAATTTCCCATAGCTCTGCCACCCGTTGATGATCCATGGTTCAATTTTGAGATTCTTTGTTGGGAAAATCTGGATCCGCAAACCGCTGAAGAACCAGGGGGTATTGTCGGAAGTGTAGGATGCCTGATACTCCCAATTCTCCGCCTGGTAGTATGAATTCAATCCAATGTAAGACATGAAGAGGCCGGCATCGATGTTTATGCCATACCATTTGTTGATGTGATATCCTGCATACGCTTCGCTCAGGTACCGGTAAACATTTGCCAGGTCGTATTGTCCCCGAAATGGGCTAACATCGTTCCTTGGGACAATGGTGGAGCGTGTTCCAAACTGGGTCATAATCCTGCCACGGACATTGTTATAAAACAGATCACCGCCAAAATGGACGGCAGACAACTGCATCTCATTGTGACGCGCAAGGGCAGTAGATCCCACTACCGTATTGTCGATTGGATTGCTGAATGAGTAGTTGTAGTTGACGTCAATTAGTACCGTAGGCATGAAATACTTCATCCCCTTGAATATGGACGAGTCCCGTCGGTCTGCTCCATTCTGCCAGGCTTGATCGATGCCATTAAATGGCACCTTGTCCTGCGCTGAACACAGTACCGAACCCGTAAGGGAAAAAATAATGACGAGTATTTTCTTCCAGGTTTCCATAGCTACACCTTTCTTGTAAGCTCAACATTCTCAACCTGATGATACACGAGGGGAATGTGCTCCACTTCAACGTCGCTCTTATCAAGACCAAAAGCACGCTCATCGCTTTGCCCCAGCCGCTTCAAAAAGAAATAGCCGTTGAGCAGCAAGCCCTCACGCACCGTGAACTCATTTTCCACAGAAAGGAATTTGGAAATGATCATGAATTTGAAATCAGGTTCCGGATTGTACTTCGTGGAGCCGTCCGGACGGATATGAAGATTCAACTCCCTGTTAGCAACAAGCTCCCGGATAATTTTTTTAAAGAACAATTCAGAGCGAGGCTGAACCCTGAAGCCCAGGTTGATTGTCACCTTGATGACTTTGTCGTCCACCAACTCACTTACCTCATAGTTCAGCGTGTAGGGCATATCGCTGAGGTGAATGTGGAGGAACCAGTACACGTCAGCGCGCTTGGGTTTTTTGGAAAAAATTGAGTTGACGATCTTTTCTTCAATCTGCTCCCGGTAATTTGCCTTTGTCAGGTAGATCAGGTGAGTAGCAAACTTGGGGATGCTGTCGTCTTCACTAAGTTCCCTGATGCGCTGCGTGTATTTACCTAGTTCAACAAAGTGAACCAGTCGGTTGTTAATTTTTCTTGCATAGTACCAAGTGTACATAACCATGAATATGAACAGCTCAAAAAACAGGAACATCCACCGTTCCCTTATCTTTACAACGTTGGTAATGAAGAATGACAACTCAATGGTTCCGAACAGCAGGACGATGCCCATGACCAGAAATGCGTTCCACTTCTTTTTGTACAGCATGAAATAAGTCAAAAGAATGGTCGTCATCATCATGGCAATGGTGATGGAGAATCCATAGGCTGCTTCCATGTGGGTAGAATTGCGGAAATAGAGGATCATCAGAAGGCATCCTATCCACAAAATGGTGTTGACACTGGGTATGTAAATCTGGCCCTTGAACTCCGTAGGTTGACGCACCATCACCCGTGGCCAGAAGTTGAGGCTCATCGCTTCGCTGATCAGTGTATAGGATCCGCTGATCAGCGCTTGCGAAGCAATGATGGCTGCCAGGGTGGCGATCAGAATGCCTGGCAGCAGAAACCAGGCTGGCATCATTTCAAAAAACGGATTCCTCCCATGCAGGACTTGATCCGGCTGATGAAGCAGCCAGCCGGCCTGACCGAGGTAGTTTGTCACCAGGCACACCTTCACAAATCCCCATGTAATCCTGATGTTCTTTCGTCCACAATGTCCCAGGTCTGAATACAGCGCCTCCGCACCTGTTGTGGCGAGGAACACAGCCCCCAGCAGCCAAAATCCCCCCGGGTACCTTGCGAGCAACTCATAGGCATAGTACGGACTCAATGCCTTTAGAACTCCGGAATGTAAACTGATCTGACCTGCCCCTAGGATGAAAAGCATGCTGAACCATACGACCATGACCGGACCGAACGTCCCGCCCACGCGTTGTGTACCAAAACGCTGGAAGAAGAAAAGAAGGGAAAGGATTACAATGACAATGGTAACTGTGGGTAAATCGGGAATAATCATTTCAAGTCCCTCGACGGCAGAGGCAACGGAAATAGGAGGTGTAATAATTCCATCAGCCAGCAAGGTGGTGGCACCAAGAATGGTCGGGATCACCAATGAGCCTTTGCCGAATCTCCTCACGAGCGCATACAATGAAAAGACCCCACCTTCTCCATCGTTGTCGGCCATCAAGGTGAGAAAGACATACTTGATGGAAGTTTGGAAAACCAGAGTCCAGAAAACGCACGAAACACCACCCAGGACAATCGTTTCATCGATAGGCCGCTCGCCCACAATGGCCTTGAGCACATAGAGCGGACTGGTGCCAATATCACCATATATGATTCCCAGCGCTACGAGCAGCGAGGCAATAGTAATCCTGTCCGAATGTCCATTCGTGTTTTTCATGGTCTTTTAATCAGTATGGTCTGCGGAACTATTTCGCAACGAACCGGTAGCCCACGCCGGATTCAGTGATGATGTGTATGGGGCGGTTTGGATCGCTTTCTATTTTCTTTCGCAATTGTGCAACAAATACCCTCAGGTACTGGGACTCCTCCCGGTAGGAAGGTCCCCATACCTGATTCAGAAGGTACTGGTGCGTCAACACCTTACCCTCGTTTCTGGCCAACAGGGCCAACAGTGTATATTCTGTGTTTGTCAATTTGACGGCAGTATTATTCTTCTTTACCAGGCGGGCAGCAAAGTCAATCGACAAATCATCAAAGGTCGACATCGACAAATTCTCATCGGAAGGCATTTTACGCAGCGCTGAACGGATACGCGCCATCAGCTCACCGGTTCTGAATGGCTTCACGAGGTAATCATTCGCGCCATTGTCAAGAGCACTCACGATATCCTCCTCACTGCTTTGCACAGACAGGATGATGATCGGGTTGCTATACCACTCCCGCAGGTGTTTCAGTACCTCATGTCCATTCTCGTCAGGCAGGCCGAGATCAAGCAGCACCAGGTCCGGCGGGTGGCTTGCCACCAGGGTAAGGCCTTCCTTTGCCGTTGCGGCTTCCATTACCTTGAAATCATAAGACTTTAATGTAATGGACAACAGTCGCCGGATTTGCAACTCATCATCAATAACCAATATGGATGGACTATTCATTTTTCAATCCGCTGAGGTAAGAAATCTCTGTTGGAATTTCAATGGTAAATTCCGCGCCGCTCAACGGGAGATTCCTTAACTGGATCGTCCCATGATGCGCCTCCACAAATCCCTTTGCAATGGAAAGGCCCAGGCCCGTTCCGCCAGATCTCGAACCCCGCACACGGTAAAATTTGTCAAAAACCCTGTGCAGGTCCCCTTCCGGAAATCCCGGACCTGTATCGCTTACACCAAGAATCAATTTCTCTTCGAAACAGTCGGCTTTGATGATGATGTCTGTGCCTTCCGCCGTATGCTGAATAGCATTATTAATGAGATTGTGTAGCACCTGCTCCATCAAACCGTAATCCAGTTTGAAAAGAGGAAACTGATCTGACACAAAGACAGCCACCCGGTACTTCAGGATGCCAGGTTCCAGTCTATGAATTGAGGAATAAACGAGTTCCCTGACATCCACCCAATCCTTTTTGATTTGAAAAACACCCGACTCCAGTCTTGACATATTCAACAGGTTCTCCACCTGCTGGTTCAGTCGCATGGCCGCAGTGGAAATCTCATCCAGCAATTCGCGCTTATCATTCTCCGTAATGTTGTCACCGTTTGCCTGCAAATTGTCCGTGGCTCCAATAATGGCGGTAATCGGTGTTCGCAATTCATGCGAGAGTGAATTCAACAATGCATTATAGAATTTTACAGCATTTGCCTTGGCTTCCTTCTTTCTAACCTCCTCCTGCACCTCCCTGATCTTGTAGGTCAGCACGGCATGGATCATGGCAACAATAAAATAGGTAAGCAGCAACAACCGGTCTTGAGTGTCACCGATGGTAAATGTGAACCTCGGCGGTATGAATAAAAAATCCCACGACAATGCACTGAGTACAGCCGCAACGACAACGGGGATGATATCAAGAAACAACGCAAGGCCCGAAACCGAAACCAGCAACATAAAGGCCACCACCTGGTAGCCAACCAGGTCATGAACCAACAGTCCGAGAGTGGAAACCAAAAGAATCAGCCCAATACTGATCCAATATTGCCCCTGCTTTTGCTCGCTAAATGTCAACTTTTTCACACCTCTTTCGAATTACCATACAAAGGTAGTCGGCCAGATATAAAGTTGGCATTAAAGAGAGTCCGGTACCTATAAGGATTTTATAAAGAAAGAGAACCAGAGTATATTACTAACTTTAATCTGTTCATGATTTCTGCAAATACGTACGGTTTGGTTGTTTGCGGCGGCAAAAGCAGCCGTATGGGCACGGAAAAGTGCTCCCTGATCTACCGCGATAAGCCGCAGCATGAACTGCTCTGCAATATGCTTCATGGACTCTGTCCCAAAACCTTCATCTCCTGCAGTCAGCTCCAACTGGATTCCCTTATCACCAATCATACAAAAATGGCAGACCTTCCGGCCTATGAATCTGTCGGCCCAATGGCTGCCTTGCTGACAGCCTTTGCGCATTTCCCTGAAAACGACTTCCTCGTACTCGCGTGTGACTATCCATTTCTGACTGCCGAAGACCTCAAGGACTTTTCAAATCATATTAATCATAACTGCACCGCAGCCGCTTTTTATCATGAAAGTGCAGGATTGTATGAACCCCTGCTGGCGTGGTATTCTCACCGGTCGGCGGGCCTCCTTTCCGAAAGAGCCAGAAAAGGTCGCTATTCCCTCCAGCACTTTCTCAGGGAAATTGATGCTGAAAAATACAAACCACAGGATGCGAATGTCATGACCAGCATTGACACGCCGGAGGGCATGCAATTGACCAAATCAATCCTTAACCATAACTGAAAGATTGCATGCGCTCAGCATTCACAGAAAACAGGTCAGCCTCCACAGTCAACATCTGGAGAATCGATGATCGCTCCACCCTGGACACCAAAGATCTCGTGGCTACAGAAGAACCGCTTGCGATACGGCTTCAATACCAGCATGAAGGCAAAAGCGTAACCAAGAACCTGGCAGTAACGATGCGGACACCCGGGCATGATGCAGAACTGGCCACCGGCTTCCTGTTTACGGAAGGCATCATCAAGGGTGCGCATGAAATTCAGGCTGTTCATTCGTCCGATGAACAAAACATCCTGGTTCAATTGACGGATAACACCAATCCTTCGCTTCAGACCTCCGATAGAAATTTTTACACAACATCCAGTTGCGGGGTTTGCGGCAAATCAAGCATTGATTCCGTCCGCACGGTATCGGCCTATTCCCGGGTCCCTGATTCAATCCGCGTGGAAGCCCATGCACTTTATGGACTGCATCAAAAATTGAGAAATGAGCAGGAGATTTTTGAAAGCACAGGGGGACTTCACGCTTCGGCGCTGTTCGACCTCGGCTATAACCTGATCATGCTGCGTGAAGACGTGGGCCGCCACAACGCCCTGGACAAGATCATCGGCGCTTCGCTGATGGCAAGACTATTCCCCCTTTCCGACAATATATTACTATTGAGCGGGAGGGCCAGTTTCGAACTGATTCAAAAAGCAGCGATGGCCGGCATTAAGGTTGTGGCTGCCGTGGGCGCACCTTCAAGTCTGGCCGTGCAACTGGCGGAAGAATTTGATATGACGCTGGTGGGATTTCTGAGGGGCGAGCGATTTAATGTCTATTCCGCATCAAAGAGAATTTTTTCAGGCAGTCCACACGTGAATACCGAAACACAGAGGCCACAGGGTTAGTACACCACAGAGGTCACAGAGCAATGGCAGAAAACAAAACCAATTTTCCTGGCGCGGAGAACCCGGAAGAACTGACGGGGCTGATACTCGGTAAAGCAGGCAAGGTTGTGGCCGGTGCTCCCGCTGTCGTATCTGCCTTTAGCAGGGTTTTTCAGGAAGCGGGCGTCCTGCGTGGACTGAAAGCCCTGTCATCGCTCAACAAGAAGGGCGGCTTTGACTGCCCCAGCTGCGCCTGGCCTGACCCGGATGATGAGCGCTCATCCCTTGGGGAGTATTGTGAAAACGGAGCACGTGCCGTAGCTGAAGAAGCCACAACAAAGAAACTTACCGCTGATTTTTTTGCCGAGAATTCTGTTGAAGACCTTGCTGCTCTATCCGATTATGAAATCGGCGGCAAGGGCAGGATTGCAGAGCCCATGTATTTGCCGAAATGCGGTACCCATTACCAGCCCATTGCCTGGGATCACGCCTTTCAGAAAATTGCCGCCACACTCAATGCCCTTTCCTCCCCTGATGAAGCTGTATTTTATACTTCCGGCCGGACGAGCAACGAAGCTGCTTTTCTCTATCAACTCTTCGTGCGCGAATTTGGCACCAACAACCTCCCCGACTGCAGCAACCTCTGCCATGAAAGCAGCGGCGTTGCCCTCAGCGAGTCCTTGGGCATCGGGAAAGGCTCAGTAAAACTTGACGATTTCTACGAGGCAGAAGCCATCATTATCCTGGGCCAGAATCCCGGGACAAACCATCCCCGCATGCTGACGGCTCTTCAGAAAGCCAAGGCGAACGGAGCCACGATCATATCCATCAACCCATTGCCTGAAGCAGGTTTGATGGCTTTCAATAACCCGCAGCAGGCAAAAGGATTGCTGGGCCTGAGCACCCACCTGACGGACATCTTCCTACAAGTAAGAATCAATGGAGACATGGCCTTGCTGCAAGCGATGGAAATACTGTTGTTGAGGGAGGAAGAGATCAATCCGGGAACAGTATGCGATCATGAATTCATCTTGAAGAGTACTGAAGGCTGGTCAGGCTTCACCGACCACCTGAAGCGGCTGGACTTACCCCTGTTGATGGATGCCACCGGGGTTGATCATGAACTCATCCGCAAAGCTGTCCATGCGTTAAAAAACAAAAAGAAAATCATCGCTTGCTGGGCCATGGGGCTCACCCAGCACAAGAATGCCGTCGACACCATTAAGGAGATTGTGAACCTGCTGCTCATGAAAGGGAGTATTGGAAAACCCGGTGCCGGCACTTGCCCCGTGAGAGGACACAGCAATGTGCAGGGTGACCGCACGATGGGCATTTATGAGAAACCGTCGGCAAAATTTCTGAAATCCCTGGCGGATAACTTCGGCATCACACCACCGGGGCATGAAGGCTACGATGTGGTGGATTCTATCAAAGCCATGCATGAGGGCAAGGCTACCGTCTTCTTTGCCATGGGGGGCAATTTTCTTTCCGCCACGCCGGATACACTTTACACAGCAGAAGCATTAAGGAAGTGCTTACTCACCATTCATGTTTCCACCAAACTCAACCGGAGCCACCTCATTCATGGTGAAGAGGCCATCATTCTCCCCTGCCTCGCGCGCACCGACAAGGACTTCACGGGAGGCGAATCCCAACTGGTGTCTTGTGAGAACTCCATGGGTGTAATCCAGTCTTCACGTGGGGTATTGAAGCCAGTCTCGGAACATCTGCTCAGTGAACCGGAGATTGTCTGCCGCCTGGCAAAGGCGACCCTTGGTTCCAGGAGTAAAGTCAACTGGGACCAATATCTCCGCTACGATGCCATCCGGGATGACATTGAGCGAACCATTCAAGGGTTTGAGCAATACAATGAAAGAATCAGGAAACCAGGCGGGTTCTATTTGCCCAACATAAATCGGGAAGGAAATTTTTCGACACCTTCAGCCAAAGCACAATTCAACCTGGCACGGGCAACGCCCATTATCCTCAAGGAGGATGAACTCATGATGACGACGATCCGTAGTCACGACCAGTTTAACACGACCATTTACGGACTCGATGATCGCTATCGCGGAATACAAAACGAAAGAAGGGTCATCCTGATGAACCAGGAAGACATGACCCGACTGAATTTTAAGAACAAAGAGGTTGTAGACCTCATCAACGATACTGATGGACGGGAGCGGGTGGCACGCCAGTTTATTGTTGTCCCTTACCTCATCCCCAAAGGATGCACAGCCACCTATTTCCCTGAAGGCAACGTCCTGGTTCCCATCAACAGCGTTGCTGAAAAGAGCAACACACCAACATCGAAGCTTGTCATCATTAAAATAAGGAAGGCATAAAAAAGGAGTGCCGATATCCTCAGCACTCCATAAACAAATTCAGAGCTTTGCTTAGAGCGTTCTCTTGCCGGTCCAGGTACCTTTTTGGTCAGGGCTTTGCGGGCTCACCCAGGTACCAGAGACATTGTCGCCATTGATTACTCCTTGTGCACCAACACCCGATATACTAATCGTGCTCCCTGAGACAGTCCCTTCAAACAGGCTGCCATTGGAGCCTGTGGACGAGCGCGAAACTCCCAACAGCTGACCTTCCCGCAGGATGAAATTCCAGGTTCCGGAATCCGTGCCTGCGTAGGAACCTTCATATGCCCTGATCAGGGCAGTTGATTTTTCCTTGAGCAAGGCAGGAGTAATCGTATGCCCGGGTATTACAATTATGATGGTTGGGCTGCTCCCACTGGCCGAAACGTTGAAAGTGGCTTTCCAATCGCCATTCGTAAAGTCAACATTGGCTACCGCCTGACCTGTCTTCCAATTGGCAAGGGCCGTTGTGGTCAGTGTTTTGGTTACACCATCCATCGTGATGACAACCTCTGCTTTTCCTTTTTGCAGGGTGATCTTCACCACGCCGCTGGACCCCACAAAAGCGCCTTTGTAAACGCCTCCACTGCTGGAGTCCTCTGTCGCATCGGCCTCGGGAGCTGCCACCAGCGCCGCCGATGGTGAAGTGCTGTCCTTGCTGCATGAAAGCAAACACAGGAAAAGAACAAGAACTGCACTGACTGAAGTTAGTTTTCGCATAAAAATTTGGGTTTTATAAAGTGTTGGTTTGAAATGCTCCGTTCAAATTAACGATACACATAGAAATATGCAATTGATTGTCTTTTTTCGTAGGTTGATGACTTGAAACTACAACCCGAATTACCATGATCAACAGAATAAGCTTATTATGCAGTCTACTGGTGGCCACCTGGCTGGCACCCGTACTTAATGGAACAGCCCAGGACCAGGTAACCCCGCCCGTGATTACCGTTGTAAAAGCCGGTAAATTGATCGATCCGGAGGCAGGCACCGTCCTGACCAACCAGATCATCCTCATTGAAAACGGGAAATTCAAGGCCATCGGGCCCAACATTACCATCCCCAAAGGGGCCGAAGTCATTGATCTCTCAGGGCTCACCGTTCTTCCGGGATTGGTGGATGCCCACAACCACCTTGCACTGACCTACAAGGTCGTGCCTGAACGAAACATTTACTATTTCACTTACATCACTGAAAGCACGGCACTCCGCGCCATACAGGCAGCCTCCAATGGCATGCAAATGCTTTCATCCGGCTTCACCATCGTGCGTGACATGGGTAACAACGGCTTGTATGCCGACACTGCCCTACGCCAGGCTATTGAACAGGGCTGGATACCCGGTCCAAAGATCATCAACTCAGGCATTATAATCGGAGGCATCGGTGGTCAGTTCTGGCCTACTCCCGAAATGGGTGTGATGGGAAAGAACATCAGTTACCCTGAATACCTCGATGCTGATACACCCGATGAACTGGTAAAGGCCATTCGTCAGAATGAATTGTACGGGGCCCGCGTGATCAAGCTCTGTGTTGACTGCAAGCCCTGGGGCTACAGCGTTGACGAAATCAAACTCGCCATCAATGAGGCTGCCAAGGCCGGACTTAAAGTCGAGGGTCACTGCCAAACGGTCGACGGTGCACGCCGAGCCATTGAAGCGGGAATCTGGTCCATTGCCCACGATTCCGGACTCAACGATGAAATGCACAAGCTGATGGCACAGAAAGGAATTTGGCGCGCCGGAACAGAAACTCCCATGACGCTGCCTGAGCACACAGATGCTGATCGCTACGCGAAGACCGTCGCGAGCCTCCGCAACGCATACGACAACAAAGTGCCTCTTACCTACTCAACCGATGCCGATTATTATGTTCCAGGGAAATCACGCGGCGAAGTTTCCATTGAATTCATTGAAACCTGGAAAGCCGCCAAGATTCCCAATGTTGACATCCTTCGCGCGATGACCATCAACGGATACAAGGTGAGCGAGACAGAAACTACCCGTGGCCCAATCAAAGTGGGATTTGCCGCCGACCTCATCGCCGTGCCGGGCAATCCATTGGAGAAAATCGATGCGCTGCGTGACGTAAAGTTTGTTATGAAAGATGGCGGCGTATTCAAGAAGGATGGGATCATGATGCCGGAAAAATTCCTGCACGGCGGACCGGTGAATGGAGCAAGGATAAGGTAAACTGTCTTCGGTCAAACTCAATTTTTTGGAGTCTGGGTTCAGGACTCCCCTGGTGGATTACCGGGTTGCGTGGCGCGCCCGGTAAGAAGTCCCGGCAATTTACTTTGCGCCGATTTGGACGAATGGCGCCCAGTAGAATGGATGGGCGTATTTGGAATCATGCAGGAGTGAAAGCTTTGCCTCCCGAAGCGATGAAGCCTTGTCTTTTCCGGAAAGCAGCTGGTTGTAGAAACTGATCATCAGCCTGGCCGTGCTTTCGTCTGCCACTTTCCAAAGTGACACCACCACTGTACGCGCCCCAGCCAGGAGAAAAGCTGAAGTGAGTCCACGGACACCCTCCCCTTCGACCCTTTTGCCGAGTGCGGTTTCGCATGCCGACAAGGTTACCAGCTGGGCCTTGAGCTTGAGGCCGAAGATTTCGCCTGTGTACAAAATCCCATCCTCCACAGATTGTTTGTTCTGGGCCAGCAGCAAACCGGAAAGTTCCGGGTACTGAGCATTGACCAGGCCATGGGTGGCGAAGTGGATGTAGTCATACCTCGCGAGCTCGCCCTTCTTGATCAACTCCTCATTCGCATCTTTCTTCAGGAAGTATTTTGAAAATGGATCCGTCGCGGACAAAACCCTGTAGATTTCCTGAACTTCTA
The DNA here is from genome assembly GCA_043744235.1 of Cyclobacteriaceae bacterium. Lineage (GTDB taxonomy): Bacteria > Bacteroidota > Bacteroidia > Cytophagales > Cyclobacteriaceae > ELB16-189. The sequence continues at coordinate 38,991 of JAYTVB010000004.1, read as the reverse complement.
CTTCGGTGGCGGGAAGCGGTGTGATGTACGTACCATCCGTGCTGAAGGACCTGGAAGTGGAATCTGTCTTGCGGGCAGCTCCAGCAAAACGTTCGCAGGATTTGTTTACAAAATTTGTTTCTTCATCCGCAAACACCGGTGCCAGGGCGATGAGTGACGGCTTTTTCGGAATTTCGCCAGTGGCCGGCAGGAGCATCATGGAGGATGAAATGTTGTAGCGGAGGCTGTAACGCTCCAGGAGGTATTTTCCCTTGCTTTCCAGGGCCTCAAATGGAAGAAGGCTCAAGGGCCCGTCAGGAATGATGATGATATTTTCAATGCCTGCTATTTGGGACAGCACATCCTCCACGGGCTTCCAGATGGCATCGGATAAAGATTTTCCTGATGTCATCACCGGCTCATGAAATTTGATCTGGTTCCTGAAGCCCCGCACCATTTTTTCAAGGTCGATACGACGGTCGATGGATCTCAGCTCCAGGCGGTCCGATGTCCCAATCAGAACATATTTTGCTGAGTCTGTTATGGTATAAGAAACCAGCGCTGTGCCAGGTCCGAGCGTTGCCTTCACTTCATCCCAGCCTGGTAATGACCGTTGCCCGGTAACCGATGCATAGGCCTGTGAACCCTTGGCCATATCCTGCTCAATGGTCTTGCTTTCTGCTGACCAGTTGAAAAGCTGGGATTTGAGCCTGGTAATAAGGGCCTGGTCCTTTCCGGCATAGGCCGAAGCAAGCTGTTGCTCTGTACTTTGGATCAACCCCGCAATTTCACGTTGACGCGCCAGCAACTTAGGAGGAATCCCCGAGATGACGGCGGCGCGGCTCGCCCGAACATCGGCATACAACTCATTGGCCTTGTTGCGTTCTGAAAAATAGAATGCCTTTGCCATGTACTTCTCGTCTGGCGAAACTTTCATGAGTTTGTCTGCGAGTTGCATCCCCGCTTCCGTGAGAAAGAAATTCAGCTGTGCCAGTTTTAAGCGGTCCTTTGGATTATGCATCAGGATGGAAGTTGACCTCAACACCTTATCCGCTGCATCCAGGTAACGCATCCCAACGGTCAGGCTTGCCAGGTCGCCTTTTATTCTGGATACGTCTGCTTTTCCAATAAAGGAGGTGATCAATTCACTGTAATCCAGGTATTCCGGGTTCTGAGGAATGGCATCCAAATTCGCGTTATCAAAATTCGTAACGTTGGAAGCGATGGCTTTTTGAAAGTACTGACCCGATTTGGTCATGTCCTTCTTCTGGAACCAGGCTACCGCCAGCGTATTGAATGCGGTTGCCTTGAATTCAAATTTTGAAAATGGCTCGTAGATAACAACTGCCTTTTCAAGACTGGCTATGGCCTTGTCGGTATCGCCGTTCTTCAACTGCATGACACCCATATTCAGGTAAGTGGTACCCACTTCCTTGTGGGAGTTCCCCAGTATTTTGATCCGGATTTCCAGGGCCTTGTTGAGAAACTCCAGGGCCTTGTCATACTCTTCAAACATTTCATAGGTAAGGCCAATGTTGGATATCGCCATGGCTACATCGGGATGATCATTGCCATGAAGCTTCCTGAAAATTTCAAGAGCCTGATTCTTGTATTCGAGGGCCAGTGCCAGTTCCATCAGCATATCATAGGCCTGACCTACATTGTTATCAATGAGCGCCAGCATCACAGGGTCATTTAGCTTTTGGGACTGCACGATATCCAGCGCCTTGAAATTGAATTCCAGTGAGCGGTCGTACTCACCGTCATCGAATGACACGGCTGCCATCTTCGCGTAAAGGTCTGCCAGCATCAGGCTGTTGTCTCCGGGTTGAGACCGGATCAGTTTCAAAGTCTCGTCATATACCACCCTGGCCTGATCCCTCATGCCAAGCTGGTTGGAGGCACTGCCCACACTTAGCATCAAAGACATCAGGTCCTGAATATTCCCAGGCGGTGTTTTTCCATAAATGTCCAGGACTTCCTGGTACTGCTGCAAGGCTGCGAGGTAGTCTCCCATGGATGAGAATACCTTGCCGGCATTGATGCATCCTTGCCCGTAGTGATCAGGGTCACGTCCATAGACCTCCTCATAAATTGCCTTGGCTTTCTGAACGTGATCGAGTGCCTCCCGGTATCTTGCCATGCCTTCCAGGGCAATAGACAAATTGTTGTGGATATCGGCAGTCATTCCGGGGCTGTCTACAGCGGGCAGGATAGCCAACGCCTTCTCCAGGTAGGAAGCCGCCTGGTCGTATTTTACCAGGGCGAGGTAGGTACTGCCAGTCGAACTGTACGTGCTTGCCAGTGTTGTCTTTTCAACTGAAGCGTCGGATTCATACAATGAAATAGCCTTTTCAAAATCCTGAACAGCTTCCTCATAGGTACCTTTCGTGTAGTAAGCGATGGCCCGGTTGCTCCTTTCAAAGGCCACATCAGAGGAGGCTGATTTTCCCGATTGTTCATAGAAGCGAATTGACTGTGTGTAGACAGGGATCGCCCTGTCGGGATCACCCATTACATTGAGGTAGGTGTAACCGAGGTTATCATGCAGCTTTGCCTGAATGATCATGCCGTCAGCCGAATTGCCTGGTACGGCCGCAATGGCTTGCGAAAGAATTCTCTCAGCCTCCTCCCCCTTTCCAATGTCCTGGTAATAAATGGAGATTGTCTGTGTAGCCACAAAATAACGCTCCCAATTCTTCTCTTTCAGGTATTCCGTTCTAGCGCGGTCAAATGCCTTTAACGATTTCTCCGTCTGCTTCTTCACCAGGTAGTTCTTACCCTGCTGATAATAATCATCACCGGCCGATGACTGGCCAAGCGCCGCACGGCACAACAACAAGAACAGCACAAGGACAGCATACCGCATTTCTACTATATTATTTTCCAAGATATGCCCTTTGAACATCCATTGCCAACAGTGGCATACCATTTTGTGACCCGCGCATTTGTCCATGATGACAAAAATCATCCCAAATTGAAGTTCCCATAGACATGACTCCAGTCATTAATCGATAAATTTGGGGGTGAAAATAAAATTTCTTCCGTTCTTCCTTCTGCTCAGTTTCAGGCTCGCAGGCCAGCATATTAACCCAGGCATTGACAAGGTTTACCGCCCGGCCGAACTCGCGATCATCTACCTCACGCTCGCCCCTTCCGACAAGGCCTTTCTGCAAGACCCTGCCAATGCACTCAGCGAGGTGTACGTTCAGGCTGCTTTCCGAATGAAGAATTCCCAGATGGACACAACACTCGCCATTCAAGTAGGCGTGCGGCTACGGGGAAACACTTCCCGGTACGCCGAGAAGAAATCCTTCAAAATTGACTTTAAGGAATTCGGCGGAAAAAAATTCTTCACATATAAGAAATTCAATCTGAAAGCGAACGTGAACGATCCGTCACAAATCCGTGAACCGCTCACGCTCCAGTATTACAGGGAACTGGATGTTCCGGCGGCCCGCTCCCACCCGTTGCGGCTCTACATGAACGGCGAATACATGGGCACCTATATTAATGTAGAACAGGTAGATGACGTCTTCCTCACCGCTCGTTATGGACACGCTACCGGGTTTCTGTACAAGTGTGCGTATGGGGCAAACCTGCTGGACAATGGCCAGGTGTATAATGCAACCATGTTTGAATCGGAGATCAATACAACGCTTGACACACGCACCGAAGTTGATCATTTCGTCGAAGTGTTGAATGGTACCAGTGACGCACTGTTCCCTGCTGAAATTGAAAAGGTTTTCAATGTAGACCGTTACCTGAGGCAATTGGCGGTGGAAGCCCTGCTGGGCCACTGGGATGGGTACAGTTTCAACAAGAATAACTTCTATCTTTTCTACAACGGCCAAACCGGCAAGGTTGAATATTTTCCGTACGACGTAGACAACACGTGGGGTATTGATTGGGTCGGCCAGGACTGGGGGATCCGGGACCTGAACGTATGGCATGAAGCAAGTGATCCTAGACCCCTAACCACCCGGATTCTTCGCGTCCCCGCCTACCGGCTGAAATACGAGGCCTATCTCAAGGAGATGATGCAAACTACTTTTCAAAAGTCCTACCTGTATCCGTTGCTGACCACTTACCAGTTTGTATTCGAACAGGCTGTTATTGACGACCATTACTTTGTGAAGGCCTTTGGATTCCGGTACGCTGATTTTCTGAATTCATTCAATGTCGGCATGAACAACCACGTGAAGTACGGGTTGAATGAGTATCTTGACACCAGGACCCGCTTCGCCATGGAACAAGTTCCATCCCTTGTCACCGGTATTGAAGAATCGATTCAGGAAGAAGTGCGTGTTTTTCCAAACCCCTCGACAAGACCTGTGGTCTATTACTATTCGGGCAATCTTGAAAACATCTACCCTGCGGTATACAACAGCACGGGTACACGAATACCGGTTTCAAGCCGCTTGCTTTCAGACCAGCAAATTGAGATCATGCTCCCGGAGGGAACGCCCAAAGGCCTTTATCTTATTCAGACACCCAGGAAGTTTGTTCGGTGGATCTATCAATAATCCAAATTACCGCCTGGCGGATGGAGGCGCACCGGTGGAAATGTCATAAAATGATAAAAATCATTTCTTTGAATGTATTTCCAGCCTATCATGCCGGCAGTCTAACTAACTTATCCGCTATCATGACAAAGGCCGGCACCGACTACTTCCGCGAAGAATTGAGCCATTGGTACAAAACCCTGGATTTCTGCCGAAATGAAATTCCCGGATTTGAGAGCCGCCTGATTGGACTGATCCAAAGAAATACCACACCAGAAACGGCAACGACAAGCGAGACATTCCTGAATCAACTTGCAGAACTGCATAACAAGATTAACCTGCTGCAGATGGAAATCAAGCGCCTGAAGGGCGACCCGCACTCCCATGAAGGGAACGGTTCCGCGCTGGTTCATCCGGTTCTTCCCCAGGATACGCTCCGGGAAAATATGCAGGCTGTCGAAAGAGACTTTGTCGAAACAAAATACCATTGCCACCGGTTCCTTGCAGAGGTTTACAGCGCTGCCTGAGCGCTGAAAGAAAATGTTGGAGAAGAAGACTTCCCTGCGATGGGTGATACTCGCAGGTATGGTGCTACTGACATCCTGCACCCAGCGTGTGAGAAGGACCTATGTCCAACTTGCCCCCGCTCCTGCCCGTCCCCGGGAGATTACCCTGGATTCCGCCGCCATATCGGAATCAAACCGGTTTGCTTCACCTACGACAAAGCTGTTCTATGCCAGGAGAAAATTTCAGCCAGCCTGGTATGCATCCGGCTGGCCCACGGCGACCGCCGATTCCCTGATCAGCCTGGTCTATTCTTGTGGGAGATATGGACTGATTCCTGAAGATTACTTTGCTGAGACCGGCCAGGGTACAACGCATCCAAAAGAATTCAATAGTACAGAATCAATAACCCAGTCTGAAATCCTGTTGACAAATGCATTTTTTTCCATGTCGCATCATCTCAAATATGGTCGGATGGACTTTTCCAGAACAACCCGCCTCATGCAGCAGCCTTCTGCCGATACGGTAAGTCTTGAGCTCCTGGAAAGCATATTACAGGGCCACCCGTCAGTGCAAAATGCCCTGGAATCCAGGGAACCGAAAATATCCAGCTATCAGGAGTTGAAGAAATTGCTGCAGAATCTGCTTTCAAAGGCAGCTGGCCGCTCAGATTCCTCGGTGACGGAAGATCGAATACTCCGTTTGGAGGTCAACATGGAACGATGGCGATGGGAAAGTCTGCCTCTCCCGGAGCGGTGCGTCCTGATCAATATACCCGCATTCGAATTGCAGGTCATTGAAGGAGGTCAGGAGGTATTGAAATCGAGGGTCATTGTAGGTATGGTCGAGAAACAAACACCTCAATTCAGCAGCAATATCAGGAACTTTGTTGTGTATCCATTCTGGAATGTTCCCAGGAGCATTGCCACCGAAGAACTGCTGCCGGTCATCCAGTCGGATTCAGGCTACCTGGCCTCTCATTATTTTGATGTGCTTGACAGGAAGGGCAAGATCATTGACGCCGACACGGTTCACTGGAAAAACTATTCCAAGAACCATTTTCCCTTCAGGCTCAGGCAGCGCGAAGGCGACGACAACACCCTGGGTATTATCAAATTCGGATTTGACAACCCTTATGGCGTGTCCCTTCATGACACCAACCAAAAACGACTGTTCCGCAGCAAAATCAGGACCTTCAGCCATGGTTGTATCCGGATGCAGGATGCAAAGGGATTCGCCCACTATCTCATCCAGGCAGGAAATTCCCGCTATTCTGCTACCGACCTCGAACTCCTGTTCATCGAGCATGAGCGAAAAGAAGTCATTCTCACCAAACACCTGCCCATCCTGGCGCGCTACTTCACCGCCCACGCCGATCTCGGCGGCCGCGTGCAATTCTACCCGGACTGCTACAACCTCGACGGCACCCTTATTCAGGCCCTGCACAAACATTAATGGTAAAGTCGGACGATCAAAATCTCAGGGTTGGTTGATCGCGGTCATAGCCAGACCCTGCCTGTCAGGCTAGCTTTACATCATCAAAAAAAACAAACCACTATAAAAAAGGGGGTATTTATGAATGCACTCAAAAAATTGAACACCGGATTCCCGCGCCTGCTGTCCGACTGGTTTGATCCTTTCACTCATTTCGATACCAGTCTGATGAATCCCGAATCCAAGCTTGGATTTACGATGCCAACCGTGAACGTAAAGGAAACACCGAAGGAGTATTTCGTCGAACTGGCAGCACCCGGCCTGGAGCGCAAGGATTTCAAGGTTGAAATTGACAACAATGTCCTTTTCATCAGTGTTGAGAAAAAGGAAGAAAAGAAAGAGGAAGGGAAAGATTTCACAAGACAGGAATTTTCCTTCAATTCCTTCAGCCGTTCCTTCGAACTTCCTGAAAATTCAAAAACGGACAAGATTGACGCGAAATACGTCGATGGTTTGTTAAGACTAGTGATTCCCAAAAAAGAGATAACAGCCGAAAAACCTAAGAAGGAAATAGCTGTTTCCTGACGTGGGATTATTCAAAAGGAGCCTCACGGCTCCTTTTTGATTTTCAAGGGTCTTCCATACCCTGGAACAAATCGGCAGTGCAAGGGATAGGATGAGTTGCTGAGTCATGTACCATGATCGAGCCGAGGCTGCATTGTTACTGGCGGATCAACTGACAGGATACCGGGGAGCGAATGCTATCATTCTTGCGATTCCAAGGGGTGGCGTGCCCATTGGGTATGGCCTGGCGCATTCCCTTCAACTGCCGCTGGAATTAGCAATGGTCAAGAAGATCGGTCATCCTTCAAACCCGGAGTATGCCATTGGTGCGATTGCGCTGGATGAGGTAGCCATTGATGAGGAGGTTTCTCCGCAGTACCTGGAGAAAGAGATAAAGCGAATCAAAGGGGAATTGCAGTCCAGGTTTCAGCAATTCATGGGAGACCGAAAACCAACCAACCTGAAAGGCAAGATGGTTATTGTTGTGGATGACGGCATTGCCACCGGCCGGACACTGATTGCCTGTGTAAAAAGTATCAGGAAGAAAGAACCTCTGCGGCTGATCGTGGCTGCCCCGGTAGCCTCGTCGCATGCCGCTTCTTTACTTCGGCCAATCGTAGATGAATTCGTTTGTCCACTGGTATCACCCGAGTTTTACGCAGTCGGCCAGTTCTATGAAAATTTCAACCAGGTTTCAGATGAAGAGGTCAAGGCCCTGCTGACCAGGGCGGCTGAGCATACCAAACTTCAGAAGTAGGCCTTTTCTTCAAGGCCTTCGGTCCATACTCTCTGCTGACTATTTACTGAACCGGCCAATCAATTCTCCATAGCCTACAATATGGTCAGCCATGGCTGATTCCAGCTCATCCAGTGAAGCCCCTTCACCCAGGTCGAGTACCTCGTCGAGGGCATATACTTTAAAGTAATACCGGTGAGTCCCGGAAGGCGGGCATGGACCCCCATAGGTGTTCCTCCGGAAATCGTTCCTACCCTGCTGGCCGGGAATATTATCCTCTTCGATGTGGTGAGTCACCGGGATATTCCAGACAGTCCAGTGCAGCCAGGTTCCTCCCGGCGCATCCTTATCGTCAATGATGACAGCCAGGCAACTCGTGCTGGACGGGATGTCACTGATGTCCAGGGGAGGGTTTATGTTCTCGCCCCTGCAGGTATACTTAATTGGGATAGTTCCATTGACCTTGAACGCGCTGCTGGTCACGGTCATGACTTTTCTTTGCTGAGCTATATTTTTCGTTTGCATGGTGATACAGACTTTCATGCAATTCTCCGCTAAATCAGCTTCATCTGAAATGACAATAATCATGGCTCCCGACTAACGATGGTCATCGTTTGCCCGGGTCAGGAAGTATAACTTTAAACACTAATCGTCCGGGGAAACCAGCCTATATGATGATTCCAAAACTCAGCCAGGAGCGCTCTGCCCTGAAGAGTAAAGTCCTCGATATCAGTATGCAAAAGCATCAGACCGTCATTGATGATTTTAACCAAAGCATCAAAGAGATCATTCAAAGTGGTGTTACGGATGACAGGGCCTTTTCTTCATCCCAGCAGTCGCTGACCAACGAAGCCGTCGATCAGGCCAACCAGATTGCCGATCAGCTCCAATTCGCCAAGGCCGAAATGAGCCTGCTCCGCAACATGGTTTCCTCCATTCAAAACCTGCAGGATACGGTTCAGCTGGGGAGCATCGTGGTGACTGACAAGGAAACATTCTTTGTATCCGCCAGCATTGAGCGGTTCGACGTCGATGATCAGCCCTTGTTCGGGTTATCCACCAAGAGCCCCCTGTACAAAGTCATGCAGGGAAAAAAAGCCGGTGATTCATTTACTTTCAACAAGCGAACGTATACGATATCAGAAGTTCTATAGGTCTAAAAGACCATCCTATGCAGTCAGCACCTGACGACAAGGGGCCAACCAGAACACCCGGAAACTTCCTCAACTCCTGGTGGATCATCTTTTTATTGCTGTTCTTCCTTGCCCCGCTTCTTTTTGTCGGCTTGACTTCCATTCAGGAGACAAACTGGATCTCCTTTAAGAACACCATGCTTGACAAAGGGGCCGTTGAAAAAATAGTGGTGGTGAACAATGAAACTGCGGAAGTCTATATCCGACAGGAGATGATCAGAGACCCTGCTTTCAAAGAAGTGCTCAAACCCTCCTTTGGATCAGGGATCAATCTGGGACCGCACTATCAGTTCAACATCGGGTCCATCGAATCATTTGAAAGAAAAATGGAGGAAAGTCAAAAGGGCTTCCCCGAATCGAAACGGGTGGACATCACCTACCGGAAGAAAAGCAACTGGTTCACCGACATCTTCTCCTGGTTCTTTCCCATTTTGCTGATCATCCTGGTCTTCCAGTTTCTCACCCGGGCCGGAAAGGGCATGGGAGGAGGAACATCGGCATTCAATTTTGGAAGATCAACTGCACGCCTTCAGGAAAAGGAAAACAAAAGCCAGACGAATTTTGATGATGTCGCTGGTTTAGAGGAGGCCAAGCAGGAGGTGAAGGAGATTGTCGACTTCCTGCAGGACCCGACCCGGTACACGAAACTTGGCGCCAAAATTCCGAAAGGCATTATCATCGTGGGGCCGCCCGGCACGGGCAAAACCCTGTTGGCCAGGGCGGTGGCAGGTGAGGCACAAGTACCCTTCTTCTCCCTGTCTGGATCCGAGTTCGTGGAGATGTTTGTCGGCGTTGGCGCCTCCCGCGTCAGGGATTTATTCAAACGCGCCAAGGAGCGGGCACCAAGCATTGTGTTCATCGATGAGATCGATGCTGTCGGCAGATCACGCGGCCGCAACGCATTTTACAGCGGCGCTAATGACGAACGCGAAAGCACGCTGAACCAATTGCTGACCGAGATGGACGGATTCGGAACCAACAGCGGCGTTATCGTTCTTGCCGCCACCAACCGCGCTGACGTTCTGGATCCTGCATTGCTCCGGCCCGGCCGCTTTGACAGGCACATTTACCTCGAGCTGCCAAACCAGACCGAGCGCGAAGCCATCTTCAAGGTTCATCTGAAACCCCTGGTGCTGGCCGAGGGCGTGGCCACCGATTACCTCGCTTCGCAAACCCCGGGGTTTTCAGGCGCTGACATCTCCAACATCTGCAACGAAGCGGCACTGATCGCCGCCAGGAAGAAGAAAGACAAAGTGGAGAAACAGGACTTCATGGATGCGATGGACCGGATTGTTGCGGGACTGGAGAAGAAAAGCAAGATCATTTCCCCCACCGAAAAGAAGACGATCGCCTATCATGAGGCCGGGCACGCCGTGGTAAGCTGGAAGTTGAAGCATGTTGACCCGCTGGTGAAAGTTTCCATCATTCCAAGGGGAAAATCCCTTGGCGCGGCATGGTACCTGCCGGAAGAGCATCAATTGAAAACAGTAACGGAGTTTACCGAGAAGATATGCGCTGCCCTGGCTGGCCGCGTAGCCGAAGAGATTACGTTTGGAGAGATTTCCTCCGGCGCGCTGGATGACCTGGAGCGGGTTACCAAGGAGGCCTACTCCATGGTCGTGTACTTTGGATTCAACAAGAAGATCGGAAATGTAAGTTTTTATGACAGCGCAGGCCGCCAGGAATTTCAAAAACCTTACAGCGAGGAGACAGGCAAGCTGATCGATGAGGAGGTAAGAAACCTCATTGATACCGCGTACCAGAAAACAAAGAATCTGCTGATTGAAAATAAGGATTCGCTTGGCCAGGTTGCAGAATTACTTTTGCGGAAAGAAATCATTTATAAAGAGGATCTTGAAGGTATTCTTGGAAAGAGAGAAGTAAGCGGATAGAACAATAACGGGCCAAGGTGACAGCTTCATTCGACACCCTGCACAGAGTCCTTAAGCCCAAAGGCCAGTACAGCACAAATTAAAATCCGCCCACCAACTGCAGGCTGAATACGGCAACTAACGTGCCCCAAACTTTTCCTTCAGGCTGTTTAATTTAGTCTCCATACTCTCCTCTTTTGCCGCTGGCTTTTCTCTTTTTGAATCAACACCGGGGCCGGCACCAAATGGATCGCTCTTCATGGACAAGGCTATCCGCTTTCTCGCCACATCCACTTCCATGACCGTTACCTTCACCTTCTGCTGAACAGCCACCACCTCATTGGGATCCTTCACAAAACGATCGCTCAGGTGACTGATGTGCACAAGACCATCCTGGTGAACGCCGATGTCCACGAATGCGCCGAAATTGGTCACGTTGGTCACAATGCCCGGCAGAACCATGCCGGTCTTAATATCCTTGATTTCGTGAATACCCGCCTCAAAACTGAAAGCTTCAAATTTCTCCCGCGGGTCCCGACCGGGTTTTTCCAGTTCAGCAAGGATATCCGTCAGGGTGGGAAGTCCCACTTTGTCAGTCACATAGCTCTTCAAATCGAGTTTACGGCGCAGCTCCTCACTGTTCATGAGATCCATTACGGTGCAGCCGAGGTCCCTCGCAAACTTCTCAACAATCGGGTAACTCTCCGGGTGGACGGCGCTGCGGTCGAGGGGATTTTTTGAATCCCGCATGCGCAGAAATCCTGCACATTGTTCGAAGGCCTTGTCACCCAGGCGTGGAACCTTCTTTAACGCGCTTCGGTCCTTGAACGCGCCGTGCTCGTTCCTGTACTCAACAATGCTTTTCGCCAATTGGGGGCCAAGGCCCGACACATAAGACAAGAGTTCCTTGCTTGCGGTGTTGACTTCCACACCAACTGAATTCACGCAGCTCATGACCACATCATCCAGCCCTGCCTTCAGCTTCGCCTGGTCAACATCATGCTGGTACTGACCTACTCCGATGGATTTTGGGTCAATCTTTACCAACTCGGCCAACGGATCAGTAAGACGGCGGCCAATGGAGACGGCCCCGCGTACAGTGATGTCGTAGTTCGGAAATTCTTCACGCGCGACCTCCGATGCAGAGTAAACCGAGGCGCCGCTTTCATTTACCACGACCACCGCAATATCCTTCGGCAGACCGAGGGCATTCACAAACGCTTCCGTCTCTCGGCTGGCCGTGCCATTGCCGATGGCAATCGCTTCAATATCGTATTTGTCGCACAGGCTCAGCATAACAACACCGGACTTGGCCATTTCCCGCTGGGGCTCATTGGGATAAATCACCGTATTGAAGAGCAGTTCGCCCTGTTCGCCGAGGCATACGAGTTTGGTGCCGGTGCGGAAGCCTGGATCCAGTGCGAGAACGCGCTTCTGGCCAAGGGGCGAGGCCAGCAGTAATTTCTTAAGGTTCGCACTGAAGACACGAATTGCCTCCTGATCCGCTTTGAACTTGCTCTCCACACGGACTTCACTTTCCATAGAAGGTTTCAGCAGGCGCTTGTAACTGTCTCTTACAGCGAGTTTAACCTGGGCGGAGGCGGGTTTCGACGATTTTACAAACCGCTGTTCGAGCGACTGGACGGCGAGGTCTTCCGCGGGAGAAATGTCGATCGAAATAAAACCTTCGTTCTCTGCCCTCATCATGGCCAACAGACGATGCGACGGCGTTTTCTTAATGGGCTCCTTCCACTCAAAATAGTCCTTGAATTTCTGTGCCTCCTCGCTGTCAGCTTTCGACTTCACCGCTTTAGACTCTATTGCGCCATCTTTCCAGAACAATTCCCTGACGGCCTTGCGCGCATCCTGATTTTCACTGATCCATTCGGCCATGATGTCGCGGGCACCCTGCAAGGCTTCTTCCAGGGTGGTGACGCCTTTCTCTGGATTGATGAATGATGCGGCGAGTTTTTCCAGCTCGATATTGCCTTGCTCGAAAATGCTTATGGCCAGCGGTTCAAGCCCTCTTTCCCGGGCCACGCTGGCGCGGGTCTTGCGCTTCGGTTTGTAAGGAAGGTAGATATCCTCCAGTTCGGCCAGTGTCTGAGCGTCTTCAATGGCTTTGGTCAGGGCATGTGTAAGTTTTTCCTGTTTCCAGATGGATTTCAGTATCGCTTCCTTGCGCTTGCCCAGTTCCTCAAGCTGTTCATGCCGGTCCCTGATGGCGGCCAGCACCACTTCATCCAGACTGCCAGTAACTTCTTTACGGTAGCGTGCGATGAACGGAATGGTAGAACCCTCTGACAGTAAATCAACTACACATTGTACTTGCTGCGGGGTAAGCTTCAATTCTGCTGCGATGCGGGCGATGTACTTATTCATGAAAAGTCTAAAAAGTCAGGTTCCGAATTCCAGATGGCAAATCTAGAGGGTTAGAAGTGAAATGCAATTAACCAAAGGCATCAATTCATTTTAGTATGAAAAGCGGAGGCCATCCTCATCTTTTTTTGTTCCCGGCTATGCGAATCAACCACCATTCGGCTGAAATAGGAATACGGGTTAGTCCGCATCTATCTTTTTAATATCTTGGTATCTTAACCACTCACCATGAACAAGATACTCATCCTGCTCCTGCTGCCCTTTGCCTCTTTAGGCCAAAACAAATCCGTCCAGGCCAGCCGCAACTGGATCAAACAGGAAGGCCCTGCCATTCTATCAACCTATTCGGAACTTCTGTCCATTCCCAACCACGCCTCCGACCTTCCCAACATCAGGAAGAATGCCAACATGATTAGCAACATGTTCTCCTCACGCGGGTTTGCCATGCAACTGCTCGAACTGGATGGCGCACCACCCATCGTTTACGGCGAACATAAAGTTACCAACGCACAAAGGACGCTTTGTTTTTATGCGCATTACGACGGACAGCCAGTGGACCCCGCAACCTGGAAAAACGCACCCTTTCAGCCCATACTCTATGACAATGCCGCCTACAAAGGAGGAAAGCCTATCCCAATGCCCAGGAAGGGAGATGCGGTCCTCGATGACTGGAGGCTGTACGCCCGCTCGGCAAGTGATGACAAGGCACCGATCATCGCGATGATGGCGGCAGTGGACGCGCTGAAGGCGGCAGGGCTGGCTTATACCTCGAACATTAAATTGTTTTTCGACGGCGAAGAAGAATCCAGTTCACCGAACATGAAGACATACCTTCATCAGTACCACCACCTCTTTGACGATATCACAGTCTGGCTGTTGTGCGACGGCCCTGTGTTTCAAACCGGTGACCCGACCCTGAAGTTTGGCGGCCGGGGCGTGACGGACATGGAAATTACCGTGTATGGCGCCAGCCGCCCTTTGCACAGCGGACACTATGGCAATTATGCTCCGGACTCCGGCTTCATGCTGTCCCAACTACTGGCGTCAATGAAAGATGCGAAGGGCAATGTAATCATCGACCACTACTATGATTCAGTTGAGCCCATTTCAGAATTTGAGCGGGCACAGCTGAAGAAGGTTCCCAATATTGAAAAAGTATTGAAGGAAGACCTTGCCATCAACTACACCGAGGGTGACGGTCAGCCGCTCTTTGAGAGACTGCTCCTCCCCTCGCTGACGGTGAAAGGACTGTACAGCGGCAATGTTGGCAAGCTTGCAAGGAATGTCATTCCCAACACGGCTGTGGCTGCTCTCAGTTTGAGGCTCGTAAAGGGCAACGATCCGGAAAAAATGCTGGATCTCGTGGAAGCACATATCCGCAAAGAAGGATGGCACATTGTCTACAGCGAACCAGATCATGAAACACGGATGAAATATCCCAGGATCATCAAAGTGGAACGTGAAAAGTTTGGCTTCCCGGCCGCGAAGGTATCCATGGATCACCCGGCGATCCTGCCCGTTATTGAGGCAGTCAAGGGCTTTACAGGCGACAAGCTGGTGCTGCTGCCCAGTGAAGGGGGATCCAATGGTATCTTCACCCTGATCTTTGATGACCTGAAGAAACCAGGCATCTCGGTAAACATGGTCAACGGAGACAACAACCAGCACGCTGAAGATGAAAATGTGCGGGTGGGAAATCTGTGGTATGGGGTAGACTTGATGTCCGTACTCCTGACGATGCCACCGCCGACCATAGAGAAAATTAAGAAACGGTAGTCAATGACGGGTTGCGTTTTCCAATGCATTCGTAATTTGTATCAATGCACCCGTATTTGATTCCGCTCAGACCACTTTGCTCACCAGGACGATCTTTCCATTCAGGGTGACGGATGAGCCCGGGCCCAGGTTCATCAGTTTCATCCCGACCGGCGATGCGGGGGAAACGGCATAGAAAGTCTCACCGTTCACAACCAGCTTGCCCGCGGATATAGCAATGTAATAATTAACCTGACTGGTATAGACCATGCTGCCCAGTTGAACACAGGTGCTTTCCTGATCTGGCTGGATTTGCTCCAGGGTTTGCTTCAATCTTCTGGCCTCAACAAGTTGTTTGCTGTTGTTTTCAATCTCCAACTGGGCCATGGCACGACCCGTTTCGTATTTGTCGCCGGCGCTGCTCCTGGTTTCTTCGTTGGCCGAAGCCTGAGCCAGTTGAATGGCCTGCGTCGCAGAGCCGATGCGTGCTTCAATGAACGCCTTGCAAAGTAGAAACAGTTGGTGCTTGACGGAGGGCATGATGGGGTTCAATTGCGAATTGATAATTACCTCCCCAGTTCCACCTTCCCAAAGAAGAATAAATTCTCATTCCCTGCCTTATCGTTTTTGAAAACAAGCTGGATATCATGCAGGCCGCTCACCCTGCCCGTCCTAAGCCTTGTGGATTTCATTTTGACTCCCCGCAGTACCTCTACTCCGGGAACCCTGCCGTAGGATGTCGTGCCCACTTTGACACCGTCAAGGTAGACCTCCACTTCGCCGCCGGCCTGCCCTTCCATGATGTATACCAAGGGCTCCAGGAATGAAATGTTCGTCAGGTCAATGGATTTGAAGAGTGCTGAGGCATTGTGTTTCACATTGTTCAAGACGATATCACCGGTGGGGCCCGTGAATCTGGCAGCTACCGATAACTGGTCCGCGGCTGCGGCCTCCAGCGTGGGCTTCTTCAGCAGGAATAACCTGGAGTCTGACAATGAAGGCACACCCTGACCACCCCGGTCAGTATAGGTGGCCTGCAGGATATAAGCACCCTCCTTCTCATTCCCGGTGTTCACCACACCATCAATGGGCAGTGAGTTCTTTATTTCCTCCATAGCCAATGAAAGTACGTATTCCACCATGAGTTGCGCCTGCTCCTTGCTCAATTGGGGGTGCGCCGCCATGGCCGTTGTACCCCAAACACCCGACCCGCCTCTTAATACTTTCTCGGTCAGTATCTCCACCGCCTTCAAATCCTTCACATAACGCCGCGCCACATCGCGGAACGCCGGCCCGGCCGATTTCTGATCAACCAGGTGGCATGATTTGCAGTCGCTGGCAGCGATCAAATCCATGCCCGGCAGTGAAGGCCTGACATGACCCAGGGAAGCACGGCTTAGGTCAAATCCTTTTGCCAGGTAATCAAAAGATACCCGGACCGACTTTGGCGGTATGGTCCTTGATCCGGTGCTTCCGTCCTCCCGGTCACTTACTCCTACACTGTAACGGATCGCTGAATTGGGAAGGAAAAACATGGAGTTGCCTTCCATGGCGATGTTAATTACCGGAGGTGAATTTCCCGCAACGACGGAGATAGATGCGGTAGATGCAGCACCCTGGCTATCGGTAACAGTCAGGCGTGGGTGGTACTCACCCGGTTTGTCAAATGTCACATTGAATTTTGGCGTCTTTGACTCATCCTTTTTCCCTGCCCATTCGAGCGTGTACCGGATGGAGTCACCGTCGGGATCCGAGCTTTCACTGGCATCAAATGAAACTGCAAGAGGAACTGATCCGGACAATGCACTGGCATTAAGTTTGGCCATCGGCAACCGGTTGCCGCCATTGTAGTCTATCCTCGAAAGCCTTGCATCCATATTTTGTTTAAACCAGGCCTTGCCATATTCCAGTGTGTACAATTTGCCATCTATCCCGACCACCATATCAATGATATTATTGAAGGTAGTGTGCGGCATAAAGCGTTCCATATCCATGAGCTTACCTGCCTTGTCCATGGTATTGATCATCATCCACCCGCGCATCCAGTCATACGTAATCAGCTTGTCATCAAAAAACGGAGGGTATACGCCTGGTTTGTCCTTATAAAATTCCGAATGGTAGACCGGTCCTGCCATGGCATTTCGTCCACCGGTGCCCACCAAGGGAAAATCCGGAGATTCCGCATAGGGGTACCAGATAAAAGCGGGCTGCGCAGGCGGAAGTTCCCTGATGCCCGTGTTGTTAGGTGAAGTATTCATGGGGCTCAACGGGTCATGCCGCGGGCCGATGGTCTTTCTTTCAAAATCATACTTCGCGTAAGCGTAATTATTGCCAACGAACAGCGGCCAGCCAAAAAATCCAGGGCCCTTGGCCTGGTTCACCTCATCAAATCCCCTGGGTCCGCGCTGTGCGTCATCATTGCCGGCATCGGGACCAACTTCTCCCCAATAGAGGTACCCTGTTTTCTGGTCGATGGAAATCCGGTACGGATTTCGGCAGCCCATAACATAGATTTCAGAACGGGTGCCGGGTGTGCCCTTGGGGAACAAGTTTCCCTCCGGGATGGCGTATGTACCATCAGGCTGCGGCTTGATGCGGAGTATCTTTCCGCGCAGGTCATTGGGATTGGACGATGACTTCTGTGCGTCAAAGGGGAAGCGGTCCGGTCGTTCATCAGCAGGACTGTAACCGTCCGATTCAAACGGATTCGTATTGTCACCGGTGGAGGCATAGAGATTGCCATCCGGACCGAATGCCAGTGAGCCCCCTGTATGGCAGCATGACACCCGCTGTACGCCGACCTCCAGGACCTCCTTTTCAGACTCCAGGTCAATACTTTTGCCGTTAAAAGTAAAACGCGAGATCACATTCGCTGCTTTGTTGGGATGTGAATAAAATATATAGAGCCAGTGATTTTCCTCGAAAACAGGATCGAGAGTAAGGCCGATCATTCCATCCTCGTAGGTAGTGTATACCTTCATCTCATTGATGACGCTGATGGAGTCCATGGTGGGATCATACAGCTTGACACGGCCCTTTCTCTCGAGAAACATGATGCGCCCGTCAGGAAGCATGGCCATTTCGGTAGGCTCATCAAAGTTATAGCCCAGCACAACCTTGGTGAACCGGTTTTCATCGGGAGCACGAAGGGCAGTTGCTTTGCTGTAATCCGGTTTGCTGTCGCCTACCGCGTATACTATTCCCATCTCCAGTTGCTGCAAAAACAGGGGTTCAGAAAAAGTCTCTGCACGGTGTCCAAGACCAGTATAGAACGACCTTCCACCGTCAAATTCATGGTACCACGTAATGGGATGGCTAGCCCCGTTTTCTCCCCCGGTGTAAGTAGACTCGTCCAATGAGTACAGAACCTTGATGTCTAGGGAGATGGTTTTATAGTTGTACCACTCATCTGTCAATTCCCATTCATCCGGAAGGCCATCGGACAGTTCGTCGGGCGTCGCTTTTCGCAGTACAGCTTCCTGGATGGGCGGGTGACTCGTGAAATAAGCACCCAGCATTTTTCCATACCACAGCCAATCGTACTCGCTGTCAGCCGCGGCGTGGATGCCCACAAATCCGCCGCCGGCCTGAATGTACCTTTTGAAGCTGGCTTGCTGGTTTGCGTCCAATACATTGCCCGTGGTATGGAGAAATATGACGGCGCTGTATTGCCCCAGGTTTTCATCGGTAAATATGCTGGCATCCCGGGTTGTATCAATATCGAGATTATTTTTTTTCGCCAGGGCCAGGATGGCAGATTGCCCGGCCTTGATAGACTCATGCGTGTACGCTGCCGCTTTTGAAAACAACAGTATGCGGGGCTTCTCAGGGGAACATGAAGCGAACCAGATGATGGATGCAGCAACCGCAATGAGGGACTTGAATTTCATGGTAATATCAATTACGAATTAAGTAATTCGATTTACGAAACAATTTGGACAGGGGAAACAAGTCTTATTCCAGCGGAATGTCAACAAACTCCATCGCGCCGGAATAACCTCCTGCTACCTATTTACCAAACATCCTGGACAAGTTCATACTTACACCAATACCCATGCTGGTGTATTGCGCTTTTCTGGTCACATCGTAAACAATGCCGTACTCTGGTCTGATGGCATATCTGGAAAGGTCAGAACTGATACTGAACCCGGCGTTGAAGGCCATCATCACACCACCGGTAGGGTCATATCCACCAACGGAAAGGATGTTCTTTACCGAGGGATTGAAATCAATCTTATTGGGAACCACTGGCAAAGTAAAGAGTATGGTGGGCTGAAATTGCGCCGGAGTATTATTCACAAACCACATCGGCAGGTACAAGGCCACGCGGTCTTTATAACAAGTCTTATCTTCGGACCAATGGAGTAAACCGCAATGGATTGGTCTCCTATCTCCAGGTTTTCATACCTAAAACGAATGTCCACTTTATCAGACAGTCCGTAGGCCACATGCATACCTGACGTACGGCCTGCCATTTTCTTCCACTGCTCATCTGCCGATGACGTGCGGCCAAACTGGGACGGAAGTGTAACCCTTTGTAATTTCAATTTTGTGCTTTCCCACCAGCCTCGCACCCTGCATTTCGGAAGAGAGCGGTGCGCAGCGGAAGGATGACAGGATCGTAACGAGCATCAGGGACTGAATCAGGATTCTTACTATCTGATTTTTGCGGGAGTTGATTGTTGTTGTTTTCATGGCTTTGCTTTTGGATGACGACCGGAAGGTTGCTCCAAAGCAGGCCTGGCTCTGTTTCAATCATTGCGCGCGAACAGAGACAAAATGGCGGCAGATCACGAAACTTTTCAATGAATAAACAGATCCTTGCAAAGACTGCTTACCGGCAGACAGTCCGCATTATTAAGTTGCATTTTTTGCAAAAAAGCCTCAATAGAAAGCGATTAGCGCGTTTCTTAAAATGGGCTGGAAATGGTGCTTTGTGGAGGCGAGACGTGAAATGTCAATGACGGGCTATCACAAAAGCATGGCCCGCAATTAATACATTCGTACTTGGCAAATAGCCAAGGGCATGCTATTCATCCTCAGCGAAGGTTATCATGTAGTGATTATTGTCTTCAATAGAAAATTCAGTGGCACCGTAAAATGTCTTCTCAAGGGTATGCAACACGGTGACCTGATCCTTGATTCTCTCGCAAAAGGCCCGAACGCCCTTCATCTTAACATAAAGCAGCAACGAACCTCCATCGGTCCTTCGAACTACCGGAAGTGTATTTTCAATGCTCGCAAAAGTCTGAAACATGAAGGTGACTCCACCACACACCATCATCACAAAAATCGGATCACCGTTGTCCGGCACAGTTGCCACAACTTCAAATCCAAGCTTTTTGTAGAATTGCACGGTAGCAGGAAGGCTGTTGACGTAAATGTTGGGTGATACGGTTTCCATCATGGTTTGGGGAAAGGTTAAAACAAGAGATAATATTGAAACATACTGCAGTGAGGCATTTGAATGACGAAAATAAATATCAAATATCGAAGACCAATCAATAAACTTAAAGTATTCGTAAATTTCCCTCTTCCGAGTCCTGCCTTGAACAAGACCAAAACACTTACCCGATCCACGGCTGCCATTCTGGGCATTACTGCCCTCATTGTTCTGACCGGTTGGCAATTGAAAATACCCGCCCTGAAGTCAATCCTTTCCAGAGACGTAGTTCCAATGGTTGCCAATTCGGCCGTTTGCTTTTTGTCCTGTAGCGTGATCCTGATTCTGTTAACCCTGGGGAAAACAGGCCACAACCATAAGATCATCAAGGCCCTTTCCGCCTTCATCATGGCTATCGGCGTCCTGACCATCATTGAGTATGTGGCTGACGCCGATTTTCAAATTGACCAGTTCCTGTTTGAACAACCAGCCTTTGCCGGTGATTCTCCGGGAAGGATGTCAGTCATTTCAGCATTCAACTTTGCCGTTATCGGGCTGTGCTTTTGGCTTGACGTACATGGCCCGGATGCCCGAAGAAGCATCGGGCAATACGCGATGCTTTTGGTTCTCTTTACAACACTCTACCCCTTCACAGGAACCATCTTTGGCGCCGTGCATTTTGGCTCCATTCATACTACCATGGCAATCCCTACCGCCCTGTGCTTCTTTCTGATCAGCATTGACTATTTCATCCGCCAACGAGAAACAGGCTGGGCCTCCCTTTTCTTTGCTGACGATGTTGCCGGCGTCCTGATTCGCCGGATTCTTGTTCCTCTGATCATTCTTTACCCGTTGTTTGCCTTTCTCAGCATGCAAGGTGAAAAGGCGGGCCTTTACAATACTGAAGGCGCAACCGTCTTCATGATGGTGTCAAGCCTGGCACTTTTTACATTCATCGTCATTATTACTGCACAGACCGTCAGCAGGCTCGATGAAGAAAAAGACCAGTTCAAGAAGTTCTTCGAGCTATCTTCGGAAGTACTGATGATCGCGGGGCCAGACGGTTCGATAAAACTGGTATCCAGCGCATTTACAAAAGTGCTGGGGTACTCCAGGCAGGAGGGTGTCAATAACTCCTTCTTCATGTTTGTGCACGCGGATGACTTCTCACTGGCCACGCGCCACTTTGAGGAGATGCGCAAGAATCAGGTCCCGGGATCATTTCAGATCATGATGAAGGGCAAGAATGAAAAGATTCGACACTTCCTTTGGTCACACACAGCCGATCTGAAGTCCGGCAATATTTACGCCGCAGGTTACGATATTACCGAAATCAAGGAAGCTCAACAGGTTCGGGAACTCGCCGAAAGGCTTACCCGTCAAAACCAGCAGTTGGCAAGTTTTGCTCACATCGTATCCCACAACCTCCGCTCACACGTAGGCAACCTCAACAGCCTGCTTCACTTGCACAAGTTGGCAGAAGCCGGAGAACAAGGCGTACTGTTCGGAATGTTCGAAAAAGTATCCCAGCACTTGTCTGGCACATTGAATGATCTGATCGAATCCTTACGGATCAAGGAGGACATGAACCAAGAACGACACCAGATCTACTTTCACCAGGTATTGTCAAAGACGGAAGAAATCCTGTCAAGCCAGGTTATGGAATCGCAGGCAGAGATTTCTCATGACTTCAGGGTGGAGTCCATAGCCTACCCCGCAACCTACCTTGAAAGCATTTTCCTGAACCTGATTTCCAATGCAATCAAATACCGGTCTGAAGCCCGGAGGCTCCATGTCCGCCTGGAAACATTTCAATTGAATAGCGGAGTTGTATTGACCATTCAAGACAACGGGCAGGGCATCAACATGACCAGGCATGGTGACAAGTTGTTCGGTTTCTACAAGACGTTCCACGAAGGAAAAGATTCCAAAGGCATCGGACTATTCATAACGAAGACACAAATCGAGGCCATGGGAGGAACAATCACCGCTGAAAGCGAAGTCGACAAGGGGACAATATTCACCATCGTCTTTGCCGCAGCCGATGAAGAAAGGTATGCTTCCCTTCAATCCTGACGCAGGCTTTTACCCGTCAGGCTGGCAACTCTATTTTGAAAATTGAACCTTTTCCCACCGTTGACCACAGGGAGATCTTCCCACCCAGTTTTACAATACTTTCCCTGGCAATGTATAATCCAAGTCCTGAGCCTTTGGAGTTCTCCGTAGCCCTGTAGAACATATTAAAAACCTTTTCCTTGTGAGCCTCTGAAATTCCAATTCCATTGTCTTTGACTTCGAGGACAATCATTCCATTGTCCAAAGATGCCGCAATCTCCACCTGGGGACACTCCTTTCCGAAATCAGCATACTTGATCGCATTCGTAATCAGGTTGTTGAGCACCACCTTCAATCGGTCAACATCCGAATGAATTACCAGCTCAGGACTCACGTTAATCATAATTTTCACACGGCTGGCGTCATCAAAATAGTCCAGTGACTCCTTTACCTCCTGAAGAAGATCAAAAAGGTTCACCTCAGTAAGATCGGTCTCAAGTCGCGTATTCCTGGAATAATCAATGATATCCTTAATGAATTTATCCATGGTCTTTACGCGGTCCCTGATCAGCGGCAGGTAAGCAATATCCCGGCCTTTTGCCTCAAGTTCAATCACATTAATGAGGCCGCTGATGGTGCTGAGTGGGGCGCGCAGGTCATGGGAGGCGCTGTACACAAACCGATCGAGTTCTGTATTAGCCTTCTTCAATTCAGCATTCTGCTGCTCAATGAGCGACTTATTTTCAAGAAGGCCCCGCTCCGATTCGTAATTCAATTTCAGAATCATCACTACACAATAGATACTGATCAGGTAGGTCAGGCAGGAATTAATTAATAAGAAAAGCCGCAGGTTTTCAGGGCTGATGCTCTTCACCGGGATGAACTCCAACCGCATGACCAAAGTTGCCATAAACAAAACCATGGAAAGTAAGGTTAGTGAAACACCTGTCTTCCAATCTTCATAACCATAGAGCGCCAATGTGGCGGCCGCCGTGGAGGCGTAGAAGTAATTAATTCCAGATTGACTTCCGAGACGCTGAGATAAGAAAAACAAAAGAATATTCAGCGATAGCAAGTCAACCATCAAGGCTATTCTGTGCATTCCCTGCCTGCCAATGAAAAGGGACACAAGCGTGGCGACCAGTAAGATTGGCCCGAAAAAAAAGGTTGAGGAATCAGTCGATACAATGGCGCTAAACAGAAATAGACCAACACAAAGGAAAACCTGGATCACACCAAGGTTGACGGCCATGATGATGCGCTTCTTCTCCATCGGGCTTTGTGCGCTGTCGATTGCCCGATGAAAGAAGGAGCTCAGGCCAAACAAAGAATTTGCCATAAGGACATTACACCATCAGGATTTGAATTTTACTCCTTCGTCCAAATGCGGGTATTGAGGTTTAAGTCCTCGACAATGCCGGTAACCAAAATAAGGTAGTTGTTGTACTTTGCCATCCGCTCGTACTTAATCAAGGTACTGAAGGTAGAAGGCTCAAACAGGTTCTCGAGTACCGGTATGGCGATGCACACATTCGAATCAATAAACGACAAATTAATATATCCAGACTTCTTTCTGAATGCCACAATCCGTTGCATGAGGGCCGGTGACAGAATATACCTTGCCTCCACCGGGTCGGTACCATATACAACAAATGCCTTCTCAAACTCAGGGTCCTCCAGTTTAATGAGTGTGTCTCTCTGAACGTTCATCTTCTGAAACATGGCGCCAAAGCTCCCAAACAGGCTTTCAGCAATGTCAGTCAGCACCACCGTACGTCCGGCAAATTTCTTGTTGAAGTCTCCGACAAAGAAAATTCCTTTAAAAATATCCCTCCACTCGGTCTTTCTATCCTTTCCGCTACCAGACTCATGTTTAATCTGAGAGTGCACTTCAGAAAAACGAATCGCAGTTTTTCCAAGCGTTCCGCTAATCATGTCTTCGCTGGCATACCGGTCAACCCGCGACAGGAAAAGCGTGCTCCTGTCGTAATCATAACGATTGATACCGTCGCTCGGGGAATAGGTAAGGCTTTCATCAACAGACTTCACCATCCTGCTCACGACTTCCCCTTTAAATCGAGCTTTTAACTCTTTGATTCCTTTTGAAAAGCTGAAATAATAAGTGAGCCCATATACGATGAGGGTAAGGAATATACCCGCCCCGCCGACCACCGCCAGCATGGCGTTTGGGTTGCTTGTCTCGGCTTCTTTTGCTGTATTTATTCCAACAATTAGAAGCACCACAAAGAACAGGAAGATAAAAAGGAACGGCCGCATTCCGCGGACAATCTTCTTTCGGTCTATCTCCAATTCCTGTAAAGTAGGCAGCAGGGCAGTCTCGTAGAATGCCTTGAATTCAGCTTCGGATTTCATGCGTTTCGCAGCTTAATTCCCAAACATGGTCTTGGCGCTGATGTTCTGCCGCTCAGCTTCCGGAATTTCAAAAACCTGCCTGCGTTTATGGCCAAACATGTTAGCGAAGATACTAGACGGAAATTTTTCCACCGCATTGTTGTAGTCGGTCACTGCCGCGTTATAGGACCTGCGCGCAGCCGAAATCTGCTCCTCTGCCTCGTTCCAACTGCGCTGCAGCATGACGAACTGGTCGTTGGCTTTCAGGTCTGGATAGTTCTCCACTGCCACCATGACGCTGCGCATCATGCCGGAAAGTTTGTTTTCCACATCCACCTTTTCATCATTGGACATGTTGCCGGAAACCGCTTTGGTGCGCATTTCGGTGATGCTGATCAGGGTTTCCTTTTCATATTTCATGTAGGCCTTGGCTGTTTCCACCAGGTTCGGAATGAGGTCATAGCGCTTTTTGAGCATGGCGTCAATACTTCCGAAGGCATTTTCTATGGCGTTCCTCGATCCTATCAGGTTGTTGTAGATCATGATGGGAACAATCAGGATCACGCCCAGCACAATTAGAATAACAATTAGCTCCATGGGTGTTTTATTTATGGGTTTAATCGAAAGATAGCAGAAAAGTGTGGAGGTTCTCGCAGGCAAAGGGGATTTAATAATGCATCAATGTGGAGATCGGCGGCACAGAAACCGTCAGCCTATTTATTATTGGAGGGCTGATTTTCACAGGTCCCTTCGTAAGGCAAGTCTGCCCCAACATAGGTATTCCATTCATCTCGCAAGAGGTTTCGCTTTACATGGGAACACAACCGCACAGCCATGCCTTCCGCGCCAGTAGGCCACACATGAATCGCCTCGGATGACTTTCCGTTTGCGGGGTGCACCGCGGTCATCAATTGCCCATCATCAGCGGTGAATGCCATACTCCTGGCCCAGTAGTCCCCTTTGAAATTGAGAACGATGGGCTGCTCGGCAAGCCTGGTCCAATTCCACAGGCGGATGGTGTGATCGCGACTCGCGGTGGCGAATGAGGTAGCTCCGTGATTGAAAGTTATTGTTTCAATTTCGCCGCTATGGCCGCGGAGTACCCGTAGGGTTGAACTTCCACCATCATTAAGAATTCTCACTACGCCTGCTGAATTTCCAAATACAATGCTGCGGTTGTTCAGGGCAAGGGCAATGGCTGTGAGGTGCTCCGCTGCAGCCTGATAGACAACCTTATCAGCAAAACCATTGCCGAGGTCCCAGGTATAAAGTCCGCCATCTGCACCCGCTCCTGCAAGCTGTGTTCCATCCGAACTGAGGGCTATGGCATTGATCCGCTCCTTTGGCTTGATCACCTCACGCGCAGCAGTAAAATCAGTAAAGACAACGCTCGCTCCGTTTTGATCGAGAACGTATGCACCACTTCCCTTTAATGAATGGATGATTGTTGCAGGCACGCCGGCTACTGCAATTCTCTTAGGGGCCATATTTGGATTCTTCAGGTCATATAGCTCCAAATAACCTCTTGCGTTCTTTGTCGAACCGCCAGCCAACAGCATGGCCGCATCCTGACTTACATCCATCGCCAGGACCTGGTAGTCTTGTCGAGGACCAGCAATCGTGTCTGATTTCCAGTTTCCATCCTTTAAGCTCCAGCGCAATATCCTGCCGTCGCTTCCGCCAGAATAAATCTCATTGCCTGATGTTACCAGCACGCGGGCCGAAACTGGTGAATGCCCGGTAAGGCTGCGGGTGATCGGATCTTTGTTGCGATCCAGGGCCGTCAACAAACCATTGTAAATATCATTGTCCCGGGGATTCCCATCGTACTTGCTGTTGAAGTTGTAAGCCTGCAATGCAATGAGTGCCTCCAACTGCGGATCTTCTCCTAATTCTGTTGACTTGACTGCCATCGCTTTTCCCTGGCTAATATATCGTGCCCTGTTTGCGGCATCACGTGCTATCCGTCCAAGATTTGCCTGTCGCTCAGCTTCGTTGCGCTGCCTTAGTGCCTCGGCTTCAAATCGCCTGGCATTTGCCTCAGATTTTTCAGAAGCAACCTCCGCCAATGCAGCCTCGACCCTTCTCTTCTCCGCTTCTACCCTGGCCGCTTCCGCTTCCGCCTGGGCCTTCATTGCTTTTTGACTTTCAGTTTCCGCGAGTTTGGCAAGCTGTATTGCCTCCCTTTCGCTTTGCTCAGCCTTCAGGTTGGCTTGCGTCGACTCATCAACGGCTTTCTGCAAGTTCGACTTGTCCAGTTGGCTCTGCTCCTGGTAGCTGACCCATCCAATGCCCGAGGTAGCGAGCAGGATGATGATGATCGCAACGAGGCCATATAGGAGTTTATTGGAGGGGGTATTCATGGTGCGGAAGATAGGGAAAAATTCAAATCAGGGTACACATCCATTGCGGCAGGAATTTCGCATTACCTTCCATTGATCAACCACGGAACGATTTGGCATACCTTTTTGGATGGTCAGGCGATGAAACAACAGAAAACAAGACCATGCCGGCTTAGATCGTGCGCAAAGCCAAAAGTTCGTTAAGAATTCCCCAACAGGATGGTCATGGGGTCCGCATTCCCCAGGCGGCAAGGGTTTCTACCGAAGCCATATCGTTTCAATCGCCACGCCGTGCCGGTCCTTTAACTCATTTTGAGGGATACCGGGGCCGATGGAAATTTGCAGGGATTGAACATCATTCAGGTCAAGCTTCCCATCCGAAGCGTTGTTAAAAAAATACGGCAGGAATGACGGATATGGCCTCGGCAAGGTGACAAGCTTCACTTTCTTCAAATCGGATAAAGCGAATACATAATCCCCTGTTTTCGCCTCAAGCTTCACAAGGCCCCCGTATGCCATACCTTGAGTCGTGATTAAGGCGAGTTGCAGCTGGCAGGGCTTCTCGTTCAAGGCACGGCCCCGAAGCACGATTTCTCTTTTTTTGGGAAGGTCCGCTTTTCTGCCTTTGACCTTGTTACCAAAAAAATAACGCTTGGAATAGTCATGAATGGCTTCAGCCTCCGGATTTTCGGCGTCAGGCTTGAACAGTTTTTCCATATTGACCCGCAACTCAGCCCTGCCTGGCTCTGACGTAGGGACAACCGACAACCCGGTATTCCACTCTTTTGACATTTCATTGTTGTCCGTCATGGCGTTGAACAAAAACACGGGTGATGTGCTGGGCACCACATTGACCTGGTATGGATTGCCGGTGACAAAACTCCAGTCGGCCGGATTTCCTTCCAGGCCGGATGGGTAGGCAGTAAATTTTCCACCTTTGCTGAGAAGTATGGTATACCGCAAAAACCCTTCCTTCACATCTTCCGCAGGTATTGTTGCCGAATATTGGTAGCCGGCAATTTTCTTCATGGGATAAACTTTGGGCCTGAAGCCTGTCCACGCCCGAAGCTCAACAGATTCCGGCTCGGCAGTCGAGACGATGGTGGCCTGGACCGTATGGTTGGAGCCAGCACTGATTTCAGTTACCGGTTCATGAAGAACATACATCCTCTTCAAGGTTGTCGATGGTGCTGAAAACTCTTTAAGTACAATGTTTTTCCACCGATCGCCTGGCTTTAATACCGGTTTGACTCCTTTCTTTGTGAGCATGTAGGTTCCGGGAGCAATAACAAAGGAGTTGCCCTTGACGACAGACGTAAAGGAATTGTCATCATTCAATGCTTTCAGGCCGAAGTCCTCACCTAGATCGGGAAGACTGATGGCCATGGGCCATTGCCTCCAGTTCACAACCGCCACTTCCTTACCAAGGCTGTTACTCCCAAATGGATCATGGATCCAAATGGCGTCCGGCATCACCTCCAGCCTCCAGACACCCTTTTCAAGGCGATCGAGAAAGTAGGCGCCTGTACCTTCATACAGAACCACCGCAGAATTGCCTGAACCGGCGATCTCTTCAAGTTTGTCGGCTGTTACAGAGGTTTTCGTGTGGTTGGTATAAAAGAACTTCTTCTCTGTAATCATCTCGGCCAGGTCATTTTCGTAGTCAACCCTGAACGGACCAAACTGCCTGTTGGCTGGGTAGCTTCCGTGCTGCTCGTACATGGGAATGGTGTGAAAGACTTCGGATGCTATCTTTAGACTCAGTGCTTTTTGCGGTGCGTATGCCAGGTTCATGTAATGCGTGTTGTACTCCGTATTCGCCCAGGCCATGAATGTCGCGTCATAGGCAAAGTGGGTGGCCCACTGGATGCCTGCTTCCCTGAAACTCCTGGCCATCGCCGGATAGATGTAGGACCGGCCTACGTCAGCCGCGTCAAATTCATAAACGATTTTCGCACCTTTCATGAATTGGGGATTGGCAGCAAAGGGAATACGGTAAGCATCCACATTCGGCAGGAGATTGCCGCCCAGTTCCTTTCCTGATACCAGCCCGGTCGGATACCATTGAAAGGTACCTCCCTGAATACCCGCATTAAAGTATGCGTTCACCAGGTGGATGCTGTGGCTGATGTTATAAAAAATTGGCTTGCGGCAGCCTGTTTTGCGGATGGAGGCCATCATCCTGTTGATGTAGGACGTTACTCTTTCCGGGGCCTCATGGTGGTGTGGCTCATTGCTGATTTCAAAAGCAACAATATCAGGATCGCTTTTGTAGGCGATTTCCGTGAGCGGGTTAACATGGTTGAAGAATTGAAACAGGTAGTTCTCCTGGGCCTTGATCGCCTCCTCGTCAGTCAGGCAGGCATCCTTGCCATACTTCCTTGAAAACCCGGGCGTCTTCTCATCCGGGTCAGGCCACCCGTTTCCCCAGAAAGCGATAGGCGTCAGGACGAACCGTATGCCCCTGTCCTTCATCTTCTTCAACGCGTAATCCAGCAGTTGCAGGTGCTCATTGTCAAGGAGGTTCCCAACCGAGTCGCTGATCTCCGTATCCCACACATGGACCCGGTAGGCGTCAAAGCCCAGGCGCGCGAAGTGATACACGTCGTTATCAATCGCTTCCCGATGAGAAACATTCAATTGTTTCGCGGAACGGTAAGCATGGGCAAAAGGAACGGTGTAGTTGATGCCAAAGCCATGGACTTCCTCTTTGGATTTACCCCAGCGCATTGTGCCCTTGCTGTCGACATAGACGTCATTGGCTGATTTCTGGCCTGCCGGCTGGGCAATACTATGAAAATCAAGGAGACTGAGAAAGGCAACGAGCGGTAAGAGAAATGATTTCATTGGAAGCCATTTACATTTATCATTCAATTTACGTTCAAACCGCGATTAAAGAATGTAAAACGTAAAATACTAAACATAAAATGTAGAAGTAAGTCAGAATCCCTTCACCAGTTTCATGTCTCGCTGCAGCCAATTGTCGGCCGGGTAATGGGCCTTTCGGTCTATCGTGTGAATGGAGTACGCCTGGCGGGAGCGGCCACTCGTATTGGGCAGGCTGTAATGGGGCAGCAGACCATGCAGGATGATGCACGTTCCCCTCTTGACTTCGAGCGGAACCATGCCCTCGACAGACAAAGGCTCCTTGTTAAAGGTTACGAATTCGGTTCCGCCACCTTCTTTCCTGCGGAAGCGGTTGCGCAACGTCGTGTGGTGACCCCCCGGCATGGCCCACAAGCAGCCGCTCTCTCTTGTAGCATCTTCCAGCGCAAACCAGAATCCAATACAGGAATCCGGCTCTGTATAAAGAAAGGTGGAATCCTGGTGTACGTCCACGACCCCGCCGATGCGCGCATGCTTGAGGATGAGCATGCTTTGAATGATGAGCCAATCATTCATGTGCAGGTCATTCACCAGCTTCTTCATCTGCGGCGAACGCGAAAAGGCATCAAAGACCGGGTCAAGATCGTGGAGGGCGTGTCCAATTTTGTTGAGGGAATGGAAAAGATCAGTTTTCAGTTTCCCCGCGGCATCAAAAGCCTCCCGCTCAAAGAAAAATGAAATCTTGTCGCCGGAATCCAGGAAGTAATCATCGCTGGTTTGGGTCTGATTAGAGGTTTGAAAGACAGAAGGGTGCCCCTCGAAGTTGAATCTGCTGGCAAGCTCCTCACCACGCTTCATAAGGTCATTGCATTTCTCTGGTGCGCAAAAATTCTCGAGAATGAGGTATCCGTTTTGGGTGAATTGCCGGAGGAGATTCATCATGTAGTAAATGTAAGTGAGTTGAATGAGTAATGAAATACGGCTTACGGCAAACTCTGGCTGACAACCGATTCCGCATGTCGTAATAGACTGTATACACTTCCGCGCAAAGCAAGTGCCGTAGGTACGGGAGACACTGGTATGGTGCGCCTTTTTAAAGAGTACCGGTGTGACATCATCGTATGTGATGCGTGCTGGTCAAATGCATTTAAATGCAAACCGATTGCTTAGTAGGCTATATGTTTGCCATGGGGGTACAGATTGCTGGTCTATATGGATCGAACCTATGGTTCTCGCAACGGTCCGAAGGTCCTTTACCAACGGACTGAAGTCCGTTGGTACAATATAGGACGAGGCTACGCCTCTTGCCACCAAAATTCCCGGAGGAAAACATGACAAAATAAGAACTGCAGGCTCACATGGATACAGCAGTAGGCACGGCATATCGCAGAATTAATAACCATAGATCTTGATGGATAGAGCGTAGGCTCGGGCCATCCTAAAACAACGGGTTTTAACCCGTTGAAGGCAACTGGTGCACAAAGCAAAGTGCCGTAGGCACGGCGTATCGGAGAATTAAGAACGGATGGCCTTGATTTGGTACAATATAGGCCGAGGCTAAGCCTCATGCTGCAAGATTCCCAGGAGGAAAACATAAGAGCATTGTGCTCTCATGGATAAAGCCGTAGGCTTGCTTCATATTGTAACTACGGGTTTTTAACCCGTTGGAAAAGCATGTGGTCTCGAATGAGAGTGCGGTAGGCACGGAACATCACCGAATTAAGGGCCACGGACTTTGATGGATAGAGCCGTAGGCTCGATTCATATTATAATTACTGGTTTTTAGCCCATTGGAAAGTAAGTGGACCATGGCGTGGCGCGCGATTTTAACACTCGCCGGTGTATTGTTTGGCTGGTCGGAGGTAAGGCGCAATGTTCTTGCTTATTTTGGAAACAGAATTTCAACTGACACACTTAATTGAACGTTTCCCGACGATGAGAAAAAACATCCAAGTCAGATTCTTGCCAATCGAATTCACCGGCAATCCCGTGTGTAATTAAACCAAAATCCGCTGGAAATGTATTCCCGCTTCCGTAAATTACATCCTAACGCGCGGTCTCTGAAAAACCTTCATCATGAAAAACATTCAAACACTGGTCTCACTCCTTGTCCTGTTGTCCTTCACCTTTCCATCCCTCGCCCAGGACATGGTCAAAACCTCTACCGGGGAAATCACCATACCCACCTACTCCTGGCGTGACCACAATGACATCAACCCCAGCTTTCGCTCCACGAGCCCTCCTTCTTATTCGCCCTACCCTACCTCCTATCCCTACTCCCGGCAACATGATATTGCCAGGACAAAAACTGAAAGGACCTACAAAACACTGATCCTGGAAAACGAATACCTGAAGGTCACTGTCATTCCTGACCTCGGCGGTCACGTCCATTCTGTTTACGACAAGGTTTCGCAAAAGCAGATGCTGTACGAAAACAAATACCTGAAGCCATCCCTGATTTCCCTGCGCGGCGCCTGGACATCCGGAGGGATTGAATTCAATACAGGACCGCAGGGACATACGGTCACCTGCCTTTCTCCGGTAGAAGCCAAATTTGTCAGCTATGAAGACGGCAGCAAAGCCATCGCCATCGGCAATGTCGACCAGGTGTACCATACTAGCTGGGTCGTGACGGTTCGGCTGCGGCCCGGAAGGGCATTTTTGGAAGAACACATCCGCATGAGCAACCCGTCGGACCAAAGTCATATCTATTATTTCTGGAACTGCGTAGCCGTTCCCAACAACAATACAACGCAGCTCATTTACCCAATGACATTGGGCTCCGACCACGATGGCACTGCCTTCTTCAGCTGGCCCATCAGCGAGGCAGGCAAGGACATTTCCTGGATGAAAAACTATGAGAACCCGGCCGGCATATTTTCCTACCGCTGCAACCAGGACTTTTATGGTGCCTTTGATCATGCCATCGGCTACGGTGTAATCGCCAACTCCAACCACTTTGAACTGGTGGGGAAAAAATCCTGGACGTGGGGCACCGGCAAATGGGGCGGTCTTTTTCAAAAGAGCCTCACCGACGACGGCACCCGCTACAACGAAATTCAAACAGGACCTTTTCCTACCCAATCCGACTACGGCATACTGGAGCCGCACCAAACTGCGGAATGGGATGAGTGGTGGTACCCGGTCAGGGGGACACAGGGCGTAACCTTTTCGAACAAGGATGTTACCACCAATGTCGTAACGGATGAAAAGAAAAAGACGCTGACAGTGCTTGTGAATGGAACGGGCAACTGGGCACAGGCCACTTGCACCGTGAAGGGCCTGGGCAGCGTTCCCATTAACATTGAATTGGAAAAATCAACTTCAGCCAGTTTCACTGCGAGCGATCTGAAAGGGCCATTTCAAATTACCCTTTTCTCCGGGCAAACCGTCCTCGCTGACTTCACTTACCCGCTGCCGATTCCCGACCGGGCCATCCCGGACAAACCCCGCGAGCTCCCATCGGAAAACACACCGGCAGGCTGCTGGCTTCGTGGCAAACTCGCCGGCAAACAGGGCGGGCTGCTGGTGGCAGGAGAGTGGTTTGAAAAGGCACTGAAGAAAGACCCCTACTTCACGGCAGCCATGACATCACTCGCACAAATAAAAATCGACGCAGGCAAATACACCGATGCCAAACCCCTCCTGGAGAAAGCCATCAAATTCAATCCCGACGACGGATGGGCATTGTACTACCTGGCACTGTGTAACCAGAACCTGGGACTTGCTGAAGAAGCACTGGATGCCGCCTACAATGCCGGCCGTCACGCTGAGTCTGCCGGTCCGGGATTCAGCCTGGCAGGCTCCGTGTTGCTTGAACAATTGAAATACGCTTCTGCCACAGATGCCTTTCAAAAAGCATTGAGGCATGACAACCAGGACGTAATAAGTATGTCACTGCTGGCCTACAGCCTTTGGAAATCCGGGAATACCCCCGAGGCTTTGATACAGCTAAATGCTGCCCGTGCCCAGGATCCGCTGGATATCCCTGCCGGCATCCTGATGGGTATGATGGGCACTGAAGACAAGGAATTCTTCAGTAGCATTGCGGGTCGGCAGGAAGAGGTGCTGGATGGAATGGCGTTCTTTCTCACCCGAGGACTGAAGAAAGAAGCAATACAAGTGCTCGAGAAATACTACCTGCAAACCACCGTGTTGGAGCCAACACCTTTGATCTATTACTATTATGGGATCCTGACCAATGATTCCCAAAGTCTGAAGAAAGGCATGGAGATGAATCCGGATTATGTATTCCCCAACCTACCCACGGACTTCCGCATGCTCGAAGAAGTGATCCGGCGGCAACCCAACGACTGGAAAGCACGGTACTACCTTGGAACCATCCTGTTTGAGCATTCGCAAAAAGATGAAGCAATAAAACTTTGGGGAGAAGCACTGGCCATCAATGAATCCTACAGTGTATTGCACCGTAACCTCGGTATTGTCGCCTGGAAAATTGACCACAACATGGAAAAGGCCATGACACACTATGAAAAGGCCATCGCGCGCAATCCAAATGACTATGCCCTCTATCAAGATCTGGCTACGATTTACATCGACGAAAAAGTTGGTCAGTATGCCAAAGCAGTAACCCTGCTGGAAAACGCGCGGCTAAAGGTCAAGGACAACCAGTTTCTTAATGCCTTGCTGTGCCGGGCATACACGCAATTGGGCGAATACAAAAAGGTGCTGGCCATTACTTCAACAAATTCCTTTGCTCAGTTTGAAGGAATCTCAGGAATTTATGCCTGCTACACCACTTCTTGCATTGGGGAAGGCGAAGTGCTTTTCAGGAAAGGAAGCTATGCAGCAGCCCTGAAGCAATTCCAGGCATCCATGAACTATCCGGAGAGCCTTGGACCCGGTCCGATGGAGAACCCGCCCGTTGCAGAAAGTCGGTACTGGTCAGGACTTGCCCTGGAGAAAATGAAGAAAAAGGATGAAGCAGTAAAGGCGTGGAAGGCAGCCGTTGAGGACGGCAAAAGAGGAGATGAAAGGAATAAGAAGTTTGGAGCGGAGGCTGAGCAAAAGTTGAAGTTAATGTAATTCTCAGACTGGGCATACATTCTTAAAGATCGATAACCCGTCCTGTCTTCACGGATTCATCACAGGCGAATGCAACCCGAAGGCTGTTCAAGGCATCCTGCAGGTGTTCTGACAGGTCGATGTCCTCAAGAATGGATTTTAAAAAGTAGCGTTGCTCGCGACTACAGAGTTCCTGGTGGTCAGGCTCGTCCTTAAGATTAATCCAGGCATCTTCCTTCAGAAACTGGCCATGTCCGTCAAGATCAGCATGATGAATCCGAATTGTTTCAGTCTTCGTATGCGACTCAATTGAATCCGACTTACCGCTTCCGCCTGCGTCATTTGCCACGATGGATACCGAGCCTTTTGGTCCGATAACGTCTTTAACAAAAAACGCTGTTTCACTGATCATGGGGCCCCACCCTGCCTCGTACCATCCCACGGAACCATCTTCGAAACGAATCTGCAGGTGTCCATAATTATAGTTGCCCGCGGGGATCTCCTCCGTAAGCCTTGCCCCGATGGCACTGACCTGTACCGGTTTGCTGCGTGTCATCTGGCACATGACGTCAATGTAATGTACAGCGCAATCCACGATCGGGCTAAGGGTCTTCATCAGGTTCTTGTGAACCATCCATTGATTACCCTTGCTTTGCTGATTGAGGTTCATGCGCATTACAAGGGGCTTGCCCAGTCCATGCGATAATTCAATGAAACGCTGCCATGACGGATGATGGCGCAGGATGTAACCCACCAACAGTTTCTTACCGGCCTTGCTGGCTGCGGCTACCACCCGCTCTGCCCCGGCGACTGAATCCGCCAACGGCTTTTCGATGAACACATGGCATCCCTTCTCTAAAGCCTTCATCGCAAAACTTTCATGGGTATCCGTGTAGGTGGAGATGCATACGGCATCGGGCCTTGTGCGCTCCAGGGCTGTATCAAGGTCTGTAAATAGTTCAAACCCACCACCCAGCGCTTCATTCAGGATTTCTTTGCTTTTTCCCATCGACACGATCCCGCTAATCCCGACTCCATCCATTTGATGATAGGCCTTTGCATGTGCAGTCCCCATGTTACCGCATCCAACCACCAAGACCCGCAAAGGATTGGCAGCCATCATTCAAATATTATTGAGCGGAACTTTTCCAGTTCATGAAAGGAGGTCTTGATACTGGGCGTCCAGGACCACTTGATGCTGTTGCCGGTATCATAATCGAGCCGGCAAAAATTAGCATTCCAGACATCGCCTCTCCGGGGTGGAGTCTTTGGCAGTATTCCCAGTGCCGCGTAGGGAAAAAATATTTCCGCACTCCAGGATTCAATTTTACCATTGATTTTCTGAAGTCCGCCCTCTGCGTTCACCTTTCTTCTGATGCCGCTTTCATCCTTCCCTTCATGATGCCAGGGGCCCCAACTCTTGCGCTGCCCGCTGACGTTTGAAATCATGAGGGCCAGCTGCTTGTTCATGGCATTGATCTCGTATTCAAAATAGACTGGCACAGCTGGGTCCGGATGGAGGAAGACTTCAAACACATCGTCGAAAAATAGATTTCCCTGGTCTTCGTAGGCCTTGGTGGTGATCTGGTCGTCCTGACCCGAAAACAGGATATAGATTCCGGTGGAAGAGTACAGGATCTTAAATTTGCTTTCAAAATCTTTACCGCCTGCGTCCAGTTTCGTCAGCGTGTTCCAACCGGCCTTAGTCCACTCCTCGTGATTACCCTTCCCTGATATGTCAAAGTCACCACACTTCCTGACCAACAGAGATCCCGCCGTTGCACCATTTGGCTGTGCGGCTGCCTGGAAGAAGCTGCCCATGGCAGTGAGGGCCAGGGCGGTGTTGAGGAGGGTGTTCATTCCGGGTCAATGACAAATGTAAAATACTTCATGTAAAAGGTTGTGTCAATCTACGACGTCGTAAACGACAACCGCCTCACGCTTGTTTTTCAAGATAAATTCACCGGCCGGCCGGCAGTTGAATGACTCATTTACGCTTTCAAAGGCTTCCCTGGAAATCAGAATCTGACCCGGTGCGGCAACCCCCTGGAGTCGCTGGGCGGTGTTGACCACATCACCGATCACGGTATAATCCAGTCGGCGAAGGCTGGCGGAGCCAATATTTCCAGAAATCATTTCCCCGCTATTGATGCCGATGGAGAGTTTGGGAAAGAAAGTAAATCCATCGTGTTGCTCCGGTGAAAGGCTGTCAATTTTCCTACGCAAGGCGAGGGAAGCCTCGATGGCCCTGTCGAGGTGGTGGTCGCCGCGAAAGACCGCCATGATGGCATCTCCGATAAATTTATCGATGTATCCACCCTGGGCGATGATCTCCTTCACCATCACATCGAAATACTTGTTCAACAATTTTACCACCTGGTCAGGTGGCTCATTTTCCGAAATGGAGGTAAAGCTGCAAATGTCAACAAAGGCCACAGTGCCATGCACCGTTTCATTCACCATCAGGGATGACTCAAACTCGCGCGATCCCATGAAGTTGAGGACCGTCTCATCCACGTACATCCGGAGAATATTATTCTCCTTGATGGCCTGCAGGGTGCGTCGGACCTCGGCAACATGGTCCAGTGTTTTCTGCATGGTCTGTTCCAGGTCTTCAAAATTGACCGGCTTGGTGATGAAATCAAAGGCACCGCGGTTCATGGCGGTGCGGATATTATCCATATCTCCATAAGCGGATACAATGACCGATTTTACAAGGGAGTTAGCCTCCTTCATCTTTGTCAAGAGAGTCAGCCCATCCATGACTGGCATGTTGATGTCGCACAGCATGATATCTGTATCGGCATGCTGCTGGAGTTTATCCAGCGCGTCCTGGCCATTGATGGCAAAGACAAACTCAAAATGCTTATCCCTGATTTTTTGCCTGAACTTCTGCCTGATCAGCACTTCCAGATCGGCTTCGTCATCGACGACAAGGATCTTGGCCATTACATTCCAATTTTTAGCTTTTCCTTCAACAGGGTAAAGTCGACCGGCTTGGTGAGAAAATCATCGGCTCCCAACTTCATAGCCGTATCAAAGTTCTCCTTATCCCCATAAGCCGTTATCATCATGACGACTGGCGGAGGCGTCTTGTATTTTTGCTTGATGTGCTCCAGCAGTTGAAGGCCGCTCATACCCGGCATGTTGATGTCCGACAGGATCAGCACAGCCTGCTGGTTGCCATTCAGGTAGGTGATGGCTTCTTCACCTGAAAATGCAAAAGCAAACTCAACCAGCTTTTCCCGGATTTCCTTTCTGAAACGCTGTTCGAACAGCACTTGCATATCTCTTTCGTCGTCGACTACCAGAACTCTCATGTCTAAATCAGGTTTATGGGCAAGGTAATAATAAACTCAGCAAACTCTCCTTCCTGCGTGTTCACTTTCAATTGTCCGGCGTGGCCTTTCGTCACAATGTCATAGCTCATGCTTAGTCCCAGGCCCGTACCCTGCCCAGTGGGCTTGGTCGTGAAGAAAGGCTGAAAGATCTTGTCCAGCACTTTTTGCGGGATGCCGTTGCCGTTGTCCGTAACACGAATCTCTACATGGCTATCAAATTTTCTCGTGCTCACGTTGACCACAGGTTCATACTGATCTCCCAGCCGCCTTCGTTGCTCAGACACCGCATAAAATGCATTGGTGATCAGATTGAGGATAACCCTTCCAATATCCTGCCGGATGACTTTTACCTGGCCTACACCCTGATCAAAATCGGTCGTCGTCGTCGCATTGAATGACTTGTCCTTGGCCCTCAGCCCATGGTATGCCAGCCGCAGGTACTCATCAGCCAGGGCGTTGATGTCTGTGGGCTCCTTCACACCGCTGCTGCTGCGGCTATGCTGCAGCATGCCCTTGACGATGGCCTCGGCGCGTTTACCGTGGTGGTTAATCTTCTCCTGGTTGCCAATGACATCATCGGCTATCACTTTCGCATCCGCCACATTGCCCTTGTCCAATTCGTCCTTCATTTCGCTAAGCAACTCCTTATTTACCTCAGAAAAGTTGTTGACAAAGTTGAGGGGGTTCTGGATTTCATGGGCGATGCCGGCAGTAAGTTCTCCGAGGCTGGCCATTTTTTCGGATTGG
>JAYTVB010000003.1:0-110830 GCA_043744235.1 Cyclobacteriaceae bacterium | reverse complement strand
CCACCCGCGCTGATGGTACTGGAGTAAAATCCGGGAGAGTAAGTCGTCGCCTGACTTTATTAAAAAACCCCACTCGAAAGAGATGGGGTTTTTTATTTTATACCCGATCAGCAAATCGAGCACTTCTTCCCTCAGCCGGCGGATAAGCCTGCCCCGTCCGAAGCGCCTGGAGAAGGCGGGACCGGGAGAGCATGCCTGCCTGCCCGCCGAAAGCGCCTCGCGAAGGCGGGACTTTATTAAAAAACCCCACTCGAAAGAGATGGGGTTTTTTATTTTTAGGGCTACCGATAACCAAGCGATCTATCCTGGGTGCCCAAAAGTTCAGTGCATTAAGCATACAAAGTGACTTCGCTGAGGGAACACTAGATTCCCGTAAGGGATAAATAGTGATTGAAGCCCCGGGCTGGGCTTATCCTACCTGAATTTCAATCAGGTCGGCGGTTCCGAAATGAGCCCGGGCCACCGATTGAATCTGCTGCGGCGTAATGTGCTGGATATGCTCCATCAGGTGGGTGTAGTATCCAACCGGAAGGCCCCACAACTGCATGCTCCTGAATTTCTCAGCAATGGCAAACATGGTTGAATTCTCGGATTGCCAGCTGCCAATAAAGTAGTTCCTCGCAACCTCCAACTCGTCAGGAGGAACCAGCTCTTCCTGAAGCGCGATGATCTCGTTTTTGATTTCATCAATGGCCTGTGTCGCATTTTGCTGATTCACCTCTGCGCTGATCGACCAGAAACTGTCGTGAATGAAATGGTTCAACGAAGAATGAATCCCGTAGGTGAGCCCTTTCTCTTCCCGTATATTCTTCATCAACCGGGAACCAAAGAACCCTCCCAGGATATGATTGAACATCACCGCGTCAAAATATTCGCTGTTGTTACTCTTGACCAGACTCTTCTTTCCAAGCCGAATCGAAGCCTGCACACTCCCCTGCTGGGAAATGGTCTGTGAAGTCCCTGATATTCGTTCAAACGTGATTGCCTGACCATGCTTCGGTGGGATGGCCGAAAGCAGATTAACCAACTCATTTAATTCCCCTTCATCCACCCTTCCTACCAGGATTGCAGACTGAAGGCCAAACTGCCGGAGATAGAATTCACGCACATCACGGGCTGATATGGTTGACACGTTTTCTTCTTCAACGGAGCTCCCGTAAGGGTGTACATCCCCAAAAACGGCGTTCCGGATCTTCTTGGAAGCAACTACACTGGTCTTCTTATTGTTTACCCGGAGGCCCTGAATGAAGATTTCCTTCATTTGCCTGAGTTCCCCCTCATCAAACGCAGGTTGCTCCAGGATATCCGCCAGGATTCTGGTAGCCTGAAGCAGCTTGTTACGCAGTGAGAATAGGGAGAGTGTCACGACGTCAAAACCAGGACTTATTTCCAGGTGAGCACCCAGGCTGTCGAGCGCTTCAGCAATCTGAAAGGAATTTTGGGTCGCTGTTCCCTTGGATAGCATCTGTGAAGCAAAGTGGCTGACGCCCAGCACGGGCTCGTACCATTTCCCGGCATTGAAGATCAGGTCCAGCTTGACGACCTCCTGTTGCAGTTGACGAAACGCAGAGAGGGTAACGCCTGCCGGGAGTGAGATAATCTCAGGCTGGACAATGGAATAATTGGAGGAAAGTTGAAAGGCTGGTGCCTTGGACCGGTCCAGTGTGGTCATCAGTCTTGTACGGAGTCGTCTTCTTTGACCTTCTTCTCAAAAAGCATCATGAGGGTGAATCGGAGTGTCTCAGCCAATGCGTTTTCACGACCGTTGGTAGGAACGAGATAGGCTACATCCAAACCAAATTTTTCATACTTAAAGCCTGCACCCACGGTCAGGTACTGGCGGTTTCCTTTGCTCTTCGCTTCATAGAAGTACCCCATGCGCCCGGCAAAGGCGTTGTTGTACCAATACTCTACGCCAAGGGAAGTAGTAATTTCTGCCATTTCTTCCTTGAATCCTCCGGTGGCGTCTGTAAATGAGCCAAGCACACCCGATAACATGGGTTTGGACTTGCTCCCCGGGTAGGGGCTTGGCACCATGAGCTTGTTAAAGTCCAGGGCAAATGAGATTGTGTTGAGGGCGTTTAATTCCATCTTGTAAGCACTCCCGATTCTCAAATTCGTGGGAAGGAAGTCAGTACTGTTCGCATCAGCATATGATATTTTTCCGCCCAGGTTCGAAATCGTAGCGCCAAATGAAAAGTTGGAATTGTGGGAGACGATAGGCTTCGTGTAAAAGAAGGCAAGATCCACGGCTACAGAATTACCAGGCTGTGCGTCAAACGAGTTTGTGGAGAGATATCCCGTCAGGTTGGAGTGTATGTAACGCAGCGATCCTCCGATGCTCACCCGCTCTGTAAGCAGGCGTGAATAGGTGACATCAAATGCAAATTCCCTTGGATTGTACCGGCCAAGTAGATCGGCCGGATCCGGACCCTGGTTAAACTGTACTTCGCCCAGGTCAAAATACTTCATCGATGCGGCTACTACCTGTTCACGGTTGATCTTGTAAAACCCGGTCAGGTAAATAATCTTCATGTCATTGATGATCTTTCCAAGCCATGGGGTATAGGACAGCGATCCCCCTGAACCCTTGTCTATGTGTACCAGCTTGGCCGCATTCCAATATCCTGAATTCGCATCCGCCGAGGTGGCCGCGCCGGTGTCACCCATACCTGCCGCTCTTGCGTCAGGGGTAATGCCCAGAAAGGGAACGGCAGTCGTAATCACCTTGTTGGTGCTGTCCTGGCCGATCAAAGAGGTGCCCGACCCAACGGTCTGAGCCATGACTTGGCCAGTGATAAGAGAAAGGACTAAAGCCAGTGCTAACTTATTCATAATCAAGTTCTAAGGGCTAAAGATAATCAATTGGATATTATAACCTTCGTTATTTTCTCATTTTTGGAACCATCCAGAACAGAACGAACCGATAGCTTGAGCAGGTATAGGCCTGCCCCGAATTTTGTCCCATCGGCTGATGTCCCGTCCCATCCTGGCAGGTCGACTTGATACGCGCTGCCATAGATAAGGTAAGTGGTCGACCATACCGGTTGACCCACTGCATTGAAAATGGTGACCAGCGCCTCCAGATCTTCTCCCGACCGGTTGTGCTTGAAATGAAAGGTTGTAGAGGTGGTGAATGGATTGGGGTAGTTCAGCCATTGTTCAACCTGGATTCCACTTTGTTCGGATACGTAAAATGAAATCGAAGTGACTGAACTGTTGCCGAAAGTATCAGAAGCCCTGAGCGTAAGCGTATGCTGGCCAGGCTTCAATCCATCGATCGGATAATTTACTTTGCCATGTGTCGGATTGTCGACGTCAGCCTCATAGTATTTGTTCAGCAGGAGTGAGGGCTGATCATCGAGCGTCGCAATAATATTCTTCTCCGGGTAAAAGGTGGCAATGTTGATTCCGTTTTCGTCCGAGAGAATGGCGATGACTTTGCTGTTCACGCCGACCAGCCCGCCGCTGACAAAGGTTGAGTCGCCCATAAACAATTCAATGCGGGGCCCTTTCGAATCCACTCCGGGATTTTTCTCCATTGACCCGATTTTGAGTGAAGTGTTTGTCCCGGTAACGTCGCGGTTAGCGGCAGTGGAATTGGCATACAAGGCTAGCTTTGTGTTACCGACGGCAGGATTAATGGAACTGGGCACAGTAAAATCAAACGTGAACTGCCCATTCGTGACAGAAGCCTGCCCCCTGAAAACGGCATTGTCCCTTCCATTAAAATCAAATGGGGGGTTCTCGTCGCCCTTGGTCTTCTCCTGGGTCTTTTTATCAAAAAGAACGGCGTTCAACTTCCCATTGAAGCCGGGGTCGGGTAACCCATTGGTGTAAACCATTCCGCTGATCCTCATTTTGGACAGGGCCTTCAGTGTATCCGAGCCGGAAGTAAGATTGATAAGGGTTGTTGTTCTAATGTCCGATTCAGGCAAAGCCAGTTTCATGGAGGGGTCCCCCAGCAATGAGAAATTTCGGTTGGAGACACCACTGATACTGTTATTCTTGGTATCGCGAAAAACCACGCCAACTTTTCTGAACTGACCGGAAGCCTTGGTGAACAGGCTTTGATAGAATGCTTTGTTCAGGGTAAAGTTGGTGCTGGAATTGACAGGTCTTGCGGTAGTGACCATGCCAATGGAGCCGCCGTCTTTCTTGAGTAGCGAAAGTTCTGCCGTGGAAATCAGGCCCGGGTCATCATTTCTTCCGAATTCACAGGTTGCTGTTACCAGAAATGGATAATGCGGGCTGGATTTCCATTGGTCGAGGGATACCTGGTCCAGGAGACGCTCCTGGGCCCACTGCTGCTCTCCACCATGCCCGGTATAGTTCACGATAGCCACGCCGTGCCGGACGGCATCACTGAGCGCCTTTGTCGCTGCAGCCGAAAGCTGCCCAATGGCACTGCTGTCCTGCTTATAGGCATCAAGATAGACTTTCTGGGCATTGAATTCAGGATGATCAAATTCAAGGTCTTCTGCAAGTTGGTCGGATTGACCCTGGTGTATGTTGTAATCCCCGTCATCGGCGACAAATAAGAGCTCTTTGCGCCAAGGACCCCAGTTTTGCGTATCGTATTGAATGAGTTTATCAACCAGCACCGAAGCCTCCTCCGGCTTTTTTATGGGGAGTCTCCCCACGGCAATATCCAAGGTGTGTGGTTCGGGCGGGTCCTCTCCCCAGTTGCCTTCATTGTTTTCCAGGAATCCATAATAGTCGTCGGAAGAGTAGGTCTCCAGCGGACTGAGCGAATTTCGTGACTCGTAGGTCGGAACAAAATTCTTGTTGTACGGAAGGTAGCTTTTGTAGTCGTAGGATCCCCGGCCAAACAGAAGCAGGTACTTTAGGCCGGCACCACGGTCATACAGGTACTTGGCAAAGTCACGGAGCGCGGTAACATCCTGCTTCCCGCCAGAGAATTCGTTATACACCTGTGTTGTGGTTACTACTGTGCTGCTGATGCCGTTGTAGGACTGACGGTGGGCGGCAAGCCGCTGGGCTTCTGACAGGAATTCCGGAGGCGCTACAATTAATAAGTTAAGGGATGAAATTCCGTGCAGGTTTTGGTTGGGAACATTCCCTTCCACTGCCGGTGCAAGCGGGTTGCGGACTACCGCATATTTTCTAAGCGAAGTGGAAGAGGCTGTAAATGTTAATGAACCGTTCAGAAAAAAGGTCTCGCGGATAGTTCCCGTAAAGGGGTCGCTTACATCCCATACCATGACCGAAGCGGATGGGATGTTTGATATGGAATACTGGGCTGCTGGCTGCTCAAGGCTTTTCAGTGAATGGTAGATCAGTTGATCGTCCGTGAGGGCTAATTTTCTCCTGGCCTGTAGCAGCACGTAGTCGATGTAGGCAATCGATCGGCCAGTGGTAGCTTTGATGAATTTCAATTTCACATCCTGGTTTACGCGGTTCACCGCATTAACCTGGGCGGCCGGGATGGTCAGTGTATCCGTTGCTTCAATGCCCTTGACTGCATATTGGGCGTTGGGTATGGCAGGCAGGAACTGTTCCCCCACGGGCACATCATTGATTGAGAGTTGAACAGAGGATGGCCCATAGGATTGGCCCATGACATTGGAAACCAGCCTGAGCGAAGACCCGTCCACGACATTGTCCATATCGAAGCGAATGGTGTACTCCGTCTTTGAGTCGAATTGCT
This sequence comes from Cyclobacteriaceae bacterium, assembly GCA_043744235.1. Classification (GTDB taxonomy): domain Bacteria; phylum Bacteroidota; class Bacteroidia; order Cytophagales; family Cyclobacteriaceae; genus ELB16-189. The sequence continues at coordinate 105,159 of JAYTVB010000003.1, read as the reverse complement.
CTCCGAACCAGTCCCGCCCCGAGTGCAGATCATTGTATTTTTCGGATTCGTAATAACCAAGGTCGTCATACTCCTGAACGATTGGGGCGCCAGCCGGAAGACTGGCTTCTGTTGTCATCCGCTTGCCGTCCGTTGTTCCAATGGTCAGGAAATAGAAGTTCTTGTCTGTGTATAGGTTATTCTGATAGTTGAATACTGTTTTGCCTGCAGGCATGGTATAATTATCAGGCCCTTGTCCGAAGAAGAGGATATAGTCACCGGTGTTAAACACGCCGTCGTCACCGCCTTTGATGTAAATCGCCAATTCCTTCAAATCACTAATGCGGGGACTGCTGTTGGGCTGCGGGAGCATGCCATTCATGCCTGCGTACAGCTGAATCTTCCTGGGATCGACCGGATCCGGATTGATACCCATTTGACGCAAGAGGTTGTAGTCAATTTTGTAAACGGCATCGCCCTTGACCGAAAGCTTACACCACTTTCCAGACGACAATACAGACGGAGTCTGACCAGCTATGGCCAGCGCCTGCAAGCAAAAGCATATTACGAGGAAACGCTTCAAAAATCTCAGTTTCTGCGAATCAATAACGAGATCAGGACATATAATAGTATGACAAAAGGCAGGGCGGCGGCCTGCCATACCGCCAGCAGTAATACTGAAAGAGCAAGAAATGTAAACCTCACCTTGTTTTCAGCCCAGCGGTAGTTCTTGAATTTAAGGGCAAACAATTCCCAGGGAGCAACCAGGAGAAATGAAAAAATGAGGGTAATGCCCACCAGAAACCAATCGGTTGAAATGAATGTGCTCCAGGGACCCTCGAGGTAAACCAGTGATGTAATGAACAGCGCATTGGCGGGTGTGGGCAATCCGATGAATGTGTCCGACTGCCTTTCGTCGAGATTAAACTTAGCCAGTCTCAGGGCAGAGAAAGCGGCCAATAGAAAAGCGATGTAGGGGAGAAAGTCGCTGGGAGATATGATGTCTATCATTTGATACATCACCATGGCAGGCAGAACGCCAAAGCTCACCATATCAGCCAGGGAGTCGAGTTCTTTACCGATGGGTGAACTTACTTTCAACAGGCGTGCAGTAAATCCATCAAAGAAATCAAACACACAGGCCGCCCAAACGAACCAGGCGGCTGAAGCTGTTGAGTGCTGAATAGTGAATAAAATGCCTGCGCAGCCGCAGACCAGGTTTCCGCAGGTGAGCGCATTGGGCAGATGACGAAGAATTTTCATCAGATTGACAGCGCGCAAAATGGATTTTCGACTTTCTCTTCGCCCAGTGTGGTTGTGGGGCCGTGCCCCGAATATACGGTCACATCATCGGGCAGAGTGAAGAGCGTATGATGGATGCTGGCGAGTAAAGTATCCGAATTGCCTCCGGGGAGATCTGTTCGGCCTACCGAGCGGTAGAACAGCACGTCACCGCTAATCAGAAACTTTTGTACGGGTTGATAGAATCCCACATGGCCTGGTGAATGACCTGGCAGAAACAGGACATCAAGCGTACTCTTTCCGAAGATGATCCGCTGCCCCTCCTGGAGCAGTCCGTCAGGCAGCACTTCATGATAATGCGGGAAGCCGTAACTGGGAGCATAGGCTTTGACCGACCTCAGCACCTCCATTTCAACGGGGTGAATAAGAAAAGGGACCTTAAATTGCCGCTTGACAAAATCGTTGCCCAATACATGATCGATGTGGCAGTGGGTGTTCAACAGGAGCCGGACAGTCAGGTTCTTTGAGAGAATGAAAGACTTTAACTCCTCTTCCTCTTCCTTCTCACAACATCCCGGGTCAATGATGACCGCTTCACCCGTCTCATCATAGAGTACATAGGTGTTCTCGCTGAACGGATTGAAAGTGAATGACTGAATCTGGATCATAGGGGGCAAAATTACCAATTTTCATCGGTATCCGAGGCATCCTTTGATTGAGGAATTTATGCTTGCTGATTGTTCAGTGATGCGCACCGTTAACACAACACGGCTAATGTAAGCATGGATTGGTGGCCGGCTGTAGAAATGAGCAAGTTCAATGGATTTGCCCGGCAACCTGAAGGGGATCAGGTTAGAATTTGACTTCTGCCGGATATCGTTGAAGCCAATTCAATTAAATATGAAACTTATCCCAGGGCTTCTACGCCCTTCACATCTTCCGGCATCATTCGCTTGAACAGGTTTTCAATGCCTGCCTTGAGCGTGACGGTTGAAGAGGGACATCCGCTGCACGAGCCTTGAAGTGTGACGGTAACTATCCCATCCTGAAAAGAGTGGTATGTAATGGCGCCACCGTCCTGCTCCACGGCTGGCCGTATGTATTCGTCCAGGATATTTTTGATCTTTTTAACTGTCTCAGTTTCCTCTTCTACGGGGCCTTCTGCAGGGGCTCTCATGTCCAGAATCAGTTTGCCTGATTCAAGAAAATTTTGGATGTGGTCACGAAGCGTAGACTGAATCTCCAGCCATTCAACATCTTCTTTCTTGGTCACGGTGACAAAGTTGCTCATATAAAACACCCGCTCTACAAAGGGATACATGAAGAGCTCCTGCGCCAGTGGTGCGTCTTTCGCACTGTTGGGATCCGGAAAGTCAAAACTCATACCCTCCGGCACCAACATTTCATTGACCACAAATTTCAGGGAATTTGGGTTTGGATTGGACTCGAGATAGATGGAAATGGCCTTAGGGGCGGTCTTTAGCATGATATAGGGCTTGGTTAAGAGAGCAACAAAATTAGTGAATTTAGGTTCAAACCTCTTTGACCAGATGCCCTCAAATTTCAGATCATGTTGGTCTCATCACCCAGCGAGTTCTCCCATTTGCTCACCACGGCAGTGGCGATCCCGTTGCCGACCACATTGGTTGCGCTCCTGCCCATGTCCAGCAGGGGATCAATGCCAAGAAGCAAGGCCAGCCCGGCCTCCGGTATGTTGAAGGTTGCCAGTGTTCCGGCGATCACGACCAGGGAAGCCCGCGGCACCCCGGCAATGCCCTTGCTGGTCAGCATCAGCACCAGCAGCATGCTGATCTGGGTGGGGATAGGCAGGTGCATGTTGTACGATTGGGCAATGAAGAGGGAGGCAAACGTCATGTACATCATGCTGCCGTCGAGGTTGAAGGAGTAACCCAGGGGGAGAACAAAACTCACGATCTTGTCTTTGCATCCGAATTTTTCAAGTTCTTCCATTGTCTTGGGGAAAGCGGCTTCACTGCTACTCGTGCTGAAGGCCAGTAAGGTGGGCTCCTTAACTCTTCTTAACAGGGCGAAGATTCTTTTGCCAATTACAGCTGCTCCCGCAAGGCTAAGGATCACCCACAGCATCAAAAGGCCGAAATAGAACTCTGAAATGAAAATGGAGTATGTCTTCAAAATGCCCAGGCCCTGTTTGGCAATGATCGCCGTCATGGCGCCGAACACGGCCAGCGGCGCGAGGTTCATGACATAGCCGGTTATTTTCAGTATGACATGAGCGGCCGCATCCATGGCCTTAATGATAATTTTGCCAGGCTCGCCAATGGCAGCGGTGGCAACGCCGAAGAACAGCGAGAACACAACGATTTGGAGTATCTCATTCTTTGCCATTGCATCAATGACACTCGTCGGGAAGATGTGGTACAGGAAATTTTTTAATGACATGCCGGTATGGGCAATGCCAATGTCTTCACCTGCGTCCGGTACCGGCAGGTGCATGGCAACACCCGGTTCAAACAGATTCACCAGGATCATTCCGAGCAAAAGACTTGTGAGTGAGGCGCTGATAAACCATAACAGGGTCTTGCCCCCGATTCTCCCAACCGAATTGATGTCCCCAAGTTTGGCTACGCCCACGACAAGGGTGGTAAACACGAGTGGCGCAACAATCATCTTGATTAACCTGAGGAAGATGTCGGCAAGAATCGCAAAGGGCTCCACCTTGCTGTCACGCGAGGAGAGTACAGCGTTTCTATCCTTTGAAAGGGACTTCCTTTGTGTGATCAGTAACTTGTATGCATTGCTGTCGGGGGCCTCATGAATTTCTTTTTGTACCTGTGCAATGCTGATGTCAAGGGAAGCGAGCCTTGTGTTTTCGTCTGACAGGTAGCTCTTGTTCAGAGAGAACCCAACGACAATGCCGATCACCAGGGCAATGATGATGTAAAGGGTCAGGCGGCTCTTCTTGGGCGGGGTGGTGGGCTGCATCGCTGTTGAATAATCGAACAAACTAACACTTTTTTCTTAACCACAGGACTTTTCGCCTGAATTTGTGGTATGGAAGTAATATTGGTAGATTCAATGGTATGAAGAAGCTGTGGGCAGCGTCGGTGTTGATTCTCCTTTTCTGCAAGAAGAGCGACAATTCGCCTTCTCCCGTTTTCCCTTCCGGGAATTTTTCAATTAGCTCGTCGTTTAATGCGAACCTGTCTGCCGGCGAACCATTTTCCAATTATGAAGGAGAATACAAGAGCATCAGGGCCATTGGCGCTCGCGGCGCACAAACCGCTGCACCATGGGCGAGCCTGAATCCAACGGGAACCACCTATGACCTGTCGGGCATTGCCAATCCCTATTTTGGCCTGAGCCAGTTATCGGTTTATGGTTACGAGAGTATTTTCTTGAATATCCCGATCATCACAATCAGCAAAAGAAGCATGCCTTCCGATATCGCGTTATTGAATTTTGACGACCCGATAGTGAAAGCCCGATTCAGGGCATTGATCGACAATATTCAGGGCCAAATAAACGGTCAGGTAAAATACATTGCCCTTGGCAACGAGGTTGACACTTATTTCTCAACCCATCCGGGGGAATGGTCAGCCTACAAGGTCCTTGTAGAAGATGCGAGAAGTTATTTGAAATCGCTTAAGCCCAATATAGTGGTAGGCGTTACCACAACCTTTGATGGCGCCACCACAAAATTTGTCGCCCAGGTGAAAGACCTCAATGCCAACATGGATGGGGTTATGATGACCTATTATCCCATCAGCGCCAATTTTGCCACACGAGAGCCCGGGGTCGTTCCAATCGATGTGGCCAAAATGGTTGATGTGTCATTGGGCAAGCCACTCATCATGCAGGAGTGGGGCTACCCCTCCAGTACATCACTGGGTAGCAGCGAAAGAAAACAGGCGGAATTTATTTACAATTCCCTGGTTGAACTGGAAAAACAGGGTCCGGGCAAATTCCCCTTTGTCAGCTTTTTCAAATACAAGGACTGGAGCACAGCGCATGTTCAGGCAATCACGGGGCAAGCACCGGGTCAGCCCTTCTTTGAGTTCATGGGTTCGCTTGGTCTTAATAAAAATGATGGTTCACCAAAGGAAGCATTGACCGTGATTCAAAGCTGGATCAAACCTTAAGGCTGCAGTCTAAACTTTAATTGCGCGATTTCTCAGGATAAAATCGGCCATCACCAGTGCTGCCATGGCCTCCACGATAGGCACGGCGCGGGGCACCACGCATGGATCATGACGGCCTTTACCTGAAACGACCACTTCCTTGCCTTCCTTGTCGACGCTTTGCTGGTCCTGCATAATGGTAGCCACAGGCTTGAAGGCCACATTGAAATAGATGTCTTCGCCGTTCGAGATGCCGCCTTGTATACCTCCGGAGTGATTGGTTTTTGTCCGGATCTTTCCTTCGTCGTTTACGAATTCATCGTTGTGCTGTGAGCCATAAAGCTTTGTTCCTTCGAATCCGCTGCCGTATTCAAACCCTTTCACCGCATTGATGCCCAGCATGGCCTTCCCCAGTTCTGCATGGAGCTTGTCAAAAACCGGTTCTCCCAGCCCAACCGGAGCATGACGGATGACACAGGTGACTATGCCGCCCACCGTGTCGCGTTTCAAACGTACTTCGTCGATGAGTTCTATCATTTTGGTTGCTGTCCCTGCATCAGGGCACCGAACGATGTTGTCTTCTGTTCTTGCGAGATCCAGTGTCTGGTAGTGAGGCGATTTGATGTTTCCCACCTGTGAGACGAATGCCGAAACGTCAATGCCCAGGTCGTGGAGAAAGAGTTTGGCTACAGCGCCGGCCGCCACCCTGGCAACGGTCTCACGTGCCGAACTTCTTCCGCCTCCCCGGTGATCGCGAAGGCCGTATTTTTCCTGGTAGGTAAAATCGGCATGCGATGGGCGAAATGTATTTTCAAGATGGCTGTAATCCTTGCTCCGCTGATCCTGGTTTTCTATAACCATGGCAATGGGAGCGCCAGTGGCTTTGCCATCAAATATGCCGGAAAGAATCTTGACGTGATCATCTTCTGTGCGCTGGGTCGTGATCCTGGATTGCCCTGGCTTCCTTCGATCCAGCTCCGTCTGAATGAAAGCCTCATCGATATCCAGCCCGGATGGACAACCGTCAATGATAACGCCAATGGCCACCCCATGTGATTCGCCGAAGGTGGTGATTTTGAATAGCGTTCCGTATGAGTTTCCCATGAGCAGGACTTCAGACAAAGTTATTATTAACCCGGAACATTAGGCCTTAAACCTCGAACTAAAAATCAGGTAGACCGAGGCACCCAACATCAGGAGGATGAAAAGGTTCAGTCCGATTTTGGCCCACCCGCTGTTCCGGGATGAGTGAAGTGCATTGTCGGCGGTCTCAACCCGTTCGTAAAATGAACCCACATCCGTACTTTGAATGGCCTGGTTGCGACGGCTTTCGCCTTGTACCTTGAGGACGACCTGCGATCTCAGGGTGTCGTAATCCTTCTTGGAGGGATTGAAAAAGATCCACTGGAAATAGTTGCTCAGCGCAAACTGTCCAGGCTCTTTCGGGACAAGGAAGTACTTGAATGATTTTGTCCCGGCCACACGGCCGCCATCCCGGGTGATGTTCTGCTGGATATTGGGCTCGTAAAAATCAAAATTGTTGTCCTTTTGAATAACCGGCCTTTCAATGGAAGAAATATTCCCCTCTCCATAAACATTGAACTCGTAGCCGGTGCTTTGGCCGGTCTGCAATTCGGTGGATGTAATTTTCTCCTCCAGTTGGTAGTTTCCGACTGCCACGGAATTTTGCATCGGATGCGGAGGAAGTTCCTTCACACGAACAGTTTTGGATTTGGAATAGAAGGTCTTGTGGTCTTCCTGTCTGTTTTGACCGAAGAAGGAAGGATTCTTTGCGACCTTGAATTTAATCATCTCGAGGCCGACGCTGGGGAAGGTGACCGGTTCTGTATTGAGGGGATAGAAGGCGGCCTGGTATATTTTATATTGTGTATACCCTTTTCCGTTGATCGTGACCGGACCGCCTTCTATATTTTCTATGTTGAAATTCTCTTCCCAGCAGTTGGATGGTTTCAGCTTTTTCAGAATCTCTGAAAGCTGGCGACCCAGGTCGTGGAACTGCATGGGCGCCCGATTGTTGTCGGCTACCAGGAAAGACAGTGTGGCAGTAAAACCCTCACCCACATACACGTCATCTTTGCTGGTCGTTAGCGCCAGCAATGCCTCTTCTTTGATGTCGATGAATTCAGTTTCTTCCCTGCCAGGGGACCCAAAAGGATCACGGCTGTCAAACATGCTTCGGAAGGGGTCCCTTGCTTGTGCCTGAACAGGAGGGCCCACCTTGATTCTCTTTCCGGGTGATTGTATGGGCTGGTCGTTGATTTTCATCGAAAAGGGTGGTACCACAATCGTTCCTTGCCGGTTTGGTACATAAGTCATGATCACAGATTGGGATGAGCTCATTTGGCCGTTGACAATGCTGGTTTGTGATTGGGTGCTCGTGCCACGCTTTCTCAGGCCTTCTACATCAGGGAAATTATCGTACGTTCTCAGCTGACCATTCAGCACGTTTATCGAAATGGTCCATGCCTGATTCTCCCCAATTTCATCAGGGCCCAGCTGGATTTGTATGGTTTGCGCCTGAAGCACAGGGCCCGTCCAGCACAGGAGCAGAAAAAGGACCGATTTGAGGGCTGATTTCATCATTGCAATAGTTGTGCAATCACTTGCGGAGACAAATTTAATTTTTCTTTTAACTCAATAACGGTATGTCTATTTTCAACGTTATAATTCGCGTACTGGGTTACGCCCTCGTACTTTAACAATTGAATATGTTGAATTATGTCAAAAATGTGCTCACAAGGGTGAGTTTTGACGCGCGGCTCTTTGAGAAAGAGCTGCGGAAGGCAATCAAAATGCTGATTGCAGAGGAAGTGCAAGAACTCAGAAGTTGGTGTTATTCCAACTTTGGGGACCACCAGGCGATATTAAATCGCTGTTTCGTAGTAGCCTGACATTTTAAAAACCGGGTGTCCTTCGCCGCAGATCGCGCATGACGCCTCTTAAAAAGAGCCCCGTTCAGGGGCTTTTTATTTATTCCGGGCCTTGCCGGATCGGTTCGTGACGAAATCGATATTCCTCTTCAGTCCTGCGTACTTCGTCCGCTCCAGGGCTGATTGACCAAACAGCTTTCGGAAAACTTCTTCGGTGATATCCTTCCAGTCGCCCGTGGTCATTTCAGACAGTCCTTCAGGCGGATCAAACCTTGACTGGCCATGAGGCTGCGAGAAACGGTTCCACGGGCAAACATCCTGGCAAATGTCGCAGCCGAAGATCCACTTCTCAAACTTGCCTTTGACATCCTGTGGGATTTCTTCTTTTAGCTCAATGGTGAAATAGGAAATGCACTTGCTTCCGTCCACCACATAAGGCTCCGGGATAGCCCCTGTTGGGCAGGCATCCATACATGCCGTGCAGGAGCCACAATAATCCTTGATAGGTCCGTCAGGCTCGAGGTCGAGGTCCAGGATCAGCTCGGCAATAAAAAAGAAACTTCCCATTGACCGGTTGAGTAGCAGGCTGTTTTTGCCAATCCAGCCCAGGCCGCTTTTAGCCGCCAGGGCACGCTCCATCACCGGGGCGGAATCTACAAACGCACGACCATCGATTTTACCAAAATGCTCCACGATTTTATTGATGAGCGAGGAAAGCTTATCCTTGATGACGAAATGGTAGTCTTCGCCATAGGCGTACTTTGCGATTTTCAGATCCATTTCCCGGGCAAGATCCTTTTTCGGAAAATAGTTATACACCAGGCTGACAACGGATTTTGCACCCGGCACCAGTTTGGTTGGGTCAAGGCGCTTGTCAAAGTTCTTTTCAAGGTACCCCATCTTTCCCTGGTACCCCCGCTTCAGCCACTCCTCCAGTCGCGGGGCCTCCGCTTCAAGAAATTCTGCTTTTGAAATGCCGCAAAATGAAAATCCCAGTTCGCGGGACAGGGCCTTTATAAGCTGGGTATGCTGGGCAATGTTTTTCTTCATTCCGTTTCACCGGTTATTTAGACTGTGGTGAAAAAATAAACTGGATGTCAATCAAAGAGACTGGGACCCCTGGAAACCGGTGGAGCAATTTTGAGGTGTTTGTAGGCCAGTTCGGTAGCTTCTCTTCCGCGCGCGGTGCGTTTAATGTATCCTTCCTGAATCAGGAAAGGCTCATACATTTCTTCAATGGTTTCCGCCTCTTCGCTCACGGCAGTGGCGATGGTGTTCAGGCCAACGGGCCCCCCTTTGAATTTTTCAATGATGGCGCTGAGGATCCGGTTGTCCATCTCGTCCAACCCGTTCTCATCCACATCCAGCGCTTTCAGTGCCATCTGCGCGATGGGTTTGGTAATGTTACCATCGCCTTTGATCTGCGCAAAATCGCGCGTACGCCTGAGCAAGTTATTTGCAATGCGGGGAGTGCCCCGGCTCCGGCGTGCAATTTCAAAGGCCGCGTCATTGTTAATGGTGGTGGCCAGGATGCCGGCAGACCGTTTAACAATCCGGGTGAGCAACTCGGAATCGTAGTACTCCAGGCGTGCGGTGATTCCAAAGCGGGCACGCAGGGGCGAGGTGAGTAATCCGGCGCGTGTGGTGGCGCCAATGAGGGTAAAAGGGTTCAGGCCAATTTGAACGGATCGCGCATTGGGTCCGCTGTCGAGCATAATGTCGATGCGAAAATCCTCCATCGCGGAATACAGGTACTCCTCGACAATGGGATTGAGCCTATGAATTTCATCAATGAACAGTACGTCATTCGTTTCGAGATTCGTCAGCAGGCCGGCGAGATCACCCGGCTTGTCCAGCACAGGGCCTGAAGTAACCTTGATGCTGCTGCCGAGTTCGTTGGCGATGATAAACGAGAGTGTCGTTTTGCCCAGGCCGGGTGGACCGTGCAGTAAAACATGATCCAGCGATTCTCCACGCTGTTTGGCGGCCTGCACAAACACCTTTACGTTGTCGACCACTTTCTGCTGCCCCGTGAAGTCACTAAAACTGAGCGGACGCAAAGCCTTTTCGACCTCCTTTTCCTCCGGATTCAGGCTTTCATTGTCCGGCTTCAAATAGTCTTCGCGCATGGGATCAAAGCTACAGTAGTTGATCCTTCATTCAAATTATTTTTGGGACTCCCTTCGAATTTGAAGTAATTTCGTCTTTATGAATTCCCGCTCTAAGAATGCGTTGTACACACTCGTCCTGCTCCTGGCGATCTGGCTGGTTTGGAAATACCGGCAATCCAATAACCTGGAGCCTATGAAGCTGTCGGGGAAGACGATGGGCACCTCCTACCACATTACTTATTTTGATAAGGGCGGCCGTAATTTTCAGCTGGCCGTTGATTCCTTGCTGATGCTCATCAATAAGTCCATCAACACCTATGATACTGCTTCTGAAATTTCCAGATTCAATCGTGCCCGTCGTTCAATTGCCTTTCGGTTGCCGTATTTCCTGCCGCCCTTGAAGAAATCAAAGGAAGTAGTCGCTGGTTCGCAAGGCGCTTATGATCCAACTGTAATGCCGCTGGTGAATGCCTGGGGTTTTGGGCCAAGAAAAATTGAAAGGCCCGATACAGCGGAAATTCTTGCCATACGGAAATTTGTGGGTTTTGAAAAAATTGGATTCAGCGAGGACAGCCTTTGGAAGAATGATCCCCGTGTTCAGCTGGATTTCAGTGCGATCGGCCAGGGTTATGGCGCCGATGTGATCGCCGATTTCTTCAAATCAAAATCTGTAGAGAATTTTTTTATTGAGCTGGGAGGCGAAGGCGTGGCCTGGGGCAAAAACCTGAAGGAAGACCGGGTGTGGGAGATAGGCATCCTGGATCCCAACTCTGATTATGTTGAACAGAAATTCAGGGCCTATGCAACAGTAACCAATATGGGCTATTCAACTTCGGGAAACTACTTCAATTACCGTGAGGTCGATGGACGAAAATATTCCCACACCATAGATCCGGTTTCAGGATTCCCTGTGCAGCATGAATTGCTGAGTGCTACCGTATTTGCCAGGGATTGCTCTACGGCCGATGCTTGGGCCACAGCTTTCATGTCCATGGGTCATATAAAGGCACAGGAAACCCTCAAAAGCCATGGTGAACTTGATGTTTTCTTCATTTATTCATCCCCGGAAGGCGTCAAGACATTCTCCTCCGACGGGACCGCCGCTTACATTCGAATTCAACCGTAAAATCAACGAATTTGGAATTTAGTGGCAGACTGTTGCCCTCAGACGACCCTTTTGAAAGGCGAATTACGTACCTTTGATAAATAATATACCCCCTCTTCATTGATTTCTAATGCTGATGGGGCCCTGAACAACAACCCCTTACATGAGCACAACGATCAAATTTGGCAAGTCACAGCAGGAATTTTACGCAACGCTGAGCCAGCGTGTCAATAATTATTTCAAAACGAATAACCTGAGCCGTAATGCCAATGCTGAAATGGTTGTAAAGACCATTTTCATGTTGTCACTGTTTTTTGTTCCCTACTTCATCAGCATCAGCGGTTTGGTCACTGCCTATTGGGTCTATTTCCTGCTTTGCCTCGTCATGGGGCTCGGTGTGGCCGGAATCGGACTGTCCATCATGCACGATGCCAATCATGGGGCCTATTCCACCAAGCCCTGGATCAACGACATGATGGGGTATACGCTGAATCTGGTGGGAGCGAATGCATATAACTGGAAAATTCAGCATAACGTTCTTCACCACACGTTTACCAACATTTATGAAGTGGATGAGGACATCAGCCCACGGGGAGCTTTGCGCATGTCACCAGACTCACCCTGGAAATCTTTCCATCGTTTCCAGCATATCTATGCCTGGTTTCTGTATGGCCTGATGACGATCATTTGGGTGGTTGGCAAGGATTTTTTCAGGTTGATTCGTTATCAGAATAATGGCATGGTGGAAAGAAGTAAAGCCAACATCGCACTGGAGTGGACTATCCTGCTGGTAACAAAAATTCTGTATGTGGGATATATTTTTGTGATTCCCATGTTGTTGCTGCCGTTTGCCTGGTGGCAAATTCTCATTGGATTTCTGGCGATGCATTATGTCGCTGGCTTCATACTGGCAATCGTATTTCAGCCCGCGCATGTTGTGGAGGGCACTTCATACCTCATGCCTGATGCCGAAGGTAACCTCGAAAATTCCTGGGCGGTGCATCAATTGTACACCACCACAAATTTTGCGCACCGAAACAAGATTTTGTCATGGTATGTCGGTGGCCTCAATTTTCAGGTGGAGCATCACTTGTTTCCGAATATTTGCCATGTGCATTACCGCAACATCGCCAACATCGTGCGCGAAACAGCAGCAGAGTATGGCCTTCCGTACAAGATGAAGGAAACCTTTGTGGACGCATTGATTGCCCACGGCAGACTCCTGAAGCAGCTCGGCAACAGGGAGATTGCCCCATCGATGGCTGGTGCCTGAATGCCTCACTAACCCATCCGGTGTTACGTTGCGCATTCAGTACTTGCAAGTTCAAATCGGCCTAATGGCATGATTGATTTTCTAAGGAGAGCTGCGACCGCCTCAACCAGCAGAATTTTCGCCTTACCAGTGCTTGTGCTCATGCCACATAGCCGATGCAACTGCCGTTGCATCATGTGTGATATTTGGAAGGCCAATCAGGAAAAGAAGGAAATAACAATTGAAGAACTTCAGAGGCACCTCGATGCCTTTAGAAAACTGGGCGTAAAACGAGTGGCCCTCTCTGGTGGTGAAGCGCTCATGCACTCCAATCTTTGGAAATTTAGCGGGCTCCTTCGCTCTACTGGAGCAAAGATCAGCCTGCTCTCGACTGGCGTAACACTGGCAGCCCATGCCAGGGAGGTGGTGGAGCATTGCGACGATGTGATCGTGTCGCTGGATGGAAGCCGTGAAGTTCACAACAGGATCAGAAACATTCCGCTGGCATTTGAAAAGCTCGAGCAGGGGGTAAGAGCCATTAAGAACATTAGCCCCGCATTCCGTGTGACCGGACGTACGGTTCTGCAGAAGCAGAACTTCAGAGACTTTCCCGCTGTAATTCACACTGCAAAGATGATCGGCCTCGATCAGATTTCATTCCTGGGGGCAGATGTGTCTTCAGAGGCATTCAACCGGCCTGACCCATGGGCCATTGAAAAAGTTTCGGAAATTTCCCTGACGGAAGGAGAGGTGCAGGAATTTGAAGCGCTATTGGAAAGATCATTTGATGAATTAGCTTTGGATTATCAGACAAGGTTCATTGCAGAACGGCCAGCCAAAATGATGGAGATCGTGCAGCACTACAGGGCCATTAACAAGACGTCGCTCTTTCCTGAAAAGAGATGCAATGCCCCGTGGGTTTCAGTAGTCGTTGAATCGAACGGGGATGTATTGCCTTGCTTCTTCCACCCTGCCTATGGTAATATTCACGATAAGTCCTTCAAAGACATTATCAATTCAAATGCGGCAGTTACATTTAGAAGGAATCTTAAAGTGAATGAGCATCCGACGTGCATTCAATGCGTCTGCTCCCTTCATCTTGGAATTACAAAGTCTGTGTGACCTGAAACAGGTAGTTTTTACCATCAACCCACACGGATTTCTCAGCAATCTTTTCCATGGAAAATCCAGCGCCGGCAGCAATCTTAAAGATTGTCTGCAAATCACATACTTCTGAGAGAACCATGATCAATGTAGTGTCAGGCCCCATGAAGTGCTGTACACCAATGAAGAAGCGCGTGAAATAATCATGCTTGTCCCCACAGTACCATGCGTAATCCTCTTCCGTGGTGGGTATGGCGGGATAGTAAGGTGGGTTGACAAGAATCCAGTCAAATGTTTTTTTTTCAATTTTTTCAAACAGGTCGGACTGGATTACGGTTATGGATACGCCATTCCGGACAGCATTTCGATTCATGTTGTGAATTGCTCTTGAACTGATATCGATTGACGTGACCTTTGCTCCTTTTTTGGCAGCCAGTATTGAAACGACCCCTGTTCCGCCGCCCATTTCAAGAATGGACCCGGCCATGGAATGCGTTTCGATATACTGCAGCAAAAGGCTTGTGCTGTGAAACAGTCCCGGATGGAAAACGCCGGGCATAACGACGATGGACAGCTCCTTGTAGCGATAGGTACGCTCACTGGACAAATACCCTTTCATGAGCCAGGGCAGTGGGCGGAGCAATATTTTTAATAAATTATTCATCCCTTACTCCATATAAAATCCCTCGATCTCGGGCTGTCGGTACTTAAGCCAGAATTTTTGGAGGACCTTGAGTTCGTAAGGGAAATGAAAAAAATTGGCGTTATACCGGAAACCGGAAAGCCAGCGCATCACGCGTTTTTGTGCGCCCGTGAGTTTGAAGTCTGAAACGGTCGGGTACCTCGCATTCAGAACAGTTTCAAACCCAAGAATCTTATCTATCATTTCAGCGGTAAGCCAGGGTGTAAGGGGGTTCTTTCTCAAATCGAAGTGCTGCCAGGCCGGGTCCAGCCACGCATCCAGGGTTTCTGGAAACCGAAACCCGGTACGCTTCACCAGTTCATACATCTCTGAACCCTCGGTTGGCACCGGGCTGTACACGTAGATGATGATTTCCGTTGATGGGTTTATTTGCTTTATCTCTTTAATGAAAGCAATGTCCTCATCAATCTGTTTTATGACTTTCTCCTGGGTCTCAGCTGGGAATCCGAGCACAAAGGAATATTCGGGAATGATGTCAAATTTTCTGAGGCGTGCCGCAAAACGCTTCATCTGTTCGGTGGTCTGTGTTCCGCCCTTATCCATTTTTCTTAGAAGTTCATCATTACTGGTCTCTGCTCCGAAGAAAATCATCCGGCATCCAGCCTCTCTCATGAGGGCAAGTGATTCGTCCTTGTACTTGTCCACGGTATCAATGCGTCCTTCGCCCCACCAGACCAGTCCTTCGTTTTTTATGAGGTGTGAAAACTCAACAGTCCTTTTTTCACTGACGAAGAAGTTATTGTCATGAAACTCAACGGCATCAGCCCCATACTGCTCCTTCAGGTATTGAATGTCTCTGTAAATGAGCGTAGCCGATTTGCCCTTCCATTGTGCATTGTATAGAGGCACGACCGCGCAAAATGAACACGTAAAAGGACAACCCATGCTGGAATGATAAGACGCCGTCTTGTTCCCAAGGAAGGTCTTGCCGAGATATTGCCCAATAGGATAAAAGGTATTCAGGTGTTCGTATGGAAGCTGGGGCAACGTGTCCTGGTCCAGCAAGGGCGCCTTGGGAGTCTTGACAACTTCATTGTTCTTTCTGAATATGAGGTTGGGTATCGTGTCGGGTGACGAGCCGTGCAGCAGCGAATCAAGGAGCAAGGGGAAGGCGACGTCACCGGGTCCATAAACGATGTAGTCTACATAGCCGGATTGAATGACTGTTTTATACTGGTTAGATGCAAAATAACCTCCCCAGACAATGGTGACACCTGGATATTGTTGTCGTATTCTCCTGGAAATCGGAATGGCTTGCCGAAGCTGAGGCCCGGGCATGACCGTACAGCCAATGAGCGTGTATTCACCAGTGCTGAGGTACTGTTCAATTCTGGTCCAGGGATCTCGCTCAAGATTACCGTCCACTAATACATATTCTACCTTTCCGTGAATGGACGCGCCAACCTGAAGAATGGAATTTGGAATCCGGTGTTTTGACCGTGCGCTGCGAGGGTTGAAAAGGATAACTTTCACAGCATTAAAGATATAGAATCAGAATTTAGTATTTTTTGACCTTGAAAGAAGAGACTCCCCTCATTCGGTGTATGCCCTGGCGTTTTGCGGGGTCTCCAGGAAAAATTCTGGTGATCCGGTTCCAGGCAATGGGAGATGTTATGATTACCCTGCCCTATGTGGCAAGCATGAAGAAGTCATTGCCCAATTTAAAAATTCACTTGTTGACAAGGCAGGAAGTGAGTGGTATTCCTGGAAAGACCGGCCTGTTCGAAAAGGTCATCGCCATTGGAGGCGGGCGCAACGCAAAGATCCAATTTGTCCTGGCGCTGTTGTTGCTGCCTTATCTTTGGTGGCAGCAGTATGACATTGTTCTGGATCTGCAGCACCACAAAATAAGCAGGATGATCAGGTTCTTGCTGTTCCCCTCATCCTGGTCTGAGTTTGACAGGTCTTCAAGGATTTCCGCCGGGGAACGAACCCGGCAAACTATTCAGGCCTTGGGTATTGCCGACATAAGGATTGAACCCTTGCGCCGGGAAACCTCCACTTTTGATTCCGTGGAGATTCTTAAACGAAATGGCTGGGATGGGAAAAGCCCTATGGTGGTTTTGAATCCAGCCGGTGCATTCATTACACGAAATTGGCCAGCACAGAATTTCATCTCATTTGCAGAGCAATGGCTGGCCGCGACTGATGGAAAAACATTCTTTGTGATAATGGGATCGACAGCAATGCCGATAATGACTGCTTTGTTTCGATCGCGATTGAGTGAAAATTTCATTGACCTGACGAATAAAACGTCGCCATTTGAGGCATTCGTGATCGTGGGCATGGCGAGGCTGATGCTCACCGAAGACTCAGGGCTCATGCACATGGCCTGGATACAGGGCGTGCCAACCCTGGCCTTGTTTGGTTCATCCCCTGACTACTGGTCGGCCCCGTTGGGAGATTGGTCCAAGTGCCTGTCTTCGGCGGACCTTCCTTGTGGAAATTGTTTTTCTGAAGTTTGTCAATTTGGTGATGTGCATTGCCTTACACGCTACACCCCTGAGTTTGTTTTGGAGCAGGCAAAAGCACTTCTTATGAAACTTGAAATTCCCGTGAAGATATGAGCGCCAGGAATTTTGCCCGGCAATTGCTATTGGGATCTTCGCTTCCTCAAGAGTATCTGTGTGTTGAGGAAAGCCTGGAAGACCCTTTCTCAATTTTTGTTACCGGAGTGCGTGGTGAGTTCTGCCCGGAAGTCAGCCGTCATCATATTTTCCTTGGCTATCGCCCATTAATCATGGCGGTGGTATTCGACAGGGCATCAGCAGAAGCGGCATGGATGGAGCAGCAAGGCCGGGTTTGCTTGTCTTTTGTTCAACGGGGTTTTGTAGTCAATGACCATTGGCTGGGCTTTGCCACGGACCATGCGTCCGTCGCCAGATTGATGATGAAGAAAATCAATGCCCTCGAGCTGGGCGATCAAAGGGTATTCTTTTTTCAAGGCGAAGCCGGCGAACACACCTTTCTTTCTGGTTTCTACAAGCTCACCAACCGGTTGAAGGAAGCGTTGAAGAAAAGACCAGCTGGAAATGTCGACCTCCCGGGCAATCTCTTTGATCAGGTCGTGACGGCCTATTCCATGCCCAGAAAAATATCCCTGATCACAGCCTGGAATGGCAGTAAAATGAACCTGTTTCCCACAGACTTGCACGGACAAGCGGGGAAATATTATCTGGGATCATTGAGGATGGGAGGTAAAGCGAATGAACAAGTTGAGGAAACCGGCACCATCGCAATGTCCAGGATTGACACAAGTGCCTGTAGATATGCCTATGAGGCTGGCAAGAACCACATGTCCGGTTGGAACTCCCCCGATTTGTTTGAGTTATTGGGAGCACGGTCAGGGTCTGGTATTCCGCTCCCATTGGCGGCCCTCTCTTACCTTGAGTTAAGAAGGGCTGGATCCGTCGACATTGGTATTCACCGTGTGCATTATTACGAAATCGTGGAAGAGCGGGAGCTGGTCAATGGAGTTGGGCTGGCCCACATTCACCGGTACTATGCTCAGTGGAGACTTGATCATCAAATGCCTGCCAAATTGTTCTTCCGATCAGCATGAGCAAGACCATCACTCTTAGAAAAAGCGTCTGCCTCATTATCCCGGGCGGGATTGGAACCGGGCGGGACAACATCGGCGTTCCGGTCCTCGAAGCACTGGTTACGCTGCTCGCGCGGGATGTTGACCTGACCGTCGTGTCGCTGTTTAAGGTGAATAGCGATTATGTGCCAAATGGGTTTGCACTGGTGAGTATTCCTGCGAAGAACATACTGATTAAAGGCCTGCAAACGCTTTGGCATTTTCGTCAACTTCATCAACGTAAACGATTCAGTGCAGTGCACGGGTGCTGGATCCTGCCTTCAGGATTGCTGGCAGTCGTCATTGGAAAAATATTCGGTGTAAAATCAGTGGTAGGAGTGCTCGGTGGCGATGCGGCGGCTTTACCGTCAATTCAATATGGACAGTTGAGAACCAGGCTGCAGAAAACCCTGGTGCTGTGGACCCTCTATCATGCTGATGTGCGTACGGCACTTACGCAGTATTCAGTAAATAACCTGGCGGCCGCTGGCCTGAAGAAACCAGTCCGGGTGATCCCCTGGGGAGTTGATGCCGACAGGTTTTTCTTGAAACCAAAGCCTGTTGGAGATCCTGTTCAATTTCTCCATGTTGCCAATCTCACCCCGGTGAAGGATCAGGCAATGCTATTGAGAGCATTTGCAAGGATCAGCAGGAAGGTGAATGCGGAACTGACCATCATCGGTGAGGGCCCTCTGGAACGGGAGTTAAGGGCCCTCGCTGACACGCTCACCATTTCTGCCAAAATGAGGATTCTTGACATTAAGCCCTACAACAGCCTTCCGGATATTTATCAAAAGTCAGATATCCTCCTGCACACTTCCTTGTCAGAAGGACAGAGCGAGGTTGTGACGGAAGCGATGTGCTGCGGCCTCCTGGTATGCGGCACAAGGGTTGGCTTGATGGCAGATCTTCCGTCGGCCTGCAAATCGGTTGCGGTCGGTGATGATGGAGCATTGGCCGATGGCGTGATCAGTTTGCTTAACAATGAGAAGGAAATGGAGGATATGAGGAAAAATGCGCATGAGTGGTGTTCAGTTCACACCATCCAGTGGACTGCGCAGAGAACCTGGGAACTGTACAACGACTAGATTAAAGTGCGAAGAGCCGCCTGCAGTAGCCTGAGCCAGCCTTTGTAATTCAAAGGCTTAAAGGCAGCAGCCCTGCTGAATGATATCATGGCTTTTTTGGGTTCTTTTCTGCTCAGCAGCAGCAGCCCCTTTTTGTAGTAAAGGTCACTGACTATTGTTCCGTACCGGGCTCGTGTCAGCCACCCTTGGTTCAGAAATCTTTTGATGGTCAGGCAATGCTCCTCGTAAGCGACCACTTCAAGGTCAACCGAAATGCCATGCGCGTGTTTTCTGTGATTCACAAGTCTTTCATTTGTGAACACACCATGAAAATCATGAGCCATCGTCAGAAAGAAATCAATGTCTCCGCCAATACGGAAAGTTTCATCAAGCCATCCGATCGACTGAAAGACCTCGCGCTTAACAATCCACGAGGATACAAATAGACAGAACCGGTGGTCCAGGATTATTGGCAGGAAGACGTCACCTGCAAAAAGCACTTCCTGTTCCGGCGGCCTTACTGCGAATTCTCCGAATTCGTTTCCGTTGCTGAAGATGAAGGCGGCTGAAGGAAAGCGGTTGAACAATGAAACCTGGAGTGCCAGTGTATCGGATCGCCAAAGGTCATCTGAATCCAGAAACGCAATGTATTTGCCTTTTGCTTTTTGCATGCCGTAATTCCTCACCCGGCCAATGATCCCGGTATGCCTGATCCGGTAGTATTGAATTCTTGAGTCGTCATAACCCCCGACTAACGTGTTGGTATGATCGGTTGACCCGTCGTCAATCACCAGGAGTTCCCAGTTGGTAAAAGTCTGCGCAAGCACGGAGTCAATGGTTTCCCCCAGGACACCGGCGCGGTTATAGGTGGGTATGACAATGCTGACGATGGGGTCCACGGTCAGACAGCAGATAATGGATGATGAGAAATTTCCCGGAACACACCATTTACTACTTCAAAAACCCTGTCAAATTGCTTGAGTAATTCGGGGTGGTGGGTAATCATCAGAATGGTTTTGTCACCGGCCACCCTCTTCAGCGAGGCAAATATCTCCGCTTCGGTGCGGGAGTCCAGCTGGTTCGTTACTTCATCGAGCAGGAGGATCTGGCGGTCATGGTACAGCCCGCGCGCAATGGCAAGCCGCTGCCTCTGCCCGCCGGAAATCTTCAGGCCTTTTTCACCGACTATAGTTCTAATGCCGTCGGGAAGCCCGCTGATCCATTCCTCCAATTCCAGTTGCCGAAGAATTGAATTGATTTTTTCTTCCTTGATTTCGCCTGCAGGTGTGCCAAACGCAATGTTTTCCATAATGGAAGCATCCAGCATATATGGCTGTTGGGGAACATAACAGAATGACTTCAGCCATGAACCCGAATTTGTTTCATTCGCATTCTTTCCATCGAGAAGTATTTGACCTTTCTGCTGACGAAGCAATCCGAGCAGGATGAGGAAAAATGTGGTCTTTCCTTTTCCTGACACACCGGTGACTGCAATTGTTTCGCCTTTGGCTATCCTTAGGCTTGCGTTATCAAAGATTTTACCGTGCCCTGGATAAGCAAAGGAGAGATTCTCTACCAGCAGGGCTGAATGAAAGGGTATAGTCAGGGAATTTTCGTCAAGAGCATTTTCATCGTAATCTGTCATGGCAGGGAGTTCCTCCAGTACATGTTCATTGGTCCTGATTTGATGCATGGCTGAAAATATTCGGTTAACCGAAGGCACAATCCTGAAGCTCACACCAACGAATAAGCTGAGCAGAAGAAGTGTTTCCTTTTGATTCTGTCTTACAGTGATGGCATACGCCAGCACTAGGCAAACACAGAAGGCGGCAACCAGTTCTGTCGTCCGCGAAGTGGCCGTCTGTGATGTATGATCAAGGGCAAAAACCCTGGCTACTTCCTTTCCCGCCTCATCAAAACGTCTCTTAAAAAATGATTCTCTGTGATAAGACCGGATGTCGATGATACCCTCTACGATCTGCAGCGTGTGCTTCAAGAGCCTGGGATAGACCACGGCGACTTTATTGCTGATGCCTGCTGCCTGTTTTCTTTTCATGCGGTAGACAAAGAAAGCGGGAAGGAGAATCAGCAGGAGCAAGGCAAACATGCTGAATTGATACCACGCAATGGCTGTACACAGCGTTATCAATATGATTGTTTCTGAAATCAGGGTGCCGGCTGGAATTATGATGTTGTTGGCGAACGTAAGCGGGACATTGGTCAGCCGGTTTAGTTCGCCGGCAAAGTCAACATGGGTAAAGTCATGGTAGGGAATTCTCAGATAACGGGTAATGGCAGCGTCGGCCAGGTCATTCCCCACACCATACGCGTACGCTGCCTTGCGGAATGCGATCCATTGATTGATGCGTGTCTTCACCGCAATGAAAAGTAGAACCAGTACGGTCAGTGAAAGGCTGAAGCTGACCGGGCTGCTGAATCCCATTGTTTGCACGAGTGTGGATCCTTCTGTCCACGAGGGGTTGATCACCAGCAGGATCAGCGGCACGAATGAGGCGAGACTGAAAAAATCCAACAGGGAGCTCACGACTAACAAGAAAGTGATGACTATTCCTTTCTTACGCTGCCGTGGTGTCAGCAGGAGAAGTGTCTTGTAAAAGAGGGTGCTTTTCATGAATGGGAAAATAGTTAAAATTCAGGATGTGTTATCCTGATCCAGGGAAATGGAGAATCAGTCATATACAACCTGTTCAGTCTGCTCCTCCATGAATTTGGATCGTACAGCACATCGTAACTAAATCCCCGGAGTGATTCCCATGCGTGGTGATGATAATGGTCAATCATGTTTTCATGACCTGACTTCCTGAAATAGTCAAAAGAACGCTCCCTGGCTAGCAGGGCCTTCCCCGAGGTATACAAGGGGCTGTCAAGGATATGAATTTCTCCTGGCGGCCGAAGCAGTTGAAGCAGTCTGATTATAAGTGCGGGGAGGTCTGGAAAATACTGGATTACACCCGCGACTACAATGGCATCGGCGATGGGAGATTTCAATGAGTTCGACAAGACATCACCGTAAACGAAGTTCACATCCGGCTTGCGGCCGAAAACACGTTCAGCCTGCTCAAGTTCCCTGACATTAAGATCAATGCCTGCGCAATCGACGTTGAGCAATTCATGAAGGTAGTGTGTGAGCCACCCATTGCCGCACCCAATTTCAAGCAACTTTCCGGGATTAGACCTTCTGAGGTGCGTAACCAGTTTGAGGGTACTTTGGTGACGAACCATCCACTCCAGTCGGAGTGGATGATCTTTTGGTACGATCGGCAGTTTGGCAACCGTGGGGTCATCGTATACCCGGCCTTCATGTAGACGAATGGGCAGGTAGGCCTTTTCGAAATCAGAAGTATTTTCGAGATCCTGTTGAAAATAAATGCCGCCTACCCTGCGAAATGCCGGATGATGCCCGAAATATTCATGGAATCCAGGATTTATCATCACTGCCTGTGAATGGGTTGGGAGGCGGGGATAAGCCTTTTGACCGCAAACATGAATCCCGCCATAATTATCCATTGCATGATTGCGAAAGAGAGCAGTCCTCCGATAAATCCCAAAAACCGGATCAGCACCAGACTCGTGATAAAATTAACTACGGCGCCTGCGAAATTGATGTACACAACCGTGTAGGGCTTGTCATTTTTGAAAAACTCCTGCATGACCAGGTAGTAGATGAAGAAGGGAGGCAGGGCCAGGGCCGAAACAAGGTATACCGGAGCATCAAAATGAATCTGATAGATGTGTTCCAATGCAACATAGGTTCCGGCCAGGCAGATGGCAGCCCAAGCCATTCCACCGAGGAAGAATGACTTCTTGATTTTCAACAGTGATTCATTTCTTATTCTGTAAATATTTTTGAGGAACGGGACAAGGGCCAACGCTGCAACAGCATGACAATAGGAAAGCAGGCTGACCAATATGTAATATTCTCCAACCTCCTTTTGTGGCAGGGTCAGTGCAATGGCAAAAGTATCAGCCTTGGCATTCAGGAAACTGATAAGCGGTGGGAGAAAATACGGCACCGAAAGGATAAGATATTGACTGCTCATGCTGCCGTTGAACGAAGCGATGCATGTCTTTCGGAAAAGCGCAACGTATAACAATGTTTTCAGAACGGCGGATGCGGAAAAAAGGACCATGAGTATCCCGAGTGATATATTTTCATGCATCTGAGAAAGGAAAATCAGGACCATGACAAACCCTGCCCCTTCTACAAGAACGGCCGCTTTGAATTTCCTTTCAAATAC
Organism: Cyclobacteriaceae bacterium; assembly: GCA_043744235.1. Taxonomy (GTDB): domain Bacteria; phylum Bacteroidota; class Bacteroidia; order Cytophagales; family Cyclobacteriaceae; genus ELB16-189. Next base: position 81,766 of record JAYTVB010000003.1, on the reverse strand, counting down.
AATGACACTGTCAAATGACCGGGCGCCAAAGTTGGCGAGACACCAAAAAGCAAAGAGAATGGCGGTTGTTTGATCCTGGCCAGAAAGCCACAGGACTGGAATGAGCGGAAGAAAAATGACCGTACGGCTGATGAGCGAAGTTTGCCATAATGGGGCAAGGCGGTTGTTGCGACTGAACTCCCTCACCAGGTAGTCTTTGCTGCCCCATGCCGTTACCTGGCTGATAAAGGTCATCATCAGCATGAACTGCGCGAAGCTTCCCCACAATTCCGCCGAGTAGGACCTGATGATGATCACCGAGAAAATAAAATTGAAAATCGTGCCTGAAAGCCCAAAGGCTGTATGGTTTAACCCAATCTTGATGCGCTGCCAGGCAGCAAAGGCCTTTGGCGCCATCTTCAGGTCAGTTGAAAAGTGATGATGATGTGATCGGCCCACCGGTTGAATGGAAAGTAGCCGGCTGCCTTCTTGTCCAGTTTCTTCAGTCTCTTGTATAGTCCGGGATATTTACTGATGAAGGACAGGCTGGATGGAGGTGGAGAAATTGAACCGAGTCCTTCGGATCTCACCATGCGAAACGCTGGACCTAGTGCCTTCTTCACTTCTGAAGCCGAATGGTAGTATGTTTTGAAATATTCACCCTCGAGGTGGGCAATTACTTCTTTATTGAGTCTTCGGAAGGCCCTGCTATTACCCTTGAGGACCGAAATAAATTCCCAGGGACAAACGGGTGGCATGATTACCCACGTGACATACCCTCTCTTTTTCATAAGCCGGGGCAATTGCCGGGCAACAGTGATCAGGTCTTTGCAACAGTTAAGACCGCCGAAGTTTGAAAAGATGTAGTCAAAACCGGACTCACCAACAGCATCGAGCGATTCGAAGGAACATTGTTGCACTGTAAATGTTTTCTGGCAGCCGGATTGATTGATCTTCTCTTTTATCTTTTTAACCATTCCGGGTGAAGTGTCGGTGGCATGGACCGTATGCCCGGCCTCTGCCAGATGCCTTGCATCTATTCCGGTTCCCGCATTGAGTTCCAGTATGCGGCTCCCAGGCATTAGAAATAGCTGAAGGTGATCATAGACCGTTTCTCGCCAATCCTGGAGAATGGGATTGCACCGGTCATCGGCATCATAATTTTCAGCCTGTTTGCTGAATGCCCGCTGCACCGGCTTCAGTATTTCCGGCAATGCATTCTCAATTGCCATGGGCAGCACTCAGTTGTCTGAGCCGGTAAGCATGAAACAATGATACAGGAAGGTTATACAACATCGATAATATTTTCCTGGGGTCGCCTCCCCTGAAGGCCGGTTTCCTGCCAAAGTCCTTCAAACGATTTAGCCCGCGCTGAATCCTGTAACGGCTGTGGATATACCGCTGCAATATTTTGTAGTAGGCAACAGGATAAGTATTCTCGTAAAGCATCGCCAAATCATCCGAGTCGGTCCAATTCTGTTTTTCTGCCATCTGGGCCTTCACGGTTTCGTAAAATTTTGTTCCTGGCAAGGGATAGGAAACTGAAATCCCGATTTCATCCGGCATGAGCTCAAGCACTATGTCGAGTGTGGTATTAATGTCTTCCCGGGTCTCACCGGGATATCCAAACTGGAGAAAGAAGGCTACCCTTACCTGATTGTCTTTCAGCAGCTGTGTTGCCTTTTTGATTTGATCCACGGTCGTCCCTTTGTCCATGGCATCAAGAATTCGTTGTGACCCGCTTTCGGCGCCAAGCCAAACCGTTTCACAGCCGCTCTCCGATAGCAGCCTTACTGTATCGTCTTCCAGCAGGAGGTCAACCCTGGACTGGATCTTGTATCGAATGGACAACCCCCTCTCTTTGAGTAACATGGCAAACTGCCTGATCCAGCCTGGCTTAAGGCCAAAAATATCATCGCACATCCAGAAGTGGTCAGGCTTGTAATGAATGATGAGGTTTTCAATTTCATCAACCACGTGTTCAGGGCTTCGCGAATGATACCGGTTGCCGTATATGGGTTTGGCGCACCAGTTGCATTTATACGGGCAGCCCCTTGTTGTAGCCATGTTCAGGGAAAAATAGCCTTGGCCTTCCTTCCAGATCGATGCATAACCTGTCAGGTCGATAAGATCCCAGGCTGGCAAAGGAAGTGAATCCAGGTTACGCAACACATCCCGTGGCGCCGTGACATTAATCTGGTTGTCCCTTCGGAAGGCAAGGCCGTGAATCCCGGACAAATCTCCGGAGAATTGCAGAGCGTGCAGCAGTTCCGCCAGGGTTTCTTCTCCTTCTCCGCGTATGACAAAGTCAACGCCCTGCTCAAAATATTTTTCGAAATGATCGGTGGAATCGGAACTGTTGATGATCACGATGCACCCCTGCTTTCTGGCGTGAGCAGTCATTGCAAAGGCAGCCTCACGCATGACCGAAAGACACATTTTTGTGAGGTAATTGAAGCCGTCATCATAAATCACAAAATAGGCTGGCTTTTCCGTTTTGAGCGCGTTAACTACTTCATCGGGTCCTTTTGCCAGCCCGGTGTCAAACAAAGAAACCTCAAATCCGGCCTGGCGTACCACAGCCGCTGCCTGCAACGTTCCCAGCGGCGGATAGGGCTGTTGAAACTTCCACTGTTTCGGGTCCAGCCTGTAGAAATAGGAATGAGAGAACAGAACTTTGCTCATAGGGCAAGGCTAAAGCCATGCGTTGATTCAAATTCCTTTATTTTCGATTCATACTTTGAAAGCACCTTCTTTTGATAAAATCCAGGATGGCTTCGTGAGACATTCCGGGTGGATTGAAAGGCGATGGAAAAGTCGCCGGCGTTGAGCAGGTGATTGTACTTCTTTTCCCAGCGCGCAAGGCTCCGGCCCATCAGCCACCGATCAAATCGATCAAAAGAAGCTGACGAAAGGACCTTTTCCAAAATGGTTTTGATGGGGCGGATGCCGTCATTTCCAATCCCGTTTTGAGGGCGATGATTGGGCAAGTACTTTCTGCTCCATTGGTTCACTGTCTGAAAGGTGTGGATACAGGATTTGCCATACATGGGCTTCAAGGTTGCGATTTCGATCGCGGTGAAAATATTCTTTTCTGATATCTCAAGGCTTTGGCTGTCGATGAAGTAATTGGTGCAGAGGTATTTTCTTGAGTTCAGGAAGAATACCCTCCTGATAAAGGCCATCGCTGAGCGCACAAGCCACAATCGTCCGGGTTCCGTGATGATGAAATAATCAATGTCGCTTTGCTCGTCCATGTAGCCTTTGGATATCGAGCCCGAAAGCAGCACTGCTCTCACGAATGGAAACATGGAAATGTATTGTGATATCCTTCGGGCAACCTTCAATTGTCGCTCGGCCTGCCGGTTGCCGAGCACACGGCGCGTAATCAGGGGATATTGGTTGTGCAAGGTGTAATACTGATCAAATCGATAAATCACACGCTGGTCAACGAGGGAATCAAGCGATGATCGCAGATCATCACCCTTCGGCAACGGAGAAAATTCCTCGATTTCGGTTTCTGTTAACGGATAGTTAAATATATCGAAGTACAACAGGGCGCGGAGTATGCCTTTTTCCTGATTCCTCACAACCGGTTGTATGGCGGGTTCAGTCATGGGCGGAAGATTCATAACTCAGGAACAGTGACTGGAACATGGCAAAGAATACAATTCCTTTTGGCCGCACCAGCATGCTTTCGGACAAACACATCATCCCAAACAACAGCATGAAAGAGAAGTGCAGGGGATTGATGGAAAGCGCACGGTATGCGGGTCCATACAAACAGAACAACAGGCAAGCAAGTCCTGGAATTCCCAATTCAATGAAAGTCTGCAGGTATTGGTTGTGTGAATTAACATGGAACCCAAAAAAGGAGAGGCGCGCATAATATTGGTCCAGCACGGATTGACCATCACCCGTCCCCGCGCCAAATGGCCAATAGCTTTTTCCGGCGTCCACGCTGGCCTCCCAGGACAACAGCCTGAGGTTGACAGAATTCCAGTGTGCTGTTTTTTGGCTGACGGTCAGGGGAGTGGACATAGGCTCAACCCAAATATGAAAGCGGGAGACGGGGTTTATCCAAACTGCCGCAAAGACAAGTGCCAGCAGGCAGGAGAGCGCTAAAATTCCACGGGTGGCATTCTCCTTGGTATAGTAATGATGCATAACCAGGAAAGCCAGCGTTACCGCAAGGGAGATAATCGCCATCCTCGAGGAGAGCATTGAAACAAAAATCATAAAGAATCCAATCAGGCAAACCCGGACGAAAGATACCCGTTGCCGGTCAAGCATTTCCTGGAGGATCACCAGGATGCAGAAAATGAGGTACATGGAGAAAAAGGCAGGGTGGATGTCGGCGCCTTTCGAGAGTTGCAGGTATGAGAAGTATTCCCAGAACTGTGGAAGATTCGGAAAAAGGGTATGAAGTCTCTCTGTTGAATAAGGATCAAAGTTCAGCGGAAGTGCCAGCGGTTGTTGATAGCTAATCGCGGCGGCGCCGAGGCTGAGCAGCGCAACGGCCAGGCAGGATCCAATGAATCCATATTTCATTACCCGAAAGTATCCTGAGGGGAGACGACGACCCGTAGCGGCGATTATGGGTAGAAGCGCCACGGACAACTTTGTTTCAATCTGAAACCATGCTGACTTCATGTCTTCGGAGTAAAACAGCCCGATAACATGAAGAAGAAAGAACAGGAGAAAGGGCCATGTCCAGGGAGTACTTTTGAGAAGGGTCCATTTTTGGGGGAACCTGCCATCCGCCATCCAGACAATAAAAAGCAATCCAATGCTGATGCTGCCGGGAAGGATGTACCAGGGCATGGCGACAACGCCAACCAGCCAGGCCGTCAGATAAACTTTGGTATACCCGGGAAAACGCATTTTATTTCATTGATCGTTGGGTCACTGGCGACGCCGCAATTGGATAGTTTCCATACTCACGGGCCGGCATGACATGTGCAAGAGCGGTCTTGTTGATTGCCCTTCTCTCAGCATCAGCAAACCATCCCCATTTATTGAAATACAGGACAGCACTTTTCAGGTTATACCAGGTCAGTTTCAAATTCTTGTATGAGCCGCGGGCATGGACATGCCTGATCTCAGCCGAAGGGTAAAACAAGGTTTTGTATTTTCGGTGAATCCTTCTCGACAAGTCCGTATCCTCTGCATAAAGAAAGAATCTTTCATCAAAGAGCCCCACTTCCTGTAAAGCCGCTGTCCGCAGGAACATAAAGCAACCGGAAAGAAAGGGAACATTCATGATGCTATGGTAATTCGTAAAATTCATTTCATAGCGATCATTCATTTTTTTGAAAAGAATTTCACTGAACGGCAGGAAACGTCGTGTCGCAAGGTTAAGTGGTGTGGGAAGCAGCTTGCAGATTCGCTGGAGTGTTCCGTCAGGATACAGCACGCGCGGCATCACAAGTCCCGCCTGCAGGTTTTCCTCCATAAAATAATAGAGTTTTTCAAGTACTGATGGCTCGAAGTAAACATCGGGGTTGAGCACCAGGTGGTATCGGGATTTAATCAGGCATTTCTCGAGCGCCAGGTTGTGGGCTTTCCCATAGCCAAGGTTGGAGCCGGAGAAGATGTACGTGATCCTGGGATCCGTGAAATACTGGCGCGCCTCTTCGGTAGGTGAATTGTCGATGATGTACAGCCCGCCCGCCAGGGGGCAATTCAGAAAGCTTGCCAAAGCCCTCGCGACGGTTGGGGGATCATTCTTGTAAAGAACCACCGAAGCGGTAATTTTTTCCATCAACGAATCAACAATTTTTTAGCCAAATGAAACCGCAATTCAACCTTTTTTTTGAATGAATTTCGGCTAGGTGCCCCTGTGGAGGAATAATTGGTGAGGTGCCTTCGGTGATCTACCAATATCTGCGGTATGAAAGCTACACGGAAGTGTCGTTCGGCGATCAGCCCAATCCACTGATCGTACAAAAATATGGAGTCAGGAAAAGGAAGCGCCTTATTCAACACATCCCTGCGGAAGGCCATGCAGCACCCCATGTATGAGCTTTTGAGCAGATTCTTCAAGAGGCCGGGACCCGAACAATTGGCCATGAAGAATGAAGCAACCAGCGTCTCCAGGTCGGTGTTGGTTAGACGGCAATCACAGACAGCAAGGTCGACCTCTTCCAGTTTCAAACGCATGATGTCGATCTTGTTAACTTCCCACACATCATCCTGGTCAGAGAGGAAGATGAGCTCGTTCTTTGCGTGTGACATGGCATATTCAAAGTTTCGATTTGGATTACCAAAACTTCTTGGGGGCAGAACGCTGATTCTGGGATCAACATAAGATGAAAGAATGGCTGGCAGCCCATCGGTGGACTGATCATCGGAAATAATTAGCTCATCCTGTGGTTTGAGCTGAGGCAAAATGGAATCAATTTGCTCCCGGATAAAGCGTTCACCATTGTGCGTAGCCATGCATACGGAAACATTCATCGCTTCATCTTTTCTTGAATCCAGCCGGCTGCTTTCTCCGCCGCCGGTAAGGCCAATGGATACACCAGTTGAAGCCCAAGTCCTGTAAACCGGATCGTATTGTCATACATGAGGAACAGGAACATCGTGTTCAGGATGGCGATTCCAGTCAGGCTGTACGGGTGAGCAGGCAGTATCTTCACGTACAGCCAGGGAAGGATCAGAACGAACATGGCCATAAGTGCCACGCCGAACCATCCCTGGTAACTGAAGCTTCGGGAATAGACCGTTGAAACATTGAAGGGCTTATAGGGTATGATGTTTTCGATTTCCCGGTCCACTCCAAAGAGCCGATTTGTCCTTTTGGAGATAAAGTCAAATGTCATCTCGTTGTTGATGTGCTGCATCATCCGGCTCATTGAAAATGGCTGCAATGGGTAGGTGTTGATGTTGTGCTGAAGGTTGGCCAGCGGGGATGACAGGTAAATGTATCCCCAGAAGAACTCACGAGGCACGCCCGATGACCTGAATGCGGGTGTCGCCTCTCCGATCTCCAGGAACAACGCTGGATCATATTTTGTCCTGGCCTCAAAAGAAACCCGCTTTGTACCCAGAATGCCAAAAACATAGGCCAGGCAAATGAAGAGCGCCAGTCCCGCAATAATTTTCTGCCATGAGATTTGTGGTGAGCACAGCAGGTATACCATAACACTGCCAACCAGGTTAAACGCCATCATGGCCCGGCTGTATATCAGCAGAGCAGCCATTAAGTTAATGAGATACAGGTAAAGGTGTTGACGATTCCCCGTCGACAGGTACAGGGAAAAAAGATAAACTGTAAAGAAAGAGGCAAACGTAACCGTGAATACGTGGAGGGAAGGAACACCAAACAACCGATAGTTGTAGGGCTGATTGAGCAATATTTTGACCAGGGGGATTCCTCCTTCGTACAAAAAGTCCGCGGCCCATAGGAAATACAGAAATACCGTGGTGGCCACCGGATTGAAAAAAGAAAACTTTGGTTTCTGTAGAACAAAGTGCTTTGATTTCCAGTAATATGCCAGGGCCCCGTGCAAAAACAAGGTCAGCAACAGAAAGCCAATCAGGTTGTCGGTGAGCGGAGGATAGAGCGATGACCAGCCGAGCAGGTACATCCCGACCGTAATGACCAGCGAAATAATATAGTTCACGTGAGGATTGATCATACTCTTCCGGAAAAAAAAGAACTGATAAACTGAAGTGATCGATGGCGTAAAGAAAGGTGAATGGCCCGAGCCAGGGCGCGAAACCTGAATGAAATGGCATTTCCCCTTACGGCCATAATACCGGACCCCTTCAAATAGCCGTTAAACCGATCAACAGCAGCGTGCAAACTGGTAGGTACAGAATCAGAATGCTGGTGGATGCAGCGCGCGTGGATAACCGTCAGGTGCGGTGTTTTCAATGCGGCCCTGTCAAGAAAATCGAAATCACTAAAGTCGAGATGGAATTTTTTATCATATCCTCCTGTCACGCCGAACAAGTCCACGCTGATTAACAACCCGCTGTTCACCGCCTGAATTTCGTTCAGGCGATGCAGGCCAGCAGAAATATTAACCAGGCGCTTGCCCGATGCGGGGCGTCGCTTGAAGGGAGACAACAGCCCCGCACCGTCAATCAGGAGCGGGGCAAATAGCTGGCACCGGGGAAATGATTCCATCGATCCCCTGTATTGGTTGAAAATATCCGATGGAAAAGAAGTGTCCTGATCCGCCAAGAGAAGCCACTTGAAATTATTTGCCACGGCCCATTCATGAGCCTTGTTATAGGCCCTGCTCACTCCGGAATTCGACGGATCATGCCGATATTCCATTGGCCAGCGGCTTTGTGGAATTGGACTTTGCGAAAGGGAGTTGTCGTATACAAAAAACTGTCCCTTCCCGTCGGTTTCCTGAAGCGCCTGATCCAGTGATTGGAAGGCTTGTGATTCTTCCAATTTCATACCGTACAGGACCAGCACGACCAGTATTTGATCCGCTGTGTTCATGAAAGGCCGGACTTCATACGACAATTTGCACAAAAGGGCTGGCAACCGCTATTCATTTACCAGCCTAAAAGATAAACATCCCCAACACTGGAGGAGTTTTGATTTTGCTTTCCATTAGCATAATTTCAATTCTACAACTGCATCCCATGGAACGCATATCCAATATGGCCGATTACAGGGCCGCCTGCCAGCAAAGCCTTAACAATCCAGAAGGCTTCTGGGCAGATGTGGCTTCTCAATTCGTCTGGAAAAAAAAATGGGACAAAGTACTGGAGTGGGATTTCAAAAAGCCTGAAGTGAACTGGTTTATTGGCGGCAAACTCAACATCACCGAAAATTGCATCGACCGCCACCTTCCGATGCGGGCAGGGGACATCGCCATCATTTGGGAATCCAACAACCCCAACGAAGCCTCCAGGACCATTACCTACCAGGAGCTTTTTGATAATGTATGCCGTGTGGCAAACATGCTGAAGGCTCACGGTGTGAAAAAAGGAGACCGCGTTTGTATCTATCTGCCCATGGTGCCTGAGGTGGCTTATGCGATGTTGGGATGTGCAAGAATAGGAGCCGTGCACTCCGTGGTGTTTGCAGGATTCTCAGCGGGTTCACTCATTGATCGAATCACTGATTGCGGATGCAAGATGGTGCTGACGTCCGATGGCGCATTCCGGGGAGACAAGAAAATTGACCTGAAAGGAATCGTTGATGAGGCACTGATAAAATGTCCAACCGTGGAACGATGCATTGTGCTGGAACGCACCCGTACCAGGGTCAACATGAAGAGCGGCCGGGATTTCTGGTGGCATGAGGAAATTCAGAAGGTGGATAAGATTTGCCCTGCCGAAGAGATGGATGCTGAAGACCTTCTTTTTATTCTCTACACCTCCGGATCAACAGGCAAACCCAAGGGCATGGTTCATACGTGCGGCGGTTATATGGTGTTTACAAACTACACTTTCAGAAATGTATTCCAGTACAAAAAAGGCCAGGTGTATTGGTGCACAGCAGATGTGGGCTGGGTTACCGGTCACTCTTATATATTGTACGGACCGCTGTCGGCCGGAGCGACTTCGGTCATTTTTGAAGGCACTCCTTCCTGGCCCGACATGGGCCGCTTCTGGCATGTTATCGAAAAACACAAGGTGAACATCTTCTATACAGCGCCCACGGCCATCCGCTCCCTGGAAAAGGCACCTCTTTCATTTGTCGATAAGTATGACTTGTCAACCCTCAGGGTCCTCGGAACAGTGGGTGAGCCCATCAACGAGGAAGCGTGGCACTGGTATGATAAGAATATTGGAAAAGGAATATGCCCGATTGTTGACACCTGGTGGCAGACCGAAACGGGCGGGATTATGATTTCACCGCTTGCGGGCGTTACGAAGCTCAAGCCAGCCCACGCCACCCTTCCCATCCCGGGCGTGCAGCCGGCGATTATGGATGACAACGGTAAAGAGCTGGTGGGCAACGGTGTGGAGGGCAGGCTCACCATCAGGTTTCCTTGGCCTTCGATGGCCCGTACAATTTATGGAGACCACCGGCGCTTTTGGGAAACATACTTTTCAACTTTTCCCGGAATGTATTTCACCGGCGATGGGTGCAAGCGTGATGAGGATGGCAATTACCGGATTACCGGCCGCGTGGATGACATCATCATCGTTTCAGGGCACAACATGGGAACGGCTGAAATTGAAAGCGCCATCGATGAACATTCAGCCGTGTGCGAATCGGCCGTTGTCGCCTTTCCTCATGACATCAAAGGGCAGGGCATTTATGCTTTTGTGGTGACTTACGACCCAGTCCATGAAGAGCGGCACCTGCGCAACGAGATAAAGGATACCGTTTCAAAAATCATAGGACCGATTGCCAAGCCTGACAAAATTCAGTTTGTCAGCGGCCTGCCCAAGACCCGGTCGGGCAAGATCATGAGAAGAATACTGCGGAAGGTGGCAGAAGGAGACACCACCAACCTGGGTGATATAACGACCTTGCTTGATCCCAATATTGTTGACGAAATCAAGCGGGGGGCCTTGGGATAGTCTGGTTACTTCCGTTACCTTGGAGAGCATAAATGACCTGCAAACACCCCTGCAATGCATTTTCGCTTACTCTTGTTCCTGGTCGTTCTCTCCCTGGCTTCCTGCCTGAACAGCAAGGATTACGATCTCAATGAGATCACCCTGACTCCCACACTGGCCTTGCCGCTGGCGTCGGGGGAAATCAGCATGATGGACCTGATCAGCAACAAGGATTCTGCTTACCTGAAAGTATATCCGGATGGTCTTTTGTACCTGTCCTACCCAAAAGTCTTCCCCTCAGAAGCGCTCAAGGATCTCTTTAAAGTTCCGAACAAAAGTGCGCCGTCATACTTCACCCTGCCGGCCGGCACGCTGCCGTCAAGCAGTACGAATACAACACTGGGCACGATTACTCCTTTGATTGATTTTGGGTTTTCTCCACAAAAACTTTCAGAGATGCTGCTGAAGGGAGGCACATTGACCTATTCCATCAGCCTTTCTCAGAACACCACGCCGGCCCTGCCCATCGAAGTGAATGTCGTCATGACCGATGTGGTCAGCCAGGCAGGTCAGGTTCCGCTGACTTTCACCACTGGCCTTGGATCAGGATCAAAATCGCTGAAGGACTATATCATCAGGATGAATGCCAATACTTTCAGCGTTCGATTTGATATCGTCGTCAAGCCCCATGCCGCGACGTTTATCCCCTCAAACACCAAAGTGAATATCCAGTTGTTATTTATGGATTTGAACTTCAGGTATGTCAAGGGATTCCTGGGCGATCAAACGGTCAGTTTGCCTCAGCAGACGGTCCCGATAACCATTTTCAGCACCTCCCTGAATAAATCCAAGGTTTCTTTTGTGGAGCCGAAAATCACTTTTTCCGTTGACAACTATTACGGGGTGCCTTGCGAGATAACGCTTTCCAAGCTGCAGGCCGAAAAAACAGGCAACACCTTGCCGTTGCAGGTGACGCCTTCAAGCCCTTTCAGCCTCGTAGCCCCGACTGTCATTGGCAATGCTGCCTCCACCTCCCTGACGGTAACCAATCCCGGCGCGGTCATCAATTTCTCGCCTACACAGATGGTCTATGCAGGAAGCATCCGCATCAATAAGGGCTTGACATCGGGAGCCAATTTTCTGACGGATTCCACCCTGAGGGTAACACTCAATTCAGAGATTCCCCTGTATGGACAGGCCACCGGAATATCCCTGCTCGATACGTTGAAGGTCGATTTCGGAAGTCTCAACGAATCTTCAATCACTACCTCCTCACTTAAAATAAAGACGGTCAATGAAATGCCATTGGATGCCAGTATCCAACTGTACTTCGCTGACCAGTCATACCACATACTGGATTCGGTCTTTACTTCCGCCCAGAGTTACCTGGTCAAGGCAAGTGATGTCACCATCGGGGGTGAACTTCTTAAAGCAAGCTCAACTGACCTCAAAGTGGATATTTCAGCTGAAAAGGCAAACAAATTATTCTCTTCTAGCTACCTGATCATTCGGTCAAAGATGAGCACCGCCAAAGATGCCAACGGCACCTTGCTGAATGTCAAGTTTAAGTCAGGCTACAAACTCAAAATGAATGTTGGGCTGTTGGCCAAAATGAATATCAAATCGAAATGAAGAGACGGCTCCCATTTTTGATTTTGTTGTCCCTTTGCGTGGGTCAGGCTGCCTACGCCCAGACAGAAAGCACCCTGTACTTCATGAACAGCCTGCCGCAGGTGGTGGAGGCTAACCCGGCCATCATGCCGCGCTACAAACTTTCCATCGGCTTGCCCGGAATTTCTTCCGTTGCCGGCGTTTACACCAATAACGGATTTTCATACAATGACCTGACTTCAAAAGTCAATGGTGTAACCAATGCTGACCTTTCCAAATGGACGCAGGGCCTAGCCGAGAAGAATTATGTCGCCGCCGCCGGCCAGGTGGATTTGCTTCGTTTTGGCTATCGTGTGAAGCCCAATCTTTATTTGATGTTCAGTTCAACGGTAAAGGGCTACAACAGCACCATGATTGAGAAAGGACTGGCCATGCTCCTTGTGGATGGAACATCATCCTTTGTAAACTCCTACACGAATACCTCGCCTGAAGAAGAAGCCATTTCGTTCATGCAGACAGCCATTGGTGCAGCCTATCAGATTAACCCGAAATTTACCATCGGCGGGCGCTTCAAATACATCAACGGGATCACGAACGTGACCACCGAGTCATCCTCCTTGATCATTGAAGTAGGAGATACCTACCAGATTACGGCTACCGGTCAGGCCACAGTGCGATCATCCGGGATATCCAGCCTGGGCAAGACGGGTTATGATGCGAGTGCTCATATCGGAGATTATTTCAGCAACAGCGGGCTGGGTGTGGACCTGGGTGCGACCTACAAATTCGTCGACAGGCTTACGATAGGGGCCAGCATCACCGACCTGGGATACATTACCTGGAAAAACGACACACAGCTTTACAGCCTCGATCCGGCAAAAGCCAAATATACTTTTGCGGGATTTGATATCAACAAGTTGCTGAATAATGATAAGGGTTACCTGGATGCGCAGAAGGACTCTATCCAGGCCAGGTTCACCATGAAGGAAACACCGTCGGGATCCTATACGACATCACTGCCCACAAAATTTTACCTGAGTGGAAATTATGAACTGACGAATAACTTCAGCGTTGGAGCGCTGTTCTTTGGGGAGAAATTCGGCAGCCGGTTCTCCACCGGCATGACCGCCGCCGTCAACAAGAATTTCGGGAAAATAGTGAGCACCTCCCTGACTTACACAGTGTCCAATCGTTCCTACAACAACATCGGACTGGGCGTTTCATTCAATGTGCAGCCGGTGCAATTGTATTTTGTGGGGGACAACCTGCTGATGGCCCCTGTTTCACTGGCCGCTGATCAGAACCTGAATTCCTACCTCAACAGCACGCAACTGCTGACCCTCCGCGCCGGACTGAACATTGTTTTTGGCTGGGACAAGGGATCATCAAGGGAAAGCAAAGTCGAAGACAAGAGCCACAACCCCAGGTCCAAGTCCGATTCGAAGGTAAAGAGCACCTATGGCCGGTCACCGGAAAAACCAAAGAAAAAGAAAAAGTAGGCGTCGACAAGCCCCTGACAGGGTCACCCCGGACTGCCGAAGGTTGACATTAAAAAAGCCCCGCACCAGGCGGGGCTTTTTCTTTTATGACGGTCTGATTAAGTCCTCCTCAACTTCCGCACGCCTCACAAGCATCCGGGTTGTCCAATGAACAGGACATGTCGGAACGATTCTGTTGATAGGATGAGGCCGTGGGCTCGGTAGGATAAGGGATAGCCTGTTGCGCTTCCACCATAACAGGTGAGGCAACCACAGGTGTGTTAACTGCTTCGCCCACCGCAACCTCCTCGGCAACGGGTTGCTGCATCTGAGCCTTGTCAACGGTAAACTTGATGGCGTCAGCGGCAGCAGTGGAGCGCAGGTAATACATGCCCGTCTTCAGGCCTTTCTTCCATGCATAGAAATGCATGGAGGTAAGTTTGCCGAAATTCGGGTTGGTGATATGAATGTTCAGGCTCTGCGATTGACAGATAAACGCGCCGCGATCAGCGGACATGTCGATGATGGCCTTCTGTGAAATCTCCCAAACCGTCCTGTAAATGTCCTTGATGTTCTGCGGAATCTCAGGGATGGACTGAATGGAACCGTTGGCCCCGATCAGTTTTTGCCTCATCCCCTCGCTCCACAAACCGGCATCAATCAGGTCCTTCATCAGGTGCTTGTTCACCACGATGAATTCGCCGGACAATGTTCTGCGGGTGTAGATATTGGAGGTGTAAGGCTCAAAGCACTCATTGTTGCCCAGAATCTGGGAAGTAGACGCCGTTGGCATCGGCGCAACGAGCAACGAGTTACGAACACCGTGCTGTTTCACTTCGCGCTTCAGCTGCTCCCAGTTCCAGCGGCCCGAGGAAGGCGTAACCCCCCACATGTCAAACTGGAAGATTCCTTTGGAAACAGGAGAACCCTTGTAGGTATCATAGGGACCATGAAGCTTGGAGAGTTCCATGGATGACTCCATAGCCCCAAAGTAAATGGTTTCAAAAATATCGCGGTTCAGGCCGCGTGCCTCTTCAGAATCGAACGGCATGCGGAGCATGATGAATGCGTCAGCCAGTCCCTGAACACCCAGGCCGATCGGGCGGTGCCGCATGTTGGAATTCCTGGCTTCAGCTACCGGATAGTAATTGACTTCAATCACCTTGTTGAGGTTGCGGGTGACCACCTTGGTGATCTCATACAATTTCTGATGATCGAACTTTCCGTCGGCGGTAACAAATTTTCCAAGGGAAATAGAAGCGAGGTTACAGACCGCAATTTCATCAGCGGAAGTGTACTCGATGATCTCCGTGCACAGGTTGCTGGACTTGATCGTGCCGAGGTTCTTCTGGTTGGATTTGCGGTTTGCGGCGTCCTTGTACAGGATGTATGGCGTTCCGGTTTCAATCTGGGACTCAAGCACCTCAAACCAGAGGTCCTGTGCCTTGATCTGCTTGCGGAACTTGCCCTCTTTTTCATACTTGGTGTACAGGCGCTCAAAATCATCTCCGTAACAATCGGCGAGTCCGGGTGCTTCGTTGGGGCAGAACAGGGACCACGTTTCATTGGCCTCGACGCGCTTCATGAAAAGATCAGGAATCCACATGGCGTAGAACAGGTCACGTGCCCTCATTTCATCCTTGCCGTGGTTCTTCTTCAGGTCCAGGAAGTCAAAAACATCAGCATGCCATGGCTCCAGGTAGATGGCAAAACTTCCCTTGCGTTTGCCGCCACCCTGGTCAACATAACGTGCGGTCATGTCAAAGTTGCGGAGCATGGGGACAATTCCGTTGGAGGTTCCGCCGGTCCCCTTGATGTATGAACCCTTGGCGCGCACGTTGTGTATGCTCAGGCCAATACCACCTGCCGATTGCGATATCTTGGCACAGTTCTTCAGGGTATCATAGATGCCATCAATGCTGTCGTCCTTCATCGTGAGGAGGAAGCAGGAAGACAGCTGGGGCTTGGGGGTCCCTGCATTAAACAGGGTAGGGGTAGCATGCGTGAACCATTTCTCCGAAAGGAGGTTGTACGTTTCGATCGCTGCGGGGATATCTTCTCCGTGAATGCCCACGGCAACACGCATCAGCATGTGCTGTGGACGCTCCACCACTTTTCCTTCTATTTTCATCAGGTAGGAACGCTCCAGCGTTTTGAACCCGAAGTAGTCGTATGCGAAATCACGGTCGTATAAAACCGCGTCGTCAAGTTCGGCAGCGTGATTGCGAATGACTTTCCAGGTCTCTTTGGAGATCATTGGGGCATTCTGGCCGGTCTTGGCATCAACGTGCTGATAAAGCCGCTTCATGGTGTTGGAAAACGACTTACTCGTGGTCTTGTGCAGGTTGGATACTGCAATGCGCGCGGCAAGCTTGGCAAAGTCGGGGTGCCGGGTGATCATCGTTGCCGAGATCTCCGCCGCGAGATTGTCCAGTTCATGCGTGGAAACACCATCGTAGAGGCCGTTGATCACCTTCATGGCTACTTCTACCGGGTTGACAAGTTTAGGATCGAGGCCATAGCAGAGTTTTTCGATCCGGGAGGTGATTTTGTCGAACTTGACAGACTCTCTGTGTCCGTCACGCTTCAATACGAGCATGTCTTAGGGTTGTTTGGGTGTTGTAAAAGTTTAAAAAATGGTTTCAAAAGGTACTTAAAAATCCTCATTCAATGAAAACTTTTGGTCCGCTTCTTTTTCAGTGCTTTTCATGACGCCGGCCTTCTGGTACTCAGCCACGCGTTTTTCGAAGAAATTGGTCTTTCCGCGCAGGGAAATCATTTCCATAAAGTCAAAGGGGTTGGTCGCGCCATAGATCTTCCGGCCGATCAGTTCACTCAGGAGGCGGTCGGCAACAAACTCAATATACTGGCACATCAACTGGGCGTTCATCCCGATCAGATTCACGGGAAGGGCGTCAGTGACAAATTCCTTTTCAATCACCACGGCATCCTGGATGATTTCAACGACCCGCTCTTCCGGGAGCCTGATAACAATGTGTTTGACGTACAGGTGGCAGGCGAAGTCACAATGCAGTCCCTCATCCCGTGAAATCAATTCGTTGGAGAAGGTCAATCCGGGCATCAGACCCCTTTTCTTCAGCCAGAAGATGGAGCAGAACGAACCTGAGAAGAAAATTCCCTCCACCGCAGCGAAGGCCACCAGGCGCTCCTGGAAGCTGCCCTGGTCAATCCAGCGGAGTGCCCATTCGGCCTTTTTCCTGACACAATCCATGGTATCGATCCCGTGAAAGAGCTTGTCTTTCTCCTTGGGGTCCTTCACGAGGGTGTCGATCAGCAGGGAATAGGTTTCAGAATGGATGTTTTCAATCGCAATTTGGAATCCATAGAAGAATTTGGCCTCCGTGTACTGGACTTCGCCAACAAAGTGCTCGGCCAGGTTTTCATTCACAATGCCGTCGCTGGCTGCGAAAAAGGCCAGTACATGGGTAATGAAGAAACGTTCCCCGTCATTCATGGCGGCCCAGTCCCTCAAATCATGGCTCAGGTCAATTTCCTCGGCTGTCCAGAAACTGGCCTCAGCCTGTTTGTAAAACTTCCAGATGTCATGATGCCGGATGGGGAAAAGGACGAAGCGGTCTTTGTTCTCGATCAGGATCGGCTCATCAGTGGCAGGGTGGGTCATGGGGCTGTTGTTAGTGCTGTTGTCTTGAAATATCTGTCTCCGCCGTTTTATTTGGAGAACAAGTACCGGCTCACAAGTGAGGGGAGTTGTCCAAATAAAAGTTGGGAGGAACAAATATTCACAATGGGTGACGGATATCAAAGGACGAATGACCAGGCGAGGACGCTCTGCAGGGCAGCCCGAGGGCGAAGAAAATTGAAAAGCATTTCATTCTCATTCACTTACCTCCCTTCTGAAAAGTGAATTTTCAATTGATAATATTTTAAAAAATATAATGATGAAAATCGGGTCGTATTACAGTCGGCTGAATCGGCTCCTGCAGCCGCCTCATAAGGGCTTGTCACCGGCATGGGTCTGGCCTTTAAAGGACCTCCATAACACCAGCACAGGGGCTAAACCTTTAATTGAGGCCTTTTCAGGCTATTTTAACAGAATTATTGGTTTTTCAGGACCCATATTCTATCTTTGCAGTCCATTTTTAAAACCATTCGACATGTACGCAGTAGTGGACATTGCAGGCAAGCAATTCAAGGTAGAAAAGGACCAGTACGTATACCTCCCTCACCTGGAGGCCGAAGCAGGCGCATCGGTTTCCTTTGACAAGGTCCTCCTGATTGATACCGACGGCAAAGTGCAGGTGGGCACACCAGTCATCAAGGGAGCTTCGATTTCAGGCAAAGTGCTGGAGCATGTGAAGGATGGCAAGGTGATCGTGTTCAAAAAGAAGCGTAGGAAGGGATACGCCGTGAAAAACGGCCACCGCCAGCAGTTCACCAAAGTTCAAATTGAAAGCATTAAGGCTTAATTAATCAACACAAAGAAATTTCTTGAGTTATGGCACATAAGAAAGGTGAAGGTAAAGTAAAGAACGGCCGCGAATCGGAAAGCAAAAGACTCGGCATTAAGGTATACGGCGGTCAGAAGGTAGTGGCTGGCAATATTATTGTACGCCAGCGCGGCACCAAGCACCACCCCGGCAGGAATGTGGGCATTGGCAAAGACCATACCCTGTTCGCCCTGTCCAATGGCACCGTCCTGTTCAAAAAGGGCAAGGCCGACAAGTCCTTTGTCTCGGTAGTCGCTGAGGCGTGATCCTCGCCAGACGTACAACGTTTAGAAAATGACGGCACCCGGGTTACCCCTGGGTGTTTTTTTGTTAACTACCCGTGGGGTATTTTTTTTGGAAGCAGGCAGACGCACCTGTCGGTGTCAGAGACAGCAAACCCACAAAAACCAACTATTTATAGCTTTTTTTGACCGATGGCCCCCACTTTGTTCCGTTCGTCGTGCCGGGAGCCAACGTTTATTTGTGGGTAATTTACCTAAGGGTATTTCGTAATCTGAATTTTGATTCTATTTTTAAGCCCTTAAAACAAACCAAACCTTAACTAAACCTTAACCTATGAAGAAGTTTTTACTAGTATGCTTCTCATTCGTTTTTGCGCTGAGTACGGCCATGGCGCAGGACCGAAGCGTTTCAGGTAGAGTGACGTCCCCGGAAGACGGATCCGCTTTACCTGGAGTAAACGTGGTGCTGAAAGGCACTACCAATGGCACAGTTACCGATGTTGATGGTAACTACAAATTGAGTGTTCCAGCCAGCGGCGGAACCCTTGTTTTCTCCTTTATCGGCTATCAAACGCAGGAATTGGAGATCGGAGACCGCACCGTGATTGACTCCCAGCTGGGATCAGATGTTAAGCAGTTGTCCGAAGTGGTTGTAACCGCTCAGGGTATCGCCCGTGAAAAGAAGGCCCTCGGATACTCTGTAAGTTCGGTAGGCCAGGACCAGATCGCCGCCAGGCCTGTAAATGATATTGGCCGTGTTTTGATGGGCAAAATTCCAGGTGTGGTCATCAACCCCACTGGAGGTAGCAGCGGTGCCGGTTCCAGCATCAATATCCGCGGATACTCCTCTATTACAGGTAGTACCCAGCCCCTGTGGGTGGTTGATGGGGTGCCGTTCAACACGTCTACTAACAATACTTCAGGTTTTGATACAGGCGGAACAGCCGCTTCCAGCAGCCGATTCCTCGATATCGACCCCAATACCATTGAAAACATCAGTGTATTGAAGGGTTTGGCCGCCACCGTATTATATGGTGACCAGGGCCGCAACGGGGTTATCCTCGTGCAAACCAAATCCGGGGCAACGAAAAAAAGAGCCTCTGAAATCAGTTTTCAGCAATCGCAGTCTGTTACTGAAATCGCCTCTTTGCCGGAATTTCAAAATAACTATGGTAACGGTTTCCAGCAGCTTTCCGGAGTTTCCCCCGTATTCTTCAGCAACTGGGGTGCAAACTTCCAGGAGATTGACTCTGCTGGCCACCCTTTCCAGTTCATTTCGGATGCTTCCTTAAGAGATGCATTTCCGCAATACTACTTCAAGCGATTGCCCTACAAGGCCATGCCTGATCCCGGAGGATTTTTCAGGAAGGGCCAGGTATCCAATACTTCCTTGGGTTTTTCTGGTGGAAGCGACAAACTGAGTTACAATGCTTCAGTATCCTATACCACAGAGCAGGGTTACTCCCCGGGCAACGACCTGAAGCGCCTTAATATATCAACGGGGTTCCAGGCCGCCATCACGGATAAGCTTACCATAAGGACCTCCTTGTTGTATGCCAACACGGACATTAAGTCCCCTCCGCTCAACGGCGCAACCGGTGGTGGCGCTTCTTTTGGTGGCGTTCCTTCCTTGTACGGACAGTTCCTGTACACACCCCGCAGCGTGGATGTCTTGGGCCTTCCTTTCGAAACACCGCTGGAGAAGAAGAGCATTTATTATCGTGGCGGTAATGACATTCCAAACCCGCTTTGGGTTGCTAAGTACCAGAGCGAGACAGATGTTACTGATCGCTTCTTTACGGCAACCAACCTGACCTATGACTTCAATGATCATATGGCCTTGACCTACAAACTTGGTTTTGATACGTATACGCAGCGTCAGAATCGTCAGTACAACAAGGGCATTGGGCCTACCTACGCCAACATCAACAACGGTATTTTGCAGACCCAGACGCTGACTAACACGATCTACAACCACGACCTTATTTTCAGCTTCAATCAGGACATCACCCAGGACATCAAGTTGATTGCCAGGGTCGGTGGTAATGCCCGTAACGACTACCAGACCCGTGACGGCATCTACTCTGAAAAGCAAACAGTGTTTGGATTGTTCCGCCACTCTAACTTTGAATCTTCATCTTCACGCAGCGTGGCTTTTGACGGCCGTGTGTTCTATCGGACTTCCGAGCAGCAGCGTTACGGCGTGTATGGTGATTTTTCCTTTGACTATAAGAACTACCTGTTCTTAAATGTGGCCGGACGAAATGACTGGAACTCTACGATTGAAAGCGGACTTAACTCAATCTTCTATCCCAGCGCAAGCGTGGCTTTTGATGCAACAGAAGCTTTCTCCAGCCTGAAGTCGGACAAACTCAACTTCCTGAAATTCAGGGTAGGTTACGGTACCTCGGCGGGATTTGCACCGGTGTATTCTACACGCAACGTAGTGAACCAGAACCTCAGGGGCTTCATGGATGTAAACGGAGCCCTGTATGGTGAGCATACCATCTCTGACCAATTGGGTAACAGTACCCTGAGGCCTGAGCTTCAGCAGGAAATCGAAGCGGGATTTGAAGCCAAGTTCCTGCATGAGCGCATTGGAGTTGACTTCACGGTGTATGATCGATCAACCAAGGATTTGATTACCCGCGCCCCGATTGATCCAGCAACCGGCTTCACCGGTACGTACATCAACATTGGTAAACTCAGCAACAAGGGTTTGGAACTTGCCCTCAACGGCACACCCCTGATTTTGGGAGACTTCCGCTGGAACCTTATTCTGAACCTGACCATCGTACGCCCGATGGTTGTTGAGCTCGGTAACGGAATCAACCAGATCGTGCTGAACGGCTTTACGACCCGGGGTAACTACGCAATCCCTGGCCGTCCTATGAACATGATCGTTGGAACGGGTATCCTGAATGCCCCTGCTTCAGCAGGTCAATACGCCGGTCAAAGGGTTGTTAACACTGAAGGCTTGTATCAGCAGGATCCTATTACCAAGGAACTTGGAGATCCGAACCCTGTCTATAATACGACCCTCATTAACACCTTTACATACAAAGGATTCAGCCTCAATGTTCAATTTGACTACCGTCACGGTGGCAAGATGTATGCATCCACTCCGTCCGCCACAATCGGCCGCGGGACTACCAAGGATACAGATTTTAACCGTGACCTGACCTTTGTATTGCCTGGGGTTAAAGAACTCACTGCTTCGGATGGAACGAAGTCGTATGTACCTAACAACATCCAGATAACAGCGTCTGATTTTGGTTTCAATACTCAATTCTTTGGATACAATGAAGTGGGTATGTTTGATGCCACCACCATTCGCCTGAGAGAAATCTCATTGGCCTACAACCTGCCCAAGTCCCTCCTGGCAAAGACGCCTTTCAAGGCCATCTCTGTCCAGGTGAACGGAAACAACCTGTGGTTCAAGGCAGTAAACGTTCCCAAGTATGTGAACTTCGATCCTGAAGTAGCCAGCCAGGGTGTTGACGGTGGTCTTGGTTTTGACTACCTGACCGGTCCCAGTGTGCGCAGGTATGGTGCTGTTGTGAGGTTTACATTCTAAGCCCAATAAATACATTGATATGAAAATGACTAAATCGATAATAGTATTCTTCTGCATCATGGTGGGAACTTCCTGTACGCTCGACTTGCGTCAGGACCCCAACGCTGTTCAGCCAGACCAGGCGTTGCCCAGCCTTATCCTGAACTCGATGCAGCGCAACGTGGCTTCCTTGTTTGGAACCTCTAGTCAACAGGGTGCACCTCTTGTACGCTTGTTGAATTCAGGCGGCAGCGATTACACCAACATCTTTAATCCGCAATCATTTGATGGTACGTGGAGCACCGCCTATGCAAACATATTGCAGGACGCCGCACAGCTCAATACGATCGCTGATGCAAACGGCCTGGCTCGTCATGCCGGGATGTCAAGGGTGCTCTCTGCCTATGTGCTGACACTCCTGGTCGATAGTTTCGGCGATGTTCCGTATACCAAAGCGTTCCTCGGATCGAAGAATTTCAATCCTCCTGCGGATGACGCAAAAACGATCTATACGGGGACCCTTATTCCGATGCTTGATCAGGCGATCAAGGACCTGACGACCCTAACGGTAGCGTCTGGTGGCTATTTGAACGCTACTGCCCCTGTCATTACCGACAATTACTATAACAACGACTATACTGCGTGGAGAAGACTTGCCAACAGCTTGAAACTCAAGATTTACCTCAACCTTCGGTTAACTGATCCGGCTGCGGCAACTACGGGTATCAACGCCGTGATTGCAGATCCGGGTGGTCTGATCTCTACGGCCAGCCAAAACTTTGTTTGGCACTACGGCACGAACACAACGGACCCGGATGCCCGCCATCCCCGTTTTATTGCGGGCTATCTTTCAGGTGGTGGCGACTATATGTCCAACTGGCTGATGTGGCAAATGTTCCATGGATACAACGCGACACACAATGGTGGTACACCCGGTGATCCACGGATGCGCTTTTACTTCTATCGCCAGGTAGCAGCCAACGGCACTAACCCGAACGATGTGCGGTGTGCTTCTGCACCCAGTATTCCCGCTCATTACCCTCAGTCTACGGGAACGGCTATCCTGTTCAATGCAAAGGCTGGTGTCCCTCCCGGAATTGGTTTGCTTGCCTCAGGTCTTCCTGATAACGTCACCGTTCCTGGAGTTAATTACAACCCCCTGCACCCCGCTTGGGCGCGTACTTTCTGCTTTCCTACTGACCGGGGATACTGGGGTCGCGACCATGTTGATAACCAGGGTATTCCCCCGGACGCATTCCTGAGATCTGCCTGGGGTGTCTATCCTGCCGGCGGTAAATTTGATGCCAATAATCCGGCAAACGTAACAGCCTCTGTCGGAATGAAAGGCGCAGGTGTTCATCCTATCCTCATGCGTGCCTCGGTTAATTTCTGGCTCGCTGAAGCGAGTGTGTACCTTGGGACAACAGGTTCAGCGGTAGCGTATTACACAACAGGCATCCAGAATTCAATGGATGACGTTCGCGCTTTCGCGACGACCGGGGTGATGGGTGGACTTAGTGTTGCTTCGCCCAACGAAGGAACTTCCATTAACACATTTTACCCTTCAGCCACGTATACAACGGACCGCAACAACTATGTGACTTCTGCGGTGAATGCATTCACGGTGCAGGCCACCAACGATGACAGAATGAACTACATCGCCAGGGAGCATTGGATAGCACTTTTTGGAAACGGAGTGGAGGGCTACAACCTGTTCCGCAGAACGGGTAAGCCTACGGGCATGCAGCCAACTACAGCAGCAGCCTCCGGGCCATTCATACGGTCATTCTACTATCCCCAGTCTTATGCCACGCTAAACAATACCGCAAAGCAAAAGGCTGACCAGACCGTTAGGATATTCTGGGACAATAATGCTACTAACCTTGACTATTAGTCACTTTAACTATTTGACATTATGAATTACAAAAAATATACTGCGCTTTTCTCCCTTGTATTGTTAGGCATTGCCCTTTCATGCACGGATGAAAGCTTGTTCCCGCTTCCTTACAATGCAAGGACAGTGGCAGGGTATGTGAGAATGTACAAAGTCACTTCAAATTCTTTTGATATCAATAACATAGCCAACTCAGCTTTCGAAACAATCTACGAACCAGTAGATGAGAAGAACGGAGGCAACCTGGCTACTATTGAATATTACGCTTCTTTGCGAAGAGGTACCGGCGTGACAGGTGAAGTGCTTGTCAAAACGGTTGACAACTCAGGATTTGTAGCTCCGGCGCAACCGACCTACTCCATCTATACAAGACAGCTGATCAGGATAACAGCTGCTGAGACACTGGCTGCTTTGCAGACGGCTCCTGCAACACCTCCATCCACCGTGCAAGCCGGTCTTTGGCCTTTGGGCGGGACTTTTATTGCCCCCCCGGCTGCCTATGCCGCGGCTGACCAGATTGTGTATCGTTGGGTGATGGTGCTGAAAGATGGAAGGAGATGGTCTGTAACCAACATTCAGGGAACAAATCCTGCCATTGAGATTAACAACAGTACAAACCTCGCAACGGGCGTATTCTATAACGCTCCGTCCCAAAGGACGATTACTGTTCGTTCACTGCTTGCAAACTCATGGGTCGGAACCTATGGCCTGAAGCAGGTGTCCATCTGGTCCCCCAACCATTCGGTTTCCCTGCATCAGACTGCATTTCCAGCCTACATGAACCAGGTATTGTTCCCAAATCAGGTGGTTACCCTGTCCGTTCCAGCAGGCGGCCTTTCCAGCGAGCGTGAATTTACAGTCACTTACCGCGGTTCAACGGTGACCATGAGAATTAACCTGGAGTCGACGTCCCCTGGATTGTCAGCTGGCACGGTTGGTATCATGAACACAGCTCCTCCCAATGGCTTGGGGTTCACAGGGGCCACAACAGCGAACTTGGGAACTGTTTTTGTTCCGCTCCGCAACTCGACCCTGAGCTGCAGCAGCAAGCGTCAGTTGTATTGGGTTACGCCCGGTACTGGTACTTTTGGCGGTACCTCAGCATTGAAGCCCGGATTGCCGCAATTCACCACACCCAGCCGTGGGGTTTTTCGGACTGATATCCTCGGTACCAACCCCGGCGATGTGTTCAGCATCAACGTTGATGATGACTGCGATGAGTATGGAAGAGGCAGCGGTTATTGCACCTGGACAAGAAGGGTGTGCCTGACCCTCACGAAACAGTAAATCAGTAAAATATTCTTGTTGCAAAGCCTCCTTGGTTATACCAGGGAGGCTTTTTTTGGTTTTCCGGCTTCAATTGGGACAAATGGTAAAATGACTGTTGCTTGAGATAGCAAGAGTCACAATCTTATATGTTGATAATCAAATGGTTATGCTTCTGCTGACAAGTCATTGTCTTTTATATAAAATACTCCTATTTTTAACCCTCTAATTCCCTAACGGGGGTTAGCCTAACCTAATTTTCTAACTAAACTAAACTCTATGAAGAAGTTTTTACTAGTGTGCTTCTCATTCGTGTTTGCACTCAGCTCCGCCTGGGCGCAGGAACGAAACGTTTCAGGGAAAGTGACCTCGCCGGAAGACGGGTCGTCTTTGCCTGGCGTAAACGTGGTGCTGAAAGGCACAACGAACGGAACGGTAACGGATGTTGATGGAAACTTCCGCTTGAGCGTTCCCGCATCAGGTGGTACCCTGGTGTTTTCTTTTATTGGATTGGCCACGCAGGAAATTCCTGTCGGTGACCGTACGGTCATCGATGTACAGCTGGCATCCGATGTGCAGCAGCTGGCCGAAGTGGTCGTGACTGCCCTTGGTATCGAAAAGTCAGCCAAGTCCCTCGGTTACTCCGTGGGCAAGGTGAGGACGGAAGAACTGAACCAGGCGCGCGCCGTCAACGTGGCAACCGCTCTTTCTGGTAAGGTGGCCGGTCTTCAGATCAACACGGTGAACAACGGTGTGAACCCCACCACCCGCATCACGCTTCGCGGTAACCGCTCCTTCACGGGCGATAACCAGGCGCTGATTGTCGTGGATGGAACGCAGGTTCCCATCGATGTGATCAATTCATTGAACCCGAATGATATTGACAACGTGAGCGTGCTGAAAGGCGCAAATGCGGCCGCTTTGTACGGTGCCGATGCTTCCAACGGTGCAATCATCATTACCACCAAGAAGGGCCTGAACCAGGCAGCGAAAGTGACTTTCTCCAATACATCGTATGCGGAGAACATCAACTTCATGCCGAAATTCAATACCGGATTTGGATCAGGAACAGAACAATATTCACGCATCTATATCCCATTTGAAAATCAATCCTACGGACCGAAGTACGATGGATCAGTCGTAGACCTGGGAAGAACCCTCGAAGACGGGACCATCCAGAAGGCCACCTATGTTGACCGGTCAGATGAGAAGAAGAAGTCTTTCAACACGGGAACAACCGTTCAAAATGACATCTCTCTTTCCGGCGGCGACAAGGTCAGCAGTTATTTCATTTCTCTTCAGGATGCGAATACCAGCGGTATTGTTCCCGGTGACAACAGCCGTAGAACCACTGTGCGTATGAACGCGGGAAGAACATTTGATAAATTCAAAACAAGCTTTAACCTCAGCTATTCCAACCGGGATGTAGACCGGTCTACCGCGGACTTCTACTTCCTGCTCCTGAACCAGACCGGTCAGGTTCCCGCCAGTACCTATTCAAACTGGAGGCCTTACAAGAATGGGGACGGGTCAATGAACTACGCCAACCCGAACAACTACTACAACGATTACTACCGCAACCCTTTTATGGAAAAGGACATCAACCGGGAGAAAACGAAAGTAGGTACACTGGTTGGTAACATTCAGCTGGAGTATCAGTTTACCGATTGGCTGAGCGCCATGTATCGTTTGGGTGTAACCAATACCGTAACCGATTCCAAGTTTACAACGGAGAAGTTTACCTACAATTCGTTCGCCAAGGCTTCCGGGAAATACATTGCCGCCCAGGACATCACGGGCTCTTCCATAGCCCAGATTACGAATTCCAATCGTATTGTCCAGGACTTCCTCCTCTCGGCCAAGAAGAAATTCGGAGATTTCAACACAACGCTTATCCTGGGTAATACGGTGCGCGATGAATATTCCAGGTTTGTGGCTACAGGTGCCAATTCGCTCGTTATTCCAGGTACTTACAATGCGGGTAACCGGGTTGGTGAGCCGGCATTTGGAGACTCTTTTTCGCAGAGAAGACTCATCGGTACGTATGGTGACCTGAACGTGGGTTACAAAGACTACTTGTTCCTCCACGTATCGGGCCGGTCGGATGTTTATTCGACCCTGTCCAAGGAGAACAACAGCTTCTTCTACCCCGGTGCAGACATCTCCTTCGTGGCAACAGACGCCATTCCCTCACTGAAGGACAATAATATCCTCAGCTATTTGAAGTTGACGGCATCTGCTTCCAAGGTGGGTAACGTAAACGTGAATCCCTACCAGCTGCAGAACGTGTTTAACACGGGTGGCGGATTCCCCTACGGAAGCCTTGCTGGTTTTTCATTGGGTAACACTTTCTTTGATCCAAACCTGAAGCCGGAGTTCACCAACTCCTATGAAGTGGGTGCAGACATGTCTTTCCTGGACAGCAAAATAAACCTTGAACTGGCTTATTATACCCAGGAAACCACTAACCAAACAGTTCGTATTGATATCGCCGGTTCCACCGGTTACTCAAATGCTTATGTCAATGCAGGAACGATGAAGAACAACGGTTTTGAAGTGACCCTGAAGGCCACAGCAATCAGAACTGCCAACTTCAAGTGGGTGATTGGAGCGAATTATGCAAACCTGGACAACCAGGTAACTTCTTTGTACGGAGATTTGAAAAACATCAACATTTCAAACTTCTTTGGCTTGACCGGAGATGCAAGTTTGGGACAGGTATTTGCTGAAATCGGTCAGCAGTATCCGGTGCTGAAAACCGTATCCTATGCGCGCGACCCTCAGGGCAGGGTAGTGGTTGACCGGCTTACCGGTTATCCTTTGAAGGATGCTAACTTGACTATCCAGGGACAATTGAACCCAAGACACAAACTAGGAATCAACACCAGCTTGAGGTACAAGGGTGTTACCCTCTCTGCTTTGGCTGAATACCGCGGCGGTTATGTTGTTTATCACGGACTGGCCAGCTCCATGTGGTTTACCGGTACATCGGCTGCTACCACTGCCTACGATCGTGAGCGCTTTGTGTTCCCGAACTCCTCATATAAAGATGAGACCACTGGCAATTATGTAGCCAATACTTCGGTGGCTGTTCAGGACGGCGGCCTCGGCGCATGGGACACCAACCTCAGAACCGTTGGTGAGAACTTTGTAACGAGTGCGGCCTTCTGGAAGATCCGCGAGGTGGCCATCACCTGGGAACTTCCCAGCAGCATGCTTGCCAAGACCAAATTCCTCAATGCAGCATCCATCGGCTTTGTCGGAAGGAACCTGTTCACGTTCGTTCCGAGCGGAAATATTTACACTGATCCGGAATTTGCCCTGGGTACCTCAAACGCGGTTGGTTTGAACAGCACGGCACAGACCCCGCCTACCCGGACGTATGGTTTCAATGTATCGATTACATTCTAGGCCTATAATCGCATAAAGACACAACTATGAAAAAGTATATTAGCTTATCAATAGTCCTCGCAGGCTTCGTTATCGGCGGCTGCGCAGATTATTTGGATATAAACAAGAACCCGAACCAGGCCGTTTCGGCAACACCAGAACTGGTATTGTCCAACGCCCTCAACGCAACCGCAGGACGGTTGGTGCATCATGAGATCGGCGCGTTCTGGGCAGGACAGTGGTCCCCTTCAGGATCGGTTTCCGGATTTAACCCGGAGAAGACCTATGACATCACCACCACTTTCAGAACAGGTATATGGACAGGTCCTTACGATAACTTGTCTGACTATGAGTACATCAGATCGGAAGCGTTGAAGGCCGGTAAGAAATCGATCGCCGGTATGGCCCTCGTGATGAAGGCTTACAACTACCAGATTTTGGTGGATGCCTACAACAACGTTCCCTACCGGGATGCATTGAAAGGTACACTGGCCATTCAGCCGAAGTATGACGATGGCAAGGCTGTCTACGACAGTTTGTTTACCGTAGTGGATCAGGCCATTGGTTACCTCAGCCTGCCCATCGACGCAACCAATGCAAGTGCCGCCACAAATGACATCTACTTTGGTGGCAATACCGCCAAATGGATCAAGTTTGCCAAGACACTCAAATTGAGAATGCTGTTGAGGATTTCTGGTGTTGCCGACCGTCAGGCGTTTGTTGCGACTGAAATGGCAAAAGCCGGGTTCACCGGTTCCAGCGCCAACTTCCTGGGTGCAGGAGAAAGTGTTTTGTCTACTCCGGGATATTTGAAGACGGGTGGAAAGATGAGTCCGTTCTATGAAAACTACGGATACACTTCGGCCGATGCACGCTCTGGAAACCATGATTTCTATTGCTACAGCAAGTTCTTCGTTGATAACCTCAAGAACAATTTTGATCCGCGCATTGACCGGTTGGCCTACACCCCAACGGCGGGCGGTGGTCATGTAGGGGTTCCTTTTGGTGAGGGCAATGACGTATACATCTATACCAAAGTGTCTGGCTTTGGACCATCCTTCATTCCCCAGGATGCCGGCGTCGCTGCTTCTACCCTGTATCAAAGGCCCATGGTTCTCATGACTGCTGCAGAGAGTTTCTTCCTTCAGGCTGAGGCAGTTCAGCGTGGATTACTGGTCAGCGATAAGACCGCTCAGGTGCTTTATGAAGCGGGTATTACTGAGTCATTTACTCAGCTGGGGGTGCCCAGCGCCGCCGCTGCTGCAACGACTTACTTTACGCAAGCAGTCGATAATGTTGGTTTTGCCTCATCCGTGAACAAGTTGACAGCCATTCGCATTCAAAAATGGATTGCGCTGGCCAACTACAGCGGTTTCGAAGCATGGACAGAATACAGAAGAACCGGTGTTCCGGCTGTTCCACTGTCTACCAGGGCCTTGTTTGGAAACCAGCAGCCTGTTCGTTTGTTGTATCCGCTCAGTGAGTACAGCAGCAACGCGGTTAACGTTACCGCGCAGGGATCCATCAACCAGATGACGAGTAAGATATTTTGGATGAATTAATCGAAAACAACTATGAAAAAGCTATTAACCTATTTTGCCGTAGTCTTTTCAATCCTGGGCTTGTATGCCTGCTTGGATGACAAAGGATACACGGAACTTACAAAGAGCGCCAATTTGCGGCCGGTCGTATCGCTCTTTGGGGCGCAGAACGGCAGGTACTCCGCAGCCATTCAGATTTCCGCTGCGGAACCCCTTCCGGTTACCGTTACCGTGGGAGGTGCGTCATCGGATCTGGTCGTCACCATGCAGATGGACGGACAGGCGGCCGTCGATGCCTACAATAACCAGCTGATTAAGGAGGCCAAGGCGAAAGGAGATACTCTTGCCAATGGTACGGTAGATCCGGCAAAATTCACTCCCTTCATCCTGCTTCCTTCCAACCTCTATACGATTGCATCCCTGGATGTTCCGATAAAGAAGGGCAAATTGGATGGTGATTTGGGTATCGTGTTTAATTCTGCCGCCATGAGCCTGACAGCCAAATATTGCCTTCCGCTCAGCATCGCTTCGGTGAGCGGCGATTCAAGGGCGGTGGTTTCGGATAACTTCAAATCGATCCTCTTGTATATTCAACTCAAGAATAAGTATGATGGACTCTACAAGATGACAGGAACAATGGTAGATGTGGCTAATGCAGCCCTCACGGGTTACTCGCCTTGGAAGACCGCCCTGGTGACAAACGGTGCGAGTCAGGTGATTTTGTATGACAACGATGCCGGTTTTGTGATCCGTCACCTCATTCTAAACGGTGGTGGATTGTCCTCGTATGGAACATTCGGGGTGGTAATCAATTTTGATCCCGCCACGGATGCAGTAACTTCGGTGTTTAACTACTTTGCGCCGGCTGCCAATACCCGTCAGGCCCGACTTGACCCGTCAGGTATAAACAAATGGGATGCGGCAACGAAAACCCTCAAGATTAAGTACTTCATGGATCAACCTTCCCTGGGGTTGACACCCAGAACCAGCTTTAATGAGACATATACCTACACAGGTTCACGTTAGTAAGTAGTATTGTCTCCGGACGGTGTAATCACCGGCCATTTGAAAAAAGCCATCCCCGCAAGGGATGGCTTTTTTTGTGGCTGAAGATGGGTTCTTCATAATTACCTTGCCCTGCCGCAGGCAATCATTCAGATCGCAACGACCTTACCGGATTGCCTCTGGCCGGTGTTGTCACCGGCCACGACCCAGGCTTCGTCGAAAGCCTGCACTGGACAACCCCCTCATAGCAGGAAGCTCAAAGGGTTTGTCTCCGAATTTGATTCAGCGTGAATCGTGATTCTCAATTAGTTTGGAACCAGGCTGGTGACAACACCAGCTGAAGGCAGTGCGCGTTGCCTCTGGCTGGTTTTTGTCGCCGTACCAGAACCTCAAATCAAAGCCCCAGCGCTTGTTGTGGAGAATTGCCTCTGGCCGGTGTTGTCACCGGCCACACCCTAATCTTCGTCGCAAGTCTGAATTGAAGATGCTTCTCATACTTAGAGTGTCAATGGTATGTCTGCGTATTTGTTTCAGGGCGACTCGAGATTCTTAATTAGTTTGGAACCGGGCTGGTGACAACACCAGCCCAAGGCAAGATAATATCATTCAGACCTCAACGACCTTACCGGATTGAGTATGGCTGCCTTAACCGTCTGAAAACTGACCGTGATCCAGGCAATGAGGATCGTGATCGCACCTGCCAGCAGGAAAACGCCCGCTGACAATTCGATGCGATAGGCAAACTCCTCCAGCCACAACCGCATGAGGTACCAGGCGGCCGGAACGGCAATTGCGAATGCGATCAATACCATGCGTGTAAAATCCCTGGCCAGCAGCATGACTACGCCGCTGACGGACGCGCCCAGCACTTTTCTTATGCCGATCTCTTTGGTGCGCAGGTGTGCCGTATAAGCCGAGAGCCCGAATAACCCCACACAAGCCACCAGGATGCCGAGGCCAGCAAATACAGCAAACAATTGCCCCGACTGTCGTTCTGCTTTGTAATTGGTATTGAAGTTCTCATCCAGGAAGACGTAGTGAAAGGGCTGCTCCGGTGCGATGGCTTTCCACCTGGATTCGATGCCTGCGATAGCCGCAGCGTACTCCCCCGGCCTGATGCGCGCCATAAGGTAGCCAATGTTGCCCTGGAAGGCTTCTGAATTTTGTATCACCAGCGGAGTAATCTGGTCGCGCAGCGACTGGAAATGAAAGTCCCTGACCACGCCTATAATCGTATAGAACAGGGTAACGTTGCCGTCGCGCCCGCGCTGAACGCTGGAGAGTTTCATTCCAACAGGATCCTTCAGTCCCATGGTTCTCACGGCAGTTTCATTGAGCACTACATTCAGCGAATCGTTGGTTTCCCGGGAAAACCATTTTCCTTCTTCCAGTTCGAGGCCAAGGGTCTCGGCCATTTCGTCGGCGATAACCATGGACTTGACAGTCAGGATTTCAGAAGATCCTTCCGCTTGGAAGAATGCACCAAAGAAATCCCCTTGTCGGCCCGGCAAGGAAGAAGAGCCTGCGGCGGCGCTCACCTGGGGCAGGCGACGCACTTCATCGATAAGGGTCCTGGCCTTCTGTGCATCCAGTGCAAAGGCCCGCTCCACCACCAGCATTTGTTCCTTGTCAAAACCAAGCGATTTGCCCTGGATGTACTGCAGCTGCCTTTGCACCACGAGCGTGCCTACGATGAGAATGATCGAGATGGTAAATTGAAAAACGACGAGACCGTTCCTGAGCCAGGCCCCTTTCCGGGTTCCCGTAAAAGCCCCTTTCATCACGACTACAGGATCAAATCCGGACAACATGAAAGCAGGGTAAGAACCGGCCAAAAAGCCTACCAGCAAGGCCACTCCAAGAAGTCCCGCCACCATCATCGCATTGAATTGAAGGGAGAGGTTCTTTTCGGTGAGTTGGCTGAAGAAGGGAAGCGCCAACTCCATGAGGACCACCGCCAGGCCAGTGGCCACCAGGCTGATCAAAATTGATTCAGCAAGAAACTGGATCACCAGCTGTCCTTTCATGGAACCCATGGTTTTGCGAACACCCACTTCGCGCGCCCTTTCGGCTGAACGGGCAGTGGCCAGGTTCATGAAATTGATGCAGGCGATGACCACCAGCAACAGGGCCACGCACATGAGAAAGTAGATAAATTCCAGGTTTCCGCCGGGTTCCATTTTGGCTTCGAGGTTCGTGGGATCCAGGTGCACCGAGGTGAGGGGCTGCAGAAAATAGCGGTAGCCGTTTCCCTCCTTTTTATAATCCGCCCATGACTTGCCAAGGTCCCGCTCAATCTGGGCGGCGGCATACGTATCGACGAGTTTCGGAAACTTGGATTCAACGGACTTGTAGGAATGTCCTTCTGCGAGCTGGAGGTATGCATGGGCCGAGAAGCCGGTGTAATTAATCTGCTTGTAGAATGGTATGAACGCGAGGTTCCCGACAAAATCAAACTTGAAGTGTGAATTCTCGGGTATGTTCTGACAGACACCGGTGATCTTGAAGGATCCGCCGAAAAAATCCAGCGTTTTTCCAATGGGGTCTTCGGCGCCGAAATACCGGATGGCGGTAGCCTCTGTAATCACGAGGTCATTGGGGTTTTTCAGGGCGGTGGCTGCACTGCCCCTGGCAAAGGGGATGTTGAAAAACGTGAAGAAATTGGAATCCGCGGCGGCGACAAAATTTTCTTCAAATGATTTGGCTTCTCCCCGTGCATCCTTGTAGGTTACGAGGACGTTGTTGTTCGGGGGGGCAAGGCGCGTGACCTGTTTTACTTCCGGAAGGTCCTGCTGGATCGCCTCACTGTAAGAGTGGGGTATGACGGCGTAGAAGGTTGAGTGATTGGGGTATTTTCGTTCCAGCGCGATCTTGTAGATGTGGTCGGCGTTGGCGAAAAACCTGTCATAGGAGAATTCATATTGAACGTACAGTGTGATCAGCAGCGCACTGGCGATGCCCACCGAAAGGCCCAGGATGTTGATGATGGTATAGATGCGCTGGCGGAGGAGGTTCCTGATTGCCACTTTGATGTAATTACTCAGCATGTAGTTCGGTTAAAGGTCGGTTTAACCACAAGACCTATGCCATCAAAAAATGCCTATTCGGATTGTATTCGGGGGATTTTCGAATTTGCCGCGTCCGGAATGGGGATGAATTGTTCGCTGGCGGACGGCAAGGCATCAAAATTGAAAGCCGGTGACAACACCGGCTGGAAGCAAAGAGTCTGGAGACGTCGGGTCCTTTCTGCGAAAATCGGAAGCAACCGGACTACTGCAGCATCTTCAGCAGCGTCGTCAGCCTGCTCTTCAGGTTACGGCGGTCTATGATAAAATCAAGGAACCCGTGGTCAAGCACAAACTCTGCGCTTTGGAATCCAGCCGGTAGGTCCTTGCCGATGGTTTCGCGGATAACGCGTGGGCCTGCAAAGCCAATCAGCGCACCTGGTTCAGCAATGTTGAAATCGCCGAGCATGGCGTAGGATGCAGTTACACCACCGGTAGTAGGATCAGTCAGCAGGGAGATGTAAGGAATCCGGGCCTGGTCCAGCAGGGCAATCTTGGCGGAAGTCTTGGCCATCTGCATCAGCGACAGGCCGGCTTCCATCATGCGCGCCCCACCGGAACGGGATATCATCAGAAAAGGAATCTTGTGCTTCAGGCTATGGTCCATGGCGCGGGCTATTTTCTCACCCACCACCGATCCCATGGAACCTCCGATGAAGATGAAGTCCATGCAGGCGATGGTGATATCCAGCCCGTTCATTTTGCCGTAACCGGTACGAACCGCATCTTTCAGGTCGGTCTTGGCCTGCGATTCTTTTATCCGCTTCGGGTACGGCCGTGTGTCCACAAACGTCAATGGGTCTGCAGACTCCATGTTCTCATCCAGCTCGGTAAACTTGTCGTCGTCAAACAGTATTTCAAAATACTCCTTTGAGCCAATCTTGACATGGTACTCCTCTTCGGGAACCACGTAAGCATTGTTCTTGAGCTCACGGGTGTGAACAATCTTGCCGGCGGGTGACTTGAACCAGAGGCCATCGGGTACTTCCCGTTTGGCCTCTGTTGGTGTCAGGATTCCTTTATCAGTGCGTTTGAACCAAGGCATCTATCAGGTGCTGATGTGTTAAAGTGTTGACGTGTTAAAGTGTTGACGTTAGGCTAATGTGATGCCCTTGTCCAGGTATACGTCCTGGATGGCATTCAGAATCTCTACGCCTTCTTTCATGGGGCGTTGAAAGGATTTTCTTCCGGAAATCAATCCCATGCCACCGGCGCGCTTGTTGATCACCGCAGTGCGAACAGCTTCTGCCATGTCGCTGGCCCCTTTTGATTCGCCTCCTGAGTTGATCAATCCTGCACGGCCCATGTAGCAGTTCACTACCTGGTAGCGGCACAGATCGATTAGATGATCACTGGTCAGCTCCGTGTAAATGCGTTCGTCCAGTTTTCCATAACTGCTGCCGCCGGTATTGAGTGCCTTGAAGCCGCCGTTGTTGGTTGGAAGTTTCTGTTTGATGATGTCTGCCTGGATGGTTACGCCGAGGTGGTTGGCCTGGCCCGTGAGGTCAGCAGAAGCGTGGTAATCGACGCCGTCTTTCTTGAATGCGTTGTTGCGGATGTAGCACCACAGGATGGTGGCCATGCCCAAGTTGTGCGCCTCCTCAAAGGCTTTGGCTACTTCAATGATTTGCCTTGACGACTGATCGGATCCGAAATAAATGGTTGCGCCAACGGCTACGGCGCCAAGGTTCCAGGCGTCGCGAACGGAACCGAACATGATCTGGTCGGCCTTGTTCGGGTACGTGAGCAGCTCGTTGTGATTGATCTTGACAATGAAGGGAATCTTGTGCGCATACGAGCGGGAAACAAATCCCAGTGTTCCAAAGGTAGTGGCAACCGCGTTGCAGCCGCCTTCGATGGCAAGTTTGACAATATTTTCAGGATCGAAATAGATTGGGTTCTTGGCGAAGGAAGCGCCGCCGCTATGCTCGATTCCCTGGTCGATCGGAAGGATGGATACAAAGCCGGTGTTGGCCAGGCGGCCGCTGCCGAAGATGGCCTGCAGGCTTCTCAACACTTGCGGGTTGCGGTTGGATTGAGCAAAAACCTGATCTACGAATTGGGGGTTAGGAGCATGAATCTGCTCTTTGGAAACGGTCTTGCTTTTATAGTTCAACAGCATGTCGGCATCTGCGCCAAGAAGTGCTGCAATGTTGTTTTTTGACATATTTTATACTTTTAGAGGAAGGCAAATATAGGCCCGGAGGCTATGGTTTCCAACAACATCCATCATGCCGAAAGACAATAAAAAAGCCCGTTCTGAAACCAGAACGGGCTTTTTTTGGATATTCCAATATAAGCGCTACGCCTTTTCCGCGACGCTTGCGAATTTTTCTTTGATCCTCGCTGCCTTGCCCTGGCGGCCTTTCATGTAGTACAGTTTGGCCCTTCTCACCTTACCGGCTTTCACAAATTCGATCTTGTCGATGCTGGGGCTTACCACCGGGAAAATGCGCTCTACGCCTACTCCGTTGGATACTTTTCTAACGGAAAACATCTCGCCATTGGTGCCTTTGCCCCTTCTGGAGATGACTACGCCCTGGAATTGCTGGATACGTTCCTTGTTTCCTTCGCTGATCTTAACGTGAACATTGATGGTATCTCCAGGCTTGAAATCCGGGTGATTTGCCCTTTTTCCTGCCAATTCCTGCTCTGCTATCTTGATTAAGTCGGCCATAGTCCGTGTCATTTAAAAATGGACTGCAAATATAGAAAAGACGGGCCAGTCAGCAAGGGGCAAAGTGAAATCAAGTGAATATGTACGCGTCTGACACCTTGGAGGTGTCTGATGAGCCCTAATTCCCCTCCAGAAGGCCTGGGCGCCTTTTTTTGGTCCTCTCCAGGGCATTGTCATGCTTCCAATTCTCGATTTTGAGCTGATCGCCCGAGAGCAGTACATCGGGCACTTTCCAGCCACGGTATTCCGCCGGCCGGGTGTATTGTACGGATGCCACCAGCCCATCCTGGAAGGAATCGGTGAGGGCAGAGGATTCATCTGAGAGTACCCCGGGCAGCAGCCGGATGACCGTGTCCGCAAGGACTGCCGCGGCCAGTTCTCCTCCCGACAGGACGTAGTCACCGATGCTGATTTCCCGGGTGATCAGGTGTTCACGAACACGCTCGTCAACGCCTTTGTAGTGCCCGCACAGGATGATGAGGTTCTGCTGAAGACTGATTTGATTGGCGATGGACTGCGTCAGCAATTCACCATCAGGACTCATGTAAATGATTTCATTATAGGACCGTTCAGCTTTCAAGGCTGAGATGCAACGGTCAATGGGCTCAATCATCATGACCATACCGGCACCGCCGCCGAATGCGTAGTCGTCCGTGGGGCGATGGTGATCCACGGTATGATCCCTCAGGTCGTGAACGGATACAGTGACAATGTTCTTCTCCTGGGCGCGTTTCAGAATGGAATCATTGAAGGGGCTCTCCAGCAGGCGCGGCAGGCAGGTAATGATGTCGATTCGCATTTTATGAAAGTTACTAAAATGCTAACTCCTAAATGTCGAGGAAGCCATCGGGTAGATCCACCGAAATTCTCTTCTTCGTCTTGTTGATTCCTTTGATAAAGGGCCCATTCACAGGGATCATGATTTCTTTGGTATTTTGGAAGAGAATCAGGTGCCTGTTTGGACCCTGTTCAAAAACCTCGCTCACCTGGCCCAAATGGCCTTTTGTGTCATCCACAACCTCAAATCCGATTACCTCATCATTGTAAAATTCACCACGGGCCAGCTTGGGTCGTTCTTTCATCGGGAGATAAAGGCTGCATCCTTTCAGGGCTAAAGCAGCTTCCGCGGTATTGACGTCCTCCAGCTTTACGAAGGCCTTGTCCCCTTTAAGCGACACGGCGTTTATGAAATAGGGGATAAGCTGACCGGCCCTGTCCAGCCAGGCCGATTTTACAGAAGTAAGGTCCGGGCATTCCTGTCCAAGTACGATGGTTACTTCCCCCTTCAGACCGTGGGTCTTCGCCACATAACCTATTTTGAAACAGTCGCTGATCTCCATAAAAAAAAATACCAACACGGCATGCGTGCTGGTATGATAAGGGTCTGTAATGATTAAGCCTGTGCTTCTGCGGCAGGTGCTTCGCCTTCAACCGCGGGTGCGGCCTCAGCAGCGGGTGCAACTTCTGCCTCAACAGCGGCCACCGGTGCGGCAGCGGCAATTTCAGCCTTCTTGCGGATGGCCTCAGCACGTGCTTCTTTGATCTTGACTTCAGCTTCCTTGCGGGCTTTGGCAACATCAAGTTTGGTCTTAGAAACTTTTTCGCGCTTGGACTCGATCTTCTCGTCCTTTGTTTTCTTCCACTCGGCCAACTTCTGATCAGCGGCCTCCTGGGAGATGGCACCTTTCACAACGCCAATCTGGAGGTGTTTCTTCAACATAATCCCACGGTAGGAAAGCATGGCTTTCACGGTATCGGAGGGTTGTGCGCCATTCATGAGCCAGCTGAATGCACGGTCTTCTTTGATGTCAATCGTAGCGGGTACGGTCAGCGGGTCGTACGTACCGATTTTCTCGATGAATTTGCCGTCCCGGGGGGAGCGTGCGTCGGCGACGACTACGTCGTATCTCGCCAGTTTCTTGCGGCCTCTGCGGGCCAGCCTGATTTTTACTGCCATTTTTCTTTGTTTTTAAAGGTTGGAACTCGTCCGTTTATTAAAGGATCGCAAAGGTAATGGATTTTGGCTTTTTGGCAATGGCTCCTCCAAAAGGTTGCCAAAGATATTGATACTTAAATAATCTAATAAGCGAGTATTAGATTTTTTATTGTTTGGGCCACGGTTTACATTTGTTTCCTTACCCTATTGGCTATGGACAAATTCTCCTATATCTCGAATGCTGATGTCGGCTACCTGGACCAGCTCTACCAAAGTTACAAAAGCGACCCTGAATCCGTGGATGGCACATGGAGGAAGTTCTTTGAAGGGTATGACTTTTCCCAGGCCCGGTTTGGCGACAATGGGCATGCCGGCCAGGATGACGGCACATCCATCAAGGAAACCAGGGTGCGGACACTCATCCACGCCTACCGTTCCCGGGGACACCTGAGATCCAATACGAATCCTGTCAGGGCCCGCAGAGACCACCATGTCACGCTGGATCACAAATCCTATGGATTGACTGATGCGGACCTTGATCTGGAATTTGATGTGGCTGTCGAAATCGGATTGGCCAGGACCACGCTCCGGAAAATAATCGAGAAGCTGGAGCGGGTCTACGTGGGTACGATCGGTTTTGAATATGGCTACATCCGAAACATGGCCATCTTCGACTGGTTCCTGGAAAAGTGCGAAAAGGAGTACTATCAATACAACCCTTCGATCGAGGAAAAGAAGGACGTGCTCTCCAAGCTCAATGAGGCTGTCGTATTTGAGAATTTCCTGCACACCAAGTTTCTTGGCCAAAAGCGATTTTCCCTGGAGGGTGGAGAAAACACCATCTCGGCCCTGCATACGATCATCAACAAGTCGGCCGAACTCGGTGTAAAGGAAGTGGTGATCGGCATGGCCCACCGCGGGCGGCTCAATGTGCTGACCAATATCCTGGAAAAGACCTACGAACAGATATTCACGGAATTTGAAGGGAACGTCAACCCGGATGCGACCATGGGTGATGGTGATGTGAAGTACCACCTGGGTTACGCCAGCCAGCTCAATACCCCCTCCGGAAAGAAGATCTATGTCAAGCTGACACCCAATCCATCACACCTCGAAGCGGTCAACCCCCTTGTTGTTGGGTACACGCGTGGACAGATTGATGACGAATATAGCAGTGACGTCTCCCAGGCCATGGCCATCCTCATCCACGGCGATGCGGCCGCTGCAGGTCAGGGCATTGTCTACGAAGTAGCCCAGATGTCCGGACTTCCGGGTTATACCACCGGCGGCACGGTTCACTTTGTCATCAATAACCAGGTGGGGTTCACCACGGATTACAAAGATGCGCGCACAGCCATCTACTGTACTGACGTTGCCAAGATCATTGACGCACCTGTCCTTCATGTTAATGGCGATGATGCTGAAGCGGTCACCTTTTGTTCCAAACTCGCGGTTGAATACCGGCAGAAGTTTGGAAAGGATATTTTTATCGACATGGTCTGCTACCGCCGCCACGGCCACAATGAAAGTGATGAGCCCAAGTTCACGCAGCCCCAACTCTACAACCTGATCGCAAAACATCCCAATCCGCGGGAAGTGTATGTGAAGAAACTGATCGAGCGCGGAGACGTGGATGCTGCACTGGCTGACGAGATGGACAAGAATTTCAGAAACCAGCTGCAAGACCGGCTGAATGAAGTCAAGCAGAAGCCCCTGCCGTACAAGACACAGAACGTGGAGAAGGAATGGGAGAGGATGCACAAGGCAAAGCCAGTGGATTTTGAGAAATCTCCTGAAACGGGAATCAAGCAGGCCGCCCTTGACAAGGTGGGCAAGGCCCTGACCAGCATTCCGGACGGCTTTAAGCCCCTCAAGCAGATCGAGAAACTCCTCAAGGACCGCAAGGCGGCCTTTTTTGAAACCAAAATGTTAGGCTGGGCAGAAGCCGAATTGCTGGCCTACGGTTCGCTCTTGTGTGAAAATGTTCCGGTGCGGATGTCCGGACAAGATGTGAAACGCGGAACGTTCTCCCACCGGCACGTCTATTTCTTCGATGCAAACACCAACGCGCCCTATTGCGCCCTGGATCACATCCAAAAAGAACAGCAGCCATTTAACATCTACAATTCCCTGCTTTCCGAATTTGGTGTGCTGGGCTTCGAATATGGTTATGCCATGTCCACACCTCATGCGCTTGTCTTGTGGGAGGCACAGTTTGGGGATTTTGTAAACGGTGCCCAGGTGATGATTGACCAATTTATCACCAGTGCTGAATCCAAATGGCAGCGTCAGAACGGACTCGTGATGTTGCTGCCGCATGGCTACGAAGGACAAGGGCCGGAGCACTCCAGCTGCAAGCCGGAGCGCTTCTTGCAGTTGGCTGCCGAAGACAATATGATCATTGTGAACCCCACGACGCCGGCCAATATATTCCACCTTCTCCGAAGGCAGGTGACCTGGCATTTCCGCAAACCATGCATCGTATTTTCGCCGAAGTCATTGCTGCGTCATCCTTTGGTGGTATCGCCCATCAGCGAATTTACAAGCGGGTCATTCAGGGAAATACTGGATGATGAGGCCGCTACGGCCAAAGATGTGAAGAGGGTGCTCCTCTGCTCGGGAAAGATTTATTATGATTTGCTGGAAGCACAGGGCAAAAGAAAAGTAAAGGACACAGCGATTGTCAGGCTTGAGCAGTTGTACCCTTTCCCGGAGAACCAGCTGAAGGCCATCTTTAAGAAATACAAAGGCGCTAAGCTCGTGTGGGTTCAGGAAGAGCCTGCGAACATGGGACCCTTGTCATTTATGCAGCGGATGTTGCCGAAGCAGGAGATGGATTTCATTTCAAGGAAGGCCAGTGCTTCACCGGCAACAGGCTTCTCTAAAGTGCACAAGGCCGAACAGGAGAAAATAGTCGCACAGGCTTTTGAGATTTAAATACAGGGCTGCCAGCCATAACCATTAAACACACACACATGGGTTTTCAAGTAAAAGTGCCTACTGTCGGAGAATCAATTTCCGAGGTGACCATTGCCAACTGGTTGAAAAAGGACGGAGAATTGGTCCTGCTGGACGAGATCATTGCCGAGCTGGAATCCGACAAGGCAACATTTGAGCTGACAGCACCGCAGGCTGGGGCGCTCAAGATCGTCAAGCAAGTGGGCGAGACCGTACCGATTGGCGCGGTGATTTGTGAAATTGAATCATCCGGGATATCAGCGGTAAAGGCAGCACCGGTTGCTGCCGCTCCTGCTGCTGCCGCTCCTGCTGCCAAGGCAAGTCAGCCCGCGAAGGCTACCGGGGGTGTTAAGGAA
Source organism: Cyclobacteriaceae bacterium (assembly GCA_043744235.1). Taxonomy (GTDB): domain Bacteria; phylum Bacteroidota; class Bacteroidia; order Cytophagales; family Cyclobacteriaceae; genus ELB16-189. The sequence goes on along the minus strand of JAYTVB010000003.1, from coordinate 39,858 downwards.
ATGAAAGTCCCGGCTGTGGGAGAATCCATTACAGAGGTAACGCTTTCCAAGTGGCTCAAGAAAGATGGAGACTTCGTGAAGCTGGATGAAGTACTGGCCGAAGTAGAGTCAGACAAGGCTACGTTTGAGCTCCCGGCGGAGGCAAACGGAATACTGCGCATCGTAGTCAAAGAAAAGGAAACGTTGCCGATCGGCGGATTGATTTGCAAGATTGAAATTACGGAAGGTGCTCCTGCGGCACCTCCCGCGACCGCCGCTCCTGCTGCATCGCCTCAGGCACCGGGTGCAGCCAATTACGCTGCAGGTCATCCATCACCGGCCGCTGGCAAAATTCTGGATGAAAAAGGAATGGTGGCTGGACAGGTGGCTGGTTCGGGCGTTGGCGGCAGGATAACCAAGGAGGATGCCGTGAAGGCACAACCGGCTGTTGCCGCTCCGGCGAAACCAACGGCCCCCGGAGGACCTCCCGTTATTTCTTCCGGTGTGAGCCGCGGAGAGCGACGTGAAAAAATGACTTCCCTGCGAAAGACAATCGCGCGCAGGTTGGTGGCTGTTAAGAATGAGACCGCCATGCTCACCACGTTCAATGAGGTTGACATGAAACCGGTCATGGACCTGCGATCAAAATACAAGGAGCAATTCAAGGAAAAATACGGCGTTGGACTGGGATTCATGTCATTCTTCACCAAGGCCATCTGTGTGGCGCTGAAAGAATTTCCGGCGGTGAACGCTTCCATCGACAAGGATGAAGTGATCTACCATGATTATTGTGATGTCTCCATTGCCGTTTCCACTCCACGTGGACTGGTGGTACCCGTCATTCGCAATGCTGAGGCATTGACCTTTTCACAGATTGAAGCCGAAGTGGTCAGGCTGGCCACCCGTGGACGCGACGGCAAACTGTCCATTGAAGAGATGACCGGGGGTACCTTCTCCATCACCAATGGTGGTGTTTTTGGATCCATGCTGTCTACACCCATTATTAACCCGCCGCAGTCGGCGATCCTGGGCATGCACAACATTGTGGAACGCCCGGTGGTGAAGAATGGTGAAGTGGTGGTTCGTCCCATCATGTACCTGGCGCTGTCCTACGATCACCGGATCGTTGATGGACGGGAGTCTGTCAGTTTCCTGGTAAGGGTCAAGGAACTTCTGGAAGATCCGGGAAGAATGATCCTCGGCGTTTAGCGCATTCAACAATTTAATCATCACGTCATGCAATACAATGTTATCGTCATTGGTTCGGGTCCCGGGGGCTATGTTGCCGCGATTCGTTGTGCCCAGCTGGGCCTCAAGACTGCGATCATCGAGAAGTATGATACCCTGGGCGGAACCTGCCTGAACGTAGGATGCATCCCGTCAAAGGCGCTGCTGGATTCCTCGGAACACTTCCACAACGCCGGTCATACCTTCAAGGAACATGGTATAGAAATTTCCGAGCCGAAGGTCAACCTCGGTCAAATGATTAAGCGCAAGGGGGAGGTGGTTAAAGCCAACGTGGAGGGCATTGCCTTCCTGATGAAGAAGAACAAGATCGAGATCCATAAAGGCATTGGTTCATTCGTTGACAAGAATACCATAAAGGTCACGGGCAGCGACGGAAAGGAGACCACCATCACCGCTGATAACATCATCATCGCAACTGGCTCCAAGCCCACCGCCTTGCCGTTTGCTCCTTTTGACAAGAAGCGTATAATTTCCAGCACCGAGGCACTGGAGTTGAAAGAGGTGCCCAGGCATTTGATCATTGTTGGCGGTGGCGTGATTGGGATGGAGCTTGGATCAGTCTATGCAAGGATAGGTGCAAAAGTTTCTGTTGTGGAGTTTCTCGACAGCCTTATTCCCACCATGGATGGCACGTTGGGCAAAGAGCTTCAAAAGGCAACGAAGAAACTGGGTATGGACTTTTACCTGGGCCACAAAGTGACGGCAATTACAAATAATGGAAAGGAAGTCACGCTGAAGGCAGAACCCAAATCAGGGGGTGCGGCGATCGAATTGAAAGGAGATTATTGCCTGGTCAGCGTGGGAAGAAGGCCGTATACCGACGGCCTGGGATTAGATAAAGCAGGCATTGAAACGGTGAAGGGGCAGATACCGGTCAATGACCACCTGCAGACAAAAGTTCCAAACATCTACGCCCTTGGCGATGTGGTGCGCGGCACGATGCTGGCCCATAAGGCTGAGGAGGAGGGTGTGATGGTAGCCGAGCAGCTGGCAGGCCAGAAACCACACATCAACTACTTGCTGATACCCGGTGTGGTATATACGTGGCCTGAAGTAGCCAGTGTGGGCTACACCGAAGAGCAGCTCAAGGCTGATGGCAAAGCGTACAAGGTGGGTACTTTCCCCTACAAGGCATTGGGCCGCGCCCGCGCGAGCATGGACCTTGACGGACTGGTAAAAATCCTCGCCGACAAGAATACGGATGAAATTCTCGGCGTCCACATCATCGGCGCCAGGGCTGCGGACATGATTGCTGCCGGTGTGGTGGCGATGGAGTTCCGCGCTTCCGCAGAAGATGTGTCGCGAATGTCACATGCCCACCCGACCTACATGGAAGCGGTGAAAGAAGCGTGCCTGGCGGCCACGGCCAATAGGCCAATACACATGTAGCATACAAAAGCCTGGGTAGTAATGGATGCCAATTTGAAGCTAGTTACTGGCACCTGGCCGCTTGTTTCCACACACACAGCGAATCGGTTGTTAGGGCATCAACGACTAGTAGCCAGCCGCTAGAAGCCAGCGGCCCGCCTGGTCAATCCCGATGCCACAAATACCCTCAATCCAATCGCCGCAACAATTGCACCATCAACTGTTGATTTTTTAGTTTGCCACAGATTTCACAGATTAACACAGATGGTGTAGCCAGGAGCACTTAAATATGACCTTCAAGGATTAAAGAATGAGCGGCAGGCGAAGCCTGGAAATCTGTGTAATCCCAGCTGTATTTACCTATCTCGAGGCCACAAACGCCCTCAATCCAATCGCCGCAACAATTGCACCATCAACTGTTGATTTTTTAGTTTTCTACAGTCCTGGTTTAAAGCCGGGAGCACAGATTAATTCAGATGGAAGTCGCGCAGCGGCTTGATTCGCCATAACTGCAATTCGATCTGGAATTCCGTGTTGCTGCTTAGGTGATTCTTTTGTTCCGACAGTCTATTTTGTTGCCAGGAATTTACAAATGGCCACAGATCAGAATTCATTTCCTTTCAAGAAGGAAACTTATGAAATCATAGGTATTTGTATGGATGTGCATCGGATATTGGGACATGGGTTTCTTGAAAATGTCTATAAGGATGCGATTGAAATTGAGTTGGGTGAAATGGAATATTCATTCGAAAGGGAAAGGCAATTTCTAATTGATTACAAGGGGAAATTCCTTAGACATCGGTACAATGCAGACTTCGTAATACTGGACAAAATAATCCTGAAGGTCAAAGCTTCTGAGAATGGGTTAGCCGGAGATCACATAGCTCAAACACTCAACTATCTAAAAGTCTCAGGATGTGCGATCGGCCTGCTTATTAATTTTGGTCGCAAGAGTCTGGAGTACCGAAGACTGATCTATTAGAGATGACCTGCAGGCGAAGCCTGCAAATCTGTGTTAATCTGTGTAATCTGTGTAATCTGTGGCTGTATTTATCTATCTCGAGGCCCCGAATACTTTTCTCGAATCGCCGCCACTATTGGCAGAAGGCTGTTGATTTTTTGATTTGCCACAGTCCCGGTTTTACACCGGGACTGTGGCCAAGTTAATTAATCTCGAGGCTACAAACGCCCTGATTCCAATCGCTGCTACTACCGGCACCAGGAACACATTCAATTGTTGTGGCAGCAATGCCCAGCCCGTCAGCATCAACACGCAAAGCGCTGCCACCACCATAAAATATTTGGAATAGAAGGCAGCCAGTTTCTTTCTGACAATCCCTAAAACCAAAATATGGGTGGGCAGCGCCCAGAGTAGGTTGAAATTATTGGCTGCGGCTTTGTGATCCGTGGCAGTCCAAAGGAGAAGCAATAAGATGCCAAGCAAACCAGTGGTACCAAACAGGACAACATCAAACCACTTTGACAATTTCCTGCGGCGCCAGTCGTAGAAGGAAAGACTGGCGGTAACCAAAAGGAAAGTCCCAAACACCACCCAGGGATGAAACCAGCTGAGGCTGATCTCCATGGGACGGGAAACAAAGACCTGCTGCTTACTTTTGACAATCGGGATACGGTTGCCGTTCCGCGTGATCGTCACGTGGTCAAAAGAAGATTCGATGTAGTCGGGGAGGTACATGTACTCATAAGGAGCCGCCCGTTTGTCCATGGGCAGTCCCAGGCAGATATCGATGCCCAGATCGCCCCACGGCTGATATTGCAAATACTGGCCGGTGAGTTCGCGGATGGTGTATTGCGTGGTTATGAATGACCCGTCAAAGTGTACGGAATCTTTCAGCACATCCGCAAAAACGTCGCGCACCTTGGTGGCGCAATTGTTGTAGAAATAGTCGTAGCGATAGGTTTCATTTTCCGGTTTGGCATTCCATTCCAGGTATTGATAAACTGCCTGCTTTTGTTCCTGGGTAAGGTCAAGGACCTGTTCGGTTACCGAGCGGTTATAATAGATGTAAAAGTCGCGGAAGTCCGGATAAGAATAGACGCCCAGTTTGTAGTACAGGAAGCCCCGGGCGAAGTTCAGGTAGAAATTGGGCTGGTTAAAATCGAAAACGCCGTAATTGTAGGCTTCGTTCAGGCCCAGAGCAGGATCATAAACACGAACGGCACTGTGACCGAAAGCTGCATATAATTCCGTTTGCCACGGTCCGCACGTGATGATGGAAACCTCTGCCTGGTCCGACAACATGGGCAGCTGGCTGTTTGCTTCAAAATGAAAAACCAGCAGGAAGACCAGCAACAGCGTTTTGATACACTTCATGACTTCTTGAAATTATCAGGTTAAAGATAGAGACAATTCCTGAAGTGAACGTACTTTTGAAACCATGCCGGGAACCCTCCAGGATCAGTTCAACATCCTTTCAAGACAGACTCCCGTGCGGATTTGGAATGCCTCCCGGGTATGGTCAAGCTATTGGGCATCCCGCGTCCTTGGCGATAATGTTCACCGTGGCATGCCGATCAGCGTTTCCATCGAGCCCACCACGTCATGCAACCTGCGTTGCCCGGAATGCCCCAGCGGCCTCCGGTCATTTACCCGGCCAACCGGTATGCTGCAGGGCGACATGTTCAGGAACGTCATTGACCAATTGTCGCCGGCCCTTTCCTATCTGACTTTTTATTTCCAGGGTGAGCCCTATCTCAATCCGGGTTTCCTGGACATGGTGCAATATGCTTCCGGAAAAGGAATTTATACGGCCACGTCAACCAATGCCCATTACCTCAATGATGATCATGCGCGGGAAACCGTGAGGTCGGGCCTGGACCGGTTGATTATTTCCATTGACGGTACCAGCCAGGAGACGTACGAGGCGTACCGGATTGGCGGAGAGATAGACAAAGTCATTGAGGGTACAAAGAACGTTCTGCGCTGGAGGAAGGAATTGAAATCAAAAACACCCCACGTGATTTTCCAGTTCCTCGTTGTGCGGCCAAACGAGCATCAGGTACCGGAGGTATTTGCCCTGGCCAAAAAAATTGGCGTTGACAAAGTAGACCTGAAGTCGGCCCAAATTTATGATTACAAGCAGGGGTCAGACCTCATACCCACGATTGACCGGTACTCCCGTTACAGGCGGGAAGCGAATGGCTCATACACGATCAAGAATGAGTGGCAGAACCACTGCTGGAAGATGTGGCACAGTTGTGTCATCACCTGGGACGGCAAGGTGGTGCCCTGCTGCTTTGACAAGGATGCTCACCACGTGATGGGAGATTTGAAGGAGGATTCTTTTGAGAACATATGGAAATCGGAAACCTACCGGCAATTCAGAAGTTCCCTGATCCGGTCGCGAAAAGAAATAGAGATGTGCAAAAATTGCACGGAGGGGACAACAGTTGAGCTAGGCTCCTGAATCCAGCGAGCGCTCAATCTTCTCAAGATCGGCAGCCCCGCACTTTCCGCATCCCGATGAACAGGCATGCCGGGCCTGAAAGCTCCTGTACACCAGCCTTCCCACGTAGCCAAGCGCTGCGATGAAGATGATGCCGATGAGAATTTCCTGAAGCATGAGGCAAAGGTAGAAAGACGGAAGGAGGTGTCCTACATGCTATAGCCGTCAGACACCTCGAAGGTGTCTGACGGCTGATTGTCCGGCATCGGACGCCCAGTGCCATATTTGGACAGTAGACAGTCCAAAAAACCGTGTAAGGGCATGCTTAGGGCCTAATGCAGTATGGCATTGATATTGGGTACGCTGGACTTCAAAGAATTGAAAGAATGGCTTTCTAAGACCAATTCCATGTTTAAAAATTACCTGATCACCGCTTTACGGAACCTGAAACGGGAGAAAACCAGCACCGTCATCAATATCGCCGGGCTTTCCCTGGGTATTGCCAGCAGCCTGATTCTTTTCCTGATGGTGAAGCATCATTTTGGCTTTGACACCCATCATGTGAACCGCGACAGGATATACCGCGTGGTAACGGAGTCTGATGGAAACCAGGGCAGGAATTATCAGCCTGGCGTTCCAACGGTCCTTCCGGAGGCCTTTGAACAGGATTTTCCAGAAGCTGAATCGGTCACTTTTATTGCGAACCGCTCCGGAAGCATGGTGACAATTCCCCAGCCGACGGCTGAACCGAAGAAATATGAAGAGGAGCGGGGCATAACCTATGCTCAACCTTCGTTTTTCAAAATATTTGACCGCAAGATTTTGATGGGTGACCCGGCCAAGAGCCTCGATGAACCCAACGAGGCTGTTATTTCCCGAAAGCTTGCAATGAAGTATTTCGGAAAGGAGAATGTCCTCGGTGAGATGGTCAGGTTTGACAACAAGGAATACCAGGTAAAAGCGGTGATGGAGGATTATCCATCGCAGACAGATTTTCCTTTTGACCTGATGCTTTCCTACATCACCATCAAGAAGGAAAGGGATGAGGTTGGCTGGAGGGGTATTTGGAGTGAGGAGCAATGCTACTTCACCCTGAGGCCCGGTCACAACATTGCCGAGATAGAAAGCAGAATTCCTGCGTTCATTAAGAAATACCATGAAAAGGAAGACCCCCATCATGAGACATTCGTGATGCAGCCACTGAGTGAAATTCACTTTGACGATCGTTACTCCAATTACAGTAATAATACTGTGAGCCGGCAGATGCTGATGGCGTTAAGCATCATTGCGCTGTTTTTGGTATTAACGGCCTGCATCAATTTTGTTAACCTTACGACGGCTGAGGCGATCAAGCGCTCGAAGGAAGTTGGAATCCGGAAATCCCTGGGCAGTACGCGCGGCGAACTCATCAGGCAGTTCTTGGGTGAGACCACCCTCGTTACCGTACTGTCCGTAGTTCTGGCCCTGGGCATGGCTCAACTCGCCCTCGGATTTCTCAATCCCTTCCTGGAAATTTCCCTGACCCTGAACTTCGTATCGGACTGGCAACTTTGGGTATTCCTTCTCGGATTGACGCTGATTGTTTCTTTGCTTTCAGGATTGTATCCTTCCCTCGTGGTTTCCGCCTTTAAGCCCGCACTGGCACTCAAGAACCTGATCAACAGCAAAAACTCTTCAGGCTATGCCCTCCGACGCGGGCTGGTTGTGGTTCAATTCTTCATCTCACAGTTCTTCATCATCGGGACAATTGTTCTGATCAATCAAATGAATTACTTCCGGTCGAAGGACCTGGGATTCAGCAGGGACGCCATCATCAATATACCCATTCCTGAAGCAGAGAATCCTGCGGGGAAGACCGGCAGCAGCAAGATGAGGACCCTGCGGAATGAGGTGGAATTGCTCACGGGGGTTGAAATCAGCAGCCTGAATAATACGCCGCCCTCCTCCAGTTCAACCAGCAATACCAACTTTACCATTGAGGGCAATGCCAATGATTTTGGCACCCAACTTAAACTCGTCGACAGCAACTACATTGGTTTGTACAAACTTGATCTCGTTGCGGGCGCCAATGTTCTTGACCTTGATACAGCGCAGGGATTTATGGTGAATGAGCGTTTGGCGGCCATGACCGGGTATAATGACCCTCATGATATCATTGGCAAGCGAATCAAGATGTGGGGAAAGGAACTGCCGGTAGTGGGGGTCGTCAGAAATTTTCATACGGTTTCGCTTCGTGATCCGATCGAAGCAACCATCATGCAGAACCGCATCCGCAACTATGAGAATTTGTCCATAAAGCTTAACCCGCAGTCAATGAAGGAGACCATCAGTAAAATCCGGGAAAAGTGGGAGGCAACCTACCCGGCCTATGTGTTTTCCTACGAATTTCTGGATGATCAAATACGGGAATTTTACGAAAGTGAGGAGAGGATGTCAGTCTTGCTGGGTTTGTTTACTTCCATGGCCATATTCATAGGCTGCCTCGGTCTGTTTGGCCTGGCGACCTTCATGGCCAACCAGAAGACCAAAGAGATCGGTGTGCGCAAGGTCCTGGGCGCCTCCGTCCGGAGTATTGTCTTGATGTTCTCAAAGGAATATATCAGGCTCATCCTGATTGGATTTGCGCTGGCAGCGCCAGTCACCTGGTATGTGATGAACCAATGGCTGAATGAGTTTGCTTACAAGATCGAGATCGGGCCGTCAATCTTCATGGAGGGGATCGTGTTGACGCTGACCGTCGCCTTGCTCACGGTGGGCTATCGGTCTTTCAGGGCGGCAGTGATCAACCCAACGGAGTCCTTACGGTCAGAATAACGGCGCTTAACCGATGATGAGTTTCATGCCGGGCTCGAGCCGGTTGCTCTTCAGGTTGTTGAGGGCCTTGATTTTTTCAATGGTCATGCCCTGGAATTTCCTGGAGATGTCCCACAAGGTATCACCTGGCTGAACAACATAGGTTGTGCCATTCGGCAGCGCAATAGCAGTGACGGGTGCTGCGGCAGGCTGCACCTGGCTGACTTTCTGAGACGGGATGACCCATATGTTGAGGCGCTGACCTGTCCTGATCATGTTGCCACGCATGTTGTTCCATTTGCGGAGGTCATCAATCTTCACGCGGTGACGTTGTGCAATGATACCCAGGGCGTCACCGTACTTCACGCGGTACACAATCAATTCACGCCCAAATGTATTGCCCACCGCCTTCTTTGCCAGGAGTTCGGTTTCCTTCTTTCCGGTTCTTGAAGCTGAGTCAAGAATGAATTTCCTGTTTTTATCCAGTTCCAGTTTGGCCGATATCGGCAGCTTCAGGATAAAGGTCCGTCCGTTGTCAGGGATGGCATGGTGCCGGATGGAGGGATTCAGCTGGAGCAACTCTTCCGTGCAGGTCCCGGTAAGGCGGGAAAAGATCTCCAGGTGAAGAAATGACTTCACGGCAAGGGTATCATGCGGGATGGCTTCCTCGGCGGCTGTTTCAATCATGTTGTGTTCTTCCGCATAATTCATGGCGTAGATGATGGCCACGAATTGAGGAACATAGGACCGGGTTTCGCGGGGGAGATGCCTGTAAACTTCCCAAAAGGTCTTCTTGTTTCCGGACCGGCGTATGGCGCGCCTGACTGTACCGGGTCCCGAGTTGTATGCTGCCAGCGCGAGTTCCCAATTGTGGAACATGGAGTAGAGCTGGCTCAGGTAGCGGCATGCCGCTTCTGTTGACTTTTCCGGATCCATGCGGTCGTCAAAATACCAGTCGTTATGCAGGTCGAAGTAGCGTCCGGTGAATGACATAAATTGCCACAATCCAACGGCGCTTGCCCTTGAAACGGCACGCGGATTCAAGCCGGACTCAATAATTGACAGGTATTTTAGTTCCTCAGGCAGGTTATACTTTGCCAGGTATTTTTCAAAAAGCGGAAAGTAAAGGTCCTTCCGGCGCAGCATGAGGCGGGTGTATTCGCGGTTGCGGATGGTGAAGAAATTAATGAAGCCGTGAATGTTGTGATTGTAGACAAGCGGGATGGTCTGCTGCAGGCATGCCAACCGGTCCGCAACCAGCTCGGGTGTTTCTTCGGCAGGAATGTATTCATAACCGGGAGGCAGGGCGAAGAGCAACGGGTCGGAGAGGGTGTCCCCGGCGAGTATTTCCGATTCCACCTGATCGGCAATGGAGTCAGGCGGCGTTTCAACCTGGGCAAAGGCCAGGATGGAGACCGTCGTCAGGGCTGCGCTCAAAACCCACTTCACCACCAATATATTCTTTGACCCCTTCATTCTTTTGTCAGCAATAGTGCCAGCTGCAGCAATTTGGATTCTTCAAAATCGTCGGCCATGGCCTGCAGACCGATAGGCAGACCATGGTGATCCCTGCCAAACGGAAATGAAATCCCGGGAATACCCGCAACGTTGGCCTGAACAGAAAACAAGTCAGCCAGGTACATTTCCAGGGGATTGCCGGTGTGCTCTCCCAGTTTGAACGCTGTCGTAGGCGTCGTAGGTGTCAGGACCACGTCATGATTTCTGAGGACCTCCTTTGTTTTTTCACGGATCAATCTTCTCACCTGCTGGGCCTTCGTATAATACGCATCGTAGTAACTTGAACTTAACACAAAGGTGCCCAGCATTATTCTGCGTTGAACCTCTTTGCCAAACCCCTCACTGCGTGTCTTTTTGTAAAGCGATTCCAGGTCAGTGGTACGGGGACTTCTATAACCATACCGAACACCATCATACCGCGAAAGGTTCGAGCTTGCCTCGGCGGTGGCGAGGATATAATAGGTAGGGAGCACGTAGTCAAGGAGGGGAAAGTCAATTGCCTCCACTTCATGTCCTTCGCGGCGCAGGGTCTCCAGTGCTTCCGCCATGGCCTCCCGGATTTCCGGTTGCAGGATATTTGATTGCCTGGTATCGCGGATATAGGCAACCCTGAATTTTCCAGGCGTCTGGAGCTTGCCCAGGTAATCGGGCGTCTCCAGGCGGGATACGGTGCTGTCGTATTCATCAGGTCCTGCCATAACCTCAAGCACCATGGCCACATCCTCAACACTTTTTGAAAACACACCGATGGAGTCAAAGGAGGATCCGTAGGCGACGAGACCGTGGCGGGAAATGCGTGAATAAGTTGGCTTGAGTCCAATCACCCCGCAAAACGCGGCAGGTTGACGGACGGAGCCGCCGGTATCAGAGCCAATGGAAACCTGGCAGCAGTCTGCGGCCACAGCCGCAGCAGATCCGCCGGATGAACCACCCGAAACACGGGTGTTATCAACGGGATTCAGTACGGAGCCAAATGCCGAGTTTTCATTAGATGACCCCATGGCAAACTCATCGCAGTTCTGGCGGCCGATGATGATGGCATCTTCGTCGAGAAGCCGTTGAACCGCAGTAGCCGTGAATTTTGAAATGAAGCCGTCAAGGATTTTGCTGCCGGCCTGGAGGGGATGGCCATCAAAGCACAGGACGTCTTTTATTCCGATGACCATGCCGGCCAGTTTTCCAGCCGTTCCGTTCTTGATTTTTCTGTCGATGGCTGCGGCTGTCGTCAACGCCTCTTCTTCATAGACACTGAGAAAGGCGTTCAGGTGTGCGTTCTCTTTGATCCGGGAAAGGTGAAACAGTACCCTGTCGACGCACGAAACCGAGCCAGTGCGTAGGTTGCCCTGAAGTTCTAAGAAACTGGACTTTTTCAAGGTTTATTTACCGTCGTCGAGGCGGCCGGGGGCTTTGCCGGCATCTTCCACTTCTTTCTTCACGTCGCTCATGGCGTCCTTGAACTCCTTCACGCCCTTGCCCAGGCCCTTCATGAATTCAGGAATTTTTTTCGCGCCAAAAAATACCAACACGAAGATTCCGATAAGCAAGATTTCCTGGAAACCAACGCCACCTAAGAACAAAAGGACCGCTTTCATAGTATTATCGTTAAGGGTTCAAAATTAGGTTAAAAATTTGAATTTCTTCCACCGCTGAAGGAAGAGTCAAAAGCCGTCGAAATCGACCCTAAATCAGTCTCTTAGCCACACCTGGGGGTCCAGGGCCAGTGTGTTTTTGCGAATCTGGAACCTCAGCTCGGAGATGCCCTCGCTGTTGACGAGCACGTAGCCAATGTCCTGGTTGGTTGTCACCTTCTGTCCTTTTTTCACCATCACCTCCTTGAGCCCTGAATACACGGTAAAGTATTCACCGTGGCTGATGATCACGGAACTGCCCAGGGTTGGAATGAAGGCAACAGCCCTGACCTCACCGGCGAAGATTGATTTTACTTTTTCACTTTGGGCTGTTTGTATGTTGATGCCGTCGTTTTGAAGAACAATGCCCCTGAGGACAGGATGTTTCTGTCGTCCAAATTTCTGAGACACGAAACCGGAGACAGGCCATGGAAATTTATTCTTGTTTTCCTCGAATTGATTGGAAAGGGCACTGACGTTGTCGGAGGAGTTTTTAACGGCTTCCTTGCTTTTATTCCTGTTGCGTGCTGCGGCCGCTGCAGCAGCCTCCCGCGCGGCGCGCTCCATTTCCTCGCGGATGATATCATTGATCACCTTGTCCAGTTTGGCGACGGCCTTCCTGGTCTCATTCAGTTCCAGTTTGAGGCGCTTTTCCTCTTTCACCAGTGACCTGACAATGGTATTTTGTTTTTTCTTCAGTTTGTCCAGGTTATCCTTCTCCGAAAGCTCTTCACTCAACAGTTTGTTTTTATCGTCTTTCTTCCCTTCAATGACCAATACTTGTTCAGCCAATTGTTCCTGAACCTGGCGGATGGCTGCGGCCTGCTGGCGGCGGGCGGCGCTGTATTGTTCCATGTACTTGATCCTCATGGCCAGCTGGTCAAACGTGGCTGCCGAGAACAGGAACATCAGCTTTGAAACCCCGCCGCTGGTTTTCTGGGCTGCGAAAACCATCGCTGCATATTCTGCCTTGAGTCTCGACAGGTCCGTTTGCAGGGCGCGTAGTATTTCATTGTTCTCACCGATATCCATGTCCATCAATTCAATTTCAGACTGGATGGATAGGATGAGGGCTTCTTCCTGGCGTATCCTTTGGGTAAGTGCTGACAGTTCTCCGAGTGAGGTCTTCTTTTGTTTTGCAGTCTGGGTGAGGATCTTTTCAGTCTCCTTGATCTTCTCGATGTTCTGCTGCTTTTCTTTTTGTAGCTGGGTCTTGTTACGCTGGGCGTGGGAAGGGATTGCCCAGCAGGCTAGAAGTAGAAAACAGAATACGAAGTGTTTACCTGCGGTCATATTTCCGTGGAATATTAAACGGAAACTTCAATTCCTTGTCGCCTACTTCGGCTTTGTTGTATTCAAATGCAATGGTTGTATTCAGTATGCCTTTCAGCGTCTTGTAGGTGATGGTCGCTGAGCCGTTGTAGGGATAGATTTTATCTCCAACCGGCTGGAAGTTGGAGTAGCTCATCGTAATGGAGTTGTTGGTGCTGTCCTCCCTCATTTCAACCATTTCAAGTTTGCGGCTGGCGGCATTGATATGGTTCTTAACGTTAACCGTGCCGCGTTGTTGTTCAAGTATGTTGAAACTTGTTCCCGGCACAATCTTGTCACTGCCGGCGCGCGGCATGATGAGGTTGCCGAGAAAGGCGTTTTGCAGCGTCTTGTAATTGACTTCAAAATTGAATCTCCTGGACAGCTCCTTATAATCGAAGACGTAATATTCCTTGTCAACGGTGCTGACGATGGTTACAGAATCCTGGTTGATGAGTGCTCTTCCGCCCTGAACACCAATCACGGAAAAGTTCAGCCAAATGACACTGTCCTTACGGATCCTGATGTTGGCTTTGACTTCACGCTCCTTCTTGTCATCCCTGAAAATCATCCTGGCCTTGCCGTGAAAATATTCAAAGTCGATTTCCTGAATCTCAAGGGTTGGTGGCGGCTGCGTTGCTACCGGAACAATCTTCTTGCTGCAGGAGAACAGAACAACAGCAGCAAGGGTAAAGACGGAAGCCTTGTATTTCATGAGGGCGCAAAGGTAAGGCTTCAAATGCAAAAACAATAGTCTGTCTGATGGAGCTGCGTCAATATAGCCTGCGGTTGGCAATCTTCTTGTCAATCTGGTCATGCTGGGACGTTAGCGCCCTGGCCTTTTCCCATTGGCGCACGGCCCCTTCCACATCACCCAACTGGAAGAGAATGTCGCCGTAATGCTCCAAAAGGGTGGAAGAAACATCGGGCTGAGCCAGCGCACGTTCCATGATCTTCCTCGCATCCTTGTATTTCTCACGGGCATACAAAACCCAGGCATAGGTATCGAGGAAAGAGCCGCTATTCGGCTGATTCCTGACTGCCTGGGCGGCCATCCGTTCGGCCTTTTCCAGGTTCTCTTTTCTCAGCGCAAGGTAATAGCTGTAATTGTTGAGTACGTAGTCATTGTTGGGATTGAACGATAACGCTTCCTCATAGGCCTTGTCCGACCTGACATATTCCCTGGCACCGTTATAAGCATCGCCCAGCATGCTATTGATATCGCTCACAAAAGCAGGATTGTTAGCGGAAAGCCTCTTCGCCTGTTCCAATGACACCGTTGCCACACGGTACTGGTTTTTCCGGAGGTGTCCGTAACCGTTGAAGTAGTACAGCATGGCCTGGTTCGGAAAAAGTTCAAGACCTTGTTCGGAATAGAAAATCAGGCTGTCGAATTTGTTGCCTTCCGACTCGAGCGACAGGAGATTTTGCCAGGCCTCAAAGCTGGTGGATCCGTGCTGGATGGCGTCGAGGTACTGAAGTTCGGCATCTTTGTTTCTTTTCAGGTTCAAATAAAGGTCCCCGCCGACGATGTGGACGTTTGGTTCATCGGCGTAGTTCTTGTTCAGGATTTCAAAAAGTTCAAGAACGTAATTTTCGAGTGATGCATCCGACTGGTTCCTTGCGCGATTCTGACCCAGCTGGGTGTTGTAGGCTCCAAGCATTACTACTTTCGAATTGACATCCACGGAAGGATCCTGGAATGCCTCCTTCATGACTTCCCTTGATTTCATGTCCTGCCCACTGTCGTGGTAAAGGTTTGCCAGGAGCATTTTGGCATTGCCGGCCTCGGGGTGAACCGCTATAAATTTTTCAATGGCCTCAATGGCTTTCTTGTGCTGGCCTTTTTGGGCCAGCGTTTCGGCGAAGCCCATGACGTAGCGTTCTTCATCCGGGTAGGCCGCCAGCAGTTTCTCGCCTTCGGCGACGGCTTCATTTACCTTCCCTTGTTCCAGGTAGATCTTTTGCTTTTGCAGGGAAGAGGTTTCGCTGATCCCCAGGATGATCTCCGCCCGGTTGTAGATCTTGATGGCTTCGTCAGGCTTCTTGTCATACTGGTATATGGCTGCCAGTTCATACAGGTAGTCC
This sequence comes from Cyclobacteriaceae bacterium, assembly GCA_043744235.1. Taxonomy (GTDB): domain Bacteria; phylum Bacteroidota; class Bacteroidia; order Cytophagales; family Cyclobacteriaceae; genus ELB16-189. The sequence goes on along the minus strand of JAYTVB010000003.1, from coordinate 24,518 downwards.
TCCGTGCCGTTCACTTCCTTCATCATCGTCTCCAGCGTTTGCTCAGCCTTTGAAAAATTATTGAGGCCTGTATAAATGGATGAGGCAAGCAGGTAGAAGTATTTGTTTTTCTTCTCAAGCCTCAGGGCCGCTTCAATGCTGATGGCCGCATTCTCCAGGTCTGTCTGTTTCGGACTCTTGGCCAGTATCTCCGCTATTTTGTAATGAACGGTCGGGTTTTGAGGATTCAGTTCGGCAACGCGTTGGAAAAGAGCGTGGGCTTTGGTGTAATCCTCCAGCATGAAGTATTTCTCTCCTTCTGTAAAATAGAATTCAGCTTCGCGCAGGCGCAGTGCGGTGGCCTCAGACTGCGCATTCTTCTTTTTCTTGTCGCGCTGGCCATGGGCGGGGGCAACGAATCCAAGCAAAAGGAAAAGAAGCAGGGTATATTGTGCGTAGGGTAAGGACTTTTTCACCGGGATAGCGTCATCAAGAGGGCTAGTGTGCAGGACTGAGCGAACAAAATTAGCGAAATTTCCAGACATGGCTGCCTGCTGCGCGACTCAGAACTGAGCTTTATGCCTGTAGAAAATTCTTCTTTTCCATTTGATAAATAATGAAAGCAGCGATCAGGAGAACGAGCAGGTGGAATCCGCTGGCAAGCCACTGGTTTTGGATTTGAACCCCATTAATTGCATACACCAGCAAGAGTGTTGCCACGATGTACAGAATTCCTGGCAGCTTCTGGTACGGCACAGGAAAAAATCGCTGACCCGCCGCATAACACATGACCATCATGCTCCCGTAGCAAGCAAGGGCCGCCCATGCGCTGCCGGTATATCCCATGATGGGTATCAAGAAATAATTGGCGGCAACGGTAATGATGGCCCCCATGATCGTGATCCAGGTACCATAGTGAGTCTTGTCAGTCAATTTGAACCATACGCTGAAGTTGTAATACACGCCAAGGAACAGGTAGGCCAATAGCAGTATGGGTACAATGGACAGTCCCAGCCAGTAGCCGGGGGCAATCAGGTGTTTCAGAATGTCCAGGTTGATGCAGACCCCGAGCAGGAAGAAACAACAGGTGATGATGAAGAAGTGGTTGACTTTGGCGAACAGTTCTGGTGAATTCTTGTCGTGCGCATGGGAGAAGAAAAAAGGCTCTGCGGCAAAACGAAACGCCTGGATGCCCAGGTTCATGAATACGGCATATTTGTAGCAGGCGCCAAATATCCCTGTAGCCTCCTTGTTGGTGAGGTCCGGATAGAATTGATTGGGAAGCCACCAGTCAAGGGTTAACCTTGAAAACATTTCATTGGTCATGCCGGCCGCGCCGGTGAGCATGACCGGGTAAGCGTACCGGAACATCTCTCCGGAAATCTGCGGGTCGTATGCCGGCCGCCAGGAGATCAAGGTCTTCAGGAAGAAGAACAGGAAGAAACTGTTGGCAATCAGGTTGGCCAGGAACACATAGCCAACACCGATAGCGGGATTGAAAGCAATTTTCAGGAAATAGTAAGTTAGTCCGAGCAACATCAGGACATTGATGATTTTGGCGGAAGCGAACAGCAGCGCTTTCTTCTCCAGCCGCAGGCGTGCAAATGGTATGGCAACCAGCGCGTCCATCAACATCACCAGGGCAAGCCAGGTGACAAATTCCGGATGACCGCCGACATCCATGAAGGATGCGATGGGAGAGGCAAATAGGATGAGCAGCAGGGTCAGCGGTACGCTGATGAATACGACGGTGGATTGAGCCAGATCAAAAATGCGTTTGCCATCAGCCCCTGGTTTTGTCGCAAACCGGAAGAAGGCGGTCTCCATGCCGAACATGTACACGACGTTTACAAATCCCACGAAGGCATACAATTTGGTTACAGCCCCGTATTGCTCCCGGTTGAACACGTACGTGTGGAGGGGGACTAGGAGGAAATTGAGCATCCTGGGGAGCAGGGTACCGAGTCCGTAGAGGATAGTTTCTCCAGCAAGCTTCTTGATCTTGTTCAATTGAAGGTTATTTCCAACTAAAATTAGCCATAAAAGTCAATATCTGTTATGTTGAGTTAGCCGCACATGACCCCATAGATGAGGATGGGATGTTGGATATATTGTACCTTTGTGAAATAGCATTTATTTAGCGTTGAATTTTATAGATTATGCCTGGTTTGACAAATCTCCCCGGAAAAAGAGATGGTTTCCTGAAACTTGTTGCTCTGGTTGCATTTGTTCTTTTCTCTGAAGGAACAACTTTCGCCCAATGTTCATTTGCTGCTGCCAATTGTCAGGCAAATATGACCAATGGTACCAGCGCGAATTTCAATGCGCTGACCTGGACTAACAATTCTGGCCCAGCCTGCCCGGTCGGAGGAAGTACTTCTTATGGAGGGAATTTGCTGGTCACCATGGCTAACAATACCAACCTTACCATCAGCGCTAATTTTACGGTTAATGGTGATTTTAACATAACCAATACCGGCAGTAACTCAACCCTGACAATACCGGTGGGAGTCACCTTACGTGTGACAGGTGATCTGGGGGACTGCACCAACAACAATGTAAATTTTGTTGTCAATGGAACGCTGATTGTGGATGGATATATATCCGGGAAGAACAGCAATTCCTTTGCGGGAACAGGCAGCATCACAGCTACTGGCGGATTAAATTTCAATACATCACCCACCTGTACAGGATGTACAATTACCTGGAATGTCGGTTCATGTGTTCCGGCAGGCGCTTTCTGCACGCTGCCCATATCCTTGTTGTATTTCAAAGGTGATATCAGGAACAATGAAGCTAATCTTACCTGGGCAACAGAGTCAGAAAAGAATTTTGATTACTTCACCATTGAAAAATCAGCAGACGGTGAAAATTTTGAGGAGATCGCGCAGGTCAAGGGTCAGGGAAACAGTTTTCAACGGGTGAACTACCAGTATTCAGATCCTAATCTAATGATCGGCAAGACCTATTATCGCCTGAAAGAAACTGATTTTGATGGTCATGTCGTTTATTTCAATATCATTTCGGTAAACTACTCCGGAGCAAAGGCCGTGCTGATCTACCCGGTGCCGGTTACCAATGGCATACTCAATCTGAAATTGAATTTTGCCAGTACATTGGAGTCCCATGTTACGGTGACCGATATCTTAGGTACCGTGTTGGCTGAAACAACCTCTTCAGAGGTGAACATTTCAATTCTTCTGCAGGCGAAATCCGGAATCTACCTTGTCAAATTTGTGAATGGTGACTTTAGCGTCACCAAAAGATTCATGGTCAATTGACCATTGTCTCTCGAAGGTTCTTCAGAATATCATCCGTCATTTCTTCCAGTCCAAACCGGTGCGACCATCCCCAATCCTGGCGCGCGGTTGAATCATCAATGCTTTTCGGCCATGAGTCTGCGATGGCCTGCCGGAAATCCGGTTTGTAGGTAATGGCAAAATCAGGAATGTGTTTCTTGATGGTGGAGGCGATCTGAGCCGGGCAAAAGCTCATGGAAGAAACGTTGTAGCTTGTCCGGATTCTTACTTTTTCAGCGGGCGCTTCCATCAGGTCAATGGTGGCCTTTACCGCATCGTCCATGTACATCATGGGCAGGTACGTGTCGGCGGCAAGAAAACATTCAAATTTCTTTTCCTGCAGAGCCTTGAAATAGATATCCACCGCATAATCGGTGGTCCCGCCGCCGGGTGGCGTCTTCCACCCGATGAGGCCGGGGTAACGCAGGCTTCTTACATCGACGCCGTACCTTCTGAAATAGTACGAGCACCACAATTCACCGGCCAGTTTGGTGATTCCATATACCGTGGTTGGATCCATAATGGTGTCCTGCGGCGTATTCTGTTTCGGTGTTGTTGGTCCAAAGGCTGCGATCGAACTGGGCCAGTACACCTTGTGAAGTTTCAGTTCCTGGGCGGCCTCGAGCACAAAGAGCAGGCTCTCCATGTTCAGCTTCCAGGCCCAACGCGGGTCTTTCTCCCCCGTGGCTGATAAAAGGGCCGCGAGGTGGTAAACCTGGGTGACATCGTTTTTCTTCAGGATTTCAAACAACTTGTCCCGCTGCATGACATCAAACTTCTCGTAACGGCCCTCCTTCAGGACTCCGGTGGCATCCTTGATATCGGAGGATATGACATTGTCCTGCCCGTAAATTCTCCAAAGCCCCTGGGTGAGTTCGCTTCCGAGCTGACCGCCAGCGCCTATGAGTAGAATGGTGGTTTTCTTCATGTATGAAGGAGCCAGGTCGGTTGATGGTATGAAGCAGCTCCGGAATGCGAAAGTTATCAAAATTTCACATTTACACTCAGCCCCATTAGCTTTGTCTTGCCTTCCGGGAGCCTCCGGGAGGATATCGAATATTCATACCTGAAAATAACCGACCATGTACAAGCGCCTTCAACCTTTTTTGCAGAAAGAACTTCAGTCCATCCGCGAAGCCGGCCTATATAAGAAAGAGCGGATCATCGTCACCCCGCAAAGCGCTGAGATAAAGACAGCTGACGGCAAGGCTGTTATTAACTTCTGCGCCAACAACTACCTCGGCCTGTCTTCCCATCCCAGGGTCATCGCCGCAGCCAAGCATGCGATCGATAGCCACGGTTTCGGCATGTCCAGCGTCCGGTTTATTTGCGGCACACAGGATATTCACAAGGAGCTGGAAAAAAAGATTTCAGAATTTCTCAGCACAGAAGACACGATACTTTATGCAGCCGCTTTTGACGCCAACGGAGGGGTTTTTGAACCCCTGCTCGGTGCGGAAGATGCCATCATCTCCGATGAACTCAACCACGCTTCCATCATTGACGGCGTGCGGCTGTGCAAGGCCATGCGGTACAAGTACAAGCACAACGACATGGCAGACCTGAAGGTGCAGCTGGAGGATGCAAAAAAGGCCGGAGCAAAACAGATCATGATTGTCACAGACGGCGCCTTCTCCATGGACGGCACCATCGCCCGGCTTGATGAGGTGTGCGACCTCGCTGACCAGTTCGAGGCACTGGTCATGACGGATGAGTGTCACTCGACAGGCTTCATTGGCAAGACGGGAAGGGGAGTGCCGGAATACAGGGGTGTTACCGGTCGTGTTGACATCATTACGGGTACGCTGGGTAAGGCCCTCGGCGGCGCTTCCGGAGGATTTACTTCCGGAAGAAAGGAGATCATTGAGCTGCTGCGCCAGCGCTCAAGACCTTACCTCTTCTCCAATACCCTCGCGCCGTCCATCACCGGGGCCTCCATCGAAGTGTTCAACATGCTTTCGGAGACAACAGAACTTCGCGACAAGCTCGAGACCAATACAAAGTATTTCCGGGCAGAGATGACCAAGGCGGGGTTCAACATCAAACCCGGTGAACATCCCATTGTGCCCATCATGCTCTACGAAGCGCCGCTTGCACAGCAGTTTGCTGACAAGCTCCTGGAGAAAGGCATTTATGTGATCGGGTTCTTCTTCCCGGTTGTCGCCAAAGGCCAGGCACGCATCCGCGTACAGATGTCAGCCGCGCATGAGCGTCATCATCTTGACAAGGCCATCAAGGCATTCACTGAAGTGGGAAAGGAACTGGGCGTGCTGAAATAATCAGCTCAGCCTCACTTCAATTTCTTCTTCAGCAGTTCTGCCAGCGCTGGCCTTCCTGGAGTGAACCCGACGACGGGAACAATGTTTTGGTCCGGGAGAAAATAGATGGGCGTCTTGTTTCCCTTCAGCCGTAGCCGGTACAGGTTGAAATAAGGCACCACCTTAATGGACTTCACCTCGGACCACTCAAAGTCTTCAGTCTTGTCCTTCCCGATCACCATGACGCGTTTCTTACCGATGGCAACGCGTTTTAGTTTGGCCGCGATTTCGAAGTACAGGGCGATGAACGTGAGGCCGATCAGGAAGAAAACGAGTGCGGCTTTCTTGTTCCGGTCTGCATCCCCCTGCAGGAAGAGAAGCATTCCACCGATCCACTGCAACATTCCAAAGGCCAGAAAAAAATACTTAGCGAAGTAATACTTCACAGGACTGGCTTCTTTCATTTTTACATAAAAAGTTGGTTATCAGGACCGAAGGTAATGGAATTATTAACATTTTATCAACAATGCCTGAATTTGGAGGCCTTGGAGGGGGTGATCCCGGGGTGGTTCTACTTTTCTATCACAACCGGAAAGTCCTGTCCTCGGGAGAAGGTGTACGGATATTGAGGCTTGCCTTTTAGTTTGCGTGTCATTTCTGGTACCTGGTCGTCCAGGTAGCCTTTGAGCTCGTAGATGGTCACTTTGCCGTCTTTTGGAGCACCATCGGCATCACCGCCAAGGGCTTTGATCATCAAATAAGTAAACAGACCGTGACCAAGTTCAGCAAACTCTGTAGCAAACTGCTCGCTGCCAGCGGAGGCCATGACATGAATGCCCGCACTGCGCGATAACTGGGCGATAGCCTTCTCCTCAGCGGCACCCCGGGTCGCCAGCAGTTCAACCGATCCGCCGCTTTGACAGGCATCCATGACGATGAGCTGCTTCAGGGCCTGTATGTTCTTAAACTTATCCTGAAGTACGCTGGCCTCGATGGCTTCCTTTTGAAGGGAACTGAGATCATACAGCCGAAGGCTTTCACTTGGGATAAAGAAGAACTGGTCATCAACCATGCTGCCGTGCCCGGCATAATAGAATATGAAAACATCTTCCTGATGGATTTTGGCGGACAGTTCGTCAAGGGTCCTCAGAATATTTTCCTTTGAAGCTTCCGCATCATACAGGGTATGAAGTTCCATGTTCTTGTACAAGTCTGTTCCGTTGGTCTCCATCATCTTGCCAAAGGACTCGGCATCGGGTTTGGCGTAGTTGAGCGTCATTCGTGGATTCTTGTACTGGTTGATGCCTACCGCAAGGACATAACAGGTACTGGTCTTTCCTGTTGTTTCAGAAAATAGTTCCGCCGAAACAGGATCGGATTCAACCTTATCCTTGTTGGATGCAGACACGGTGAATGTGTTGTTTCCTCCCACGAGGTTCACCCGCTGCTGGTAGCTGGCCGTCTGGTCTTTTCCATTTGGCATTTTCAGGTCTTGCCGTCTGATGGTGATGGATTTTCCATTGTGAAACAATTTCAGGTTATCAGCGCCGGCACCATGATCGGTAATCCGGATAAACACATCGGCCCTGCCTTCCTCGCTGGCGGGAACGGCCGCGACCTTGAGGGTGGGAGGCGGCGACTTTTGCAATTTGCCCCGGACATCATTCCGCTCATTCCCGCCGCGGTCCTGAAAAATCCTGGGCAGCAGGTCGGGCCGGTAAAATTCATCAAAGAACTGGTCTACCGCGTACGTCTTCAGTCCATCCACAAAATGAATGAACTGACGAGCCTCCTGGGTGCCGTTGAAATAACCTTCGGGATTCTTCACCATCCATTCATTTTCTCCAAAATGAATGTGCTCAAAGAATTCCTTCCCGCTGTTCAGGTCCCAGAACTTGGTTGAACCGTCTACACTGTGACTGATGAGCATTTTGTTGTCAGGGCTGAAAAGGAGGGAGGTTACTTCAGCATTGTGACCTTCAAAAGTCCGGATGATCCGCGCGGTGGCAATATCCCAAACCCGGATTTGCCGGTCTGCGCCCGCTGAATAAATGGATCGCCCATCGGGACTGAAGATGGCAGTGTGGACCGATCCGTGGTGCCCCAGAAATTTTTTGTTCATGAGCCCGGTGCCAATATTCCAGAGCCGGATGCTGCCGTCCCAGCTCGCGGAGAGCAGTTGCTGCTGATCGGGACTTACCCGTAAGGATCCAATGACATCCTGGTGACCGACAAAGTCACGAACAGCGGTGCGCGAGTCGATCTCCCAAAGTTTCAGTTCCTTGCCCTGTGCCGTAAACAGGTATAAATCAGCAGGGCCCCAGAGGATGTTGTAGGCGGAATTATTTTCGAAATCGAAGAAGGTAATGGGTTTGCCGGTAGTGAGGTCCCAGGTGATAAGGCGCGCATCCCAGCTTGAAGCAGCCACTTTGGTTTCGTCGGCACTGAAATGAATGTCGAGGATGGGCTCACGGTGCGCCTTGATTACCTTGATGGAATCACCGGTCTCCACGTTCCAGAGGATGATCTTTCCATCACCCCCGCCTGTCAGCAGCCTTTTGCCATCGCGCGAGAGGTCATAGCACACCACGGCTTTGGTGTGGCCCACATACTCCATCATTGTTTTTCCGGTAGCCATGTCCCACCGTTTCGCCTTGGTGCCGAACTTCCCCTTGATGAGCGATTTCCCATCGGCGCTGACAAGAAGTTGATTCTTGAATCGGATGTATTTGGCAATTTGCAGATCCCAGATGGAATTGGGATCATAGGTAATACCGCCTTTGTCCCGCATGTTCAGGAATCCGGTGAGGCCGCCAGAAACCTTCCCTTTCTCAAGGTCCCAGAGGATGGCCGTGTTATTGTCGGAAGCAATGATGATTGTTTTATTATCCCTGCTGAAGATAGTTTCATTGATTTCTGCTTCCGTGCCGGGATTGAATTTGCTTATCAGGCTGCCCTGGTTATCCCACACCATGATTTCTTTCTCTGTTGCCAGGACCAGTTTCTTCCCGTCTGGACTTACCGCAAGGGAGGAGAGGTCATTGACTTCATCGGCGAACTGCTTCACCAATTTGCCAGTAGTCATCTCATATTTTTTGACTGATCCATGATGGGAAGCCATGTACAGGTTTTTGCTGTCGGGGGAGAAAGTGACGAACGTGGCGCAACCCCCGCACCAGCCCTCACCATATTCGAAAGTGTAAGCCTTCTGCCAATTGTTTGTTCGGTATACGTTGGCCTGGCGGTTGTCCTCGCCCAGGGCCAGCCACTGGCCATCAGGACTGATGGCGATGTTTACCCCTTTTCGGTTGGCCTCCGGGTTGGCATCAATTTCTGTCACCTGCTTCTTGCTGGCAGCATCATAGATTCGAACGGGGTACTTCAGGGAGGAGACGGCGAAATATTTCATGTCGGGACTGAAGACAACATCGGTGATGATCTCATTGAAGGGATTGAATGAGAAGTTCTCCTTGCCCGTCTGCACGTCCCACATCCTGACCGTGCCGTCGGAACTGCCGGTGAGCAATGTGCGGCCATCCTGGCTGAAGGCAAGGGCGGTGACGGAGAATTCATGACCGAGGAAGCTTCGCACCTCCCTGCCTGTTTTTATTTCCCACAGTTTGGCCGATTTGTCGCGGCTTCCGGTCGCGACGTAGTTGCTGTCGGGACTTACCGCTACGGAAATGACGGCCAGCTCATGTCCTTTTTGGATGACGGTTTCGAGTGCCTGGCCGGAGGCAAAAAATGATACGGAAAACAGTACAATCGGAAAAAATTTCATGTTGTAAAGCTACTTAATTTGCAGGCGTCTGAGACAGGCGTCAGACACCTTCAAGGTGTCAGACGCCTACCCGCAGCCCGCAGCCCGCTACCCATGCCTACCCGCATACCCGCATGAAATTCACCGAGGGAAACATATACCATATTTACAACCGGGGAAATAACAAACGGCCTATTTTCTTCTCCGAACGGAATTATAACTATTTCATTGAAAAAATACGAAAATACATTTGCCCGAACTGCGATCTATTGGCCTGGACGCTGATGCCCAATCACTTTCATTTCCTGGCGCATGCCAATACCTCAACCGTTCAGGTAATAAGAAACCATCCGGTTGAAATCAATACATTGACGGAAGGGATAAGACTCCTGCTCAGTTCATACACCAAGGGGATTCAAATACAGCAGGGATTTGTGGGCAACTTGTTTCAGCAAAAAACAAAAGCCAGGTGCGTAAACGATCCGGACCTCGATTATTCATCAACTGTATTCCATTATATTCATCAAAATGCCTATCGGTCCGGGCTTGTGAATAGACTTGAAAGATGGAAATTCTCTTCGCTGCCTGAATATTCAAACTTGTCAGGTGCCTTTGATCTTTGCAACACTGGGTTCGCGTGCGATATTTTGGAGTTGAATGTGACAACGATTCTGAGAGACACTTACCTGACAATGCCGGATGAGGAGTTGATCATGGGTCAGGTTGATTGAATTCCCAGGTGTCTGACACCTTGGAGGTGTCTGACACCGTGAAGATGTCTGACACCCTGGAGGTGCCTGACACCGTGAAGATGTCTGACACCTTGGAGGCTGCCTGACACCTTGGAAATGTCTGGTGCAAGACTACACCTTCACTTCCTGCGATTCAGCCGGTTCGGTTTCCCCTGGAATTTCTTCCCACCTTTTGGGCTCTTCATTGTGAAGGTATTCGAGAATCTTCTGCTCCACCTGTCTAAGCTTGAGCCCTTTGAGGTACTTACCATTGCGCGCCAGGATGAGCCGGCCAGTCTCTTCGGAGATCGTGAGCACCAGGGTATCCGTGTTTTCACTCATGCCCAGGGCGGACCGGTGCCTGAGACCGAAGTGAGCCGGAAGGTGATCGTTCTCACTGATGGGAAGCACGCAGCGGGCAGCTTTGATCCGGCCCTTGTGGATGATCGCGGCACCGTCATGCAGCGGGCTGTTCTTGTTAAATATAGAGAGCAGCAGGCGCTTTGACACCTCGGCATCGAGCAGGTCGCCTGTCTCAATGTATGCTTTGAGCTCCGTGTCCCGGGAAAAAACAATCAGGGCTCCCATGCGGGTTGCCTTCAGGTTCTTGACCGCTTCAATCACCTGGTGCACATCAAAGTCATCGTGGTAGCGGTTTCGCCAGTGCGCGATCGCCTTGAAGATGTCCCGGTTAAGGTCGGTGCCACGTCCGATCACCAGCAGGAATTTGCGGAGTTCGGGCTGGAACAATATGATCATCGCCAAAACGCCCACACCCATGAACTGTCCCAGGATAGTGGCCAGCAATTCCATTTGCGCTGCGCGCACGACCAGGTAAACCAGATATAGTGACAGCAGCCCAAGGAAAATATTTACGGCCAGGCTGCCCCGGATCATTTTGTACACCTGGTACAGCAACATCGCCACGAGCGTGATGTCGACCAGGTCAACCCAGGTGACTTCGAGGAAGGCTATTTTGAAGATCAGGATCACTGATCAAAGTTAGTATTCCTGGCCACAGATTGCACAAATTTCCGCAGATTCAATTCACACACTCCAAAGGTGTTAGGCTGCCAGGAATTTATCAACCTTCTAAACCGTGGCTGTCTCCTAATTCCTAGTGCAGTTGCGTCACCAGTTTCACACAATCAACCGCCTCCTTCACATCATGAACGCGGAGGATACTCGCTCCCTTCAGCAGGGCGATGGAATGAAGGGCAGTGGTTCCGTTAAGGGCCTCCTCCGCCGTAACCCCGAGGGTCTTCCAGACCATCGACTTCCGGGAAAGTCCTGCCAGGATGGGCAGGCCGAGGACTTTAAAATGCTCAAGGTGATTCAGGATTTCAAAATTCTGTTTGGCTGTCTTGGCGAATCCGAAGCCCGGATCAACGATGACATCACGCACACCGGCTTGGTGAAGCAAATGAATTCTTTCCTGCAGGTTTTGAATGATATCCCGGATAAGGTCGTCGTAGGCCGTCAGCGTGGTCATGGTTTCCGGCGTGCCCCTCATGTGCATAAGAATGTAAGGCACGTTCAGGGACGCAACCGTCTCAAACATCAGCGGGTCCTGTTCGCCGCCGGAGATATCATTGATGATGGAAGCGCCGGCCTCCACCGCCTGTCGGGCAATCGTTGCCCTGAACGTATCCACTGAAAGGATGGCCTCCGGAAATCTCCCGGACAGGAGTTCAATCACCGGCAAAACCCGCGAGGCCTCCTCGGCTTCCGTTACTGCTGAGGCGCCCGGCCTGGACGAAACCCCTCCCACGTCGATCAGGTCCGCGCCATCGTTCAGCATGCGGGCAACATGGTCCAGGATGGTTTTATGATTTGGAAATTTTCCGCCGTCAAAAAAACTGTCGGGCGTGACATTCAGAATACCCATGACCCTGGGTGTGCTGAGGTCCAGCAGTTTGCCCCGGACGTTCAATGTTTTGTTGGTATAAAATACGTTATTTTGCATCCGACTGATGATGAGCAGAACTTCCACACAATATAAAGAGGTAATCGCCGCCTGCCAAGACTTGTTCACCAAGAAGACACGCGACTACGGCACGGCATGGCGGGTGCTGCGTCTTTCCAGCATCACCGACCAGATTTACATCAAGGCCCAGCGCATCCGCAGCATCCAGGAAAAGGGTCAGCAAAAAGTGGAGGACAGCATCCGGGACGAGTTCATCGGCATCGTCAATTATTGCATCATTGCCCTGATTCAAATCAGGCTGGACAATTCCCAGTCCATGGAAATGTCAGTGGAGCAAGTGGTGCCGCTCTACGAAGAGGCGGTGAAAGAGACTTACCAGCTCCTGGAAAACAAGAACCACGACTACGGTGAGGCCTGGCGCGAAATGCGCGTGAGCTCCATCACCGACATCATTCTTATGAAATTGTTACGGGTGAAACAAATTGAGGAAAACGAGGGTAAAACGATTGTGAGCGAAGGCATTAAGGCCAATTACCAGGACATGATCAATTATTCTGTGTTTGCCCTCATCAAACTGACAAGCCCAACCTAGGATTTCCAATTCGCAATAGCCATCGATTCATTCTCATGCAAAAAATCATTGACCAGGCTTCCCGTTTTCTTGTTGGCGGCCTTTTCATTTTCTCAGGCCTGATCAAGCTTAATGACCCCATTGGCACCGAGATCAAAATGGAAGAGTACTTTGAGGTCTTTGCCCAGGACTTCGGCTCGTTTTTTCATTACCTGATCCCGTGGTCTCTGGAAATTGCCATGGTGATGATCGTTCTTGAACTCGCCCTGGGTGTCGCCATTCTTTTGCTTTACCGCATGCGGACCACCACCTGGATCCTCCTGGGGCTCATGGTGTTCTTCACCTTCCTGACTTTTTATTCGGCCTATTTCAACAAGGTGACAGATTGCGGGTGTTTTGGTGATGCCATCAAGCTGACGCCGTGGGAATCTTTTTGGAAGGACATATTCCTCATGGTTTTTGTTTCTCATCTTTTCTGGTACCGCAAGCGATACCAGGCCGTGCTGAGAACCATGGAAGGTCACAGTGTGGTAGCACTTACGGTTGTCATTTGCCTGGTTGTGGGGATTTATGCCATACGCCACCTGCCATTCATTGACTTTCGTGCCTACCGCGTGGGGAATAACATTCCACAGCAAATGATCGCACCTGAACAACCGATCATCGAATACATCTTTGTGAAAGAAGGCAAGGAAGTTCATTCGGAGAAATTTCTTCCGGCGGAAGAGGGTTATCAGTACCAGTCTTCACGGATACTGAATGAAGACAAGATCAAACCCAAGATCACCGATTACTCCGTCAGCAGCCCGGAGGGCGAAGACCTCACCCAGGCAACTTTCACGGGTGCGAAATTGATGATCGTCATTTTTGATGTCAAAAAAGCGTCCACCCAAAATATCCAGGCCATTCGTCAGCTCACGAGGGAACTTGATGGCAAGGTGGAAAGCCTGATCCTGACTTCATCCTCTTACGAACTGATAGAAGGGTTCCGGCATGAATACCAGTTGGCAGTTCCCTTTGCCTATGCAGACGCGACGGTTTTGAAGACCATCATACGCTCAAACCCGGGTATTTCGCTCTGGAAGGACGGCACGGTGCTGGGCAACTGGCACCACAATGACACGCCTTCAGCAGCGGATATTCTTGTTTTGTTAAGTCAATAGGCTCCGTTTCAACCATCATCGGATGAAGATCTACCTGCTTGGCCTTCCTGGTTCCGGGAAAACAACCCTGGGGAAGGAGCTTGCGGCCATGTTCCGGGTGCAGTTTGTGGACCTCGATGCCGAGGTAGAGAAATCGGAAGGCATGAGCATCCAGGAAATCTTTGCAAAGAGAAAGGAGGATCACTTCCGCAAAGCTGAATCATCTCAATTGAAGCGTTTGTCAGCGCAGAAAGAAGATTTTGTAATGGCCTCCGGCGGAGGAACGCCTTGCTTTTTTGACAACCTGAACGTTATGAATGCCACGGGTACTACCGTTTTCCTGGATGTGCCACCCAGTGAGATTTCCAGGAGGATCAAGGGCAGCACCCTTTCTGACAGGCCGCTCTTTGCCAATGTCCATCCGGAGAACCTGAAAGATCAGATTGAATTCATGCGGTCGCAGCGCATTTCCTTTTACCGGCAGGCGCGCATCACGCAATCAGGCACTGAAGTTTCTGCGAAAGTGCTGGCTGACAAGATCAGAAAGGAAACCCAAGCGTGAAGACAATGGTTGTTGCCTTGCCGTTCAGGTTGACCAGCGGGCTGTTGGCAGAATTCAACGTGTAGGGGCGGTAGGTCTTGTCACCCTGGTTAAATACCACGGCCACATCAAGGTAAAATTTTTCGGTACGGTAGCCGGCCCCGGTGGAGATTGAGGTGATGGCGTTGCTCACGCCGTTTTGCTGGGTCAGGTAAGGATCGGGCATGTAGTTGTAGCCGGCCCTGACCCTGTACTTATTGATGCGGTATTCTCCGCCAACCCGAAGGTTCACAACCGATTTGTACAATCCCTTAATTGTGCTGTTGTCGGCAGACCAGTCATCACCGGTATCTGAACTGTACTTGGTGTTGCCGTAGTTCAGCCATTCCGCATCGGCACTGATGAACCCGTGTTTTTGTATGAAATAGGTAAGGCCGCCGTTAATGCGCCAGGGGGTTGATATGTTATAGTTGGACGTGACAATGTCGGTTGACGCTGGCTTTGGTTCGGGGTTGTTGTCCAGGAAAGTGGTCGGATCATATTGAAATCCATTCCATTTTGAATTCATGTTTGCGCTGTAATTGTCAGTAACCTGGTAGCTAGTTGGTGTTACGACAGAAAGTCCAACCTGGAATCCATCCAGCGGCCGATAAATAGCTCCGAACGTGGCATTGATACCGTTTCCGCTCAGGTCCAGGTTCTCATTCAATACCATTTTTGACATAGGGCCTCCGCTGAATTCTTCTGTGTACGTGGTTTGTGATTTGTAGGTGAATGAGGTGAGGCCCAGGCCGGCGCCGATGAAGAGTTTGTCATTGAAGTTTGCGCCGTAAGAAATGCTCCATTGATTTTGGGCCCCGGTATTGGTGACTGTTTCTTTCTGCAGGGGTATTCCTGAAATATCCGTGAAGTAACTTTTTGGGTTACCTGCCGGATCTTTCACGGTCTCGGGTCCAATCAGGTAGTTGAAATAACCAAGCCCGGTTGGTGTATTGTAGTTCGATCCATTGGATCCAAACTGCGAAATATCCGCACCGTTGGCATTCTGAATGAATCGGTCGATGATGGAGTTGTCGGGATTGGTGCCCCGATATGAAAAGGAGTAGTTAAAATCATTGGTGCGGTTGAAGCTGATGCCGAGTGTTCCTCCCCAAAACCCGTTTGAGCCGTCCTTGCCGGTGTGAAGGGCCAGCCCGATGTTGGGGATGAAAAATTTATTGCTGCTTTGTGACTCGTTACTGCCCAGGTAAGTCGAGGAGATGTTGGAGAACGAATAGGCAGGTGAAATGGCCAGGTCAGAACGATTATACATACCCAGTCCTGCCGGATTCGAGAATGCAGAACTGATGTCTCCTCCCAGTGAAGTCTGCACGCCGCCCATGCCCTGCATTCGGGCACTCCCTCCAACCTTGATGCGGCTGATTACCAGTGCCTCTTCCGGATAGGTGGGAATCTGGGCGGTCGCATAGCCCACACCAAGCAACACCAATCCTGCGATCGCTAAGACGATCTTACGCTGCATAGCCAAAATGCTTTAGAGATTAATTCCTCCCGCGGGAATGTCCACCGCCACCGCCGCCGCCACCCCCACCGCCTGATCCGCCGCCGGAGAATCCGCCTCCGCCAAAGGAGCTGCGTGAACCGCCGCCCATGTTGTTGTCAAAGGATGAACGATTGCCGCCCTGGTTGAAGCTGCTGTTGTTCCAGCCGGAGTTACCGGAGTTGCTTCGCGCGCCACCACTATTGTCATAGTAGCTGCTGCGGGTAGGGAAGTTGCTGGCATTGTTTCTCCAGGTAGGATCGTAATAGTTCTGGGAATTGCTGCTCATCCTGTTTCCTTCGCGTGTACGTCCATTGGTAACTGCTGCGCCAGACGAACCAGATGTGGCCCTGGTATTATCAACATAATTGTTCAGGCTCGTCGACCTGGAAGAACGCCTTCCGTAAGAGACTCCTGCTGCATCGGCCGGGACAACCACAACGGTGTGAGGGTAACCGTAGCCGTAATATGGATTGCCATACATGCCACCCATGCCGTACATACTACCCATGCCGTAGCCCATGTACATGCTGCTCATTCCATACATGCTGCCCATCCCGTACATGCTGCCCATGCCATAACCCATTCCGCCATAGAATCCAGGGTTATAACCTCCGAAGCCATAGCCCATACCCATACTCATGCTGCTGTAAGGCGAGTACATGCCATAGGGTGACATGCTGTAAGGCGAATACATGCTATAGGGGCTTCCGAAGCCGCCGTAGCCCATGCCGCCGTAGTATGGATTGCTCAATGAATTATTGCAGTTGCAAGGGCTTGAATAGGCACTTGCAGATCCGTTGTACAGACTCTGGTTAACATTCTTGGGCTGAAAGGATGGCAGGAAATAGTCCGGGTTTTCCTGAACTACGGTCATGCCCTTTTTCGACTGTGCCGTGTATTCCGGGTTCACACCGCGGCCGGAATAGCTGTCGGATGGATTAACCGGATTGGAGCGGACGGCATTCAAATCCTCCTGTTGATATTTTCTTGTCAATGAAATCTCCCTGTCGGCCTTAACAACCGCACGATCCCTGGAGGTGAAGTACATATCATCAACCTCCTGCGCCATCGCAGAAACCGACATGCCCATTGCCAGCATCACCAGTGTGTATTTCGTTTTCATATTGATTCATTAAAATCCTATGCCTTCCTACACCTATTAAACGTAAAGTTAACAAGGCTGGTGCCGCTAACCAATGATATTTTTGATGGGTATTTCACCGGTTTTGGGGCATCTTTTGATAGGTAAAACCCTTATTTCCAGTCAGGTAGGCAAAAACTCATCTTTCAGGCCACCCTGCCTTATATTTGCGCCTCAAAATCGAATAAGATATGTCAAAAAAGATGCCAACCCGTGCCGAAGACTATTCCCAGTGGTACGTTGAATTGGTGAAGCGTGCGGACCTGGCTGAGAATTCCGATGTGAGGGGCTGCATGGTGATAAAACCCTATGGCTATGCCATCTGGGAGAAAATTCAGCAGGGACTGGACAGGATGTTCAAAGACACCGGGCATGAGAATGCCTATTTCCCGCTCTTTGTGCCCAAAAGCATGTTTGAGGCTGAAGAGAAGAATGCTGAAGGGTTTGCCAAGGAATGTGCCATCGTAACCCATTACCGGCTGAAAAATGATCCGGCCAGGAAAGGCAAACTCATGGTTGATCCTGATTCAAAACTGGAAGAAGAACTGGTCATCCGCCCAACAAGCGAAGCGATCATATGGCCGACCTACAGGCGATGGATACAATCATACCGGGACCTTCCACTGCTCATCAACCAGTGGGCTAACGTAGTCAGGTGGGAGATGCGGACGCGCCTCTTTTTGCGCACCGCTGAATTTCTGTGGCAGGAAGGACACACCGCCCATTCGACCGGACCTGAAGCGGAGAAAGAGGCCCTGCAGATGCTGGACGTATATGCCGACTTCGTGGAAAACGTGATGGCCGTTCCGGTCGTCAGGGGCAGAAAAAGTGAGAGTGAAAAATTTCCAGGCGCTGTCTATACGTATTGCATTGAAGCGTTGATGCAGGATGGCAAGGCACTGCAGGCGGGGACTTCCCATTTTCTGGGTCAGAATTTTGCGAAGGCATTTGATGTCCAGTATTCAAACAAGGAAGGGAAACTCGAATATGTGTGGGGTACTTCCTGGGGGGTGAGCACACGACTCATCGGCGGCCTGATCATGGCCCACTCTGATGATGAAGGCTTGATTCTTCCTCCGAAGCTGGCGCCCATTCATGTGGTGATTGTTCCTATTTTCAGAAGTGACGAAGAGCTGGCAAAAGTGTCAGCGGTTGTAGAGCCGTTGATGAAGGACATGCGAAAAGCGGGCCTGTCGGTCAAGTTTGACAACCGCGACACGCAAAAACCCGGATTCAAATTTGCCGAATACGAATTGAAAGGCGTACCGGTTCGTATCGCCATCGGTCCCCGTGATCTCGAAAACGGCACCGTAGAGGTGGCCCGACGCGACACCAAGGAAAAGCAGGTGATGAAGATCGAAGAGGCGACCTCCGAAATTTCAAAGCTCCTGGAAGAGATACAGAAAAACCTGTATACCCGGGCGTTGAATTTCAGGGCTGACAACACGACCAGCGTGGATACTTTTGAGGAATTCAAGAACGTCCTGGATGGCAAAGGCGGCTTCGTCATGGCCCATTGGGACGGCACGGCGGAAACGGAAGCCAAAATCAAGGAGGAGACAAAGGCCACCATCCGCTGCATTCCGCTTGACGCGAAGGAAGAAGCGGGAACCTGTGTGTATTCCGGTAAGCCTTCGGTGAAGCGCGTGCTGTTTGCCAGGGCGTATTAATAATTGATCACAAAGACCTGAGGCGGTAAGGGATGTAAAAAGTGGCCACAGATTTCACAGATTAACACAGATCTATTGCATCTGTGAAAATCTGTGAAATCTGTGGCTAACTAAGCGCTTCAGGTCTTTGCGGCTAAAATTTGTTTACCGACTTATTGACTAAATTTGACCGCATGGTAGAATGGTTCACCGTCATATCGTTGATTTTGTTTGGCCTGGCACTCATTGTGGCCGAAATCATCTTTGTGCCCGGTACTACCCTGGTCGGGATTATTGGCTTTGTATTCCTTGTGCTGGGTGCGGGATTGAGCTTTAATTATTTTGGGCCCAACACCGGCTGGACTGTCACGGGCGGAACCGCCGCAGCCTCCGGGGTCATCCTGTATTATTCGTTCAAGGCAAATGTATGGGGCCGGTTCTCCCTGAAGTCATCCATGACCGGCAAGGTCAATGAAGGTGAAATGGTTGACATCCGGGAAGGTATTGAAGGCGTGGCACTCTCCGCCCTCAGGCCGTCTGGCAAGGCCGAAATTGAAAAGAAAACATATGAAGTCCGGACCATGGGAAACTATGTGGAATCCGGCAGCAAAATTCGTGTGATGCAAATTGCATCCAATCAGATTATCGTAGAACCCGTATCATAAATTCAACCCCACTATGGAAAGTTTAGCTTTTTTATTCATTGTCTTTATCAGCATCGTCGGCTTTTTCATGTTCATGTATTTCGTTCCGGTGGGCTTGTGGATTACTGCCATATTTGCAGGCGTCAAGATTACCATCGGTGAACTGATTGGTATGCGGATCAGGAAGGTACCGCCCGGTGTCATCGTCAATTCCCTCATCACCGCCACCAAAGCAGGCCTCAATGTAACGACCCGTGAACTGGAAACGCACTACCTCGCCGGCGGCGATGTGCCGAACGTTATCAGGGCACTCATCTCGGCGGAGAAAGCCAACATTAACCTCAGCTTCAAACAGGCAACCGCCATTAACCTGGCCGGCCGCGATGTATTCCAGGCTGTGCAGATTTCCGTGAATCCCAAAGTGATCACTACGCCAAAAGTCGCCGCGGTTGCAGCGGATGGCATCCAGTTGATTGCCATTGCACGAATCACCGTACGCGCGAGCATCGCACAGCTGGTGGGTGGCGCAGGTGAAGATACCATCCTGGCCCGGGTAGGCGAGGGGATTGTCACTTCCATCGGTCAGGCTTCTTCACACCGTGAAGTATTGGCCAACCCGGACAAGATTTCTAAACTGGTGCTTTCCAGGGGCCTCGATGCCGGAACCGCTTTTGAAATTCTTTCCATTGATATCGCCGATGTGGATGTCGGTGCAAACATTGGTGCAAAACTTCAAACCGACCAGGCGGCTGCCGATCTTAAAGTAGCCGAGGCACGCGCGGAGGAAAGAAGGGCCATGGCTGTGGCGCTGGAACAGGAAATGATTGCCAAGGCGCAGGAAGCACGGGCCAATGTGATCCAGGCGGAGGCAGAAATACCCAAAGCCATCGCTCAGGCCTTTGTCAATGGCAACCTTGGCGTAATGGATTATTACAAAATGCAGAACGTTCAGGCCGATACCGAAATGAGACAATCCATTTCAGGATCCGGCAAGTCTGGACAATCGCCGAATACGCCAAGCAAGCAGTAGGCTTCAACAAGCTCAGCCTGGCAACGCGTGTCAGGCTGAGCTTGTTTATGTTTTCGAAGCGTCACCGCACTTCAAAACTCTCCCATTCTGTTTTGAGCTCCGCCAGGAACAGGTTTCGCTGGGGGACATAGATGAGTTTGCTGTATTGCAGCGGCATGATGCTCATGCCGTCGCGGGACAGCAGGCCATAAAGGTTGTTTTGTTTGACGATGATGTGACCGTTGGCGGCTTCCGCCAGGTATTCAAACCGGGGTTCTATGAGGATTCTTCCCCTGGCGTCCGCAAGCCCTTTCCGGTTATTCAAGGACAAGAGAAAAAGCTGGTTGGGTAATCTCCGGATGGAGTCGTAGCGCAACTCCAGCACTTCCTTTCCCTGTTTGTCGATGAGACCAAACCGGTCACTCCGAGATACAGCGGCGACACCGTTTTCGAACGCCTCGACGGAATCAAAGGTTGGCTGGATAACAATATCATCAGCGGTGTTGATGAATCCCCACTTGCCCACGAGCTTCATGGAAGACAGCCCTTCATGAAAGGCCCCGATGCCGTCGTAACGGTTCGCTATTCTCAGCCGGCCACGGCGATCGACAAACCCAAACTTGCCGTCTCTTTTGATTCCGGTAAATCCTTCGCTTTCCTGAAAAACCTCCTCGTTTTGCAATGCCCGGGTTGCTTGACCCTGAACAGCGCTGGCCGGCATGCGGTCGAAAATCTGGCCACGAAAGTTGATCTTCTTTTCAACGCCATCCGGCAGCCGCTCAACCAGGTGGTCCGGATGCAGGCCGACAGGGTTATCCGTAAAATACAGCACCTGGCCCGCAAAGTCCATCAGGTACATCATGCTGTCTCTTCTTAAGAGGTAAACATCCTGGTTGATCAGTTCAACCGGATAGGACTGGGGGATCAGTTTCCATTGGTCACCCGTGGTAATGATGCCATAATTTCCTTTGAGCCTGACGGCCACCAGGCCTTCCTGCATGCTGAGAAGCGTATCGTAAGCACAGGCAATGACCTCCTTGCCGTACCGGTCCAGACCGCCCCAAAACCCGCGGTTCCTGGCAGGGAAGAAACTGCCATTGAAGTCAAGGAGCATTTCATATTTGGTTACCGACTTCTTAACCCCAACCGTGTCGTACAATTCCCACGCGTCAACACCGGCCTTCCGCTGCATCGCCCTTACGGAATTCCCCGTAACACTCAGTGAGTCAAATTCTATCGGGAGTACTTCGGTCTGGTCTAACCGGTGAAGACCGTAATGCCCATGGTTTCCCACAACGGCCATCCGGTGCTTGAACGGTCCAATGAAATCAAATTCCTTGTTCCATTGGTTTGTCAGGTTCTCATCCACCAGCGCGGTTTTGCCATTCAGCCGTACATAGGCAAGTCCCTGATCAGCAAACCTCAGTTCATCGGCTTCCATTTTCGCCAATTCATGGTTGTCGGTCCCGATTATTTTCCATTCGTCGGCCTTGCGGACCGATACCTGGCCTGGAGAGACGATCCTGATGTCGCGGTACACCGGGGGTACTTTGGTCTCGCCATTCCGGTTGATCACGCCGCGCCTCCAGCCCTGGTGGGTGACAGCCAGATCAAACTGAAAAGAGGAGATGCTGTCGAGGTTGAATTCTGTGATCCACTTTCCTTCTTCGGTCAGCAGGGCAAGTTTGCCGGTGAAATCCTGAACGGCATAGCGCAGGCTGCCAATCGGCGACACCTTCTGGTAATTGATGGGGAGTATGTTCTTGTTGTTCAGGTCGATCAGCCCATATTCATACCGGGTGCCATTCTTGATCATGGCAATTCCTCTCAGTCCGTGCAGGGTGATGCCGTCGTAAGCCATAGGCACGACGAGGTTGCCCTGCAGGTCGATGCAGCCGAACTTGTTGGTGTAGGGATTGATCCATTGGCTGACGATCACGCGGTCACCGCCCGGATAAGTCAGGCTGGAGTACTTCGCCTCTGTGATGAATTCTTTCTTGAGGTTGATCAGGCCCCATTGGTCCTGTTTCCGGAAGCCCGTGATTTCCCCGATGACGGAAAAATTTCCATCCGACCACCCCAACGCATCAAAGGCGGCGGGCAAGACGACAGAACCCTGCTGGTCCTTTAAACCGATCTTGCCATTCTCCTCAAACCGGTGATAATCCGGAACGGCCAGCCCGGCGAAGGACAGGATGAGGAGATTGAACAAGGTTGCCAGGCGGATCATGCTTTCAAAGTTATGTGATCCTAACCGTTTTGTGAAGGCATAGGCGTCAGACACCTATGCCTGGTGTCTGACGCCTCAAATATGCGAAATGGGGAATTTTTCTGAACTTGGCAGGGTTTTACGGTTTCCAAGATTGACCACCCATGTACATCGAACAACTTTATACCAATTGCCTGGCGGAAGCGGCGTATTACATTGAATCGGCAGGCGAAGCAGCCATTATTGACCCGTTGCGGGAAACTGAGCCCTATATCGAACTGGCCCAAAAGCGCGGGGCAGTCATTAAATATGTTTTTGAAACCCACTTTCACGCCGACTTCGTCTCCGGGCACATCGACCTCGCCAGAAAGGTCAATGCGCCCATCGTCTTCGGCCCCAATGCGGATACAGTCTATGATGCCATCCACGCCACGGACAACCAGGAATTCAGGTTGGGAGATGTCACCATACGGGTCCTTCACACCCCGGGTCACACCCCGGAATCCTCCTGCTTCCTGTTGCTGGATGAAAAAGGAAAGGAACACGCCGTGTTTACCGGTGATACTTTGTTTGTTGGCGATGTCGGCAGGCCCGATTTGCTGGATGGGGTAATGAGCCGCGAGGAACTGGCCGGCATGCTGTACGACTCACTCAATTCAAAGATCAAGACCCTGCAGAACAGCACGATTGTTTATCCTGCCCACGGCCCGGGCTCTGCCTGTGGCAAGAACATAGGCAAGGAGACCTTTTCTACAATCGGCGAGCAACGGAAATTCAACTATGCCATGAAGGCACAGCCGCGCGATGAATTCATCCGCCAGGTAACGGACGGCATTCTTCCTCCTCCTCACTACTTTTTTGAAGACGCGCGCATCAACAAAACCGGATACGAATCCATCGACACGGTCCTGAAAGAAAATCTGAAACCCCTTTCAGCGGAACAGTTCAAAGCCAAAGGTCAACAGGGCGCTGTCATACTCGATACGCGCAAGGCCGATGATTTTGAGAAGGGATTTATTCGTGGGTCGTACAACATTGGCCTCAACGGCCAGTTTGCCGTGTGGGTCGGTACCCTGCTCGACATCCGGCAGCCATTGGTGCTCATCACCGATCCCGGCAAGGAACATGAAACCATCCTGCGCCTTGCACGCGTAGGCTATGAGCAAATTGAAGGCTACCTGGAAGGGGGCATCAGCAGCTGGAAGGAAGCCCTCGATGGGGTTAAATCCATTTCCGCCGGCGATCTGAAAACCTGCCTCAGCAAAGGTGCTGAATGCCTCGACGTTCGCAAGCCAGGTGAATGGAGTGTAAGTCACCTGAAGGACGCACGGTTTGTTCCGCTGTCAGACATGCCGTCCAACCTCCATGGGCTCGACAAGAACAAAACATATGTTGTTCATTGCGGGGGCGGCTACCGGTCCATGACCGCCATATCCCTGATGAAGCGCGAAGGGTTCAGCAGCCTGATCAATGTGTATGGCGGGTTTAGCGCCATGGTCAATGCCGGGTTGCCAATCGTAACGGAAGAGCTGGTAGCCTGATCGGCCTTTCTTCAAAATCTTATTTCTTAACGTACTTGTAGACGTTGATGATGGCGCCTGAGGTTCTGAATTGGAGGTTGGTGCCATCCAGCAGGGTCACCTCATACACAATGCTGGTCGAAGAATCCGTCAGGGTAAGATTTTTTTCATCAGCAGAGAAGGACCAGGAGTAGGTGCTTGGTGTCGGGGAAGTAGTGAAAGTAAGGGTCGTCGTTTTGTCGGTGCTGAAATGCAGTTCAGAGCCCGTCAGGGCAAGGGTAATGTAGGATTGGAGGTAGGCATCCGTGGATGTGAAGGAGTTGTACTTCCAGTCATTCTGCGTGATCAGCATGGACCGGGATGGGCCCGGGTCACTTTTTGAACAGGATAAAACCACCACGGCGGCAAGTATGATCAACAGGGTGGTGGTCTTTTTTTCCATGCTTACCAAAGATCGGATTCCCCGGTGACACAAGCAATGGTCAGTGGGTGCAACTCACTAGCGTCCTATTAAAACAGGTCAAATTTTAGTTGATTCAGATTTCGTTCTTTGACATCTTGATTTACAGAGTTAGAAAGCAAGTCTTTTAAGGGC
>JAYTVB010000002.1:0-35658 GCA_043744235.1 Cyclobacteriaceae bacterium | reverse complement strand
CGTGCTAAGCCCCGCATACGATATGATCAATACCCGGATACATATCCCATCCGACGCTTTTTTTGCTTTGTCCGATGGCTTGTTTTCGGGCGATTATGATACTGAGAGTTTTAAGGTTCTTGGGTTCTACGCGTATGATGACTTCTATGAATTTGGAATAAAAATCGGGATGATGGAGAGCCGGGTCCGAAAGATCCTGGATAAATACAGGGCTGAGAGCAGGGGAACGCGAGCATTGATTCACCGATCATTCCTAAACGACAACGTTAAGGAGCTGTATGAATCTCACTATATCGATCGATTGAAAATGTTAAACAATTCACACGCCAGGAAAGTATCAGCTATTCATCCGAAATAAGCTGCACCAAACCCATATCGCTCTATCCTTCCTGGTTCCAAATACATATACCCGAAAGGGTATAATATTGATCTAACTGATTGAAGAGATACCCGATCGGGTATATTATTCAATAAAACTACTATATTTATACCCGAAAGGGTATATCATGGAAGATTTGAGCACACCACTAGCGAAATATCTAAGGGAAAAGAGAAAGACCCTCAACCTCACCCAACCGGATCTCGCCTCCAAAGCCGGCGTTGGCCTTAGGTTCATCCGCGATCTTGAGCAAGGCAAAACAACCTTGCGCATGGATAAGGTTAACCAGGTACTGAAACTATTTGGACAAGAGTTGGGCCCGACTCCCCTCAACCGTCAAAACATGATCAATGAGAAAAGCTAAAATACTAATGAATGACCGGCCGGCCGGACATCTACAGGAAACTACAGAAGGCTATGAGTTTGTTTATGATCCTGCTTATCTGAAATCCGATAAGCCCGAACCGATAAGCCTTACGATGCCGCTAACAGACAAACCGCTCAGGAGTGCGATCCTATTTCCATTCTTTGATGGCCTTATACCGGAGGGATGGCTGCTCGAAGTAGCGGAAAAAAACTGGAAATTGAATCCACGCGACCGGATGGGATTATTGCTTGCCTGTTGCAAAGACTGTATCGGAGCCGTGAGTGTTTTAGATGACAATAACGAATAGGGGAAATGCCTGCGAAACGATGCTTATATTGTTATAACCCGCTGGAGGATAATGAAATTGACTTTCATTCTTCCTGCAGCAGAAAGATCTTCGGCTCGAATCAACCTCCGGAGTTGCCCTACGCGGAAGAACAAATGATGCAATTGGGACTGGAAGTTGTTAAGAATCACATCGCTGTTCCGGGAGTACAACCAAAAATATCGTTCGACCTCGAAACAACGAAACCCGAGAAGCCTAAGGGCGGCGATAAAAAAATGGATACGCGTGCAAACAAGCCAAAGCGGTTTACCCTTGTAGGACTATGGGGAGAATTCATCCTAAAACCACCGGCCAAGGAATACCCTCACTTACCGGAAGTGGAAGATGCTACTATGCACCTGGCTGAATTGGCTGGAATAGCGACAGTGCCTCATTCCCTGATACGATTGAAATCGGGCAACCTGGCTTACATCACAAAACGAATTGACCGCACCAAAAAGATCAAAATACACATGGAGGACATGTGCCAGTTGACGGAGCGGTTAACGGAAGACAAGTACAAGGGGTCTTATGAACAAATTGCAAAGGCCATTGCAAAATACTCCGTCAATCCCGGACTGGATCTTATCAACTTCTTTGAGCAAATAGTGTTCTCATTTCTTACCGGAAATGCAGATATGCACTTGAAAAATTTCTCGCTCATAAACCAGCCAGGGTTAGGATACATCTTGTCTCCTGCCTATGATATGGTTGCCACATCTCTTGTTGTGAAGGGCGATAAAGAGGACTTGGCCTTATACCTGAACGGTAAGAAAAGCAGAATAAAGCGAAAAGACTTCGATGTCCTGTTTGACTCATTCAACATAGACTCCAGGTCAATGGAAAATAGCTTCAAGAAATTTCAATTGGTTTTGCCTCGATGGCATGACTGCCTGGAAAGGAGTTTTTTACCGAATGAAATGAAAGGTCGATACATTCACCTTATAGAGCAGAAAATATCCAGACTGAATAATTAATGGGTGACCAGGGAATTGAGAATTCATAAAACATCCTCCGATTCTATTTCCAAACCGTCACCCGTTTCAAAGTGCAACCACTTTCGAAATACTCATAGCGCACATATTTCTTCTCATCACACGGTCTCCGTTCTGCAAAAACCCACAGCCGAGCACAACAACAGCCGTAGTGGCGCCAGGGGGGATCGGCCAGGCCTGCGTAGATTCATTGGTCCGAGACCTGCCCACCGGCAGCCGGACTGTCTTATAAACACTTTCCAGGCATTCCTGCTCACCCAGGAAGAACACGACCAGCGTCTCTTCATACTGATCACAGGGGACTTTTTCCGGCGCACCATCACTGCGGGTACATACCTGGACTGACACACAGTTTTCTCCGGCAGGGAGGAAAACTTCTACGGATGATGCGAAGTGGCGGGAGAGATGGCATTTTCCAATCAGCTCAAATCCCTCGAGGGCGGACCAACTGAGCTTGCCGGTTTTCTTCAGTTG
Source organism: Cyclobacteriaceae bacterium (assembly GCA_043744235.1). Taxonomy (GTDB): domain Bacteria; phylum Bacteroidota; class Bacteroidia; order Cytophagales; family Cyclobacteriaceae; genus ELB16-189. The sequence goes on along the minus strand of JAYTVB010000002.1, from coordinate 33,118 downwards.
ACGGCGGAAAAGCGAGAGCAGGCGGAACCAAAACGTACCGTCGTAAAAATCCTTGCGATAGGGATCGAGTGCATCTTTAACCACTTTGGCAAAGAGGTTGACCTGCCTCAACCGGCCGGTAGACTCCTGGAAGGCTTTATTTACTTCGGCTGGTTTTTTCGTTCCCCGTGCCGCCCGCACGTGGTCGCCATAGGTTTTGCTCCTCACGGAGGTAACACCGTTGAAAGTGCCGTTGTATTTAAATATCGTTGTGAGCTTTGCCAAATTGACCTTATTGCGTAGATTGAAACTGTGGGTGAAGATAGTCAAAATCACGATTTCCGCCCTCTCTTGCCCTCCCGTCCCCCCACCCTTATAGTGACTTTATAGCGATCTTATAGCGACTTGCGCTCTTGTTCGCTTCAATTTCGGCTTAGGATCGGTGCAGGTACTCTGGCGTCACCCGAGCGTTGTAGTACTGCCGCCAGCCTTCTTCCCTGATCTCCATCCAGGTTCAAGCCCGGGAATCAGGCCGTGGTCAACACGACCCTATTTCTCTATCTTTCTTTCATGAACAAGTCCGTCATCACCCGCACGGTCTGGACCCTCTCCCTGGTAAGCCTCTTCACCGACATGGCCAGCGAAATGCTGTACCCGGTGATGCCGGTATTCCTAAAAAGCATCGGCTTTTCTATCCTCCTCATCGGCATACTGGAAGGTGTGGCCGAAGCCACAGCCGCCATGAGCAAGGGCTATTTTGGAAAACTTTCAGACACGACCGGCAAACGCGTGCCCTTTGTGCGTCTCGGCTATGCCATGAGTGCCCTGTCCAAGCCATTGATGGCCGTGTCCGTTTATCCGCTTTGGATTTTTCTTGCCCGCACCGCCGACCGCCTCGGCAAAGGAGTCAGGACAGGCGCCCGCGATGCCATACTCTCCTCGGAAGCCACGCCTGAAACAAAAGCAACGGTCTTCGGATTCCATCGCGCACTTGACACAGCCGGGGCATTCATCGGGCCATCGCTCGCACTGGTGTTCCTCTATTTCTACCCCGGAGAATACAGAACGCTGTTCCTTGTAGCCATTGTGCCCGGGGTCGCCGCGATCTTCATGACATTTATCCTAAAAGAAAAGCCGGCAGCCACGGGGATATACACAACATCATTCCTGTCCTTCCTATCCTACTGGAAAGAGGCGCCGCCTGCTTACCGCAAGATCGTTGCCGGACTCCTGCTCTTTGCTCTTATCAACAGCTCAGATATTTTTCTCCTGCTGCGGGCACGTGATTCTGGCTTGTCCGACACCCACGTCATTGGGGTTTATATTTTCTACAACCTGGTGTATGCGCTGGCGGCTTACCCGGCTGGCCGCCTGGCCGATGCCTGGGGACTGAAGAAGATGCTCATCCTGGGGCTGCTGCTCTTCAGCATGGTGTATTCCGGCATGAGTGTCCCTGGGGGTCTGGCCTGGTTCGCTTCCCTTTTTCTGTTGTACGGATTCTATGCCGCCTGCACCGAGAGTATCGCCAAGGCATGGATCACCAACATCAGCGACAAGAAAGATACCGCCACTGCCATCGGCACATTCACTGCCTTCCAAAGCATGTGCACCCTCCTGGCCAGTACTGGCGCCGGGCTGATCTGGTACGCCTTTGGGGGTCAGGTCCTCTTCTTGGCTACCGGGGTACTGGCGCTCACCATAGGTGGCTATTTCTTCCTGCTGAAGGACTAAACCGGCTTGCTGGAAATCCTGGTAAATTTCTTTTGTAACCTTTGATCCCTCCCCCGGTAACCAACACGAATTTTGACTAAAACAGCGGAATTGATAACCGACGAACAGATCATGGAGGCCGTGAAAGGCGGCAACCTTCAGCAGGCTGCTGTGCTGTTTGAACGGTATCACAAGCGCATTCTCAATTTTCTCGCCCGGATGACGCTGGACCGGACTGTAGCCGAAGACCTGACGCAAAATGTTTTTCTGCGGATGATCAGGTACCGGAACAGCTACCAGGCTGGCAACAAGTTTGAGTCGTGGATTTACCAGGTGGCCCGCAATGTATTCTCGGACCACTACCAGGCAAACAAGAACAGGAAATCAGATTTCGCAGACGTGGAAAAAATGAGTGATAGCATGATGGACCCTGAAGAAGGAAAGGAACAGCTTGAGCGGGAAGAAACCCTGCGCCGCTCCCTTGGCCTGCTCAGCGACGAACAGCGGGAGCTGCTGGTGCTCACCCGGTTCCAACACTTGAAGTATGAGCAGGTGGCAGTCATCATGGACACCACGGTGGCAAACATCAAGGTGAAGGTTCACCGGGCCATCGCCAAATTAAGGGAGCATTATTTTGAGCTGGAGAACATTTAAGGCAAAAGGAACGGTTATGGAAAATGACAAAATGGAAAGCCTGCTGATCGATTACATCGACGGCCGCCTGGACAAGGAAAACCAGGCCATGGTCAGCCAGGCAATCGCTGATGACCCGGCTGTTCGGAAGATTTACGAACAACTGAAGACCATCATGTCTGCCATGGACAACGCTGAAACGATTGAGCCGGGAGCACACCTGAAAGAATCATTTGATAAACTGTTGTCGGAGGAAATAGAAAAAGCTGAGGAAGGCAAAACGCGGTTCTTCCAACCAATGGTATACCGCATCGCCGCGGGGATAGTCCTTGCAGCAGCTGTTCTCTACGCTGGTAATTGGATTATCAAAAGTCAAAGGCAGGAAGCTGAGCTGCAGGCGTTAAAGAAAGAAGTTGAGTCTACCAAGCAGATGATGCTCCTCATGCTCGACAACCATCAGTCGGCCAGCCAGCGGATGGTAGGGGCTACCGTGGCTTACAACATTGAAGCGGCTGACGACGAAATCGTCAACGCCCTCGTAAAGACGATGAATGAAGATCCCAACACCAATGTGCGCCTGGCAGCACTCGATGCGCTGATCCGGTTTCACCAGGATCCCAAAGTCAGGAAGGCACTGATCCGGTCGCTCTCCCTGCAAAAAGATCCGGCGGTGCAAATCACCCTCATTCAATTCATGGTAAAAATGAAAGAGCGTGAAGTGGTGATGGAACTGCAGCACATCGTGGATGATGCCCGCACGCTGAAAGCCGTAAAGGATGAAGCCTATACGGGCCTGCTGAAATTATCGTAGAAAAAGTAAAAGGTTTAGGTTAAAAAATAAAGCAAATGAAAAACAGAAGACTATTCGTAACGGGCCTGGCCCTGCTGATCGCAGGATGGGTGAACGCGCAGGAATTCAAAGTAGCCAAAAATTCAGGCCGGCTGGAGCTCTACATTGGCCGCGCCACGGTAGAAGGACACAGCGGGAATGAAATCATCTTCACCTCAAAAGACCACCGCAGCAAAGACGAAGATGACCGGGCTGCAGGACTTCGGGCCATCAACAGCATGGGTCTTGATGACAACACCGGCCTGGGAATCAATGTCACCGACAAAGGAAATGTAATTGAAGTCCGTCAGCTGAAGAAAATGGATTCTCCCGATGTGAAGATCCTGGTGCCCAAGGGCGTAATTGTCTCTTTCTCCCACGAGTCACAATACGGCGGCGAGGTAAGATTCAAAAACCTTGAGAACGAAATTGAGATCTCCGCCAGCTACAACAGCATCGAACTGGAAAACGTGACGGGTCCGCTTACTGCGAAAACAGTCTATGGGCACATCGAAGCGGATTTCAGCCAGAATGTGAAAGGGCCGCTCTCCATTGTCTCCATCTACGGCTACGTGGACGTCACACTGCCTTTGAGTACAAAAGCTAATCTCAAGATGAGTACCTCCTACGGTGAGATCCTTGTGGCTCCGGAATTCAAGATTGACATTGAGAAACAGGGGGACATGGTTCAATACAGCGACAAGGTGAATGGAAAGGTCAACGGCGGCGGCATGAACATCGACCTCCGCTCCGACTACAGCAAGATCTACCTCAGAAAGAAATAGGTCTTTCAAAGAAATGATTATGAAAACCGTTCTTTCAGTTGGACTGGCCTTGCTGTTCACCGGCACATGCGCACAGACCCCGGTCAACAAAACCATGGCAGTAAGGCCGGGTCAGAAGGTCAGTATGCACTTTGACTATCCTGAACTGGTTCGGATCAGCACATGGGATAAGAATGAAATTTCGGTACAGGGTACGGTCAGCATCAATGGTGGCGAGAATGACGATGCCTTCGTCCTGAACCTGGACGGATCAGGCGCCACCATCAACATCCGCTCTGAAATAAGAGACATGAAAAATCTTCCCCACCGGATAACGGTGGTGAGGGATGGTCAGAAGGTTCTATTCAAGAACAAGGCAGAATTCAAAAAGTACTGCGCTGAAAACGGAACAACATTCAACAGGATGTCCGACGGCGTGGATATGGACATCACGCTGGAAGTTAAGGTGCCGAGGAACATGGAAACCCATGTCGAGTCAGTCTATAGCATAGTCGAAGTGAGGGAATTTACGGGTCCCCTGACCGTCGAAGCCACCTACGGCGGAGTTGATGCCGCGGTAGAAGAGAAGAGCATGGGCAAGCTGACCGCAGAAACCAACTATGGCCAGATCTACACAAACCTGAATATTGCTTTTGACCGAACCAATATTCGTGAAGAGGCTTTTCACACGCTTGTCTCTGCCCAGCCCGGCAGCGGTCCGCCTTACAGTTTTGAATCAAAGTACGGAAACGTATACCTGAGGAGGAGCCACTAGTACGAGAAAGTCAGGTATTTGGAACGTCCTCGGGTCCGGATTTCCTGACTTTGTTCGTCTTAGTACCAAACAGCAGGAAAAAAACAAATAACTTGCCCAAGGCGCCCGCCCCAGGCGTCAGACACCTTGAAGGTGTCAGACGCCTAACACCCCCGAAAGCCATGAAAACTAAAACAATCAGGCAAACCGTCACCTTCGCCGCGAAGCCGGCAGAAGTGTATGACCTGTTCATGAATGCCAAAAAACACGCGGCGCTCACCGGCAGCAAGGTATCCATGAGCAGGAAAATCCCGGGCAGATTTGAGGTGTTCGACGGGTATTGCCATGGTCACAACATTGAATTGAAAGAGGGAAAGAAAATCGTCCAGGGCTGGCACTTCGCTGAAGACGGCTGGCCCGATGATCATTATTCCATCTGCACGTTTGAGTTTGAGAAAGTACCCAAGGGAACGAGGCTGAAGTTTACACAGACAGGTATCCCTGAACATAAAACAGAATCTCTGAAGGGAGGATGGAAAGAGTTCTACTGGAACAGGATCAGGGAATACCTGGAAAGAGGTTAGGCGTCAGACACCTTGAAGGTGTCAGACGCCTAACCGGTGTCTGACGCCTATAGACTTTTCCACAAATACAACGTGGCATAGGCCTCCCAGCCTTTGTATTTTCTAAAGATTTTTCTCACCCGGTCCAGGCTGGGCTTGGTCTTCAGGCCCAGTTGGTTTTTGATCGCGTTGTGCAGGCCTGCATCTTCCAACGGGAAAGCATCCGGGTAACGGAATGTCTTCATCAAAGCATAGTTGGCCGTCCAGTTTCCAATGCCCTTGATTTTGATGAGCTCCTCCCTGGCTTCTGCCAGCGCAAGACCGGTCAATTTCGCTTTGGAAATAATGCCGTCGACAAAAGCCCGCGCTATCCCGATCGTGTACGCCGCCTTCTGCCTGGAGAACTGCAGGGCAAGCAACGACTCCGGCGTCAGCCTCGAAACAACGGCCGCCGTGGGAAAGAGAAAAAATGATTTTCCGCCAACTTCTATCTTCTCCCCAAATTCTTCTACGAACCTCGATTTCAGGGTATACGCAAAAGCCAGGTTAATCTGCTGTCCCAATACGGCCCATACGAGTGACTCAAACAAATCGGGCTGACCGACGATGCGATACCCGCGGTATTTCTTCACGAGCGGGCTCAACAATGGGTCTCTTTTCGCAAGAGCATAAAACGGTTTCAGGTCTGTCTCCAGGTCAAACCACTCCCGCACATATTGCGTAATAACTTTCTTCCCGGCAGGCGTAGGCTCACCGTGCAGCATCTCCAGGTGGAGGTGTTCTCCCTTGTCCTGGATTAAAAAGAGAACAAGACTTCCTTCGATGTTTAACAGCTTGAATACTTTTTCCCCTTCAACTTTGTGCAGCAGTTTACGTGGCGACCGCTCTAGGAATGACAGGGCCAGCGGATAACTGAACTCATCCGGCAAAGAAATCGTCATCCGCTTCACTTGTACAGGCATGCCGCCGGGTCCGGCCTGATGTAATAGGATTTATAATTCAGCGCCTTCGGATCCATGCAGCCCTTCAGGTTCAGCAATTCGATATTCCGAAATTCGATGGGATGGCTCTCCGCCTGCAGGGCAATGTAACCTTCCGCCAGGGGCAAGTCGGTCTTTTGAATCCATTGAATTGAGTCAGCAATGCCGCCAAAAGCCCACGTGTTATCCCTTCCCACAAACCACTCACTCAAGTGGGGCCGCTGATAGCTGAGCACGGTGTCGCCATTGATGAGGTGATGAATGACTGAATCCCCCAACACCACAGCCTCGGCCTTCACCCATTGGTCAAGGGGATAATATTCCGAATTCGAATCAATGCAGTGGGCTTCAACGCGCTGATCGTTTTGATAAACCTCCGTTCCGGGTGTACACAAATTCCCGGTGTGGCGCTTGTTTTTTTCATCACTGGCCAGGAATTGCATCTCCAGTGATACAGGAAATGTCTGGTCCATATCCAATGACCTGGCACTTTGGGAATGCACCATGATGCCGCTGTTCATATTGGCCCATGACGGTCCGCCTTCCAGCTGCCTGCCCGTAAATTTGTATTCAAGCCGGACACGATAATAAGAGTATGGCTTCTGGTAATAGAGGTGACCAAAATCGCCATCAAAATGATTGAACCCGCTGTAGTCAACCTTCAGCACGCCGTCAACAACCTTGAAATTATTATTCAGGTTGTCATTGAGATCGCGGCGGGCAATCTTAAGGTCCCATCCGGTCAGGTCCTTTCCATTGAATAGCTGGATCCACTCCTCCTTCGATGAATCCTGTGAAGCCTGGCACCCGAACAGCACAACAAAAATGATGAAACAGTGACGAAGGTTGACTTTCATTTTTTTGAGGAAAGATAGAGAATTAATACATCCAGGAAAGGGCATCATCAGCAAGATTCGGGTTGATGCCATTCGGGTTTTGACGGATTATTGCGGAAAAAATCATGGATTGGAAACCGGTCTATTCAGCACTCAATGAAAAGGGATTTGCCGTTATCCCGGGACTATGGTCTGCCGGGGAATGCGAAAAAATCCGGGGGTACTATGACGATGTTGATCAGTACAGAAACGTGATCAACATGGAGCGGTACCGCTTTGGCAGGGGCGAGTACAAATATTTCAAGTATCCACTGCCGCCAACCATTCAGCAACTGAGGCATTCCTTTTATGCTCCTCTTGCAGAACTGGCCAATCAGTGGATGAGTGCCCTTGGAATTGCCGAAAACTACCCGGATAATCATGAAGGGCTGATCCTCCGCTGCCAGGCAAAGGGACAATCCAGGCCAACGCCACTTATATTGAAATACACGACAGGAGGATTCAACACCCTGCACCAGGATTTATACGGAGAAGTATATTTTCCCTTACAAGTAGTTATTGCGCTCAGCCAGCACGGGCGTGATTTTGATGGCGGAGAATTTGTCATGACTGAGCAGGCGCCCCGTGCGCAGTCGAAAGCACAGGTGATCACCCTGAACGAAGGTGACGCCATGATCTTTACTACAAATTTCCGGCCCGTGAAGGGAGTGCGTGGTTATTACCGCGCAGCCATGAAACATGGCATCAGCGAGGTTAGGTCCGGGGAACGATATGCACTCGGAATCATCTTTCACGATGCAGCCTAAGCAATGATTCAGCACGGTTCAATCACGCAGGGTGCCTTGGTAGACCTCATGAAGAAAGGTCAGATCCGTTTTGCGGGAAACTTTCGCCTGAAGGTTTATGGTACACTCCTTTGCGCCTCAGGGAAAAGAATGAAGAAAGAAAACCGGGTATTTTTCAGGGACGCCTCCGAAGCCCTTGAGCTTGGCTTCCGGCCATGCGGACATTGCATGCGGGAACAATACAGAAAGTGGAAAGTGAAACCAGGAAGTATTTAGACGCAGGTTACCCAGCCTGACATAGATGGCCGCTTCATTTTTTTCCAGTGGCCTGAAGGTTCGCGGCGACCAGCAGTACAAAGTCCTTACCCTTCACAAATCCCTTCCCCCACTCCGTATCGTATTTGTCCGTGATGCCCATCGCCGGGATGTCCTCCACTTTCTTCCCCTTCTTCAGGGCCGCTGCCACCTGGTCACGGATGTCGGCGAGCCGGTCACGAAATACCTTGACATCTGCCTTACTGGCCAATTCGCCATGTCCGGGTATGATTTTGGAATTGTCGTCCATGACGGCCATCATTTTATCAAGGGAAGAAATAAAACCATTGATCGTTCCCCCGTTTGATACATCGATGAACGGATAGCCATAGCGCACATACATGTCGCCGGTGTGGTACACATTGGCATTTTTGAAATGCACCAGCACATCGCCGTCCGTGTGGGCCGGATCAAAATGGATCAGCTCAAGATCCTCATCATTCAAATGAAAGTTGAGCTGGTCTGCAAACGTGATTGCAGGCCAGGCGTCCCTGTCACGCGGTGGCACGGGAGCATTGGTACGGGGGTTTACCGAGGCCTTCATCATCCGCTCGCGGACGACGTTGTGTGAAACGACCGTCACACCCATGCGCCTGAAATTCTCATTGCCCCCGGTATGATCGCCGTGGATGTGTGTGTTAATCAGATACCTGATTTCTCCCGGATCAATGGTTTTGATGGCTCCGTTGATCTTGTTGGACAGCGGACCATACTGGCTGTCGATGATGAGCGTGCCTTCCTTGCCTGTCAGCACACCGATGTTCCCGCCCGAACCCTTCAGCATGTAGATATTTTCAGTCACTTTCAGGGGTCTGATTCTGACGGTATCAAAGTTCTGCTGCGCCCACGTAGGGATCGATAGCAGAACCAACAATTTCAAGAAAGCAAGTCTCTTCATGGGGATTCGTTTTTTCAAATATATATAATAAGAAATACAGAAAACGCAGAGGTCGCTGAGGAAATTCGCTGAGTCCGCAGAGAAACAAAGACCTTAGAGTCCTCTCTGCGGCATTTTCTCCGCGTCCTCTGCGGTTTCTGCATTTGAATTTCCGCAAGAAACAGGTTGAGCCGACCCTCCCATCCTCCCACCTTTGATCCATCAAAAAACAATAGCTTTATGATCGCATCAATGGAAACCAACATCAACTACCAGCGTATTGAGCAGGCCATCAAATACCTGGAGGACAATATTCAGCGCCAGCCGGAACTGGATGAAGTCGCAGACAAGGTCCACCTGAGCCCCTTTCACTTTCAGCGGATCTTTACCGATTGGGCAGGCATCAGCCCCAAAAGGTTCCTGCAATACCTGACCGTCGATTTTCTAAAATCCAAACTGGCTGAATCCCGAAACATCGTCGAAGCGGCAGAAGCCGCAGGCTTATCAAGCCAGTCGCGGGTATACGACCTGTTCACCACCCTGGAAGCTGTGACCCCGCAGGAGTACAAACTCAAAGGCTCCGGCATCCGCATCGAATATGGATTTCATGAAACGCAATTTGGAACCGTACTCCTTGGCGTCACGGACCGCGGCATCTGCTGGCTCTCCTTCGTCAACATCGGCGATGAACCAAAAGTGGAAATGGAAAAAATGAAAGAACATTGGCATAATTCTATTTTTCACCAGGACCAGCCTCTTACCGCTGATTATGTGGAAAAAATATTCGGAGAGAAGAAGCATGGAAAGATTCACGTGCTCGTGAAAGGAACGAATTTCCAGGTCAAGGTTTGGGAAGCACTGCTTCGTCTCCCGATCGGCAGCGTGACGACCTACCAGAATATTGCCGGGCAAATCAACAATCCAAAAGCCATGCAGGCCGTGGGATCAGCGGTTGGGTCCAACCACATCGCCTACCTGATCCCGTGTCACCGCGTCATCCGGAAAGACGGAATCCTCGGCGAATACCGCTGGAGCGCTGCCCGCAAGAAGAGCATCATTGGATGGGAAATGGCTAAAGCTTCCTAAGTCGCCCAGGTTTTGCCAACCTCCGCCAGGGGAACGCATCCTTTGAAAGGACCTGGTACCTGGTTGTATTGCAGCACCTGCGTGGCACCCGCCTCACTGGAGAAGAATCCAATGAGCGTGAGTTCCTTCATTTTAATAATGAACGGCTTTTCACCCCCGGCATCGGTCACCCACCATGCTGCGAGGTTTGCGCCGTTGGAACCAGAGCGTGCGGCATCGTGGTGTTTCCTGACGTGGGCGACCTGGTCCTCAGGTTTACAATCAATGAATGGATCACCAAAAGTCTTCCTGGCGTCCTGATCAAATTCATCAAGGCCTTTCATGAAAGCCTCCTGTTCCTTTTTGGAAAAAATCCCTTTCAACATACTGTCAATAAATCCCGGAACGCCTGCGTCTTTTGCCCCTGGCGTGCTGGTTTTCGGCATGATGATCTCGGCTACTTCACTAATCAGGCGGGCCTGGTCATCGTTGAAAAACACAGGCTGATAAGAAAGTTCCGGTGTCGCTTTGCATCCATGCAATATTCCCGCCAGGGCGGGGCCGGTTATGGCGTAGCCCAGTGCAAGGGCCGAACGCTGAAGGATTTCTCTTCTGTTCATCTGAAATCTATTTAAGGTTTCCCTTTTTAAGTTCACTCACCGCAAAGTTTGCCGCCCGTGCCGTCAACGCCATGTAAGTCAGTGACGGGTTCTGGCAGGCGGAAGAAGTCATCGCCGCGCCATCCGTGACAAACACGTTAGGGGCCTCGTGCACCTGGCACCATTTGTTCAACACGGAAGACTTCCGGTCATTGCCCATTCGTGCGGTGCCCATCTCATGAATACCCAACCCGATGTTGTTCGGGCTGTCATACGTCTTGATATTCTTAAAGCCGGCGGCCTCGAGCATTTCCGCCGAGGCTTCCATCATATCCTTGCGCATGATCTTCTCATTGTCTTTCCACTCCGCATCCACATTGAGGGTTGGGAGGCCGTAGGGATCTTTCTTGTTGTGGTCCAGTGTCACGCGGTTATCTGCGTAGGGCAGACATTCACCAAATCCTGACATTCCGAACTTCCATGCTCCCGGTGTTGTGAGCGCATCCTTCAGCTCCTGCCCAAAGGACAACTCAGCCACGCCCCGCTCCCATCCTTCCCGGCTTCCCCCGCCCTGGTATCCGAATCCACGCACATAGTCTGTTCGCTTATCCGTACCCACATTTCTAAACCTGGGGATGTAAATGCCATTCGGCCGGCGGCCAATGTAGTACTTGTCTTCAAATCCGGGCACATCGCCATTCGCACCAACCCGGTACTGGTGATCCATGAGATTCCGCCCCAGCTGATCGCTGCCGTTGCCCATCCCGTTGGGAAATCTTTTCGACACCGAATTCATCAGAATGAACGTGCTGCCCAGTGTAGAGGCGTTGAGAAAAATCACATTCGAATAGAAATCCATTTCCTCCCGGGTCTCTGCATCCAGAATCTTAACGCCAACCGCCTTTCCCCTGGCCTCATCATAGATTACCGAATGAACAATGGAATTCGGCCGCATGGTCAGGTTGCCGGTCTTCGCGGCAGCAGGCAAAGTGGATGCGTTGCTGCTGAAGTATGCTCCATAGGGACAACCATTGCTGCACATGTTCCGCGACTGGCATACGCCACGGCTTGGATCGTGGGCCAGCGGCGCGGTGAGGTGCGCGACGCGTCCAATCGTCACTTTTCTTCCGTTGAATTTTTCAGAAACTCTATCGCGAAATAATTCCTCCGCACAATTCAGCTCCATGGGCGGGAGGAATTTTCCATCAGGAAGATGGGGCAGTCCCTCCGCCCGTCCACTGACACCGATGTATGACTCAACATAATCATACCAGGGTGCCAGGTCCTTGTACCGGATAGGCCAGTCCACACCAAAACCATCTTTGGCGTTGGCCTCAAAGTCCATGTCCGACAAACGGTACGTTTGCCTTCCCCACATGAGTGACCGTCCGCCCACGTGATAGCCGCGAATCCAATCGAAGGGCTTCACTTCCGTGTAGGGATTTTCTAGGTCGTTGACCCACCAGTGCTTATTGCCCTGGCTGATCCACTGTGTTCTTCGCTGTACCGGATACATTTTGAGTTCTTCCTCCGGGACCCTGCCGGCAAATGGAAGCTGCCAGGGATCTTTGGTCATGGTTGGGTAGTCGGTGATGTGCCTGACATCACGGCCGCGCTCCAGCACCAGCGTCTTCAAACCCTTTTCCGTCAGTTCCTTGGCGGCCCAGCCACCGCTGATGCCGCTGCCCACCACGATGGCATCGTAGGTGTTTTGTTTCTTGCTGTCAACGTTCAGGTTCATACCATTGGTCTTTCATCCAAATGTAACTTTTTCATACCCCCGTCCCCGGCACCCACGCAATTATTTTATGACCGGCTTGCGGCCGTTTTGCGCTTGCGGGCAGGACCTGTTTATTTCCTATTTTCGCCCTGAAAACACGCCATGGAACTTCTCCACCAGCTTTGCAGCATACCCGGAACTTCCGGCCACGAGGCCGCCATTAAAGATTTTCTGCTGAAATACATTCAGAAAGAAAAGAAGAAATGGAAATACAAACCGGAGGTCCTCCACGGCGGAGAATTCCAGGACAGCATCATTCTTAAATTCGGAAAACCCACCACCGCCATTTTTGCACACATGGATACGGTAGGTTTTACGGTCCGGTATTTCAATCAGCTTCTGCCCGTGGGAAGTCCTGATGCCGAAGGTGGGACCCGCCTCGTGGGTGAAGACCGGCATGGGCCCATTGAATGCGAGCTGGAATTTGACAAAGAACATCATGCGTTGTATAAATTCGGAAGAGCCATTGAGCGCGGTACGCCGCTCTCCTACAAAATCAATTTCAAAGAATCCAGGCAATTCATTGAATCAGCGTACCTCGATGACAGGCTTGGTATATACGCAGCATTGAAAGTAGCAGAACAACTGAAGGACGGCATCATTGTATTCAGCTGTTGGGAGGAACACGGCGGCGGATCAGTGGGATTCCTGGCAAAATACATTTACGAAACCTGGAAGGTGCGCCAGGCATTGATTTCAGACATCACGTGGGTTTCTGACGGCGTAGACCATGGCAAGGGCGTCGTGATCTCACTCCGCGACAGGAACATCCCTCGACGTGAGTTCATTGACCGCGTTATTAAGGTCGCACGCAAACATGAAATACCCTACCAGCTGGAAGTGGAGGGCGCCGGGTCCAGTGACGGAGGGGAACTCCAGCGGACACCCTATCCATTCGACTGGTGTTTTGTGGGCGCCCCGGAGCAGCATGCGCATTCACCGCATGAGAAAGTGCACAAGGATGATATCAAGTCAATGATTGAATTGTACCAGAGACTGATGAAGGAATTATAGCATGGAAATAGTCCAGATCGGAACACAAAACTAACGCCAATACAACGATGACATCACGCAGAGATTTTATAAGGTCGACAGCCATCGCAGGCGCCGGACTTTCCATGTTGCCTTCACCGTCGCTTTTTGCGAAAGACAAGGACCAAAAGGTTCGCCTCGGCTTCATCGGCGTCGGCATGCGCGGCCAGGGACACCTGCGCGCCGCCCTGGAACGAAACGACGTGGAGGTCCTCGCCCTTTGCGATATCCAGCAGCACATGATGGACCGCGCCCTTGCCCATGTAACCAAATCAGGAAAGCCAAAGCCCCAGGTCATCATGGACGGACCGCTGGGGTATAAGAAACTGCTGGAGAACAAAGACATAGACGCCGTCATTATTTCGACCCCGTGGGAGTGGCATGCCCCCATGTGCCTCGACGCCATGAATGCGAAGAAATATGTGGGCTGTGAAGTCAACACCGGAATGACCATCGAGGAGTGCTGGGACCTCGTGCACACCAGCGAGCGGACCGGCATGCCGATGATGATGCTGGAGAACGTGTGCTACCGCCGCGATGTCATGGCCGTGATGAACATGGTTAGGCAAAACATTTTCGGTGAACTGGTGCACCTGCAGGGAGGCTACCAGCATGACCTGCGTGAAGTGAAGCTCACCTCCTCCAACGGCGAAGGAACCGGCGTGGAATTCGGCGAGAAGGGATTTTCCGAAGCACAGTGGCGTACCCACCATGCTGTCAACCGCAACGGCGACCTCTATCCGACACACGGCGTAGGGCCGGTAGCCATGATGCTGGATGTAAACCGCGGTAACCGGTTTACTGAACTGGTATCTTACTCCACCAAGGCAAGAGGACTGCACAACTACATCGTCAAAAACGGTGGGGAGAACCACCCCAACGCCAAGGTGAATTTCAAATTAGGCGATGTGGTCACGACGATGATTCGCACGGCTAACAATGAAACGGTGCTGCTCCAGCACGACACCAACCTGCCGAGGCCCTACTCCCTGGGCTTCCGTGTACAGGGCACCAACGGCATCTGGATGGACGTCAACAAATCCATTTACATCGAAGGGCAAAGCAAGGAAGCGCACCGCTGGGAGGACGCCGCAGCGTGGCTCGACAAGTACGACCACCCGCTCTGGAAGAAATATGGTGCAGATGCCTCAGGAGCCGGCCATGGCGGTATGGACTGGTTCGTGCTGAATGCATTCATCGAGGCAGCCAAACGAAAAATAAATACCCCACAGGATGTTTATGATGCCGTGACCTGGAGTGCGATCACGCCGTTGTCGGAGACTTCCATACAGATGGGCGGCGCCAGCGTGGATTTCCCTGATTTCACCAATGGAAAATGGATGTACCGGAAGAATGACTTCGCACTGGGCGATGACTACTAATCTTCCCGCAAGACACGTCGTCGCAAACACTTTCTGTCGGCGTGGCCAAAACGTCTATCTTTGCCTCTTGTTAACGATCGTATGAAAGTCAAAGACCTGGAATTCAAGAAGCTGCTCCCTGCGGAAAAGATCGCCAAGAAGATTGCCGGCCTGGCCCAACAGATCAATGCCGACTATGAAGACCGAACCCCCCTCTTCCTTCCAATATTGAATGGTTCATTCATGTTCGCCTCGGATCTTTTGAAGGAGGTGACGCTTTCCTGCCGGGTGTCATTTGTCAAGGTCTCATCTTATGCCGGCGGCACGACCAGTACTGGCCAGCTGAATACCCTCATTGGGCTCGATGAAAGCGTGTTCGGCCTTGACATTATTATTGTGGAGGACATCGTTGACAGCGGACTTACCCTGCAAAAAATCATGGATGACCTGAGGGGCCTCGGCGCCAAATCAGTTGAATCGGTGGCCCTCCTGCGCAAGCAGCCGGCACGCGACAAGAATGTGCAAGTCAAATACGTGGGCTTTGAACTCGATCACGAATTTGTTGTGGGCTACGGCCTCGACTATGACGGCCTGGGCCGCAACCTTCCAGACATCTACAGGCAGGCATCGGCAGACTGACATCTTCGGGTTCCGCTGACGACAGGGTCTGCCTTGGACTGTCAAACTGAGCTTGTCGATGTTTGGACTACGCCACCCCGTGAACTATCTTCGCTGTACTCACCCAAAATGACTGTAACCCATGGTTAACATTGTACTCTTTGGTCCACCCGGCGCCGGCAAAGGCACACAAAGCGAGGGCATCATCAAAAAATATCAGCTGAGTCATATCTCCACCGGCGACCTTTTTCGCAAGCACCTCAAAGAGGGAACCGCTCTTGGAAAACTCGCCCAGACTTTCATGGACCATGGCAACCTTGTTCCTGACCAGGTGGTTATCGATATGGTGGATGACAAGATTAAAACCGATCCGAAAGTCAACGGCTACATTTTTGACGGCTTCCCCCGCACGGTAGCACAGGCGGAAGCCCTCGACAAGTTGATGAATGGTAAAAGCACCCCTATTTCCTGCATGATTGCACTCGAGGTGGAAAAGAAAGAACTGGTCAAGCGGCTCCTGAACCGGGGGCTGACGTCCGGCCGGGCAGATGACCAGGATGAATCCAAGATCCAGAACAGGATCACTGTGTATGAAAATGAGACCCTCCCCGTTGCCAACTATTTCAGAAAGCAGGGGAAGTACAATCCCGTACACGGTGTGGGTTCGATTGAAGAAATATTTTCCAACATCTGCAAGGTGATTGACAAGTTCAAGGTCTAAGGTTCAACGTTGGACCAACCTTAAACATTGAACATCCGAACTTTGAACAAACAAAATGTCCAACCCGAACTTCATTGACTACGTAAAATTCCGCTCCAAATCGGGTAACGGCGGCGCAGGCTGCCTTCATTTTCACCGGGAAAAGTTCGTGGAGAAGGGCGGACCCGACGGAGGCAACGGCGGCCGTGGCGGTCATGTCATCCTCAGGGGCAACGCGCAACTCTGGACCTTGCTTCACCTGAAGTTCCGCAAGCACATCAACGCTGAAAACGGAACCGGGGGTGAGGGCCAGGACATGACAGGTGCTGACGGCAAAGATGAAATCATTGAAGTGCCCCTTGGAACAGTGGCCCGCCATTCAGAAACCAACGAGTTCATTTGTGAGATCAACAAGGACGGCGAAGAGATTATCCTGAGCCCCGGCGGCCGGGGAGGAAAAGGCAATGCCTTCTTTGCAACCTCCACCCAGCAGGCGCCGCGCTATGCCCAGCCGGGCGAACCCGGAAAGGAAGAATGGATCATACTCGAATTGAAACTGCTGGCCGATGTGGGCCTTGTTGGGTTTCCCAACGCTGGAAAATCCACGCTGTTGTCAGTGGTGTCGGCTGCCAAGCCAAAGATCGCCGACTATGCGTTTACTACCCTTACGCCGAACCTGGGTGTAGTGCCGTACCGCGATAACCTGTCGTTTGTGATGGCGGATATCCCAGGCATCATTGAAGGAGCTTCCGGAGGCAAAGGTCTTGGCATCCGTTTCCTCAGGCACATTGAGCGAAATTCTTTGCTCCTCTTCCTGGTGCCCGCCGACACCAGAGATATCAAAAAGGAGTATGATGTTCTGCTCAACGAGCTTAAACAATACAATCCCGAACTACTGGACAAGAAACGCCTGCTGGCCGTGACAAAGTCCGACCTGCTGGACGAAGAACTGAAAGAAGCCACCCGCAAGGAATTGCCGCCTGAACTCCCGTTCACCTTCATTTCATCCATCACCAACCAGGGGATCAAAGAACTGAAGGACCTGATCTGGAAGAGCCTGCACTAGGGTTTAGCGACCTGTTACGGGATGCGTTAATCGAAAACAATATTCACCAATTTGCAATCCAGGGAATCAATGACAAACCCTCCCCCAACATCCAGGAAATGGAAAAAGTACACCTTTGAATTCCTTATGCTCTTTCTTGCCGTGTTCCTCGGATCGGTAGCTGAGAATACGCGGGAGGATTATGTTGAAAAACAGCAGGCCATTGAATTGGCTAAAAGCTTCTATGAGGAATTAAGAAATGACTCCATAGCAGTAGCCGCCAAACTGCAAGGAAGACTCAGAAAAGAACATGCCATTGAATACATGGTAACTTTTTTCAGGGACAGCAGCCTCACCTCATCCTCGAAAGCCCTTTCCATCAACTTTATTTGGGCCATTACAGCCAGAACTCCAATCATTTTCACACCCAGGACAGTCGTCTTAGAGCAGTTGAAGAGTTCGGGCTCACTTCGGTATTTCAAAAATCAGGAGCTTCAAAAGTTGATAGGTGACTTATCCGTTATCATTGATTATATCGAGGTAAGACAAGATTATGAAAACTCTATTTTCTATACCTACATCGAGCCGATCATGACAAGCCATATGGATTTCAACTTCCAATTCAAACTATTCGAAGGCAACGGTATTTTTGACAGACTTTCGGCCTACGAAAACAGCAACGAGTACATCCCTTTCCGTTTATCGCAAATTGAGAAAGTAGACAGGCAGGCCATCATTAATGTATTGGGGTATTATCATACCAATGGGCTAAAGTCAACCCGTCTTATCCCTTTTAAACAATACATGGAAGTAAACGCAGCCACGTTAAGTGAATTAAGGAAGGAGTATGATTTGAAATAAGTGGATTGTGTCGCGGAACAGATTTCCGGCAAGCTCGGCTCCATTCTTTTCAAACAATTATCGTAAGGTTTTGGGCTTATGCAATTGCGGCCATCGATTCGATTGCTCGCTGAGTCCAGGCAGTAGCTAAGTCATGCCCCTAGTCGCAATTCGGTTAACCCTTTACAGTCATTGCTTCCAGAACGGAATAGCTATCGGGAATGGGAAAGGCGGGTTGCTGCCCTTTAATTCAATAGTTAAAGTATGCTTGCCCTGTTCCATCTCCATTATCGGCAAGAAACAGGTTATCCCCTTTTGGTTTGACATAATCCGATCTCCGGCTAACCAATCTGGACTTGAAACCTGTTGATCGTCTAATCTAAGCACTACAATTTGTTGAAGTTCAGTTGCATTTTGATCGATGATAAATTCATCATATTGCTTTTTATACGGAATAAATATCCTCAGATAATGATCATTGATAAGATCAGATTGAATGCTTGCGCGATAGATTTCTTTACCTTCAGGATATCGGCTTTCATAGAAGCCATCAGTATATTTTGTACTGCCAAAGGAGAGATCAAGTTTTCTATTCTCAAAAATATTTCCATAGTGCAAGGAATCAAAAGTTGACGCCGCCGTAAGGAAAAATGCAATGACTAAAAAAACGGATCCCAGGGCTAAGGCCTTCCATCGGTTGATGTTAGTAAACAAAACCTGAAACCAGGGACGATAGATAAAGGCCAATGAAACATAATTAAAATACAGGTATATGGGTCTGTAAATCCGGCCCATCCACTTAAACCTTCGAAGAAGCCCGCTGGTAAACATATCCAGGTAAAAAATCAGCCAGGGGATTGCGAAAAGAAGCTCTACATCGTATCCATCCAACCAGAATATGAACAAATGGAAAGTGACATCAACAAGAATAAAACCAACAATAGCAAGAAAGCACGCCAATGACATGAAGAACATGTAACCACTAACTTTGTCAAGCAATACGATTTGATTGCGAAGATTAATGGATTTCGCTTCCTCCAGGTAGCTCGCTGTTATCTTGAGCTTTTGATGATTAATGCCCTTTGGTGCGCCATAATCAAGACACACTAACGCAATCCAGTAGCCCCTCAAAATCAAATGAACAATAAACCCCAGGGTGATAACATTGACGCCAAGAAAAATAAATACCAAAATTTGGTTAAAGCCAGATATAAGAACCATCTCCTTTAAGCCGGTGCTATACTCCCCAACCCAATTGTTTAGTTGTAGCAGCGAAAAGATGGAACCGCCAGAAATAAGAATTTCCGCTTCCCAGGAATTCTCCTGGAGATTCTTTAGCCACTTGGGGGTTTTCTCTATTGTGTTCTCCTCTTGACTCATGATCTAAATCAAAAACATCTGTACGTAAAATCCTACAACGATTTACAAATTGTCAGAACTCCCGGCTGGGTACAAAATATCTTACCCCTTAGGAATGAATGGGTTATACCGTATTTCTTTTCCCTCTGATGAATCCAGGAAAAGAGGATGCCGAACATTATCGCCGAGGTAAAAGATGTTTTCCAATTGACAGCACCAGCTTACCAAATCTTGAATCCATGCCCTACATCTTTGAATGAGCTGGCAAATCTTCTAATCCAGGTAATAAAGCGTACACGTTTCCTCTTTGGATAAGCCCGAAACTTTCCTTCCCTTCGTCGCCTTGTTCCACCTGGGCCTGAATCTGCCTTCGGCCCAGTCTGACAGAATCGCCGGATGAATGTACGACGAGCGGCACACAGCGGGGGTATTTCCTAAATCAGTGGAGACGGTTTTGATCACATCATTCGACACCCTCTTCCGCGCATGGGCCGTATCAGGGTCAATCTGTTCAGAAAGTCGGAATGCCGTTTTCCAGGTGGCCGCCCAGGTGCGAAAATCCTTCGCCGTCACCTTGCCGCGCCCCGAGGTGATGTCGTCCAGGTACTCGTTGATGTGATTCGATTTGATGTCAAAGTCATTGCCGTGGCTGTCTTCATACCGGAAGAGGTCCTTGTGCGATTGCCTGCTGCCGATTTTTCCCGACTGCTCGATCAGCCTGGCCAGCTCGTCTTCCCAGATCCTGACCTTCCATAGTTTGCCCGATTTTCCAATAAACTCGAAGACGGCGTCCAGCTCGCCTTCCGCTTTGGCTGACCGGTCAATCCTCATATGACCTTTCTTCAGCGTAGTGAGTCCATAGGATTTGTTCATCCTGGCATATTCATCGTTGCCAACGCGAAAGTAGTATCGGTCGATAAGCCTGATGATCAGGGCAACCACTTTTTCTCTCGGCATTCCGTCCGCTTTCAGATCGACCGCCACTTTCTTTCTGATGGTAGGAAGCAATTCCGCAAAGCCAGTCATGCCGTCGAATTTCTCTGAGGCCCGCGCCGTCGTCCAGGATTGATGGTAGCGGTACTGCAACCGTCCTTTGGCATCGACACCGGTTGCCTGCAGATGAGCATCGGCTTCAGGGCTGATCCAAACATCTTTCCACGCAGGAGGAAGCACCAGTTTGTTGCACCGCTCTACCGTTTTGGCGTTTGAAATCAACTTCCCCTTCGAATCATAGTAATCCCAGCGGAAGGATTTCTTTCCGTCACTTCGCACCGATCGCTTTTTCCGGGATATCCCCGTTCTGCTCATGTTACGATACAGCCTGGAAAGGCCGATTTAATATTTACTTCTACAATCAACCAGATGATGAAGCCGCCTGACGCCCAACGTGAGTGCATATTGCGTTGCGGGGTTAGGAGCGCTCGTTAACTGGCCATCGGCCATGACAAGCGCGACCTGCTGCAAAATTGTCCCACGTGACTGAACTAAATTAACAAACAAAAACTACAACGCAACACTGAACCCACGCAATGAAATATGCACAGCGTTGCCGGTTGGCCACCTTCACATCATTGTCAAATGTGTCAAAGTTTAATTGACAGCTCCAAGTGTCCGCCGAGTCCCAGTTCAATTATTTTTTGAAGGGTCGAGATACGCGCTTCTTTGATGTTATTCTCAATCTTTGAAATATACGATTTCGTTGTCCCAACTTTTTCTGCCAGCTCTTCTTGAGTCAATCCCTTTTCAAGTCGGGCTTCATAAAGTAGAACACCAATTTTAAAGTTCTCGTAGCCTGCTTCAAGTCTGTCACGTTTGGCAGTTCCCTTTTTTCCGTAATTCTTGTCCTTGAATTGGTCAAGTGTCGTGATGTTACTTTTTTTCGCTTTCATACTCCTCCTTTATTTTAAGTGCTTTCGCAATTTCCCTTTTCGGTGTCTTTTGCGCTTTCTTTTGAAATCCATTTGCTAAAACAACCAATTGTCCTTGGTCGAAGAAGCAGAATATTCTAAAAATGTCACTTCCTTGTTGAACACGGATTTCAAATAGTCCGTCAGTATTCGCAAGATGTTTCAAATAGGTTTCGGGAACTCTTTGAAGTTCTTCTATTAAATCAAAAGTCCAGATAATTTTATCTTTTACTTTCTGCTTTTGTTCTTTGAAGAAGTCGTCAAAGTAGCGTTTATAAAAAATAATTGTCCGCTGTTTCTTTTTGTCCACATGGGCAAATATATGAAAGGTTGTCCGAAAGTGAAACCTTAGAAAAGCCCCTTTTTTACCGAATTTCAGTCAGGTTTCACGTCTTTGTCCATTTTTCTTTGGAGCGAATCCCCACTATGACCGAATATACAATGTTGTGCACAGTGCCGCAGTCGACCGTTACTTAACCACACGGATGCCAGAACTTTGGTTTGTGTGTTGGCATATGCTGCTCTGGCATTGGCGTGGTTTTCGGAGGATTATCGACACTTGCTTGATTCTTGTAATTGAATTTAGATAAATTCACGACATGAAAAGGATTTATAAAATAGCGATATCAAGTTTGATTCTAGTTACTCTCGTGGTTGTTGCCTATTTTCTCTATAGAAATCAAACTCTAGAGTACATAGTCAGCCAAACGGAGAAAGCTGTGTTCTATGTAACCACATTTAAAGATGGAAAGCCCTATTCTTCAGGTTCGGGCTTTTTTATTCAAACTGATGAACTTTCCGAGGATGCTGTCTTCGGAGTCACAAATGTCCATGTAATAAAAGGATCCGATTCCATAATGATTACTACGAATAATCATAGGAGTTTTCAGGTCACCCAAGTAAGCTACTACTCGGATAGCTCTGACCTCTTCCTCTTCAAGTGGAGTTTTGAGAATATTAATTTGAATGAGTTGAGATATCTCGCATTGGAGGAATGGATCATAGAAAAGGGCCAATCAGTTTTTGCTGTCAGTCACCCAAAGGGTTTTGATTACTCTTTTTCCTCAGGTAGCGTAGCATCAGTAAGAGAATTTGAGGTTTATGGAAACGTAGTGCAAACTACTACTCCAATATCAGCAGGTAGTAGCGGTAGTCCATTGCTTTCTACCCGAGGAAAAGCAATCGGAGTAAATACTTTCTCATACGTTGATGGTCAAAGTCTAAATTTTGCAGTTCGCCTGGATAATTCAACAATTCAAAGACTTACTTATTGTGAACATAGGAATCTTTCCGATCTATTATTTGACTTGGCTCACTCATTAAGAATTGGTGACCAAGTCTGGATGGATGTCAATCTAAATGTGAGTCATTTTCGTAATGGAGATGTTATACCAGAAGCAAAGACTTCGCAGGAGTGGTTTTTAGCGTGTAAGGAAGGTAGACCTGTTTGGGCTTCCCCCAAATTTATTGAACAGGGAACCATAGCTTTTCCGGGGAAAATTGAAGAAACGATTAGTGTCTCCAACAAGACTTATGGTAAACTGTACAATTGGTATGCAGTAACCGACAAAAGAGGTCTGGCACCTGAAGGATGGTCGATTCCCACAATTTATGATTGGGGTGATCTTATTCAACAAATTGGAGGATTGAGATACCAGAGTGCAAAGAGATTGAAAAGTGATACTGGGTGGGAGTATTTTAACATTCGATCAAACTCGTTTAGAGTAGAAGATGATAACACAAATGAAAGTGGCTTTACTGCTCTTCCTAGTGGCGACTTGTCTTCAGAAGGTCTTACAACCGGTATAGGTAGGCATACAATTTTTTGGAGTTTGACAGAGTCCCAGAATGCTAACTTTCATTATGGAGTTAGGCTTAATTCATTTACTATTATATATGACTTACGTGCAGATAGACTTACGAAGTCGCCACAAATTGCCTTGGATAGTATTTATAAAATGTATGGAGCTTCTCTACGCTGCCTGAAAGAGATTGATTCTGATAATTAATCAATCCAGATTATTTTTTGTCTTACTGCTCCCACAATTAATTCCTCTATTTATTAATCAATAGGCTCATTAAGTACATAATAATACTTAGTCCAAAGTAGAGGGTTTGAAGTTTAGTATTCCTCCAAGTGTTAAGTCCTAGGTTGTGTGCAATATTTCTTAACTCCCTAAATTTATATTTTATATTTTCCTGTTCGTCAGTTTTCAGGCTTTTATAGTTCTTGCAATCTTCCATTGTCACAGTTGTATGATTTTGAAAAGCCAGAGTTAGGCGTCTCCAGAAATCAAAAGTTTCAGGCGTACTTTGATTCAATTTTGCTTCAGAATGCTCAAGCATTCTTTGGCGAATCTGATTCACTTTTCGAGTGACATTAAAATCTTGAAGTCTGTTGACCGTCAAAATTAGACCTGTTATGACTGAAAAGACTACAAGCCATAGTGAGCAAATAAGAAATGTCAATGACCAGTCGATATCTTGAAAAGTAAATCGCAAGCCCACTATATCCTTTGACTTGAAAGTGAATGTTAAGAATGCTACGCTTATTGTCAATAATAAGTTATTGAAAAATGAGAGTTGTTTCAATGATTCATTTGTCCACCGAATATTTCTCTCGTGGTATTCTTTTAGTAGTTTTTCATTGTCGTCCATAATAACTCTCAATATCGTTAGTGTGTAGTAATGGCAAGAATTGGCTCTTTTGCTTGCTTTGGTGTCGCGGGGGAATGTGCGGCAAGCAAATGTAGCACCGAATCTGTCCCGAGGCATTGTGCATAACGGTCAATGTATGCGGCGTAGCGTGTTTAATTATTTTTCAATCGAAGCACACTTACCTAAATTAAAGTTAGCTATTCGTTCTGTAACCAACACTATGACGTCATACATAGTGTTGTGGGTTGTTATTTTACCTTCTTATTCCCATTTCCTCATAGGCGTGTCTTTCGCAATACACAAGTCCAGTTAAAGAATGCTCGCCGCAGTTTTTCCAGATGCACTTCTTGTCAATCGTCCCTCTTGTCTTTCGTAAAAGTTCAATTCGGAGTTCTTTATCGTCAAATTCTGTCCAGCTGTCTTTCGAGTCAAGACGAACGAAGAATCGTTCCTGGTATTTATCCCATTTGTCCAACCGCCAGAATGTATTGTCTGCTTTGTGTTGGTAAAGTTCATACCAACTTTTGCCGTCAAACAAGTCGAATTCTCTATCGATCTTGCCGAGGATTTCTTTATCAGCGTAGTATATTTTATCCGTCAACAATGTCGATTAATAATTGCGCACAACCTTTTGATCCATCTCTACTGAACTCAACCCTGGTGGGGATTGACCTGAAATCACACCAAAATGCAGTCGCTCATTCAGAACTCAGACCGGCTTGCCCGGGAACGCACCTTGCGGTGCTACAAACAGGTCGCTCCTACGGAGCTGGGAACGGCCTGTACGCCAACCCACCGATTACCGATTACTTGAATACCGTTTACGCACCTTGCGGTGCTATAAACAGGTAGCTCCTACAGAGCTGGGAACCGTCGGTACACCAACCTACTGATTACCGATTACTTGAATACCGATTACCCTTTCCCATGATCCTCAAGCCGGGAAGTCCTGCCCAACTGGCCATCTTGTCACAATTTTCCCATTTGGCAGAATTCTTGTCAATTTGCGGTTTGATCTGAGAACAGGATGGAAAATACGATGCAAACAGAGCCCGAACTGGAAAAACACGACGATTCGGTTACCGAAACTCCCTCTATGCAGCAAGCTGAGGTGGATGTGAAGGAAACCAGGAAAGGCCAGGATGACCCCACAAAAAAGCTTCAGGACGAATTGTCAGAAGCCAAGGACAAATACGTACGCCTCTACGCGGAGTTTGAAAACCACCGCAGGCGGTCGGCCAAGGAGAAACTGGAGATGATCCAGGGCGCAAACGAACAGTTGCTGAGGGCGCTCCTGCCGGTCATGGACGATTTCGAGCGGGCGTCCAAATCATTCAAAGACAGGAATGATAAAGAGTCAGAAGGCTTCTTCCTGATTCAGAACAAATACAAAAAAGTCCTTGAACAATATGGTGTAAAACCCATGGTGGTCGGACCCGGCTCCGAATTCAACCCCGATCTTCATGAGGCCATTACCCAGGTTCCAGGCGATGAAAAACTGAAAGGCAAAATTGTGGATGTTGTGGAGAGTGGTTATTTGCTTTACGACAAAGTGATACGTTTCGCCAAAGTTGTGACAGGGGCCTGATCCAACCATCCGCACGTCAACACATCCGCACATGTCAAAAAGAGATTTTTACGAAATACTGGGCGTCGCCAAATCCGCCACAGCCGAGGAAATAAAAAAAGCCTATCGCAAAACGGCCATTCAGTTTCACCCGGACAAAAATCCGGGCAACAAGGAAGCCGAAGAGAAATTCAAGGAAGCAGCAGAGGCTTACGAGGTGTTGAGCAACGCTGAGAAGAAAGCCCAGTATGACAGGTTTGGTCACAGCCGCCCGGGTGCAGGCGGCGGCGGTGGCCACCACATGAACATGGACGATATCTTCAGCCAGTTTGGAGATATTTTCGGCGGAGGGGGAGGCAGTCCATTCGACAGTTTCTTCGGCGGTGGAGGCGGACGCAGCGGCCAGCGCCGCGGTTCAAACCTTCGCATCAAACTGAAACTCACCCTGGATGAAATCGCCAATGGCGTAGAGAAGAAAATTAAAGTACACCGCCTCGTCCGGGCAGAAGGTGTAACATTCAAGACCTGCACTACCTGCCAGGGGAATGGACAAGTCAGAAAAGTTGTAAATACCATGCTGGGCCAGATGGTCTCTGCCACCACGTGCCCAACCTGTAATGGCGCAGGCCAAACCATTGACAAGCGCCCGGCTGGCGTAGATAGTTCCGGCCTTACGTCAAAAGAAGACCTGATTTCGATAAAGATTCCTGCCGGGGTCGCTGACGGGATGCAGCTGTCGATGGCAGGCAAAGGCAACGAAGCCCCCGGCGGAGGTGTTCCCGGAGACCTGCTGATCCTCATCGAGGAGCAGGAAGACAAAGACCTCAAGCGGGACGGCAACAACCTCGTGTTCGACCTTCACGTCAGTTTCATCGATGCGGCCATGGGCACCAGCGTGGAAGTGCCTTCTGTCGGCGGAAAGGTGAGAATCAAAATCGAACCGGGAACACAAAGTGGAAAGATCCTTCGCCTCCGCGGCAAGGGACTGAAAGATATCAATGGTTACGGCACCGGCGACCAGCTGATTTACGTCAATGTGTGGACCCCAAAGAAACTGACCAGCGAGGAAAAGGCTGCCCTGGAACGACTGCGCGAGTCCCCCAATTTCCAGCCTCATCCGGATAGTTCCGAAAAGGGATTTTTTGAGCGGATGAAGGAATACTTCCACCAGGAATAGGATTTTCTCCTTCTGCCCTGGATTTTTCAAACCTTTCATGGTGAAGGCCGTATATGACCTATTGCGGGTGATTCTTAACGTTTCAATAACATTCAGGTTACCCGCTTTAACCTAAACAAAGGTAACAAGCGCATAGGAGGCATGGGAAAGACCATTTTTTTGGCAATGGTGGGGCTGCTGGGCACAGGTGCGGTGGTGGGCCAAATGAAAAAGCAGTTTACGGTTGATAACCAGGACTGCGAGGTCGTTGATTTGACTTTGCGGGCCAAGACGGGCAATTGTTATGTCCGGTCCGGCCAAACCTCTGAACTGCTCTCCATTTACAGCAACCAGGACCTTGAAGAATATGCCCACACCTTCAGCAATGAAGTGAGGGGAGCAGTCTGCCTTGTTAAACTAGGACTGGAACAGGAGGGACAGCGCGTAAGTAAGAAGATTTCTCACCAGGTCTTCGGCGGCGATGAAAAAGATTCTGAAAAATTCTGGAAAGTTTACCTCACCGACAGCAAGCCCTATTCGCTTGAACTGGAGTACGGACTGGGCAATGCCAACGTGGACCTCTCCGGTCTTTCGGTCAAAAGACTGAAGATCAAGACCGGCAGCGCCGATGTAAACGTTGCTTACACCTCCGGCACCGGAAACAAGGTGGAAATGGACACGTTCTCGGTCAAGGTTGATCTTGGATCACTCAATGTAAAACAGCTAAACCTTTCTAATGCCAGGATCGTGATGGCAGAAGTGGGCTTCGGCAATATCTTCCTTGACTTCAGCAACAAGCCTTCCCAAACGACGGCAGTCTCCGGCAGCGTGGGCGCCGGAAATATGGTTATTCTCCTTCCGGAAGAAAGTGTTCCTGTCATGGTAACCATCAATGAATCGTGGCTCTGCAGTGTCAGCCTTCCCAGGAACCTCCGGAGAACGGGTGAACATTCTTATGTCAACACCGCCTATGGGAAAAATTCCAAAAATGCCCTTACTTTTGATCTGGATGTTTCCATGGGCAAAATCGTATTCAAGGAGAAAACAAACTGACGGTTTACATGACGGCATTGTTACCAAAGCGTAAAATGCCTGGCTTCTTGTAATTATCCTTCTGGTGTTTATACCCATTACCTAAACCATTCATTGTGAAAGCTCTCGTCACCAAAGGAATAACCAAGCGGTATGCCAACCATACGGCGCTTGACCAGGTTGACATTACGGTCCCCGAAGGATCCATCTTTGGATTGCTCGGCCCAAACGGTGCTGGAAAAACAACCCTGATCAGGATCATCAACCAGATCATCAACGCGGATGCCGGGGAGATTACCATTTTTGGAAAACCACTGCACCCTGATCACATCGGAGTAATCGGATACCTCCCGGAAGAACGCGGGCTGTACAAGAAGCTGAAAGTAGGTGAACAGCTGGTCTACTTTGCCCAGCTCAAAGGACTGAGTCACGGCGAGGCCGTCTCCAGGATCAAGGTCTGGCTGGAGAAATTCGAAATCAAGGATTGGTGGAACAAGAAGGTGGAGGACCTCTCCAAGGGGATGGCACAAAAGGTGCAGTTTATCAGTACCGTAATGCATGAACCCAAATTGATTATCCTGGACGAGCCCTTTTCGGGATTTGACCCGGTGAATGCCCAACTGATCACCGATGAAATCCTGGAGCTGAAAGCCAAAGGCAGCACGATCATCTTTTCAACCCACCGGATGGAAACCGTTGAAGACCTTTGCGATGACATTGTGCTCATCGACAAGTCAAAGAAGATTCTCGAAGGCACCAAAAAGCAGGTGAAGGCGCAGTTCAAAAATAATACTTTCGCGGTCGAACACCGGGGAACCTTCACGCTGAATGGAGGGCACTATGAAATGCTTAGTCAGGACAGGATTGATGATGATCTTCACCGGTCGGTTGTCAAAATGAAAACCAGCGGGAGCCCGAACCAGTTGATCCAGGACCTGACGCGGCTAACGGAAGTGTTCTCCTTTGCTGAAAAGGTGCCCACCATGAGCGAAATATTCATCACACTAGTCAAAGGAAAAAGCCATGAATAAGATTTGGTTGATTGTCCAGCGCGAGTTCCTGAACCGCGTACAGAAGAAATCTTTCCTGGTGGCCACCATCCTGCTGCCGCTGATCTTCCCGGCGATCATGGCCGTGCTCGTCTATGTTGCCAAGGAGCAAAAGGAAAATGCGGTCAAGGAAACCATCCTGTTTGTTGATGAGAGCAGCTACTTTCAGCCTGACACAACCCGGTTTATTTTCAAACCCTTCCAGGGAAGTCTGGAGGACGCCAAAAAGGCTTATAGCCAGACGACAGACTTTGGCCTGCTCTATGTTCCAAAATTTGACCTGGCCGATCCCAAAGGAATCACCCTGTACACCAAAATCAATCCCAGCCCCACCGACGTGGCTGATATTGAAAAAATCTTTGAGACCCACATCAAAGACCTCAAGATGCAGCAGCTTAACATCGACCAGAAAGTGCTGGATCAGCTCAAGACCAACGTGAGCATCAGCTCCGTAGAGATCTCCGAGGGGGGACAGGAAAAGTCCTCTGATAGCAAGGTCTTGTTTGGCGTGGGAATGACCGGTGGTATTCTCATGTACATGTTCATCTTCATCTACGGCGCGCAGATCATGCAGGGCATTATCGAGGAGAAGATGAGTAAAGTGGTGGAAGTCATCGTATCCTCGGTTCGGCCCTTTCAGCTCATGATGGGAAAAATCATCGGGCTTGCGTCGGTAGGGTTACTTCAGTTCCTGATCTGGATTGTTCTGATTTCAACCCTCACGACCGTTGTGCTGGGGCTCTTTGGTGTTCAGTCACCCTCACAGGAAATGATGGAAATGAACGGACAAGCCGCTTCACAGGCACCTTCCCTGGAAATCCTCAAGGCCCTCAACCAGATTCACTGGTCTTATGTGATCTTCAACTTCCTGTTTTATTTCATTGGAGGATACCTGCTTTACGGCGCCTTGTTTGCCGCGGTGGGTTCGGCGGTCGACAGCCCAGCAGAGGCCCAGCAATTTATGTTTCCCATCACCATACCCCTGCTGATCTCGTACTTTGCCTTGTTCACGTTCATTCTGAATGACCCGCACGGCAACATCAGTGTGTGGTTATCCATTATTCCATTCACCTCCCCCATTGCCATGATGGGCAGGATCGGTTTCGGCGTGCCCCTTTGGCAGTTGATCACCTCACAGGTATTCCTG
This sequence comes from Cyclobacteriaceae bacterium, assembly GCA_043744235.1. Taxonomy (GTDB): domain Bacteria; phylum Bacteroidota; class Bacteroidia; order Cytophagales; family Cyclobacteriaceae; genus ELB16-189. The sequence goes on along the minus strand of JAYTVB010000002.1, from coordinate 3,178 downwards.
GTCGGCGGATTTATATTAACAACCTGGTTTGCCGGACGCATTTATCGCGTGGGCATCCTCATGCACGGAACAAAAGTCAACTACAAGGTTCTCGCCAAGTGGTTCATGCAGCGGGGCTGAAAGCTGGGGCAATTGTTTTACAGGCTATTGACGGCAGGGTTGAAACTGCCGCACTACAAGGTCAGGGAGATGTAACCCCGACATTTTTCCGGATCTAAGGTTATACGGTTTTGTCATCGGCTGACGTTATATCTTTATCACAAACTTTTCTTATCTTCATCGGCTATGGCCCAGCAGCCGCGAATATCATCCATGGACTTCTACCAGGACAACACCAACCTGAAGTGGATCATCCTGATCGTCTCCGTCCTGATCTCGGTGAGCACGATCTATTACACCAACATACTCGTGGAGCAGCTGAAGGAGCGTGAAAAGAACCAGGTGCGTCTGTTTGCCAAGGCGCTGGAATACACCTCCAACGATACGGACAACAACATTCTGTTTATCACGGAGGAAATCATCTACAAGAACAATTCCATCCCCACGATCCTGGTGGACGGAAAGGAAAACATTGTCAATTACAACAACGTCGATCTGGATTCGGCCATGACCCCCGTACAAAAAGAAAAGCAACTGCGCCGGGAGCTGAAAGAGATGAAGCGGACCTATCCCCCCATTCCCATCTTGCTGAAAGACCCCACCACCCAGGAGGTATTTGGTAAGCAGTTCGTTTACTACAAGAATTCATTTTTGCTGACCCAGCTGATCGCCTACCCGTACATCCAGCTTTCCGTCATCGCCATTTTCGGGTTCATTTCTTATCTCGCTTTCAACTATTCCAAGACAGCCGAGCAGAACCGGGTTTGGGTAGGCCTGGCCAAGGAAACGGCCCACCAGCTGGGAACGCCCCTTTCATCGTTGATGGCCTGGATCGAAGTGCTGCGCGACGATCCGCAATTCAAGGGCAAGGGGATTGTGGAAGAACTGGACAAGGACATCCGAAAACTCAGGGTTGTGACCGAAAGATTTTCCAGCATTGGCTCCACCCCGGTGCTGAAAGACGAAAATGTATACCAACTCATCAACAACGTGGTGAGCTACCTTCAGCCGCGGGTTTCATCCAAAATCAACTTCGAAGTGTATACACTTTCCGAAACGATCAAGGCCATGGTGCACGCACCCCTTTTTGAGTGGGTCATTGAAAACCTCTGCAAAAATGCCGTGGATGCCATGGGCAGCACCGGCACCATTGCAATCAAAATCCTGAGGGGAAGCGAGGGCAAGGTTTTCATTGACATTTCCGACACCGGCAAAGGCATGCCCAAGTCCATTGTGGGGAACGTCTTTAAGCCCGGTTTCACGACCAAAAAGCGCGGATGGGGGCTTGGCCTGGCCCTGGCAAAGCGAATCATAGAACTATACCATGACGGGAAAATTTTCGTCAAGTCCTCCGGGGAAAATCAGGGAACAACATTCCGGATTGAATTGCGCAGCGCCTGATCAAATACATTGACTCACAGTCATTTAACAATCCAAATATTTGTTGGTTTTTTGACTGATGTCCTTGTTGTTGCCGACTGCTAAACCTACTTTAGTGCCCTGAAATAAAGACCTCCTAACCTAACGTCAGCAATGGCTAACATCGGCAAAATTACCCAAGTCATCGGTCCAGTAGTGGACGTTGCATTTGATGAACCGGGAACCCGGCTCCCGAATATTCTGGATTCACTGTTTGTTACCAAGACAGATGGCTCAAAAATAGTATTGGAATGCCAACAGCACCTCGGTGAAGACCGCGTGCGTACCGTTGCCATGGATGGCACGGAGGGATTGGTACGGGGTATGCCCGTAACGGATACCGGCACTCCGATTCAGATGCCCATCGGGGATGACATCAAAGGCCGCCTTTTCAATGTGATTGGCGAGACCATCGACGGTATCAAGCCTCCTAAAGGCGAGAGGGGACTGCCGATACACCGCAATGCCCCTGCCTACGAAGACCTCACTACTTCCACGGAAGTACTCTATACCGGCATCAAAGTGATTGACCTGATTGAGCCATACGCAAAAGGTGGTAAAATCGGGTTGTTTGGAGGCGCTGGTGTGGGTAAAACCGTACTGATCCAGGAATTGATCAACAACATCGCCAAGGCTTACTCCGGTCTTTCTGTGTTTGCCGGTGTCGGTGAGCGTACCCGCGAGGGCAATGACCTGCTCCGGGAGATGATCGAAGCCGGTATCGTGGATTACGGTGACGAATTCAGAAAGTCAATACATGCCGGTGGCTGGGACCTGTCCAAGGTGGACATGGCCAAGCTGAAGGAATCAAAAGCTACTTTCGTGTTCGGCCAGATGAACGAACCCCCCGGTGCCCGTGCCCGTGTGGCTCTTTCAGGACTGACCCTGGCGGAATACTTCCGCGACGGTGACGGCACAGGCAAAGGACGCGACATCCTCTTCTTCATTGATAACATCTTCCGCTTTACACAGGCAGGTTCCGAGGTTTCCGCCCTCCTGGGCAGGATGCCTTCGGCTGTGGGATACCAACCCACCCTCGCCAGTGAAATGGGTGCCATGCAGGAGCGCATTACCTCCACCAAGAACGGCTCAATCACTTCCGTGCAGGCCGTATACGTGCCTGCCGATGACTTAACCGACCCTGCGCCTGCCACAACCTTCTCTCACCTTGACGCAACGACGGTGTTGAGCCGTAAGATCGCCGAGTTGGGTATTTATCCCGCTGTTGACCCGCTTGATTCCACCTCACGGATCCTGCGCGCTGATATCGTGGGCGATGAGCACTACAACTGCGCACAGAATGTGAAGATGATTCTTCAGCGCTACAAGGAATTGCAGGATATTATCGCCATCCTCGGTATGGATGAATTAAGCGATGAAGATAAACTGACAGTTTTCCGTGCAAGAAAAGTGCAACGGTTCCTTTCACAGCCTTTCCATGTTGCAGAAGCGTTCACGGGGTTAAAGGGTGTATTGGTGCCAATAGAAGAAACTATCCGGGGATTCAATATGATCATGGATGGTGAAGTGGACGAATATCCTGAATCTGCTTTCAACCTGGTTGGTACCATTGAAGAAGCGATTGAAAAGGGTAAGAAAATGTTGGCGGAAGGCTAAAAGGGAAGTGAATAGTGCCCTTCGGCTCCGCTCAGGGTAAAAA
>JAYTVB010000001.1:0-115229 GCA_043744235.1 Cyclobacteriaceae bacterium | reverse complement strand
CCGGTGCCGCAGCATCCCGAACCCAAATCGTATATGGGCCAGCAGCCAGTCCACTGAACGTAGAACTCGTCTGATAGCTTACCCCTAAATCTTTGCTGAACTGGTAGGTACCCGCTCCCCCGGCCGGAATTACCACGATCACTCCCGTGCTCGCACCGTTGCAGCTAACATTCACGTGAAGCCCGACATTCTCTGACAAAATCAGGGCCTGTGAAATAGTGAGGACTCTAGTGTCCTGCACAGGTGCACAATTTCCGATGCCGGTTACCGTTAAGGTAAAAGTAACATTGCCATTCTCGCCAGCGCCAGGTGTGTAGGTTGGAGCCAAAGTTGCCGGGTTGGCCAATGTGCCTGTACCATTGTGAGACCACAACACCGCCCCGACAGGTGCAGTGGCACCAACAAATATGTAGGGTGCACCGCTACAAATTGTCACATCAACTCCGGCATTGGCTGTGGGTGCTGCCACACTGGTTACCGTACCAAACACTGAAGGGGTTATGAGATCAAACCCAAGTATTTCTGGTGACCCCGGTGTCCCGCCAGTCGTTGTTAACGTCGTCAATATAAGATCCGTGGAAGTAGCCAGGCCAGAAATAGCCCTTACCTTCAAACCAGAAATTATGATTGCATCCTGAAAATTTACGCCTGAATTGTCAAAACTTAAGTCAACTTGTAAACTGGTGCTTGAAGCATATGTTAACGAAACACTTGTGACATCAAAAGATCCGGGAAAAGACACAACACCTCCCACAGAGGTGTCAAATTCAAAGTCGGTGGAGTTCTGTAAATCGATGGTAAACTGGATTGATCCGGCAGTAGCCGTGTTTCCAATATCAGTAAGTCCACCAGCAGGCTCGGCAATGGTTATGTTGCCTAACGAAACGTAATTTCCTGCGATGCAAGCGCTAGAAGGAGCTGAGGCGGGCGTGATGATAACCTGACCAAGTGCTGAGAATCCACCCAATAGAAGCGCCAGGCTACCCAGAATCGAATAATACAGGCTTCTCAGGTTCGTAAAGTGGGGCATCTATTCAGTACGGGCTATTCCGGTGTAAATGTTCCTAATAGTCCAAAAGTAACCCTAAAAATGCGCTTCTTGATACTAGTTTTCAAACTTCCCGTCGGAGTTTACTTTGACCAAGGTCATCTTCGTCTCGCCTGCATCCGGTTTGCCGGTACGCATGGTGCCAATCATCACAATGCGGCCATCCAGTGATTCACGAATCGCCCCTATGCCGTCCGGCCCCTCCCCTCCGAATACAAGGGGATAGCTGCTGAAATTCGGTGAAAGTTTGCCATCATTCCCAACTTTGGTCAGGAGCCAGTTCTGGTTATTGACGGTGCTATTCTCGTTTGACAGAACATAGTAACCACCCAATGCAGAGGGGACAACCGAAGTCGCTTCAACCAGCCCCGATCCCAGGTTAACCGAAAGTGATTCCAAAAAAAAAGGATCGCTTGGGGCGAATTGCAGGGTGTTCTTAAGCGCCACAATAGAAATTCCGCCATCGCCAGACTGGTTAAATACAATCCCTGACAGGATGTAATAACTCCCCGCCTGGGGTGGCGCCAACACGACCGCGCCAAGCTTTTCATTGGTAGCCTGGTTGCCCAGGTAACTGTCATTGGTAGGTACCCCACTTGCACTTATTGAATAGTACCAGTAATTATAATTCTTCGCTGTCTGGTTGGGGGCCTGCGCATCGGAGTGACCAAACACGTAGAAAGATCCATTTGGCAACTGATAGATCCTGACGGTAATATCATCCGAGTATTTTCCATATGTCTGGGTCAGCAGCCAGCCACCAGTTGAATAGCGGGTCAGGTTCTTGTTCAACCTGATGTTCAAGCCGTCCCGCGTATCGGTGTAACCAGCCACAGGCGGCTTGGCACCCACGTAGGTAGTTGAGCCCGAAATAATAAACCCGTCCGTTGTTTCAGTCACCGTCTGGGCTTCTTCATCACCGCTTGTAACAACACCGGTATTGTCGAGCACCGGCAGGACAGCGCTATCGATAGGGCTCAAATCCAATCTCAATGTCATGATTCGAATATCCCTGTCAGAAGCAGTTTTATAAACATTGCCCACCGCAACGAGGTTTCCATCGGAAGTAAGTTCAATATCCGAGGCTGTTTCATTCAGGGACGGGGAACCGAACTTTCTTTCTGAAAGTACCATACCCCTGGGGTCGACCCTGACAAAGTACCATTGACTGATCTGTCCCTGGCCAGAAGGAGCTGTAGTACCAAAGAGGACAAAAGTACCATCAGCCAACACGACCATGTCATCCCCGGTCTGGTTGCCATCGAGACCGTAGAATTTTGTAAAAAAAGAATTATTGGGATCCTGAACATTGGCGGGACCATCACAGCCAGTCATGATCGGCACTAAGCAGGACAAGAATATCAGGAATTTCAAAACCCTCATTTTACGCTCCCTCCTTCTTTCTTCCGGATTTCACGCGAGACGCTCCTGGTCCGGGCCTTTCTTACCTTCCGGGGATCGTAAAGCGGGTGAATAAAGCCAACGGAAAGGGAGATATTATCCAGCCGGTAAAGGTCTCCCACATAATGATATTTGGTCACATTACTTGACATGATATAGTCCGGGTTACCGATCGGGTTCTTGCTTGTGCCCGGTTGAGCGTAATAAGTCTTGTCCACATTGGTCAGGTTGGACATCCCTGCCATGTACCTGAGGTCAACATACCAGAAGTCCCTGCCCTTCTTGAGTTTGACACCTCCACCCAGCAAAAAAGACCGGTTCAACTGGTTCCGCTGGAAAGTAACATTTTCATTGGGGCCTTCAGCCACCAGCTGGGAGCCAGCCGGCTTAATGTCTGTATAAATAAATTCGTTCTTGGCGGAAAGAAGGTAGTTAAATGCAAATCCGGCATAACCAAAGGGCCTGATGTTGCCGGCATCCTTTGCCCACTTCACGTACAAGGGAAAATCAAACCAGGTCTGACTTCCTGTTATATTCTGCTTGTCCAGGCCTGCGATGCCGGTAGACTCACGCTTATATGACTTTGTTGAAAAATTTATCTCGCCACAAAGGCTGATGTTGTCTGAAATGTTCCAATCAACTCCGCCACCCAGTTGAATGCCGATGCTGGGGGAACCGGAGGTGGAAATGTCATATGGCTCCGTGCTTACAGCATAAATGCTTCTGAATAACGATGTATTCAGCCCCAACCGGGCATGCGGTGTAAATACAGGCCTGGCTGTGAACTTCTTACTGAGGTATACGATATCGATAGGATCCTTGTCCTCACTGGCCACATATTCCGGGTCGGCTTTCAGCAGGCGCAGGTAACTGTCGTCGGCCGCGATCGGGTTATCCAGTATGAGATAGGCCTGGCAGAGCAGTAGATAAGCACGGACAGTTTGTTCCTGAGACAATCCCTGTTCAGGGCATTTACCCAGTATGGTGGGGATGGCATAGAAATGGCCAGCAGTAAATTCATCCTCAGCCTGTGCGAGCGCCTGGCTACAATCCACATCCTGTGCCAGCACCCGGAACGTGCAGGAAACAAAAAGCAATCCAGCTATGACGATTCGTAGCGTTCTGCTCATTAAAAGTCGCTGATCAATAAACTCTTACAAGTTGACTCATACCCGATTCCATTGCCAACATAGATTTCCCACTCTTCCTTGCTCATGTTGCGTTTGAGTTTGGGGCAAATTTGTTCTGCAAGCATTTTAGGGTCTGTCGGCCAAACGCGAATCTCTCCATTGTTGCAGGAGGCAAGCAGGTAATTTGATCCTTTTGCAAAGGCGAGCTTCCAGATGTTACCGGTGTTATTGTCCATGACAACAGGAAGGTCTTCTTCATGATCCACTACCCACATCTGCAACTTCTTGTCATATCCGGCGCTGGCCAGAAGCAATCCATCGGGACTGAACTCGACATCAGAGACGCCGGCATTATGACCCCGTAGCTCTTTTTCAGTCTCAGACGTGGCATAGTTAAAAAGCTTAACAGATCCTTTCCACTTGCTGTCCTGATCCAGGAACGAGGTTCCATAGGCAAGCAAAGGCTTACTTGGATGGAAAGCCACTGAGTGCACGTGTACCTGGTTAACCGACTCATCCACCTTCAATTCAAAAGTATTGTCTTCCAGATTCATCATGATCAACTGCCCGCTGGTGGCAACACCTGCCAGCCACTTGCCATCATGACTGATGTCGATTGACTTAAGCTCATAGGGAAGGCTTGCCAGCCGCTTGCCCTGTCCGGTGACGTGATTGGTGAACCGCACCGTGCGATCGGCAGCGACGGAAATAAATCCGGAATTATCCGGCAAGAACTTAATGTCATTCACATAACCTTTATGGCCTTTCACCAAACCGGGCTTCTCCCCCGGCTGGTCCAGGCGGAAAATCTGCATCAGGGATGAGTCACTGCCATTGATCAGGTATTTTTCATCCGCACTAAGAGCTAACACCCGGTTGGGATATGGATTGAAATCGATGAGCTGGTCGGCTTTCAGGTTCAGGTAATCTCCCTTGAATATTCTGCCATCGTTCCCGGTCGTGTAAAATGTACTGCCGCTCCTGGACACAGCCAGGCCAAACATCTTGTTCTTCAGTGTTCCTGGAATCTTGGCCTGGTTATAATTGAAATCGTTGGAAAGTTTTGCGATGGAGTAATACAGACCGCTGAAAACATAAGGATCATATTTGTTGCCGCCGTATTGGGTATGGTACAAATAGCCTTGCATGGCCAGCAATCCAGCAAGGTCTTTATCATCCTCCATGGTTACGGACTTTGCCTCCATGGACTGTGCCACAGACAAATAAAGCAGCCGGTTTGCACGGTCACGCTCATTCCTGGCCACTTCGGTCTGCTGCACGGCGATGTCACGTGCCTCCCGCTCCTGCTGCTGGGCGGCAACGGCCCGTTTTTCCTGGGTCAGCGCAATCTGGTATTGTCGTTCTGCTTCCTTGAGCGCCCGATTGGTTATAATCACCTGCTCTGCTAGATCCTTGTTGGCCTGTTCAACCTGGGCCTGGCGCTCTTTGGCTAATTTCGTCTGTTCATTGGCGATATCCCGCTGCCTGAAGGCTTCTTTTTCAGCCAGTTGTGCCTTCTTTTCACCCGATTCCGCTGCTAGTCGCTGCTTATTTGCCTCGATGGATTGTGCAAATCCATACAACATGAACATGATGGCGATAATTGCTGCAATACCCAATACCACAGAAGTGATGCGCGCCCTGCGCAACATCCTTCGTTGCAGCATTTCCTGGTTCTTGAGTTCCGCTTCATACGTGATGCGGCTTGTGTCCAGGAAGACAATGGCCCGCTCAAAAGCAACATCATAGCGCTGTGCCCAAACGCGGGTGGGTTTCTGCTTCTTCTGCCAGTTCAATGCCAATTGAAGATCAGGCGGCCTCCACAAGCCCGCCTTTCCTGTCTGGTACAAAGCCGCAGCATTCGAAATGCGGGAATACAATTGTGCGGATTCGAATTCCTCCTCTACCCAATTTGAAAGCCTTGTCCAAATGCGCATCAAACTTTCATGTGAGAGCTCAATGGTAGTCGTTCCGGTAAGAGCAACCTGGCTTCCCGGCATAAGGAAGGAACGACCGGTCTTCCGGAAGCACTCAATCACCCGGATAACGTCTTCTTCCGAAGCGCCGGCCAGTTCAGATACGAGTTTAACATTCGATGGCCGTCGAAATCCCTGGTTCTCCTGGTTCTTTTCAGTTATGTTCTTGAAGAGTATTTCTGCTATTTCCTTTTCATTGGCATTGAGTTCCTCAAATGCTTCGTTGGCATGCAGGGAAAGCGCCTGCCCTATCCTGCCGATGGCATTGTAGTGCCGGATATCCATCGGCTCGCCCTCTTCCCGGTTGGCAACCCAATAATCCCATGTCCGCATCATCGCGTGCTGGAGGATGGGCAACTGATCCTGGTTATCTCCTACATCACTGAGCAACTTCTTAACCAGGCGGGGAGCAATCCTGCCTCCACCAACAGCAACGGGCCCTTCAATAGCGAGCCTTTTTTGCTCACGCCCCATTTGAGGAACAAGGTAATTGCTGTGGTTGATCATTTCCGAAAGGCCTGGAAATACGGCACATTCTCCGATGAAGTCAGAACGAAGACTCAGGGCAAGATAAACCGGCACATCCTTCTGGTTAACTGCCTGCATGACGAGGTTGACATATTCAATCGACTCGTTCATGGTCTCCTCTCCGTCTTCACGGTAATGGAGCAATTCCTCAAACTGATCAATGAGAAAGAATACATTTTCATGATCTCCGTGCTGGAGATACCTGGCTATCTCAACCAAACCATTTGGACCGCTTCTCAAGACCGACTTAATGACGGCCCTCTGGATGGCTTTGTCATCCGAACTGATCCTGCCCAATGCCTCCAGTTGATTCACAATGGAGTCCGCCAAATTGCTGATTGGAGAACTGCCCGGCCGGGTGGTGATGACTTGCCAGTTGGGGCTGGCATGGGTCATGAACCCGCCGTACAGTACAGGCACCAACCCGCAATACATTAAGCTGGACTTACCACTGCCGGAGTAGCCCATGACTGTTACGGACCGGTTGAGAGTCAGTTTCTCAAGGATTTCATCGACCTGCCCTTCCCGGCCAAAATACAGGTGGGACTCGCCAATGCTGAATGGACGCAACCCTGGAAACGGATTGGCACTCAGCGGTTCCAATACCCGTTCCTGGTGACGGCTTTCATCCACCAATTCTCCCGTTTGTACGGAATAATTCAGCATGGTTAAAACATGGTTATACCCTCAGAAAATTAACACAAAATCCTTGAACCTTAACAACCCCCATCGCATGTCCAAAAAATCATTCGAATTTGGGGCTATTTCGACGTTCAGCTTAAAAAATCCTTGAAAAATAGCAGAAATTAGACATATTCCAAAACACGGTCTGCCAACTTCACGTTTTCCGACAACAACTCGTAGAGGTGATCCTTGTTGATCTTAAGCAAGGTGGCCGTTTCCTTAGCCAGCAGGATATTGGATTTGGCAAATCCGGGCTGGGCAAGCATCTCTCCTATAAACTGGCCCGGACCGAAGGTAGTTTGGTATTCTCCCTTGTCAAAATAGTCAACCGTGCCGGAATAAACGATGTAGAAATTGTTGTTGGTCCTTTCATCAATGGAGATAGAAGTATTTTCCGGCAAAAGTTCCTCTTCAGCCATGTCTGCCATAAAAGAAAGGCTGAGGCCGGAAATCCCCCTGAAAATTTCCATGGTGTTGAAAAACAGTGTTTTATCAAAAAGTAATAACCTTGACGCCTGTCCATCCTGTTTGATCAACCTGTCAAGTTCTTTTTGCGCATCATGGCCCAACCGACTTACATGAGTAGCATAAGCTTGGGGATCGATCTGATACAACGCCCACGCCGCCATTTGGCTTATCAGCTTGTCTGGATTAAACAATTGGGCGATGAGGTCAAGGGTGAATTCTTCTATCTTGAAAATTCCAATTTGCCTCAACACGCAAGTCTTGGTCCACCGGTTGGTCTGTGTAAAGTCCCTGTTGATCAGAAATTTTAGAACAAGTCTTTCGTCAAGCGTAACCCTGGGGTAGAACAATTCCAGCCGGCCAATCCGCTCCTGGTCTGAGATGTCGTCGAGCACTGGAATGACTCGCTGCTTCAGTTGTTCGGACAGGAAAACGTCCAGCAGCTCAATGGCAAATGCAGTTCCCTCAACTGTTCCGCTCTCGATATTCTCCTTCACCAACTGGATTGAGCGCGTATCATAAAGCATGGCCATGAGCATATACACGTGATCAATGTCACTGGCTATCTCGCTCCTGATGGCCTCTTTCACTTGTCTGGCAAAACCCTCCGACCCGAGTTCAGCAACGGCACTGAGATTCCAACTGATATCACCAATATCATTTTCGATGGCATTCTTTATCCTTGAAATCTGGGAAATGCCGGCTTTAAAACCCGCTTCACCCATGGCAATAAGAACCTTTGATACAACCACTTTGTCGGGGTAATCAATTTTGTTCCACAGCAGGTCCTTGGCCCTCTGCCCTCCTATCCTTCCAATGATTTGCACAATACGAATCAGCGTCTGGGTCGTTTGCCCGGAACGATAAAATGCACTGTCCAACATGGAAAGGGCTTTTCCGCCGATGAGGACCAGGGCATTCAAAGCCTGGCTTCCGTACAGCGGGTTATTCAGATTTTCAATCAAGGCCAACACCACCTCATTGCTGTTCTTCTTGATGGCGGTCTTGATGGCCGTATTCCGAACCTTGGGCTCCGGATCATTCAACAGTTCAATCAAGAAGGAGGTATTTTCATCATTAGCTGTATGAAGCAACAACTCTGCAGCATATTGGCGGTCACCAGGCTCAGTTGAGCGGGTCAGCCGGAGTATCCTTGACTTGCTGAAATCCCCACCTCCACTGATGATTGATTCTAACTCACTCTTGCTCAGCAGGTTTTTATCGGCTACATCTGACTTTGCACCATCATATTTGACGATGTATCGATCAGATACCGAAAGTCCTTTGATCTCATTCATCCTGCGCTGTGCGTAGTCGCGGGTCTCATCCAGATCATTCCGGATAAGACTGTTTATCCAGGTCCCGACATTAGCAGGATTAATTTTTTCAAGAAGCTTATAACTGAAGACTGAAAGTCCTGCCTTTCCACTTAGAAGCGCCGCTTCCAGTTTCTTCGTTATCTGACCATACCCGACTTCCAGCTTGTCCGAACTTGACTGCACCATTTCCAGCTTGGCCCTGATCTTGCCTTTGTAACCCGTATGCAGCCTGATCACCACCAGAAAATAGACAACAAGAATCACCGTAAGCAGGATGGGCATCCAGATTATCTCAAAGAAGGACAACGTGGCAAATGCAAAGATCAACGCTCCGGCCGTCAGGCGACCCGACTCGTTGACAACACCCTCTACCTTTGACTGAATACCAAACCGGTACCGGTTGTCAAGTGGTGTGAACAATAATTTGAACATCGGATTCTCAAGGGAATCCCGGATCATGCTATTGAACAAACGAATGAGTGCGACAGACAGAAAGAAAAAGATGAAGGTTGCGGGAGCCGTCTGCTGGGTATATCCAAAAATCAAACCGGTGAATGTCGCGCTGATAGCAAATACACCTACCACAACAGGCAGAATCATCAATGCTATCCGAATGCCGTAGTTGCTGATAATCCTGTCGTTAACAAACGTCTGCATGATGAAACTGATCCCATAAATGGTCCCATTGAAGAACGCCAGGAAGTTAGTCAACTCACGTTGATTGGGATATTGGACCTTGATGAGTTCCTGGAAAGTAAACTGACCAAATATCAGCGTCACCATGGAAACAATCAGGAAGATGGACAGCAGCCGGGTGTATGGATCTTTCAACACGCTTTTCATGCTTGTTTCCTTCACTACCGTGGCGTCAAATTCTTTCGGATCATTCTTGATGAGCGGGAACCTGACTGAGATAATAATAAACAGGATTGCTGATAAAATAATGCTGAATCCACAGACAATCAGGTAGTTGTCGGTAGTTGGAAAGAAACTTGCGGTAACTGGTATGAGAAAATTTGCGAGGATCACAGCGATAAGTTGACCGGTATCGATCCATCCAATGATTCGTTTCGATTGCTTGAAATTGAAAAGCCTGCCAAATATTCCCCAATAGCTCAGCAACAGCACAGCCGTAATTGGCCCGGTCATGCAAAACATGAAGAAAATGATAGGCCGCTTGAATTCAGCAGGGCCATAGTGCAGTCCTACGTAGAAAAAAGCGGTGATGGCCACCACAAAGAGAATGGTGAACGTTGTCAGATTCGAGAACTTGATTTTGTTCTGGACGAATGAAAAAAGAACGGTGGCGACAATACCGAGCGCACCAGATACCAGGAATGCTCTGTTCAATTCACTCCCAAGTGTATTCAGGAAGAGGGACTCGGCCACGACGGTGTAGGTGGCGAAGAAAATGCCCATGAAGAACCCTGCCCCCAGCATCAGCAAGACCTGTACCCGCTCTTCCTCACGGACATTCAAAAAGTCAAGTAGTGACTGAAACATGGTAGAAAGTTACATTCTTCGGCAGACAAACAAAAAAAACCGGCTGAAGGCCGGTTTTTGTATCAGTGATTACCCGGAGTCATTACTTCTTTTTGGCTGAAACTGAGTCCTTCTTGAGGGCAGGCGACGCCAGTTCTTCCTTATATAAGTTATTCAGTCCTATGATCACATCGTTGCTGATGTCCAGGCTGTCTGAACCAAACAGCAGGTCGCTGGAAGCATCATTCTTCAGCACAACCTGCAAGCCCCTTTCGTTACCATACGTTTTGAGGTACGCCGTTACCCGCTCATAGAGGTCTCTCGTCATCTTGTTCTGCTCATTCATCATCTCCTGGTTCAGGCTTTCCTGGTAGAGCTGAAGGTTTTGTCTCTTTTTCCCGAGGTCCTCTTCAACAGCCCTGGCCTGGCCCATGGTGAGACTGTTGGCATTGCGCTGGTAGGTTTCAAATTCATTCTGAAGGCCTTGGGCCCGATTCTTCAGGTCCTGGTCCATCCGCTTGCCTTTGGCTTCCAGCCTGTCCCTGTTAACCTTGAAATATTCATAGTGCTGAAGTACTGAGTCGGATTTGATGTAGGCAATCTGAAGATTCCTGCCAACGCCTGAGCCTGCATTACTTTCCGCCTTGGGCGTCGAAAAATGCAAATAGTACAACACTGCCACAGCGATCAGCAATACGGCGTTCAGTGCAAGGGACAAATTTTTCATAGTTAATTCTTTAGGGGCGCAAATATAATTGGAATACGGAATTACTGCTTATACCACTCAGCATACATTGGATAATTCCTTGCTGTTCTGGCGATCACTTCTTTCATTTCAGGACCCGTATCCTTGATTCGTCTGGCTGGTGTGCCGGCGTAAACACTTCCAGGTTCAATAATTGTTCCAGGCAAAACGACCGCTCCTGCCGCGATTACCGACCCCGTTCCAACAACAGAATCGTCCATAACGATGGCTCCCATCCCTATCAGAACGTTGTCCTCAATGGTACAGCCGTGGACCACGGCATTATGGGCTATGGAAACATTGCTCCCAATAACTGTTCTGGACTTCTGGTAAGTGGCGTGAATGACCGCCCCGTCCTGGACATTGGTGTTATTCCCCAGGGTGATTGAATGCACATCGCCCCGGACTACCGCATTGAACCAGATCGTGCAATGGTCACCCATCGTCACTTCTCCGACGACCACGGCGTTATCCGCCAGATAGCACCCGTTGCCAAATTGGGGTGTATGCCCGCGAAGAGACTTGATAATGGCCATGTTCATTTGAAATTCAGCCCCAAAACTACCATTCCGCCTCCAAATTACTAACTGACAAGTTGTCACTATTGTATAGAAAGTCTTAAATTTGAGGCCTCAAAAAAGGAGAATGATGGAATTGACTGGGGATTTAGATCTGTTGGGTAACAAAACTCATGACAAGCCTGGGGTCTCTGAGGCAACCCATACTGGCAAGGCAAGAAAACTCTACATTGAAAGCTATGGTTGTCAGATGAATTTCTCTGACAGTGAGATAGTTGCATCAATTTTACAGAAACAGGGGTTTGATACAACCAAGGACATTAACGAGGCAGATGTTGTATTCCTGAATACCTGTTCGATCAGGGAAAAGGCTGAGCAAACTGTCAGAAACCGGCTAAATCACATCAATGGCCTAAAGAAACACAGGCCAGACCTAATGGTTGGCGTGCTGGGCTGCATGGCCGAACGCCTCAAGACGCAGCTCCTGGAGGAGGAAAAGATTGTGGACCTGGTAGCAGGGCCTGACGCATACCGGGACCTTCCTAACCTCATTTCCCAGGTGGATGACGGGGCCAGGGCGGTCAATACCTTCCTGTCCAGGGATGAAACCTATGCCGACATCAGCCCGGTCCGATTGAACTCCAACGGGGTAACGGCATTCATTTCCATCATGCGTGGGTGCGACAACATGTGCTCATTTTGTGTTGTTCCGTTTACCCGCGGCCGTGAACGCAGCCGTGACCCTCAATCGATCGTGACGGAAGCCAGAGATTTGTTTGATAAAGGTTACCGGGAAGTAACGCTACTCGGCCAAAACGTAGATTCCTACAAATGGATTACTGAAGAAAATAACAAGTCCCGCCTGGAGAAGACGAAAGCACCGGAGGTTATTCATTTCTCTCAACTGCTGGAGAAAGTTGCCGCTATTCATCCGGACCTTCGAATCCGTTTCTCCACGTCTCATCCAAAAGATATTACGGATGATGTGCTGCATGTCATGGCCAGCCACGAAAACATCTGCAAGTACATCCACCTTCCGGTGCAAAGCGGCAATTCCAGGATACTGGACATCATGAACCGGGGCTATTCGAGGGAGTGGTACCTGGAAAAAATAAAACGGATTCAGGAAATTCTGGGTCCCTCCTGCGGTTTGTCTTCCGACATGATTGCCGGGTTCTGTACAGAAACCGAAAACGAGCACCGGGAAACGCTTTCACTGATGGACCAGGTAAAATTTGATTTCGCCTACATGTTCATGTATTCGGAAAGACCCGGCACACTGGCTGAAAAAAAATTCACGGACGACGTTCCCGCACCGATCAAGCAGCGAAGGCTCGAAGAGATTATCAAGAAGCAAAACCAACACTCGCTTGAAAGCAATCAGGCTGATGTGGGGCAGGTGTTCAGCATTCTTGTCGAAGGCTTTTCGAAAAGGTCAGATGATTTTTTGCAAGGAAGAAACTCCGCCAATAAAGTGGTGATCTTTCCCAAGGAAAATAAAAACAAAGGTGAATACGTCAAGGTGAAGGTAGACCGGTGCTCCGGAGCAACTTTGTTTGGCAAAATAGTTTAGAGACATGGCGATTACGGACAGCGATATTCAAAGTGTAAAGCAACGGTTTGAGATCATCGGCAACGCTGCCATGCTGAACAATGCCGTCAGGGTTGCCATGCAGGTAGCACCGACAGAAATGTCTGTGTTGATTACCGGTGAAAGCGGCAGCGGCAAGGAGTCATTTTCCAAAATTATTCATCACCTAAGCCCCCGGAAGCACGGGCAATTCATTGCCATCAACTGCGGCTCAATCCCCGAAGGAACCATTGATTCTGAGCTTTTTGGCCATGAAAAGGGCTCCTTTACGGGCGCCCATGAAGCACGCAAGGGATATTTTGAAGTAACCAATGGGGGCACCATCTTCCTGGACGAAATCGGTGAAATGCCCTTGGGCACGCAGGCGCGGCTCTTGCGTGTGCTTGAGAATGGGGAATTCATCAAAGTTGGATCTTCCAAGGTACAGAAGACTGACGTACGCGTGGTGGCTGCCACCAATGTAAACCTCATGAACAAAGTGGAAGATGGGAAGATCAGGGAAGACCTGTACTACCGGCTCAACAGTGTTCCGATTTTTGTGCCCCCGCTCCGCGAGCGCGGAAAAGACATTGAATTGCTTTTTAGAAAATTCGCGTCCGATTTTGCGGAACGATACAAGGTAAAACCAATCAGCCTCACCGAAGATGCGAAAGAGCTGTTGTTGAAATACCGATTCCCTGGCAACATCAGGCAACTGAAAAACCTCGTGGATCAGATGTCTGTTCTCTCAACAGAAGTGAAGGAGATAACGGCTGAAGGCCTTCAGAACTACCTGCCCCGTCAAACCAGTTTGCCAGCGTTGTACAAGGACGGGCATCAGGATATTTCGGAGCGGGAGATTCTTTACAAGGTGCTTTTCGATATGCGCAAGGATGTGAACGAACTCAAGAGAATCGTACTTGAGAATGTTGCCAATCCTTCTCACGCTGCACAGATCATCAAGGAAAATCCTGACCTATTCGCTGATGTGCAGGCCGAACGTGAGCCAACCCAGGAACCAGTCACGCTGAACATTGAAGCTGGCCGAAACACCCCTCCTGCCGGCACAGAGGAAGTGCAGGATATCAGTCACGAAGCCGAAGATGATTCGCTGTCGATCGAAAAGAAGGAAAAAGAACTCATCATGCGCGCGCTCCGCAAGAATAACAACCGGAGAAAATATGCGGCACGCGATTTGGGCATATCTGAAAGAACGTTGTACCGTAAAATCAAAGAATACGATCTTGAAGGTTAGGATTCTGCTCTCTTTTCTGATTATCACCATCACCGCTCAAAGTTGCGGGGTGTACTCCATGTCAGGCGCCGCCACTACAGCCAAGACCATCACCATCGAACAATTTTTCAACAACACCGACCTTGCTCCGGCCAACATTGGACAGACTTTCACCAACCGGCTCAAGGACTACTACCAGCAGAATTCGAGCTTGAGGGTCATCGCGGAAAACGGTGAGCTTCACATTGAAGGCGTGGTTTCCGAATACCGCGTTAATCCCATTGCACCGGTCTCTACCGGCAACGCAAACGACCCCAATACGGCTGCCCTTTCCCGTCTTACCATCGCCGTCAAGATAACCTATGAAGATGGCACGGAGCCTAAGAACAGCTTCAAGGAGAGGTCATTCAGCTTTTATCGTGACTTCGACAACAACCTGAATTTCACTTCAGTCCAGGAAGATCTTGAAAAAAGGATTTTCGATCAGATCCTGATTGATATCTTCAATGCTACCGTGGCAAACTGGTAGTTTTCAGGTATTTGCGCGCTCGCTGATTTTCCATTAGTTTTACCTTCCAACCTTTGTGATAATGGATTCTCCGGACTTTCTGCACCTGGTAAAAAACTACACCAGCCTTTCTGAACCAGATAGGCTGGCTGTTGCTGACCTTGCAGCCCGGCATCCCTACAGCCAGCTGGTCCACCTCCTTCACGCCCGTGTTGCCCAGGATTTGCAGCTACCCAATTCCTCAGAACTGCTACACACGTGTGCTGTTTATTCCACAGACCGTACTGTCCTTAAATCGGTAATGACATCACCGATTGTTAAACGCGCCGGGCGGCAGGTCGCAGAAGTAGCCCCATCACCGGCGGCCCCTGAGGATGTCGTGCCTGCACCTGGAGTGATCACACCTCCACGGTCTACCATAGCGAATGATAAACTAGACGCGGAGGTCATTGAGCCCACGGATGTTGTTGCCCAGGCCAGTGTATCATCCAGGGATGATGCAGTGGAACTTACAGGTGATGCACTTCGGGATGACCTTCTACACGAACTTGACAAGCTGCAACAACTGAAACATGAGTTTGAAGCCAGCTTTGAAGAGTTTCAGAAAAGCAGCAACAGCGACCCTGACGGCAAACGGAAATCAAAGCCAGCCAAGGAGGCAGATCCCCTGCTGGCAGAAATCAAGTCGACCAAGAAGAAGTTAAAAGTTGAAAGTCCAAAACAGAAGGAGCAAAACGAAATCATTGACCAATTCATTAAGACCAAACCGGTCATTCCCAAGGTAAAGCCTGCAGAGGCTGCAGAAGACCTCTCGGAGGAATCAAGCATTTTCAGCGACAACATCGTATCTGAGACCCTGGTTGGATTGCTCCTGAAACAGGGTAAAAAGGAGAAAGCCATTGAAGTATTGAAGAAGCTGATTTGGAAGTTTCCACAGAAAAAGGCTTACTTTGCCGCTCAAATTGATGAATTGAAAAATTAACGTATGTACACTTTATACATTGGCCTCACGATTTTCGCAGCTATCCTGTTGGTATTGGTCGTTCTTGCGCAAAACTCAAAAGGTGGCGGGTTGTCCAGCCAGTTTGGGGGGAGCAGCGCCAGTAACCTCATTGGCGTGAAGAAAACAGGGGATTTACTCGAGCGGCTCACATGGGGTTTGGCCATTGTGATGATGGTATTTACCCTGGCAACCCACATGTCAACGCCAACGTCATCATCTTCCTCTGATGACTTGCTGGAACGGGCAAAGGAACAGCAGGAACTTCAGGCCCCGGCACTGAAGAAGCCTGATTCTTCTGCTGCCACCACACCCGCCAAATAGTTACGCACCCTTTGAAAGGTGTTTCATCAGCAGCCGTTTGGCTACTGGCACCAGGGTCTGTGTGTATGGGAATTTAAGCTTGGACAACACCAGGAAAACTGCCGGGTTAGGCAGGTCAGCATACTGCCTGATCAAAGTCAGTTTCATTTTCTCATAGGTATTTGTAATCGTGTATTGGGACTTGTCGATCAGCCGGGTTTCCAGCCCGCGCATCGACTCCGAACTGCTCTGGTAAACGGTGACCTGGTAGCGATACACGTTGGTTTCCTTTTCAGGCGGCTGGGTAATAAACATGTACCCTTCCTGTGCATAAATGGGCACCACGCCTACTGGTGACAACTCACAATTTGATTCGACAAATTCATAGATGGAGGATCCCTCATTCATAGACGCCTGAAGCCGGGGCACCGCAAATTCCATGATGGATTCAATTTCCTTCATGACCGCATCGTCTTCAATCATCTTCTGGTAGTTGAACTCCAGCAGTTTCAGGTTTTCCATTGACAGCTCCTTTGGAAAGGAGTCGTAGATCAACGCCTTGTTCTCCTTGAGGGCAAGCAGGTTCCGGTAATGGAAGACGAGGTCTGACAGTTGGGGGTAGAGTTCGACACGCTGAAAGGACTCCTGCACCCTGCGCAGGTAAGCAAGCAATACGTACTTCTTGTATTCGAAGTCAATGAGCCCTTCGGTAAGCCAATTATCCTTCAGACTTTCCATGGGATGAGGATTTGTACCTAATACTACGAAAAAGTCAGGTTTGCCGTTAATTCTGCCATTTTTGCCAATTCGACCTGACATGACAAGCGAAAAAAGGGCATCTTTGGCCGAAAATTGACCCGATATGTCATAAATGCCCTTTTGGCATGAAAATCGACACACGCGGAGCAGTTTAAACACATATCAAAATTTAAAATCCATATGGCTAAAATCAACTTCAAACCCAATGAAGACCGCGTGCTGGTAGAACCTGCAGCGGCAGAAGCAAAGACGGCCTCCGGCATCATCATCCCGGACAACGCCAAAGAGAAACCTCAAAAAGGCAAAGTAATCGCAGTAGGCGAAGGCGTAAAAGACAAGCCAGTTACGGTGAAGGTAGGCGAACATATTCTGTATGGTAAATATGCCGGTACCGAGATCACCATTGATGGCAAAGACTATCTCATCATGCGCAATTCAGACATCTTCGGAACGATCTAATCAAACTTTATAATCTACAACAACTTATGGCAAAAGAAATCACATTCGATACCTCAGCCCGCGACAGGATCAAGAGGGGCGTTGATAAACTGGCAAATGCTGTGAAGGTCACTCTCGGTCCAAAAGGCCGCAACGTGATCATCGACAAGAAATTCGGTGCACCCACTGTTACAAAAGACGGCGTATCCGTAGCCAAGGAAATTGAACTGAAGGACCCCATTGAAAACATGGGCGCACAGCTCGTGAAGGAAGTGGCCTCCAAAACGGCGGATGCAGCGGGTGACGGTACCACTACTGCTACAGTATTGGCTCAGTCCATCTACGCACACGGCATCAAGAATGTTGCCGCTGGCGCAAATCCAATGGATCTGAAGCGTGGTATTGAGAAAGCTGTTGAAGCAGTTGTCGAGAGCCTGAAGAAGCAATCCAAGGATATCAAAGGCTCAAAGGAGATCACGCAGGTTGCAACCATCTCTTCCAACAACGATGTGGAAATCGGAAAAATGATTGCCACCGCCATGGAGAAAGTAGGCAAAGACGGCGTCATCACGGTTGAAGAAGCTAAAGGCACAGAGACGGAAGTGAAAATCGTGGAAGGCATGCAGTTCGACCGCGGATACCTCTCCCCTTACTTCGTGACCAACACGGAGAAAATGGAAGCCGATCTTGAAAGCCCTTATATCCTGATCTATGACAAGAAGATCTCTTCGATGAAGGAACTTCTGCCCATACTGGAAGCTACCGCTCAAACCGGCAAGCCCCTCCTGATTATCGCCGAGGAAGTAGAAGGCGAAGCCCTCGCCACCCTGGTGGTTAACAAGATTCGTGGTGCCCTGCGCGTTGCTGCCGTTAAAGCCCCTGGATTTGGCGATCGCAGAAAAGCCATGCTGGAAGACATTGCTGTTCTTACCGGAGGCAAACTGATCTCTGAAGAGATTGGCATGAAGCTGGAAGATGCAAAACTGGACTCCCTCGGCAAAGCGGAGAAGATCAACATAGACAAAGACAACACCATTATCGTAAATGGTGCTGGCAAGAAGTCTGAAATCACGGCTCGGATGAACCAGATCAAAGCACAGATCGAGACTACAAGCTCTGACTATGATCGCGAGAAGTTGCAGGAACGCCTGGCCAAACTGGCTGGTGGTGTTGCAATCCTCTACATCGGTGCAGCTACCGAAGTTGAAATGAAAGAAAAGAAAGACCGTGTTGACGATGCCTTGCACGCAACACGCGCAGCCGTTCAGGAAGGCATTATTCCCGGTGGTGGAGTGGCCTACATCCGTGCCATCGATGCGCTGAAAACCCTGGTGGGCGATAACGACGACCAGGCGACAGGCGTAAACATCATCAGGCTGGCACTTGAGTCACCCCTGAGAACCATTGCAGAGAACGCAGGGCAAGAAGGATCTGTGGTTGTGAACAAAGTTAAAGACGGTAAGAAGGACTTTGGTTTCAATGCAAGTGATAACAAATACGAAGACTTCTTTGCGGCAGGCATCATTGATCCTACAAAAGTGGCCCGTCTCGCTCTCGAGAACGCAGCTTCGATTGCCGGATTGCTTTTGACTACTGAAGCAGTCGTTTCCGAAATAGCTGAAGAGAAAGAAGCTCCCCAGATGCCCGGAGGTGGCGGCGGCATGGGCGGAATGATGTAAACCATTGATTCCTGATAGTAAAGCCCTGATCCAACATCAAGTTGGGTCAGGGCTTTTATTTTGATGTTGTATCATCACAGACCGGGCAGGCCCTGCCCAATTTTGTTACAAATAGTGAGATTACATTACATGCCGTTGGAATTCTTGCGCCAGTTTGACTACATTAACTTTTGCTGTGCAAAACTTATCATTACTGGGACTTAATCCTATGGATGGAACACTCAACTTGGTTCGAAGCTAAGCGCAAGCAATACCTTTTCCTGTTGGTGTCTTTTTTCTTCCTGGTCAGTTTTCAGGCTGCCGGTCAATGCACGCTGTCCAATCTCAACGGAACTTATTGTGCAGATGACACCCCAGTAACCCTGACCGGCGGCACCACCTATTATGGACCCGGGGTCGCAGGCTCTCTCTTCACTCCAGCCAATGCAGCGTTGGCAGGTCCCGGGCCGCACAGGGTAATTACCACGGATGGCACGACTGGTACCTATACCTACAGTGCCGCAGGTTCGTTCAGCCCCTATGTCCTTACAAGCCCCACACAGATTTCATTGTCGGATGACAGTTATCAGCAGATTCCAATAGGCTTTGTTTTCAGTTTTTTTGGCAACACGTACACTGACACGCGGGTTTTTGATAATGGATTCATACGCTTTGGCGCCGCGACCAATGCAGATCCAATTGCTCAACTTGTCCCTGACGCAACTTCCCCCAACACCATTATTGCAGCCGCATGGAGTGACCTGGATCCATCAACCGGGCTAATCCAGTATCAAACCATCGGCACAGCGCCTTTAAGGGTATTGGTTGTTGAGTACATCAACGTCCGTTTTTTCAGCAATCCCGGTGACTACGTTGCCACCCAGATACAACTGTATGAAACTTCCAACATTATAGAAATTCACTCTTCACGAATTGGCTCCAGCGGTGCGGAGCTAAAGACAATGGGTATTGAAAATTCTGGTGGGACCGTGGCTACACCTGCGGCTGGAAGAAACAAGGCGTCCTGGACAGCAACCAGTGATTTCGCGTCTTTCATCCCCAGTTGCACAGACCGTAAATTTGTGACCATCAATCCGGTGCCTCTCGATAAACCCGTCAGCGCAATAACATCCACTTCTATTTGTCAGGGCGGAACGGTCACGACCAAAATCCAGGACTCTCAGATCGGAACCACCTATCAACTGAGAGCTGCGTCCGACAACTCCTCCTTAAGCAGCTTCGTAACGGGTACCGGAGGCGACATCAACATTACGAGTTTGTCACTCTCTTCAAACGTTACTATCAAAGTCAGGGCTGTAAATATTTCAACCAGTTGTGATGCTGATATGTTAATCACACTTCCGGTGACCGTCAATCTAATCCCTATTGCTCCCGTCATCTCGCCTGCTACGCCAGCGGCTCAGTGCCAGGGTGCGGGTAATATTACGCTGACAAGCAACACACCTGCGGGCACCCTCAGCTACCAATGGTACAAGGACGGATTATCGATATCAGGCGCTAACAGCATCAGTTATACAGTGATTGACCTTGCGTCCAATAGCGGAAGCTATGCTGTTACTGCCATTGGCGCAGGGTCATGCGCCTCGTCGCAGTCATCCGCCGTAAATATTGCTATCAATGCGTTGCCCTCCCCGGCGCCAACCATCAGTCCAAATTCTGTTTCAATCTGCTCAGGAACTTCGACGACACTGACTGTTAATTCTTCTCAGGCAGGAATAAATTATCAGGTTTTCAAAGGGGCAAGTCCGGTGAGTGGAGTTGTAGCTGGAACCGGTGGAGCCATTCTTATAACAACCAACACATTTACATCAGGAGGAACCTTATCCGTTAGAGCAACCAATCCCACCACTTTATGTTTTGTTGTCCTGGCTACCACGGCAGCGTTAACCATTAACCCACTTCCAACGCCGTCCATCTCCGGTTCAAACTCCGTCTGCGTCAACCAGGCGGGGGTTGTCTACACTTCCCCTGGCACCGGAAATAGTTATTTGTGGTCCATTAGTGGGGGCGTTGTCACGCTCGGACAGGGGACAAACACTGCCACGGTAACCTGGGGTGCTGCAGGCGCAGGAACGTTGCAGTTGACAGAGACGATTCCAGTAACCCTTTGTACAGTCACAACGTCTGTATTAAATGTCACCATCAACCCAAACCCTGCTATTCCTTCCATCATTGGCGTATCGCCCGTTTGTACTGGCCAGGCGGGTGCTACCTACTCCACATTGGCGCCAGGTCCAAATTACAACTGGTCTGTCACCAACGGGGCCATTGTAAGCGGGCTAGGTACTAACACAATCACTGTGAATTGGAACTCTACCGGAGGCGGAGGCAACGTCAATCTGACGGTCATTAATGCGACTGGATGTGCGGCACTCGCAACAACTTTTCCAGTGACATTCAATCCCGCACCAAGCCCATCGATTTTGGGTATCAATTCAGTTTGTGAAAATCAGACCGGTGTTACCTATTCAACCGCCGGCACTGGAAATCAATATAACTGGGTAATCACCGGCGGCATTATTACAGCGGGGCAATTGACCAACAGCATTACTGTCGATTGGGGCCCTTCAGGATCAGGTACATTAAGGTTGACAGAAACAATTCCCGTGACCCTCTGTTCGGTAACCACGTCCCTGTTCAGTGTTAGCATCAATGCCAAGCCTGCTGTTCCTGTAATAAGTGGACCATCAACTGTTTGTGCCGGGCAAACTACAGTCAATTACTCAACAACGGCACCGGGTCCCAATTACAATTGGTCTGTTGCAAATGGAACGATTGCATCCGGCTTGGGGACCAATACCATCACGGTTGATTGGAACGCTACCGGCGGCGGCGGTGCCATTAATTTGACGGTAACGAGTACGGCGGGATGCTCAGCAACGGCCTTGAGTTATCCAGTGGCCTTCAATCCATTACCAACGCCTTTGATTTCAGGTCTTAATTCGGTTTGCTCGAATCAGAACGGTGTCACCTACAGCACGCCAAGCATTGGAAACACCTACCTCTGGACGATTACCAATGGCTCAATCACTTCAGCTCCAAACATTAGAAGCATCATCGTAAACTGGGGTCCAACAGGAACGGGCACTTTGCAGTTGACCGAAACGCTCGCTTCAGGTTGTTCAACCACAACTCCATTGTATAGCGTAACCATCAATCCAAATCCAACCCCTTCCATAGGTAGTGCGGCATCAGTTTGCGCCAATGCCCAGAATATTCCGTATTCCACAACTTTTGTAACAGGAAGAAGCTATGCGTGGTCCGTTATTTCTGGTGGAGTAATCGACGGTCCATCCAATGGATCTTCAATCAATGTGGATTGGGGACCAGCCGGAGCCGGAGCCGTCCAGGTTACTGAAACGATACTGGCCAGCGGCTGCGCTACAACATCGGCTCCCTATCCGGTAACCATAAATCCCAATCCAACCCCTTCAATTTCGGGTCCTACTTCAGTATGTCAAAGTGAAACGGACACCTATTCAAGTCCAATTGTTGGCCTTGATTCCTATTTCTGGGCAATTGTCGGCGGTACCATAACCAGTGGTCAATCAACTAACAGCATTACCGTTGACTGGGGCCTCGGAAGCTCCGGAACGGTTCAATTGACACAGACAGCGGCTGGCTCACTTTGCCCCGCCACAACACCGTTGTATAATGTCATAATCAAACTCAAGCCAACGCCAACCCTGGGTACTCCGTCGCCCAATGTTTGCGCTAACACAAATACGCTTTACTCTACTCCTTTTTTGGCAGGAAGAACATATCAGTGGTTTGTGACTGGAGGTTCATTTGTTGGCCCCAGCACCAATAATTCTGTCACTATCAAATGGGGAGTAGGCGCCTCTGGTACCGTGTCAGTGAGAGAAACCCTGACAGCAACGGGATGCCAGGTGACTACAATCCCATTTGTTGTTACCATTAATCCACTTCCAACGCCCGCGATCTCTGGCGCAACGCCTGTCTGCGTATCAATCGGGATCATTTATTCCACTTCACTTGTTCCCGGAAATGTTTATAGTTGGGCACTTCCTCTTGGAGGCGGAATCATCACACCACCAACCAGTAACCCTAACCTCAACCAGGTAACCGTTACCTGGAATACAGGCGGCGCACGGAACATACAAGTAACGGAAACAAATCCTGTTACAGGTTGCACGGCCGCTTCAAGCCTCTACAACGTCAATGTCAATGCCCCTTCCAGTATTTCCGGAAGCACCAGTGTTTGTGCTAATCAAAGCGGTGTGATTTACAGTGTTCCCTTTACAGCAGGCAGAACCTACTCCTGGACGGTAATTGGCGCAGCCTCTGTTACCGGAGGAACTACCAATATTATCAACGTGAGCTGGGGCTCTGCAGGGCCTGGTACGGTTCAATTGACAGAAACCATTACAGCCGCAGCATGCAGTACCACCACGCCAGTATATAATGTGACCATCAAAAGCAATCCCACCCCTGCCATTTCAGGGCCTACCATTTTTTGTGCCAACCAGTCCGGGGCCAACTATTTCACAACCAATGTCGGAGGCCACTCCTACACCTGGACCGTCACAGGCGGTACGATTACATCAGGTGCTGGGACAAATTCAATTAACGTGTCATGGGGAATTGCAGGGACAGGAACGGTTTCTGTTACGGAAACATTCAGTGGATGTGCTATTGCCACTGTGCCATACAACGTTTCGATAGTTACGAACCCAACCCCTTCAATCACTGGTAACAATACCGTTTGTGAAAATCAGGTTAATGTGCCGTACAGTACACCATCAGGTTCCGGAAGAACCTATGTATGGAATGTTGCCGGTGGATCAATTGTGTCCGGGATTGGTACAAACGCCATCATTGTAAATTGGGGTTCAACAGGAACCGGAAGCATTCAGCTTACTGAAACCATTACGTCTGGCCCCTGCTCATTCACAACGCCAGTATTCAACGTGAACATTAACCCCAGACCTACACCGTCTATTATTGGCCTGGCAAGTGTATGCGCAAACCAAGCCGGGGTCGGTTACTCTACCGCCAACGTAATTGGTAATAACTATATCTGGTCCCTATCCGGCGGTAGCATCTTTTCAGGTGCCGGGACGAGTACGATAACCGTAGACTGGGGGATTTCGGGTCCAGGAAATATAAGTGTAACGGAGATTTCCGGTGTCTCCGGATGCATTACCACTACTGCTCCTTTAAGTGTCACCTTGAAATCCCTGCCTTCACCAGCAATCACAGGCAGTAACAGCGTATGCGCCAATGATCAAAACAAGGTATATTCTACACCCGCAGTAGCCGGCAGTTCTTATACTTGGTTGGCATCCGGTGGCACAATCGATGGTTCCTCGACAAATAACAATGTTCTAATCGACTGGGGTCCAGGGGGACCTGGCACCCTGCAAGTAACCGAGACCTCAGCTGCTGGTTGTACCGTCACTACACCAGTCTATAACCTGGTCGTTAATTCCATTCCCACCCCAGCCATCGCAGGCTTAGGAACGGTTTGTGCCAATCAAGCCGGCGTGGTCTATTCTACTTCAAACGTAACCGGCGACAGTTACTTGTGGACCGTCAGCGGAGGGAGTATTTTGTCCGGATTCGGCACAAATTCAATAATTGTAAATTGGAACAATGGTCCGGCGGGTTCAGTATCATTAATTGAAACAACTTCGGCTACAGGATGCTCCGGCCTGGCTACTCCCCTTCCCGTTAGCATCACTCCGAATCCAACACCAGGGATTGTTGGGGACAATTCCGTTTGTGCCAACGAGCTTAACAAGACTTATTCAACTACTTTGGTTGGAGGAAACACCTACAGTTGGTCTGTGGCAGGCGGAACCATAAGTGGATCCTCCATTAATAATGCTGTTGTGGTTGATTGGGGCGCAGCAGGTGCCGGAGCGGTGACGCTTATGGAGACGAACGCATTAGGATGCGTTAGCACAACGCCTGCCCTAAGTATCCTCATCAATCCAACCCCGACTCCAGTGATTTCCGGAGCCACATCAGTTTGTGCAAATCAAACAGGATCAGCATACACTACTCCTGGCATTGTTGGAGATTTTTACAGCTGGAATGTGACAGGCGGAAGCATTTCTTCAGGCAGCGGGACAAATACCATTGTGGTGAACTGGGGCACTTCAGGGCCAGGAACCGTCAATGTCACCGAGTTTGTCAGCTCAAGCGGCTGCGCAGTCTCTCCAGGACCTTATTCAGTGAGCATCAATCCTGTTCCGGCGCCTTTCATTGCCGGTAATAACACAGTTTGTGCAAACGATATCAACAAGGTTTACTCAACCGCTTTGGTTGCCGGGCACACGTACAGCTGGATAGTTACCGGCGGCGCCATCAACGGCTCATCCACGGGCAATAGTATTGTCATTGATTGGGGTTCAGCCGGTACAGGTACGGTGCTATTGACAGAAACGATTACAGCTTCGAATTGCAGTATTACAACACCAGTCTATACTGTCAATATCAACAACTTACCAACTCCGGCCATCACCGGTCTTCCCACGGTTTGTGCGTTGCAAACTGGGGTAATCTATTCAACACCCAATGTCGTCGGAAACTCCTACACTTGGTCCGTTTCAGGGGGAAGCATCGTATCCGGTGCAGGCTCAAGCAGCATCGTTGTCAATTGGGGCAATTCGCCCGGTGGTTCGATTACCGTCACCGAGTTCATACCTTCCAGCAGTTGCCTGACAACTTCAGCAGCTTATCCTATCGTTATCAACCCCATACCTTCCCCATTCATTACTGGCAACAATAGTGTTTGCGCCAATGGTTCCAGCACGACGTATTCTACCCCATTTGTTCCAGGCAATACATATGGATGGTCGGTTACGGGTGGCACTATTAGTGGCCCATCAAATAATAATTCTATTTCCATAAACTGGGGATCTTCCGGGACAGGAACTCTTTCCGTTACCGAAACAGCCGGCTGCTCAACGTCAACCCCTATTTACAGTGCGGCCATAAACCCTTCGCCCATACCGTTAGTCAGCGGGCCAGTCACTGCCTGTGCCAATCAAAGCGGTGTGGTTTATTCTACACCCAATGTCATCGGAAATGCTTATTCATGGTCAGTCTCGGGTGGGTCAATTGTCTCAGGGGTCGGCACAAATTCAATTTCAATCACCTGGGGCAGCGCAGGAACAGGCGTTGTTATACTTACTGAAAGTGTAATTTCAAGCGGCTGCGCAGTTACCACTTCCCCCGTGGTGGTTGCGATCGGCGGCAGCGCCTCGATAAGTGCGGGAGCTGATGCCGAGACTTGTACAGTGGCACCCATCGATTTAGGCCAGAGGGGTGTCGGAAATATTGCCAGCGGCAACAGTTTTGCAAGCCTTGCCTGGAGTGGTGGAACAGGAACCTTCTCAGACGCTACCATTCTAAATCCGGTTTACACACCAGGTGCAGGAGAATCCGGAGTCATCACACTCTCACTAACGGCTGTCGGCATTGGATTTTGTCCGAATGTAGTCGACTATATGCAACTAACGGTCACCCCAGTACCTTCAACAAGCGCAGGAAGCGATGCGGAAATATGTCAGGGAAGTGTGTTTGGGTTTTTCAATCAGTCTACTCCTGCCGCTGCTTCCAACACCAGCGTGGTACAATGGACTCAATCTGGCGGAACGGGCACACTATTTAATTCGAATATTCTGGCGCCAACGTATCAGCCTGGCATCGGTGAATCGGGTATTGTGACGTTCACGCTAACTGCCATAAGCACTGGATCCTGTGCTTCTGTGACAGACAATATGCAGCTTTCAATTACACAACCTCCTACAGTCAATGCAGGCACCGATGCCAGTACTTGTGCAGGCGTACCAATCGATCTCGGTTTGCGTGGCGCCGGGAATGTCGCCGTCGCTACCAACTTCAGTTCACTAGTCTGGAGTGGTGGCTCAGGCAGTTTCTCGAGCACTGGTGCACTTAATCCAATCTATTCACCAGGTATAGGTGAAACGGGCACGATTTTGCTAACGCTGAAGGCCAACCCAATCGGCAGCTGTGCACCTGTTCAGGATCAGGTTGGCATCACCATAAATCAGGTAATGGTGGATGCCGGAAGTTTTGAAGAGATTTGCAGTGGCAATAATTTCAGTTTTGCAGGGCAATCCATTTTAGCAAGCGCATCCAATTACAGTGCACTGAGCTGGACGCATAATGGGCTTGGAACGTTGATTAACCCTGCATCTCTTACACCCGTGTATCAGCCGTCTACCGGTGAAACAGGTATCATTACTTTTACATTATCGGGAAGCATTGGAACTTGCGCTCCAGTAACAGATGTTATGCAGTTG
This sequence comes from Cyclobacteriaceae bacterium, assembly GCA_043744235.1. Lineage (GTDB taxonomy): Bacteria > Bacteroidota > Bacteroidia > Cytophagales > Cyclobacteriaceae > ELB16-189. The sequence continues at coordinate 88,145 of JAYTVB010000001.1, read as the reverse complement.
ACGATCCGCCCTGCCGCAGTCGCGAATGCCGGCACTGATTCAGAAACCTGCGCAGGTACAGTTTTCAATTTTATCAATCAGGCTTTACTGGCTACCGCATCAAATTTTGTAAGTCTGCAATGGACCCACTCAGGATCAGGTACCTTGACCAATTCCACAACGCTTTCCCCAATCTATACACCTGGTGCTGGGGAAACCGGAAATTTGACTTTTACCCTCACGGCAACAGGAAATGGCAGTTGTATAAGGATCTCAGACCAAATGATATTGAGAGTGACCCCAGCTGTGATTGTTGATGCCGGAAGCAATGTGCAAATATGCCAAGGCAACACATTGAATTTGAGCATCCAGTCATTGGCCGCCGTGGCGTTCAACTACGCATCTGTCGCCTGGACCCATGCAGGTCTTGGTGTTTTATTCAATACCAACTCCCTTTCCCCCACATACGTGCCCACACCGGGTGAAACAGGGAATATAGTCTTTATCCTAAATGCCTTCAGCACCGGTAGTTGTATCTCGGCAACTGATATCATGACCGTGAATATTGTTCCCTCTCCTGCGGCGAATGCCGGAGATGACGCTGAAGCCTGTGAAGGCTCTTCAACTTTTGATTTTAGTTCAAGGGCCTTAACCTCCGTTGCATCAAATGGGTCAGTGCTTTGGTCGCACAATGGGGCAGGTAGCCTGTCAAGCAATTCAACGGTGAATCCAGTCTATAATATTTCGCCTGCAGATTATGGAAATATTGTTTTGTTTACAATGACTGTAACAAGCGGCTTCCCTGTTTGCGCCCCCGTGCAAGATGGCTTTTCACTAAAAGTTAACCGGAAAGCAGTAGTCACTGCTCCTGCCGACTATACCATTTGCCAGCCACCCGCGATCGGGCTTGTTGGGAATATCGGCGGCACAGCGACAACAGCTTTGTGGAGCATCATTTCGGGCAATGGAACACTCTCTTCAACCAATATTTCGGGGCTAACCGTTACAGCCAATTATAATATTGACCCTTCGGATATTGGATCTGCCGTGGTTCTCAGAATCACAACCAACGACCCGGATGGACCAACCTCTCCTTGCACATCCGCCTATGATGACGTCGGCATTACCATTAACCGCGCAGCATCCCTCACCGCGGGTATTGATTTGGCTCAGTGCCAGGATCAGCCATCGATTTCCTTGAATGGATCCATAGGTTATGCTCCAAACGGGGTAGCATGGACTGGCGGCCTCGGGTCCTTCTCTTCCAATTCAATCCCAACATCCACCTACAACTTCAGTAATCCTGCGGAAATCAGCAGCGCCACCCCTGTCGTGCTAACCTTGACTGCGAACGATCCTGATGGAGCGGGGCCCTGCTTGTCAGTATCTGACCAGATGCTACTAAAGATTAACCCATTGCCCATTGTCAACTTCTCAGGGCTGCCATCATTTTCAGCTGAAAATGGTCCCGTTCTAACACTAACAGGCAATCAGACTGGGGGTATATTTACGATATCCCCGCCTACATCGAATATCGGCAGCACTGTTCCAAGTCCAACTGACAAAGCCTCCTTTGATCCCAGCGCGGTAACTTTGGGGTTAAATGCTGTCAAGTATTCTTATTCCGACCTGGCCGGATGTTCAAATACCAAAATCCAATCCATAACAGTCAACCCGATTACCGTTGCTTCATTCAAAATTCAGAAAGCTAATTTTAATACCTTCACACAAACGCATGAGGTTTGCGCCAATCAGGGAGATTTGCTATTAACCGGCCAGCCGGATTTCAATACTTTCGGACCAAACCAATTTATTGCCATCACGCCAGGACTCACCATCAATTCAACCGGGCCGATCGGCTCCGTCTTACACAAGATTCCTACGGACGGGCTTGCTCCGGGAATCTACTATGTCAACTACCAGTATACGAACGCCTCAGCTGCAGTTTCTGATAATATATTTACCATTGAAGTCTTTCCAGGCCCCAACGCAGTCATATCCAGTCTGGCCAATAATTGCATTGCCTCGGCCGTCCAGTTTACGCAGGCATCCACTGTTCAGGCTCCAGCCTCAATCGTGGGGTGGAACTGGGACTTTGGTAATTCCATCGGGAGTAACCTTCAAAGTCCAAATTATCAATATACAACCGCTGGAAATTATAGCGTCAAATTAACGGTCACAACTTCTCAAAGCTGCGTGTCTACTACTGTCTTGCCCATTCAGGTCGGCGAGGTACCCCAGCCAGATTTCATTTTTTCTGGCATTTGTTCCAATGACTTTACCCAGTTTGAAGACAAGACAACAAAAGTTGTTGGTTCTAATCCCCCGGGAATTAGCACCATTTCCACATTCACATGGGACTTTGGTGATGGCAACGTCCTGTTGAATGTACCTGCCGTTGGAAATGTTCCACTGGGAACCCATGGGGGTAATACCAAGGGAACGTTTAACAAACCTTTGCACAAGTACACCACGCAAGGCACCTTTACTGTGGTCCAAACAGTAAATACAAGCGCTGGCTGTGCTGTCACCATTACTCAGGATGTAATCATTCTAATTTCCGGAGGTCCTGTTACGCCTGATTTGCTGAATCCCTATTCCGCTCCTTTTGAGACATCAACTAATGGGTGGGTATCAGAGGGTTTGCGGATTACACCGCCAGGCACTTATCCAATTGTCAAAAGCGTTGACAGCTGGCTATTGAGTGCACCTTCCGGCACATCAATTGCGTCTGGTTCTGGCAGCGCCAAAGCCTGGTGGACAGGAAAGAATATTTCAGTCAATGGGCAACCAACCTATTTCAATAATGAGTCCTCCACCGTCAATGGCCCCTGCTTTGACTTACAGCAGTTAAAGAGACCGATGATCGCCCTTGATTATTGGTCAGACACTGAAAAAGACCTGGATGGCGCAGCAGTTCAATACTCGACAGATGGCGGTCTCAATTGGTTTCTGGTCGGACCCCTTCCAGGACTTGTAGATCGGGACCAGGGAATCAATTGGTACAACGGCCCCAGCATCGCTGCAAATCCTGGTCAACAGCCTCAATTCGGACCTTATGGTTGGACCAACAAATCAGGCAAGTGGGAACGCGCTGCATTCAACCTCGACATGGTACCATCCATCGAGCGGGATCAGGTCCGCATACGGGTTGTCTTCGCCAGCAACAGCGGCAATGCCATCGGAAACACATTTGACGGCTTCGCGTTTGACAACGTGTATATCGGTGAAAAGACCCGAAATGTTTTGGTTGAACATTTCACTAACTCCAACCTTCCCGCAAGTGTTGATGGTGATACCTGGGTCGAAAACCTGTATCAGGATCAAATCGCATTGAGAAGTTCAGATTCCACAGATTTCCGCTACATCCAGTATCATATTGGATTCCCAAGCGCAGACCCTCTCAATGTAGATAACCCTGGTGATCCGGCTGCAAGGTCATTGTACTTTGGGGTATCTCAGCCGCCAACCACCATTATGGATGGAATTGTGGATGGTGTGAAATTTAAAGGCAAGTATACAGACCTGAACAGGGTGGAAATCGACAGGAGGGCGTTGAAATATCCATTGTTTGATCTGCAGTTACAGGAATTGCCAACATCTACCAACAATGTAATATCTGTTAAACTCGTCATTACAGCCAGACAGGCATTCACCACGCCCCTGATTGCCCAGGTCGCTCTGGTAGAGAAGCAGACGGGCACTTTCAAGAATGTTTTGAGGAAACAGTTGCTGGGATCTGATGGCGAAATCATAACCATTCCATTCACACCTGGCCTGGGCCTTACCAAACAGCGGGATAACGTTGAAATCAATGTGCCCATTACCGATGGTGTAAACCTCCTCCTCGTAGGATATGTTCAGGACAAGAACACAAAGGAAATCTATCAGAGCATAGTAATCCCGGCAACCACCAAAGCCGGGTCGGTGCTGGTCGGTATTGAAGATCCGATCAGACCAACAACCCTCAATGGTATTTCTGTTTACCCTAATCCTGCCAAAGGAACGTTCTACCTTGGATTACCAGACAATCAGACCGTACAGGGATTTGCATGGAAACTGATCGATCAGCGGGGCATTACGCTGAAGGCCGGGATATTCGATAACCTCGTTAATTATACAAAACTGGTGGACGTTTCCGAATTGTCTAATGGTCTCTATTTTGTAATGCTTTCGGGTCCGGGAGGATCTGTGATACAGCGAAAGATCGTTGTGATGAACTAGCATGCTATGGAGGAACTTGACAAACTTGAAACTTTTCTCCTGCTCCTGTTCATTCACCTGGCACGGGTAGACGGATCGATGCATCCTAATGAACGCGACGTAATCCTTGTCAGAATGGGTGAATTATTTCCCCAGGAGTCCCAATGGGCCAGCCGACTGGACGACATGGATAAAGTCTACGCCAAATTGGGCCATGCCCATGCAGAGGCATTACTAAAAGAGCATCTGGTAAAATTTGAACAGACTGAGGCAACCATCAAAGGAACTATACACTTCGCTTTGTACGACATCATCAACGCCAACGGACGCGTCAGTGAAGAGGAAACCCAGGTCTTACAGGTTTTTAAGCCCTGGCTTACTTCATCGTAGCGTCTTCTTTTGTTGCGCTGCGGTATAACAGCAACAGCATGGCTACGAAGAACAAGGTCCCCATCACATAATAACCGCCGTGACCCAGTAACGCTGTTAACCCATGCCCAAGGTTGATCTTGGACATAGCCTCGGAGAAGAATACCATCAAGACAGCCACAACGACTCCAGTGATGGCTCCTCCGGCCACCAGGCCGGTCGCAAAGAGGTTTCCGCGGCTTAGTTCACCATCTTCTTCAGCTTTCTTTCCTTCCTTCCTCCAGTCAACAATTCCCTTCACGGCACCACCGATGAAAATGGGCAATGTGGTTGACAAGGGAAGGTAAAGCCCAATGGCGAACGCAAGCGCCTTGATGTTGCAGAGTTCCATGGTAACGGCTATGAAAATGCCAACCATGATGTATTGCCAATCCAGGTTGAAGGACAAAATACCACGGGTCAGGGTCGCCATGAGCGTTGCTTGCGGCGCAGGAAAACGTTCCGTTCCGATGGCATGTTTGACCCCTTGGGCGAGCATTTCAGGCGTAGGGGTATCCAGCACTTGCACAATTAATCCAATGGCGATTGAAGAAACGATGGCGCCAATAAACAATGATATCTGCTGATAGCGCGGTGTGGCACCAATCAGGAAGCCGGTCTTCAAATCCTGGGACGTGCCTCCCGCATTTGCGGCGGCGATGCAAATCATACCTCCCACCACCAGGGCCAAAGGCTCATAGAACTTTCCACTCCATCCCAGTGATGTGAAGATCAGGCAGGTACCCATCAGGGTAGCGATGGTCATGCCGGATACCGGGCTGTTGCTTGTACCTACAAGGCCTACAATCCGGCTGGCCACCGTGACAAAGAAAAATCCAAAAACAACAATGAGTATTCCAATAAAGAGCTTCTGAATAACTCCATCACCAGGAATGAATGGAAGTACTACTACGGCTGCAACCAGCGCCAGACTGCCCAGGATGACGACACGAAACGACAGGTCCCTGTCTGTCCTGAGAATGCTGGCTCCACCCTTCTCTTTTAGCGAGGCCACGCTATCCTTGAAGGAACCAACGATCGTGGGGAGGGTCTTCATCAGTGTAATAAACCCACCAGCCGCAACAGCGCCCGCGCCGATCTGGCGGATATATGCGAAGTAAATTGCAGTGGCGGGGTTCGCGAAAGTCTTTGTCGCAGGATCCCATCCGCCACGGCCGCCAGCCACGGCCAGGTCCGTCAGGTATCCGAGCTTCATCAACTGTGTGGCAATCAGCGTAGGATCAACCAGGGTTGACAGCAGGGGAATCATGGCCCACCAGGCAAGGACTGAACCTGCCACCAGTACGCCTGAAATCTTCGGACCGATGATGTACCCGACACCCAGGTATTCCGGCGTAATCTCACCGTTGATGGTTGCGGACGGCCAGAATTTATTCACCTGGTTGGTGACGAAGGTTGGCGTTTCGGCAATCACATGGACAATCTTTTGCATGAGGGCGTAAACAAATGCCACACCCATCCCGGCGAAGGCCGTCCGGGCAAATACGCCACCCTTTTCACCTGCCTGCAGGACGGAAGCACAGGCGGTTCCTTCGGGATATGGAAGATTTCCGTGTTCATTAACAATCAGGGATCTTCTCAGTGGAATCATCATCATGGTGCCCAGCATTCCGCCAAAAGCGGCCAGCGTGAGGATGGTGACATAGTTGAAGTAGTCCGCCCCAACACTTAGTCCATCCGGTCCGGCAGACAAAAACAAAAATCCCGGAAGGGTAAACGCAACACCCGCAGCAATAGACTCACCAGCAGAACCCGTCGTTTGAATAATGTTGTTCTCCAAAATGGTTGTCTTGAAGAGTTTCCTTCCCAGGGTAATCGCAATTACCGCAATGGGAATGGAGGCGGTTACCGTAAGACCGGCCTTCAATGCCAGGTACACAGTTGATGATCCAAAGACAACGCCGAAGAAGGCACCCAGCAGAATGGACTTCAGGGTAAACTCGGCCATATTCTGCTCAGGGGCCACAAATGGTTTGAATTTTTCCATAAGAAAATTGTTTTACCGGATATCACCCATCCACTTCCGAATGGGTTTGCTGATGATTAATACAATGATACTGGCCACGAACATGGCTTTAACTACTACCCAAAACAGGTCTATCAATAACTGGGGATTGGCCGTAATGGCGTCTGCATCGAACTCGCCCGCAAACACGCCGGCCACCAGGTTGCCCAACGCCAGGGACATAAACCAGATGCCCATCATTTGACCAACCAGCCGCTTGGGTGAAAGCTTGGTGACGGCACTGAGGCCAACCGGATACAAGCAAATTTCGCCAAAGGTGTGAAAGGCATATGTGGCAATCAGCCAGGTTGGCAAGGCCTTGCCTCCGCCAATCACAATACTGGACGCACCCATCATCACGAGGTAACCAAGACCCATGAACATCAGGCCGGCGGCCAGTTTTATCGGAGTGGATGGATTCATCTTCCGTTTAGATAGCCATACCCACAGCCATGCGAAGATCGGCGCAAAAATTACCACGCAAGCGGCCGGGACAGCCTGCATCCAGCTGGCGGGCATCTCAAATGATCCTATAAACATGTTGGTATACCGGTCGGCAAACAGATTCAGCGTTGAACCCTGCTGTTCATAACCGGCATAGAAGGCTGTCGATGCCGCAAAGAAAACAGCGATCGTTGCGATCTTGAATTTCTCATCCCTGTCCAGTTGTTCAAAGATCAGGATGTAGGCAAAATACAATACAGCACTGCCCCCAATGACGTAAATGGCTGAATTGGCAAATACCACCGGGTTGATGGATACGATTCCTGTCATCAGCAAGGCGATGAATACACTGAGCACCAGGACAAAACCCCAAAGCCCATTCCGAATCTTCTGCTCCCTGGCCATTTGAAGGCCGGGGTCAGACAATTTGCTTGGCTCCAAACCAGCTGTACCCAACTGGCCCTGGTTGAACCTGTATTGGGCGAGTCCGAACAGCATGCCGATCCCAGCCACGGCAAATCCGTAATGCCAGTCGACCCGCTGTCCGAGGTAGCCCGTAATGAATGGAGAGATGAAAGCCCCTATGTTGATGCCCATGTAGAAAATGGAAAAGCCTGCATCACGCTTGGCTTGTTCGTCGGCGGAATACAATTCACCGACCATGCTGCTGATGTTGGGCTTCAGCAAGCCGGTGCCCATCACAATAAGAATCAATCCCACAAAAAATGTATTGTTGTAAGGAAGCGCCAGCATGAGGTTTCCTGCGGCAATCAGGCACCCGCCATAGAACACGGCTTTCCTCAAGCCAAAAAACTTGTCGGCGAGCCAACCACCCGGAAGTGCGAACAGGTAAACGAACATGGTATACAGTCCATAGATCGCTCCTGCCGTTTTATCTTCAAGGCCCATTCCCCCTTCCTCGACTGCAGCAACCATGAACAAAAGCAACAGCGCCCGCATGCCGTAGTAGCTGAAGCGCTCCCACAACTCAGTAAAGAATAAAGTGGTGAGGCCGCGGGGGTGGCCAAAAAAAGTTTTCGGGTCAGCCATACAGGTTAATTGTTTTCAAAGTAGGTCTAATAAGGTTGATAGTCAAGTGCCGGTTAATCACAACAGTGCTCCATGGCATAAAAAAAAGCCCTGACAAAATTATCAGGGCTTATAAGATTCTCGTCAGTCCAGGGTCTCAGGCTCAAGTCTCCACTTTTCCGGTGACCGCCAGAGGCTTGACAACAGGAGCTCGCGCATGAAGATGAATTCCTTCGGCAGCTTGTCGTACATCCGTTCGAAAAGCTCCGCATGACCCAATAATTCCAGTTTCCATGCTTCCCGATCGATGTTCATGATCGCGTCAAAGTCCTGTTTGCTAAAATCTGATCCTGTCCAATCGATGTCGTCGTAGTGAGGCATCCATCCGATCGGGCTTTCTACGGCATTTGACTTGCCTTTGATTTTCTGCACAATCCACTTCAAGATACGGGTGTTCTCACCAAAACCGGGCCACAGGAAATTACCCTTCTCATCCTTCCTGAACCAGTTGACGCCAAAAATCCTGGGCGGGTTCGGAATGTCGCGCCCGAATTGCAGCCAGTGGTTAAAGTAGTCACCCATGTGGTACCCACAGAAAGGAAGCATGGCGAACGGATCCCGCCTCACCTTGCCTACCTCACCAAAGGCGGCGGCAGTTGTTTCTGAGCCCATGGTTGCGGCCAGGTATACTCCATAATTCCAGTTTGAAGCCTGATAAACCAACGGGATGGTGGTGCTTCGGCGTCCGCCAAAGATGAAAGCACCGATCGGCACACCGTTGGGGTCTTCCCAAGCCGGATCCAGTACCGGATTTTGTGATGCGGGGGCCGTAAACCGGGCATTGGGATGCGCGCATGGTTTTCCGCTGGCTAAATCCCATTTCTGTCCTCGCCAATCAGTAATGTCCTTGGGTGGTTCCTTTGTCATGCCTTCCCACCATACGTCACCATCGGCAGTTACACCTACGTTGGTAAAGATGGTATTCCTGGCTATGGAAAGCATCGCATTCGGATTGGTTTTCATGTTGGTTCCCGGTGCCACACCAAAATATCCCGCTTCGGGATTTATGGCATACAACTGACCGTCTTTTCCCGGTTTCACCCAGGCGATATCATCGCCCACCGTTGTGATCTTCCATCCAGAAAACTCTTTGGGTGGAATGAGCATTGCGAAATTAGTCTTGCCGCAAGCGCTTGGAAAAGCAGCGGCCACATAGGTCTTGTCGCCTTCAGGATCTTCAACCCCGAGGATCAGCATGTGTTCAGCCAGCCAGCCTTCTTCGCGTGCCATGGAAGAAGCAATGCGAAGCGCAAAGCACTTCTTGCCCAGCAAGGCGTTTCCGCCATAACCTGAGCCGTAAGACACGATGGCCCTGTCCTCCGGGTAGTGAACAATATATTTAACGGTCGGGTTGGTGGGCCACTTGGAATCCTTTTGGCCTGGCTGCAGCGGCGCTCCAACGGAGTGCAAACACTTGACATACTCACCATCGCTTCCAAGCGTATCCATGACTCTCTTGCCCACGCGCGTCATGATGTGCATATTAACCACAACATATTCAGAGTCTGTAACCTGAACGCCGATGTGCGAAAGCGGAGAACCGACAGGTCCCATGCTGAAAGGAATGACATAAAGGGTGCGGCCCTGCATGCACCCTTCAAACAGTTTCTTCATCCTGGGCTTCATCTCTTTCGGATCTTCCCAGTTGTTGGTCGGGCCGGCATCTTCCTTGCGGCGGCTGCAGATGTACGTCTTGTCTTCCACACGGGCTACATCACTGGGATCAGAAAAGCACGCAAAACTGTTCGGTCGCTTCTTGGCATCCAGCCGTATGAAAGTTCCCCGCTGCACCAGTTTCTCGCACAATTCATTATACTCTTCCTTTGAACCATCACACCACCTGACATTCTCTGGTTTACACACACTGGTCATTTGCTTAACCCAATCCAATAACTCGGTATGTTTTATCGGGTAGGTTGCGGTTGAAATATCTGTATCAGTCATAACATTGATTTAAATTAGGATAGTGCAAAGTAAGAATTGGCAGGGTCAAAAGGAAGTACTTCCGTCATGCCGAAAATAGGCTGAAAATCAATTATTTAGGCATTTTGATGACGAATATTTGGGTAATTAGGATTTATATTTGTTCAAAATTCAAGAAGTGAACAGAAAAGTCAAGATTGGTATTGTGCAGATGTCCTGTAGCGCTGCACCCCAGGAAAATCTTCAAAAAGTAAAACCCAGGATCATTGAACTGGCAAAGAACGGCGCCCAGGTCATTTGCCTGCAGGAGCTTTTCACTTCCCTGTACTTTTGCGACGAAGAGAACTACGACAATTTCAAACTGGCCGAATCCATTCCGGGGCCTTCGACTGAATTCTTGGGCACTGTTGCCAAAGAACATAACGTAGTGATTATTGCGTCTCTTTTTGAAAAGCGCGCTGAAGGGCTTTACCACAATACGACGGCTGTCATAGACGCCGATGGAAGCTACCTGGGCAAGTATCGGAAAATGCATATACCCGACGATCCCGGCTACTATGAGAAATTCTATTTCACTCCGGGCGACCTCGGGTATAAAATATTCAAGACTAGGTATGCCACCATTGGTGTACTGATCTGCTGGGACCAGTGGTATCCTGAAGCCGCGCGCATCACCTCGCTCATGGGCGCTGAGATCCTGGTTTACCCTACCGCCATCGGCTGGGCCGTGTCTCAAAATGAGGCAACCAACGAAGAGCAGTACAACGCCTGGCAGACTATCCAGCGGTCCCACTCAGTCGCCAACGGCGTCTACGTGGTATCCGTCAACCGGGTCGGCACAGAAGGAAACATGAAGTTCTGGGGTGGTTCTTTCATCTCCAGCCCCTTTGGAAAATTGCTTTACAAGGCGCCACACGACCAGGAAACCATCCACGTGCAGGAACTTGACCTTGCCGAAAGCGATCGGTACCGGACCCATTGGCCGTTTCTCCGTGATCGCCGGATTGATTCCTATCAGCCAATCCTGAACCGCTACCTGGACGAGCCTTAACCATCTTTTTCCGATTCATCGAATGACTTCAACGCCCAAGCAACTTGGCTATCACTTTCCAGCCGAGTTTGAAAAACATGACGCTACCTGGCTAAGCTGGCCGCACAAAGAAGCCTCCTGGCCTGGCAAGATCGAGACCATCTACCCCGCTTATTCATTCTTTGTAAAGATGCTGGCGCAATCGGAACCCGTGAACATTAATGTAGCGGATGAAGCCATGACACAGTCTGCCACAGCCCACCTGGACCGGGCGGGGGTTGACTTATCTCGCGTTCATTTCCATCTTAACCCAACCAACGATGCCTGGTGCCGGGACCACGGACCAGCCTTTCTGGTCAACAGAAAAGAAAACAAAAAAGTCATTGTTGACTGGGGCTACAACGCTTGGGGCAATAAGTACCCTCCCTACGATCAAGATGACGTGGTGCCAACGCGGATTGGCCAGGCACTCAGTATTCCGGTATTCCATCCTGGCATTGTCATGGAAGGCGGCTCAATTGATTTTAATGGTGCAGGGACCGTACTCACCACGACTGCCTGCCTGCTCAACAACAACCGCAATCCTCATCTAAACCAGTCACAAATTGAGGAATACCTGATGAACTACTACGGCGCAAACCAAATTCTTTGGCTGGGCGACGGCATTGTAGGCGATGACACCGATGGCCACATCGACGACATTACCAGGTTTGTCAGCGAAGACACTGTGGTGACGGTTGTGGAACATGACCCTTCCGATGACAACCATCAGCTTCTGAAGGAAAATCTCGAGGCACTGAAATCCATGAGGCTACTGAATGGAAAAACGCTAAACATCATCGAACTGCCCATGCCCTCGCCTGTCGTGTACGAGGACCAGCGGCTTCCCGCATCGTATGCCAATTTCTACGTTTGCAACCGGTCAGTCCTGGTTCCCACCTTCCGTTGCAAGCACGATCACCGGGCATTGGAAATCCTTGCACAGGCTTTCCCAAATAGAGAAATCATCGGAATAGATTCTGTGGACATCATCTGGGGACTCGGAAGTTTTCATTGCCTGAGTCAGCAGGAACCCGCCATTTAATTCACTCCAAACGAAGGCGCATCCAGTCATAAGCTGCTAGCTGGTTGGAAAAGACGCCCAAGTGATGGTTTTGGGATTCGAACTTCTCTTCAGCGTCAAGCTTGAATTTTTCCATGGGGTAATCAGCGTAGATGCTGGGACCCAGGATCACAGCATGTACCCGGACACCAGCCTTGGTGAACAACAAGTCTTCCCAAACGGAAACCAGCCAATGCTCAGCTTCTTCATCCAGTTCACCAAGCATTTCCGTATCCGCCAGCCAGGCAAGCTGAGCATATGACTTGGAAAGCTGAATATACTCCTGTTGAATCCTGATCAGGTTAGTTTTAAAGACTTCGCTTAGGGGTTCCTTCAGCCACCGGTGACGCAGAACCGGGATGCTGTCGTCCAATTCACATCGGACAAATTCATTTTCAAAAATCCCAATGATCATTTTTACCTCCGCTTCCGCGGTAATAACCACTCAATCACAAATGCTGTACTAACCGAGTTTCTTTATCTTAACGTTCCGGAACCATACCTGGTTGTCATGGTCCTGCAAACAAATGAACCCTTGTTTTGACTTGGCGAAGACCTCCGTGTCCTTGAATTTACTCGTCTTTACCAGTGCGTCCCACTCAGCTGAATACATCTGAATCTCAGCTTGCTTGACATCATTCAGCCAAATCACCAGTTGTCCTTTGTTCGACACGATCCTGGCCGTGTTCCATTCCCCGGCGGGCTTAACAGATTCTGTAGGGCTGGCTATCAAATCGTACAGGTTGCCTGCCCGGTGTTTCGGGTACTGGGCATCCGGGTGGCATGCATTGTCCAGGACTTGAATTTCAGGTCCCGTATTCCAGTCCTCGGCACCCTTCCCCTCCTCCACTACATTGAAAAAAATCCCACTGTTGCCGCATGGTGAAATCTTCCAGTCAATCGTGAAATCAAAGTCCTTAAACTGCTCCATGGTAATGATCGAACCCGCATCCACAATCTTGCCATTTACTTTATTGGAGGCATCCAGGAACAACGTTCCATCTGACACCTTCCACGCGGAACCTGGTCTATCGCTCCGGTATTTGCGCCAGCCATTTGTGGTCTTTCCATCGAAAAGAAGCTGCCATCCATCTTTCTTTTCCTGCTTCGTCAACGCATTGATCTCCGGACCCTGCGCAAACAAGCCGGTCGCCATCACAGTGACCAGCATAGTCAATATCATTCTCCTTGTTTTCATATGATTTAATCTCTTGATTAATGTTCCTTTTCGCCATCCAGTGAGAGCACATACCGGGCCATCTTTTCAGCATCAGCCTGAGAAACATCGGCATGAGCAGCCATGGGTACTTCACCCCATACGCCAGATCCGCCTTTGATAATTTTGGCTGCCAGCAATTGTACATTGGCTTCATTGAATTCATATTTCTTAGCCACATCGGTATGGGCAGGCCCTACGATCTTATTGACAGGGTGATGGCAGATTTTACAGTCGCTTGCCTTCACAAGCGCCTCCCCCTGGGCGATTACATCCACTGCCGCGGGTGCTGCGGTGGCACTTTCATTGGCTACATATTCCTCGGTATTGGCCTGCTTCTTTCCACCGCAAGCCACCAACAGTGAGCCGCAAGCAAGTAACAAGATTATTCTGCTCATATACATGGTTTAAATATTAAATTCCCAAAACCCGTTTGTTAAGACTTGTGCTCTTACCTGAGCCTGCAAAATCATCAAATGCCTTTTCCGTAACCCGAATGAGATGCCGCTGAATAAAGGGAGCTCCTTCAGCCGCGCCTTGCTCCGGGCTCTTGATGCAGCACTCCCATTCCAGGACAGCCCAACCTTCGTAATTGTACTGCGCCAGCCTGGAGAAAATTGACTTAAAGTCGACCTGCCCGTCTCCCAGTGAGCGAAACCTACCGGGGCGGTCGATCCAGCCCTGGTATCCGCCGTAGACTCCGCTCCTTCCAGTCGGATTAAATTCAGCATCCTTTACATGAAACATCTTGATAAAGGAATGGTAAAAATCGATGTACTGGAGATAATCCAGTTGCTGAAGCACAAAGTGACTGGGATCATACAGGATGTTGCAGCGCGGGTGTTTGCCGGCAGCTTCCCAGAACCTTTCAAAGGTAATGCCGTCGTGCAGATCTTCCGATGGATGGATCTCATAGCAAAGGTCGACGCCATTCTTGTCAAAGGCATCCAGTATGGGAAGCCAGCGTTTTGCCAACTCTTTGAACCCGTCTTCAACCAGCCCAGCGGGACGCTGGGGCCACGGATACACGGTATGCCACATCAGGGATCCTGAAAAGGTAGCATGCGCCTTCAATCCGAGGTTCTTTGACGCCTTGGCTGCGAGCTTAAGCTGATCGACCGCCCAGGCGGTTCGCTCTTTTGGTTTTCCCTGAACTGATTTCGGCGCGAACCCGTCAAAGAGTTCGCCATAGGCAGGATGCACGGCCACCAGTTGGCCTTGGAGGTGGGTGGCGAGTTCTGTTATCTTCAATCCTGCGGCCTCCACTGTTCCACGAAGCTCATCGGCATAAGTCTTGCTTTCGGCAGCCTTCTTCAGATCGATGCACCGGGCATCCCAAGCTGGGAGCTGAACACCTTTGTATCCCATGGTTGCAACCCATTTGCAAATATTCCTAAGGTTGTCTACCGGCGGTTTGTCACCCAGGAATTGCGCAAGAAAGATAGCGGGGCCTTTGGCATTTTTCACTTGTCGATGTTTTTGGTTGGATATAATTACACTTTCAATTTGGTCCACTTCTGATTTGACTTGCTGGATTTCACGACCGTCTCGACAAATGCTAGTCCCTTCACACCGTCATTGACGTCGGGGAAGTCGTATTTCGAAGGATCAATTTTCTTACCAGCCTTGAAGTCGCGGACGGCCCTGGCAAAATTTGCATAGATGTTGGCAAAGGCCTCCAGGTAGCCTTCTGGGTGCCCATTGGGTGTCCTGGTGCTCTTCCTGGCGGACTCCGAAAGGTAGCCCCAGCCGGCCCGGTGAATTTCGCGCGGCTTGTCCAGCCACTTGACAACCAACGTATTGGGTTCTTCCTGGTGCCACTCGATGCCACCCTTCTCACCATAAACCCGGATGTTCAGGTTGTTTTCATCGCCGGCCGCGACCTGTGTTGCCAGGAGAATACCCGTCGAACCGTTCCTGAACCTGAGTAGCATGGAGCTGTCATCATCGAGCTTGCGGCCCTTCACAACGATATTCAATAAAGCGCAAACCTCCGTGATGTCAGAGCCTGTGATGTACTCGGCCAGGTTTGCAGCGTGCGTACCAATGTCACCGATGGCCCCGCCTGCACCTGATCTGGACGGATCTGTCCGCCAACTCGCCTGCTTTTGGCCAGTGTTCTCCACGAAGGTAGAAAGCCATCCCTGAGGATATTCAACATATACTTTCCGCACTTTCCCGATTTCGCCGGTGGTGACCATGTTGCGGGCTTCCTTGACCATGGGGTAGCCGGTATAGGTATGCGTCAGGGCAAAAACCAACCCAGTCTTACTTACCAACTTCTTCAAGGCTTTCGCTTCTGCCAGGTTGAAAGCCAGCGGCTTATCGATAATTACATGGAATCCATTTTCCAGCGCCAATTTTGCCGGCGCAAAATGAACATGGTTGGGCGTAACAATGGAAACAAAATCCATCCGGAGGTCCCCCGGAAGGTCACGTTCCTTCAGAATCATCTCTTCATAGCTGCCATAAACACGGTGCGGGTTCATGTAAAGGGCGTCGCCGGTTGCCTTTGATTTCACAGGGCTGCTGCTGAAGGCCCCGCAAACAAGTTCAATCTCTCCGTCAAGGTTGGCTGCCTTGCGGTGGACAGCGCCAATGAATGCGTCAAGGCTTCCGCCCACCATTCCCATTCTTAGTTTTCGTCCCATGAGAAGTCTCGGTTAAATGCTTACGACTTCCAAAATCCCTAAAATTCAGGAATTATAAAACTTGTTAATGCAGTTTATTACTCGTTTAACATCCGCCGCGGATAGTCCTGTGTAGAATGGCAAACGGAGGATGCAGTCGGAGAATTCCCGGGTCCGGGTCAGTGGCCTGCCCGTGTACTTCTTTTCAAAAAAAGGACTGCTGTGGAGGGGTATGTAGTGAAAAATGGCCTGGATGTCCTCCATTTTCAGAAATGCCATGAGGGCGTCCCGCTCTTCGCCTGACTGAGCCACGATATAGAACATGTGTGCATTGTTTGACGCATATTCTGGGATGAAGGGGAGCCTCAACTTACCTTCGCGGGAAAGCAATTCCAATCCCTTTTGGTAAAGCTCCCAGACCGCCAATCTCCTTTTTTGAATGTTGTCCAATTCCTCCAGCTGGGCCCACAGGAAAGCCGCAGTCATTTCAGAGGGAAGAAAGGACGAGCCCACATCGATCCAGCTGTACTTGTCTACCTCACCGCGCAGGAATGCCGATCGGTTGGTACCCTTTTCCCACAAGACCTCGGCACGCCGGGCAAACCGATCATCATTGATTACCAGCATCCCTCCTTCGCCGGAGATTATGTTCTTAGTCTCATGAAAGGAGAAGCAGGCAAGATGCCCAATGGAACCAAGTGCCCGTTTTCCATAAAATGAATCAATTGCCTGTGCAGCATCCTCTACTATAAAAATATTGTGCTTCTCAGCAAGCTTCAAAAGCGGTGCCATGTTACAGGATACACCGGCGTAGTGAACAACCACCACCGCCTTCGTCCTCTCGGTGATTAGTTGCCCCACATGCTCCATATCCATGTTGGGCGTATCCTTTTCACAGTCAGCAAAAATCAGCCGTGCGCCGCGAAGTACAAACGCATTGGCCGTTGACACAAAGGTGAAAGAAGGGAGTATGATTTCATCTTCAGATCCCACATCCAGCAACAGTGCTGCCATTTCAAGCGCATCGGTGCACGACTGAGTGAGCAGCGCTTTTTTAAAGCCGTAACGTTTTTCGAAAAATGAATGACATTGCTGCGTGTAGTAGCCATTCCCGGAAAGTTTTTCACGATCGACCGCATCACGGATATAATCCAGTTCACGGCCTGTTAAGTACGGCTTGTTGAAACCCAGCATTCCTTAGAAATATCGTGACAAAGGTAGCAAATCCATACCATCCAGATCAGGAGATGTCCTTACTGACGATGATTGTGAAATCATAGATCCCATAGTCATGCAGCAGGGCTACCTGTTGAGAAAAATTGCGTTTACAGTAGTCGAAGAGAAACAGCGGATCGGAATAATACAGGTCTGCCCGCATCTTATCACGGTCAGAATAGCTGGTTAACGCATTGAATGCAAATCCTCTTTTACTGTGTGCAGACATGGCTTGCAATGTATCCACCATGTATTGTTTCCATTCATCATCCGGAGTCGAACTCCTTACATTGAATATACCACTGGCGACCGAATAGTCAGACACCACCATGTCGTCATAACTGGAAATCTTCCGGAAGCTGCGGGACGGGCTTTCAGGAAACCGGCCTCTCGCTATGTCTATCATCTCCTGAATGGTATCATAACCCTGGTACCGGTATCCGTTCCTGAATTCAGCATCAAGCAGGGTGATCAGGTCGCCGGAACCGCAGCCCAGGTCATTGAGGCTAAAGGTTCCGAGGTTGGGAAGAACTTTGATCAGCTGCCTGAACCGGATAAGTTGCGCAGTTTCATCCCTCCATCCCATACCGGCTGCCGACGCACCATGGGTACTCAGCTTGCCTCGGTAAAATTCGTCTGTCTCCTGGTTAGTGAGCATCCCTGCCGTATATTTTCCTGACAAGGCTGAGTGGCCTCGCCTTGATTTCATTAAACATCTTTGAGAGGTAGATACCAAAAATTCCCAGGACAAAGAGAATCATCCCCCCCACTAACCATATACTGGCCACCGTGCTGGCCCATCCTTCTATGTCCACATCAAGGAACATTTTCTTATAGACAATGATCAGGATATTGATGCATGCGAAAAAGAAGGATAGGAACCCGATGATAAAGGTAAAATACAAAGGCCGGTTGCTGAGCGACGTAATGGCGTCAATGGCAAGGCCCAGTTTCTTACGGAACGTGTAGGTGGTTTTGCCCTTGTACCCTTTCTTCACCGGTATGGCCACCTGACGGAATCCGCTCATGACAAACACGCCCCAGATTTCAAGCTCCTTCTCCCTGAATTGGATGACCGATTGCACGTAGGTACGAGTCATAATCCTGGCAGTCAGACTGTCGGCTGGGTAATTGACTGAAGTCAGCATTGAAATGATCCTGTAGAACAACCAGCCGCTGGTTCTCTCAAACCAGGCTCCCTTGCGTCTGATTTGTGTGCCGTACACAACGTCCAATGACGGGTCACCCTGGATTTTTTCCCAGAACAAGTCAAACAATTCCGGTTCCTCTTCGAGGTCACAATCGATCAGGAATACATAATCACCATCACAGTAATGCAACCCGGTCATGATGGCCTTGTGGTGGCCAAAATTTCTTGACAAATCAACGAGTACAATACCGGGATTAACAGAAGCCAACTGCATCGCCTTCTGCACTGAATCATCCGGGGAACCATCGTTGACAAAAATGAATTCATATTCGCACCCGGACTTTTTCAGGCTTGCCAGGCAGCGGTTGTAGAACTCATGGATGTATTCCGAAGAATGAAAAAGGGTGGTCAGTACGGAGATTTTCACATTGCAGACTTTATGGCTGTGTAATGTATTGCATCGCGGCAGGCCCTTCGTTGAATAGCAAGTCAATAACACTCACCTCATGAACAAAGGGCGGAAAGGACTGTCTGTACTCCTTATAGTGTTGATAGTCCATCCAGGTTAGTTTAATCTTCTCTTTCACGAATATATCTTCCGAAATATAGCTCTTCGCCGACGGCCCTGAAATGTATTCAGTGGCACCAGCCTTTTTAAGAACATCCAGCAGCCTTTCAAGCCTGGTTCCCTGAGGGCGGTACGACACAGAATCAGCGAATTCAGTTCGCAATTTGAGAAATTGGCAGGCAATATGCACAATCAGGTATTGGTTCAGCTCGGACAGGTTTGTCCACGTCCTATTCAAGTAGAAATCCTCAAAAAAATCGCTGTAAAGATGGAAATAGGGAGCCCCGCCATAGTTTATCCTGATCCTGTTCCAGTGGTCTGTCTGCCAGTCGTGCTTTGTTATGACTACCTCCCGGATGAGCCGCTTCAAATCTGTGCCGCATGGGATACTGATCCACGCCGGACCGTGCGCGGTCTTGATTTTATTGCGGTTTCTCCAGTCATTCTTTGTGAACTGAACATCATCATAAAAGATAAACAGGTCCGACCGGCTGATCAGGTCAAAATAACCTTTCCATGGAAGATAGTTGGATTGAAGGACAACTACTTTCTTTTCTGTACTCACCTGGTGTTCGTTTAGACAAATTTAGAAAGTATATTTTCCATGTACTCCTGCCGGCCGCTGAGCATGTCAGGCTCGCCGTTTTTGGCAGCCAGCTTACTCAAGTCAGTCAGCGAAAGTCCGCCTTGTTCAAATTGCTTACCCTTGCCTGAGTCAAAAGAGGCATACCGCTGCTTCCGGATTCTGCTATATTCACCATCATCAAGGATACGGTGGGCCGCCAGCAAGGCCCTCGCAAAAGAATCCATTCCTCCGATGTGAGCGTAAAACAAATCAGCGACATCTGTTGAGTTTCGGCGTGTTTTTGCATCGAAGTTTATACCCCCCGAACCAAAACCACCGGCCTCAAGGATAATCAGCATTGCCTCGGTCAACTCATACACGTTATTCGGAAACTGATCGGTATCCCACCCATTCTGGTAGTCGCCGCGGTTGGCATCCATACTTCCGAGCAGCCCGGCATCTGCCGCAACCTGCAGTTCGTGCTGAAAAGTGTGCTGGGCAAGTGTAGCATGATTGACCTCAACGTTTAGTTTGAAATCCTTCATCAGACCATGTTCCCGCAGGAACCCAATCACCGTAGCGCTGTCAAAGTCATATTGGTGCTTGCTTGGCTCCATGGGTTTGGGTTCAATCAGGAAGTTGCCCTTGAAACCACTCTTCCTCCCGTAATCCTTCGCCATATGGAGGAAGGCGGCCATGTGCTCCTGCTCCCGCTTCATGTTGGTGTTCAACAAGGACAAGTACCCTTCCCTCCCGCCCCAGAAGACATAGTTGGAGCCACCAAGGGCAACTGTTGCATCGATTGCATTCTTTACCTGTGCAGCGGCGTAACATACAACCTTAAAATCAGGATTAGTCGCGGCACCGTTCATATAGCGAGGATGGGAAAACAAATTAGCCGTACCCCATAGCAATTTTACGCCGGATGCCTTTTGTTTCTTTGAGGCATAGTCGACCATTTTGGACAACCGGGTCTCGGATTCTTTCAGTGTGGCACCTTCATCAACGATATCAAAGTCATGAAAGCAATAGAACGGCGCGCCAATCTTGGTAATAAATTCAAAGGCGGCATCCATCTTGTCTTTTGCACGCTGCAATGGGTCGTGGCTTGCCAGCCATGGAAAGTTTTTGGTTGGCGCCCCAAACGGGTCAGCACCGGTTCCGCCAAACGAGTGCCAATAGGCGACTGCAAACCTGAAATGTTCCTCCATCGTTTTCTTCCCCACCCTGCGCTTCGCATCATAATACCGGAAGGACAACGGGTTGTCAGATGCGGGACCTTCATATCGGATGACACCGATTCCTTTGAAAAATTCCTTCTCTCCCACTATGAGTTTCATAAACGATGATTTAGTTCATTTTTCCAGCGATTGAAAGCATTACCGTACTGATCAGCCAGGGATGCATCCGGTTCAAAAGCAGCCACTTGCTTCAGTCCGGCAAAGGCCTCAGCAAATGACTGATAAATCCCCGCACCGATTCCCGCGCCCAGGGCTGCACCCTTCGCTCCATCTGTATCGTACAATTCCAGAGTCTGAAGTGTGGTATTGACAAAGGCTGCTCGGAATATAGGGCTCAGGAACATGTTAGCCTGTCCCGCCTTAATCACTTTTGATTGCATTCCTATTTCCCGCAAGATCTCAAAGCCAAACATCATGGCAAACACAATTCCTTCCTGGGCGGCACGAAACAGATGGGACCGGTTATGTCGGTTAAAGTTCAGGCCATGAAGGGTTGCCCCCGGTGACCGGTTGCCCAGAATTCTTTCAGCACCATTGCCAAAAGGAAGGAAAGAAAGTCCATCCGCACCCGCCGGCACTCCGGAGGCCAGCGCATTCATCTCTTCATAGCCGGCGGCGCCTTCTTTTAGCAGGACATTGCTCCTAAGCCAACTGTTCAGAATCCCTGCGCCATTGACACACAAGAGAACGCCATTGCGCTTTCTCGAAGGCACGTTGTTTACATGGATGAATGTATTGACACGGGATTGGCTGTCGAACGCCGGCTGATCGGTTACGGAATAAATAACACCGGATGTACCTGCCGTGGCGGCTGTCTCCCCCGGTTCCAGCACATTCAATGAAAAGGCATTGTTCGGCTGATCCCCTGAGCGATAAGCAATGGGAGTTCCCGGCAAAAGACTGAGTTCGGCGGCAGCTTCATCCCTGAGTTTTCCCTGAATGGAGAATACCGGCACAGTGGGCGGGAGGATCTGTTCGTTGATGCCATAGCAGTCCATGAGGTCGTTTGCCAATCGGCTGTTCCTATAATCCCAAAGGATGCCCTCCGACAATCCCGTTTCTGTCGTAGCCGCTTGTCCTGTCATTCGCATTGCGATATAATCACCCGGCAGCATCGCTTTGTGGATCCGTTCAAACCGCTCGGGTTCGTTTACCTTCACCCACCGCAGTTTGGACGCTGTAAAATTCCCAGGGGAATTAAGGTAGCGCTCCTGGCAGAAGGATTCACCCAATTGGCTTTGTGCCTCCCTTCCGATTTCCACCGCACGGCTGTCGCACCAAATGATCGCGGGTCGAATAGGTCGGTTCAACTTGTCCGTGATTACCAGTCCATGCATTTGATAGGCTATTCCAATGGCCAGAACGCGGTGCGGTGGAATCCCAGATTTAATCCGTACATCCCGGACGCATTGAATCAAATGTTCCCACCATAGTTCAGGATCCTGCTCTGCCCAGCCAGGTTGCAGGGACAGGATAGGCATCTCTGACGAAGGTGATTGCGCAGTGGCCACTGTATTGCCTGACAGTATTTCCACCAGCGAAGCTTTCACGGATGAACTCCCCAGATCAATACCCAATAAATAGCCTTCCTGATGCATCTTTCTTAAAGGTAACAATAAGAGCAGTTTCAACCCACCATGCAACTTCAATTTCTGAGGTCGAAGATACTCCTCTGCCAGCACTCAAATTTAAGCTTCGAAACAATACCGCTGCACCTTACCGCTTAAGAATCACACACTCCCAGGGGCGAAGAAAGAATGAGTGCCTGTCCGCATAATTTCCAATCACCTTTGCCAAATTCTGAGTAACAAGACCAGCCGGGATGTCCACACGCTCCTCAGAGAAATTCAACAACACGGTCCATTGCTCATTCTCCCATTCACGATGATAGGCAAACAGGTCATCTTTGCCGATATCAAGCGGCAGGTACTTACCATAGGTCAGTATTGGGTGCTCCCTCCGAATCGCCGTCATTTTCTTGAAATAGCTCAGAACAGACTCATTATCAACAAGTTGTTGCTTCACATTGACAACCTCCTTATTACCATTAACAGGCATCCAAGCCTTGCCTGAGGTAAATCCTCCCTCATGAGAATCGTCCCACTGCATGGGTGTCCGTGCATTGTCTCGGCCAGCAACATTGGCCTTCTTCAAGAACTCCTCTTCGCTTAATCCACGCTTGCGGGCCTCCATCCAACCAGTCAGCGTCTCAATGTCCCGCGACTCATCCACTGATCTCAGCGGGAAATTTGTCATGCCGATCTCATCGCCCTGAAAAATAAAGGGAGTGCCACGCATCGATAATATCAGGGTACACAATAGCATGGACGATTTTTCCCGGTACTTGCCATCATCTCCCCAACGCGAAACCATTCTGGCAAAATCATGATTTCCAAGAAAAATACTTCCCCATCCCTTTCGCAAAAAAGCATTATTCCACGTTTTGAATATGCCTTTGAAATCCATCCTGGACCATGGCACGGGATCAAATCTGCCGCCTGGTCCCTGGTCCAGAAACATGTGACCAAAGTGGAAAATCATATTCAATCCATGCGCCTCATCCAGGTAATCGGACGCATTCGCAGGTGTGATACCGGGACCCTCGCCTACCGAAATACTATCATAGTGGTCCAATACCTGTGCCCTCATTTCTGATATGAATTCCTTCAAACGAGGACCGTTGGCGTAGTACCGGCGAATGGTCTCATTGAAGTCATCAGTATCAGTGTCCGGAAAATCAGTTCTTTTTGAAATGGCCGATATAACATCCAGTCGAAAGCCATCAACACCTTTGTCAAGCCAGAATTTCATCAGATCCATTACCTCCAATCGCAGGGTAGCATTTTCCCAATTCAGGTCAGGCTGCTTCTTCGAAAACAAATGAAGGTAATACTCCCCTGTTGCCTCATCCTTTTCCCAAGCACTTCCCCCGAAGAAGGATTTCCAGTTATTTGGAGGCCCCCCATTCTTGCCTGGCTTCCAGAAATAGTAATCCCTGTATGGATTGTCTTTTGATTTTCGCGCCTCCTTAAACCAAATGTGCTCATCTGAAGAGTGATTCACTACCAGGTCCATGATCAACCTGAGTCCCCTTTGGTGCAATCCGTTCAGCAGCTCATCAAAATCAGCCATTGAGCCAAACTCTGGCTGAATGTCATAATAATCGGAAATGTCATACCCTCCGTCATCGTTGGGAGATCGATAAATCGGATTGAGCCAGACCGCACCGA
Source organism: Cyclobacteriaceae bacterium (assembly GCA_043744235.1). Classification (GTDB taxonomy): domain Bacteria; phylum Bacteroidota; class Bacteroidia; order Cytophagales; family Cyclobacteriaceae; genus ELB16-189. Next base: position 64,126 of record JAYTVB010000001.1, on the reverse strand, counting down.
CACCGAGATCACGGATATAATCGAGTTTCTCAATAATTCCCCGAAGGTCACCTACTCCATCGCCGTTGCTATCCCTGAAACTGCGGGGGTAAATCTGATAGACAACAGTTTCCTTCCACCAGGTCTTTTCCAACATAGCTTAAAGCGGTGTATAGCGTGTTGTCTGAGGATGAAAGGTCTTCCATGAATGCCAGTATTCCTGATAGGATTGAACCCGTATCAATGACTTGCCTTTCAACATGCCTTCAACACATCGACCATTCCAATCCCAGACTGACCCGGTTTTCGCATCCACCAGATTTGATCCATTCCCATTCAAAGAGAATGCCAGGGTGTCGCCTTCAACAATCCTGCTGTAGGAATAAAAAGACAAACTATCAGGACCGGCGGTCAACACAAGGGGCAGGCCGTTCAACTCATCATCAATAACTTTTAACCGTTGCAGATCGTTCCAATCGTAAGCCCGTGATTCCTTCTCAACACGGACACCAACAATCCAGGATTTGTCTTTCCATGAAAGTGAATCCTTTCGTTCCAGCCTCCCCTCCTTCTTGCCTTTGCCATAATCCTTTAACTTCTCATAACGATCAGCAAATGTCGTGTCAGGCTGAAGGATTTTTGTTTCCGGGTGAAGGTCGATCCAGGCAGAAAGGCTCATTTGTTCACTGCCGACTTCCGGTAGCACAGTCCCTTTTAGTTCACCCACAATGGCTTCGCCGTTGACCTGTCTCCACCAGCTACCGGTACGCGAATCCTCAAACATGGCATTATAGTGGTCCATGCCAACCAGGCGAAATACATCCGGCTTTCCATTCACCACAGGAAGGTAAACCCTGCCAGTACGGCAAACGGTGCAATAGGTAACCATAATGGGCTGTCCCGCCAATGTGTCCCTTACCTGATGGTGGTAGCCAATCACAGGCAGCGGATAGGCTTTGGCTTCCCCACCCAGGAAAACACCCACGACAACCTGACCAGGCAATACCCTGGAATTCTCTGGATCCAGGAACTGGCTATTCGTGAGCTGGAGGAAAATATGGTCCGCCGTATACCGGTAATTAAACAGGTACAAGACCACGCCATACAATACCAGAACAACCGCAAGAACCAGCCTGATCACAGTCTTACCTTGTCGGAAGAATAGAATCAGCGGATACGCCACCATGGCTGCACCCAGAAGCCGCAGATAGATAACATTCTGATGGATGAAGTAAGCCATCTGTATGGTCTCCGATTCCTGACTTCCGGGGAAAGGCATAATCATATAGACGCGCAGTATTTCCGCCAGGAATAAAATCAAGAATCCACAAATCAATACAAACGTCTTCATAACATTCATTGCTTAGTCCATTAAAACCAGTTCCGGCTCAATTTTCACTTCAATGACCGCCACCGCTATTGCTTAATGAAACATCCTCTTCTGTGTTCACCACCTTGATCAACATGGTTGCCAAAGAAGCAATCAAAAGCAGTATACCGGCAAAAGTAATCGCGTTAAGGGGGTCCTTGCCCAGAAACTTCTCATAAACAAACCCAAATGAAATAGTCTGCAATATCATGGGTATCACGATCATCATATTAATAATTCCCATGTAAACGCCATACCGCTCCTTGGGAATACTGCCGACGACCATGATATAGGGAACCCCCATCATACTTGCCCAAGCTACGCCAAATCCAATCATTGGAGCGAACAGCAAATACTTATTTTCAATGTGGGGCATAATGAAAAGTGAAACCGATGCAAATGCAAGGCAAAGTACATGAACCCGCTTGGCGCCGAGTTTTTTCGAAGCCCAGACCAAACCAAAGGCTGACACGAATGTCACTACATTGTAAAATCCGTTTACAAGGCCTGTCCAGCCGACAGCCTCTTCATACAGCTTCGGGTCCAGAGCGGCAGTTGTCTTCCAGACTGATTTGGTTATGCTGTGAGAGATAAACTGAAAATAGCAAAACATCGCATACCATTGAAACAAATAGACCAGGGCAAGCTGCCAGAGCGTGCCCGGCATGTCGCGGATGGCTGAAATAATCTCACGAATGGGAGACAAGAATGACTTCGGACGTGACCTCAATTCCTTCAGTTCCTCATCGGAAGGCGGTATTTCTGCGGTAGTAGAGGTTGACCACAACACGGAAGATATGGAGCAGAGTGCGCCAACAAAAAATGATCCAAATACCCAGTAGGGAATTCCAGTCCGTCCATCATCCGTCTGTGTCTGACCGGTAATAAACTGCTGAAATACATACAGGGAAACATTGGCCAGGGTTATTCCAAGCCCAGTAAAAAAACTCTGGGTCAGGAATCCCATGGCTCGTTGCTTTTCAGGCAATTTATCAGCAATGAATGCCCGATAGGGTTCCATGGCAGTATTGTTGGCAGCATCCAGTATCCAAAGTAAGCCAACTGCCATCCATAGCTCACGACTAAATGGAAACAGGAACAGGCATAGGCTGCAAAAAACGGCTCCGATCAGGAAATAAGGTTTTCTCCTACCCCATCGCGGATGCCATGTCTTGTCACTCAGCGCGCCAATAATCGGTTGAATCAGTAGCCCCGTCATTGGGCCTGCGAGGTTCAACAGCGGCAGGTCTTCCGGACTAGCGTGGAGAAATGTATAAAGCGGATTGATTGCAGACTGCTGGAGTCCAAAGCTGTACTGAATACCCAGAAACCCAACATTCATGTTGATGATCTGGGAAAACGAAAGTTGAGGCTTGGTCAATAACGTGGCTTTATATTAATCAACTATTCCCCAACCGCAGTAGACAATCATCAATTTAGAGCACCAATTACCTGGATCAATTCTGATGGCCACCCCTATTTGATATCTGGCTTGCTGCGAGTCTTGATTCTATCTCTAATTAATTCACCAATTGCCCGGCCCTGGGTTGCGCCATTCGTGCACGCAGGCATATAATGGATACCGCCATAAACGCGGCTGATGGTTGCTTCATCTGCCGCCTGGCTGAACGACTTGAATGACCTGGCACTCAGTCCAAATTCAACTTCAGTAGAATCCTTAAATCCATAGTTCTCACCAAACAGATCTGTCAAGGTCACTGCTGCAGCATTGGAGATTACGCTATGACCACTGGTATATTCCGGAAACGGCGGTGTCTGCAGAAGTGGCGTCCAATCCTCATCAATATACTGGTTAATGTAAGTCTCCGGCCTGATCGATTTGCTGCGGTATTTCTCATCCCAGCAGCTGATGAAAGCGTCCATGAGAGAAATTGAAACCCGCGCATACACTTCTGATGATTGAACAAAATCGGTATCTGTTTTAGTGCTGGCCATGCGCGCAATATTTATCCAATGCCCACCCGGTGATATTTTTTTGGTGGCAAACATCACATGTCCCTTCACATTCATGACAAAGGGATTACAATCCCAGAAGCTCGCAATTTGCCTTTCCTCCTCGGATAAATTGATCCTAATCTGATATACTTCATTCGCCTCCTTGTAGAACTGACTTGTTTTCGCAATGGAGAATGGCGTTGGAGGTGCAGGCTTAAACTGTGAAGCCGAATCAATAGCAAAGGTTCTGATCTTGTTCCAATGTGGCTCCACAGCATCCATGTAGGCTGGTGGAGTAGGTTTCCAGGTCGAGGGGTCCTTCAGAATGGAATACTTTGGAAATGACCGTGACTGCTTGTAATTGTCTTTCGAACTCCACGCAATAATATGGTCTGCTACTTTGTTGCCATAATCCACCGAACGCTCAAACACGTCGTCAGGAATACCAAGGGTCTTATATTCCTCCATGATTTTCTGATGGAAGGTGTCAATATCTTCTTCAGAAAAGACCAATGCCTTTCCAACCTTTAAAACTGCCTGAACCGAGGCCAATGGGAAGCAATACTCCAAATTTGACTCAGGTTTAGGCACCGAGTCAAGTCCATGCAACTGACCCGCCAGGGTTAGAAAATCCGAATTCCCCTGCCGGGCCGCTTCATAGGCAGCCACGCTGGTGTAGGCATAAATCCGGCTGGCGACCGGGGGCGAAAAGATATCGTGGACAATTCTGTCCGTAATGGCCTTCACAGACCTGTGAAGAAATTCAGGGTTTTGTGACTTGACCTGATAATCCTGCTGCTCCGTAGTACAGCCTGCTACCATGCACACTGCAAGCAGCATTCCAATAATCAACCTCCTTGTCATCACATTATCATTTAGCTACACTTGTTTATTGCTTAACCGTGAAGTTAGTCATGTTAGCACCCACGCCTCGCATTTCCAAAGACTTCCAGCCTTTAGGAAGCTTTGTTTTTATCTGTGTGATACCGGCATCACTAATGGTCAACCCGCCAAAACCGTTAAGAACAGCCTGCAGAAATCCGCCAGCCCCGGTGGCAAAATACGGATTTGTTCCTCCGGCTGTCTCAGCGAGCACTCCAAAAGGGGGAACTTCATTGGGCTTGTGAGATTTAGCAAATAACGCTGTCGCTTTATCCAAATTCCCAATCCGCGAATAAAGGGTTGATAAGACCGAATTACCCATGGCCGGACCATCATGTGAATACCTGGGCTCATAATACTTTAGGTCCTTCTCAATCTGGACTTTATCACTTACAATCTCCAGCGGGTACGCCAAGAGGTTGACATCCGCCTGCTTGATAGTCGCGCCGTTATAGGTTTCATTCTCGCGGGTGGTCCCGTCCGGGAATTTCAAAATGGGAATGTTCTGCGCGACAAACTCCCAGTCCGGATTGGGGGTCAGCCCTAGCTCCCTGGCTGCCTGACCGGCATATCGCAATACAGTAATGGCCATTCCATTCGTAAAAGCATTGTTGTCAATATTCTCTTCCCATTCATTGGCGCCGATCACATTGTTAATTTCGTACCTGCCAGCTCCTTTTCTCTCGACCCGGCTGGCCCAAAAGTCAGCTACTTCCTTCAATACAGGATAACCCCTGTCCCGAAGCCACTGTTTATCTTTTGTCACCTGGTAATATTTCCAAAATGCCCAACCTACACAACCTGTAATGTGATGCTGGAACGGGCCTGTGAGTGCCCATACTGGCGTATCCTCCAATCCTTCATCTGAGGATTCCCAGGGAAACATTGCCCCTTTGTATCCATGGGAGAAAGCATTCTGCCTGGCGGCCTGAAGCCTATTAAAACGATATTCCAGAATTGACTTTGCTATTTCCGGCTGCAGCATCAGCATGGGCGGGTACATCCATAACTCGGTGTCCCAAAAAACGTGACCATTGTACCCCAGGCCCGAAAGGCCCATTGGGGACAAGCTGTAGCCTGTGCCTTCCCGTGCAAAAGAATATAAATGATACAGCGCAAAGCGTACATCCCGTTGCGACTGCACATCTCCATCAATGACGATATCACTCTTCCATAACTTTTCCCATTCCGCCACATGACGTTTCAGAAGCTTCTCCGTGCCTTCCAACCTGGCAAAAATGGTAAGTCGCTCCGCTTCATTCAGCGGGTCTTTAAAATGTTCAGTAGAGGTTGCCGATGACACCACGCTAAAGGTATAAGTCTCCCCGGCTTTCAGAACCTTGGTGAATTTCGCCAGGTGCATATTGTAATCCCAATCCTCATGGATGATATCAGGCTCCTGCCCGTGCGGTTCGGAAAAGATAATACTATTACTGGCTGCTAATGTGTGCTTTCCGGAAGGGCTTTTTCCTACTGAAGTCAGCAAGGGAATGGTGACATGGGGTCTGTCTATTTCACTGTACATATTTACCACTTCACTCAAATGGACAGGCGCTTCAATGACACTCATGGGAGTAACCCTCACATCACGCTTTGCCGTAATCTCAACCATTGACATTGCAGTATAGGGTAAGTGTCTCAAGGCCATCATCGAATGTTTTACCGATATTTTATCACCCACATCAAACGTTGTTACCAGGATGGCTCTCTTCATATCCAATGTTTGGCGGTAATTGGAGATATCCCTTATGCCGATCCTAGTACCATCAACATCGAGATTCATGTTGGCGTGGTTGAAAGTCTTCAGGATGTTGGAAACGCGGCCGCGCTGATAGTAATCATATACGCCGTTCAATACCACATCCTTTACCTTCATCGGGTCCGGGGAAGAAACCAGGCCAATCATACCATTGGCTACTGTCACACCAAAATAATTGTTCGGGTCGATCCGCTCTGCGGGAACCATCCAGGGATCAATTGCTTGAGCTTTCGCCAGTCCAGACCATAAAAGCAACCCCAAACACAAATAAAATATTTTCATAGGGCCTTACGTTGTGATCATCGGTTATTACTTCAAAACTTTGCCATTTTCAGATGACAGAACTAAAAGGGTGCTATTATTTCGCACAGCAGCGACAAATTTATTGTCACCGACTTTCAATTCACGCAAGGCGCGTGTCTCCCCTGGAATGGATACACCCGACCGATAAGCAGGGATTGCAGTGAAATCACCCCTTCCATCTCCCTTCATCAGCAAGCCGTAACTGGCATCATACCTTCCAAGCTGCACATTAATAGGATAAAAATTGCCGGCCAATATAAAATCCAAATAGCCGTCTTTGTCAAAATCATCCGAAACCACAGCATTCACTGTTGAAAACTGTGAAGCCTTCGGCAGCGGCCTAACCTTAAACTTATTTCCGCCCAGGTTCTCAACATATACATGCCTGAATTCACGAACGACCAATTTCTCGCTTTTATCCAGCTGCTCCTTATTGAAGACATCCTTAAGGGTGGCCTCCCCAAACTTCTGATAGGAAAGATAACGCTTCTTCAGGTATGGAAGCTGCTTGGTCAATTCATCCCGTGTATAGAATGGATATTCCTTTCCTTCCATGTAATGGGAAAGCACACACTCGGTAGTACCATTGTCATCAAAATCACTGACGTAAAGTCTTACCGGCTCCACATCCGAAGCTTTCAATTTTGAATTGAGGCCCATGTTCCCAAACACAAAATCCAAATCACCATCCTTATCAAAGTCCTTTGCTTCAATCGTATTCCACCATCCTTCCGTCTTTTCCAAACCCGTTCCTTCAATCGACAGTTGTTTCAATGTGCCCTTCTCATTGAGAAGAAAAATTATAGGCGACCATTCCGCTGCGATTGCAAGATCCTCATCGCCGTCCAGGTCCACATCAACCCATCGGGCATCCTTGACAAAGCCAAGTTTGGTCAACGGTCGCACTTTATCCGCCGATGCCAATGAATAATTCCCTTTGCCATCATTCAGCATCAAATAGCTGTCTGGTTTAACCCCGTAAGTCCAGGGCACAGACCGGGCGCCAATAAAAAGGTCGGTATCCCCATCCTTGTCGAAATCGACGGGTCTCACAACCGAACCTGTGAGAAATATGTCAAGCCTTTTGCTTGACATATATTTTCCATGCTCATTGATATACAGCCTTGGCTGCATATACTCAGAATTTGCATACCACTCATTTCCACCACTCACGACGAGTAAATCATTATCCCCATCTCCATCTGCATCGAAAAGGGCCGCATCCACATCTTCATAGGTACTGTCCTGCCGAAACAACTCATTCTCATCCCTTCTAAAATTGCCGGAACCCTGCTGAAGATAAACCACCGGAATGGCCCACTTTCCATTTCCAAGAAATATGTCTTCCAATCCATCACCATTGATGTCACCCAGTGCACAGGCCGGGCCTTCGGCCGATACCATATGAGGCATCAGCACTTCCCTGTTAAACTCAATAAAACTGTTTTCCTGATGCTTGAAATCAATTCCCAAAGGTTCGGCTAATGAATGAAATAAAGGAGACTGGTTATGAAATTGACTATAGTCATAGACACCCAGTGCTTTGTCATGCGTTGCCAGAATCCTTTGATTTACCGCTACCGCCTTCATGACCTCAAATTTCCTATCCGGCCAAACAACGACCAGCGAGTCTGCCGAAGTGATATTTCCGGTACCAAATAAAAGCCGAGTATCGACAGCACTTTGGAATCCCCTGGTTGCCGTACATTCCTGGGTTTGCACCATTCCATTGGTGTAAAGGAGCACCTTCGTACCCAAACCCATTGTATTTCCTGCATACCCCTGAAGGGCAACTTCAATAAAACCATTGTGCTTCATTTCCGAGGGGGATACACTTAAATTTTCATAGACAAACGCTTCATCTACCGCGTTATTCACCACCAGGTCCCAGTCGCCGTCATTGTCCAAATCCGCATAGGCGGCACCATGAGAATAGGAATCTTTATCCAAGCCCCAGTCGACAGCGTGGTCAGTAAATGTCGAATCCCGGTTATTGATGAAAAGTGCATTGGGGATTTTGATCTGGGGCATCTTCTTGAAATACTCCATGTCCCTTTCCTTCATATCCAATGTGAGTCGCATCTGAATAGAATCAATGGTAATGAAATTTATGTAATCCAGGTCATTGGATCTTCTTTCAATACCATTGGCAATAAATATATCCTTAAACCCATCCAGGTTGAAATCTGCGCCCAACGTGGACCAACTCCAGTCGGTAGCGCCTACCCCTGCCAATAGACCAATTTCACTGAACGTCCCGTCATGCTGGTTAAGTTGAAATGTATTTCTGGCAAATTGGTTGTTATACCCGAATCCCAATTTGAACTGATATTGATCATAGGGATCTTCTGCTGCGGACGCTTTAAGAATCGCGGGATTCCTTGGAAGCATATCCATGGATATCAGGTCCGGAAAGGCGTCATTATTAAAATCAGTAAAATCACATCCCATGGAGAAGTGGCTGGTGTGATTCATTTGCTTTTCAAGGGATTCTTCAAATGTTCCATTTCCCTTATTGATATACAGATAATCATTCTCATGAAAATCATTCCCCACATAAATATCAGGCCATCCATCGAGGTTGACATCACTCACTACCACACCCAAACCATAACCGATCACACTGCTGTAGATTCCTGATACTTTTGTAACGTCTGTAAAACGGTTGCCGTCATTTCTCATGAGTTTGTCACCAGCAAGTGGGTGATCACTATTCCGAAGTGTTGACTTGCCGAAGGTGCCATTCTGGTGAACAGAGTGGTTCAGCATATACATATCCAAATCACCATCCAAATCATAGTCAAAAAAAGCAGCCTGTGTTGAAAATCCCTTCAAGTCCAATCCAAAGTCAACCGATTTGTCAGCAAATTTTGGAATACCATTGGCGTCATTTCCTTCATTGATGAGCAGGAGGTTGCGACCCTGGTATATGAGGTACTCTCCAAGATAGCTGATGTACATATCCAGCTTTCCATCACCATTCACATCGGCCATGGTTACCCCTGTAGCCCATCCAGAAAGTCCTTCAGCGTTGGATTCATCGGTGATGTCGGAGAATTTAAATGCGCCTTTGTTTAAGTAAAGTTTATTCTTCCCCTGATTTGAAGTAAAATAGACATCCACCAGTCCATCGCCATTCAAATCTCCAGTAGCAACCCCACCACCGTTATAATAATACATGTAGTTAAAGATATTAAACTCCACGGTGGGTGTAAGTTCATTCCGGAAGTGAATCCCTGATTCATCAGGCTTTACCTGCCTGAATTTCTTCTCCACTGCAGGACTGCAATTCAAGAGAACCAAGGCTATGAGTATATAGAAAAAGGCAAATCTTGTCATTTGGTTATTTTAAACATCCTCAGGCTATTGCTATTTCTGGCAAACAGAATTTTTGGGTATGGAGATGACTTCAACCACCTTATTTGGCGTGTCTCACCAGGAACCTTTATACCTGAATTTTCGCTGGTCAGGGCCCTGAATTTTCCCGTCCCGTCACCCACCAGAACCAATCCTTCTGAAGCATCATAGCGTCCTATTTCCGGCTTCACACTAAAATAATTTCCGCCAAGCACCAAGTCCATGTGACCATCCCCGTTAACGTCACCGCTGGCAATCCCGTAGACGGGCGCTACCTGCGCCTCTACCGGAAGCGCAACCATGTCAAAAACAAAACTACCGTTATTGATCAAGGTGCTGGTCGATGCATTGTAAAACTTGAGAATTCTTGCCTTCTTCAACTGATCAGCAGGTATGACTTCATCAATACTTTTCCCTGCGTAATCCCTCGCATAGAGAAACTTCTTCTTCATGGGTGGGATCTGCTTGACCAAATCCTGCTTGGTTATATAGGTAAAATCCCTGCCCTCCCTTGAATAGGTATACAGCGGATCTATGGATCCATTGCCGTCAAAATCAGACACAAACAACTTAACAGGCTGCTTAGATGAGGGTCTGAATCTGGAATTCCATCCAAGGTTGCCCAGCACCAAATCAGGCCTGCCGTCATTATTCATATCCGTTATATGCACAGCATTCCACCAGCCCTCAGTATTTTTCAGATTGGTTTCAACTTTACTCAGGCTTTTGCCATCATTCCTGTAAAAAGTAACCGGCATCCACTCTCCTACTACGACAAGGTCCTCCCAGCCGTCCTTGTCGAAATCGGTCCAGCCGGCATCCGTTACCATGCCTAAACCAGAAAAGGAACTGCTCCAAACTGAAGTTGCATTTGAGAAATTTCCCTTGCCGTCATTCACTAAAATATATTGATCAGGCAGGTTGCCATAGTACCCTGCAATCACCCTGGTGCCAACAAAAAGGTCCTGATCACCATCATGATCAATATCAGAAGCCGCGACGCAACTGCCTACCTGAAATATTTCTGGTAGTCCGGCTGATCTTGAAAATGATATTTTTCCATTGACGGATTGGTTGATATACAAATGGTCCTGCAAATCACCTGATTGATTCGGGAACTCAGATCCGCCGGTAACGACATAAAGGTCAAGATCCTTATCGTTATCAGCATCAAAAAACAAAGCATCCACATCTTCTGAAACGGAATCCGCATCAAACAAAGCGAGAGGCAATCTATAAAATTCACCGTTTGATTTCTGCATCATCATCATACCGCTTTGTCCCTTGGCGCCACCCAGGTAAAAGTCATCCAGTCCATCGTTGTTAATATCTCCTGTGGCCAGGGCAGGTCCCTGGGTCGATAGCATGTTATACAACAGGCGCTCACGGTTGAAATCTATGTAGTCATTCTCCCTGTGCTGCACAGTCGGCATTGAACACTCAGCCAGCAAAGGTTTAGGCACTGTCTGTTTAATAGCCCTGATGGCTGTTGCGTCCCGGAAATCCAAAATCACCAATTGGTTGGCATTCACATTCTTCAATGTCTGAGACTTGTCATAAGGCCACTCAACGACAAGGCTGTCAACAATTTTCGAATTGCCGACTCCAATGGTCATGGTGTAATCCATGGAGGATTGAAAGCCCCTCATCGGCATATGTTCGTAATAATTCAATTTACCATCATAGTACACCCTCACCTTGGCGCCAATGCCAAACACGTTCTTCATCGGCCCTTTGAACCGGATCGACAGAGAGTTATTGGCTGCTTTCTCCTTGGATTCATTCCGATAAACAAAAGACGGCATGTTGAGGTTGTTGATAACTAAATCAAGGTCACCATCATTATCCAGGTCTCCATAGGCAGCGCCGTTTGAAAACGATGACTGGTCAACGCCCCACTCCTTCGATACGTTCTTGAAATGCAATAACGTATCCCGCTCAAAGAGGTAGTTCTTCAGGCTGGTGGTAGTCATGCCCTCCACAAATTTTGTAAAATCAATTTTCTCACCCTGATAAGCTTTTTGAACGTTCTCATCGCTCATCATATAGTCGATATAGTCCTGATCAGTCACATCACGGTTAATGCCATTACAAACTAAAATTTCCTTATTGCCGTCGTTATTGAAATCCGCCATCAATGCGCCCCAACTCCAATCAGTCGCATCCACGCCCGCCATCTGACCAATCTCCTGAAAGGTATTGTCTCCCCGGTTGAGCTGCAGCATATTCCGCATATACTGGTGGTAGTATCCGGTTTGTAATCGCAGCTGGTAAGTATCATAGGATTCAAATGCAGTGAGCCTCTTAAGCCGGTTATCATCCGCCGGCAGCATGTCTGTTGAAAAAATATCAGGGTATCCGTCGTTATTAACATCAGCGATGTCAGCACCCATTGAAAACATGCTGATATGCCCCATGAATCGTTCAAGCTCCTCAGAGAAAGTTCCGTTGTGCTGGTTGATGTACAGATAATCCCTTTCATAGAAGTCATTGGAAATGTAGAGATCGGGCCAATTGTCATTATTTACGTCTCCAACGGTAATTCCCAATCCAAAACCGATAACACTCCCATAAATACCGGACAGCTCACTGACGTCATGAAAAATGCCGTCGTCATTCCTTAATAATTTGTGCCCCCCCAGCTCATCCCTGACATTCCTCAGGTTGCGGTATCCCAGGGTGCTGATGGGACGAAATGAGTTATTCAAAATGTAAACATCCAGGTCGCCGTCCTTATCGTAGTCAAAAAAGGCGGCATGGGTGGTGAATCCCTTGTCGGCCAGTCCATATTCCTTTGCTTTTTCAGAAAACGTCAGGTCACCGTTGTTGATGAACAACTCATTTTCACGGCTGTCACCGCTGATATTCCCTGAGTTGCAGACGTAGATATCCAGCAACCCATCTCCGTTCACATCGGCCATGGCTACGCCGGTAGACCACATTTTGGTGCCCGCCACACCTGCCTTCGCGGTGATGTCTTCAAATTTCCAGTTACCCTTGTTTAGATAAAGGTGATTGTCGCCCATGTTGGCTGTAAAGAATATGTCCGCATTTCCATCATTGTTGATGTCGCCAATGGCGACGCCACCGCCGTTGTAGTAGTTGCGATAACGGAAAACGTCAAGGTCTTTCTGGGAGGTAAGCCTATTTTCAAAGGTGATGCCCGTTTCAGATGCGGGGAGAAGGGAAAACAGGGTGTTTTCAGTTTTGCTTTCCGTTTGGACCTTGGCATTGCAGCCAACCAACACAATCAAGGCAAACAGACAACAAAACCTGAATAAATTACCCATGGTCAAAAATAAAGAAGACAGGTACAACCTGTCTTCTTTATCACTTAAATATTTAAAATTGACTCAATAACCAGGATTCTGCTTCAGGTTAGGGTTAGAAGCAACTGCTGTTGCAGGAATCGGGTATATATTGAATTTAGGATCGGTAGTTGGCATCAACGGTGCCAGTTTGTTGAAAGTACCAAATCTTACCTGGTCATTTCTCCTCCAGCCTTCAATGTACAGCTCCCTTCCGCGTTCGTCAAGAACATCCGAAAGCGCGTAGCTTGCTTTTACAGAAGCGCCTCTCTTGGTCCTCAATTCATCCATTAACGAATTAACAGTACCACTTGTAGGAGTACCTCCTCTTAACATGGCTTCAACCTTCATCAGGTGTGCATCGGCATAACGGAAGAATATCTGGTGGTCTGCAAATGCGCCATCAGCAGGGCTGTACTTCAGCACTCGGATTCCATTGACCTCATTGTTTCCAATAATACCATTCGGATACTCCTTGGTAAAAGACAACGGTGCTCCCTGACGATTCTTCAGAGAGTTTCCAGATCCGTCATATTGTTGACCAATGAGAAATCCGTAGCCAAATCCATAATTATTCTGTCCGGCATAGACTGTTCCTCTGATGTTGGCTTTCTTTCCATCCGTTGGAACATAGCCCCTCCTGTCCTCTTGTGCACTTCCTGGCGTGTTAATGCTGGAATTACCTTCAAAAAGGCCATAGAACTCAGCCGTAGTTGAAAAACCGTTCCAACCGCCACCGTCATTGTCAGGGGATTTCATGTTATAATGCATGCCAGACCACATTCTGTTTCCAACATTGGCATCCATCCAGAAAATCGTCTCGGTATCAGCAGTTGACCTGAAAATATCAAAGTAATACATACTCTCAACAGCATATCCAAGGCCCGTGATTGCATCTACATACTGGATAACCTTGTTCATATCGGCAGGGTCGGCCGAGGCATTTCCCAGGAAAGTATGCTTGTTCAGGTAAATCTTGGCCAACAGCAGGTTTGCTGCAGCCTTGGAAGCCTGGGAAATTTTTGAACTGAAAGATGGCTTATTAGGCAAACCAGGCAATGCATCAGTCAAATCCTTTACCATAAAGTCTATGGCTGCCTGGCCGGTCATCACTTTGGGAATTGCGGTGGCGGCATCCGTAGTCTCGCGAACAGGAATCTGCCTGAACAAATCCATGATCCAATACATGTTAAGGGCCCTTAAAAACTTGGCTTCTGCTACTTGAGCAGGAGTGGCCGCAGACTCGGGTGCCAATTCCTGGTAAAGTTGATATACGTGGGAATTGAGTTGGTTCCAGCTAACTAACACCATAGGGTGGGTAGCATCCCAGGTATGCTGGTGCACTGTTCTCCAGACACCATTATCACCCCAGTCTGTGCCGCGTGTCGGGCAAAGGAGTTCATCTGACGAAATCTCGTTCAGTGCATAAAAATTAGCCTGATCTCCAAAATCGCGAAGGTCTTTGTATCCTTTGTCAAGACCTGCAGCGGGATCAATTCCCTTGAAGGCTCCGGATTCCGTTTTAACCACAATAGAATCCTTTTCCTTTACAACCAAATCAGTGCAGGAGTCCAACAGGGCCAGCGCGCCGATAATTCCGATTGTTAATTTTAGTTTATTCATTGTTCTGTTTCTTTTAGAATGTAGCACTTATTGAGAATGTAAAAGTCTTTGCTCTTGGGTAGCCCGTATAATCAATACCTGCAGAAGGAACACCATTAATGTTCTTATCCACGTTGATTTCAGGATCTCTTCCAGAATAGTTTGTCCAAACAGCAAGGTTCTGTCCGGCGAAGGCAACGCGCAAATTCTTGAAGGCTGAATCCTGCAACTTGAAGTTGTAACCAATATTCAAATTCTGAAACCGCAGGAAGTCCCCTTGCTCAAGATACAATGAGTTCACATCAGGCGTATTTTGACCCGATTCACCGGTATAAAGAGCTTCCTTCGTTACATTTCGCGCACTGACAATGGAACCTACGTTAAAGAATGCCAAAGCCGTGTTGTTGTAAATATACTGCCCGAATTGTCCGGTAAAGAATATTGAAGCATCCCAGTTCTTATACCTCCCACTGAGGGTAAATCCGGTATAAAACTTGGGAAGCGGGCTCTTGCCTGAGAATGTCTTTTGGTCATTATGCTGATAAAGGCCGGTGGTGCTAAAGCCTTTGAACTCGCGCACATAATAGGCGTACAACGGTTGGCCATTGGCGATGCGCTCGGCTAGTTCACCGGTCAACCCTTGTCCATTGATGGCGCCTGTATCCACAGTTCCCTTCAGGTTCTCCACCACGTTATTGTTGTAGGATCCGTTCCAGGAGAAACTCAGTCCGGCCTTGTCAGTCTCGATAGCAGTATAATTCAACGTAAGCTCATACCCTTCGTTAATGACATTAGCATCCAGGTTTTGCCACTGGAAAGGCTGAGGCGCTGGCTGAGTGGAGTACACCTGCAACAACAGGTTCGTTGTATTTTTTCTATAATAATCAAAAGTACCCATCAGCTTACTCTTGCCGAAGGCAAAATCAATACCGGCGTTAAACTGACCTGTCTGCTCCCACTTCAAATTAGGATTATCATAGGCCACCGTTCCCAAAGAAGGTACCTGGATCTTGCCATCTTGCTGGATGCCAATTCCGCCGTACCGTTGGCGTTGCTGATACAGGTTGTGAGGGATTGACTGATTTCCGGTTACACCGTACCCAACGCGCAACTTAAGCTCATCAAAGAATTCTGGAATAAAGTCTTCTTCGGACATTTTCCATGCGATAGCACCAGATGGAAAAACGCCAGTCTTGTTGTTTCCACCAAAACGGGATGAACCATCGGCACGTACTGTGGCAGTGATCAAATACTTATTGTTGTAAGAGTAATTAACCCTTCCAAAGTAAGACTGCAATTCGTCAATGGTGTTGTACGTATCACCAGTTACAGACTTCACATTGCCGCCTGAACTTGGATAGTTGGTGAGTGTCTTGGTAAGCGGTGCAGGATACAATTGATTGATGAAAAAATTGGAAGCCTTCGAATCGTATCCAAACTGCTGATACGACTCACTGCCAATTGCTGCTTTGGTCTGATCCGTAGCCCATCTCAGGTCATCAATCATAGGGCCCATGCTCTTGTTAGAAAATCCCCAACCACTGTAGTTTTCACCTTTATTTTCAAATCGCTGATAGGAATAACCCGCCAGCGCTGTAAATGTTCCTCCGCCGATTTCTTTTTTGTAATTCAAAAAGGCTTCCAACAGGTCGCTGGATGTCTTTACATCACTCAGGGAGGCCCTTCCATTTTGATACACACCATTGGATAAGAAAAGATCAGGTGAGAACGCAGTTCCGCGAGTAGAATTACTGCGGTCAAAGCCGGTATTAACTTTCACGTTCAGATCACTCGTGATGTCATAACCCAGAGACACGTTAATCAGGGCCCGATCCGTCTTCGTGTTGTCATCAAAAAATGTGAGCAAAGAATTCGGATTTGCGTTGGTGCTTGAATATTGGGAATAGGGACTACTGTTCCAGGTGGGATTGGCCATATAAGATGCCCCAATCAGGTCACCTTCAAATCCTGAATTGTTTGTTATCAGTGCAGCCCTGTCGTTGATCCTCGAATAAGTGGCCTGCAACCCTAACTTCAATTTTTCATCCAGGAAGGAGCGGTTTCCGTTAATGCGGCCGGTAATCCTCTCCATTCCGCTGTGTTTGATAACACCCTGCTGGTTCTCATAACTAAAAGCTGCACGAATGTCGCCGTTTTTAATTTTGTCGCCATAGGCCAGGTTATGCTTGGTCGAAACGGCAACCCTGGATATCTCTGACTGCCAGTCTGTGTCTGCACGGAAATCCTGAGCTGCAGAACTACCGCCAAAGCGATCGATGGCTGACAAAAATTCATTGCGGTTCAACAATGGCATTTTCTTGGCCATATAGGAAGTACTGACTGAGCCCGTATATTCAATTTGTTTCTTCATGCCCCTGCCGCTCTTTGTAGTAACAATCACAACGCCGTTTGCACCGCGTGAACCGTAGATGGCTGTTGCCGAGGCATCTTTTAAGATGTCGATGCTCTCAATATCGCTCGGGTTCAAAAAGTTCAAGGGATTCTTTGCTGAGCCGGAACCACGAGCCAAGTCGGCTGCTCCTGATGAAATGTCATCACCAGACAGAGGAATACCGTCTACCACATACAATGGACCGTTACCGCTTCGCACAGAAGAGGTACCCCTGATACGAACCGCCGTGCCAGCACCAGGCTCGCCGCTGGATGAGGTCACCTGAACACCAGCTGCCTTGCCTTGAATCAATTGTTCCGGGGATGCAATTACGCCCCGAACGAAATCTTCGGATTTAACTGATATAACAGCTCCAGTAAGATCCTTCTTCTGCACCGTACCATAACCTATAACCACAACCTCAGACAAGGTAGTAACGTCAGCTTTCATACCGACATTCACCACTGACTGACTTCCCACGGCAACCTCCTGAGTGGCGAATCCCACGAATGAGAATACCAGGACAGCATTATTTCCTACTGTTAATTTGTAGTTACCGTCCATGTCGGAAACAGTACCATTGTTGGTGCCTTTTTCCAAAATATTCACTCCGGGCACAGAAGAGCCATCATCTGATGATGTGACTTTCCCAGACACAGCTCTTTCCTGCGCCATGGCCATGGTAAAGCATGATACCAGGAACAACGCGGGAAGGACCTTTCTTGCAAACAAGTAAAATTGGGTCATACGGGCTTAGGTTTTGGGTTTGATTAAGATTGAAGAATTGACTGCTTTATGACTATTATCATAATAATTGACCCTTAAAGAACATAATAAATGGGTAATAAAGTTAGAATTGCAGACAATATTTGTTCGCAAACGTGGCCGCAATCGTTTGCACTAATTTGATCAGTAGTTCCTGCTCCTCCAAAAAAGGGCTAAATGTCAATTGAGGAGCAAATACAAACATGACCGCTGTCACTTTCCGTAGGTCCTGCCTGCTTTGCATCCATTTGCTTAACCGGAAATTAACCTTGATATTTTCCCACCCTTATCCCCGACAACCATGACTCAACTGATCAATAAGAATTCTCTGTTCTGGGCAAGCTGCATGGCGCTCCTCGTCACTTCACTTTCCTTTGGAATCAGGGCTGGCATCTTGAACCGACTGGGTGTTGAATTCAGCCTCACTGCCACAGAACTCGGTACCATTGCCGCCACGGCGTTCTGGGGTTTTCCACTGGCTGTCGTAGTCGGCGGAATGATCGTTGATATCATCGGGATGAAGCGGCTGCTGGTTATGGCCTTCCTGTTTCATTTGTCCGGCATTGTGATGACCATCTTCGCGGGCGGATATTGGTCTCTTTTCCTGTCCACCCTGCTTATCGGCATCGCCAATGGCACCGTAGAGGCGGCCTGCAACCCTCTGGTCACCGCCATGTACCCCCACAACAAGACTACCAAACTCAACCATTTTCATTTGTGGTTTCCAGGCGGCATCGTCATCGGAACCCTGATTGTATTTCTCCTTGATCAGGTCGGGGTTGGCTGGCAGGTCCAGGTAGCACTGATGCTCATACCCACGGTGCTTTACGGATACTTATTCTCCAAATTGGATTTTCCGGTAACGGAACGTGTTGCAGCCGGCGTCACTACTGGCGAAATGTACAAGGCTGTGCTTAGCCCCCTCTTCCTCTTCATGTTCATCTGCATGTTTGGAACGGCCATCACCGAATTATTCACCGGACAATGGATTGATGTGCTCCTTCGGAGCGTGACGGACAATGCCATTCTGATTTTGACGGTGACTACCGGTGTCATGGTCATTGGCCGCGGGTTTGCTGAGCCCGTTGTTCATCGGTTCGCCCCGCAAGGTGTGCTGCTGATTTCAGCGGTACTGGCCTCCCTTGGAATTTACCTGCTGGGTCATACCGCAGGTGCCGGGCTATTTGTCGGGGCACTCATTTTTGGTATGGGCGTCTGTTACTTCTGGCCAACCATGCTTGGCTTTGTTTCGGAAAACCTGCCCAGGACCGGAGCCGTTGGCATCAACCTCATGGGTGGCGCCGGCATGTTCGCTGTGTCCTTGTACATGATTTTCATGGGTGGCAAATATGACGAACTGCTGGCCGGCAAACTTCCTCCCGGGTCTGAACTTAGGGACTATACCAATGCAGCCTCAGGCACCGATATGGCTAATTTGTTATTGGAAGCACGAAAAGCGGCGGGTCCTGAAATACTCAACCTGACACTCATTATCCCAATCGTACTGATCCTGGCTTTTGCAGGGCTTGTGCTCTACATGAGAAACAGGAAAGCCGCTCCAATTTAGGGCAAAGCGCTCAGTGGGTAACGTGGGAAACCTTGGGGGTCAGCTGCAACTGCTTCTGGTTCATCACAATTTCCATGGGCTCCCCGGACTCCAGTACAGTCTCGGTTTTGTCTTTGGAAACCTTCACCTTCACCACCCTTCCCCTGAATTCCAGCCTGAAGGAATAGGAATTCCACTGGTCGGGAATGTAGGGCGACAGGTGCAGTTTGCCATTACGCACCCGCATTCCGCCAAAACCCTTCACCACACTCATCCACGTGCCTGCCATTGAAGTAATGTGGCATCCGTCGTCGGTATCGTTGTTGTAGTCATCCAGGTCAAGCCGTGAGGTGCGGAGGTACATTTCATAAGCCTTTTCCTTATAACCAAGCCTGGAGGCCAGAATGCCATGCACGCAAGGTGAAAGTGATGATTCATGTACGGTCATCGGCTCATAGAAGTCAAAATTTCGCCGGAGGGTATCCAGGTCAAAACTCTCTTCAAAGAAATAGAGCCCCTGGAGAACGTCGGCCTGCTTGATGAAACAGGACCGCAGGATCCGGTCCCACGACCACTTCTGATTCAGGGGGCGATCCTCGGACCGCAAGGAGTTGACAGTCATGAGGTCCTTATCCAGGAACCCGTCCTGCTGCAGGAAAATATTCCTGGTCTTGTCCTCAGGAAAGTACATCCTTTCCTGGATGTCAGTCCATTTTGCCCTTTCTTCAGACTCATTCAGTCTTGCCTTCGAAACTATTTTTCCAAAGGCTGCCGCATCACGCTTCTTGACATAATCGATCGACTTCTGTGTGTAGTCCAGTGTCCAAACCGCAAACTTGTTGGTGTACCAGTTGTTGTTCGAATTGTTCTCGTATTCGTTCGGGCCGGTTACACCCAGCATCACATACTTTTGTTTGTCGGCCGACCAGTTGACGCGCTGCGCCCAGAACCTTGAAATAGCGATTAGCACTTCCATGCCGTGCTGCACGAGGTAATCCTCGTCGCCTGTATACCGGATATAATCAAAAATAGCGTAAGCAATAGCACCATTTCGGTGAATCTCTTCAAACGTGATTTCCCACTCATTGTGGCATTCCTCCCCGTTCATGGTGACCATGGGGTAGAGCGCAGCGCCGTTTGTAAAACCAAGCTTTTCCGCGTTCTCAATGGCCCTGGGCAGGTGCTTGTGGCGGTAAACCAGGAGGTTGCGGGCAACTGCAGGATCTGACGTTCCCAGGTAAAATGGCAGGCAATAGGCTTCGGTATCCCAATACGTACTGCCGCCATATTTCTCACCGGTAAATCCCTTGGGTCCGATGTTCAGTCGTTCATCACTGCCTGTGTAAGTCTGCATGAGCTGAAAGATATTGAACCGGATTCCCTGCTGGGCGGCCACGTCCCCGTCGACGGTAACATCACACTCAGACCAGGTGTGCGACCAAACTGCGATGTGGTCAGTCAGCATCTTGTGAAAGCCGATGGCTTTGTTCTCCAACAGCTTTCTGTGGCAAGTCTGAACCAGTTTTTCCTTAGGATGATTCTCGGAAGAGAGGACCACCGCATATTTGCAGATCGTCATTTCCTGACCCTGCTTCAATGAAACTTCAACCGTATTGTCAGCATACTTCTCACGCGTGCTGCATACGGGTTTCAGCACAATGTCCTGGTTGCCGGATTGGACACCATAGGTCATGCCGGTGCAGACATGAAAGAAGGTCTTCTTGGTCTGGGCTGTAACGATGGCAATTCCTTCCTTTGCTTCTGTATAAATTTCCTCCCAGAACTTCTCATCGTAGTTCGAGTCCTTGTTCACGACATCGGCGTTCACATCGAGTCTTATGGTGGCGTTTGCCGAAAAGTTAAGTGGTGTCACTTTATACTGAATGGCGCCCGATTCTCCATCAGCCATGGAGCAAAACCGAGTTGCGGCTACGCTCAGCTTTTTCCCGTCAGAAAAAGCTGCGGTGAAAGTCCGATGCAGAATTCCCTGCTTCATATCGAGCACACGTCGGAAATCCCCGACCTTGCAGGTGGCCAGGTCAAGCAATTGCTTATCAATGGTAATGTGAATGCCAATCCAGCTTGGCGCATTGAGCACTTTCGCGAAATATTCGGGATAGCCGTTCTTCCACCACCCCACCCGGGTCTTGTCAGGGTAATAAACACCAGCCACATAGCTGCCCTGGTGGGTATCGCCGGAATAGTCTTCTTCAAAATTGGCACGCTGACCCATCCTGCCATTTCCCAGGCTAAACAGGCTTTCCGATATCCGGTTCAGTTTTGGATCAAATCCTTCTTCAATGATTTGCCACTCATGGTGTTTGATATAATCCTTCATAACATCAGCTAAACAATATTCAAATTTTGGCTAAAGAATCTATATTTTGTCAAGGCGTTCCAGAATGAAGTCACCGGTTCTGGGGATCACCAGGTTTGCTTTTCCCAACTGATTCGGTGAACCAATACCAACGGCTTTCATCCCTGCCCTGACGGCTGCCTCTACGCCGGCCTCGGCATCTTCGAAGACGACACATTCGGAAGGCGGAGTCTTCAGAAGCCCGGCAGCCAACAGGAAAATCTCGGGGTCAGGTTTACTGTGTTTGATCATGGTCCCGTCCACCACAGCGTCGAAGTCCTTCTCCATCTCAATCAGCCTGATCACGGTTCGTGCATTTTTGCTGCTCGAAGCGAGCCCCACCTTGATGCCTCTGGATTTCATCTTGCTGACCAGTGCCTTGACACCCGGGTAAGTGTCTTCCGGCCTGATCTTGTTGATGTACTCTACAAACCATTCATTTTTCCTGGAAGCAAGGGCATCTTTGGACTGGTCATCCAGCTTCATTCCTCCCAAATCCAGCAGAATATCCAAAGACTGCATCCGGCTCACGCCCTTGAGCCGCTCATTCTGTTCCACTGTGAAGAGAATACCCAACTCCTGAGCCAGCCGTTGCCAGGCCAGAAAATGATACTGGGCGGTATCGATGATCACTCCGTCCAGGTCAAAAATGCACGCTTTTATCAAATGGGTGGAGTTATTACTTTGGGCCAATATAACCGAGTTGCATGATCTTTTTGGTCTCGGCCAGTGACTTAAATACCGCAAACGATTTTCCTTGGGTGCGGAGGGCACCCAATGTATTTCCAAACCGGGCAGCAGAAGCGAAGTCTCTTGGATTTTGAATCAAGCCATATCCCATTCCGCCGGCGAAGGAATCTCCGCATCCGGTTGTATCAACTACATTTTTCACTTTTACGGCAGGAACCAATTCCTCCACTACTTTTCCGCGGCGCTTGGAATAAACCATGCAGCCCCTGGAGTCCATGGTAATGCAGACACAACTTACGCCCATGCCGATGCAATGGCTGGCGAATTCGCGCAGTGCAGAAGTATCGGGTTCTTCAGAGTTAACGAAATCAGAAGATTCATATTCCTTTTTGTACCATGATGCCTGGGCCTCTTCCAGGTTCATTTTCAAGACATCTACATACGGTAGCCACTGGTCACGGTCAATCCAGAATTTCCGCTGACGTTCGCCATTGATCAGGCAAGCCGTGGTGGGTCCATGAGCATCAAATACAATGATACCCTTACTTTTCTTTCTGAGGAATCTTAAAGTATCCAGGGATACCTCATAGTCGCTGATCGGGATGAACACAAAAACCTTACAGTCCAGCAGTCCTTTCAAGTCCCCGGGCATAATGGGATCCATGAAACCAGTCTGACGCTCCAGCCGGTTATTCATATCCACAAATCGAAGGCTGATGATATCCCCCTGGTCATTGGCCGTCGTCAGGTGGTCAAGGTTGATGCCCCGGTATCCCTTAAAGACCTCCTTGACATTATCAAGGTCAACGGTACGAAGGTGCGACACCGGCACAATTTCCACTTTGTCTCCGGCCATCACAGACAAGGCAATAACCGGATGGGTCACACAACCCCACTTTTGAATCAGTTCACCCTGGTGTGTAACGATGTGGTCTCGGGGAATGGGGCCAAGTATAGCAATGCGTTTCATTTGTCAACGGTTAATTGCACTGACAAAGAATGAATTTTTTGGCAATCATCCTAAGAAAAAATCACCGCAGCATTCAAATTCAAGCTACGAGGAAGGCTGCACCAAATACACCGGCACTGTCACCCAGCATCGGCTTCACGACCGGGGTGTTCATTACACCTTTGTTAAACACAAATTCCCTTGCGGCCGCAACCCCCTCGCTGTAAATCTCATCGATGTTGCCGACCCCGCCCCCGATCACGATGACATGCGGGTCAATAATATTGACGATAACGCTGATCGCCTTCCCGAAAAAATAGGTGAGCCGCAGCATTGTCTCCGTGGCGTACTTGTCGCCCGATTTATACAATGCATATATTTCCTTCAGGCTTTTGTGCTGTCCGCTGACGGACTGATAATATTTTTCCAATGACGGGCCTGACAGCACCTTCTCCACGCAACCGCTCTTGCCGCAATAACACGGTCCCCCGGATTCATCCAGAAAATTGTGACCCCACTCGCCGCCTATCCCATGAAAACCATTGAGCACCTTGCCCTCCACTACCAACCCGCCTCCCACACCGGTGCCCATGATGACACCAAACACCACGGTGGCTTCCGGAAATTTTTCCCGGACAACGCCCATCCGTGTTTCAGCCAGCGCAAAACAATTCGCATCATTGGCGATGGAAATTTTCATCCCGAGCAGCTTTTCAAGGTCCTCCTTCATGGGCTGGCCGTTCATGCATTCTGAGTTGCATCCCTTCATGATGCCCAGCCCCGGATCAAGCGTACCCGGCGTGCCAATACCCAACCGGTCCGGACGATAGCCCATTTTCTGCTCCATCATAGTTACAAGGCTCTTAATTTGGCTCAGGATGTGCTGATAACCATGTTGCGCGCCGGTAGAAACCCGGTCGCGAAAAAGGACCTGGCTAATTTCGCCACCCAATACAACACCTTCTGCCTTGGTACCGCCAAGATCAATGCCCCACAAATGCTTCTCCCTGTCGCTCATTTTTGAAATCCAATTTATTGCTTGAATGTAAGGGTAAGGCTGATTATTTCATCAATTAATTTTCTTTCTTCTGTCAACCGATCCTCTGACCATTGCAGGTCATGCGCCATGGCCCGCAGGACAGGTTCCTTTATTTTCACTAACCTGTGAATATCAAAGTACAACAGCCCGGTTCTGCGAACAAAGAAATCAGTTGCTCTGACAACCATTTCATGCTGAAAGGCAAAGTACCACACAGCCAGTGCCAAATTTATTTCCGGATCGGCATCGACTGAATGAACCGCATTTGAAATGATCTGGTCAGTCTGTTTTCCGAACAAGTGAACGAGGTATGCGGCGTGATCACCAGTCAAACCAAGTGAACCCACGCGGGTAGCCATCGCATGGCTGTAAAGCCCAACTTCATCAGAGTTTTTCAATCCCGCACCGGCCAGGAGTATCGTGTCTGTTGTACAGGCCGGCAGAAGCCTGTCCTGGAACTTCTTGCTGAGCAACAGGTCTACTACCCGCTCAGCCATTTTTCGATAGCCGGTCAGTTTGCCGCCGGCAATTGAAATCAGGCCGGATTTTGATTCGAAAATCTCGTCCTTTCTGCTTAGCTCAGAAGCTGATTTGCCTTCCTCATGAATGAGTGGACGAAGACCGGCCCAGCCGGACTCAACATCAGCCATGGTCAGATAGACGGTAGGAAAAGTTTCATTGACAGCATCAATCAAATACCGCGCATCCTCCGTGGTTGTGAACACAGCGTCCTTATCGCCAGCATAGTCAGTGTCGGTTGTGCCAATATAAGTTATCCTGCCGCGCGGAATGGCGAAGATCATCCGGCCATCAGGTACATCGAAGTAAATGGCCTGCCTCACCGGCAGCCGGTGAAAGGGCACGACAATATGAACGCCTTTGGTCAGGTGAAGGTATTTTGTCTCTTTGGAATGATTGATCTCCCGGAGTTCATCCACCCAGGGGCCTGCGGCATTCACCACGCTCCTTGTGCTGATGGTAAAAGTCGAACCATCGAGTGTATCCCTAACAATCACAGCGGTCACCTGCCCGTTGGTGTACTCAAATTCTGTCACCTGCATACAGGTGAGCAGGGTCGCTCCCTTGGCAAACGCAGCCTTGGCAATTTCAATGGTCAGCCGGGCATCATCGGTACGGTACTCGGCATAAATCGCGCCCCCCTTAATGTCATCCGGTTTCAGCAGCGGCTCGGTGGAAATCGTCTGCAGCTTAGTGAGCATCTTCCGCTGGTCTTCCGGCTTGACGCCTGCGAGCCAGTCGTAGATTTTAAGTCCACCAGAAGCAAGCCAGTAGCCCAAGCCCCTCTTCTCATACAACGGCAGCAGCATCTTCTCGGGTACGACCAGGTGAGGTGCGAGCCGGTGAACAATGGCCCGTTCACTGCCAACCTCCTTGACCAGTGCAAACTCAAGCTGCTTGAGGTATCGTAAACCACCATGTATCAATTTCGTGGACCGGCTGCTCGAGCCAAAGGCGAAGTCATCCTTCTCCACCAGCGCGGTCTTCAAACCCCTTGCTGCGGCATCCAGCGCAATACCCGCGCCCGTAATGCCGCCGCCGATGACGAGCAGGTCAAAGGATTCCGACGCGAGCGTCGCTTTAAGATCATTTCTGGATGAGGCTGAGAAATTCAAGGGTCACAAGCGTTGCGTAATCATTGCATTGAATAGGAGGAACATTGGAATGAATTTGCAGGACCGGTCATGCCAGCCAGCCCATGGTTCTTTCCACCGCCCTTTGCCAACCTGTATAGAGTTTTGTCCGCAATTCATCGGTCATCTGGGGTACAAACTTCTTCTGGATTCTCCTGTTTCTCATAATATCTTCTTTCTTCCAAAGTTTCATGTGAATCCCGGCCAGGTAGGCAGCGCCAAGGGCCGTTGATTCAATGACCTCCGGACGTTCTACATCCGTACCGAGAATATCAGCCTGAAATTGCATCAACATGTTGTTGGCGCAGGCGCCGCCGTCAACTTTCAGGCTAGCCAGTTTGATGCCTGCGTCTTCCTGCATGGCGTTGAGGATGTCTTTTGTCTGAAAAGCAAGTGATTCCAGTGTCGCTTTGATGATGTGGTCTTTGCCGGTGTCACGGGTGAGTCCGAAGATGGCACCACGTGCATACATATCCCAATAAGGTGCGCCAAGGCCCGCAAAGGCAGGCACAACATACACGTCGTTGGAGCCCAGTGCCTTGGCTGCAAAGTATTCCGAATCCTTCGATTGGTCAATGAGGTGCATGCTGTCCCGAAGCCACTGCACGGCAGCCCCGGCAATGAACACACTTCCCTCCAGGGCGTACTCCACCTTTCCATTGATACCCCAGGCGATGGTCGTGATCAATCCATTCTTTGAAAACTGCATCTTGCTGCCCGTGTTCATCAGCATGAAGCAGCCGGTTCCGTAGGTATTCTTAGCCATCCCCGGTTCGAAGCACGCTTGCCCGAACAGGGCCGCTTGCTGGTCACCCGCCACACCGGCAATCGGAATGTCACGTCCATTCCACGACCAACTTCCAAAACTTCCGGATGATGGCCTTACTTCAGGTAACAGCGAGGCAGGCACCGAAAGCTCTTTGAGCATCCTGTCATCCCATTTTAATCCGGCAATGTTGTATAACATCGTCCGCGAAGCATTGCTGTAGTCCGTGGCATGGACCTTACCCCCGGTGAGTTTCCAGATGAGCCAGCTGTCTATTGTGCCGAAAGCCAGGTCACCGTTTTCCGCCCTGGCCCTCACGCCGGCTACGTTGTCCAATATCCACTTGACCTTCGTAGCAGAAAAATACGAGTCAATCACGAGGCCGGTGTTTGCCCGAACATACTCAACGAGCCCTTTGGATTTCAGCTCCTCGCAGATCGGTGCCGTTCTCTTGTCCTGCCATACGATGGCGTTGTAAACGGGCTCACCCGTCTTGCGGTCCCATATTACCGTGGTCTCCCTTTGGTTGGTAATACCAATGGCAACAATCGACTCCGGACTCACCTGGTTGTTTTGAATGACCTTCAGCAGGACATCCAGCTGGGTTGTCCAAATTTCATTGGCATCATGCTCGACCCATCCTGGCTGTGGAAAAATTTGCGTGAATTCCTGCTGGGCTATTCCCTTGATTTGACCCTGCTCATCAAAAAGAACGGCACGTGAACTGGTTGTGCCCTGGTCAAGCGCAATGATGTATCTGGAGGCCATGGATCAGAATAAAATCTGGTAGACATAAACGCCAAGCACGCCACCGATGAAGGGCCCTGCGACCGGGATCCAGGCGTAGCTCCAATCGGAAGACCCCTTGCCGAATATGGGAAGAATGGCATGCGCGATACGCGGACCAAGATCGCGCGCCGGATTGATGGCGAAACCGGTGGTGCCGCCCAGGCTCAAACCAATCGCCACAATCAAAAGTCCCACCACCAACGGGTTCAAACCCTGTGTAAACTCATTCGTTCCAATAAACAACAGGGCGAGGACAAGAACCGCTGTCCCGATAATTTCGCTCAGCAGGTTTGAAGTGGTATGACGAATCGCCGGACCCGTGGAGAAAACCGCAAGCTTGGTAGCCTGATCATCCGTTCGCTTCCAATGCGGTAAATAATGCAACCAGACAATCCCGGCGCCGACAAATGCCCCGGCAAACTGTGAAGCCATATAACCCGGAACCTCACTCCACGGAAAATTTCCGCGGACAGCAAAAGCCAGTGTGATGGCGGGATTCAAGTGGGCACCGCTGATCTTTCCCACGGCATAAATCGCAAGACTCACGGCCACTCCCCACCCTATCACGATGGCCAGCCAGCCAGCATTTTCAGACTTTGTTCCTTTCAATACTGCCCCGGCAACAACACCATCCCCAAGAACAATCAAAAGCATGGTACCGAAAAACTCTGCCAGATAAGGACTCATAGCCAGGAAGTTTAGGTAAGAATTGATTTAAAGACGTTCAAAAAATACAATAACGTCCTCTCCCATCAAAATCTATTTTACCCTGCGCAGCACAATGCTCTCCAATGAATTCAAGGTGATCTCCCCGGCTGTTATGGACTTGCCTGTCATGACATCCAGGTAGGCCGCTTTCGCCGGCAGGGTAATGCGCCTGCTTTGTTTCTCCACATTAAAATAGACCAGTATCTCTTCATTCACCTGGGATCTTTTGTAACCTAGTGTTTTCCCCTTGGTCAATAGGAATTCCATCTTGCCGGAACGCAATACCGAATATTTGTTCCTGATGCCAGCAAGCTTCTTGTAATAGTCAAAGGAGGCCTGGTCAAAACCGACCGGATCAACGGGGCCGGGGCCGGGCTGAATGTTGTTCCTGGTTTCCGGTTGAAAGGTGTATTCCTTCCACATGAGCGGCTTTCGGTTGAATGGATCATCAGCGCCCCACATGCCCATCTCCTCGCCGTTCCAGATGTGAGGAGCGCCGCGTGTGGTGAATGCATACAGCAGGTATAACTGAAGTCGCTGATACGTCTCCTGATCGGGTTTGCCTGTCTTATAGGCAGGATCATCGACTGGCATGGCCTTGTATTTATACTTGTTCGTATTGTAGAAATCGGAGAGCAGCCTGGGTGAATCGTGGGAAGAAGCTGTGTTCATCATGGCCATTGCCGTCTCCGGCCGCAGCCTGCTCCATTCCATTTCCAAACTGTCTTTCAACTGACCGGCATCCAGCTGGACATCCACATTGGCAAAGAAGGCCCTGGCGTGTCGGTACGCCTGGTAGAACATCACCGCATCGAACACATCCCCTTTCGTGTACAGCGATGGATCCATCAGGTGGTCAGGCCATCGCTCCCACCATATCTCTCCCACCAGGTAAGCATGAGGCTGGATAGACCGGACGTACGACCGGAATTCCCTCCAGAAGCCAAGTCCAACCTGGTCCGCAACGTCCAGGCGGAATCCATCGATGCCATTCGCGGCGGCACCATCAGGAGACAGCCATCGTTTGGTTACAGCCATGATGTGTTGCTTTGCCCCGGGGTCAATGTTACCCTCATAGGGATGGCCGGTTACCCTCCTGGTGGTAATGTCGGTCTTTCTTATCTCGGGCAGGGATGGCACATTCGCCCAGCCCGCATAAGCAAATTCATTTTCGGAAGTTGATGGATCATCAAAGGACGTTATCGCATACCAATCCTTGTATGGTGACTTCGCCTGATTTATAAGGATATCCTGCCACGCCCAAAATGTGGTTCCCGTGTGGTTCCAGGAATAATCCACGATGATCTTCATTTTACGTCGATGGACTTCCTGTACCAGCTTTAAAAACAATTTATCAGCACTTGTCCATTGCCAGGTGGAGGGATCATTTGGATTCTCCTTTGCCATAATCCTGATATCCCCTTCCGGATCAGGCCCAAAATTCACATCGATGTGATGGTAGTGACTGGCATCGTACTTGTGCAAAGAAGGCGCATTGTTCAAAGGATTGAAAAAGAGCGCTGTAACACCAAGGTCCTGCAAGTAGTCGAGTTTGTCCAACACACCCTGCAGGTCACCACCATAGCGGCGGTATTGAATGGTTTGAACCAGCGGCTTGTTCATTTTCTTTGCCCAGGACTCAACGGCATACCAGTCGCTGGTCCATGGGGTGACTGACCAACCTTCGGGTGCCATTAACTTCAGTGCAGGGATTTGGATATCCTCCGGCCGCGGATCATTGCTCTTGTCGCCGTTATAAAACCGCTCAACAAAAATCTGGTACCATACCACTTCGCGGGCCCATGCTGGCGGCTGATTGACCGGTAATGAAGGGTTTTGGGATGTTGCGCCAAGAGCTGCAACCAGGAGCACCGTCAAAAGTTGAATTTTCATGATGGCCTATTTAAGTAAGAATATCATGGGGATATTCAGTCTTGCATGCCAAGCCTTCTCGGAATGATCAGCCCCCTCAAATTCACGGGTCATCCAGTGCTTCGAATCAAATCCCTTTTGCCTCATGATCTCGTCAGCCTGGAGTTGAAATGGTTTGTACAGGGCATCCAGTGTTGCTGTGCCGTAGTCGAAATAGATTTTATGCGACTTCGGTGAAGGCAAATGACCTTTTAAATAATTCATAAAGGCGCCGGGGATTGGGTTGCCTTCGGCCGAAAAGGTGCCGGGCCAATGGGTTGAGAGACAGGCTGCCCCGCCAAAGACCTTAGGGTATTCACAAATGGCGTACATCGAGATCAGTCCCCCCATGCTTGAACCAGCCACAAACGTGTTCTTCTGGTCCTTCAACGTAGAAAAATTCTTGTCGATGAATGGCTTCAGCTCTTCTACCAGGAATTTCAGATAGGCATCAGACTGCACCCGGATGATTTCGTTGCCGTTCGCGGCCTTGCCCAACGCGTAGACTTCATCCTGCTTCGAAGCCGGCAGGGTCTCAAAAGGCTTTTGCGGAAAGTATTCCGGATGCCTCTTAATGCCGTTGTTCCATACGCCCACCACAATGAACTTCCTGGTCATGCCCTCCCCCTGGAGCCTCCCAGCGACTTCATCCACTTCCCAGGCTTGCTTGTTCCACGTGGTGGCTGCATCATACAACATCTGGCCGTCGTGCATGTACAATACGGCATACTTTTGTTTTGTATTGTATCCTTCGGGGAGCCAGACGTCAACCGTACGCGGGTCTACAAATTTTGATTCAAAAGATTCAAAGCGACTGATGGCCCCAGATGTCGCCACAGGCATGCGTGGTTTCGGCAGCAGGAACTCCAGCGGAATATTCACCCGCCGTGACCAGGCTTGCTCGGTATGCGGTTCGTTTGCAAACTTCATGGTCCTCCAGTTGGAAGACTGATAACCCTTCTCCTTCAGGATGATATCAATGAATTTCTGATGAACCTCATACAGGCTGTCCAGTGTGACCGTGCCATAGTCAAAGTAGACTCTGTGCCCAAAGGGTGACGGCATTTTCTTGTTGAGGTATTGAAAGGCTGCCAGGGGAACGGTACTGTTTTGATCCTTTGTGCCATTCCATGCCGTGGACAAACAGGCCACTGCACCGAAAGTCTCCGGATATTCAGCCATGGCATAGATTGAAATCATGCCGCCCATACTGGATCCCATCATGTAAGTATGGTCCTTGTCCTTGTATACAAAAAAGTTTTTGTCAATGTATGGTTTTAGTTCTTCCACGAGAAACCTGAGGTAATTGTCTGATTGAGGTACGTGGCCATTGAAATAGTCATTCTGAATTTTCCTGCTTACCGCTTCGTCCATCCCGTCAAAATACTTCTGGGGAAAGTACTCAGAGTGTCTATACTTCCCATTGTTCCATATACCGACAACAATACAGTCCTCCATTTTGCCAGTCCTGATCAGGCGGGTTATCGTCTCATCCATCTTCCACTCCTGGTGATTCCAGGTTCCGGCAGAGTCAAACAACATCTGCCCGTCATGCATGTACAGGACGTTGTAGCGCTTCTTGTTGCTGTAACCATCCGGAAGCCAGACATCCACATTCCTGGCATCAACATACTTCGATGAAAAATTCTCCAGGCGCCTGATCGACCCGGCTGACGGCTTCGGCAGTTGAGCCAGGGCTGAAAGGCTGATCAGCGAAAGAACAATTGGGATAATTCTCATATACGCTCAATTACAAATCGGTCGCGTTTACTTAAATGTGACTTGTCTCAGGATAGTTTTACCCATCGGGACCAGCATTTGTTCCTGCTGGTCACCCGTCATTCGGTTCCTTAAAATAACTTTTATCCGGTTGTCATCCAATGACTCCGGGCCCTTGCCTTCAACATAGTCAAACCTGGAATCATCAACCGGAAAGTATTGATAATCAAAAAAACGGGGCACCCGGTGGGTTTTGGTAATCTGTTCAGTGTCGCCGATAGGCCGTGCATACACCAAAGCGCCTTTCCAGAAGTAATGCTCTCCGTTCATTGTCTTTTCCTCCCGGGCCGAAGCCTCGAACACGATGTCAATTTCCGTCCTGGGTTGATCAAGATCAAAGACCAGGTATCCTCCTGACCAGCGGTAAGTCCTTGAACTCCCCGCACTTTGAACCCAGCCGGGTTTCCTGATCCGGAGCCTGAAACCCTTCATATTCTTGCCGGTCACCACGAACCTGATCTTGTTGTTGTAAGGATATTCCGTCAATTCACTAACATTAATCTTCTCG
Source organism: Cyclobacteriaceae bacterium (assembly GCA_043744235.1). Classification (GTDB taxonomy): domain Bacteria; phylum Bacteroidota; class Bacteroidia; order Cytophagales; family Cyclobacteriaceae; genus ELB16-189. The sequence goes on along the minus strand of JAYTVB010000001.1, from coordinate 31,761 downwards.
CCATTCCATTCCGTGTTTACTTCACTCGGACCAAGAAGCGCAGCCGTCAGCCCATCGTCCTGCTGCATCCACATCCCCTGCACAAAGTATGGTGTGATCCTGCCTGCGTTGGGTACACAGCAAACGGCCGCATCCTGGTGCACCGGAGAATACTTGTACCGGGTCTGCGTGCGAGGAAGGGAATCCTCGTTTCTTTTACCCATCATGTAGAACGAGTTATCCGTTTTCAGGTAAGAGATTCCGCTGTGCCTGGGGTTTCTCGCACCCTGTGCGGCGTTGAAGAAAATGCGTTCGGCTTTGTCTCCATAGGCGGCGTCTCCCGATTTTGCCAGGAGGTCGATGTATCCATGCATGAGCTCATGAATGGAGCAGTATTCATAGCCGGTCTGGGTGGCATCCGCCTGATGGCCGGCGATCCACTCATCGCCAATGGGTCCGCCGGAAGGCGTCGTGGTCCCTTCAATCTTCTTCAGAAAATTCTTCAACGCAGTCTTGAGGGATGGATTGCCCGTTGCGTAACAAGCGGCGGCGACTGACCGGAGGTGCTCATACGTGTGCGCGCCATGACCCTTCATTGGTAAGGTTGTATCCAGCATCTTGCTGAACTGGGCGTCCTCGTTGAGTGTTTGCTGCGAAAAGTCATCATACAGGAAGGTGCAATAATCCTGGTATTCCCTGTTGCCCGTCAGTTTGCTCAATTGTTCGAACACATCCGTCACCGCGAGGCCATGGGTGACGCCTCCCACATCCGGCTTGACGGAATGAAAGGGATGCGATGCATAGGCCGGGTAGTTTTCCATGATGTTGTCAGCGGCCCGCCGCACCGCCTTCAGCACAGGTTCCTCATGGCTGTATTCATACCAGGCGATTAAGCCCCTCAGCAAGGTTGCCTTGGCCCAAAGTTCTCCATTCTCGTTGTCAAACTTGTACCGAAGGTCACGGTCATAAATGCCAAGGTATCCATCAACGTCCTGGGTGCTGAGGATTCGCTTAACATATGCCTCTGCTTTTCTCAGGTGACCGGGGCTGTCCGTCATAATGGCATTCCTGATATAACCATCCCACCAGTTGCTCTGTGTTTCGCTGTTCCACCAGAGGAACTGAACCTGCCACGCACCTGAGTCTGAGATGGCACCGACATCCTTGCTTTTCACGTTTTTGGTCAGTCGGTCTTTTCCGTATATATCATCCCTCGTCACCAGGTCTGGCACAAGGCTGTCAAGGTTGCCAACAAAACCGTCCAGGTCCATCTTCATCTGATCCTTGATCCAGCCGGATGGTTTGATATCTGATATTGGCAACAACTTCAACTCCTCCTTCATTGGGTTGATCTTTTCGAAGGCTGGAGCAGGCTTCGATGGCTGGGTGCCGCAGCCGGCAATCAACAAGGAAGCCACCGTCGATACAACACAAACAACAACCGGCTTCATGGGTAGAGTACCGGGTTAAGTGGCGTATCAATCATTTTCCCAACCTCAGCACCCGGGCACCAGGTTTTCCAGTCCCGCTCCTGGTTTTCATTCTCAGGTTGTTTCAATTCCATGTTCTTGTCCATGTAAATCATCGTCATCACCTTCCTCATCCTGCCCGATTGATTGGGACCGGCACGGTGAAACAACCATCCCGCGTGAAAACTCACTTCACCTTCATCGAATGGTTCGATGACGTGTTTGAATCCACTTTGCCGAAGTGTGTCTTCTATGACCTGCTGGCTCTCGTCACTGATTTTTAGGTTTCTCCCTGTGGTCAACTTATGGCTTTCAGAACTAAACTCCAAAGGTCCCCAGTCCAGGGGTGTTGCTTGCAAAGGAATCCAGGCCGTCACCGTTTTATTGGTTGACAACGGCCAGTAATATTGGTCAGCATGCCACGGGGTATGGCCGCCACCTGGTTCCTTGTACAAGGCCTGGTCGTGGTACAGCCTCACACCCTCCACACCCATCAGGTCGGCAGCAATCCTGGCCAGGCGCCTGCTGAACACAATTTGCTTCACGCTTTCTGATTGGGTCCAGATGTTCATGATCTGAAGAAACGCCTTTCCATAGGTATCGCGCTTATCCATGGGAAGGTGCTGTGTATTGAGGCGCTTCACCTCCGAGGTAATGGTTTCATCCAGGTAGGTCAGCAACTCCCTGGGGAGAACATTTTTCAGTTTCACGAATCCGTTCTTCCGGTAAAAGGCACGTTGATCTTCTGCTACTGAATAGGGTGCGTCCAGTGCTTCCTGAAGGGCTATTGCGGTAAGTGTCATGGTCAGTAATTTATGAACAAATATTCAACCCGGGAACCTGGGATGACGGCACCCGACTGCCAAAATATGGCACTATATTGCCAACAATAGCCATTCATCGCATTCCATACTGTAATATAGTACCATGAAAGCCCGGTATGAGGATCTGCGCACCCGAAAGGGCAACCAATCATTTCTGGCCTATCAGTTTACTGTGCCCCGGTTTCTGCTGCACTGGCATTATCATCCTGAGTATGAACTGACGCTCATCACCGCGGGCAAAGGAAAGCGCATGGTTGGAGACAGCCATGAAGAATTTCATGAACGCGACCTGGTGCTGATTGGCCCGCAGGTTCCCCACACCTGGGTCAGCAACAAACATGAAAAATCCAAACACGCCGCGATCGTCATCCAGTTCAGTGAAGAATTTATTGAGCCCCTGATCCGTTACCCGGAATGTATCGCTGTACGGAACTTGCTGAACCTTTCTGACAAAGGCCTGCATTTTCCCTTGGCTGATAAGGATGGTGTTGATGAATCGATAAAACTGCTGCTTCACCGGCAAGGTATTGACAGGATTACCGGGCTATTGAATCTGCTTGATCACCTATCCCGGATAACCAACGTGAGCCTGTCTACCGGCTCCGTCAAACCCGCGCGGGGGACAGAATATGAAAAGCGAATTAACAAGGTCTGCCAATACATCGAGAGTCATACCGACAGCGCAAACATCACGGACGCCGCGGCCTTGGTTTACCTGTCAGACAGCGCCTTCTGCAAATTCTTCAAACGACAAACCGGCAAGACTTTTTCGGACTATCTGAATAACATTAAAATCAGCGACGCATGCCGTTTGCTCACCGAGGGTGACAAAACCATCGCAGAAATTGCCCACCATGCCGGCTTCGAAAGTCTGACGTATTTCAACCGGGTATTTCTGAGGAAAAAAGGAATTACACCCAGTGATTTCAGGAAAAATCATTAGCCACAGTGTATCTTTGTGCCACTATCGAAGGGTGCTTGTGGGTATGAAATTCGCGACCTTTTTTCTGCTGGCCATTATTGCCATTGCCTGCCAAAAGGATTCATCCACGCCTGCACCGACACCCCCATCAAACACCCCAATTACGCTGCCAACACTCATTGTCGCGCCGGCCGATTTTATTCGTGCCGCTGATGTTTCCTTCCTTCCGGAAATAGAAGCTTTCCCCTACACCTTCGCGAACAGAACCGGGGACCCGCAGGATCTGCTTGGCATTGTCAAGGATAACGGTGTCAATACCATTCGCGTCAGGTTATGGCACACGCCATCGACTGCTCACAGCGGTCTCGACGAGGTGAAAGCATTTTCAACCAGGATCAAGGCAGGCGGTTTTAAGCTTTGGCTTGACATCCATTATTCGGACACCTGGGCTGATCCGGGACACCAGACAAAACCGGCTGCCTGGAACGCGCTTTCCGGCCAGGTATTATCGGACAGCGTTTACGCCTACACAAAGAAAGTAGTTTCGTTGCTGCAGCCAGATATTATTGAGATCGGTAATGAAATCAACGGCGGTTTCTTGTGGCCCGACGGCTCTTCGGCCAACCCTGCCACCTTCACCTCACTTCTTAAAAGTGCAATCAAGGCCGTGCAGGACTTGCCCGCGCCAAGAGGACAAATCATGATTCATTTTGCTGGTGTGGAAGCTGCGACTCCCTTCTACCAGATGATGGCCGCCAACGGTGTGTCCTACGACCTCATCGGCCTTTCATATTATCCTATCTGGCACGGCAAGGACCTCAGTGTTGTCCAAAGTTCGCTAGCCAGCCTCAGCCAGGCCATTGGAAAAAAAATCATCATTGCTGAAACCGCCTACCCATTTACCCTGCTCTGGAACGACAACACCAATAATCCACTTGGCCTGCAGGAACAATTGATCCCTACCTATCCCGCCACCCCCGACGGCCAAAAGAAATTCCTGAATGACCTCAAACTTATTGTTATTCAAACCAACCTCGGTTCAGGAATCTGCTATTGGGCACCCGAGTGGGTAGCCTTCAAAGGACCACTGTCTACCACGGGATCTTCCTGGGAAAACCAGGCCCTGTTTGATTTCTCGCACAAGGCCCTGCCGGCCATTGAAGTCTTCAAGAAGGAATAGCTTCTATTTATTTATTCAACTCCAGGATGATTGCTGAATTGGGTGCAATGTCTATGGATGCAATATTTCCCAGGCTCTCCCCGGACATCACGTTCGTAGCCGTTGCAAAACCCTGCATGTTTTCAGCAAATCGTTTTGTGTCCAGTTTCTTTGACACATCATTGCGGTTCATCACCACCATTACTGTCTCATTTCCATTGGAACGGAAATAGACATAGACATTATCCTGAGGGACATAGTGCGTCAGTTTGCCGGTGTGAATCACTGCCTTTGACTTGCGCCAGTTGAGCAGCTTCTTCATGAAGTCCATGGCAGCCACCTGGTCAGCGGTAAGACCCTTGCGTTGGAACACATCAACTGCATCACCGGGCCATCCTCCGGGAAAATCCCGCCGGATATCGGCATGGTTGGCTCCGTCTCCATCCATCAGTATTTCAGTGCCGTAATACACCTGAGGGATTCCACGGGTAGTCATCTGAAAGATCAACGCCATCTTCAGTTTATCCAGGTTATTGCCAATGGTCCTGTAGAAGCGCGTGACGTCGTGGTTGTCCAGGAAGACCAGGTTTCCTGCGGCGTCAGGATAAGCTGCATCCTGCGATATCACTTCATATAACCGGTTTATTCCGCTATCCCATCCCGGCGACTCCGTCAGAGATTTCGCGATGGCCCCGTACAGCGGGAAATCAGTCAGGGCTGGAAGCATGGATTGATAGCCATCCACATTTCGGGTGCCTTTTTGCCAGTAAGCCGTTGCCGGGATCGTATTCAGCCAGACTTCACCAACAATATTAAACTTCGGGTACTCCTCCAATAGTATTCTTGCCCAATCAGCCATGAACTTCTTATCGGAGTACATGTACGTATCCATCCGGATACCATCAATGCCGGCATACTCTATCCACCACAATGAATTTTGAATAAGGTACTTCGCAAACAATGGGTTCTGCTGGTTCACATCCGGCATACCGGTATCAAACCATCCGTTGCTCATCAGGGTGGCGTCCAGCTTTGAACGGTGTGAATCAAAAATTACCCCTCCCCTGAAATTGGATCTTGTGAAGGCTGGAAATTGATGGATCCAGTCATTGGAAGGAAAATCCTTCATCAGCCAATGCTGGTCACCAATGTGGTTCATCACCATGTCCTGGATCACCTTGAGGCCCATGCCATGGCATTTGTTGATGAAAGCCACGTAATCCTCATTGGAACCGAAGCGCTTGTCCACCTGGTAAAGATCGGTAATGGCGTAGCCGTGGTAACTGTATCCTTTCTGGTTATTCTCCAATACAGGATTAAGCCAAAGTGCAGTCACACCAAGGTCCCTGATATAATCCAGGTGATCAGACATGCCTTTCAAGTCTCCCCCATGCCTGCCGGAACCCTGGTTGCGGTGGGTACCCTGGTACATTCCGGGAATGGTATCATTCTTCAAATCCCCGTTTGCAAACCGGTCGGGCATGACCAGGTACATCACATCCGAGGAATTGAATCCCCTGATCCGGTCTGCTGCCGTTGACTTGTTCCTCAACTCGTACTCATACACAAACTTCTTCTTTCCGTCCACAAAGGTGACGGGGACTTTCCCAGCCTTTGCAGCCGGGGATATCTCCAGGGTAAGAAACAGGTAATGGGGATTGTCGGTCCGATCCGTTGCCTTTAAAGAAACACCCTCATAAACAACAGAGGCCTGGTACCCGCCGACGTTGGCATCCTTGTTATGAAACAGGATTTGAACCTCCTTGCCTTTCATACCCACCCACCAAAAGGCAGGTTCAACATGGTTAAATGGCGGCTGTTTCTTCTGGGCCAAGCCACTGCCGGAAATTCCCAGGCAGCAGACCATGAATCCAGCCATGACAATTGATTTCATCTTCAAGGGATTAAAGTTTAACAATTCTCCTGCGGACCAGCGCGGTTGCTGTCCTGATCTCCACCACATAAAGTCCTGGTGCGGCCGATGAGACATCCCAGGTGGTATTGTCGACGCGCACAGCGGTTGCGCGGGCACCCTGCATTGAAATTAACTGAACATCAGGCGACGGATCTTCACATTGTATCATCAGGATACCCCTGGTCGGGTTCGGGAAGACTTTGACATTCACCCATTCATCCTCCAGGCCGGTGATCTTGTCGGAAGTTGTCACGCTGAGAATCTGGCTGGGTGTGCCCTTGTACGGGTTGTTGGCTTTCACATAGTATTCAAACTTGGTCAGCGGAGCCAGCCCCTTTCTGTCAGCGTAGAGTTTCACATTCGCGGCCACAGAATCCACAAGCGCAAAGGTGCCGCCGAAAGGCCGGCGGTAAATCAAGTAGGATGATTCGATTGCCGATTTATCATCCCAGGTGAGGTTAACAGCATTATCGTTTTCAACAACGGTCAGGAGTACGGGCGCGATGGGCGTTGTAAATTGAACCAGTTCAGCTGCCGGTGCGGGCAATACCACGTCCGTATAAATCCGTGCTTCCCCGGGTTGTAAGGTCAGCGGTGCCGTAGTTGCCGTGAGGTTTTGCAGATCCCCGCCGGACCAATAATGGTACCAATTGCCAACGTGCGGAAACGTCACGGTAATGGTCTTGGGGGTCGTTTCAAAATTGGCTACGATAACTGCGTTCATATTGCCTGTAGTGGCCGGAGCCGCACTGTAGGGAACGTTCTTCAGCATCATCTGCTTTTGAAGGGTGTTGTTGCCCGCAAAGGTGACATCGCTGGTAGAAAAGATTGAGTATGTCTTCTTAAGGCTGATCAGTGCTGCCATCACCTTGTTGAGTTTGCTTCTCCCCGGATCTGTCTGGTAATCCCACTTCACAGGCTTGGGACTGATCCTGCCGCCCTGGTCGATTGAAATATCGTAGCCCAGTTCCTCAAACTGCCACAGCATCTTTGGTCCTGGTATGGTATAGAACATCATGGAAGCAGCCTTCACACGCTCAAGCGCGGTATTCAACTCCTTGACATTGTAGTTGCCAACGCTCAACCCCTGCTGCAGGTTCCGGAACATGTTGCGTTCCTCGTCATGGCTCTCCATATAACCTACTGAATGGGGTACGGTCCAGCCGCGCGTACCGTAAAAAATCCATGAAAAATCAGAGCCTGACGAAAGGCCAATCGTATTTTGATTGTAGGAGTAATTCAGGTTCGACCAGAGCATCATGCCGTAGTTCGCCAAATCAGTCTCCTCCGAATTGTCTGCAAAATGCTCCAGGATGATGTAGGCATTGGGAGAATGCACCCGGAGCTTGTCGGACATGCGCTTCAATATGGCGATCCGGGAAGGATCCTTGGCACCCCAGAGGCCCACATCCGAGTTGACGACCTGTGTAAACCCCTTCGAAAGATCGTACCGGTATCCATCTACCTTGTATTCATTCAGCCAGTAATAGTTTACCGTATCCAGGTATTTTTTGGTGTAAGAACTTTCATGGTTCATGTCAAAGAAAACGCTGTAGGGGTGTGTGGCGTTGACATTGAACCACTTGTTGTTCGCGGTGGGTTTGAATGCCGTGAAATCAAAATCCATCATCACATAGGTATTCGGAGCGTCCTGTTGATTCATCACCATGTCCATGATGACGGCGATGCCATTCTGGTGGCACTTGTCAATGAATTCCTTGAATTTGCTCTTCGTGCCGTAGTACTTGTCAGGCGCAAACATAAAGGTTGGATTGTACCCCCAGCTTTCATTGCCGTTGAACTCCGTTACCGGCATCAGCTCGATGGCATTCACGCCCAGCCGCTTCAGGTAACTCAGCGTATCGATCAGCTTCTGGTAGTTGCGGTTGGCGGGATCAAAATAATCCCTGATCAGCAACTCATAGATGACCAATTTTTCTTTAGGCGGTTTTATGAAATTGGTCACCACCCAGGGATAGGGTGTTTGCCCTGTTTGCAAAACGGCGAGGCGGTTATAGTACCACTTGTCCGACAATGCTTTCATTGGAAAGGTCTTCAGGCCCGGATAAGTCGCTGCCGGAATATACTGATCATCGGGATCCAGGATTTTGTCAGCGTAGGGATCGGCCACCCGCAATTGCTCATCGACGAGGTATTGAAATGCATATTCAGTTTGAGGGGTCAACCCGGATATCTCCAGCCAGAAATGCTCGCCTGACTTTTTCATCTGGTAGGATGAGGCGATATCCCAGTTGGTGAAGTCCCCGATGACGTAGACAGAAGTTTTTCCCGGTGCCCAGAGGCTGAGGGTTACTTTGGTTTGGTCAGCTTGATAATTGATGCCATCAACAATGCCGACCGGGCGGGCTGCATTTACTGTTGCTGTTCGGATGACATACGTGAAGGAGGTTGTCGCAGGCGTTGGTGGACCTGTTGCCTCCACCACAACCTCGGTAGATCCTGAAGTTTCGGTTACGGTGTGGTTGTATGAAAATGTGGTGACGCCCGGTGCCGATGTCTGAACCGTGGTACCATTTACTTTGATGGCTATGGTAGATGCCAGGGAGGTGTATGCCGTGATGGGTATGACCTCATTGGTATTGACAAAGAAGGAAGTCAGGGTTGGCTGAGACAGCTGAATGGCAAAACCAGAATAGAAAGTGATGTATAAATCAGGGGTTTGCTTGTTATTGGCCCAGTCGGATGTTTTTAGGAGTAAGCCAATTTGATTTGTAAAAGCAACAAGAGGCTGGTTAAAAAAGGTTGTCGGCGTAAAGGTAAAAGTGTAATGGTCCGGGCTGACCCGCGTAACCTTCGCGGCGCTTTGTGCCGCCGTTGCCGGATTCACATTCGTTGGCGCATTGACATCACCCGTTGGCTTCTCAATCCAGGTCCAGATGTAGACGTCCCCGGAATATCCAGCGAGGCTCGTTCCTGTAGCATCAACCGCAACGGTCAACGTCTGGTCCACCTTTGGAAAAATGGGGGAAACTGTAAGCTGAGCCAGGGCTGAAAATGATATCAAAACAAGCCCCAGAACCAATACCTTCTTCATGGCCTCACTATTTTCTATAAATGCTTCAGGCGAATACTAACATAACCAATAAGTCTAAAAAAAAGGCTGTCATAAGACAGCCTTTTTTGATTCGTATACATTATTCTAACATCCAAAGCCGGGCCACTTGGGCACGTTTTGAATGGAGATAGCGGGCCAGGAAGCACCCGGTGCAACTCGGTTGTCGCCGTCATTGCAATCGGTTTTCTTTTCCTGGGTACCCCAGCTTCCGTTCATTCTGAACTTATAAGCATCAGAACTCACAAGCGGAAGTGCTACACAATACACACCAGGCTTGATGTAGGTCATGTTGATATCCGTTCCCCAGCCTGAACCAGTCATACTGCCAATGGCACTGATGACTGGGCCACCGGCCGTCGGAGCAGGAATTGCCGAGGTAGTCAGCATAATTACCGTTATCTGCCCTGTTACCTGGCAAGCCTGAGGCACTACGTAATCAGGAACACTAAATGGTGCGGTGGCGAAGGTCTTGCCATTGGCGTTGACACCCGTAACCTGCATGATGTAATCACCGGCTGCCAGTGTGCTCAGACCTGAACTTGCACCGGTCCATGTAACCACCACCACGCCCGCAGTCGTGGTTGGTGTAACGGAACCGCTTTTTACCACCTCTGTGGTACCCTTCTTAAACACTTCAAAGGTCACGCTGCCAATTGGATTGGCTACCGTGGCATTCAAGGTTGCTTTTACGTCTGTGACTATTCCCGCAAAAAGCAATCCGGGGATGTCAAGCGGTGTCACAAAAGGACCTTGCTTGGGCAAACCGCTCAGCGTTGCTTCATCGGAACAGGAGAATACCCCTGCCGCCAGTATCACCGTTAGAGCTGCTATTAATTTATTTTTCATAACATTCATTTTCAAAGTTTAGTAACCTGTGTTCTGCTTGATGTTCGGATTGGCAATCACATCAGAAGAAGGAATCGGGTAAATATCACGGAAACTTTCCGTGGCCCTTCCATTCTTAACATTGCCTTTCCACTGCCAAATACCCCTGGCGTTGTTGGTTGGGTTGTTGGAAAACACACCGAAGCGGATCATATCCGTTCTGCGGTGGCCTTCCCAATAGAATTCACGTCCGCGCTCATCCAGAAGCAGGTTCAGGCTTAGTGCAGGAATCGCTACGCTTGGGATTGTCGCGCTGGTAGGATATGACCTCAGGCGCACCGCATTGAAATAGGCTTCAGCATTGGCCTGGGTGGCGCCGGAACCGGCACCGCCGCGTACAAAGCACTCAGCATACATCAGCAGCACGTCTGCATAGCGGAAAAGCGGGAAATCCGTATCCGTGAAGGTTCCGTCAGAACCGGGATTTCCCAGTTTGTCAACGTTACGGAATTTGGTTACCATATATCCATCCGTGAACTGGTTGATATCATTGACATCAAGGCTCTGACCGGGAGTATAAAACAGCGCTCTCTTATCAAGAGTACCGGTAACATCCGGGAACAAGTCGACAATGCCGCGGGTGGTCCGGTGACCTGCCCAGGACTGGTTGTTGCCCATGATCGGGTTTCGTCCGTTAACCTGGGGAAGCGCACCCAGTGCACCACCAATAGCACCGTTGATGATCAATGTCACGCCACCGTAGTTAGGGGATTTCAATCCCTCAGACGGTACAGCAAAAATCATTTCAGGCGAAGTCTGGCTATCCGTCAGAAAGTTGTTTTGATACGCAGGAGCGAGAGAGTACTTACCAATGAGTTTATTGAGGTAGGTAACGCACTCGGCATATTTAGGTGTACCAATGTAAACTTCCGCATTCAGGTACAACTTGGCCAGGATCATTTGGGCCGTGGCTGCATCCATGCGGCCGTACACATTACCCTTGGCCGGAGGCAGATCACCTTCGATTGCCTTTAGCTCTGACTCAATGTAATTGAAGATGAACTGCGCATCCTTCTGCGGAGGTTTGGCTGTTGAAGAGCTCTTTTCGTCCGTGAAGGGAATGTTGCGGAAATAATTCAATCCATGGTAGTAGCTCATCGCGCGCAGCAGCCTTGCTTCGGCACGGTAGCCCTTGGCTGAGTTCGGACCAGTTCCAGTAATGAAGGTTGAAGGCAATCCTCTCTTGGTGAGATTACCGTCACTGATTTCATTGAGGAAAATGTTCGCCAACGCAATCTGATAGAAAATTCTGTAATAGAACTGCGTCAGGAAAGCGCTGTTGGAGGTCCAACTGTGGGCGTGGTAATCTTTCAGGCCTGGGTCACCCCAGAGCGTTAAGGCCTCGTCTGTAGGCATTTCTTCCGCGTTCCAAAGGCCACGGATGTATTGTGAAAAACCTTCATCGCCTGTGGCAATGTCACCTGCACCTGCAGGTCCATTCTGACCGCTGTGGGCTAAACCCAGATAGAGCTTAGCGAGGAACTGCGTATAACCAGCCTGGGAGGTCAGGAGCACATCCGAAGAGGCGCTGCCCTTCGGCTTCAATTCCAAATCAGTGCAGGCAAGAACTCCTACCAGGAGGATTACCCATGATTTTTTTATTAAATTCTTCATTGTCATGATAGATTTAGAGACCAATACTTAAACCAAAAACATACGTACGGGCGCGAGGATAGAGGTTATTGTCTATACCATTCACGACTTCAGGATCAAGTCCGGTGTACTTGCTGATGACAAATGCATTCTGGATTGTTCCATATACCCTGATCTTCGCCTTATTAATCTGGTTAACAGTATATCCCAAAGTAATGTTATCCATTCTCAGGAATGTAGCGTTTTCCAGGTAGTAATTTGAAAGGTACTGAGGGCTCACAAAGTTTGTCTGCAGCGCTGCCACAGGCAAATTCTGAGGGTTCAGTTCATTGATACGGTTCAGGTATCCCTTGCTTGAAATCACGTTGTTGTACACCTGGCCTCCCAGGTTGGAGCGCAAGGTGAAAGAGAAGTCAAATCCCTTGTAGGTCAATGTGGAAGTCAAACCCATGATCACTTTAGGGGCAGGATAAGAAAGTGCATTCGGCACGCGGTCCTGGTCGTTCACCTGGCCGTCGCCGTTCACATCCTTGTAGATATCCTTCAAATCAACCACGCCATCCTTGTTCCAGTCCACGCCATCCACCAGCGGCTTTCCAGCTGCATCCTTCAAATGATCATACAGGCGGAAGGCATTGACAGGGTATCCGACCTTGAGAATCTGTACGGTATTGCTAAGCCCACCTGAAATACCCCCTGTAGGATATCCCTGGAATGTCGCGTTATCAACACCATCCAGTGCTTCAATCTTGTTATAGTTTGCGCTTACGTTGAAGCCAATATCCCAACGCAAATCTTTGCTGTCAATGGCGACTCCATTCAACGTCAGTTCAATGCCATGATTATTCACTTTACCAATGTTGGTCAGCACGCGGTCTCCAGGCAGTGTGCCGGCAGCCACGTTCACCACAAAGAGCATGTCCTTGGTGTTCTTGTTGTAATATTCAACGGATCCAGAAAGGCGGCCTTTCAATAATCCAAAATCAAGACCGACGTTCAAAGATTCAGTCTGCTCCCACTTCAGGTTTGGATCAACAGCAATGGGGCGGATCGGTGAAATATAGCTGGTACCAAATGGATACTCAGCAAAGCCGTTCGTCGGTGTATAATTAGGAATGTATGCGTAGTTACCAATTTCCTGGTTACCGTTGATACCCCAACCCACGCGGAATTTCAGGTCTGAAAACACATTCTTGAGCGATGATGCAAAGTCTTCATCATAGATGCGCCATCCAAACGCTGCAGACGGGAAGAATGCCCAACGGTTTGTTGGCCCAAAACGTGTTGAACCATCCTGACGGAGATTGACGGTCAGCAGGTACTTGTCTTTCATGGAGTAGTTTATCCTTCCGAAGAAAGAGATCAACCGGTTCTCCGTGTTGCCGGCATAAACGTCACGCCGGGTAGAAACGCCGGGATTATAGAATCCGTAAGCATTGGAAGTCAGGCCCGATGCGGTATAACCGCTGTTATTGGAATTGAAATTCTGCCAGGAGTAACCACCTGTTACATCAAACTTGCTGTCAAGATTTGGCATCGCCTTGGCATAATTCAGGTAGAACTCCACCAATCGGTTGAGACGGAAGGTGCCTTCTGTTTGCGTTTGCCCCGGGAAACTGTTAACAGCTTCCGCACGCAGGTTGCTTGGTGCAAAGTACTGGCGCTGTGCGCTGGTACCATCCATACCCAGGTTGAGGTTAGCCCTCAATCCAGGAATCAGGTTATCTAACTTATAATCGAATCGCACATTACCCAACATCCTGTAGGTCGTTCCCTGACTCTGGGCCATATTATTGTTTGCAACCGGGTTCTTCGTGCCGAGCGGAACAGAAGCCCACTCCCAATAACCTCCATACTGCGGCACTTTGGCAGTGTCATACACAGGTTGCGTGGGTGCCATGTCGTATGCTCCGCTGATGGTACCGTTATTATAACGGTCACGGGTTTCAGAACCTTTCACGTTCGCCTCAATCAGCAAATTGTCATTCAGTGCTTTTTGGTTGAAGTTCAATGAAAAGCTGGTACGCTTGGTTGATGAGGTCTTGATGATACCATTCTGATCAAGGTATCCGATGGATGCCCTGATGCCAGCCTTGTCTGTGCCACCGGAGAATCCGATGTTATGACTCTGGCCAACGGCGGTCTGCAGCATCTGGTTTTGCCAATCGGTATTTGTTTTATTCGTGACGGAGGCGTCGTTATCGTAAAGCTGGGAGGTCTTGCTTGGGCTTACCAAAGCAACCAACTCCCTGTATTGAGGTCCATCCAACACATTCAGTTTCTTCACAATCTGGGAAGACGAGAAGAAACCATCGTAAGTCACTTTCACAGCATCGCCGGCCTTTGCCCGCTTGGTCGTAATAATGATAACGCCATTGGCAGCGCGTGAACCATAGATGGCTGCGGCAGAGGCGTCTTTCAATACCGTAAACGTCTCAATATCGTTAGGGTTGATGAAGTTGAGGGGGTTACGGGCACCCGATACCTGGGCACTCCCTCCCACGTCCAGTGGAATTCCATCGACTACATACAACGGATCGTTGCTGGCATTGATGGAGGTACCGCCGCGGATTCTTACTGTTCCGCCTGACCCAGGCTCACCACTGTTGGGTGTAACCTGAACACCAGCAATCTTGCCGGCAATCAACTGGTCGGGTGATACAATAAGTCCTTTGTTGAAGTTCTTGTTGTCAACCGCTGCTACCACACCGGTAACATCCTTCTTTTCCTGGGTACCATAACCTACCACCACAACTTCCTGCAGCGCAGTGACGTCGGATTGCATCGATACATTCAGCACCGATTGCGCACCGACTACAACTTCCTGTGTTGAGTAACCCACGAATGAGAATACGAGTACAGCATTGTTTCCTACTGATAGCTTGAAGCCACCATCCAGGTCGGAAACGGTACCGTTGTTGGTACCCTTCTCCAGGATGTTCACGCCAGGCACAGAAGATCCATCATCGGCTGATGTCACCTTCCCAGTTACGGCTCTCTCCTGCCCGAGTACCATGGTAAAGCATGATACCAGAAACAACACGGGCAGAAACCTTTTGACGAGCAAGTAATAATTGGTCATACGGGTTTAATTAGGGTTTAATTATTGAGTTTAAAGAGGTACTTTGGGGTAAATTCTCGCGACGTAAAAACAATCATTTACCCACTGTTTACACTGTTTCGACTTGTAAATCTTGTAAATCTAAAGTGATTCAACCACCAATCGCATGACATTTATCATCATTTCAAGTGATTTATTTTTTGGAATCGAATTCGCAAACGGTTGCGGCAAAACGTCATATAATTTGCAGGCAGTACAACACCAGATGAATCGATAACACACATGAAATTCAACCAGGTTACCATCAAAGATATCGCCCGTGAACTGGGCATCTCACCTTCCACGGTCTCACGCGCGCTCAAAGACCACCCGGACATCAGCACGGAGACCAAGAGGCTCGTGCACAACCTCGCCGAGAAACTGAACTACCAGCCAAACGTTGTTGCCCTCAGCCTGCGTCAGAAGAAAACTAACACCATTGGGGTGATTATTCCCGAGCTCGTGCACTTCTTCTTCTCCACCGTGATCAGCGGTATTGAAGATGTTGCCTACCAGGCCGGCTACAGTGTTATCCTGGCGCAGTCAAATGAATCCTACGAAAGGGAGAAGATGGATATCAAGGCGCTGTTCAACAGCCGGGTAGACGGCATGCTCATTTCCCTTTCCAGGGAAACCAGGGACTTCGACCACATCGAATCGATCATCTCCAAGGGTGTACCGATCGTGTTTTATGACCGGATGTACAACAACCCAAACACCAGCAAGGTCATCGTGGATGACTATGTAGGCGCAAAAGAGGCTGTTGAGCACCTGATCGACCAGGGCTACAAGAGAATCGCCCACCTGGAAGGATCTCCCGGACTGATGATCAGCATAGACCGAAAGCGCGGTTACATTGATGCGCTGAAAGACCACAAAATGGAAGTAAAAGACACCTTGATTCATGAATGCCCCTCCGGCAGCCAGGAAGATGGTTTCAGAGTCACCAAGAAATTGCTCGCCATGTCTCAGCCGCCTGACGCAATCTTCACCAACAATGACCCGATGGCCGTTGGCGCCATGCTGGCCATCAAAGAAAAGGGCCTACGAATTCCGCAGGACATCGGACTGGTCGGATTCAGCAACTGGTCCATCGGCTCCCTGATTGAGCCTTCCCTCACCACCGTCGACCAGCCCGGGTTTGAAATGGGCCAGGAAGCAGCACGCCTCCTCATCCGACAGATCGAAGTGGGTGACAAAGACCAGGAGCCTCAGCCGGAAACCAGGATCCTGAAGACCAAGCTGATCGTCAGGGACTCTTCCATCCGGTCTGCGCCACTCAAAAAGTAACGCAATCGTTTTCTGAATTTTTAAACCGGTATTAGTAGGTTAAGTGTTTGCGATTGCGCTTACTTGAATCCTTTATATACCCTTTCATGGCCACTGATTTAAGCAAACGACTCGGCAACCTTCAATCCATACAGAAAACAGATTCCGGAGTCATCGGAAAAACCGATACCGGAAACTTCAGGATCAGGTTCTTCTCAGATGCCGTTGCCCAGGTCACCATCATTGCCGGCGATGACTTTGAAGATTTCTCTTATACCGTGAAGGCTCAACCCGCTGCTTCCGGGCTGACGATCGAGGAGAATCAGGCTTCCCTTGTTCTCCAGACTTCAGCGCTTACCCTTACCATCCAAAGACAACCCGTGTCATTCCAGTTCAGCAACCGGGATGGCACCGTCCTCAATGAGGATGACCCCGGACTCGGAACTTCATGGATTGGCGAACAAGTGACCGCCTACAAGAGACTCCAGGATGGCGAACGCTTCATCGGCCTGGGTGAAAAGACCGGTCCCCTGGACAGAAAAGGCAACGGCTACCAGAACTGGAACACCGATGCCTATGCCTACCATGCAGGAACCGACCCGCTCTATTGTTCCATGCCGTTCTATATTGGCATACACCACCAGGTTCAGTATGGAATCTTCCTGGACAACAGCCATAAGACTTTTTTCAACTTCGGCGCTTCCAACGACCGGTTCACCAGCTTCTCTGCCGATGCCGGGGAAATGAACTACTATTTCATTAGCGGTCAATCCGTCGCTGAGGTTATACGGCATTATACCTGGCTCACGGGACGCACGCCCCTGCCCCCGAAGTGGAGCATCGGATACCAGCAGTGCCGCTACAGCTATTACCCGGACAAGGAGGTCGTGAGCACCGCACAAACTTTTCGTGAACGCGAGATCCCTGCTGACGCCATCGTGCTGGACATCCATTACATGGACCGGTATAAAATCTTTACATGGGACAAGAAACACTTCTCCGACCCGCAGGCACTTATCCAGGAACTTCGGTCACTTGGATTTGAAATTATCCTGATGTGCGACCCCGGCATCCGGACAGAAAAAGGATACGAAGCCTATGAAGACGGCATCCGGCAGGATGTCTTTGTCAAATATCCGGACGGGCAGAACTATTCAGGACAGGTGTGGCCAGGCTGGTGCCATTTCCCGGATTTTACCAAACCGGAGACGCGGACATGGTGGCTCAAAAAGTTGAAATCCTATTCAGACCTCGGCGTGGAGGGATTCTGGAACGACATGAATGAGCCAGCCACCTGGGGCAACATGATTCCTGAAAACCTCGAGTTTGATTTCGACGGACGGAAAGCCACGTCGCGCAAGGTGAGAAACCTGTATGGCTTTCAGATGGCCCGCAGTACCTACGAGGCGGCGCGAACGCTGCTCAAAGGAAAGCGCCCATTCAACCTGACCCGGTCCGGATTCTCAGGCGTGCAACGCTATTCGGCTGTTTGGACAGGTGATAACGTCTCGTACGATGAGCACATGATGCTCGGTATCCGCCTGGTCAACAGCATGGGGCTCACCGGTGTTTCCTTTGCGGGATATGACATCGGCGGGTTTGTGGGTGAGGCCAGCACGAAACTTTTTGCGCGGTGGATCTCCATTGGCTCCTTCTCCCCTTTCTTCCGTGGTCACACCATGATCAACACGCGTGACTCCGAGCCATGGTCGTATGGAGAAGAAGTTGAACAGATTTCCAGGAATTACATCCGGCTGCGGTACCAGCTGATGCCTTACCTCTATTCTGCTTTTTTTGAATCCTGGCAGACCGGTATGCCGGTTCAGCGGTCACTGGCCATTGACTACGCGCACGATGCCCGTGTTTACAATACCCAGTTTCATCATCAATACCTGTTCGGCCCTTCCATCCTCGTCGTACCGGTGGAAAGCACCAAGGAATTTGTCCGGGTCTTCTTTCCCCCCGGTGACTGGCATTGCCTGTACGATGGAAGAAAATACGAAGGCAACCAGGAAGTGATCGTGGATTGCCCCATCCACATGCTGCCGGTTTATGTGAAGGCGGGCGCGATTATCCCGATGCAAAAGCCGGTACAAAACACGAAGGAAAAAGTTCATGAGCTCATCCTGCACGTCTACAATGGAAACAACGACAACCATTACGAATTCTATGAAGATGACGGGGCAACCTTTGACTATGAGCAGCAGTTGTATGCACGTCGCATCATTTCGTTTTTGCCTGCTGCAAGAAAAATAATTCTGGAGCCACAGGCAGGAGGATTCTCCAGTTCTTTGGAAAAAGTCAAATTGGTGCTGCACGGATTTGGCGACCTTCACCAGGTCAAAGTCAACGGGCAGCAGCAGGATTGCCAGCGTGAGACAAACTCCTTCTTCCTGCCGCTTGAGAAATATGACCCGATCAACGACCCGGACACCATGGGCCATGAAGAAGTACGGGTGACCCGCTTTGCTTACTCCGCCCAACGCACCGAAATCAACCTGCCATGATTGCCATCCAGCAACGTTTTTCCAAGTCATTCTTTGCCCTCCTGAGCCTGCCGGCCACGGGTATGGGGTTCGCATTGTGCGTACAGATTTCAGCCCTAAGCTGGATCTTATCTACGAAGTATAACCTTGATATTCATGAGGTTGGAATCGTTTGGGCCGCAGGACCCATCGCCGGCCTTGTGGGCCAGGTCATCATCGGCCTCATCAGCGACCAGATGTGGTTCTGGGGAGGGCGCCGAAGGCCGTTCATCTGGATTGGCGGAACGATGGCAGCCCTCAGCCTCCTGGCGCTGCCCAACCTTGGACTCATCAGCGAAGCCACCGGCATTCCCATCCTCGCTGTCGCCATCACTGCTGCACTTACCCTCGACCTGTCCATCAACATCAGCTTTAACCCCACGCGCTCCGTGATCGCGGATGTGACACCTGAAGGCGAGAAAAGAACGCTGGGTTACACCTGGATGCAAACCGTTTCCGGAATGTTTGGGGTGATGGCTTATGCCATCGGTGCCATCAGCGGCAACTATGCGCTCATCTACTTTGGCGCCGCGCTGGTGCTGGTATTCTCCATCATCCCGCCGCTGTTCATCACTGAACCAAAATTACTTGTAGCCACCGCCGAAGAGAAGCAGGCAAGCAGCAGCAAATCCAATTACAACCAGTTGTACCGGATATACCTCGCCCACGGATTCTGCTGGATAGGAATTCAAACCATGTTCGTGTACATGATCTTCTATGTGAATGACATCATGGGCATCACCGCCAATGAAAGTGCGGGGCAGGTAGTGTCCATCTCATTCCTCGTCCTCAATACCATTGGGTTTATTCTTCCGGCGGCATTGCTGGAACCCATCTCCAAGAAACTGGGACGGGTTAAAGTGCACATGCTGTCCATGGCCTGTATGACCGTGGGCTACCTCCTCCTGATATTCTTTGGCAAGGATCCGATCACCGTTTACGCCTGCTTGGCCGTGGCGGGAATCGGCTGGGCTGCAACAGTCAGCCTTCCCTTTGCCATCATGACGGAGAAAGTGGACAAGGCCAAGATGGGATTCTTCATGGGCATCTTCAATCTGTCCGTGGTGGTGCCCCAACTCCTGGTGAGCCTCGTGCTCGGAGGGATTATCCAGGCTGCTGCTGACAAGTCCGTCATCTTCATGATCAGCGCCGGCTCATTGGCAATCTCTACAATATTGTGGACATTCGTCAAAGAGGAGTCCGTCAGGAAAAAGAACGAACAGGACGAATATCCCACTTTCAGTTCCAGTCATTAATTATCCCGCATGTCCATACCCGCGTTCAAACCAAGACTCTCCTTTTGGCAGATATTTAACATGAGTTTTGGGTTCTTTGGAATCCAGTTCGGGTTTGCGCTTCAGAATGGAAATGCATCGCGCATCCTGACAACTTTTGGTGCCGATGTGGAGCACCTCTCCTGGTTTTGGCTGGCCGCTCCCCTGACAGGGATGATTGTACAGCCGATCATCGGGTATTACAGTGACAGGACGTGGACATCCCTCGGCAGAAGAAGACCTTATTTCCTTGCCGGGTCAATCCTTGCATCCATGGCATTGATGTTCATGCCCAATGCCCAGTTTATGGCGGCCATTCTTCCGCCCTTGTATGTTGGTGCAGGTATTTTGATGGTAATGGATGCGTCCTTCAACGTAGCCATGGAGCCTTTCAGGGCCCTGGTGGCCGATTTGCTGCCAACCGACCAGAGAACCCTTGGATTTTCCATACAAACTTTTCTCATCGGCCTTGGCGCCGTCATGGGATCATGGCTTCCCTATATTTTTGCTGAATTCTTTGACGTTGAGAAGGCCGTAAATGCCGGCACAGTGGGCGTACCTTTTAATGTGACACTGTCGTTTTACGTCGGCGCGGTGGTATTTCTGATTGCCATCCTGTGGACCGTTGTGACAACAAAGGAATTTCCGCCCGACTATGAATACCTGAAGGAAGAGTCTGCCAAATCCACGAAGAAAGGACTGCAACAGATTTTTTCAGACTTCGCGAAAATGCCGAAGACCATGAAGCAACTCGGCATCGTCCAGTTCTTCTCCTGGTTCGCGTTGTTTTCGATGTGGGTCTTTACCACGTCTGCAGTGGCCACACACGTTTACGGCCTGTCGCCGGATGACCACTCTTCGGTTGCCTTCAATGAAGCCGGGAACTGGGTGGGAATCATCTTTGGTGTGTACAATGGTGTTTCAGCGATCTATGCCTTATTCCTTCCATTCATCGCCGCCAAGATCGGCAGGAAATGGACGCATGCCATGTCACTGGCCACCGGTGGCATCGGACTTATCTCCATTTATTTCATACACGATCCAACACTGCTGATCTTCTCGATGGTGGGTGTAGGCATAGCGTGGGCCAGCATACTGGCCATGCCGTATGCCATTCTTGCCGGTGCCATCCCACCCATGAAAATGGGAATCTACATGGGCGTCTTTAACTTCTTCATCACCCTGCCGCAGATCTTCAACGGCATTGTGGGCGGACCCATTGTCAAGCACATTTACAATTCAAAACCGATTTACAGCCTGGTGATGGCGGGGGTATTCCTGCTGATTGCCGCCGTCTCCGTACAGTTCGTGGAGGACAAGGACGACATCGTGCACTCCGCATGAAACCGATCCTTTGCATCGGGCTGTTCCTGCTGTCCGGACTTGCCGCCGGGCAGTCATCAGTAAACTTTACCCGGACCATTCAAAACCTTTACAAGGCTGGTGCCATCCCCGATTCTGCGCAACGCCAGAAGGCAATCACACAACGCTGGGCAGAAGTGCGCGCCGTGGGAATACCATTCATTGCTGAGGATTCAGCGGCTTTTTTTTACCGGGGTAAAGTCAGCTCGGTGACCTGGATGGGCGATTTTAATGGCTGGGGCTCCTACAAGGATTTCAACAACAAGGGAAAGCAGATTCCCGGCTCAGACATCTGGGTTTTGCGCTGCTCCTTCCCCCGCGACGCACGACTGGATTACAAGATCCTCGTGAACGAAACTTCCTGGGTGCTTGACCCGGAGAATCCCCATCAGCAATGGTCCGGTGTAGGCGGTGGCAGTCCCAATTCCGAACTGAGGATGCCCCGCTGGAAGGACGATCCCATCCTTCTGGAGCGGAAGGACATTCAGCACGGATCGATCAGGAAAGACATCCTGTTTACCAGCCGTGTCCTCGGCTATCAGGTGACATACAATGTCTACCTGCCGGCAGGTTATGAAAAACCGGGCAAGCTTCCGGTACTGTATGTAACCGACGGCAACGAATACATGATGCCCGAGCTGGGCAACATGATTACCGTACTCGACAACCTCATCGCCGACAACAAGATTGTTCCGATCATCGTTGTCCTGGTTGATCACCGCGACCCGAACAACCGGTCGAACAACCGGAGGATGGAGGAATTGAACATGAATGAAAAGTACCTGAAGTTCTTTGTCGACGAACTGATTCCGGAAGTGGAAGGGCAATACACCGTTTATTCCGATGCCGCTCACCGCGCCATACTGGGCACCTCCATGGGCGGCCTGGCATCTGCTTACTTCACTTTTGCCAGGCCCGATCGTTTTGGAATGGCGGGCATCCAGTCGCCGGCCTTTTGGATCCGGCCGCAGATTTATGCATTGTGCGACAGCCTCAAAGGCAACACCGTAAAGGTATCCATGACCACAGGCCTCATCCATGATGCCAGCGAAGGCTCGCAGAAAATGAAGGCGCTCCTTCAAAAGAACTCCTGCGTCTATCATTACCGTGAAAGCAACCAGGGCCATTCCTGGGGCAACTGGAAAAACCAGATCGACGATATCCTGATCGACTTCTTCGGCAAACAATAATCCGGAAAGAGCATTGCCCAATGCCCCCAACTTCATAATTTAGGCATCGGTTTTGTTTCAGTTCCGCTATGCGAAAAATCCTTTATTTGTTCCTCCTTGCAGCAATTGTAAGCGCCTGCAGTTCAGGGAAAACCGCGCTCAAGCATGGCGACTATTACGACGCAGTGCTGGAGTCGGTAAACCGTCTGCGCGGGAGCCCTGACAACAGCAAGGCCAAAGCCGTATTAAGCCAGGGCTACCCCCTCGCCATTGAGTACATTGAAGCTGGCATTCAGAACGGGATCAATGCCAATGATCCCCGGAAATGGCGGAATGCCGTAAAGGGCTATGAACAGATCAATTACCTGAATGACCAGATCAAGACCTCCCTGGGCGCCATGAAGGTCATCACCCAGCCAGCTACCCGTTTCAAGGAACTGGCTGACGCCAAACCCAAAGCCGCCGAAGAAAGCTACCAGGACGGCATTGCCGCGATGATGAAGAATAACCGCCAGGACGCCAAGGTTGCATATTTCAATTTCAAGGATGCAGGTACGTATGAACCAGGGTACCGGGAGTCCATCGAGATGATGACCCAGGCTGAGTTCAATGCAACGCTTCGTGTGGCCTATGAAGAAATCAATACCACCCGGTACAACATCAGCATGCAGCCTTTGATCAATTCGCTGCAACGGCAATTCCTTTCCTTCAGGCCGGTGGCCCAGGCAGACACCGTGCCGCCGCACCAGTATTTGAGGCTTGTCTTTAACGGGTACAACATCGACCGTCAGCCCTACACCACTTCCAGTGTTGAAAATGTTCAACGGGACGTCAAGACAGGCGAAAAGAAAGGTCCGGATGGAAAGCCCCAGGACATCATGACCACGGTAACGGCCAAAGTCACTTCTTTCAGAAGAACCAAGAGAGCCTCGAGTTCGGCCAACATCAACATCACGGACGCGAAGACAAGCGGTGTTCTTCAGAATGCTACCGTGGAAGGAAATGCATCCTGGCAGGCTGAATGGGCTACGTTTACCGGAGACTCTAGGGCCTTGAGTTCAACTCAGCTGAACCTGACCAAGCGAGGCGAGGCTTATCCCAATGACCAGGACCTGTTTAACCAGGCCATGCGGAACCTGGAATCAAATGTCAGCAGCCATCTGCAGTCATTCTACCGTCAGTACTGAGCGTATTGTTACCTGCACGACATTTGCCACACTTCCCAAAACCATTTGGTTCCTATTGAAGTTATAGTGACTTGAGGATGATGAAGGCATAACATCCGCTTACATTGTATTGAATAAATACTCATGGAAAATACAGCTAACCAGGAACAAGCCACCATCGGAGGCGGGTGCTTTTGGTGCACGGAGGCGATCTACCTGGGCATGAAGGGTGTCACCAAGGTCGTGTCAGGCTACTGCGGCGGCAAGGTAAAAAACCCGACGTACAAGGAAGTGTGCAGCGGGCTTACTGGCCATGCTGAAGTGATACAGGTAACGTTTGACCCAATGCAGGTATCCTACCAGGAGATCCTGGAGGTATTTTGGAACACCCATGACGCCACCACCCTGAACCGGCAGGGTGCTGATGAAGGAACACAGTATCGGTCGGTGGTATTCTATCACAATCAACCTCAGCGGGAAATCGCCGAACAGTACAAGGCACAGCTGAATGCATCAGACAGCTACCGAGGCAAGATCGTTACGGAAATCAGTCCGTTGCCTGACTTCTATCCGGCGGAAGACTACCATCAAAACTATTTTAACCAGAACCAGGGCCAGGGATATTGTCAGTTTGTGATCCGGCCTAAAGTGGAGAAATTCAGGAAGTTGTACCAGGAAAAGCTCAGGTAAGGCGCCTGTCAAAAAAAGCAGGGGCCTTTATTTTTCCATGCAACCTAATCCGGGGTATGCCGTTAGTATACCCAGCAGAAGCGAAGACTTCTCATAGGTTTAGGTTTAGGACAAAATACCCTGACAGACGGTCGGGGTATTTTGATTTTGGGGCTGTCCGATCCTCTTTTTAGTTGTGAATTTGAATATTCTTAAACCAACGATAATACATGAAAAATCTTAGTTCAAAGTCTTCCGTACTGGCCCTCGCGCTGATCACCCTGGCACTCTGCTCCTGTGGCCAAAGCAAGCCCAAAGCTGAAAGTGAAAATACTGGGGTAAAAAAGACCGACGAAGAGTGGAAGAAAGTACTGACGGCGCAGCAGTATGAAGTGCTCCGTGAAAAAGGAACAGAGCGGGCTTTCACCGGTGAGTACTGGGACAACCACGAGAAGGGAATTTATTATTGCGCCGCCTGTCACCAGGCCCTGTTCGATGCGTCCACCAAGTTTGAGTCCGGCACCGGCTGGCCCAGTTTCTGGCAGCCCCTCAAGAAAGAAGCAGTCTCTGTGGGCACGGATAACAGCCTGGGCATGGTGCGCGACGAGGTTGTCTGCAGCCGCTGCGGCGGTCACCTGGGCCACGTTTTTGACGATGGTCCGAAACCAACCGGCCTGCGCTATTGCCTGAATTCAGTATCCCTGAAATTTGAAAAGACCGAAGCGGACAAGAAGAAGTAGCCAGCCGCCAAAGGCCAGCGGCCCGCATCCAACAGCCATTTTTCATTATCTTCGAAAAAACTTACCCCTATGTGCAGATTAATGGCCTACAAGGGCACGCCCATTATCATCGACAACCTCTTGTACAAACCCAAGAACTCGCTGATCAACCAGAGCCTGCACGCGCGGGAAATAGAAGAGCCCCTGAATGGGGATGGTTTTGGTTTGGGCTGGTATGTGCCGGAAGTGAATCTTGAGCCGGTGACGTTTGTATCCGTCAACCCCGCCTGGAGCAACCGCAACCTCAGAAACCTGGCGCCCAAGGTCAAGACCGACTGCATGGTCGCCCATGTGCGCGCGGCCAGCGTGGGGGAAGTATCGGAATCAAACTGCCACCCTTTTCAATACAAGAACCTGCTCATGGCACACAACGGCGGCATCGAGGATTTCCAACTGGTGAAAAGAAAGATTCGCGAGCCGCTGACGGATGAATTGTACGGCTGGATCAAAGGGCAGACGGATTCAGAGCACATCTTTGCTTACCTGCTGAACCACCTCCTTCAAAACCATAAGAACATCAATACCGACGCGGTGGCGGATTCCTTTGAGCATACTTTCAAGTTTGTCAACAAGCTGATGCTGGATGCCGGCATCAAAGAGGCCGCGTACCTGAACATGTGCATCACCAACGGGCTGTTCATCGTAGCTACGCGGTGGTGCAGCGATCCCAACGAAGAGCCCCTTACCATGTACCATTCCGAGGGTAGCCGCTACGTGGTCGAAGACGGTGTAACCCGGCTGGAGGCACCAGAGGATGACGACCATGCCGTGCTGGTCGTTTCCGAAAAGCTGACCGATGGCCCGGAGTGGACGCTCATTCCAAAGAACCACCTGGTCATGGTCGAGCAGAACCTGAATGTAAGAATCCGGCCGATCCACGTTTGATTTTGGCGAGTCTGATTTCCCGTTTGGGAAATCCTTTGCTTTCTTTGCCGGAATAATTGTACATGGCAGACATCATCATCATCGGCGGAGGCATCGTGGGCCTTGCCACGGCTTTACAAATCCAGCAATCAAATCCATCTATCCGGTTGCTTCTGCTGGAGAAAGAACCTCACCTGGCCATGCACCAGACGGGCAACAACAGCGGCGTCATCCATTCGGGCTTGTATTACAAACCGGGAAGCCTGAAGGCCACCAATTGCATCCGGGGTTATCACCTGCTGGTGCAGTTTTGCCGCGACCACGGCATCCCCTTCGAGTTGTGCGGCAAGATTGTCGTCGCCACAGAAAATCATGAAAGGGCACAGCTCACCACCCTGTATGAGCGGGGACTGCAAAACGGACTGACGGGAATGAAACGCCTCACCCGCGATGAACTCCATGAACACGAGCCGTATGTCAACGGACTGGAGGGACTCCATGTGCCTCAGACCGGCATCGTAGATTACAAACTGGTGGCGGAAAAGTACGGCGAACTCCTGCACCAGGGCGGGTCGGAAATTCACCTGGGCGAGAAGGTGAAGGCCATCAAGGGAAAAGAAGTCATAACCGATAAGGGCAGCTACTCCGCGAAACTCATGATCAATTGTGCCGGCCTGTATTCCGACAAGGTGGCCTCCATGACCGTCAAGGACCTGAATGTGAAGATCATTCCGTTCAGGGGGGAATACTACAAACTGAGAAAGGAAAAGGAATACCTAGTAAGGAACCTCATCTACCCGGTGCCAGATCCCAATTTTCCGTTCCTGGGCGTTCACTTCACCCGCATGGCCAAGGGCGGTGTTGAAGCCGGACCCAACGCCGTGCTGGCGTTCAAAAGGGAAGGATATAAGAAATCAGACATCAACCTGGCAGAGCTGAGCGAATCGCTGCGGTGGCCGGGATTTCAAATCGTTGCGAAGAAGTACTGGCGCACCGGCCTGGGGGAAATGTACCGCTCCTATTCCAAGGCCAGGTTTACGGAAGCATTGCAGAAACTTATTCCGGAGATAAAATCTGATGACCTCGTGACGGGCGGTGCAGGCGTAAGGGCACAGGCCTGCGATCGCGAAGGCGGGCTGGTTGACGACTTCATGATCGCCGAAGCCGAGCATGCGATCAATGTCTGCAACGCTCCTTCTCCTGCTGCCACGTCATCTTTGTCGATCGGTCAAACCGTTGCCGAACTTGCCATCAAACGACTTAGTCTCTAAGGCAATGGCCAAAAGCCAACAGCCAGCGATTTATCAAGTCACCCACTGCAGCGTTTCTGCCTGAAGCGGATTCTTGAATTCCGTCCCCTGCTCCTGCGCTGCTTTCCATTGTTTCTTCAGCTCATAATACCAACGCGCCTGGGCATCGGGTTCGCCGACGAGCAGCAGGGCCGGATCATTCTCGAGACCCCTTGCCAGTTTGTTGAACACGCCCACGTCCTGGCCGATGAACGTCCTGCCCAATCCCTTCAAAGGCCACCACAGCCAGCGCGTAATGGCGAGTGATGAATAGAAGAAGTGATTGAGTTCGGTGTGGTGGTCATCAATCGGTGTGAGGGTGGTGATGGAAATGATCTTGTTCTTCTGGCCGATGGAAATATGCTCCAGCCGGTTGCCCGGGATGTCAAAGAATATCTCCGTCGACACATCGCCTTTCAATGCTTTGTAGCCTTTTGAATTGCCCGAGGGCGCGTGCCTCACCATTTTGAATCCCCTGGCCGTTGGCTCAAAGTTCTTTGTCTTCAGTTTCAGCCCCTTGGCCGAGCGCCAGAACCACGACTGGTGGACGAAAGTAACGTGGGCCGGATCGATCAGCCCGATGACGGAGTGATCTATGTTGGTGGGCATCACGATGGACTCGACGTGAAGCAGCTTTTGGTCCGGAGCCAGGTGGAGATCCGGAGGCAGTTCTTTGGCTTCCACCTGGGGCGTGAGTTTTTCAGGGATGTACACCCAAATGGTTCCGTTGATTTCAGCCACCGGAAATTTGTAAGCCCTGATCTTGCTGATGTCCGCTTTGCTGGAAGGAGGCAGTGCCGGTATGTTCCTGCATGCCCCTTGCGAATCAAACTCCCAGCCATGGTAGCAGCATTGGATATTCCCGTTCTCCAGTACATGGCCGGTCGACAGCGGCACGCCGCGGTGAGGACAATTGTCTTTGAGCGCATAGGCTTTGCCGGAGGAATCCCGGCCGAAAACGATGCGCTCGTAGGCCACCTGGCGGTGAACCAGCTTTCCCTGCTTCAATGCATCGCCGGGGAGAGCGAGGTACCAGAGATTTTTTAGAACAAGGTCCTTGTCGTTTGTCATGCCCGTCGATTTGTTCGCAAGTTTACCATTTTTAGCGTTACGGCCTTACCGCAGTCACTTCAATTTCGACCAGGTACTCGGGGTCGATCAGGCCGCTCACCTCTACCATGGAGGTAGCCGGCTTGATGGCGCCGAAGAATTCACCATGAGCGCGGCCCACCTTCTCCCACTGGCTGATGTCCTTCACGTACATGCGGGTACGGACCACATCGGTCAGTTTAAACCCGGCCTGGACCATGACCTTTTCAATTTTTTGCAAGATGAACCTTGCCTGGGCATAACAATCACCTTTGCCGACGATCCCGGCTTCGTCGACGGCTACTGTGCCCGACACTTCGAGGGTATTTCCGAACTGCACCGCGCGGCTGTAGCCGACGATGTCTTCCCATTTTGCTCCTGAGGAGTAATTCCTGCGCTGTGTCATATCCACGGATTGTAGTTTATCATTCAAATTATCTCAATCAAGGGAGTTTTCAGTCAAAAATGAAGAGTTAATCCATTATTTTGCGTCAAAACTTACTTGCTTGTTAATATGAAAGAAGTCACAGTGCAGGAATTGAAAGAGTTGAGAGACAGCCAGGCAGAATTTCAGTTGATTGACGTCAGGGAAATTCATGAATTTGAGACCTGCAACCTGGAGGGGGAATTGATCCCCCAGGGAGAAATACCCTTCAATGTGGAGAAGATCTCCCGTGACATGAAAGTCGTCATCCACTGCCGGAGCGGTGCCCGCAGCGGGAACATGGTAAACTGGCTTGAAAAGAATCACGGGTTTACCAACCTGTACAACCTGAAGGGAGGCATATTGGCCTGGGCCCGGGAGATTGACCCGACGATGCCGACGTATTGAGGATATTGGCGCAATGGACGGATATGGCGCGCGTTTGTAAAGCGTGCCCCCATCAAATAAACCCTGGGTCCCAAAATAATTCGAGTCTACCGCTCTATCCATGAACTCCTACGGGTTTTAATTCTTTATGAGCCGTGCCTACGGCACTCTGGTTTCGAGTCCACTCGCTTTCCAACGGGTTAAAACCCGTAGTTACAAAATGAAACGAGCCTACGGCTCTATCCATCCCTGTACCAACCAACTTCAGCCCATTGGAAAAGACTCTGCCGCTCACGGCTCTGGTCATGAGGGCTACAGTTCAGATTTTGTTATGTTTTCATACGGGAATCTTACCAAGCCTACAGCTTTTGTCTAGTCATCTTTTCCACCGTAAAATCTTGCTGCAAGAGGCGTAGCCTCGGCCTATATTGTACCAACGGACTTCAGTCCGTTGTAAAGAACCCTTCAGATCAATAAGAGAACCGTAGGTTCGATCCATTTAGACCTTAAAACTGTATCCTCATAGCACGTCACAGACGATGATGTCGCCTAGAGCTACATCCATGAGCTCCTATGGCTCTTGATTCCTTTATGAGCCGTGCCTACGGCACTCGCGTTCGAGTCCACTCGCTTCCCAACGGGTTGAAACCCGTAGTTACAATATGAAACGAGCCTACGGCTCTATCCATCCCTGTACCAACCAACTTCAGCCCATTGGAAAAGACTCTGCCGCCCACGGCTCTGTCCATGAGGGCTACAGCGCAGATTTTGTTATGTCTTCCTATGGGAATCTTAAAAAGTCTTCAGCTTTTGTTTAGGCATCTTTTCCTCCGTAAAATCTTGCTGCAAGAGGCGTAGCCTCGGCCTATATTGTACCAACGGACTTCAGTCCGTTGTAAAGAACTCTTCATGTCGATAAGAGAACCGTAGGTTCGATCCATTTAGACCTTAAAACTGTATCCTCATAGCACGTCACAGACGATGATGTCGCCTAGGGCTAGATCCATGAGCTCCTATGGCTCTTGATTCTTTTATGAGCCGTGCCTACGGCACTCTCGTTCGAGTCCACTCGCTTCCCAACGGGTTAAAACCCGTGGTTACAATATGAAACGAGCCTACGGCTCTATCCATCCCTGTACCAACGGACTTCAGCCCATGGGAAAAGACTCTGCCGCCCACGGCTCTGGTCATGAGGGCTACAGTTCAGATTTTGTTATGTTTTCATACGGGAATCTTACCAAGCCTACAGCTTTTGTCTAGTCATCTTTCCTCCGTAAAATCTTGCTGCAAGAGGCGTAGCCTCGGCCGATATTGTACCAACGGACTTCAGTCCGTTGGAAAAGACTCTGCCGCCCACGGCTCTGGTCATGAGGGCTACAGTTCAGATTTTGTCATATTTTCTTACATGGAATCTTAAATAGTCTTCAGCTTTTGTCTAGGCATCTTTTCCTCCGTAAAATCTTGCTGCAAGAGGCGTAGCCTCGGCCTATATTGTACCAACGGACTTCAGTCCGTTGTAAAGAACTCTTCAGGTCGATAAGAGAACCGTAGGTTCGATCCATATATACCTTAAAACTGTATATCCTTACTGACGGGGTTTTGTGTCAAGGCAGCTACTTTACTCCAAGCTCTTTCCTATCGTCGCCGTAGCCCTATCGTGGATTTTCCCTACTCACCCATGGGGTGACCGTGCAATGACCGTGCAGTGACCGTGGGGTGACCGTGCCCTGACCGTGCATGGGAGTGATTTTCTACGTTTTTATGCTGGATATTGAGGTTCAAGCCTTGAAAACCGTGCATCTGATCAAATTATTAGCTTTTCAAGCTTCAGCCTTGGCAACACGCAGGGCAAGAATTATATGAGAAATCACAGACCTACGCTTCACTAACAAGAAACGAAAAAAGGATAACAAACAGAATTAAAATAAAAATAATCTTCAAAGCACTACTTCTGTTTTGATTGAACCGCGATCGGAATAACGTCTGTCAACTCAAGGTGCTTCACCATGTCTGCTACGGCAGCCTTATACTTCTTGTTGTATGCCGTTTTTTGCTGTCAATCACTTTTCATAGTCAACCCAAAAGTCCTGATAATAGTCTTGGAAAAAATTTTCCTCAAATTTGCGCTTGACATACTCAAGGTCAACGTCTGTAGTTAATATCTTAAGTTCCTGTTTTTGATGTCGGTCGATTGCTAACTTATGCAATCCACAAAAAATAGCCCAAACCATTAGGTCAGTCCAAATACCAAGAGTGGCTGTTTTGTATTCAACTTCGTCCCATAATTTGCTTAAAGTCGGAAAACTACCACTGTCCGAGTCCACCAAGTGAGCGTCCGAAATCAATATCTCATTCGGCCAATACTTAACGGTATCTAAATATATCTGTTGAAAATTCATGTCAAACAAAATGGCATACAACAATTAGATATCAGCCTGCTGATATCCTCTTGAGGATATACGTATTGCTGGTATCCCACTAGCGTCCTATTAAAATAGTTAGGCTGTTCTTTGACATGTTGATTTACAGAAGGTTAGGTTACCAAAATGATCGTGACGATTTGATTCCTAGAT